>NZ_ASJB01000086.1 GCF_000478275.1 Amycolatopsis orientalis DSM 40040 = KCTC 9412
ACACGCGGGCCGAATCCACCAACAAGAGGAATGTATTTTTCACGCTTAACTTAGCGGCATTGCGATGTGGTGTGCGGTGCAGCGCGGCACCGGCATGTCACAGCCCGGGAACGCGCAGCCACCGTCGCGGAGGGTCAACGTATACTTCTGAGCCAGGGACACGGTGCGTTTCGACCGGCCGATGTCCAAGGGTTCGCCCGCGGTGCCGAGGACTCCGGGCCGGACCCGGGCATCGCAGGCGAGGATGCGGGCATCGGTCGCGCTGATCGGCCCGACCAGATCCAGATGCGCTTCACCGATGTCCCGGATCAAATCCTCATACGACATGGTCACCAGGATGTGAGTGGCTTCCCCGGCTTGCCCGGGGAGATTCCGACTCGTCGTCTTGAGACGCACATAGTCGGTGAAGGCATCGCCGTAGCGTTCGTTCTGGGTCCGCGAGTCCCGGACTCCATCGATGGCTTTGTGGGGTTTGGCCATCGGGTCGAGGTCGGACTTCAGGCGTGCATAGGTTTCCAGGTCCAACGTGGCTTTGAGGCCGAGGGTGCCGTCACGGTGTTTGACGAACCGCAACTCCGGCCGCACATCCTTCGGATCCTCGTTCCGCGGCTCCTTCCCGTCCGGGTCCAGCTCGTCCAGCAGACGACGGCCGGCCCGGGCGAGCTGCCGGGGACCCGCCCGGCGGGCCAGATCGACCAGGATCTTCTCCCCACCCCGCACCTTCTCCTCGGGGACGGTGGACGGGATCCTGGCGAGGATGCGGATGATCGCGTCGACCTGCGCACCCCCGATCGCGCCTTCGGCGGCGGCGTCGGCGGTCAAGGGCGCCAGAGGCGGTACGACCTCACCACCCACCACCACGTTGGGATACAACGCCAGCACCCGATCGGCACGAGCAGACGCTTCCTTGTCCGTGACCAGGAAGTCCTCAAAAATCATCGCCGCCAACGTCGAATGACCACTACATCCACGAACACCCCGGTTATTGATTTCCGCCAGAATCGCATTCTGCTCCGCATCCAACCGACGCTGCAGAACTTCCAATTCCTGCTTGCGAGCATGCAGCGTCGCCGTATCCACACGCCACCACTCGTAGCGCATCGTCTCGGGTCTGTTATCGCTGGCCACGACCTCAACGCTACCCGCGTTCGAACACTTGTGCTAGCCCCATTTGCGTAGCGAACCCGGTCCGGAAATTCACCCGATAGGAGAGCGCGACAACCATCACGCGAATACGCAGAGAAACGAAATCCCGCCAACTTCCGCATTTAGCCGACTGAATGCGGTGGCGCCGCATGGAGGGCGCCACCGCGTGAACAAAGGGGATCAGACGGCCGCAGGCTGGATGACGATGTCGTCGCGCCGTGTGCGGGCGAAAACCCTGGTACCGCCCACGCCATCCGTACCGAAGGAGTTCCGCACCGAACCCTTCGTGCTCTCGGCGTCCACCGTCGCGGCATCCCTGCCGATGCCGACCTCGATGCCGCCGGACGCGTTCACCAGGTAGGCCTCCTTGCCCGACAGTCGTCCGATCCGGATCGGGCAGTCGGCCGCCTTCGCGACAACGTCGCCGTCGGCGTGGTCGATGTCGAAGGTCCCGCTCGCGCTGGAGAGGTCGACGGCGGACCGGGCGTGCCCGATCCAGACCTTCCCGGTCGAACCCGCGCACCTGACAGAGCCCTCGGCCTCGCCGATCCGCACGACGGCCGCGCCGCTTTCGACGTCCACGGTCCCGGCGACGTGCCCGATCTCGACGTCGCCGGCCGCCACGTTCCCTCGCACCGCCGTGACGCGCTCGACCTGGACGCGGCCCGAGGCCACCTCCAGTACGCAGTCACCGAACCGGCCGTCGGCGTTGACGTCCGACCAAGCCGTGTTCAGGACCAGTTCCGAACCGGTGGGCACCTGGATCGTGATCGCGACCGAGCCGGCCTTGGCACCCGCCTTCTTCGTCTCGATCGTCAGCACGCCGCCGGTGAGGTCGACCTTGGTGTTCTCGGCGACCTTCACGTCCGACTTGCTCGTGCCGTCGATCGGTTCGACCAGCACCACCGTGTCCGGGCGTTCGCTCGCGGAGACGCGCACCCGCGCTCCCGCGGTGGTCAGGGTGGCGGTGATCGGCTTCGGCGTGGTGAAGACGGACATTTCGTTCTCCCTCGTGGTGGTGATCTCTCGGTGTTGAGAGCAACGATCGCCGACCGGACTGACACGGCACCGCCACCGCGCTGACACGCCGGAGACATCCACAAAGGACGGACGCCCGCCGGCCACCGCAGTTAGCCGACTAAACGCGACCTGCGGGACAGGGCACCCCGCTGACACCGCGTTTAGCCCGCTAAACGCGGTGGAGTGGGACGGGACACCTCGCCGCGTTTAGCCGACTAAACGCGACGTGTGTGACGGCACGCGGCCGGCACCGCAGTTAGCCGACTAAACGCGACGGGGTGGGGCGGGGCACCCCGCCGACACCCGCATTTAGCCGACTAAACGCGATGAGGGGCACCCTTCGGGCAGGCGTTTAGCTGGCTAATGCCGTGGGTGGGGCGGGTTAATTCGGGGACGGGAGTACGACGTCCTCGGGTGCCTTGTCCGCCCGCAACCCCCGCCACGTCGTATGCCGCAGCCGCCCGTCCGGGGTCCAGTTCCGGTGCACGACCTCGCCGACCAGCTCCGGCGACACCCAGCGCACGCCCCGGGCCCGGTCGCGCGGGACCTCCGAGTCGAACGGCGGCTTCTTCCTGGCCAGCGGGGCGAGCCGGGTGTGCAGGTCTTCGAGGACCTTTTCGCTGAACCCGGTCCCCACGTCGCCGATGTACCGCAGCTCGCCGGATTCGTCGTGCGCCCCCAGCAACAGGGCCCCGAGCGTCCCCGAACGACGTCCTTCGCCGGGCCGCCAGCCGCCGATCACGACCTCTTGGGTGTGCCACAGCGCCCGTTTGATCCATTGCCGCGTGCGCTTACCGGGGTAATAACGGCTGTCGAGCTTCTTCGCGACCAGCCCTTCGAGGCCGTGCTGCCGGACGACTTCGAGGAGCTGATCAGGCGAGATGTCGTCGTCGGTGTAGCCCGGTGGGATGACCAGACGGCCACCCGGCGTCACGGAGGCGAGCAGTTCCCGCCGGGCACTGTAAGGCTCGTCGAGGAGGACGGTGCCGTCGAGAAGCAGCACGTCGAAAGCGAAGAAATGCACCGGGCTGCGCTCCAGCAGCGACGCGTCCGGCGTGCGGAGGTGCCGTGTCTGCAGCAACGGGAAACTCGGCCGTCCCTGGTCGTCGAGGACCACTATCTCGCCGTCGAGGACGGCTTCGCGGCCGTCGAGGGCGTCGCCGGTGACGTCCGGGTACGTCGCGGTGATGTCGAGGCCGCGACGGCTGGTCAGGCGCGTCTCACCGTCGCGGGCGACGCGCAGGCAGCAGCGGTAGCCGTCCCATTTGTATTCGTACCCCCACCCGCCGGTGGGCAGGTCACCGTCGGTCGCCAGCATCGGGGCGATCGCGTCCGGCACGGTACTCATGCCTCACGGTACCCCGGAAACGCCGCCGGTGATCTATCGTCGAGGGGTGCCTGAAGAGCGGATAACGGTCGAGGTCGAGGGACGGCGGCTGGGGCTGTCCAATCTGGACAAGGTGCTCTACCCGGCGCACGGTTTCACCAAACGCGAGGTCCTCGACTACTACCGTCGCATCGCCCCCGCCATGCTCCCGCATCTACGCGACCGCGCCGCCACGTTCCGCCGGTTCCCGGACGGCGTCGACGGCGAACCGTTCTACGAGAAGAACGTTTCCCGGCACGCGCCCGAGTGGGTGCGCACCGCGCGGCTGACCAACCGCGGCCGCCGGGGCGGGGAGGAGACGCTCGACTACCCGGTGGTCGGCGACCTCCCGACACTGATGTGGGCGGCCAATCTCGCCGCGCTGGAGCTGCATGTTCCACAGTGGACGGTCGGCCCGCGCGGCGCTCGGAAATCACCCGATCTGCTGGTGTTCGATCTCGACCCCGGTCCGCCCGCGGACGTCGTCGACTGCTGCCGGGTCGCCGAGACGCTCAGCGAACTGCTCACCGACGACGGCTTGACGGTGTACGCGAAGACCAGTGGCAACAAGGGAATGCAGCTGTACTGCCCGGTGCGCACCCGGTCCGACGAACGCACTTCCGAGTACGCCAAGGCGGTCGCGGAGGAACTCGCGCGCCGGTCACCGGAAAGCGTGGTCGCCCGGATGACGAAGGCGATCCGCCCCGGCCGGGTGTTCATCGATTGGAGCCAGAACAACACCGCCAAGACCACCATCGCGCCCTATTCCCTGCGCGGGCGCGCCATCCCGACCGTGTCCACCCCGGTGACCTGGGAGGAGGTCGAGGCCTGCCGGAAGGCGGCCGATCTGTTGTTCACCGCCGAGCAGGTGATCGAACGTGTCGAGGAACTGGGTGACCTGTTCGGGGACATGGCCGAGCACCGCGCGCCCGTGCCCGTCCGGTGAGCGCCCCGAACGGCCGGTTGACGCGGTCGCGGCGCCGCTCCTAAGGTCGCGATCGACACCAGTTCAGTGCGGCTCCGGGTTCCGCCTCCCCGGCCCGTACGCGAGTCAAGGGACAGCACCCATCATGAGGCGTCGATCCGGCGGTGCGTTGTGCACCGTCTTTTCACTCGTGGCCGGTCTGGCCGTCGCGCTCCCGGCCGGAACGGCCGCCGCGGCCACTTTCAACGTCAAGGACTACGGGGCCAAGGGGAACGGCACGACCGTGGACTCCCCGGCCATCGACAAGGCGATCACCGCCGCCAGCGCGGCACGCGGCGGCGTCGTCGACTTCCGCCGGGGACCTACCTGGCCAGGACCATCCACCTCAAGAGCGACATCACGCTCAACCTGCGCGCCGGGGCGAAGATCATCGCCTCGGGCAGCGGGATGGACGCTCCCGAACCGAATCCGTACGACGCCTACCAGGACTTCGGCCACAGCCATTTCCGGAACGCGCTGATCGCCGGTGAGAACGTCGAGAACGTCGCGTTCACCGGCACGGGGACCATCGACGGCGACGACGAACTCGAGACGGGTGAGAACATCCCCGCCGGTGTCGCCGACAAGCTGATCTCGCTCAAGCTCTGCAAGAACGTCAGCCTCACCGACGTCACGCTCCGCCGCGGCGGCCACTTCGCGCTGATCGCCAACGGCTGCGACGGGCTGAAACTCAACCGGGTCAAGGTCTTCAGCACCGATGACCGGGACGGCATCAACTTCATCAACAGCTCGCGGGTCGAACTCGCCAATTCCCGGATCGAGGCCAGTGACGACGCCGTCGCCTTCAAGAGCGACTACGCGCTCGGCAGGACCTTCGTCAGCGAGAACAACATCGTCCGTGACTCCACGATCCTCTCGACCGAGAACAACGCCGTGCAGTTCGGTTCCGAGACCTGTGGCGGCTTCCGGAACACGCGGTTCCGGAACCTGACCATCACCGGCGCCGCCAAGGCCGGCCTGGGCATGGTGTCGATGGACGGCGCGGTCATCGAGGACATCAGTTTCACCGGTATCACGCTGAGGAAGACCGCCTCGCCGATCTTCCTGCACGTCGGCAAGCGATCCCGCTGCCCGGGGAATCCGCCGGCCGGCCGGATCCGAAACATCACCTACCGCGACATCAGCGGCACGGACCTGGTCGCGCCCCGCGACATCCCCGGTGACCCGGAGTACGCCAGCACCATCTCCGGCCGCGCGGACGCGCCGATCGAAAACGTCACCTTCGACAACGTGAAGCTCACCGTCCCCGGCGGGCATCCGGCCGCCGAGGCCGATCTCGTCCCGCCGGAGGCGTCGACCACCTATCCGCCGCGGATCTTCGGCAAGCGCCCGGCGTACGGCTTCTGGATCCGGCACGCGGCCGGGATCCGGTTCACCGGCGGTGAGTTCCGGTTCGCCAAGGCCGACGGTCGCCCGGCGTTCCTCACCGACGACGTCCGCGGCGTCGCGCTGGACGGGGTGCGGGTGGACCGCAGCAACGGCGGCTACGACGTCGTTTGGCGGAACACGAGCGGCCAGAGCATCACCGGCAGTACGACGACCGGAGGCCAGGCGCTGCGCGTCCGGACGCGGTGACCCCGGCCATGTTTCGACCCCCGGAAGACGGGAAATCCTCAGGTCAGAGGAGTGACCCCGAATGACTGAGAACACCAAGGACCCCGAAGGCTTGTCATACCGAGCCCAGGCGATGCTCAGAGCCGTGGCACAGGGCCGCGCTGAAATCACCGTCAGCCGGGAACCGGATCTCTACGTCGACGGCCTGCCGTGCAGCGACCAGATCACCGCCCATCTGCTCGCCCACGCCGGCCTGATCCGGCCGGCCAGGGACGGCACCCCCGGCGGCCGCGTCCCCGCGGAGTTGTCCGAAACAGGACAGGATCTGGTGGAGCCCTTGGTCGCCGCGGCCTGACGGCCCTCACCCGGCGAAGACCCCGGAAAAGACCACTGTGGACCCCGTCCCGTTCCGCCTACGATCGGCGGAACGGGCGCGCGGGGGTGCGCGCCACCGTACGGGTACCTCCGGGGCCGGTGAGGATGTGGCTGTTGACCGGGTATCACACTCTGGCCGAGACCGAAAACGCCGTGCGGGCCAAGCTGGGCGGGATCCCGTTGCTGTGGGAGCGGATGGAGGCGGTGGCCAACCTCCACCGCGCCGCCACGGCGGTGCGGCTGCACTTCGAGAACTCCGTCCTGCGCACCGCGGGCCTGACCTGGACCGCGTTCGTGGTGCTCTGGGTCGTGTGGATCTTCGGGGAGAAGGAGACCCGGCACGTCGCCGCGGAATCCGGGATCACCAAGGGGACCTTGACCGGGGTGATGAAGACGCTGGAGGCGCACGGGCTGGTCACCCGGCGCAAACACCCCGTCGACGGACGGCTGGTGCTGCTCGCGCTGACCCCGGAGGGTGAGCGGCTCATGCGGGAGCTCTTCCCGGAGTTCAACCAGGAGGAGGCCTTCGTCACCGACAGGCTCACGCCCGCGGAGTGCACCCAGCTGGCCGCTTCGCTGCGGGAGATCGTCAAGCAACTGGAGGAGAAGGGCGAGGAACGGCGCCAGGCGGCGGCGACCCGGGAGGGCTGACCCCTACCGAAGACGGTTGCGCGAGTACTCCGGCGACTCCTACGTTTTTTGGAGCCGAACGATCGAAGGGCGCCCCGATGGACTTCCGGTACTGGCTCGGTCAGGCGTTGACGTCGAACGAGGCGTGGGCGGAGACGTTCACCCCCGTCCGGCCGCATCCCTCCCTGGACATCCCCGACGGGCGGTTCGAGACCGCGTTCGAGGAACTCACCGAGCGGCTGAAGGACAACTACCCGTTCTTCCACCCGTCCTACGCCGGCCAGATGCTCAAACCGCCGCATCCGGCCGCGGTGGTCGGCTACCTCACCGCGATGCTGGTCAATCCCAACAACCACGCGCTCGACGGCGGCCCCGCGACCGCCGAGATGGAACGCGAGGTCGTCCGTCAGCTGGCCACGATGTTCGGCTACCAGGAGCATCTCGGGCATCTGACCACCAGCGGCACCGTGGCGAACCTCGAAGCGCTGTTCGTGGCGCGGGAGTCCCATCCGGGCAAGGGGATCGCCTACAGCGCCGAGGCGCACTACACGCACGGCCGGATGTGCGGCGTGCTCGGCGTCGAGGGACATACGGTCCCGGTCGACGGCCGGGGCGCGATGGACCTCGACGCGCTCGAAGACCTGGTGCGCACCGGGAAGATCGGCACCGTGGTGCTCACCGCGGGCACGACCGCGCTCGGCACGGTGGAACCGGTCCACGAGGCGCTGGCCCTGCGCGAACGGTACGGCGTCCGCGTGCACGTCGACGCGGCCTACGGCGGGTTCTTCCGTCTCCTGTCCGGTTTGGACGGTCCGGAAGGGCTGCCCGAGGCCCCGTGGCTCGCCATCGCCGAGGCCGATTCGATCGTCATCGATCCGCACAAGCACGGCCTCCAGCCCTATGGCTGCGGCGCGGTGCTGTTCAAGGATCCCGACGTGGGCCGGTTCTACCTGCACGATTCGCCGTACACCTACTTCACCTCGGACGATCTGCACCTCGGCGAGATCAGCCTCGAATGCTCCCGCGCCGGTGCGGCCGCCGCCGCGTTGTGGCTCACCTTCCGGGTGCTGCCGCCCACTCCCGACGGGTTGGGCCGGGTGCTCGCGGCCGGTCGCCGCGCGGCGTTGCGGTGGGCGAAACTGCTGGAGGACTCCGAGCGCTTTGACCTGTACCAGCGGCCGGAACTCGACATCGTCACCTACTTTCCGCGCACGGAACCGTTTTCCCTGTCGAAGATCGACGCCGACAGCGCGCGGATCCTGCGCAACGGCATGGCCGCGGCCAAGGATCCGGTGTTCCTCAGCACGCTGCGGGTGAGTGACCGGCAGTTCGGTCTGCGTCACACCGGCGCCGAGGCGGACGCGGACGGCGCGAGGATCCTGCGTAGCGTGCTGATGAAGCCCGAAAGCGAGGACCACGTCGACCGGCTCCACGAGCGGCTGGAAGAGTTGTCCCGCGGTTGAGCGCCGCGTACCGCCGCAGACGAATGGATCCGCCATGCCCGCACCAGGTCCCGCCACTCCCGTGACCGCACTGGAGACCCGGTCGCTCGGCACCGGATTCCGGCGGCGGCACGTCACCATGCTGGCCATCAGCGGGGCGATCGGCGCCGGCCTGTTCGTCGGCACCGGCGCGGGGATCAAGACCGCCGGACCCGGCATCCTGCTGTCCTATGTGGTCGCCGGGCTGCTCATGGTGCTGGTCATGCGCATGCTGGGCGAGATGGCGGCCGCCGAGCCGAGCAGCGGCTCGTTCTCGGTGTACGCGGAGAAGGCGCTCGGCCGCTGGGCGGGGTTCACCGTCGGCTGGCTGTACTGGTCGCTGCTGGTGGTCGTGGTGGCCGCCGAGGCGACCGCGGCGGCGGGGATCGCGAACGGGCTCCTGCCGGTGATTCCACAGTGGACCTGGGTGCTGCTGTTCATGGCCGTGCTCACCGTGGTGAACCTGTTCGCCGTGCGCTCGTTCGGCGAGTTCGAGTTCTGGTTCGGCGCGATCAAGGTGACCGCGGTGGTCGCCTTCCTGGTGCTCGGCACGCTGGCGGTGTTCGGGATCCTGCCGGGGACGTCTCCGGTCGGCCTGAGCAACCTCACCGGGCACGGCGGGTTCCTGCCCAACGGCCTGCAAGGAGTGCTGACCGGGCTGCTCGCGGTCGCGTTCTCCTTCGGTGGCATGGAACTGGTCACCATCGCCGCGGCGGAGTCCGAAGACCCGGCGGATTCGATCCGCCGCACCACGCGGACGGTGATCGTCCGGCTGCTGCTGTTCTACGTCGGTTCGGTCGCGCTGATGGTGCTGTTGCTGCCGTGGGAATCCGCTTCGGCCAACACCAGCCCGTTCGTGACCGTCCTGGAGCAGGTCGGGGTGCCGTCGGCGGCGTTGCTGATGAGCTTCGTCGTGCTGACGTCGCTGCTCTCGGCGCTGAACGCGAACCTTTACGGTGCCTCGCGAATGGTGTTCTCCTTGGCCTCGCGGGGTGAGGCGCCGCGCGCGATGCTGCGGCTGTCCGGCGCCGGGGTCCCCCGGACGGCGGTGCTGGCGTCGGTCACCTTCGGCTTCGTGGCCGTCCTGCTGAACTTCCTCGCGCCGGACCGGGTCCTGCCGTTCCTGTTGAACGCCATCGGGGCGAACATCCTGCTGGTCTGGATCTTCGTCGCCGTCTCCCAGTTGCGGCTGCGGAAAGCGGCGGAACGCGACGGCACGGCCGCCGAGCTGCCCGTGCGGATGTGGGGTTTCCCGTGGCTCAGCTGGGTCGCGCTGCTCGCGATGGCGGGCGTGCTCATTCTCATGTGGACGGACGCCGACGCGCGTACGCAGCTGTTCACCAGTGGCGCGGTCGCCGTGCTGATCGTGGTGATCAGCCTGCTCAGGCGACGTCCGCGACGCTGAACAACTCGTGCTCGACGCGGCTGAGCGCCAGCCGCACCGCCCCGAGGGCCACCGAGTCGTCGCCGAGCGCCGAGGTCTCCACCCGCACCGGGAACAGGCAGAGCCTGGCCAGTTCTGCCCGCAGCGGCGTCGTCAGCAGGTCATCCGCCCCGCCGATCACCACCAGTTGCGGGTCGACGGTGAGCACGGTGGCGGCGACGAGTTCGACGAACCTGTCGGGGAACGCGTACCGGCCTGCCCGCCGCAGGACCCCGATCTCGCCCGCCGCGTCGTGGTGCCCCGAGTGCAGCTTCCCGCCGAGCAGCAGGCCCAGCGACACGGTCCGGCCGGCCTGCACGTAGACCATGTCGTCGATGCCGCGCGCGGCCCCGCGCCAGTGCTCGGCCAGCGTCGCGAGCTTGGTGTCGCCGGCCGCCAGCACCGGGCAACCGCCGCCGAACTCCGCGGGCAGGTCGAGACCGGTCCAGCCGGGAAGGCGTGCGCCGCGGACGACCTTGCCGCCGGACACCACCCCGATGGTGCCGACACCGAGGACCCGCAGATTCGTGCGGCCATCGAGGGCGGCACCGAGCACCCGGTGCGCGACGCCGAGCCGATCGGGGGCGGGCATGTCCGGGGTGAGGTCTGCCCCGGCCCGGCCGACGACGTCGCCGCGCAGGTCGGCGACCAGGCACAACGCCTTGTGCGGGCCGACCTCGAGCCCGGCGACGTGCCCGGCCTCGGGCCGGAACCGGTACCGCTTGGCCGGCCTGCCCACGGGCCGCGGCGCGCCGGGGGAGAGCGGGACCTCCTCGACCAGCCCCTGCTCGCCGAGGTCGGCGGCGATCTCCTCGACCGTCGGCCGGGAGACCTCGCTCGCCTTGACCAGTTCGGCGAGCGTGAGTTCTTCGGCCGCGTACAACGCCCGCAGGACCGCTATGGCGTTGAGCCGCCGCAGCAGTGACGGATCCCCGCCCGACAGCCTGGCCATGCGGCTCCTCAGGCGCCGACGCGCCGGTCGTACCGGGCGCGCGCGACGGCGATCTCGTTCTGGTGTTCCTCGGTCCAGGTGACCAGCGACCGGATCGTCTTGTGCAGCGTCATGCCCAGCGGCGTCAGCGCGTACTCGACCCGGGGCGGCACGACCGGGTAGACGGTCCGCTCGACGAGCCCGTCGCGTTCGAGGTGCCGCAGCGTGGTGGTGAGCATGCGCTGGCTGATGCCGTCGATCTTGTCCTTCAGCTCGGTGAACCGGAGGGTGTTCCGGTCGAGCAGCGCGATGACCAGCAGTGACCACTTGTCCGCCACCCGGTCCAGGATCTGGCGGACCTCACAGTCCTCGCGGGTGTCCCACTGGAAGGCCTCGTAGTCCGCCTCGGTGAGTTCACAACGACTGGGTGAGTTCAAAGTGCCTTCTTCCATGGTCATCGATGGTGACGGAAGATCCCCTTGGTTACAAGAGGGAACTGACCGGCCGATGAGTAACCGTCGGTCGTGTGTCCACTGAGGGAGATCCGACTTGATCACAACGCGAACACCGCCGCGCGCCGCCGACCGGATGAGCGGGCGGGCCTGGGGTGTGCTTCTGGTGCTGTGCGGCGCCATCTTCCTGGAGGGCATCGACGTCGCGATGCTGAACGTGGCGCTGCCGTCCATCCGGGCCGAACTCGGCCTGTCGACCGCGACACTGAGCGGCGTGGTGAGCGCCTATGTGCTCGGTTACGGCGGGTTCATGCTCCTGGGTGGCCGGGCCGCCGACCTGTACGGCCGCCGCCGCATGTTCCTGCTGTGGCTGGTGGTGTTCCTCGTCTTCTCGGGGCTGGGCGGATTCGCGACCGAGGGCTGGATGCTCCTGCTCGCGCGGTTCGCCACCGGGGTCGCGGCGGCCTTCATGACCCCGGCGGGTCTGTCGATCATCACCACGAGCTTCGAAGAGGGGCCGAAGCGGAACAAGGCGCTGCTCTTCTACGCCGGTACGGCCGCGGGTGGGTTCTCGCTGGGCCTGGTCATCGGCGGGTTGCTGGCCAGGATCGACTGGCGGTGGGTGTTCTTCACGCCGGTCATCCTCTCGGCCTTCATCCTGCTCGCCGCGCTCTGGCTCATCAAGGAACCCGCCGGACGGGATCGCGTGCCGCGGCGCCTGGACCTCGCCGGAGCGGCCACCGTGACCACGGCGATGCTGCTGATCGCCTACGCCGTGGTCCGGCTGGAACATCCCGGACAGGGCTGGGGCTGGACGATCGTGTCCTTCGCCGGGGGAGTGGCCGCGCTCGCGGCCTTCGTCGCCATCGAACGCCGCTCACCCGCGCCGCTGGTGCGGCTGGGCATCCTGAAGTCGGGACGGCTGGTGCGGGCGAACGCCGCGGCGCTGCTCTTCGCGGGCTCGTTCTTCGGGTTCCAGTTCTTGGTCACGCTGTACCTGCAGGAACTGCGGGGCTGGACGACGCTCGAAACGAGCCTGGCGCTGCTGGTGGTGGGGATCGACGCCGTGCTCGCACCGACGCTGACCCCGCGGCTGGTGGCCAGATTCGGGAACACGCGGGTGATCTTCGGCGGCCTCGTGCTCGCCACCGTGGCGTACGCGCTCTTCACGCCGTTGGGCCTCGACTGGACGTACGCGGCGATGTTCCCGTCGATGATCATCCTCGGGCTCGGGTTCGCGCTGGCCTACGGTCCGCTGACGATCGTCGCCACCGACGGGATCGCCGAGGACGAACAGGGACTGGCGGGCGGCCTGCTGTACACGGCCTTCCAGTTCGGCGCGGCGCTCGGGCTGTCCGCGGTGACCGCGGTGAACGTCGCCGTCCTCGGCGCGGGTGATTCCCCGGAGGCCGCGCTCGGTGGTTTCCGCGCGGCGCTGACCGTGCCGCTGACGTTGGCCGCCGTCGCCGCGGCGATCATCGCCGCCGGGTGGAGGTCCGGTTCGCCTGGGAGGGAGCGGGACCGTGTGGCGCGGGCGTGAGAAAAGGGACCATGGTGACGACCGCGCTGTTGATCAGCAGGCAAGTGTCCACTGTGTACTTGTCTCGGTGGAGGTCGTGGGCTGGGCCCCGGCTCACCTGGCTTCGACGTAGGCGGCCAGGTTGGCCAGCGAGGACGCGATCCCGGCCTCGTGGTCGGCTTGGCCGATGCCCGGCGGGACATCCGTGGCGGTGACGGTCACCTCGGTGCCGTCACCCGCCGCGGCGAGGTCCCAGACCATCGTCATGGTTCCCGCGAAAGCCGGGTCCTCGGCCTCGAACACCGCCCGCTGCACCACGCGCTTGGGCGGCACCAGTTCGGCGAAGGCGACCTCGACGACGTCGGTGGCGTCCGAGGATTTGCCGGGGCTTTCGGAGGCGTCGAGATAGGTGAGGGTCATCCGGAAACCGCCGCCAGGACGGGGATCCCACCGGCCGATCCGGCCGCGCATCCCTTGCGGCGGCAACCACGACCGCAGGGCTTCGCGGTCGAGCAGGGCGTTGTAGACGGTCTCGGGTGCCGCGTCCATCACCCGGCTGCCGCGGTCGATCCTGTCCATGGTCCCGAGTCTAGGCGCGGCCCGCGGTCGGTCGTGAGTGGTAATGACGGTTCTAACCGTCATTACCACTCACGAGCCGCTTCACACATCGCGGGGAATACGCCTCACCGTGCTGATCCCGGGTGACGAGGACTGATCGTGTCGCGGGTGATCGACTCGACCTTTTCCTGCGCCTTCTTCGCGTCGGTCACCCAGAGCTTGTAGAAGTCGAACGGGCAGTCCGCGACTCCCTTGTCGCCCTCGTCCGCGTCCTGAACGCCGGTGTAACCGCGGTGCAGCAGCTTGAAAATGTGGTTCTGCGACTGGTCGTAGGTCCGTGCGTCCCGGATCGCCGAAACGGACAGCTGCGCGTACTGGATCCCGTATTCCTCCTCGCCGGTCTCGCCGAGTGTGCGGCCGTCGAAGCCGATGATCGCGGAATGGCCGAAGTACGAGTACACGCCGTCGAATCCGGCGGCGTTCGCCACGGCGACGTAACAGTTGTTGGCCCACGCCATCGCCTTGGCCATCAGCACCTGCTGCTCCTTGGCCGGGTACATGTACCCCTGGCAGCGGACGATCAGCTCGGCGCCCTTCATCGCGCAATCCCGCCAGATCTCCGGATAGTTCCCGTCGTCGCAGATGATCAGCGAGATCTTCATGCCCTTGGGCCCGTCGCTGACGTAGGTCTCGTCGCCGGGGTACCAGCCCTCGATCGGGCACCACGGCAGGATCTTGCGGTATTTCTGGACGATCTCGCCCGCGTCGTTGATGAGCACGAGGGTGTTGTACGGCGGCTTGTGGGGATGATCCTCGTGCCGCTCGCCGGTGATGGAGAAGACGCCCCACGTCCGCGCCTCCCGGCAGGCGGCGGCGAAGATCTCGGTCTCCTCGCCGGGAATGGTCGCCGCGGTCTCGTACATCTCCTCGGGGTCGTACATGATGCCCTGGGTCGAATACTCCGGGAACACCACCAGATCCATCCCGGGAAGACCGGTTTTCATGCCCACCACCATTTCGGCGATCTTGCGGGCGTTGGCGAGGACCTCGGCCTTGGTGTGCAGCCGCGGCATCTTGTAGTTGACCACCGCGACGCCGACCGTGTCCGGGCTCGCGGAAATATCACCGTGTCGCATGAGAACTCCTTATCTCGGTGGGATTCGAGGACGGCGGCGGCCGCCGTGAGGTGAGCACCACGCTCGCGGCGACCAGTGCCGCCAGGATCGCGGCCGCCAGCAGCGCGGTGCCGCCGTCGCTGCGGTAGGCGCCGGTGAGGCCGAGGAAGGCGGGCACCGAACAGGTCGGCTGGCTGAGCAGGAGGACGGTCCAGCCGGTGAACCGCGTCAGCCGTTCCATGCCGAGGCCGAGCACCAGGAAGAACAACGTCCACAACAGCGCCCAGGACAGCCAGATGACGCCGAACACCGGATCGTGGTCGTGCCAGAACGCGATTCCCGCGTACACCATGGCGGCGCCCGCCACGAAGAGCGAAAACCAGCCGATGCCTTCGGGGGAGAGGCCCGCCAGGTTCGCTATGCCGACGTACAGGTAGGTGAAGCCGAACAGGTACAGGCCGGACGCCGCGAGGATCGCGTCCGGATTCCCGCCTGCCTGGACGATCAGCACGGTCGGGGTGAGGCATTGCAGCGCGCCCACGAACAGGTTCAGCACCGCCGCCGACCGCGGCGGTATCCGCCCGAGCAGCATCAGGCCGTTGATCATCAAGGCGGCGCCGACGTAGAGCAGGCCCACATCGCCCATGCTCACCTCCGGGTAATCGACGTCACTTGGAATAATTTCAAATGAAAGTATGTGGTGTGCCGTGCCGAGTCAAGAGTGCGGATTTCAGAGCCGGGTGAGGACTTCGAAGTCGTAGCCATCGGCGACCGCCAGGTGGACGTGCTGGTCGGCCTGCCGCCCGCGGAATTCGATCGTGCCGCGCGGCCCGTGGTAGGCGACGCCGTCGATCGCCGCGTTGAGCGCGGGCAACTCCGGTGTACCCGCCCGGCGGACGAGTTCCGCCAGCGTGTGCAGCCCCTCGTAACAGGATTCGGCGGCGTTGTTCAACGCCGGGGCGCCCGGCCCGTTCCGGTCGACGTACCGGCCGAGCAGGTCCATCGCGTCGGCGGTGACCATGGACCGGAAGTAGGCGGCGGAGACGTAGAGGTCGCGGGTGGCGTTCGCGCCGCTCGCGAGGAGCATGTTCTCCTCCATCAGCGGGCTGAACCGGACCAGTCGTTCGCTGAGCCCGCGCGCGGCGAAGGCGCGGTTGAAGCGCACCGCGTCCTGCCCGACCAGCAACATGAGCACACCGTCGCTTGTGGACTGTTCCACCGCGCGGACCACTGTGGACATATCACCCGAGCCGAGCCCGACGAACGCTTCGCCCGTGATGTTCAGGTCGAGTTCCTTGGCGTACTGCCGGATCGCCAGCGCCGACCGGCGCGGCCAGACGTAATCGTCGCCCACGACGAACCATCTCCGGAGGCCGAGCTGGTCGCGCAGCCAGCGCAACGCCGGTTCGATCTGGCAGCGCGGTGTCTCGCCCGTGCAGAAGATGCCCGAGCGGCGCTCACCGCCTTCGTAGAGCGAGGTGTACACGTACGGCACCCTGTCGGCCACGACCGGCGCGAGCGCGTGCCGCACCGACGAGATGTGCCAGCCGCTCACCGCGTCGACCCGGCCGTCCTCGACGAGCCGCCGCAGATCGCCCGCGACTTGGGCCGGCGTGCCGCCGCCGTCGACCACCTCGGCCTCGACCTGCCTGCCGAGGATGCCGCCCGCTTCGTTGAGTTCGTGGACGGCCAGCTCGGTGATCGCCTCGCAGGACGGGCCGAACAGCCCGGCGGGCCCCCGCAACGGGACCACCATGGCCACCCGCCAGGTGTCGTCGCGGGTCCGCGTGGCGAGGCGTGGGGGCATGGCGCTCCGTGCGGTGGCCCGGTAAGGTCAAAATGCTTTCACCTGGAAGTATTACGAGGGTGTCCGGTTTTGGCAAGGGGACGGGATATGGGGACACGCGGCGTCGCGACCACCGGACTGTCGCTGACCGGCTCGCTCACCCGTGCCGCGCGCGCCGTCGCCGCCAGGGTGGAGGAGGTGCTGGCCAAGGAAGGCCTTACCCTCGACCAATGGCTGGTGCTGGACGTGCTGAGCGGGAAGGGCGGCCTCGCCATGGCTGATCTCGCCGACCGGACGCTGGCCACCGGGCCGACTCTGACCAGGGTGGTCGACAAGCTGGTGACCACCGCGCAGGCCTATCGCGAGGTCGACGCCGCCGACAGGCGCCGGGTGCTCGTCCACCTCAGTGCCCGCGGCCGGGCCACGCACCGGCGCGTGGCCGCGAAGGTGTCCGAGGTGGAAGCCCGGCTCGAGGTCGCTGACGAAGTACTCGTGGCGTTACGGAGCCTCGGCGACTGAAGCGCGAACGCCGTCGGCCGCCTTGCCCGCCAGTTTCAGAAGTTCGCCGAACACTTCGTCCGTGAGGTCGGCGAGCGATCTTTCCTCGCTTTCACGAAGCCACAGGCCGAACGAGATCCCGAATACGGTGATGCCCGACTCCGCCGCCAGCTTCGCCTCGATTTCGCCGGCGCCTCGCGTGCGGAGTGCGTCGGCGACCGTCGTGGCCAGGGTGGTCATCTTGTGCCGCTCCCGTTCTCGCAGCGCGGGATGCCGGTCGATCACGGACTGGCGGGTGCGGGAGTGCGGGCGGCGCTCGTCCGGGAAGAGGAGCGACGCCGACCGCAGGGCGAAGGCGACCACCTCGAGCGGCGACGCCTCCGGTGGAGCGGCGGCCACGCCGTCGACGAACGCCTGGACCAGCAGCTGCTGACCGTGGAAGAGCACCTCGCGCTTGTCGCTGAAGTGGCGGAAGAAGGTGCGCTCGGTCAGTCCGACCGCCTGCGCGATCTCCGCCGCGGTCGTCTGTTCGAACCCACGGGTCGTGAACAGTTCGAGCGCGGCCTTCTGCAGCCGCTCCGGGGCTCCCGGTTGCCAGCGCGCCATGGGACGAGTCTAGTGATGACAGTGGCTGACATGTAGGCGTACGGTGGTGATGTCAGTGACTGACGTCTGTTGCTGACATCACCACTACGCTGAAGGAGAGCGCGTCATGCGTGTATTCGTCACCGGGGCCTCCGGCTGGATCGGCTCCGCCGTCGTCGACGAACTGCTGACCACCGGGCACGAGGTCAGCGGGCTGGCCAGGTCGGCCGCGTCCGCCGGGAAACTCGAAGCGAAGGGTGTCCGCGTCCGCAGGGGAGACCTCGACGACCTCGACGGCATCCGCGCCGGTGCGGAGGAGGCCGAGGCCGTCATCCACCTGGCGAACAAGCACGACTTCGCCAACCCGGCCGTGTCGAACGCGGCCGAGCGGGCCGCTGTCCAGACCATCGGCGACGCGCTCGCGGGCAGCGGCCGACCGTTCCTGCTGGCGTCGGGAATCGCCGGAGTCACGCAGGGAAGGCCGGTTACCGAAGCCGACCCCTCTCCGGCCCACGGTCCGGACTCACCGCGCGGCGGCAGCGAGAACCTCGCGCTCGAGTTCGCCGCCCGCGGCGTGCACCCGGTGAGCCTGCGGTTCTCGCCGACCGTGCACGGCACCCACGACCACGGGTTCATCGCGATCCTCGCCGGGATCGCCCGGCAGAAGGGCGTCTCCGGTTATCCCGGCGACGGAACCAACCGCTGGGCCGCCGTGCACGTCACCGACGCCGCCCGCATGGTCGGGCTCGGCCTCGCGAAAGCACCCGCGGGCGCGCGTCTGCACGCCGTCGCGGAGGAGGGAGTGCCGACCCGGGAGATCGCGGAGGCGATCGGCCGCGCGTTCGACCTGCCCGTCGCCTCGATCCCGGCGGACGACGTCCAGCAGCACTTCGGATGGATCGGCACCTTCTTCGCCCTGGACCTCGCGGCGACCAGCGCCGGCACGCGGGAGCTGCTCGGCTGGACCCCGACCGGACCGACCCTCGTCGAGGACCTGGCCGGGGGCGCGTACTCGACGGTTCGGTAGCCGACCCGGCGTGGAATTCCGCCGCCACAACGGATACCGGGCCACGACGGCGGAAATCCGCGTGCCGTCCCCAAAGTAAGTACGGTCAATGAGCAACCGAATCCGGCTTTGCTTGAGTACTTGCCCACCGATGCGGTTGTATGCGGGATCACACTGAGTGGGGACGCTTCGGTGATGACCGGGGATGGTGGCGTCGCGGCACGTCTCGATGGAAACGTCTTCGCGGGTGGAGGGGCCTGTGCGGCCCCTCCCATCCCGTTCCCCTCTGCGACGTGCCCCCGGCAGGACTTGAACCTGCGACCTAGAGATTAGAAGGCTCTTGCTCTATCCAGCTGAGCTACGAGGGCCGACGTCGGCGACGTTGGGTGTCGCCCAGCATCGGCAGCTTAGCCGTCGCCAACCTGTCGATCGTTCGACACCGCCAGATCGTTTCAGGTAGAGCCCACCGTTTTTTGGAACGCCCGTGAGCGCGTCACGGCGCGGGGTGACGCGCTCACGGGCCGGGGCCGCCTCGGGGGAGCGGCCCCTGGGTTCGCGCAGGTCGCGAGTCGACTCGTCTGCAAGCGACCGGCGCGAACCGCCGGGGTGGTCAGTCCCAGATCTTGAGGGCGCGGATCACGAACGGTCCCTGGGGTACGTAGGTGCCGCCACCCGGATAGGTGATGAAATCTCCTTCGGTCGTGCACTCTTCACTCTGGTAAATGGTCACGTCGCGGCTCAGCCGGTTGACGAACGAATGCCCGTCGAAGCCCGCGGGCAGGGGAATGCATTCCTCGGGATTGGAAGTGCGAAGGTCGAATTTGTGCACGGTGCCGGTGAAGGATTCTTCGCCCCATACGCAGAACTCGCCCTTCTGGCAGGGGGGTTCGGGCGGCGCGGTGGTGGCGCTCGCGACTCCGGTGCTGGTCAGCAGGCCGAACATGGCCAGCAGGAGCACGTGCGGAAGGCGTGCGCGCAGGTTCGTCAAACGTCGCATGGCTGGGTTCTCCCCCGTGAATCGGCGGCTCGATCGCCGCCGGTGGATGTGTGATTCCACGATGACCCGAGGGGAAGACTTTGTCTGCCCGCATTTCTACTTCTGTGGATAAGTAGATGTGCGCCGCTCGATCGGGGTGAGTTGTCCACAGATCGCCGGACGGTCTTGAGTTGGCCGGAAACCGCCGCTACGCGGGCGCGGTGGACTCCCGGACGACCAGTTCGGCGGGTACCTCCGCGGGTGCGGGTGCCTTCTCCCCGCGCAGCAGGCGCAGCACCAGATCGCCTGCCGCCCGGCCCTTCGCGGCGAGATCCTGCCGGACCGTCGTCAGCGGTGGTTCGGACCACTGGGCAGGCGGGACGTCGTCGAACCCCACGACGGAAAGATCACCCGGGACCGACAGCCCGAGGTGTCTCGCCGCCGAGATCGCCGCCAGCGCCAGCAGATCCGACATGCACAGCAGCGCTGTCGGCCGTGGATGCCGGTCGAGCAGGCCGAACGCGCTCGGCAGGGCCCCCTCGACCGAGAGCCCGGACGCCTCCCAGATCGGCACGTCCTCCAGGGCGATACCCGCCTCGGCCAGCGTCTCCAGGTAACCGGCCATCCGCTCGCGGTTGTCGTGGAACCGGCTCTTCCCGGCCTCCGCCGCGCTCAGTTCGCCCCCGCGCGGCGCCGAAAGGCACTGCGCCGAGAAGATCCCGATCCGCCGGTGCCCGAGTTCGAGCAGATGCCGGGCCGCCGCGGCCGCCCCCGCCCGGTCCGCCACCCCGATCCTGGCCGAACCGCGGAGATGCGGCTGGTCGATCACCACCAGCGGCATACCCCGATCGCGGACCGCGTTCAGCGCGGGCGCGCCGTCCGCCAGCGAATACGCCACCGCGATGTCGGCTTGGGCGGTCAGGATCCGCTCCGCGCGCGGGCCGCCGCTCTCGCCGTCGCCGGGGAGCAGCAGCAGGGCGTGGCCCTCGGGGTCGACGACGGTCGAAAGCGCGTCGAGGGTGAGCGACAGCGCGGGATCCGAGAACGCCGTCGAAAGATTCGTGTCGAGCAGGACGGCGATCGCGCCGGTGCGGCTGGTGGCGAGGCTGCGCGCGGTCGGGTTCGGCCCCGCGTACCCGATCTTCTTGGCCGCGCGCAGCACCTCTTCGCGCAGCTGGACGGACAGCTGATCGGGCCGGTTGTAGGCGTTGGAAACGGTCGCCCGCGACACCCCGACGGCGTCGGCGACATCGTCCAACGTCGGCCTTCGCCGTCGCGTGCTGGTCACCGCCGCAGTCTAGACCGAGCGGCTGCGCCTGGACTTTCTGAAGCGCTTAAGTCATTCTGGGGGAACAGGAATCGGAAGGAGACTGGGGTCTATGCGTGACCGTACGGCCGTTTTCGTCGTGTTCGCGCTCAACGGGGTCGCGCTCGGCTCTTGGGCGCCGCGGACACCGGCGCTGTCGGAAAGGGTGAACGCCTCACCGGGTGTTCTCGGCCTCGCCCTGCTGGGGGCCAGTGTCGGCATGCTGCTCGCGGCATCGGTGTCGGGGCGGCTGATCGAGCGGCACGGCGCTCGCGCGGTGGTCGCCGGCAGCGCCATCATCGCCTGCGCCTCGCTGCCGATGATCGGTTTCTCGACGTCGGTGCCCTTGCTGGCCGGGGCGCTGTTCGTCCTCGGGGTGAGCAACGGCGCGCTGGACGTCGCGATGAACGTCGCGGGCGTCGAGGTGGAGCGTCGTACCGGGCGCGCCATCATGCCCACCCTGCACGCCGGATTCAGTTTCGGCGCGCTGGCGGGCTCCGTCGCCGCCGGCCTCGCCGCTTCCCATCAGTGGTCGCCCGGAAGGCATCTGACCGTCGCCGCCCTGGTCGCGCTGGTCGTGCTCGCCTTCGTCATCGCGGCCGTGCCCGGCGCCCGGCCCGTGCGCGCCGAGATCGTCGAGAAGCCGCGGACAGCGCCGGTCAAACGTCCCGTGCTCTGGCTGCTCGCCGCCATCGCGCTGTTCTCGGCGATCGCGGAAGGCGCGAGTTCGGACTGGTCCGCGCTGCTGATGACGTCCGTACACGGCGTCGGCGAGGGCGCCGCGGCCTTCGCGTACGCCGGGTTCGCCCTGTCCATGGCGCTGGCCAGGCTCGCGGGTGCCTGGCTTCAAAACCGGTTCGGCGCGACCCGCGCGCTGGCCGTCGGGGCCGGGTTCGCCGCGGCCGGGCTCGTGCTCGCCGCGCTGGCCCCGCTGCCGGTGTACGGATTCGTCGGCTTCGCGCTGGCGGGTGCCGGGCTGGCCGCGGCCTTCCCGATCGCGCTGAGCCTCGCGGGGGCGGCGGGCAAACGCGCGGACGGCACCGGAGGCGAGCGGGAACTGGCGTTCGTCACCGCGATCGCCTACACCGGTTTCCTCGCCGGACCGCCGCTGGTGGGCGGAATCGCGCAGGTGACGTCGCTTTCGGTGTCGTTCCTGTTCGTCGGCCTGACCGCCGCGCTGATCGTCCCCTCCGCGCTGGCCGCGGCGCGGGCCCGGAAACGGGAGGAGGTCTCGGAACCCGTCACCCGTTGACATCCTCGCCACGCCGCGGGCAAGCTGACTGCTCGTAAACTGAAATGAATGCGACCTGTTCGCTGTTTCAGGAAGGCTGATCCGGGGAGGAGCGGCGTGAGGATTCTGATGCTCGGAGGCGTGGGGCTCCTGACCGGTCGTCACCAGGTCCCCGGGATCCCGGCCCGGCTGGTTCAGACCACCTTGCCCCGGCTCGTGCTGGTTCCGGTGGTGTTCCGGCTGGCGATGCTGGTGCAGGCGCTCTGGTCGGCCGGGCTCGGCGAGCCGTCGGTGCTGTGGACGATCGCGGTGCTGCATCTGGTGCCGAACGTCGCCGAAGCCGTCTGGATCTTCCGCTGGTCCGCCCGCGACGCCGCTGTCACGCGGCTCGTCCCGGTCGCCGACGCCGGATTCGCGGTGCTCCTGACGCTGGTGGCCGCGCTCGTCGTGGCACCGGCGCAGGACAGCGCGATCACGTCGATCACCTGGACCCATCTGATGGGCACGGTGATGATCTGGACCCTGCTGCGTGGCGCGCTGGCCGGCACGCTGGTCATCGGGGGCGCGGTGGTGCTGCACTTCACGCTGGACCCGGTCTCCCCGCTCGGTCTCTTCCTCACGCTCGGAACGGCGCTGGTGGCCTCGCTCGTGGTCGTCGGCCTGGTCGGCGCTTCGATGCGGTTCGCGCTCGGCTTCGGGGAGCAGCAGGGCAGGGCGGCGGAACGCGAACGGCACCGCCGCGACGTCCACGACACCGTCCTGCAGGTGATGGAGTCGTTCGCGATCCCCGCGCCCGCCGACGAACTCGATCCGGCGGCCAGCCTCGACCGGGTCCGCCGCACCGCCCGCGCCCAGGCGATGCGCATCCGGATCAGTCTCGAACACGAACCCTCGGGTCCGGTCGGACTGCACCAGCGGCTCCGGCTGCTCGCCGCCGAGATGGCCGCGGAAGGACTGCGGGCCGAGGTCGTCATCCAGGACGACTGTGGTCCGGACCTCTCGGAGGAGGCGGCCGTCGCCCTGCACGACGCGACGCGGGAAGCCCTGCGCAACACCCTGAAACACTCCGGGACGAGGCGGGCCGTCGTCAGCGTCGAGGAGATCGGGGGCGGGATCTCCCTGACCGTGCGGGATCACGGCGCCGGTTTCGACGTCGGTGACCGGCGTCGTGGCTTCGGCCTCGAGAACTCGATCATCGCGCGGATGGCGGAGGTCGGTGGCTTCGCGCGGATCGAATCCAGCCCCGGGCTGGGGACGCGAGTGGTGCTCCTCGCGCCTTCAGTCCTGAGTCTCCCCGTCGGGTGAGTCCCGCCACTGGCGGAACGGGCGGTCCAGCGTCCACTTGTCGCCTTCGCGCTCTACGACGCGGTATTCACAGGTCGTCGGATTGGACAGGGACTCGAACAGCTCGATGCTCCAGCCGAAGAGACGGCGGCACAGCAACCGGATGGTGAGGCCGTGTGAGACGACCAGGACGGTTTCGGGGTGATCTTCGCCGCACGCCGCCAGCTCACTGAGGAACGCCGCGACCCGGTCGTCGACGTCCGCCCCGGACTCGCCGAAAGGGAGCCGGTAGAAGAAGTGCCCGAACTCGTGACGGCGCTGCTTCTGGACCTCCTGCTCCAGCGGATCCTGGAGGTTGCCCCAGTCCTGTTCCCGCAGTCTCGGCTCCGGCACGACCCGCTCGCAGGCGTCCCGGATGTCCAGTAGCCGCAACGTTTCCCGCGTCCGCAGATACGGGCTGACGTAGACCGCCGCCCGCTGCCCGCCGAGGAGTTCCCGGATACCCGGGCCCGCCAGCTTCGCCTGCTCACGGCCGATATCGGTGAGCGGCAGGGCATGATCGGGGATCCGCGTGTAGGCGAGTTCGTCGACGTTGCCGAGCGACTCGGCGTGCCTCAGCAGGATGATCCGCACGCCGCCATCTTGCCCCTTGCGCGCCCGGCATACCCTCGTGACGTGCCTTCAGACCCCGAGACGAAACCGGCCCCGTCCGCGCGGAAGGCCGGTGTCCTGCCGCTGGTGTCGATCGGTGCGCTGCTGGCCGCGGTGGTGGCCGTCGGCCTGGTCGCGCTGACCGGTGGCGCCGGTTACGTCATCGCGGGATTGCCGGATCCGGGGCTGGTGACGCGGTACGGCATCACCGTCGTCCGGGTGCTGGCCGAGGCGGCTTCGGTGCTGTGCGTGGGGTCGCTGCTGCTCGCCGCGTTCCTCGTCCCGCCGCAGAAGTCCGGCACGCTCGCGGCGGACGGCTACGCGGCCATCCGGGTCGCGGGCGTCGCCGCGTGGGTGTGGTTCTTCGCCGCCGCCGCGTCGATCTTCTTCTCCGCGGCCGACGGCGCGGGGCGCCCGTTCACCGAGGTGCTCTCGCCGCAGGTGCTGATCGACCTCGTGGACGCCATCGAGCAGCCCAAGGCATGGCTGTTCACCGCGTTGATCGCGCTGCTGGTCGCGCTCGGCTGCCGTCTCGCGCTGACCTGGGGCTGGACGACGGTGGTCTTCTTCCTCTCCGTCGGCGGCCTGGTCCCGGTGGCGGTCACCGGGCATTCCGCGAGCGGCGGCTCGCACGACATGGCGACCAACAGCCTGCTGTTCCACCTGGTCGCCGCCGCGCTGTGGGTCGGCGGACTGGTGGCGCTGCTCGCGCTCGGCTGGCGCCGCGGCGAGAACCTGACGCTCGCCGCGACCCGGTTCTCCAAGCTGGCGCTGGTCTGCTGGATCGTGATGGCCGTCTCCGGCATCGTCAACGCGCTGGTGCGGATCAGGATCGCCGACCTGTTCACCACCGACTACGGCCTGCTCGTGCTCGCGAAGATCGTCGCGTTGCTGCTGCTCGGCGTCTTCGGGCACCAGCAACGGCAAAGGGGCGTCGCCGGGCTGGTGAACGGCGCGGGCGGCGGGCAGCTGCTGCGGCTCGCCGCGGTCGAGGTGCTGATCATGTTCGTCACGATCGGCATCGCCACCGGGCTCGCGAAGACCCCGCCGCCGCAGGAATCGTTCACCCAGCCGTCGACCACGGAACTGCTGATCGGCTACGACCTTTCCGGTCCGCCGACCGTCTTCCGGCTGCTCACGGACTGGCGGTTCGACCTCGTCTACGGCACCCTCGCGCTCGTGCTCGCCGGGCTGTACCTCGCCGGCGTGCGGCGGCTGCGGCGTCGCGGCGACACCTGGGCCACCGGCCGGATCGTCGCCTGGCTCGCGGGCTGTTTCGTGCTGCTGATCGCGACGTCGTCCGGCATCGGGCGGTACGCGCCCGCGATGTTCAGCGTGCACATGGGCAACCACATGCTGCTGTCCATGGTGGCGCCGGTGCTGTTCGTCCTCGGCGGGCCCGTGACGCTCGCCCTGCGCGCGCTGCCCGCGGCGGGCAAGGACGCCCCGCCCGGACCACGCGAATGGGTCCTCGCCTTCGTGCATTCGCCGCTTTCGCGGTTCCTGACGCATCCGATCGTGGCGCTGCTGCTGTTCGTCGGTTCCTTCTACGGCCTGTACTTCTCGGGCCTGTTCGACGCCGCGCTGAACTACCACTGGGCGCATCTGGCGATGAACGCGCACTTCCTGCTCGCCGGGTACGTCTTCTACTGGCCGGTGATCGGCGTCGACCCGGCGCCGCGCCGGATCCCGCATCTGGGGCGGCTGGGGATGATGTTCGCCGCCATGCCGTTCCACGCGTTCTTCGGTATCGCGCTGATGAGCATGCAGACCGTGCTCGGCCAGGACTTCTACCGTTCGCTGAAGCTGCCGTGGGTCACCGACCTGCTGACCGACCAGCGGCTCGGCGGCGGGATCGCGTGGGCGTCCGGGGAACTGCCGGTCCTGCTGGTGCTCGTCGCGCTGCTGGTGCAGTGGGCGCGGCAGGACGAGCGGGAGGCCCGCCGCCGGGACCGGCGCGAGGACGCCTCGGGCGACGCGGATCTGAACGCCTACAACGCGATGCTGAAGAAACTCGCCGATCAGGGCCGGGGTCCGGGCTCCGGTTCTTGACCGTCTTGGTCGCCTCTCGTGAGTGGTAATGACGGTTCTAACCGTCATTACCACTCACGAGAGGCGACCGTGCTGGCTTTACCACATCCTCGTGTCCGCGCGGCTTTTTCGCGCCGAGTTGTCCACAGGTAGCCCCCATCGCCCGGAGTTGTCCACAGATCCGGTTCTCGCCCGTTTCCGGCCCTTGCCCCGAGGCAGTCTGGTGATCGAGGGAAACACCGGGAACGGCCCGGACCAAGGAGAAAGGCGAGTGTGATGGCGATGGGCGAGACGTGGGTGACCATGATCGGCAACCTGACCAGTGAACCGGTCCACCACCCGGAGCGGGTGCACGGGCACGACGTCGTGTCGTTCGGCTTGCGGAGCGTCGAACGCCGGTACGACAAGGAACGAGGGGAGTGGGGCGAGGGGCGGCAGCTGGCGGTCAAGGTCACCTGCTGGCGGAAGCTTGCGATGGCCGCCTTTTCCTGCCTCAGCAAGGGGGATCCGGTGATCGTGGCCGGACGGCTGCGGGGCGCCGAGACCGCGGAGGAGATCCCGGCACCTCTCGGTCTACCTGAGCTTGAGGCCTTCTCGATCGGGCCCAACCTCGCGCGTTGTTCGGTGGAGATCCGGCGGCTCGGACGTGATCGGCCCAGGGCGATCCCGCTGGCGCCGCCGCCCGCGGGGAATCCCATGGTCACCGCGCTGGAGGAGGCATCCGTGGGCTGAGGATCCCGATGCTCCTCAGTGATGTGAGGCTGACTGTCGGTAGTTCCGTGGTGACCGCCGTCAAGGTCTCGATCGGCTCGCTCTACGATCGCTTGTATGGCCGAGTTCATCTACACCATGAAGAAGGTGCGCAAGACCGTCGGGGACAAGGTCATCCTCGACGACGTCAGCACCGCGTTCTACCCCGGCGCCAAGATCGGCGTGGTGGGGCCGAACGGCGCGGGTAAGTCCACCGTTCTGAAGATCATGGCGGGGATCGAGCAGGCCAGCAACGGCGAAGCCTTCCTCCAGCCTGGCGCCAGCGTCGGCATCCTCATGCAGGAGCCGGAGCTCAACGAGGAAAAGACCGTCCGCGAGAACGTCGAGGAGGGGCTGGGCGACATCAAGGTCAAGCTCAACCGCTTCAACGAGGTCGCCGAACTCATGGCGACCGACTACAGCGACGAGCTGATGGAGGAGATGGGCAAGCTCCAGGAGGACCTCGACCACGCCGACGCGTGGGAGATCGACTCCGCGGTGGAGCAGGCGATGGACGCCCTGCGCTGCCCGCCGCCGGACGAGCCGGTCACCCACCTCTCCGGTGGTGAGCGCCGCCGGGTCGCGTTGTGCAAGCTGCTCCTGTCCGCGCCCGACCTGCTGCTCCTCGACGAGCCCACCAACCATCTGGACGCCGAAAGCGTGCTGTGGCTGGAGCAGTTCCTCGCGAACTACGCCGGCGCCGTCCTCGCCGTCACCCACGACCGGTACTTCCTGGACAACGTCGCCGAGTGGATCATGGAGCTCGACCGCGGCCGCGTCGTCGGCTACGAGGGCAACTACTCGACGTACCTGGAGAAGAAGCGCGAGCGCCTCGAAGTCCAGGGCAAGAAGGACGCCAAGCTCGCCAAGCGGCTCAAGTCCGAACTCGAATGGGTCCGGTCCAACGCCAAGGCGCGCCAGACCAAGTCGCGGTCCCGGCTCGACCGCTACGAGGAGATGGCCGCGGAGGCGGACAAGCACCGCAAGCTCGACTTCGAAGAGATCCAGATCCCGCCGGGGCCCCGGCTGGGCAGCGTGGTCGTCGAGGTCGAGAAGCTGCGCAAGGGCTTCGACGACCGTGTGCTGATCGACGGGCTGTCGTTCGACCTGCCGCGCAACGGCATCGTCGGCGTGATCGGGCCGAACGGTGTCGGTAAGACGACCTTGTTCAAGACGATCGTCGGGCTCGAAGAGCCGGACGCGGGCCAGGTCAAGATCGGCGAGACGGTCAAACTGTCCTATGTGGACCAGAACCGCGGCGGGATCGACCCGAAGAAGACGGTATGGGAGGTGGTTTCGGACAAGCTGGACTACATCCACGTCGGGCAGACCGAAATGCCCTCGCGTGCCTACGTCAGCGCGTTCGGTTTCAAGGGCCCGGACCAGCAGAAGCCGGCGGGCGTGCTCTCCGGTGGTGAGCGCAACCGGTTGAACCTGGCGCTGACCCTCAAACAGGGCGGGAACCTGATCCTGCTCGACGAGCCGACGAACGACCTGGACGTCGAGACCCTGGGCTCGCTGGAGAACGCCCTCGAGCAGTTCCCCGGCTGCGCCGTGGTCATCTCGCACGACCGGTGGTTCCTCGACCGGGTCGCGACGCACATCCTCGCCTGGGAAGGCACCGACGAGAACCCCTCGCAATGGTTCTGGTTCGAAGGTAACTTCGAGGGCTACGAGAAGAACAAGGTCGAGCGCCTCGGTGCCGAGGCGGCTCGTCCGCACCGCGTCACCCATCGCAAGCTGACCCGCGACTGAGGGCCGGGGGTTCCCCGTGGAAGCCAGCAAGCGCCAACGGCCGGGCCCGCCCACCACCATGGTGGGTGGGCGGACGGCTGCCACCGGGGGAACCTTGTCCGCTGTCGGCAGGCTGATCGAACGAGCGGACGCCCTGCACCTGAGGGCGCCCGAACTCGCGCTGGTCCTCGGGGAGCGCGCGGCCGCGCTCGCCGAGGCGGCCGGTGCCGACGAGCAGTGGATCCGCGCGGAGAGCCTGGTGGTGACCGCACGGGTCCGGCTCGGTGGCCGTCCCCGGACGGTCGGCCGGGCGGTGGCCGCCCTGCGTGCCGCCGAACACGCGGGCTACGGCGACATCGCCGCCCGGTTGAGGATCGACCTCGCGGTCTGCGCGCGCAGCGTCGGCATCCCGTTGACGGGGCTGGCCGCGCTGCGTCCGCTGCTGGCGGATCCGGCGGTCTCGCCGGTGCACCGGGCCGAGGCGCTGTGCCATCTCGTGGGCTGCCTGGCGCAGTTCGGCCGGAAGGCGGAACTGGACAGGGTGCTCGCCGAGGCCGACAAACTCGTCGTCGGCGACGGCTCGATGACGGCGGATTCCCAGCTGCTGGTCCGGGCGTTGCTGCGGGTCGGGGTGTCGGCGCACCGTCGACGGCACGGCGATCTGACGGCGGCGGCCGACGCCGCGCGGACCGGGCTGGGCATGCTCGAAAAGCTCGGGAACCCCGAAGACGACGGCGGTCTCGTCCGGATCCGGCTGATCCTGCAACTCGTCTGCACGTTGCTCGACCGCGGTGCCACGGAGATGGCGCTGGAGGTCGCGCAGCCGGTCCTCGACGCGCCCGTCCGGGCCGCCGGGATCTCGCCCGCCGCGTGGCTGCGGCTGGCGGTGGCCACCCGTGTCCTGCTGCCCGCGGGATCCGGCGAAGCCGCGGGCATGCTCGTGCGCGAAGCGGTCGCCGGGACCGAAGACCACGGCCTGCACGCCGTCACGGCCCGGTTGTGGCTGGAACTCGCGCAGATCGAGGAACGGCTCGGCCGTCCCGAGGAGGCCATCGGCTGCCTGCACCGTTCGCGGGCCGCAGAGCACCTGCACGCCCGTGCGCGACGGCAGGCGTGCAATGTCCTGCTCGGCGAGTTCGGCGCGGCCGAGAACACCGCGGTCGACCTCGACGACGTCCTGCGGGCCGTCGCCACGCGATCGTCCGCCACCACCGCACCCGCGCCGGCGCCGGCCGAGGTGACCGCGTTGATGGCGCCGATCGACGTGACGCCGCCGAAGCGGGCGGCCGCCGAGCCGCCGGTCCGGCGGGAACCGCCGCGGCCCGCACGGCAGAGCAGGCAGGCGGAGCCCGCGCCGGTGCGGAACACACCCGCCGAGCCGCCGCGTCCTGCCGAGCCGCCGCGTCCCGTCGTGCCCGAGCCGCCGGCGGAGCCTCCCGTCGTGGAGAAGAAGACCGAAGCGCCGGTGCTGAAGCCGCCGTCCCGTCCGGACCCCGCTCGGGAAGCCGCGGCGTCCGACAGCGACTGGCGCCGCCGGGTACCGAAGAAATCCCCGGAACCCAAGCCGTCGATCAGGTTCGAACCCAAGGCCGAACCCGCCGCGCCGAAGCTGATGCCGCCGCCGAAACCCGCACCGCGACCGGAGCCGGAGCCCTCTCGGCGCGCTCGTCCGGAGGCGCCCGCGGCACGCGAGCGTGCCGTCCCGTCCACTTCCGACTCGACTTCCGACGCTATGGCCGGGCGGCACGAAACCCCGGCCCCGGCCGCACGGCGCCGTGTCGAGGAACCCGTGCGGTACGAGGAACCGATGCCGCCGCCCGTCCCGGAACCTTTGGTCCCGGAACTGCTTCTGGCCCCCGAGCCCGCCGCCGAACCCCGGCCGCGGATCGCGGAGACGGAAACGCCGCGTCCGCCGGGGACCGCCGCCCCGTTGTGGGAGAGCGACGAATGGGCGGCCGAGGAACGCGCCCGCCGGTCCACCGCCCCCGTTTCCCGCACCACCAGGCACGACGCCGAACACGGTTCCGTGGCGGCGAAATCGGTGCTGGACCGGCTCGGGATCTCGAGCACCGGCGGACACGGCGGTGGCCGCCGTCGCGCGGACTCCGCCACGGATACCGGACATCCCGACCCTTCCGCCGAGCACCACGCCGAAGCCGGGTACTCCCGCCGGGAGCAGGCGCCGGTGGAGTACTCCGAGCCCGCCGTCCCGCTGGCGCCACCGCCCCGGGAAGACCCGGCGCCGTCGTACGGCGCCGATTTCCAGGACAAACCCCAGCAGAGTGCCACGGACGAGGTCGTGGATCCGTGGCTGCCGCGGTTGCGGATGCCGCCCGCGCTCGACCCGCTGACCGACACCGGTTCCTGGCGGCCGATCACGCCGTTCCCGGAGAGCTACGCCCGCGCGATCGCGGAGGACGAGCCGCCGCCGGACGCCGGTCTCGCCGACCTGCTCGCCCGCGCCCTCGCCGAGCACCAGGCGGGCACCGCGAGCGCCGCCGCGCTCGTGAAACAACTCGGTTCCCAGGACTCGGGAAAGCGTCCGGTCAACGGCCGCGACCGCCACCGCGCCAACGGGAGCGACTGACCCGGCGATAGCAAAGGTCCCTTGCTCCACCTCGGTCGGAGCAGCGCAGGACTGGAACGATTCAGTCGACCGGGTGAGGCTCGCCGTCCTCCCCCTGAACGGGAATGGGCGCTGGTCACCCCCGGTGCGGCGGGGTGCGCGAAGGTCCGGACAGACCGCCTATGTGACCGGCCGGTAGCTGAACCGATCACGGCGATTCCGCTATCTGAGCAGGGAAATCTTCGACGGACGGGAATGACCCGGCCTTGTGGAGGCGTCAGTCCGGAGCTGTAGGTTGGGGTCTGGGCCGGGACAATGTCGTGCCGGTCGCGGTGTCAATCTCGCACAGTGGAGAGTTGCCTCAAATGAGCTCGACGGGAGTCTCGTCCCCGCCCGGAAAAGATGTCGGCACCGAAGACGGCGCCCGGCGCCGGTCGGTGAACCCGGAGCAGATCCGGGACGACCTGATCGACGCCGCCGCGGCGTACGCCCCGGAGATCGGCGACCTGATCCGCCTGTACTACCGGCACATCCCGGCCGAAGAGATTCTCGGTGACGATCCGGTCGACCTCGTCGGCGCCGTCCGCTCGCATCTCCAGCTGGCGAAGGACCGGATGCCCGGCCGTCCCGCGGTGCGCCTGCTGAACCCCACCGGTCCCGAAGACGGCTGGACGCGGGAAGCCACCGTCGTGCAGGTCGTCACGGACGACATGCCCTATCTCGTGGATTCCGTCGCGGCCGAGTTCGCCCGTGACGGCGTGCAGGTACAGCGCATCGTGCACCCGATCGTGGTGGTCAGCCGGGATCTGACCGGCGAGCTGCTGGCGGTCCACCCGGACGCCGACCCGGCCGAGCCGCCGTCGAATTCGGCCGCCGAGTCGTGGATGTACATCGAAATCGACCTGGTGACGGATCCGAACCGCGCCCGTGAGCTGGACAACCGGCTCTCGTCGGTGCTGGGCGATGTGCGCGAGGTCGTCGAGGACACCGACAAGATGGCGGAGACCGCGCGCCGTCTCGCTGACGAGCTGGACGAGAACCCGCCGCGGCTTTCCACGCACGAGGTCGCCGAGGGCGCCCGCCTGTTGCGCTGGCTCGCCGACGGCCACTTCACCTTCCTCGGTTACCGCCGCTACGAGCTGATCGACAATCCGCACCCCGAGAGCGACGAGCCCGCCTTGCGCGCGGTGCTCGCGACCGGGCTGGGTGTGCTGCGCCAGGACAGCCTCGCCGCGCGCAGCCTCACCGCCGGGCCCGACACGGCGGTGTCCGCGCTCGCGCCGACGCTGCTGGTGCTGACCCAGGCGAGCGCGCCGTCCACGGTGCACCGCCCGGTCTATCCGTACTACGTCGGCGTGAAAACCTTCGACGACAACGGAAAAGTCACCGGCGAACACCGCTTCCTCGGCATGTTCACCACCACGGCGCTGCATGAGAACGTGCTGGACATTCCCGTGGTGTGCAACAGGGTTCGCGAGGTCATCCACCGCGCGGGCTTCCCGATGGAGTCCTTCTCCGGCCAGCGGATGCTCGAAGTTCTGCAGAACTGGCCGCGCGCGGACCTGTTCTCGGCCGACACCGATTCGCTGTACTCCACGACGACCGGCGCGATCACGTTGTCGGATCGCCGCCGGCTGCGCCTGTTCCTGCGCCGCGACCCGTACGGCCGCTTCTACTCCTGCCTCGTGTACCTCCCGCGCGACCGCTACACGACCCGTTCGCGGCTCGCGATGCAGGAGGTCCTGCTCGAAGAACTCGAAGGCACGCAACTGGAATACAGTGCGCGCATCGGGGAGACCGTGCTCGCGCAGGTGCACTTCATCGTGCACACCGATCCGTCGCAGCGGTCCGAGCCGGACACCCTGCGCATCCAGGAACGGCTCAACGAAGCCGTCCGCAGCTGGGACGACCGGATGGTCGAGGCGATCCTCGCCGAGCGCCGCGAGCGTGCCGGGGACAGCGGCGTCGCGATCGGCCTGCTGGGCGAGGAGTCCGCGGGCGAGCAGGGGCAGCGGTTCGCCGCGGTGTTCCCCGAGGGCTACAAGGAGGACTTCAGCGCGCTCGAAGCGCTCGCGGACCTCCGCGCCCTGGAGTCGCTGACCGACGAGGGCGACCTGTCGATGTCGTTCTACCTGCCCGCCGACGCCGAGGCGGGGGAGCGGCGCTTCAAGCTGTACCTGCGCGGCGAGGGCGTCACCCTTTCGCAGGTGCTGCCGGTCCTGCAGCGGATGGGCGTGGAGGTCGTCGACGAACGGCCCTACGAACTGCGCCGTGAGGACGGCGGCCGGTCGTGGATCTACGACTTCGGACTGCGGATCGACCCGCAGGTCCTCGACCACGCCGACACCGACCTGCGCGTCCGCTTCCAGGACGCCTTCCACGCCGCCTGGCGCGGCGACTGCGAGGTCGACGGCTTCAACGGACTCGTCCTGCGTGCCGGACTCACCTGGCGCCAGGCGGCCATCCTGCGGGCCTATTCGCGGTATCTGCGCCAGACGAAGATCCCGTTCTCGCAGGAGTACATCGAGAACACCGTCCTCGCGCACACCGACATCGCCACCGCGCTGGTGCGGTTGTTCGAGACCCGGTTCGACCTCTCGATCGGCGACGAGGCCCGCGTTTCGCAGGCCGAACAGCTCACCGCCGAGATCGGCAAGCTGGTCGACGAGGTGACCAGCCTCGACGAGGACCGGATCCTGCGGCGGCTGATGGCGGTCATCCTCGCCACGCTGCGCACGAACTACCACGTCACCGACGAGGACGGGAAGCCCCGGCAGTACCTGGCGCTCAAGCTCGACCCGAGCGCGGTGCCGGAACTGCCCGAGCCGCGGCCGAAGTACGAGATCTTCGTGTACTCGCCGCGGGTCGAGGGTGTGCACCTGCGCTTCGGCGACGTCGCCCGCGGTGGCCTGCGGTGGTCCGACCGCCGGGAGGACTTCCGCACCGAGATCCTCGGCCTGGTCAAGGCACAGGCCGTCAAGAACGCGGTCATCGTGCCTGTCGGCGCGAAGGGCGGCTTCGTCGTGAAGCGCCCGCCGTCGCCGACCGGCGACCCCGGCCTGGACCGCGACGCCCAGACCAATGAGGGCATCGCCTGCTACCGGATGTTCATCTCCGGCCTGCTGGACATCACCGACAACCGTGTCGAGGGCAAGACCGTCCCGGCGCCGAACGTCGTCCGCCACGACGGCGACGACAGCTACCTCGTGGTCGCGGCGGACAAGGGCACCGCGAAGTTCTCCGACATCGCGAACGAGGTCTCGGCGAACTACGGGTTCTGGCTGGGCGACGCGTTCGCCTCCGGCGGCTCGGTCGGCTACGACCACAAGGCCATGGGCATCACCGCGAAGGGTGCCTGGGAGAGCGTCAAGCGCCACTTCCGCGAGCTGGGCAAGGACACCCAGACCGAGGACTTCACCGTCGTCGGCATCGGCGACATGATGGGCGACGTCTTCGGCAACGGGATGCTGCTCTCGGAGCACATCCGGCTGGTGGCCGCCTTCAACCACCTGCACATCTTCCTCGACCCGAACCCCGACTCGGCGACCTCGTTCGCCGAGCGCCGCAGGCTGTTCGACCTGCCGCGTTCGTCGTGGGAGGACTACGACCGCTCGCTGATCAGCGAGGGCGGCGGCATCTATTCGCGGTCGGCGAAGACGATCCCGATCAGCCCGCAGGTCCGCGAGGCGCTCGGGCTCGGCGAGGACGTCACGAAGCTGGCGCCGAACGACCTCATGCAGGCGATCCTGCTCGCGCCGGTCGAGTTGCTGTGGAACGGCGGCATCGGCACCTACGTCAAGGCCGAGAACGAGACCCACGCCGACGCGGGCGACAAGGCCAACGACGCCTTGCGCGTCAACGGGAACCAGCTGCGCGTAAAGGTCGTCGGCGAGGGCGGGAACCTGGGCCTGACCCAGCTGGGCCGGATCGAGTTCTCCCGTGCGGGCGGCAAGATCAACACCGACGCGCTCGACAACTCCGCGGGCGTCGACTGCTCCGACCACGAGGTCAACATCAAGATCCTGCTGGACCACCTGGTCTCGACCGGATCGCTGGGCGCGGAGCAGCGCAACGAACTGCTGGAGCAGATGACCGACGAGGTCGGCGAGCTGGTGCTGGCCGACAACTACCGGCAGAACGCCGTGCTCGGCGTCAGCCGGGCCCACGCCGGGCCGATGGTCTCGGTGCACCAGCGGCTCGTCGCGGCGCTGGTCGCGAAGGGCGCCTTCGACCGCAAGCTCGAAGCCCTGCCGAGTTCGGCGGAGTTCCGCGCGCTGGAGAAGGCGGGCGAAGGCCTGACGTCGCCGGAGCTGGCGACGCTGCTCGCGCACGTCAAGCTCGACCTCAAGGACGAGTTGCTGGCGAGCGAGCTGCCGGACTCCGAGGTGTTCTCGCGCCGTCTGCCCGAGTACTTCCCGAAGCCGCTTCGCGAGCAGTTCGGCGAAGCGATCTTCCAGCACCCGCTGAAGCGCGAGATCATCACCACGATGGTGGCCAACGAGGTCGTCGACGGTGCCGGGATCTCCTACGTCTTCCGGCTGATGGAGGAGATGAACGCGACCGCGACCGACGCCGTCCGCGCGTACGCCGTGGTCACCCACGTGTACGACCTGCCCTCGCTGTGGGCGCAGATCGACGCGCTGGACAACGTCGTGCCCACCGAGGTCGCGGACGAGATGATGCTGGAGACCCGCAGGCTGCTCGACCGGGCCGCCCGCTGGTTCCTCACCAACCGGCCGCAGCCGCTGGCCCCGCTCGCCGAGATCAACCGGTTCGGCCGGGTCGTCGGCGAACTGGCCCCGCGGGCGCATGAACTGCTCCGTGGTGTCGAGTGCGCGTCGGTCGACGCGAACACCGAGCGGCTGATCGACAAGGGCGTCCCGGCGGAGCTGGCCCAGCGGGTGGCGCTCCTGCTGCACACCTTCGGCCTCCTGGACATCACCGACGTGGCGGAGATGGCCGAACAGCAGGCGGGCATCGACGCGGTGCACACCCCGGCGGAGACCGCGGGCCTCTACTACGCGCTCTCCGATCACCTCGGCATCGACAAGATGCTGACGTCGATCAGCGGTCTCGAACGCGGCAACCGCTGGCACGCGCTCGCGCGGCTTGCCCTGCGGGACGACGTGTACGGTTCGCTGCGGACGATCACGCTGGACGCCTTGCGGCACAGCGATTCCGGTACCGATCCGGATGAGAAGATCGCCCACTGGGAGAAGACGAACGCCTCGCGGCTGCAGCGGGCCCGCGTCGCGCTGGACGAGATCAGCCAGTTCGGCAAGCTCGATCTGGCGACGCTGTCGGTCGCGGCGAGGCAGATCCGGAGCACGGTGAGGTAGTGAGCTACATTTCCCTGATCCGGCCGCGCTGGTCGGATATGGATGTCTACGGGCATGTCAACCACGCGAACATGGTGACCCTGCTCGAAGAAGCCCGGATCCCGCTGCTGTTCGGGGACGCGGTCCGGGCGGGGCTCACCGAACTGCCCAAGGGCATCGTGGTGGTGAAGCTGGCCGTCCATTACCGTTCGCCGATCGTGGTGTCCGACCAGGACATCCGGGTGGAGATCTCGTTGAAGGACCTGAAGAACGCCAGCTTCACCCTCGGCTACAAGGTGCACAACGGGCCCGCCGAGGCCGACAAGGTCGCGGTCACCGCGGAGACGGTGCTCGCGCCGTTCGACACGGCGTCGGAGCGGCCGCGGCGGCTGACCGAGGACGAACGCGCCTTCCTGGAGAAGGGGTTCGCGGATGCCTGAGCTCTTCATCCCGGACGCGGGCGACCGCGAAACGCTCGGCGCGTTCGTGGCCAGGGCGGTCCGGCTCGACCAGAACACGCTGGTGCGGCTGCGTCAGCGTGGTGACGGCGTCGTGGAGGCGTGGAGCGCGACCCCGTTCGAAGTCCTCGCCACCAGGGCCGTCGCGGGCGACATCACGCCTTCCGACATCACGGTGTCCGGGAACGAGCTGCTCGCCGCGCTGACCGTGGCCGGTGGCGAGCGCATGGACCCGGGCCCGGCCCGGGATCTGATGTGGCATTCGGAGCTGCCCGCCCCGGGGCGCTGGCAGCTGGTGGACGAACTCCCGGCGACGGTGATCTCGGAGCTGGCCGATCGCGGGGTGGCGCTCGCCCGCGACAACGTCGGTCCGCACGGCAACCCGCCCGCGTCGTTGATGGACCAGGCGGTGCTCACCGTCACCGGCGGTGAGCTGGAGATCAAGGTCCAGATGCGGTGCCTGTTCGCGTTGTCCGGGATGGGGTTCCTCGACTCGTCGATCAGCGACGACGTCGTCCGCGTGACCGCGACGGACTCGTGGATGCGCATCGACGCCCGCTACGGCGCCGTCCTCAAGCGCCGTCACGCGCTCCTGCCCCTGCTGTTCTGACGGGTTTCTTACCGCCGCGCGCCGCGGGTGGCTTCCGGCCGCCCGCGGTGTCAGGCTGTCCCCATGAGCGACAGGGACCCTGGTGACACCGGCAAGGACGGGGAGGACCCGACCGCGGATTTCCTCGCCGAGGTCCGGCCGGAGGAGACCCCCTGGCGGACCGAGCGGCCGCCGGGTGAGGAGGCGCCGGAACGCGCCGAACGCCCGGAGAAGTGGGGCCGGGCCAAGGCCGCCGGCCGGGCCGCCGCGCAGGCCGCGCCCTATGTCCAGGCCGCCGCACTGGCCACCTGGATCGTCTCGGGCACCCTCGACGACTCCGGCTCTGACTCCGGCTTCGGCGACATGGGCTCTTCCGGCGACGCCTGACCCCCCTCGCATTTCGTCCTCTGGATGCGGTAGTTGGCGATACGAACTACCGCATCCAGAGGACGAAATGCGAGGGAAAAAGGGGGATCAGAGTTTTGAGCGCATGGTCTTCATGCGTTCGATCTCGGCGGACTGGCCGGTGATGACCTCCTGCGCCATCTCCTGCGCCTTGATCTCCACGCCCTTGCCGAGCTGGGCTTCGGCCATGGTCAGCGCGCCCTGGTGATGCGCGATCATCAGGTCGAGGAACAGCTTCTCGAACGCCGTGCCGGAAGCCGCGCGCAGATCGGCCAGCTGGGCCTCCGTCGCCATCCCCGGCATGAGGGCGTGGTCGTGGTGACCCCCGTGCCCGTCGTGCCCCTGGCCCGGCACCGGCTTGCCCCGGTCGGAGAGCCACGTCTTCATCATCTTGATCTCGCCGTCCTGGGCGACCGAGATCCGGCCGGCGATCGCCCGGATCTGCTCGTTCGCGGTCTTGCCCGGCACCAGGTCGGTCATCACCTTCGCCTGCTCGTGATGGGGGATCATCATGGTGATGTACTCGACGTCCGCCTCGTTGGGCTGATCGCGGTTCACCGGACCGGGGGCGCTCGTGCCCGCCTGCTCACCCGGCTTCCCGGGGACGATCAGCGGAGCGCTGGACGCGGGCGCGGCGGGGGTTTCCTCGCCGGTGCAGCCCGAGACGAGGAACGCGGCGACGAAGAGTGCCGCTGTCAAACTCTTTTTCATCCCGGGAGATCCTCCATTGGTCGGTATCTGCTGAGCCTAAATAAGGAATAAGGTGCGCGTAAAGCTGGGTGGAAGGAGAGTCATATCGTGCTGCAGCCTGGGCTGAAACGCCGCTTGACCAGGGTCTTCGTGTCGGCGGCCGCAGTCGCCGCCCTCGGGGCCTCCAGCGCGTTCGCCGCGCCGGCCGTCATCGCCGAGCCGTCGGCGACCACGATCCCGGGTGTGGACGAGATCGTCCACAGCCCGAACCTCCGGTCGATCGCGAACGTCCCGCAGCAGGGACCGTTCACGAAGGACTCGACCGGAACGGACATCGCGTTCACCAAGGGACACGCGATCATCGGCACGTACGACGGCTTCAACGTCTTCGACGTCCGCAACCCGTACCGCCCGAAGATCGTCAGCCAGGTCCTGTGCCCCGGTGGGCAGAACGACGTGTCGATCTCCGGCGACCTGCTCTTCCTGTCGACGGACTCCTCGCGCAGCGACAACTCGTGCTCGAGTGTCTCGAAGCCCGCGTCGGACAAGACGGCGTGGGAAGGCATCAAGATCTTCGACATCTCGAACCTGGCGGCGCCGAAGTACGTCGCGGCGATCGAGACCGACTGCGGTTCGCACACCAACACGATGGTGCCGGACAAGGACGGCAAGAACGTCTACGTGTACGTCTCGTCGTACGCGCCGGCGGCCAACCTGCCCGACTGCCAGCCGCCGCACGACAAGATCTCCATCGTCAAGGTCCCGCTCAAGGACCCGGCGAAGGCCGCGCTCGTCGCGACCCCGGTGCTGTTCCCGGACGGCGGCAACGCCGGCGGCGACAACCCCGACGGCACCCGCCGCTCGGCGACCACCGGCTGCCACGACCTGACGGCGCTCCCGGAGAAGGACCTGATGGCCGGTGCCTGCATGGGTGACGGCGTCCTGTTCGACATCTCCGACCGCCTCAAGCCGCGGGTCCTCAGCCGTGTCCAGGACAACGTGAACTTCGCGTTCTGGCACAGCGCCACCTTCAACAACGAAGCCAACAAGGTCGTCTTCACCGACGAACTCGGCGGCGGTGGCATGGCGACCTGCCTGGAGAAGTTCGGCTCCACCCGCGGTGCCAACGGCATCTACGAGATCACCGGCCGCGGCGACAACCGCAAGCTGGAGTTCCGCAGCTACTACAAGATCCCGCGTCTCCAGTCCGAGACCGAGAACTGCGTGGCGCACAACGGTTCGCTCATCCCGGTGCCGGGCAAGGACATCATGGTCCAGTCCTGGTACCAGGGCGGCGTCTCGGTGTGGGACTTCACCGACTCGGCGAAGCCGAAGGAGATCGCGTACTGGGAGCGGGGCCCGCTCTCGAACGAGAAGCTCGTCGGCGGTGGCACGTGGTCGGCGTACTGGTACAACGGCCACATCTTCTCGTCCGACATCGTGAAGGGCCTGGACGTCCTGGAACTGAACGACTGGCGGACCTTCCCGGCGAAGCTCGTCCGGCAGAACCAGTTCAACGCCCAGACGCAGTACAAGCTGCACCCGGGCTTCAACAACTGATCTCCCAGCGCGCCCTTGGGGTTCAGAGGTGGGGGCTGAAGGGGCCCTTCGCCTCATCTCACGCGGCGAAGGGCGCTTTCCCCGCATGTGATGCGGGGAAAGCGCCCTTCAGCCCCGAGTCACGCTCAGACGAGCCAAGCGGCCGCGTCCGGCGGCAGTTTCCCGTTCACCAGCGGAACGCTGGAGAGCAGCACCTCACCCGGCGGCAGCGCGATCGGGCTCGCCGACGTGTTCAGCGCGCAGATCAGCCCGCCTCGCCGCCGGAACGCGAAACAGCCGGCCGGTGCGCCGTACCATTCGAGGTCGTCACCGCGGAAGGCCTGGTGCGACTTCCGGAGCTCGATCGCCTGCCGGTACAGCGAAAGCGTCGACGCGGGATCCTCCAGCTGGGCTTCCACGGTCACCGACGCCCACGAGGCGGGCATGGGCAGCCAGGTGCGCGGATTGCGCGAGAAACCGAACGGCGGCAGGTCGCCTTCCCACGGCAGCGGCACCCGCGCCGCGTCCCGGCCGAATTCGGCGCCGGAGGTCTTGGCGCGCGGGTCGGCGAGCGCCTCGGGCGGGAGGTCGACGTTGCCGAGCCCCAGTTCTTCGCCGTTGTACAGATAGATCGTCCCGGGCAGCGCGAGTTCGACGAGCGCCATCGCCCGCGCCCGCCGCACGCCCCGCTCACCCCCGCCGTACCGGCTGACCTGCCGCCAGACGTCGTGGTTGCTCAACGTCCAGGTGGCGGACGCCCCGGCGGACTTCGGCACCGCCAGGGACCGCTCGATGGCCGTCCGCAGCGCGTCCGCGTCGAAATGCGTGAGGACGAGCCGGAAGTTGAACGCCAGATGCAGTTCGTCCGGCCGCAGATACCGCGCGAGGCGTTCCTCGTCGGTCACCCAGATCTCGCCGACGGCCATGGTGCCCGGGTACTCGTCGAGGACCTTGCGGATCATCTGGTGGATCTCGTGGACCCGGTCGTGGTCGAACCGAGGGTCGTAGAAGTCGCTTGGGCCGATCGGGTTCACCCGGGGGTCCATGTCCGGCAGGCCCGGCGGTTTCGCCATGCCGTGCGCGACGTCGATGCGGAAACCGTCCACGCCGTGGTCCAGCCAGAAACGCAGGGTCCGCTCCAGATCGGCGGCGACCTCGTGGTTGGTCCAGTTCAGGTCGGGCTGCTGCGGCGAGAACAGGTGCAGGTACCACTGGCCGTCCGGCACCCGGGTCCACGCCGGGCCGCCGAACGCGCTGAGCCAGTTGTTCGGCGGCTGGTCGCCGCGCGGGCCGAGCCCGTCACGGAAGATGTAGCGATCCCGCTCCGGGCTGCCCGGCGGCGCCGCCATCGCCGATTTGAACCAGGCGTGGGTGTTGCTGGTGTGGTTGGGGACGACGTCGACGGTGACCTTGATGCCGCGTTTGTGCGCCTCGGTCAGCAGGACGTCGAAATCCCCGAGGGTCCCGAACATCGGGTCGACGTCGCGCGGGTCGGCGATGTCGTACCCGTGGTCGGCCATGGGGGAGCGGTAGAACGGCGTCAGCCACAGCGCGTCGACCCCGAGCAGCTCCAGGTACCCGAGCTTGCCGCGGATGCCTTCGAGGTCACCGACGCCGTCCCCGTCGGAATCGGCGAACGAGCGCACGTAGACCTGGTAGAAGACCGCCTGCTCCCACCAGGCCGCGCCCCCTGCCATCACACGAAGCTGTTCATCATGCTGTGGGCGGCCATTTCGAGATACGCCCACAGCTGCGAGCGGTAGGGCTCCTCGATGTTCTCCTCGTCGACGGCGATCTTGATGCAGCGCAGCCAGGCGTCGCGTTCGATCGGGCCGATCTTGAACGGCGCGTGCCGCATCCGCAGCCGCGGGTGGCCGCGCTGGTCCGAGTAGGTGTGCGGGCCGCCCCAGTACTGCATGAGGAACAGCCGGAAACGCTCCTCGGCCGGGCCGAGGTCCTCCTCGGGATACAGCGGCCGAAGCACCTCGTCGACCGCCACTTCGGCGTAGAACCGCGCGACGATCCGGGTGAACACCGGTTCACCGCCGATCGCCTCGTACAAGGTCGTGGGGTCTGGTTCGCTCACGGACACAGCTCCATTCTGCCCTTGCCCTACTGGCTCGCGGGGCCGGAGGACATAAAGCGACCCAGAGGTGGCTCGAAGCCTGCCTCGTCGAGCGCGGCGAGCAGGTGCGCCCGCAGCGCGCGCTGCACCGACCACTGCTTGCCGGGGCGGACCTTCACCGTCAGGCGGAGCTTGATGCCCTCGGGCGTGACGGTCTCCACACCGAGCATCTCGGGCGGCTCCAGGACGTTGGGCGCCAGTGCTTCGCTCTCCAGGAGCGTCTTCGACCTCTCGGCCATCAGTTCGGTGGCCTTCTCGACGTCGGCGGAGTAGCTGAGCGGGACGTCGACGACGGCCACCGCGAAGCCCTGGCTCGAGTTGCCGACCCGCAGCACCTCGCCGTTCCGGACGTACCAGACGGTGCCGTTGATGTCACGCAGGGTGGTGATCCGGAGGCCGACGGCCTCGACGGTGCCGGAGGCCTCACCGACGTCGACGACGTCACCCACGCCGTACTGGTCCTCGATCATCATGAAGATGCCGGAGAGGAAGTCCTTGACCAGGTTCTGCGCACCGAAACCGAGCGCGACACCGACGATGCCCGCGGAGGCGATGATCGGCGCCAGGTCGATGCCCAGTTCGCCCAGCACGAGGATGAACGCGAGGCCGTAGATCAGGAACGTCGCCATCGACTTGAGCACCGAGCCGATCGTGGCGGCGCGCTGGCGGCGCCGTTCCATCACGGCCGAGCCGAGCACTTCGGGGGCCCGCTCCCGCAGCGGTCTCAACAGCGACGGCAGTTTCGAGGAGCCGCCGGGCATCCGCGTCACACGGTTGATCACGCGCCGGACCAGGTACCGCAGCAGGAACGCCACGGCCACGATCATCAGGATCTTGATCGGCTTCGTGACCAGCCAGCCGGCCGACGCGGAGAGCCACTCGTTGTTTGTGACCTGGAACACCTGGCCGCACAGCGTGCTGGCGTCCTTCGTGCATGCCGGGGGTTCGGTGGGCAGCAGGTTCACGGAGAAGAAATGTCCTTTCCAGCTCGGCGGGGACCGTTCGCGCTGCTGAGCGCGTCAGGACTCCCCGCGGATTCGAAACACCCAACTTCATGTGGACGCGGGGTCGCGCGCATGTGACACGTCTTGTAACACACGTGCACTTTGGGGCTGATCTGTGGTCGACTATGCCTGCACCGGTGGAGGTGGTCGAGTGCCAGACCGACAACCCATCCCCCTCGGCGTCCCGAGCCAAGCCTTGGCCGGACAGGCGCCGGAGGTCGTGTTGCGCGCTCATCCGGGAGGTGCCCCCTCGCACGGGGCTCCACTCGGCGGGCCGGGAACGCGGCCAGGGGGTGTTGCCCGCCCGCCCGGACAGCGTAGAGGGCGGGACCCGTCGACTTCGGCGGTACCCACGGCGACTTCGTGGGGCCGCAGACGGGTATTGCTGTTGAACGCCACGTTCGAGCCGCTCACGGCGCTGCCGTTGCGGCGCGCGGTGGTCCTGGTGATGTGCGGCAAGGCCGAGGTGGTGCACGGCGACCCCGGAGGGCTCGAACTGCACGCCGCCACGGTCTCGCTGCCCGTGCCCTCGGTGATCCGGCTGAGCACCTACGTGCGCGTGCCCTACCGCGCGCAGGTGCCGCTGACCCGGGCCGGGCTGATGCACCGCGACCGGTACCGCTGCGCCTACTGCGGGGGGCGGGCCGAGACGATCGACCACGTCGTCCCGCGCAGCCGTGGTGGTCCCCACAGCTGGACGAACTGCGTGGCCTGCTGCGCCAAGTGCAACCACCGTAAGGCGGACAAGCTGCTGTCCGAGATCGGCTGGCGCCTGCGCGTCGTGCCGAGGGCCCCGCACGGCCCGCACTGGCGGCTGCTCGCCCATTCCAAGGAGGCCGACCCGTTGTGGCGGCCGTACCTGGGAACCGCGGCCTGACCGGGGTTCTGAACGCAGGTTTTCCGCGAACACGTCGGCGCCCCGGCTGCCTTTCGGCGGCCGGGGCGAGCCGATGATGCCGTGATACTGCTCGGTACCGCTACAAGTACGCAATCCCCTACTGCCGCGTCACTCGCCGTCCAGCCGGTAATACCCGGGCTCAGGCGGCCAGCGAGAAGTCGTTCTGGCAGGTGACGCGGGTGCCCCGGGTGACACGCGTGCCGCGGGTGACACGAGTGCCGCAGGTGACGCGGGTTCCGGCCGTCACGCGGGTGCCGCGAGTGACGCGCGTGCCACGGGTGACACGAGTGCCGGCGGTGACGCGGGTGCCCCGGGTCACCCGGGTGCCGCGCGTGACGCGGGTACCGGCGGTGACGCGGGTACCGCGAGTGACACGAGTACCGCGAGTAACCCGTGTGCCCGCCGTCACACGCGTACCGGGGATGAATTCAGTTTCGAAGAGTGACGAAATGTCGTCGATGATCGCCTGGCCGGGTGTCTGGGTGCTCTGCATGACATATCCTCCTGCGACCGGTGCGTTACCTGCTGGGGTGGGGGAGCTGGGCGCAAGGCCCGTACAGGTGAAAAAGCTACGAGGATTTCAAGGCGGCGACAAGACGACAGCGCCGGGTGCGGCCGCCCGTACGTTGAGTTGCAACCTTTCGGCCTTGCGGGCTTCGGCTCAACGTGGGAGCGCTTTCGCGGCAAGCGGCGGACGGCCCCCCTCGGACGGCGAGCGGTCGGTGGCGCGGACCACGTCACGCGACCGGGTGCGGCACGGCGTTCCGGACCCGGGTCGGATACGCTCACGCGCGTGAACCTTGTCGAGACGATCCTGGTCTTCGCGGTGATCCCCTTGGTCATCTACGCGCTTTGCGGGGTGGCCACGCTGCGGTCGAAGGGCGCGGGCGTCGCCCGGTACCGGCCGGGGCAGCCGTGGGAGTACCCGGCCATGTGGTGGAGCGCCAACCCCGACGGTGTCGGCGCCAGGCATTCGCACGCGAACGTGGGCGGCGCGACCGCCGTCGGTGCGACGGATGGAGCTTCGGTGACGGGAGGCGCTCGTGGCAACTGGTGAACTGACCCACGCGTCCGCAACTGTTGACGAAGAGCCCGGTTACGGCGCCGTCGTTACCTCCAGCGGCCGGATTTCCGCCGCCAAGATGTACGAACCGGCTGGGCCGATCAGCCCATTCTCGACCCAGCAGCTTGCTCGGCTGGACGAGGCACTGACGCTGGCCAGCCGCGAGACGGGCCTCGACTTCAGTGTGTATCTCGGTGAGCTCGGCGACGACAGCCGCGCGGCCGCCGAGGGCCTGCTGAACTCGACCGACAACCCGGCCGACTCCGTGGTCGTCGCCGTGTCGCCCGGCCAGCGCGTCATCGAGATCGTGACGGGCTCGCAGGCCCGGTACCGCCTGCCCGACCGCGGCGCGAAGCTCGCCGTGGCCAGCATGGTGGCCTCCTTCAAGGAAGGCGACCTCATCGGCGGTCTCGTGAACGCCCTGCGGATGCTCAGCGACCAGGCGGGCTCGCCCCAACACTGACGCTCGCTTCAAGCACTTCCGAGTGTTATGAACGGGACTTTCACTGCAAAATTTGCAATGAAAGTCCCGTTCATAACGTTTATGGCCTAGACCCCGGCCTGCGAGTCGAACTCACGGGCGGCCAGCGCCCGCACGATCCCGGCCCGGCCTTCGGAAACGAGACGGCGCAGCGCCGCCGGGTGCTCCCCGGCCAGCCACGCGTCCGACGCCTCCACGGTCGACGGCTCGACCGCCCACGACGGGTACAGCCCGACCACCGTCGGCTGCGCCCGCTCGCTGGAGCGCCGCTGCCACACCTCGTCGATGACGTCGAAGTAGCGCGTCACGTAGTCGCCGAGCAGGTGCTTCTGGCCGGGGTGGGAGAACCCGGTGATCAGCGAGTCGCTGACCGCGTTGGGCAGCTCGTCGTCGTACACCGCGCGCTGCCACGCGTCGGCCTTCGCCTCGCCGGTCGGCCGCAGCGCCCGCGAGCGCTCCGCCTGGCGTCGTCCGGCGGCGGTGTCGTCCTTGGCGAGTTCCGCGTCGATCTCGGGGTTCTCCGCCTTGCCGTGCGCGACCAGCGCCTGCAGCAGCCGCCAGCGCAGGTCGGTGTCGACGGTCAGGCCCTCCAGCGGCGCCGTCCCGTCGAGCCAGCCCGCGATGATCCGCAGCGTCTTGTCGTCGAGCACCGAGTGCGACAGCGAGTTCACGAAGGCGAGCTGGTGGTCCGAACCGGCCTCCGCGCTCTGCGCCAGCTCCAGCAGCCGTCCGGAGAACTCCGGCCAGCCCTTGTCCGCCGCCCACGCCTTGTTCGCGTACGAGTTCAGCGCCGTCTGCGCCTGCAGCAGCAGCCGCTGCACAACGCCGACCTCGGTCTCGGTGTGCACGCCGCGCTGGACCAGCGTGACGAAGTCGCGCGCCTTGAGTTCGGCTTCACGCGTCATCTCCCACGCCGCCGACCAGCACAGCGTGCGGGGCAGCGGGTCGGTGATGTCGGCGATGCGGTCGATCAGCGTCGTCAGCGACGTCGGGTCGAGCCGCATCGTGCAGTAGGTCAGGTCGTCGTCGTTGACCAGCACGAGCTTGCCGGCCGGGAGCCCGATCAGATCCGGCACCTCGGTGCGCTCGCCGTCGACGTCGAGTTCGACGCGGTGCTTGCGGACGATCTTGCCGTCGCCGTCCTCGTCGTAGACACCGACCGCGACACGGTGTGTCCGCAGCTCACCGGCACCCGGCTTGGCGCCGGTCTGCGTGACGGCGAACGCCGTGTACGTGCCGTCGGCGCCGACCTCGTAGCGCGGGCTCAGCGAGTTGAGACCGGTGGTCTCCAGCCACTGCGCGCTCCACCACGACAGATCCCGGCCGGAGGCCTTTTCCAGCGCGCCCAGCAGGTCCGCCAGGGTCGCGTTGCCCCAGGCGTGCTTGCCGAAGTAGACCTTCAGGCCTTCGAGGAAGTGGTCGAGCCCGACGTAGGCGACGAGCTGCTTGAGCACGCTCGCGCCCTTGGCGTAGGTGATGCCGTCGAAGTTCACCTCGACCGCGTGCAGATCGACGATGTCCGCGGCGATCGGATGCGTCGAGGGCAGCTGGTCCTGCCGGTACGCCCACGACTTCTCGATGTTCGCGAAGCTGGTCCACGCGTTCTTGTACTCGGTCGCCTCGGCCTGCGCGAGCACACTGGCGAAGGTCGCGAACGACTCGTTCAGCCACAGGTCGTCCCACCAGCGCATGGTGACCAGGTCGCCGAACCACATGTGCGCCATCTCGTGCAGCAGCGTCTCGGCGCGGCGCTCGTAGGCGTAGCGCGTGACACGGCTGCGGAAGACGTAGTCCTCCAGGAAGGTGACCGCGCCGGCGTTCTCCATCGCGCCCGCGTTGAACTCCGGCACGAACAGCTGGTCGTACTTGGAGAACGGGTACGGGGTGGCGAACTTCTCGTGGTAGAAGGCGAAACCCTGCTTGGTCTCGGTGAAGAGCCGGTCCGCGTCCATATGCTCGGCGAGCGACGCGCGGCAGTAGATGCCGAGCGGGATCGTGCGGTGGGAGTCGGAGTACTCGTCGCGCCACTCGCTGTACGGGCCCGCGATCAGCGCGACCAGATAGGTCGAAATCCGCTCGGACACGGCGAAGACGGTGCGGACGGCGCCTTCCGGGGTCTCTTCGGCCGACTCGACCAGCGCGTTCGAAATGACCTTCCAGTCCTTCGGCGCGAGCACGGTGAGCCGGTAGACCGACTTGAGGTCGGGCTGGTCGAAGCAGGCGAACATGCGCTTCGCGTCGGCGGTCTCGAACTGCGTGTAGAGGTAGACGCCGTCGTCGACCGGGTCGACGAACCGGTGCAGGCCTTCGCCGGTGTTCATGTACCGGCAGACCGCGTCCACGACGAGTTCGTTCGACCCCGCGAGGCCGGGCAGCTCGATGCCCTTGTCCTCGACGTACCCGCTGACGTCGAGTTCCGTCCCGTTGAGGACGGCCGACTCGATCCCCTCGGCGACGATGTCGACCCACGACGCCTCGCCGCTTCTGGCGCTCGCGAACTTGATCGTCGTCTTCGACGTGAAGGTCTTCTCACCGGGACCGCCGCGGCCGTCGGTCAGGTCCAGCTCGATGTCGTAGGACTCGACGTCGAGCAGATCCGCGCGCAGCTTGGCTTGGTCTCGGGTCAGGTTGGGGGCGGGCACTGGCACCTCTGGTCATCGGTATCGGTTTTGGTTTCCAACTACAGGCATCCAATCATGTCGAGCCCGGTGCTGACGACGGGAACAACACCGACGGCCGCGATGTTGGCTCGCTGTGTAGCACTCCGTAGGCACCCGCTCCACCAGACGATGGCATTGGGAGAAACTTGATGACCGCCCCGTCCGAGACGACCAAGGTCGACTTCTACTTCGATCCGATCTGTCCCTTCGCCTGGATCAGCTCGCGCTGGATCCTCGAAGTGGAGAAGCAGCGTTCGCTCGACCTGAACTTCAGGATCATGAGCCTGTCCGAACTCAACAGCGGCCGCGAGGACCTGCCTGAGCAGTACAAGGAGCTGTTGGACCGCGGCTGGGGCCCGGTCCGCGTCGCGACCGCGCTGGCGCAGAAGAACGGCGAGGAGGCCCTGCGCGACTTCTACACGGAGTTCGGCACGCGCCACCACAACCAGGGCAACAAGGACATCCCGCAGGTCATCAAGGAGGCCCTCGAGGCCATCGGTGCCCCGGCCGAACTGGCGGAGGCCGCGGAGTCGACCGAGTACGACGAGGCACTCAAGAAGAGTCACTACGAAGGTATGAATCCGGTCGGAATGGACGTCGGCACCCCGACCATCCACATCGACGGGGTCGCCTTCTTCGGCCCGGTGCTCAGCTCGATCCCGCGCGGCGAGGACGCCGTCAAGATCTTCGACGGCGCCCGCGCGCTGGCGAGCTACCCGGACTTCTTCGAGCTGAAGCGCACCCGGACCGGGGACCTGAACTTCGATTAAGGGGTCTCCAGCGCGGCCCTGGTGACATCGTCGGGGTAGGGGGACTTCGCGACGGCTTCGTCCGTCGTGAGCTCCCCTGCCTTGATCCGTGTTTTGAGCGCGACGAGTTCGCGCAACCCATCGCGGTGCTTCGCGATGAACGCGGTGTCGACCGGGTCTCCGTGCCCGGCGACGATGATCTTCGGTTCCAGCGTGAGGATCGCGTCCATCACGCCTGTCCACCCGGGCAGCGAGCTGCCGTCGTTGAAGGAGAACGCGCTGAAGCCTGCTTCGGCGTTCTCGACGGCGTCGCCCGCGTAGAGGACCCCGGCGTCGGGCACGTGCACGAAGAGGTCGTGATCGGTGTGAGCGTGGCCGAGGAACCGCAGCACGACCACGCGACCGCCGAGGTCGATCTCGGCCGTGTCGGTGACCAGGCGGTCCGGCATGGTGAGCACCGTGCGTTCCAGCGCCTTCGCCATTTCGGGCCGGTTCTCTTTGAGGTAGTGCTCGATCCACTTTTTACGGGCACCCTCGCCGTACGTGGTCAGCTCGGGCAGGCACGCTTCGTGCGCCCAGACGTCGCAGGGCAGGAACGCCGTGGTGCCGTAGGCGTGGTCGAAATGCGCGTGGGTGTAGACGACCGACCACGGCAGCGGGGTGATCTCCCGTACCGCCGCGGCGAGTTCGGCGCCCTGCTCGACGTCGCCGCGGACGTCGACGACCAGGCAGCGTTCACCGCCGACGACCAGGCCGACGGTCAGGTCCAGCTCCTCGTAGCGGCGGGCGTACACGCCGTCCGCGAGTTCGAGCCAAGTCACGAGTCCTCCAGAATTCCTTTGCGCAGCACCGGAACCGTGCTGCTCGTGTCGAGCCGTGCGGCGAGCGTCACGTCGTTCGCGTGCCCGGCCGCGGCCAGCTCCCGCCCTGAGGAACACTCTGCCAGCGCTTCGGGGATGTCGGTCGCCTCGGCCGCGATGGCCGCGAGGCGGGCTTCGGCGGACATACGGCCGTAATGGCTTAGCGCGGCGACGATCGCGCCGGCGCCGAGATGGTCTTCCACGCAGGGCCGCAGCGGCCCGAACGTGCCTTCGTCGCCGAGTACGTCGATACCCCAGCGTTCCCCGGCCGGGACGACGCCGATCGGACGGCCGTCCGCGAGTCCGGCCGCGCGTGCGGCGACGGCGGAGGCGTTGCGCAGGCAGCCCGCCAAAACGTGGGCCCCCGTCGTGGCCGCGGCGTCGCAGAGCGTGGCCCCATTGGGGGAGGGGAGGGCGAGGAGCGTGCCGGAAGGGATTTCCGTCACAGAACAAGGCCGCAGGGTCCATTCGCCTTCACCCGCCAGGATGGCTCCGGCGGCCTTCGCTTCTTCCCCGGCGCGACGATCGCGCCAGCGGACGGGCAGCACACGGCCGCCGTTGCCGAGGACGAGATCCGTTGTGGTGCAGAAGGAAAGCACGTCGACGATGATCAGAACGGCGCAGCCGTCCTTCAGTGCATCGATGCCCTCGGGTCCCCATTCGAGTCTGATGTCGGATTCCCGCTGTCCCCAGATGTCCACCCCCAGAGCATGCCCGAGGCGCGCGGTGATGGCAGACTCCGCGCTGTGCGTGTTTACCTTGGCTCTGACCATGCCGGTTTCGAACTGAAGAACCACCTCGTGGCCCACCTCAAGGAGCAGGGTCACGACGTCGAGGACGTCGGTCCCTTCGTCTACGACGCGGCCGACGACTACCCGGCCTTCTGCATCGAGGCGGCCCGCCGGGTCGTCGCCGACGAGGGCAGCCTCGGCATCGTCGTCGGCGGATCCGGCAACGGCGAGCAGATCGCGGCCAACAAGGTGAAGGGTGCCCGCGCCGGCCTCGCGTGGAGCGTCGAGACCGCGAAGCTCACCCGTGAGCACAACCACGCCCAGCTGATCGGCGTCGGCGCGCGGATGCACACGGCCGAGGAAGCGACCGAGATCGTCGACGCGTTCCTCGCGACCCCGCCGAGCCCGGACGAGCGGCACGGACGCCGGGTCCAGCAGATCCTCGACTACGAGAACACCGGCTGGCCGCCGCCGCTGCCCGAGCACTGACATGCCCGAGGGGCACACGCTCCATCGCCTGGCACGTCTGCACAAACGCCGTTTCGCCGGTCACCCGGTCGAAGTGAGCAGCCCGCAGGGACGGTTCGCCACCGAAGCGTCCCGTTTGGACGGCCGGGTGCTGGTGAAGGCCGAGGCGTACGGGAAGCACCTGTTCCACGACTACGGTCCACACGGGACGGTGCACATCCACCTCGGCCTCTACGGCACGTTCTCCGACGACGCCCTGCCGGTTTCGGAACCGGTGGGACAGGTGCGGATGCGGCTGATCGGTCCGACGCATTCGGCCGACCTGCGCGGCCCGAACCGGTGCGAACTCCTGGACGCGCCGCAGGTCGACGCGATCAAGGCCCGGCTGGGCCCGGATCCGCTGCGCCGAGACGCGAAACCGGACAAGGCGTGGGAGCGGATCTCGCGGTCGAAGACGTCGATCGCGGCACTGCTGATGGATCAGTCGGTGCTGGCGGGTGTCGGCAACGTGTATCGCGCCGAGGTGCTGTTCCGGCACGGTGTCGCCCCGCTCGTCCCGGGTCGCGCGCTCGATCGCGGGCTGTGGGACGACCTGTGGGCGGATCTCGTGACGCTCATGCGGCACGGTGTCCGGGTGGGACGGATCGACACGGTCGCGCCGGAGCATCTGCCCGAGGTCACCGGCCGCGCGCCGCGGCAGGACCGGCACGGGGGCGAGGTCTACGTCTACCGCCGCGAAGGGCTGCCGTGTCTCGTCTGCGGGACGGCGGTGCTGCGCAGCGACCTGGCCGCGCGGAACCTCTTCTGGTGCCCCACCTGCCAGCCGGGCTGACGGCCGCGGACCTCGGTCCCGGATGCCACGTGGTCTCGTGAGTGGTAATGACGGTTAGAACCGTCATTACCACTCACGACCGGGATTCGGCAGGTATGCGGGGCTGAAGGGCGCCTTCCCCGCATCTCACGCGGCGAAGGGCGCTTTCCCTGCATGCGACGCGGGGAAGGCGCCCTTCAGCCCCAAACCGCAGCCGAGCCCGACATCGCAGTAGTCGACTACTTGCGAGGTATGGCCTGGTCGTGAGTGGTAAGTGTCGTTAGAACGACACTCACCACTCACGACCACCTGCACCGACGAATCACCGCGGCCTGGGTCCCGAACGCTATGAAAGGTCCTTTCCTCGCAAATTTTGCAAGGAAAGGACCTTTCATAGCGCTTGAAAAGAGCGAAGCGGGCTAGAAGTCGAACCCGCCGCCGTCGAAGCCACCGCCGTCAAAACCGCCACCGTCGAAGCCGCCGCCATCGAAGCCACCGGCGTCCCCGCCCATGTCACCACCGGCGTCGCCGCCCGCGTCCGCGGCCGCGTCCTCCTGCCCGGCGTCGTACCCCGACTCCCAGGCCGAAGCGCTCGCGACGCCCGCCATGCCGGAGAACATCGCGCTGAACAGCAGCATCGAACCGAGACCCCAGGCACCGGCGACGAGCGCGGGCTTCCACCACGGCTCGCTGTACCAGCCCTGCGGCACCGGACGGCCCGCCACGCGCCCACCGGGGTAGTAGTGCGGCGTTCGCTGGCTCGGGTCCGGCGAAGCCTCGTAGTGCTCGCCTTCGACGTCGACCGAGCGGTACTCGGTGACCTTGCCGGCCCGGTCGCGCTCTTCGCTGCCGGGCAATTCCGGACCGGGGTCCATGCCCATCGCGACGCGGGCCGCGCGGACGTAGTAAAGACCCTCGATGGCGGTCTCACGCACCAGACGAGCCTGTTCGACGGTCTGCGCCTGCTCCATCTGGGAGCCCGCCGCGGTGAAGCGTTCGGACGCGTCCGCCATGGCCTGCTGGGAGGCGGTGTCCGTGCCGGTGATGTTCATGACCTGACCGCCGAGCCGCTCGACGAGGCGCCGTGCGTCCGCCTTCGCGTCGTCCAGCTGGCGCTTCTTGGCCGCCGCCTGGGATTTCGCGAAGTAGATGCCGCCGCCGACCACGACGGCGAGGAGCACGATCAGGAAGATCGCGGTGCCCATGGGTTCACTCCAGGAATCGTTCGGCCTTTGCCCGGACAACGCGGGGTGGGTGCCGGGGGTTCCCGGCGAGTGCTCCCGGTCACCGCGGGCACTGGCGGGAGAAACTAGAACACGTTATAGTTCGGCTCCATGAAGTTCACCCTGTCGATCGCGATGAATCCGCTCGATCAGCTGGGCGAGCTCGCCCGCGCCGCCGAAGAGGCGGGGTTCTCCTCGATCGCGCTCCCGGATTCCCTGTTCTATTCCGAAACCGTCTCGGCCGACTATCCGTACACGCCCGACGGCAGTCGTTTCTGGACCGAGGAGACGCCCTGGGCCGATCCGCTGATCGCGGCCGCCTCGATGGGCGCGGTCACCGAACGGCTCACCTTCTACACCTCCGTGCTCAAACTCGGCTCCCGCAACCCGGTCCTGCTGGCGCGTCAGGTCAACTCGGTCGCGGCGCTGACCGGCGGCCGGTTCGGGCTCGGGCTCGGCGTCGGCTGGTCGCCGGAGGAGTTCCGCTGGTGCGGAGCGCCGTACGAGAAGCGCGGCAAACGCGTGGACGAGGCGATCGACGTCCTGCGGCTGATCCTCGACGGCGGGATGGTCGAGTTCCACGGCGAGTTCTTCGACTTCGACAAGCTCCGGATGAGCCCGACGCCGCCGTCACGGGTGCCGTTCTACATCGGCGGCCACACCGAGGTCGCGCTGCGCCGGGCCGCCCGCGTCGGGGACGGCTGGTCCTCGGCGATGATGAAGTTCGACGACCTGCGCGACACCATCACCCGGCTGCGCGCCCTGCTGGCCGAACAGGGCCGCGCCGACGTCCCCTTCGAGTATCAGGCCGTCTGCATCGACAAGTTCGGCCTCGACGGCTACCGCGAGCAGGGCGACATCGGCGTCACCGACATCATCACCATGCCGTGGGTCTTCGACGGTCTCGGCTTCGACGCCGAAGTCGGCCCGAAACTCGATTCCATCAAGAAGTTCGGCGACGAGATCATCGCGAAGATCGGAGACTGAGCATGGGTGTCGACGTCTGCTGGGATCCGGCCACAACTCAGCCGCCCGCGCGCCAGGCCGCGTACCGCTCGATGACCGCCGTGACCGCCGGGGACAAGGCCGCCTGGCTCGCGCTCTTCGCCGGGGACGCCGTCGTCGAGGACCCCGTCGGCCGGTCGATGTTCGACGAAGAGGGCAAGGGGCACCACGGTCACGACGGGATCAGCGCCTTCTGGGACAAGACGATCGGATGCGTCGAGCGGTTCCAGTTCACCGTCCGCGACTCCCACGCGGCCGGTGACGAGGTCGCGAACGTCGGCACGATCACCACGTACCTCCCCGGCGGCTATCGCGTCGACACCGACGGCGTGTTCGTCTACCGGGTGCGCGAGGACGGGCTGATCGTGTCGATGCGCGCGTTCTGGGAAACCGAACGCGCCATGGCCACCGCTCGCAAGGCCGAGGAGTGACCGCCGTCCGTTTCCGGAGAACGTGGTGCACGGTGGCCGGGAAACCGCGCACACCCGGGCTTGACCCCGCTTCGTAAGCACTCTTTACTCAAGATTCGTTCTACGAGTGCTCCTCCGCCGCGTACTCGTCGGATGCCTTCCCCGAGCGCGTCCAAGGAGAGAGCATGTCGGCATCCACTTTCGCGCGGCGGTGCGCCGCCCTCGCCGTCGCGGCCTTCGCACTGACCCCGGTCCTGTCGGTCCCCGAACCCGCGCTGGCGCTGGAAAACGGCCTCGCCAGAACCCCGCCGATGGGGTTCAACAACTGGAACACCACACAGTGCCGCGCGGAGTTCGACGAGGCGATGATCAAGGGCATCGCGGACATCTTCGTCTCGCAGGGCTTGAAGGACGCCGGTTACCGGTACGTCAACATCGACGACTGCTGGGCGCTGCCCACCCGGAACGCGCGAGGGGACCTGCAACCGGATCCGAAGCGCTTTCCCGGCGGCATCAAGGCACTCGCCGACTATGTGCACTCGAAGGGCCTCAAGTTCGGCATCTACACCAGTGCCGGAACCAAGACCTGCAACACCGCGGGTTTTCCGGGCGGGCTCGGGCACGAGCAGCAGGACGCGAACCTGTTCGCCTCGTGGGGCGTCGACTACCTGAAATACGACAACTGCAACAACCAGGGCGTCGACGCGCGGAAGCGGTACACGGCGATGCGTGACGCGCTCGCGAAGACCGGCCGCCCGATCGTCTACTCGATCTGCGAATGGGGGCGGACCGACCCCAAGGTGTGGACCTGGGGTGAGCCGGTCGGGAACCTGTGGCGCACCACCGGCGACATCTCCGACAACTGGACGAGCATGATCGGCAAGGCCAAGGCCAACCGGGTGCTCGCGCGCTACGCCGGCCCCGGTCACTGGAACGACCCGGACATGCTCGAAGTCGGCAACGGCGGCATGACCGCCACCGAGTACCGCACCCATTTCAGCCTGTGGGCGATGATGGCCGCGCCGCTCCTCATCGGCGCGGATCTGCGCAAGGCCGGGGCGGAGACGCTCGCCATCCTCAAGAACACCGACGTCATCGCCCTGGACCAGGACCCGCTGGGCAAGCAGGCGACCGTCGTGAGTTCCGACGGCGGTCTGGTCGTCTACAACAAGGTGCTGGCCAATGGCGACCGCGCGGTCGCACTGTCCAATGAGAACACTTCCGCCGTGACGATCGCCACCACCGCGTCGGCGCTCGGCATCGGCGGCGCGCCCTCGTACGAGCTGAAGGACCTTTGGTCGAAGGCGACGCGGACGACCACCGGGACGATCAGCGCATCCGTTCCGGCGCACGGGACCGTGGTCTACCGCGTCTCCAAGGGAGCAGGCGGGCCGGCGGCGAGGTTCGAGGCCGAGGCGGGCACGATGTCCAGCGGCGGGACGATCGACACGAACCACGCGGGCTACTCCGGGACCGGATTCGTCAACGGTGCCAACGCCGTCGGCAGCCATGTCGAGTGGAAGGTCGACGCCGCGGGTGGTCCGGTGCGGCTGAGCTTCGGCTATGCCAACGGTTCCACCGCGAGCCGTCCCGTCGACCTCTCGGTGAACGGCACGGTCGTGGCCACCGGCGTCCTGTTCCCCGGAACGGGGGCGTGGACGAACTGGAGCACGGTCACCCGGGCGCTGACCCTGGCGGCGGGCACGAACACGATCCGGCTGACCGCGACGTCGGCCGGCGGTCCGGCCAATCTGGACTACCTGGACGTCGTAACCGGGTAGGTTCACCGCCATGCGAGGGTGGCTTCGCGCGGCCAAGGTCGTGCTCCTGGTAGCGGGGTTCTACGTCCTGGCCGCGCTGGTCTTCGTCCTGCTGGCCTTCGGTGGCGGACTCCTGCTGGGCACGATCGACAACGGCCTGGTGTTCCTCGTCGCCGCGCTCGGACTGGGCCTGCTGCTCGGCGCCGGAGTCGCGGCCCTGCTCCCGTTCCGGGAGAAACCCTTCGTGCCGAACGGAATTCCGCTCTACCGCGACGACGCCCCGGAGCTGTGGGCCACCCTCACCGAACTGGCGGAGACGATCGGGACCAGGCCGCCGGACCAGGTGTGGCTCGCGGCGGCACCGGGGGCGTCGGTCGTCGAGCAGGCGGGCCTGTTCGGCCTGAAGCCCGGCCGCCGATTCCTCATGATCGGCTATCCGGTGCTCCAGGCGTTCACCCGCGCGCAGGTGCGCGCGGTGCTGGCGCACGAATTCGGCCACTACGGGCAACTGGACGGGGAGACCAGCGTGCCGGGCTACCGCGCCCACGTCGCCGTGGCACGGATGCTCGAACGCTTCCCCCGCCGCACGATCAACCCGCTGTCCTGGCTGTTCCGCGGCTACGCGCGGCTGTTCATCCTGACCCAGCGGGTCGCGAGCCGACGGCGTGAATACGGCGCCGACCAGGTCATGGGCCGGATCGCCGGGCGGGTTCCGGCGCAGTCGGCGTTGCGGCTGCTTCCGCTGATCGGCGGCGAATGGGTCCGTTACCTGCATCTCCGCGTCGGGGTGGGCGCGAAGGTCGGACTGGCCCCCGCCGACGTCTACGGCGGCTTCGCGCGGATGCTCGAAGCGCGCCGCGATCGGCTGTCCGTCGCCGACGCGCCCCTCCGTGCCCCGTCGCGCTGGGACACCCACCCGCCGACCGTGGAACGCCTGTGGGCGTTGGAATACGCGCCGGACAGGTCCGATGTGGACGAACGCCCGGCGCTGGGCCTGCTCGCCGATTCCGCGCATACCGCGGCCCGGCTCGAAGAGTCCGTCTTCGATTTCAGCGGCCGACGCCGCCTTCCTTGGGACGAATACCCGCGTGAGTCGGCGCTGACACGGCTGAAGGAGGAGGCCGAGGCCGCGTACCGCGCGATCGCACGGGCTTCAGGACAGCCGGTGGGAACCCTCGAAGCGCTTCTCGCGCTTCCCCAAGCGGACATTCCCAAGGAGGGGCTGGAAGCCGCTCTCCTGCTGGCCGCCTGCGACGCGGGCTCGGTCCGGTTCGCGCACCGATGGGATGACGAACCGGATTTCACCCACCCCGACGGATCCGCCGTGGATCTTTCCGAACTCGTCGAAGATCTGCTGATCGGCGGACCGGAAGAGGTCGCGCGGGCCCGTGCGACCTTGGCGGGACTGGGTATCGACCCCGCGGCCACGGGCGGCGGCGCGGAGCGGGTCACCCCGCGCGGCTCGGCGGTGATCGGCGGGCTGGCGAACGTGCGCTTCGACGATCGGCCGGGACATCTGCTGATCACCGAACGCGGCCTGATCTTCGCGCCTGTCGCGGGAAAGGTGTCCGACAACGGGAAACAGGGACTGCTCGACCTGATGGCCGAAGAGCCGTTCGCGGTCGCCGCCAGGGCGGGGTCGGTCTGGCTGCCGTACGAGGAGTTGTCGCGGGTGGAAAGGCGGCGCGACATCCCGATCAAGGCGACCGTGACCCGGTACGACGGCACGGAGCACCGGATCCACGCCGTCTACACGGGCTACGTCCACGGCGAATCACACGACACGATCCTTCGTGTGCTCAGGTGAGCCGCTCCGCACGCCGGGTCAGGTACTGCTTTTCGGGTTCGCTCGCGGTCTTTTCGGCGGCCCGGAGGTAGGCCTCGCGCGCCGCGCCGGTGTCCCCGGCCAGTTCGAGCAGGTGCCCGCGCACGGAGTCGAGCCGGTGGGTCTGGCTCATCCGGCTGTCGTCGTCGAGGGTGCCGAGCAGGTCGAGGCCCGCTTCCGGCCCGTGGACCTGGGCGACCGCGACGGCGCGGTTGAGCGTGACGACCGGGCCGGGCGAGACCTTCTCGAGGACGTCGTAGAGCGCGAGGATCTGGGTCCAGTCGGTGTCGTGCGCGGTGGCCGCCTCGTCGTGGACGGCGGCGATCGCGGCCTGCACCTGGTACGGCCCGACCGGCCCGGTTTCGAGGACCCCGCTCACCAGTGAGACGCCCTCGGCGATCATCTCCGCGTCCCACCGGGACCGGTCCTGGTCGGCGAGCGGGATGAGGGAGCCGTCCCCCGCCGCACGGGCGGCGCGGCGGGCGTCGGTCAGCAGCATGAGCGCGAGCAGACCGGTGACCTCGTCCTCCTCGGGCATCAGCCGGTGCAGCAGGCGGGCCAGCCGCACCGCCTCGGTGGTGAGGTCGGCGCGGTGCAGCTCGGGGCCGCCGCTGGCCGTGTAGCCCTCGTTGAAGATCAGGTACAGCACCTGGAGGACGACGCGCAGCCGGTCGGCGAGTTCGGCGGGCGGCGGGAGGACGAACTCCGCGCCCGCCTTCTTGATGGTCTGTTTCGCGCGGCTGATCCGCTGGGCCAGCGTCGATTCCGGGACCAGGAACGCGGTCGCGATCTCACCCGTGGTCAGGCCGCCGACCGCGCGCAGGGTGAGCGCGAGCTGCGACGGCGCCGACAGGGACGGGTGACAGCACAGGAAGAGCACGGTGAGCGTGTCGTCCGAATCGGACGCTGTGGACGCTTCGCCCGGTCCGGCCAGGTCCATCAGCGCGGAGTTCTCCTCGCGCCGCCGCCGCGCGCTCTCGCTGCGCCACTCGTCCACCAGCCGCCGTGACGCCACGGTCGCCAGCCAGGATTTCGGGCTGTCCGGGATGCCCTGCTCCGGCCACTGCTGCGCGGCCGAGAGCAGGGCTTCCTGCACGGCGTCCTCGCAGGCGTCGAACTGGCCGTGCCTGCGCACCAGCAACCCGATGACCTGCGGGGCGAGGTCCCTGAGCAGCGTTTCCACCTGGCGTTCGTCAGTCACGACGCCAGTCTTACCGCATTTCGTCCTCTGGATGCGGTGAGTAGGCATCCAGAGGACGAAATGCGGGGTGTCAGGCGACGGGGGAGTAGTGCGAAGCGTCGCCTTCGAGGGATTCGCTCGGCACGCCGTCGATCCCCACCGGGACGTCGCCCGCCACGGTCACCCGGTTCAGGCGCCGGGGCAGGTCGTCGTAGTTGTCGACGGCGTAGTGCTGGGTGATGCGGTTGTCGAACAGCACCAGCTGGTTCGGGGCCCAGGTCACCCGGACGACGTTCTCCGGCCGCGTCACATACGACTGCAGCAGCCGGAGGATGTCCCGCGACTCGCCCTTGGACAGCCCGATGATCCGTTGCGCGAAGCCGCCGATGTACAGCCCGCGCTCGCCGGTCACCGGATGGACCCGCACCACGGGGTGCACCGTGCGGTACTTGCGCGAGATGAACACCTGACGGCGTTCCTGCTCCGCCTCGTCGATCGTCTCCGGCGCCTTCGCGTAGTCGTAGTCGTTGGTGTGCTCGGCGCGCAGCGTGTCCGCGAACGCCCGGAGCGGCTCCGGCAGGTCACGGTAGGCGGCGGCCGAGTTGGCGATCAGCGTTTCGCCCCCGTACGGCGGCACGACCAGGCTGCGCAGCGTGCTGGCCTTCGGCGGGTTGTGCACGAAGGTGACGTCGGTGTGCCACTGGTTCGCGCGGCCCCGTTCGCTGTCGACCGGCAGGATCGCGGGCTCGCCGTCAACCGACGGGACGGTCGGGTGCGCCTTCGTCAACTCCCCGAAGTACGCGGCGAAGCGCTGCTGGCCGGCGTCGTCGAGGTCGACGTCCCGGAAGACGAGCGCCTTGTGCTCGTGCAGGGCGTCGGTGAGGAACGCCACGGTCGCGGCGTCCAGCTCGGCGGCGGGATCGACACCGAGCACCTCGGCGCCGATGCGGCCGGTGATCTTGCGGACCTCGACCTGGGTGTTGAGGGCGGTCATGCGGCGTGCTCCTTCACTGTGGTGGTGACGGTGGTGCGGTCGGCGGGCCGGGCGAGGCCGTAGTGGCCGCGCAGGGTCGTGGCGGTGTACTCGGTGCGGAACAGGCCGCGCCTGCGCAGTTCCGGCACCACGAGGTCGACGAAGTCCTCGAGGCCGCTGGGCAGGGTGGGCGGCATGATGTTGAAACCGTCGGCGGCGCCTTCGGTGAACCAGTGCTCCAGCTGGTCGGCCACCTGTGCCGCGGTGCCGGCGAAGACGCGATGGCCGCGGCCGCCCGCGAGCCGTTCGATGAGCTGGCGGATGGTCAGGTTTTCGCGCCTCGCCAGGCCGGTGACCAGCTCGAACCGGCTCTGCGCGCCCTCGGTGAACGTGCCGACGTCGGGCAGCGGCCCGTCGAGCGGGTACGGCGTGAGGTCGTGGTCGAGCATCGTCGACAGTTGCCGCACGCCGTACGCGGGCGTGATGAGGGCGTTGAGTTCGGCCTCGCGTTCCTTCGCCTCGGCCTCGGTGCGGCCGAGGACCGGGCTGATCCCGGGCAGGATCTTGATCTCCTCCCGCGACCGCCCGTAGTTCGCGAGCCTGCCCTTGACGTCGTCGTAGAACGCCTTGCCCTCGGCGAAAGTCTGCTGCGCGGTGAACACCGCTTCGGCGAACCGGGCCGCGTACTCCTTGCCCGTCTCCGACGAACCGGCTTGGACCAGCAAGGGGTGTCCCTGCACCGGGCGCGGGATGTTCAGCGGCCCGCGTACCTGGAAATGCGGGCCGTCGTGGTCGATCGGGTGGATGAGGTCGGTGTCGGCGTAGACGCCGCTCGCCTTGTCGATCACGGCCGCGTCGTCGGCCCAGCTGTCCCAGAGTTTCTTGGCCACCTCGACGAATTCGGTGGCGCGTTCGTAGCGCAGCGCGTGCGACGGCCGGGCGTCGCGGTTGAAGTTGCGGGCTTCGTCCTCACCCGCCGACGTCACGATGTTCCAGCCCGCGCGGCCGCCGCTGAGATGGTCGAGCGACGCGAACTTGCGGGCCAGGTGGTACGGCTCGTTGTAGGTCGTCGACGCGGTGGCGATCAGGCCGATGTGCTCCGTGGCCCCGGCCAGCGCCGAAAGCAGCGTCAGCGGCTCGAACAGGGTGTGCGAGTTGTAGCGGACGTTGCCCCACAACGCGACGCCGTCGGCGAGAAAGAGCGAATCCAGCTTGCCGCGCTCCGCCGTGCGTGCGATGTCGACATAGTGCTTCAGGGTCGCGGCGCGGTGCGGATCCGTGCTCGGATGCCGCCAGGCCGCCTCGTGATGTCCGTTCGGCATCACGAACGCGTTGAGGTGCAACTGTTTCCTGTTCGACGTCATGCCTTCTCCTTGACACGCCAGGTGGAGAACCGCCGCTCCAGTGCGACGAAGCCCGCGTTGATGGCCAGTCCGAGCACCGACACCGTGATGATCGCGGCGTACATCTGCTGGATCTGGAAGTTGACCTGGGAGTTGTTGATCAGATAGCCGAGCCCGGCCTTGGCGCCGACCATCTCGGCGGCGATCAGGATGAGGATCGAGTACGCCGCCGCCATCCGGATGCCGGTGAAGATGGTCGGCACCGCCGACGGCAGGATCACCTTCCGGAACAGACTCGGACTGGACAGCCCGAGTGACCGCGCGGCCTTGACCAGCAAGGGATCCACGGTGTTCACCCCGGCGATCGTGTTGAGCAGCACCGGCCAGACGCAGGCGTAGACGATCAGCGCGATCTTGGACACCTCGCCGATGCCGAGCAGCAGCGTGAACACCGGCAGCAGGGCCAGCGCGGCGGTGTTGCGGGCCAGTTCCAGCAAGGGGTTCAGGAACTCCGCGAGCGGCCGGTACCAGGCGATCAGCAGGCCGAGCGGCACCGAGACGGCCACGGCGAGCACGAAGCCGGCGGCGGACCGGCCGAGACTCGCCAGCAGATGGTCGGCCAGCTGCCCGTTGAGGATCAGCTCCCCGAGTGCGGCGAGATCTTCCGACAGCGGCGGAAGGAAGGTCCGCGTGCCTTCGTCGAGGACGAAGCGGGGCGCGAGTTCCCAGACGGCGAGGAAGAGCAGGATCGCGGCCGAACTCCGGAAACCCTTGACCAGCCAGGTGTTCTTCCGCCGCGGCTTCCCGGCCGGTTTCGCTCCGGTGTGGACGGTGGGTGCTTCGAGTGTGGCGGTCATCAGGCTGCCCTCCGGATCTCGTCGTGCAGGAGTTCCCACAGCCGGTGCCGGTGCGCCACGAACGCGGGCGCCGAACGCAGATCGTCGTTCGCGCGGTCACCGAGATCGATGTCGACGACGTCCTTGAGCCTGCCCGGCCGCGAGGTCAGCACCGCGACCTTCTGCCCCAGGTAGACGGCTTCTTCGATGCTGTGGGTGATGAACACGATGGTCTTGCCGGTGCGTCCCCAGATCCGCCGCAGTTCCTCTTGCAGCAGTTCGCGGGTCTGCGAGTCCAATGCGGCGAACGGCTCGTCCATCAGCAGCACGTCCGGGTCGTAGGCGAGGCTCCTGGCGATCGCGACGCGCTGCTTCATACCGCCGGAAAGCTGATGGGGGAGGTGGTCCCCGAACCCGGAAAGCCCCACCAGGTCGAGAAACTCCCGCGCCCGCTCCGCGCGCTGCCGCTTGCCGAGTGTGCCGCCTTCGAGGCCGAATTCGACGTTGGCGCGGGCGGTGCGCCAGGGGAACAGCGCGTACTGCTGGAACACGACCCCGCGATCCAGGCCCGGTCCGGTGACGGGCCTCCCGTCGATCAGGACCTCGCCGGACGTCGGTGACGCGAGGCCGCCGAGCAGGTCGAGCAAGGTCGACTTTCCGGATCCGCTCGGTCCGACGAGGGAGAGGAACGTGCCGTCCTCGATGTCCAGTGAGACGTCGTCCAGCGCGGTCAGGTCGCCGAAGGTCTTGGTGACCGAGCGCAGGCTGATCTTGGCGGTCATGCGCCACCGCCTTCGCGGTAGGGGTTGAACTCGTTGGTGTAGAGCTTCTTGAGGTCGACCTGGTCGTTCTTGATGAATCCGGACTGTTTGAGCCAGCCCGCCCAGAGCGTGTAGTCGTTGTCCGAGATCAGGCCGCCCTTGGTGATGCCGACGCTCTTCCAGTACTTGAGCGTTTCGGTGTTCTCGTTGCGGCCGCGGTTCTGGATGATCTTGGTGAACCTCGCGATGACCTCTTCGCGGGGCGTCGTGCGTTCCCATTCGATCGCCCTGGCCACCCCGCTGACGAAGACCTTCGTGGTTCCCGGGTACTTCTTGATGAAGTCGGTCCTCAGCACGTACGGACCGCCGTTGTACGGCCCGAACGCCTCGACGTCCTTGACGATGGGCCGTACTCCGCCGGCGGCGACGGCGCGGTCCTGCAGGACGCCGTTGAGCGCGGCGACGTCGATCTGCCCGTTGCGCAGGGCCTGTTCGGTGTTGATCGGCGGGAGGACGACCAGCTGCACCTGGTCGATCTCCGCGTCGGAGAGGCCGCTTCGCTTGAGCCAGGTGTCGAGCGCGGCTTCGAGGTTCGCGCCGACGGTGTTGACGCCGACCTTCTTGCCGATCAGGTCCCGCGGCGTCCGGATCGGGCTGTCGTCCTTGACGTAGAAGCCGAGGAAGGTCTTCTCGTCGGAGCCGTAGTAGTTGACGACCGCCTTGATCGGCGCGCCCGCCTCGACGAGTTTCACCACCGCGCCGGTGAAGGCGCCGCCGAAGTCGGTCTGGTCGGTCGCGGCGGACTGGATGTCCTGCGGGCCGCTGATCGTGTTGCCGACCCATTTCAGTTTCACGGGGCCGAAGTAGCCGAGATCCTCGGCGAGTTCGGGCAGGGTGACGGTGTTCGCCGAGCCCTGGTAACGGAGTTCGAGTTTCTCCGGCTGCCCGGCGGTGCCCGCCGGGCTCGCGGAGGCGCCGCAGCCCGACAGCACCAATCCGGCGAGGAGCGCGGTGAGCAAGGGCACTGGTTTCTTCACGGTGGGCTCTTTCGTTCGGGTTCGCGTCGTCGAAGCCGATTCTTCGCAGGCCCGCACGTGAGCGTCAATTTTGCGATTTAGTGAAGTAACTCCGGCATCAAGAGGCGTTGGCGAGCTTCGTGAAAAGCGGATCTTCGTAGCAGGCGTTCAACATGACCGCGGCACCCGCCGTCGCCAGCTCGGTTCCCGGAAAGCTCGATGCCACAACGTTTTCCGTCGCGTTCTGGCAGATCCAGGAGCGTCGGCCGACCTCGTCTCGGATCGTGGAAAGGCAGCCTTCGACGTCGCGTACACTCTGGTCGAGCACGATGAGGATTTCCGGATTGAGGACGTCGAAGAGCAATGCGGCGGCCTGTCCGATAATTCTCGCGCGCTCGTGAAAAAGGGTTATGGCGCCTTTGTTCCCGGTTGCCGCCGAATGGAGTACATCGGTGAAAACCGGTTCTTCGACGAGTCCCGCTTCGAACGCCTTGCGGGCGACCGTGCGCTCGGAAACCGTGGCTTCGAGACAGCCGGACCGCCCGCAGCGGCAAGGCTCGTCACTGTCGTCGACCCGCAAATGCGCGACGGCACCCGCCGCCGACCTCGGTCCATGATGGACGGTGTCGCCGGTGGCGAAGGCGGCGTCGACGACGTTGCCGGTGAACAACTGCACCACACTGCTGCGTGCCCTCGGCTGCCCCAGCAGGCGTTCGGCGTGGATCAGCGCCCGCGAATGCCCGTCCACCCGGACGTCGAGACCGGTGACCTCCGTCAGCAGATCGCGCAACGGGACTCCGCGCCAGCCGAGCAATCCGTGCTCCACCACCGTCCCCGACTCCCCGTCGACCCATCCGCCGGTCGCCGCCCCCAGCCCGAGCGGCGTGCGCTCCGGCGCGTGTCCGATGAGGAGGTCGTCGAGCAGCTCCGCGATCTGCGCGGCCTGCACCGCGGGCTCGGCGCCGTGATGCGGAACTTCCTGCTGTACCAGTACTTTCCCGCGCAGGTCGAGCAGTCCGACGGTGAGATTCTCGACCGCGATATGCGCTCCGCACACCACGAACCGCTCCGTGTCGAGATCGACCGGTACATGCGGCCTGCCGACCGCGCCCGCGACCTCGGGCAGTTCGCGAAGGAAGCCACGGTGCATCAACTCCGCCACATGCCCGGTGACGGCCGCCGCGCTCAGCCCGGTGCGGCGCGCGATGGTGCTGCGCGCTATCGCCCCTTCGTCCAGCACCACGCGGAGCACCGCGCTGGCACTGGCGCTCCGCCTGCCGGTCACGGTGCCGATGTTCGCAAGCCGGTGCGGGTGGGCCCAGCGCTCTCAGGATGCGGGAGCCGGTCAGGCGGTCAGCGCGCGGTAGAACTTGGCGCTGCGCTCGCAGCGGTCCTCGTACCCTCGCGCCCGGTAGAAGGCGTGCGCACCGGTCCGGTGGCGGGAACTGCTGACCTCCATGGCGATACAGCCCCATCGCAGCGCCTCCGCTTCGGCGACGGCGACCAGTTCGCGGCCGACCCCGGTACCGCGCTGGGACTCGTTCACCACCAGGGCCACGATCCGTCCCACCGAGCCTTCCCGCTCGAAAAGCGGGATCGCGACGACCGCGATGACACCGACCACCGTGCCGTCCGACTCGGCGACGAACGCGGCGCCTTCGGGATGACGCTCCCAGCGTTCGAGCCGGCGGCGCACGTCATCCACGTCGTTGTCCGGGTAGCCCAGCTGGACGAGCAAGGGGGTCACAGCGGGGGCGTCGGTGGTGAGTGCGTGGCGGATCTGCATGATCGCCATTAAAGCGGAGGGTTACGGCGTCGGCCGGTGACCCGGAGTGAGGGGTCGTGACCGGGAAAAGGGCTGAACCCGTAGGTCCAACCCCTTGAGTCGGGCTGACAGGATTTGAACCTGCGACCCTCCGCTCCCAAAGCGGATGCGCTACCAAACTGCGCCACAGCCCGTGGCCTCCCCAGTGTTCCCCGGGGGGTGTGCACACAGCCTAGCGGGTCACGCTAAACTACTTTCGCACCCGGTACTCCGGGGCATGCGGGTGTAGCTCAATGGTAGAGCCCTAGTCTTCCAAACTAGCTACGCGGGTTCGATTCCCGTCACCCGCTCCATCGCTCCGAACGAGAACCCGCGGCCTTCTGGCCTGCGGGTTCTTTCGTGTCCGGACCAGCGTTGGGCTCGTGAGTGGTAATGACGGTTAGAACCGTCATTACCACTCACGAGACCTGACCAGCCTCAGCTCGTGCCGGTGCCGCCGTCGCTGTCCGAGATGTCCTCGGTGCCGGCCACCACGACCTGGGAGAGGCCGCTGGAGGCCGCGTCCGCCTCCAGGTGCACCGCGATCAGGTCCAGCAGCTTGTCCGTGTCCACCGGCTTGGTCACGTAGTCGTCCGCGCCCGAGGCCAGGGTCCGCGCCTTGTCCTCCGGGGTCGCCTTCGCGGTGACGGCGATCACCGGCAGGTCCTCGTGGGCGGCTTCGGCGCGGATCGCGGTGATCGTGGCGTTGCCGTCCAGTTCGGGCATCATCACGTCCATCAGGACGAGCGCGGTGTCCTCGTGCCGTTCCAGGGCCCGGATTCCCGCGACGCCGGTCTCGGCGTAGATGACCTCCAGTCCGTTGCGTTCCAGCACGGCGGCCAGCGCGAAGACGTTCCGCAGGTCGTCGTCGACGATGAGGATCTTCTCGCCGTGGAACCGCAGCGACGGCTTCGCCGGGATCACCTGCGGGACGGCCATGATCAGCGGGACGCCGCCCGCCTGCGTGGTCGGGACGACCAGGTTCGACGCGCTCACCGGCAGGTACAGGGTGAACGTGCTGCCCTTGCCGGGTTCGCTGCGGACGCGGAGTTCGCCGCCGAGCAGTTCCGTCAGCTGCTGGCTGATCGACAGGCCCAGCCCGGTGCCGCCGTATTTGCGGCTGGTGGTGCCGTCGGCCTGGCGGAACGCGTCGAAGATGATCGCGAGCTTGTCCGGCGCGATGCCGATCCCGGTGTCCTCGACTGCGAACGCGAGAACGCCGGGGGCCTGGCGGAGCGAGTCGGCTTCGACCTCGCCCGGGTCGGCCATCCGGATGTGCAGGCGCACGCCGCCCTCGTCGGTGAACTTCGCCGCGTTGGACAGCAGGTTCCGTAGTACCTGCTGCACGCGGTGTTCGTCGGTGTGGATCGACGACGGCACCGGCGGGTCGATCAGGACGGCGAACTCCAGGCCCTTGTCCGAGGTGAGCGGACGGCAGATCGATTCGACGTACTCGACCAGTTCGGGCAGCGTGACGTCGGACATCTGGAGGTCGAGGTGACCGGCCTCGACCTTGGCCATGTCGAGGATGTCATTGATCAGCTGCTGCAGGTCGCTGCCCGCCGAGTAGATCGTCCGCGCGAACTGGACCTGCTTCTCCGTCAGGTTCCCGTCCGGGTTCTCCGAGAGGAGTTTCGCCAGGATCAGGGCGCTGTTGAGCGGGGTCCGCAGCTCATGCGACATGTTCGCCATGAACTCGGATTTGTACTGCGACGCCATGGTCAGCTGCCCGGCGCGCTCTTCGAGTTCCTGCCGCGCCTGCTCGATCTCGCTGTTCTTGACCTCGATGTCGCGGTTCTGCTGTGCCAGCAGTGCCGCCTTCTCCGCCAGATCGGTGTTGGAGCGGCGCAGTTCCCGTTGCTGTGCCTGCAACTGCTCGGACCGCGCGCGCAGTTCCTGTGCCAGGCGCTGGGATTCGGTCAGCAGCGCCTCGGTGCGCGAGTTGGACTGGATGGTGCTGACGTTGACCGCGATGGTCTCCTTCAGCTGCTCCAGCAGGTCGATGTGGACGGTGCTGAAGGCGTTGATCGTCGCCAGCTCCAGCACCCCGAGCACCTCGCCCTGGAACAGCACCGGCAGCACGATCACGTTGACCGGGGCGGCCGAACCCAGCCCCGAGGAGATGAGCGCGTACTCCGGCGGCGCCTCGTGGACCAGGATCGTGCGGCGGTCGACCGCGGCCTGCCCGATGAGCGATTCGCCGGGGGAGAACCGCAGGCCCGCCTGGGACTTCGCCAGCCCGTAGGTGGCGATGCTCTCCAGGACCGTTTCCTCCTGCTCGTCCTCGCGGGCGAGGAAGAACGCGCCCTGCTGCGCGGACACCAGCGGGGTCAGCTCACTGAGGATCAGCGACGCCACGGACGCCAGATCGCGGTGGCCCTGCATGAGCGCGGAGAGCCGGGCGAGGTTGGTCTTGAGCCAGTCCTGCTCGCGGTTGGCGCGGGTGGTCTCCTTCAGGTTCGCGATCATCTGGTTGATGTTGTCCTTGAGTTCGGCCACCTCCCCGGACGCGTCGACGGTGATGTGCCGGGTCAGATCGCCGGCGGTCACCGCGGTGGCCACCTGCGCGATCGCCCGCACCTGCGTGGTCAGGTTCCCGGCCAGCTGGTTCACGCTCTCGGTCAGCCGCGACCACGTGCCCGCGACGCCGGGCACCTCCGCCTGACCGCCGAGCGTTCCGTCCGTGCCGACCTCGCGGGCGACACGGGTGACTTCGGAGGCGAAGGACGACAACTGATCGACCATCGTGTTGATGGTCGTCTTGAGTTCGAGGATCTCGCCGCGCGCGTCGATGTCGATCTTCTTCGACAGATCGCCCTGCGCCACCGCGGTGGTCACGGTCGCGATGCTGCGGACCTGGCCGGTCAGGTTGTCGGCCATGACGTTCACGTTGTCGGTCAGCGCCTTCCACGTGCCCGCCACGTTCGGCACGCGGGCCTGGCCGCCGAGGATGCCTTCGGTACCCACCTCGCGCGCGACCCGGGTGACCTCGTCGGCGAACGCGCGCAGCGTCTCGACCATGCTGTTGATCGTCTCGGCGAGCACGGCGACCTCGCCCTGCGCGTCGATCGAGATCTTCTTCGACAGGTCGCCGTTCGCCACCGCGGTCGTCACCGTGGCGATGCTCCGCACCTGGTCGGTGAGGTTGTCGGCCATGACGTTGACGTTGTCGGTGAGGTCCTTCCACGTCCCGGCGACGCCGCGCACCTGCGCCTGGCCGCCGAGTTTCCCTTCCGTACCGACCTCGCGGGAGACTCGCGTGACCTCGTCCGCGAAGGCGGAGAGCTGGTCGACCATCGTGTTGACGGTGTTCTTGAGTTCGAGGATCTCGCCGCGCGCGTCGACGATGATCTTCTGCGTCAGGTCGCCCTTCGCGACGGCGGTGGTGACCTGGGCGATGTTCCGGACCTGGTCGGTCAGGTTCTTCGCCATGAAGTTGACGTTGTCGGTCAGGTCCTTCCACGTCCCGGCCACGCCGGGCACCTGCGCCTGGCCGCCGAGGCGCCCGTCGCTGCCGACCTCGCGCGCGACCCGGGTCACCTCGTCGGCGAACGAGGACAGCTGGTCGACCATGGTGTTCAGGGTGTTCTTGAGTTCGAGGATCTCGCCCTTGGCGTCGACGGCGATCTTCTGCGAAAGATCGCCCTTCGCCACCGCCGTCGCCACCTGGGCGATGTTGCGGACCTGCGCGGTGAGGTTGTTCGCCATGAAGTTGACCGAGCCCGTGAGGTCGCGCCACGTGCCGGCGACGCCGGGGACCTGCGCTTGCCCGCCGAGCTGACCTTCCGTGCCGACCTCGCGCGCCACGCGCGTGACCTCGTCGGCGAACGAGGACAGCTGGTCGACCATCGTGTTGACGGTGGTCTTCAGTTCGAGGATCTCGCCGCGCGCGTCGACCGTGATCTTCTGCGTCAGGTCGCCCTTCGCCACCGCGGTGGTGACCTGGGCGATGTTGCGGACCTGGTCGGTCAGGTTGTCCGCCATCTGGTTCACCGAGTCGGTGAGCCCGCGCCAGGTGCCCGCGACGCCCGGCACGGTCGCCTGGCCGCCGAGACGGCCTTCGCTGCCGACCTCGCGGGCGACCCGGGTGACCTCGTCGGCGAACGAGGACAGCTGGTCGACCATGGTGTTCAGGGTGTTCTTGAGTTCGAGGATCTCGCCCTTGGCGTCGACGTTGATCTTCTGCGAAAGGTCGCCCTTCGCCACCGCCGTGGCCACCTGGGCGATGTTGCGGACCTGGTCGGTCAGGTTGTCCGCCATCAGGTTGACCGAGTCGGTGAGGTCGCGCCAGGTGCCCGCGGCACCGGGGACCTGCGCCTGACCGCCGAGACGGCCTTCGCTACCGACCTCCCGGGAGACCCGGGTGACTTCGTCGGCGAACGAGGACAGCTGGTCGACCATGATGTTGACGGTGTTCTTGAGCTCCAGGATCTCGCCGCGCGCGTCGACGTTGATCTTCTGGGTCAGATCACCCCGCGCCACCGCGGTGGTCACCTGGGCGATGTTGCGGACCTGGTCGGTCAGGTTGCTGGCCATGACGTTGACGTTGTCGGTCAGGTCACGCCAGGTCCCCGCCACGCCCGGGACCTCGGCCTGGCCGCCGAGACGGCCTTCCGTGGCGATCTCGCGGGCCACTCTGGTGACTTCGGTCGCGAACCGCGAAAGCTGCTTGATCAGGCCGTTCAGCGTCTTCGCGACCTCGGCGAACTGACCCTGCAGCGGCCGCCCGCCGACCTCCAGCGGCATCGGCTCGGACAGATCGCCCTCGGCGACCGCGCCGAGGACCCGGTTGAGCTCGGCCGTGGGCCTGCTCACGTCCTCGATCAGCCCGTTCACCACGTCGACCGCGGTCGCCCAGCCGCCGGGGCCGATCTCGGCCGCGACGCGCTCGGTCAGCCTGCCTTCCTTGCCGACCGCCTCGCGGACCCGCAGCAGCTCGGTCACCAGCCGCTGGTTGCGTTCGGCGATGTCGTTGAAGGCGACGGCGAGCTGGGCCGTGAGCCCGTCGCCATGCGCCACGAACCGCCGCCGGAAGTTGCCGTCCCCGAGGTCGCGGGCCGCCGCGAGCAGGCGTTCCAGGGTCGCTTCGTCCACCTGGCCGCCACCACCTTCCGCGCGGGTCCGGTCCCTTTGGGAGTGCTGTGTCATCTGTGTCGACCCTCTCCACCACGCATGCCAAGCCATGGTCGTCGCATCAGCGTGCCATGATTCGACCTACACTTCGAGCCAGTCCGCCCGCTCACACTGCGCTACCCGCAAGGCAGGAGGAGGTCCGGGAATGGTGTCACGGCCGGCCCCGGCCTCGACGTCGCTCCCCTCGGAGCCGTCGCCCACGGCAAGTGAGGGCGCGCTGCCCGAATCCGGGAGGTTCTGGCGCGAGCTGCTCGAAGACGTGCGTGACGCCGTACTCGTCCAGGACGTCGGCGGCGCGCTGCGCTGGTCGAACCCCGCCGCCAGGGAGCTGTTCGGCGGCGGCCGTCCGGTGCTGACCGCCGAGGGCCCCGACGTCGGGCATGTCGAGCACACCGGCCGCCGGTTCCCCGCGCGCATCCGGACGCTGCCCGGCGGCTGGCACGCGTGGACGGTCACCTCCGCGGTCGCCGCCGACGGCCCGCGGGTCGACGGCTTCCTCGCCGCCTCGGCGCCCCGGCTGGCCTCCGCACGGGGACGGCACGGGACGGCGAAGGTGATCGCCGAGGTCGCCGCGGCCGAACTCGCCGACTGTGTCTTCGTCCTGTTGCCGACCACCCGCGGCCGCTGGGAATGGTGGAGCTGCGACCACCGCACCAACCACGGGCACGGCCGGATCCGCCGCGTCCCGGCCCAGCTGGCCCCGGTACTCGCCGGCACTTTCGCCTCCACCGACGAGCCCGAGGCCAAGGCCGTCCCGGAGGAAGAGGTCGCGACGCTGCCCGCGGTCGTCGCGGAGCGGCTCGCCGTCCATTCGTCGGTCACCGTGGTCTCACTGGGCCTCGACGGCGGCGCCGGGGTCACCGGCGCGGTCGTGCTGGGCAGGCGCGGCCCGCCCGCGTTCGGCGACGACCATCCCCGCGCGGTCACCGAGTTCGCCCGCGCGGCCGGGACCGCGCTGGCCAACGCGCACCGCTACGCGCGTCAGGAAGAGGCCACCCGCGGTCTGGAGACCACGCTGCGCCCGACGCCGCCGCCGGAGGTGCCCGGCGTCAAGTTCGACGTCTGGTACGAGCCGTCGGGCGGGCTGCTCGACGTCGGCGGCGACTTCTACGACGTCCTGCCACGTGAGGACGGCGGGGCGATGTTCGTCCTCGGCGACGTCTGCGGCAAGGGCGCCGAGGCGGCCGCGCTCACCGGCCGGGTCCGGCAGACCCTCGCCGCGCTCAACCTCGTCGAACAGGACGGCATCACGCTGCTGAGCCTGCTCAACGCCCTGCTGATCAGCGGCGGCAGCGGCCGGTTCGCGACGCTGGTGCTCGGTTCGGTCGGAGACGGGGACGACGGCCAGTCGCTCACCCTGGCCTCGGGCGGCCATCCCGCGCCGCTGGTGATCCGCCGCCGCGGCGGGGTCGACGAGATCACCCTGCCCGGCACACTGGTCGGGATCTCCCCGCAGGCCCGGTTCGCCGAGACCACCATCCGGCTGGCCGAGGGCGACGTCTGCCTGCTCTACACCGACGGGATCACCGAGGCACGCCACCACGAGCGGCCGTCGGATCTGTTCGGGGACGAGCGGCTGCGCGAGCTGCTGACCCGCTGCGGGGGGCTCTCCGGTCGCGAAGTGGTCAGCCGGGTGCGCTCCGCGGTGCGCGAATGGCTCGGCAGCGGGACCCACGACGACATCGCCGTCCTCGCCATCGAGGCCAAGTCACGCCCCGTTCAGTAACCGCACCACCGCCCGTTCGAGGATCGTCCGCGCCTCGCCCGGGTCCGCCGCCTTCCCGGCCCGCCGCACCGCGCGTTCGATGGTCCGGTCCTTCTCGTACGCCTCGATCACCCGTGGGTCCACATAGGACTGTCTCGCGACGGTGGGTGTGTTGCCGAGCCCCTCGGCGACTTCCGTCATCACGGCCTTTTCGACCCGCTTCACTCCGCGTTGGCTCGACGGCTTTTCCTTGTCCGCGAAGGCGGAGGCCGCGAGCACGGTGGCGTTCCAGGTCCGCAGGTCCTTCGCGGTGAAGTCCTCGCCCACGAGTTCCTTGAGCCGTTCGTTGATGTCTTCGGCCCGTACTTCGTGCCACTCGCGACCCTGCCGGTAGGCGAGCAGGCGCGACTCTCCGCCACGGGCGCGCCGGAGTGAGCGGATCAGCCGTAGGAGGCTGTCGTCGCGGAGCCGGACCTTCCGCTGGATCCCGCCTTTCGCGGGGTAGTCGCAGAGCAGGCAGCCTTCGCTGACCGTCACGTGCTCGCACAGCAGCGTCGCCAGCCCGTGCGTTCCGTTCTCGTCGGCGTAGTCCTCACCGCCGGTCCGGAAGACGCCGAGGTCGAGCATGCGCAGCGCCCCGGCGAGTACGCGTTCGCGAGTGAGGCCACGGGAATCGAGATCCTTCTGGACGGCTTCGCGGAGCTTGGGGAGCCGCCGGGCCAGTGCGAGCACCCGTTCGTGTTTCTCCTCGTCCCTGGCCCGTCGCCACTCGGGGTGGTAGAGGTACTGGCGCCGTCCGGCGTCGTCGACGCCGACGGCCTGGATGTGCGCGTTCTCCGACGGCGAGATCCAGACGCGCCGCCACGCGGGCGGGATCGCGAGCTTGGTGATCCGTTCGATCGTGTCCTCGTCCTTCAGGGGTTCGCCGTCCGGGGTCAGGTAGCCGAAGCCGCGACCCCTGCGCCGCCTCCGGATACCGGGGGAGCCGAGGTCCGCTCGCCGAAGTCGCATGCGCCGCGAATACCCGCGGTCACCCCGATCCATACCCATGATTCGGCGGGTCCGGCCCGGGGTAGTCGGGGGACGAGGACGACCCAAGGAGGGAAAACCCATGGCGACATCGCTGAACGGGCGCCGCGTGGCCATCCTGGCCGCGGACGGTGTGGAACAGGTCGAACTGGTCGAACCGCGGAAGGCGGTCACCGACGCGGGGGCCACGGCCGAGGTCGTCTCGCTGGAATCCGGCGAGATCCAGGCCATGAACGGCGACATCGACAAGGCGGACCGGTTCACCGTGGACCGGGTCGTCAAGGACGTCACGGTCGACGACTTCGACGCGCTGGTCCTCCCCGGCGGCACGATGAACCCGGACAACCTGCGCGCCGACGAGAACGCGGTCCGGTTCGTCCGCGACTTCGTCAACAGCGGCAAACCGGTCGGCGTCATCTGCCACGGACCGTGGACGCTGGTCGAGGCCGACGTCGTCCGCGGCCGCACGCTCACGTCCTACCCGAGCGTGCGCACCGACATCCGCAACGCCGGCGGCACCGTCGTCGACCAGGAGGTCGTCAACGACAACGGCCTGATTTCCAGCCGGAACCCCGATGACCTGCCCGCCTTCTGCGCCACGATCGTGGCGGAATTCGCGAAATGAGCGGGCCGGGACCGGCCAAATGAGTGGCGCCGGTCACAGTCTTGGGGGACTCTGGTGGCAGAGAAGGAGGTGCCGCGATGACCGTGCATGCCAGACGCTACGGCCGTTGGTGCCGTGAGCATTTCGACACCGAGCATTTCGACACCCAGGCCGAGACGGGCTCCCGCCGGCCCGCCGAGCAGGCCATGGAGACTTCCGCCACCGCGAACGTCACCGACGCCCGGGCCGAGCAGGCCCAGGCCGGTGACGTCCCGCGAGGGGAACCGGGCTCGCTCAGCTGAGGGTCCGCCGGTACCAGACCCGCTTCGGGCCCGGCAGGCCGATCCGGGTGACCAGGTCGGTCACCACGCCGCCGATGATCAGCCACAGCAGGGCGGCGAGGCCGTCGTTGAGCAGGGTGCGCAGTTTTGCGCCGTCCGGGGTGAACAGGTTGCGCAGGCCGAGCGACACCCCGCGCGACCATCCGTCGATCAGCTGCGCGAACCCGTTGCCGGGATTGGCCTCGCCGAATACGAGCAGGATGTGCACGATCAGCACCAGCGCGAAGACCCAGCACACGGCGTGGACGAGGGCGTTGACGACGCGCACGACGCGGATCCGGGCAGGCGTCTGTTCGACGATCTCCTCCTGCGGCTCACGCGGGTCGTTGATGTAGGTCATCGCCGTCTCCCATCATTCGTCCACAGTGGACAGCCCGGCGGGGCGGATGCTCAGCCGGGGCCCGGCGTGCTCGGTTTCGTCCTCGTGGTGGGCCGGGGCTTCGACTTGCTGGGCCGGTCCGACGTGCTCTGCCCGCCGCTGCTCGCCGACGAGCGTTCCGGTGTCGAGGTGACACCGGCGTTTTCGCCGCTCCCCGGCGGATTCGTGGTCGCCGGGCCGTCGTCCTGGCTCACCACGACGGTGCCGCCGGAGCCTTCCGCCCCGCGTGTGGGCACCTCGACGACCTCCGTGGAGGGCGCGTCGCGGCCCGTCGACTGGCCGGGTGCCCCGGTCGCCGCGGGCGGGACCATCCCGTCCGGCCGGAGCGGCGGATTCGCGTCGGTCTGGTTGGCCGCCAGCAGCACGCCGACCGTGATCGCGGCGGCGGGCGCGCTGATCGCGGCGAGCAAGGCCGCCCGTTTGCGGGTGGCGGGCGCGAGGTGGGTCACCACCGTCCCGGTGGAGTCCTCCAGGAGGATCCGCGCGATCGCCGCGGCCGTCGGGCGCTGCGACGGTTTCCGCGCGGTCATCCCGCGCAGCAGCGTCGTCATCGTGGTGGACAACCCGGCGGGGATGCGGGGCTGGCGGTGCAGTCGCCCGACTGCGGCCTCCACCGGCGTCCCGGTGTACTCCCGTTCGCCGGACAGGCATTCCAGCAGGACCAGGCCGAGCGCGTAGATGTCGGCGGGCGGGCCGATGTTCTCGCCGCGGACCTGTTCGGGCGCCATGTACGCCGCCGTGCCGACGACGCCGCCGGTCTCGGTCACCCTGGTCGCGTCGAAGGCGTGCGCGACACCGAAGTCGCCGATCAGCGGGCCGTCGTCGGACATCAGGATGTTCGCCGGCTTGAGATCGCGGTGGGTGATGCCGTGCGCGTGGACGTGCGCGAGCGCGTCCGCCAGCCGGGCGGCCAGTTCGACGACCTCGCCCTGGGAGAGCGGGCCGGAACGCAGGCGCTGGGCGAGGTTCGGCCCTTCGACCAAGCGCATCGTGAGGTAGCTGTAGCCGTCGTCGGAACCCGCGTCGTACATCGGGACGAGACCGGGATGCCGTACCGCGCTGAGGGTTTTGATCTCCTGCTCGCGGCGGCGTTCGTCGCGGGTCATCGTGTCGGCGTGGAAGAGTTTCAGCGCGACTTCGCGCTGTTCGAGCAGGTCACGGGCGCGGAACACGCGGGCGGTCGCGCCGCGGCCCAGCAGGTCGCCGACCTCGTACCGGCCGGCGAGCTTGCGCGGCAGATGGTCCGGATCGTGGACGTTCAGGCTGAAGCGGCGCTGCGTGGTCCCGGCATCGAGGTGTTCGTCCTCGTCACCGTCGTCCATCGGTGCTACCTCCGTCTCACCGGCCGAACGCCGTATACCCGGTCCGGCCCCGGGCGAAACAAGGTTTGCGAGCGTACCCGACGTGAACGGGGGGTTCACCCCGAATGGCGGGCAACCCCTCGCGGGGCCGGACGTCCCGTGATCATGAAGCCGAACCGGTGGGCCGCGCTCGCCGCCGCCGCACTGACCGCCCTGGCCGTCCCCGCCCCGCCCGCTGCCGCCGAATCGTTGGTACCCCGGGGTTTCGCCCCCGCGTCGACGAGCTGGACCGGCCCGAAGCACGGCTTCATCCTCGGGTTTTCGCCCTGTGGCAAGCCGGGATGGTGCGCGTCGCTGCTCTCGACCACCGACGGCGGGAAGCGGTGGCGACAGGTCGGCACCCCGCCGATCTCGTTGCCGGACAACCACAATCAGGTCAAGCTCACGGTGACCGGGGACCGGGACCTCTTCCTCTCCGACGGCACGCGTCTGCTCGCCAGTCGCGACGGCGGAGGCCAGTGGTCGCGCGTCCGGCTCGCCGGGGTCCGGGAGCCGTTCTATATTTCGAAAATCACCGAATCAGGGCCCAGGGTGTTCGCGATGGTCACCGGTTTCGGCAGCCCGTCGACGACGACCCTCTACTCAGGGCTCCCCGGTGCACGGGTCCTCTTGCCGGTCCCGGGATTCACCGTCACCGGTTCCTCGACCTACGGCGATGTCGCCGTCAGCGGCGGGGTCCAGGTCTCCATGGGGGCCGACTACCGCGTCCAGAAGTACTGGACGTCGCCCGATGGGGTGAAGTTCGCGAGCGCGCCGCCGCCGTGCCCGGCGGACAGTTCGGCTTCGCTGAGCGGAATCCGGCAGGGACAGGTGCTGGCGCTGTGCAGCGGCGGACCGGGATCACCGCAGCCGGGTGCGACCGTCCGGCGGCTGTGGCGGGCGCCGAAACTCGGCGGGCGGTTCACCGGCACGGCGCAGGCGCCCACCCTCGGGATCAACCAGAGTTTCAGCGCCGCGTCGCCCACGGCGGCGACCGTCGCGGCGGAAGGCGGCGGGACCGGTTTCCTGCACAGCACCACCGACGGCGGCCTGACCTGGACGACGGCGGTGCTCAGCGGCCGCGGTGTCTGTCTCAACGACCTCGACTTCCCCGACGAGCGTGTCGGCGTGGTGGTCGACGGGCTGCCCGACGCCGAGGGCGGATCGGCCGTCTACCGCACCACCGACGGCGGTGTCACGTGGCGTGAACTCACCTTCGCGTGAGGCCACGCTGTCCGCACGAGTGATCACCGCAGGTAGGCAAGGCCCTTGGGGAGGTTCACAGCGCTACACGCCATGTCGTAATCTGAGTACTGTCCGTCGATGTCGAGGGAGCCGTGGGACGCGCTTGCCGCGCCCCGGAACACGGCTGGAGGGTGGAACGTGTCCATGACTTCGGACGAGGTCCGGTCTGTGCCGAGGCGCCCACTGCCCCTCGACTACAGCAAGCCCAATCTCGCCCGGATGAAGGACGCCCTTCTCGGCGGGCACGACCACTACGAGGTCGACAGGCGGGCGGTCGCGGATCTGCTCGCCCTGGCCCCCGATTCCGCCGCGATGGCCAAGGAGTTCCGCTCCTGGTCGAGCCGGGTCGTCCGGTTCCTCGCCGGTGCCCGCGGCATCGACCAGTTCCTCGATCTGGGGTCGGGCCTGCCCACGGCGGAGAACACCCACCAGTCGGCGCAGCGGTACAACCCCGATGCGCTGGTCGTCTACGTCGACCACGACCCGGTCGTCCAGGCGCACGGGCTGGCCCTGCTGGAGGATCACCTCGTCCATGTCAGCGGCGCGGATCTGACCGATCCCGCGCAGACGCTGGCCGATCCGGTCGTCACCGAGCACATCGAACTCGACCGCCCGGTCGCGGTGATCCTGAATTCGGTGCTGCACCACATCGAAGACTTCGGCAAGGCGCGGGCGATCGTCCGCGCCTACGTCGACGCGATCGCGCCGGGGTCGTACGTGCTGCTGACCCACCATTTCAACCCCGGCGACGGCCCGCGCGCCGCGCTCGCGCGGAAGATCGACGACCTGATGGCGCAGACCGGTTACCGCACCGTGCACCGCAGCCGTGAGGAGATCGAGTCGCTGTTCGACGGACTGGAGGTCCTAGAACCCGGCGTGGTCCCGCTGCACGAATGGTGGCCGGAAGGGCCGCGGCTGGCGCCGCTGAGCGACCTGAACCACCTCAGCCTCGGCGGGGTCGGCTTCAAGGCTTAGAGGTCAGTCCTTCAAAGACCGGAAGAACGCCTTCAGCTCGTCGTGGGCGGTACCGAAGTCCTCGGTGTTGCCGGTGATCGCCAGTTCCAGCTTCTCGCCGTCGGACAGCTCCATCGTCAGGTAGGCGGTGAGCTTCCGGCGGGGGAACCCGCCCGCGACGATGTCCGTGAACGGGATCCGCCGCGCGCCCGGTTCGGCGCGCAGATCGTCGAGGCCGCGCTCCCGCAGCTTCCGGATCCGCTTGCGGTCGGAAACCCCGCGTGCCCCGATCAGCCCGGCGGCCCCGCGGCGGAGCAGTACCGAACGCGCCATCGGCAGCAGCACCACTTCGGTGTCGCAGACGATCAGGTCGTAGAGCCTGCGCTTGGCCTTCAGCGCGGTGAACAGTCCGAGCATCCTGGCTTCGGCGGGATCCGGCTCCCGTTCGGGCTCCTGCTTGCAGAAGTAGCCGGCCGGCACCTTCAGCAGCTGCAGGTTGTGAACCAGTTCGTCGACCGCACGCGGACTCGCCACGGCCGGGGCGACCAGTTCGGCGACGTCGAACGGTTCGCCGTCACCGAGGCAGAGTTCCCAGCCACCGCCCCAGTTCAGCCGGTGCGCGGCGACGCCGTTGTCGATCATCGCGGCGGTGACGGTCTCGGCGAACAGTTCGGTCAGCAGCGCGCGGCCCTCTTCGCGGGACGGGGCCCGCAGGGGTTTGGCGAGCGCGTCGGCGTCGCCGTCGCGCAGCACCCGCACCACCTCGCCGATCGTGCCGCGCGGCGCCAGCCTGCTCTCGAGCCCGGCCGAGGTCAGCAGTTTCGCGCCCTGCGCCACCGATGCCCGGCCCGCGCGTTTGACGACCTCGTCCCAGTCCGCCCGCGGCCCGACGTCGCGGATCAGCACCGCCAGCTCCGCTTCGGGGACGTCGACCTTCGGCGAGCCCAGCAGGGACCAGCCCGGCCGCGCGTCCGGCTTCACCGGATTGTCCGGGACACCGGCCAGCGCAGCGATCCGCCGCTTCGTGGGCGGATGGCTGTCGAACTTCGACAGCTCTTCACCGTCGAGGATGTCGTCGGCGTACTCGGCCACCCAGTCCCGCTGGACGGGGTGGTTGAGATACGACCGGAAACCCAGCAGGACCGGGGGAGTGCGCCGTGCCGCCGCGCCGAGCGAGACGTAACGGTCGCTGTAGTCGTTCCAGAGCGGGCTCAGCGTCGCGACCTTCCGCAGCGCCGCGGCCGCCGTGCGGCTTCCCGCCGCGAGCACGGACGCCTCGTCGGCCTGCAGTTCCTGCCGCCGGTTCGCCGACCGCGCGATCAGCAGGTACAGCTTCGAATACGCGGAGAGCAGGGCCCTGGCGGGGCCGCCGTCCAGCCGGTCCACGGTGAAGGCCAGCGTCTGCGTGCCGCGGTAGGTGAGCGCGAGCAGCCGGGTGTGGCCGCCGCTGTAGTGGCCGAGTTCGTGCGCGAGCACCGACCGCAGCTCGCTCACGCTCATCGCGGCCAGCAACGGCAGCCCGATCAGCATCGTGCGGCGGCCGGGCCGCAGGCCGAGGAACCGGGCGTCCTCGGTGACCGCCGCGTTGATCTCGCCGATCAGCACGATCTCGTCCGGTGGCCGCGTCTTCACCTGGGCGGCGAGGTCGTCGATCATCTCCCACAGCGCGGGATGGGCGTCGCGGTCCAGCCGCGGCCCCTCGATCGGGGGACGCCGCGCCCGCAGCGCGCTCACCAGCCCGAAGCCGAGGGCGATCATCATCCCGAGGCCGGCGAGCATGACGTAGGTGCCGGGTTTGCCCGGGATCCGCAGGCCCGCCAGCACACTGGCGACGCCCACCGCGACGACCGCCACTGGGAACGCCACGAGCAGAAGTGTCGCGAGGACGGCGCGTCCTCGGGCCTGCATCGTCCGGTTACCTCTTTTCGCACAAGTGCCCTCTGTGCGGCCGAATAGTAACCGGCTACACAGAGGGCTCGTGCGAGAACGAAGAGCTACCCCCGCCCTAGGCGACGTTGAAGGTGTCGGGATCCGGTCCGGTGCGCTCGCCGCGCTCCAGGCCGGACAGCGACGCGACGTCCTCGTCCGACAGGGTGAAGCCGAAGACGTCCAGGTTCTCCTTGATCCGCGACGGCGTCACGGATTTCGGGATCACGACGTTGCCCAGCTGCAGGTGCCATCGCAGGACGATCTGCGCGGGGGTGCGGCCGTGCTTGTCCGCCAACGCCTTCACCGCGGCTTCGCCGAGCAGGTCGCCGCCCTTGGCCAGCGGGCTCCACGCCTCGGTCGCGATGCCGTGCTTCGCGTCGAACTCGCGCAGCTCGTCCTGCTGCAGGTACGGGTGCAGCTCGATCTGGTTCACCGCCGGGACGACGGAGCCGCTGTCGAGGACGCGCTGGAGGTGGGCGGGCTGGAAGTTGGACACCCCGATCGCGCGCACGCGGCCGTCAGCGTAGAGCTTCTCGAAGGCCTTCCACGTGTCGAGGAAGAGATCGCGTTCCGGCGTCGGCCAGTGGATGAGGTAGAGGTCCAGTCGCTCCAGGCCCAGTTTGGCCATGCTGGCGTCGAACGCCTTCAGGGTGCTGTCGTAGCCCTGCTCGCTGTTCCACAGCTTGGTGGTGATGAACAGGTCGTCGCGGGCGATCCCGGACTCGGCGAGGGCCTTGCCGACGCCTGCCTCGTTGCCGTAGATGGCGGCGGTGTCGATACTGCGGTACCCGGCGTCCAGCGCGGTCTTGACCGCGGCGGTGGTCTCCTCGTCGGGTACCTGGAAGACGCCGAATCCGAGCTGCGGCATCTCCACCCCGTTGTTCAGCTTGACGGTGGGAATGTCGGTCACTTGCTTTCCTTTCGGTGAGTGCTCACGGATCAGGCGGCGGGGGCCGGTTCGGCGCGACGAGCCTTACGCCGCCCATGGTCGAGCATGCCTGAGATGACCGCGACCAGCAGTCCGGCGAGCGCGAGCGCGGCACCGATCCAGTTGGGCGCGGTGTAGCCGAGACCGGCGTCGATGGCCTGGCCGCCGAGCCACGCGCCCCCGGCGTTGCCGAGGTTGAACGCGGCGATGTTGGCGGCCGAAGCCAGCGCGGGGGCGCCTTCGGCCTTGTTCATCACGCGGGCCTGCAGCGGGGCGACGGTCGCGAAACCGGCGGCGCCGAAGACCGCGATGGTGATCGCGGCGGGCAGCTGGGCATGCGCGGTGAAGACGAACACGATCAGCACGGCCGCGAGCGCGGCGAGGATGACGTACAGGCTGGGCATCAGCGACCGGTCCGCCGCCTTGCCGCCGATCAGGTTGCCGGCGAACAGGCCGGCGCCGAACAGCACGAGCAGCCAGGTCACCGCGCCGGGGGAGAAGCCGGCGACCTCGGTCATCATCGGGGCGATGTAGGTGAAGGACGCGAACACCCCGGCGAACCCGAGCGCGGTCATCGCCAGCGCGAGCCACACCTGCGGCCGCCGGAACACGGCGAGTTCGTCGCGCAGGCCCGCGCTCCGCGTCGTCGACTGGACCGGCACGAGCGCGAGAATCCCGATCAGGCCGATCACACCGAGGACGCTGACCGCCCAGAAGGTCGAGCGCCAGCCCAGCGCCTGGCCCAGCGCGGTCCCGGCGGGGACGCCGAGGACGTTGGCGACGGTCAGCCCGGTGAACATCATCGCGATGGCACTGGCCTGTTTGGTGGGCGCGACCAGGGACGCGGCCACGACCGAGCCGACGCCGAAGAACGCGCCGTGCGAGAGCGCGGCGACCACGCGGCCGGTCATCAGCAGGCCGTAGGACGGGGCCACCGCGGACACGACGTTGCCGGCGATGAACAGGACCATGAGGCCGACCAGGACCGTCTTGCGCGGCACCCGCGACGCGAGCGCTGTCAGCACCGGGGCGCCGACCACGACGCCGAGCGCGTAACCGGAGATCAGCAGCCCCGCGGCCGGGATCGAGACCCCGAAATCGCCCGCGACCTCGGGCAAGAGGCCCATGATCACGAACTCGGTGGTGCCGATCCCGAAGGCGCTGATCGCCAGTGCGAGCAGAGCGGCAGGCATGGGAACTTCACTTCTTCCCGTAGAGTGGTGGTAGTTGGCGTTGGCAACTACGAGCGTCTGGAATAGTTGCACACGCCGTATATTGCACACGCTTGATGATGCACGACGCAACGAAGCTCGGGCAACCGGGGAAGAGGTGAACCGTGTCACTGGCCGACGACGCCGTGGAGGCACGCGCTCAGGGCTGGCGGACCCTCGCCGCACTGCACGCGCGGATCGAGGACGCGCTGGAGCGCGAGCTGGCGCGGAAGCACGAACTGTCCGTCAGCGAGTACACCGTGCTGGACGTGCTCGCCCGGCAGGACGGTTTCCACCTGCGGATGAACCAGCTGTCGAATGCCGTCGTGCTCAGCCAGTCGGCGACGACGCGGCTGGTCACGCGGCTGGAGGGACGGGGGCTGCTGCAGCGGTACCTGTGCCCGACCGACCGGCGGGGGATCTACACCGAGGTCACGCCGTCCGGGCAGGAACTGCTCGCGGCCGCGCGGCCGACGCACGACGCTGTCCTCACCGAGGCGTTGTCCGCCGCCGAGGAACTCCCCGAACTCGCTCCTTTGGTCGCCGCACTGGGAAAACTCACCTTCGCCCGCTCCTGACCCTCCCGCGGAACGTGCTGGGGCTGGCAAGGTGAGGGGGTGGACGATCTTCTGTTGCGCCGGGTCCGGGTCGGCTTGGCGGGTTCCCTGTCGGATGTGCTGATCAAGGGCGGCCGGATCGCGGCCATCGAGGGGCCGGGGCACGCGGGTGAGGCGTCGGAGACCCTGGACGGGCACGGCGGCACGCTGCTGCCCGGCCTCGTCGACGCGCACGCGCACACCGCGCAATGGTCGGCGGTGCGCCGCCGGATCCCGCTGGGGGAGGCGCGTTCCGCCGCGCACACGGTCGATCTCGTCCTCGCCCATCTGCTGGCGAACCCCGCGCCGCCCGGCGAACTCGTCCTCGGCGCCGGGTTCCGCGACGGCCTCTGGCCCGACGCGCCGCACAAGGACCTGCTCCAGAAGGCACTGCCGGGGCATCCCGTCGCCCTCTTCAGCGCCGACCTCCACACGCTGTGGCTCAGCCCGGCCGCGCTGAAGCTCATCGGCCGCGAGCATCCGACCGGGGTGCTGCTGGAGAACGACTGCATGAGTGCGACGGCCGACCTCCCCATCGCCCCCGACGACGTCATCGACGGCTGGGTCGCCGACGCACTCGACGCGGCGGCCGCCCGCGGCGTCACCAAGATCGTCGACTACGAGTACACCGACACGGTCACCGACTGGCGGCGACGGCTGGCGCGGAAACCCTTGCCGGTGCGGGTTTCCTGCGTGATCGCGAAGTACCTGCTCGATACCGCCGTCGAGCGCGGCCACCGCACCGGCGACGTCCTCGAAGACACCGGAGGGCTGCTGACGGTCGGCCCGTTCAAGCTGTTCGTCGACGGCTCGCTGAACACGCGCACCGCGTACTGCGTGGGACACTACGCCGGAACCGACTCCCACGGGCTGCTCGAACTGCCACCCGAGGAGCTGGAACCGTTGATGCGCAAGGCTTCCGAGCACGGCCTCTCACCCGCGGTGCACGCGATCGGCGACCACGCCAACAAGATCGCGCTCGACGCCTTCGCACACGTCGGCTGCGCGGGCCGGATCGAGCACGCGCAGTTGCTCCGGCCCGAGGACGTCGTGCGCTTCGCCGAACTGGGCGTCGTGGCGAGCGTGCAACCCGCCCACCAGCCGGACGACCGCGACGTCGCCGACCGGCACTGGCACGGCTGGACCGAACGCGCCTTCCCCTACGGCGCCCTGCACCGCGCCGGGGTGAAACTGGAGTTCGGCTCGGACGCCCCGGTCGCGCCGCTGGACCCGTGGGACGCGATCGCCTCCGCGGTCAGCCGCACCGACGACGACCGCCCGCCGTGGCATCCCGAGCAGGCCATGCCGCTGGAGGCCTCGCTCGCGGCGGCGTCCGGCGGCAGGTCCTCGGTGGCCGTCGGGGACGTCGCGGATCTGGTCGTCACGGCGGTGGACCCGTCGCGGCTCACCCCCGCCGGGCTGCGCGACATCCCCATCACCGCCACCGTGATGAACGGCAGGGTCACCTACGCGTCTTGAGTCTTTCCTTGCCGGCCCGCAACGCCTTAATGGAAAGGCATGGATCACCGCCTCCTCGACCGGATCCGCGACCTCCACGGTTCACTCGGTACCGACCTCGTCTGCATCACCCGGATGGTCGAAGACGACACGCCGCGCGCCGACCTGCTCCGTGATCTCGGGGAACGGCTCACCGAACTCGGTGCGGCCCTGCTCCGCCGCTCGGACGACGTCGACGCCGACGTGCTCGCGAAACTGCCCGAGGACGGCTGGCTGCCGGAATCGGGGACGCGTCACCGGGCGCTGGCCATGGCGCACAACGTCGGCGCGCGGCCACTGCGGTGCGGGCGTATCTATCTCGCCCTGTGCGGCGCGCCGTGCTTTCCCTTCTACGGCAGGGACCTGGCCGGCCGGACCACGCGCCACGAACGATGCCGGACCTGCCGAGACCGCCTGTTCCGGTGACGGCGGCTGCGCCCGGCGGCGGGGTGCGGCAGGGTGAGGTGATCGTGGAAGGAGCGCCCATGACCACCGAGAAGCTGTTCCGGATCGCCATCGCCCTGAAAGGACTCGATGGTGCGTTGCAGCTGGTGGGCGGACTCGTGCTCATGCTCGTCCCGTCCTCGGTCGTCACCGGTTTCGCGCACGCCGTGGTCACCCGCGACCTGCTCGGCGACCCCGAGGGGACGCTGGCCCGGCACCTCGAACTCGCCGCCGGTCACTTCGTCGAAGGCCGGACGTTCGCCGTCGGGTACCTCGTCGCGCACGGACTCATCAAGCTCGGCCTGGTCTGGGCGCTGGCCCGCAAGGTGATGCGCGCCTACCCCGTCGCCGCCGTCGTACTCTCGGCGTTCGTGGTCTACGAGGTCATCCGCGCGATCCACACGCACTCGCTCGCGCTGCCGTTCTTCGCCGCCCTCGACGTCGTGATCGTCGTACTGGTGCTGCGCGAATACCGGCAGCTCAAACGGGATCGCGTCGCGGCCTGACCGCCCGGTTCAGGCCGCGACGCGAAATTTCTCGGTGGTGAGATCCGCGCCCGGCGGATCCACCACGATCACGGTGGCGTTGTCGGAGCCACCGAGCGAAATCGCCGTCCGCACCAGCTCGGTGGCCGCCCTGTCCGGCATCCCGAGGATGTCGAGCATGGTCGGCCCGCTGAGCGTCTTGTGCACGCCGTCACTGGTGAGCAGAAGCCCGCCGGTCGTGACGGTGGCCGTGCCGATCTCGTGGTCACCGGCCGTGCGGACGCTGGTGGTGACGACGTGTTCCATCCGCGGTGTCACGGGCTGTTCGTGGTCGCGGAAGTACTGCGCGAGCGTATGGTCTTTCGTCACTTGCCGCACGGTGTACCCGTCCCAAGCGTACGCCCGGGCGTCCCCGACCCAGGCGATGCCATACCCCTCGTCGGTGCGCATCGCCACGACGAGGACGCAGTCACCCGTCCCGCCGAACCCGAGTACAGCGCGCTGAGCAGCCAAGACAGCCGCGACAGCGCCGTGGCCGACCGGTGTCCGGACCGCCGCCGAAACCGCCGTCCGCGCCGCGAAAGCCGCGTTCGGGTGATCTCCGACTCCATCGGCCAGCGCGAACACGATGCCGCCGCCGCCCGCCGCCGCGTACGCCCCGACGGCGTCCGCGTTGTGCTCGCGCGGTCCCTGCGCGCTCGCCGTGTGCCAGTGTGGAAGCTCCCTCATGGTCTTCTCCTCACCGCCGGGTGATTCTTTCCCCACTTCCAGAATCCGCTTGTTTCCTGTGGGCCGCCTGAGGGTTCGCTGTCGATTGGCTGGTGAGCTTCGGGGGGCGTGAGGCGCAGGGGTCTGTCGCCGTTGTGGCGTGGCGGGCTCCTCGGATGGTGCGGGGTTAGTCGGCGCGGTGGAGGGTCAGGTAGAGGGGTGGGATGAACTCGGGTAGCTCGTCGGCTGCCGTGTGGACTTCCCGGTCGCCGTGGTGGGCGAGTCGTCTGAGCCTCGAGCATCTGCGGCGGGTCTGTGACGGTGTTGTCTGTCGGTGGGCATGCCGAGGGGCCCGTCGCCGGTGTGGCTGGCGGGCTCCTCGGGTGATGCAGTGGCTAGGCGGCGCGGTGGAGGGTGTTGCGCCGGGTTCTTCGGAGCGGGTCCAGATACTGGGGCGG
>NZ_ASJB01000087.1 GCF_000478275.1 Amycolatopsis orientalis DSM 40040 = KCTC 9412
GTTTTCCAATCGTGGACTTTTACGATAACAACGCTACTTGGTATGATCGTTTTTGCATTAATGATCGGTACTGAGACCATTTTGCCGCTGTACACGCAAAACGTCAGAGACGTGACAGCTTTCGATTCGGGTTTGATGCTTCTGCCGGGCGCGATAGCAATGGGCATCATGTCGCCGATCATCGGCCGGATTTTTGACAAGATCGGCGGAAAAGGCCTTGCGATTATCTCGT
>NZ_ASJB01000088.1 GCF_000478275.1 Amycolatopsis orientalis DSM 40040 = KCTC 9412
CCCCGGTTCTCCCGATCTGGGCCTTTTCCTATATCTACACCCCATGCATTTAGTCCTCTCGATACATGGCCGGGCCGAGCTCCACCCCGCATTTAGTCGACTAAACGCATGAGGGTGTGGTGCTGGCTGGTGCATTTAGAGGACTAAATGCGGGGGTGCGGGGGTGGGGTGGGTGGTGAGGGGCTGAGGCTAGGGGGTTAGGGCGGGGAGGGTTTCGCTGAGGGGGCCGCGGGCGACGGCGGCGGCGAGAGAGTCGTAGGGTGTTTCGGAGCCGTTGCAGATCACCACCGCGGCGCCAGTCCGCGAAGCGACACTCACCAGTGAGGCGGCCGGCTGCACGCTCAGCGAAGATCCGGCTACCAGCAGGAGGTCGCTCTCGGAGACGGCGGCGCGCGCGGCTCGGAGCAGGTTTTGGTCCAGGTGCTGGCCGAACGAGATCGTGGCGGACTTCAGGATGCCGCCGCACACCAGACAGGGCGGATCGGTCTCGCCCGCCCGGACACGCTCGAGCGTCGAGCGCATGTCCCGCTGGTCGTCACAGGACAGACAGATGGACTCGAACATCGTCCCGTGCAGCTCCAGCACCCGCTCCGGCGAGGAGCCCGCCTTCTGGTGCAGCCGGTCGATGTTCTGCGTGACGATATGCGTCAGCTTTCCGGACGCCTCCAGGCGTACGAGGGCGCGGTGCGCGGCGTTCGGCTCGGCGTGCCAGCCCGGATGCACCAGCCTCGCCTGCCAGGTCCGCTCACGGACCTCTCTGCTGCCCTGATACGCCTGAAGGTTCGACATCTTCTCCGCGGCCGGATCGCGGGTCCACAGCCCTTGCGGGCCGCGGAAGTCGGGGATCCCGGAGTCCGTGGAGACCCCGGCACCGGTGAGTGCGACGACCCGGCCGGCGCCGGCCACGAGTGAGCAGGCCCTGCTCAGTTCGGCATCGGGGTCGGTGGTGGTCACCGGCCCATCATGCCCCTACTTGACGGCGCTGCCCGCCTGCCAGTCCGCCCACGACTTCGACCAGTCGCCGTAGAGGTCCCAGACCGGCAGCTGCGGGCCACCGGAGTTGGTCACCTCGACGACGTCCCCGAGGCCCATGTTCTGGTAGAACCACTGGGCGTTGGCGGCGTTGAGGTTGATGCAGCCGTGCGAGACGTTCGAGCTGCCCTGCGCGCCGACGCTGTTCGGGTTCTCGTGGACGAACTCGCCGTCGTTGGAGATCCGCAGCGACCACTTCTCGTTGGACTTGTAGTACCCCGGCTGGCCCTGGCAGACGCCGTAGGTGCACGAGTCCATCGTGTAATTCTCGTGTTTGTCCGAAATGACGTGCGCGCCCAAATGTGTCGGCGTGGCGTCCTTGCCCATGGAAATGGGCATCGATTTGGCGAGCTGGCCGTTGTGGAAGATCTGCATCTGCTCGGTGTTGCCGTCGGCCTTCGCGACCCAGGAATCGTGCACCTTGTAGGTCTCGGTGCGGTCGGTCGCGCCGTAGACGCCATTGCCGAAATCGACACCATAGATCATGGCCGAGACTTTCAGCGTCGTCCCCGGCTGCCAGTACACCTTGGGGCGGTAATGGACGTTCTTGTCGTCGATCCAGTACCAGGAGCCCTCCTGTTTCGGCGTGGAGTCCACCGACAGCTTCTTCTCCACCTCGGCCTTGTTCTTCACGGGCTGGCCGAAGGTGAACACGATCGGCTGACCGACGCCGACACCGCCGGCGGCGACCGCCGCGGGGGCGGGGATGAGGTTCGGGTTCGCCTGCTGCTTCGGGCTCAGGGTGGAGACCCGGCTCTGCTGCTCGACCGGCTTTCCGTTGGTGCCCTGTGCGTGCGCCACGATCTTGTAGGTGCTGCCGTAGCCGAGCGGTTCGACGGTCTTCCAGCTGAGCCCGTCGCCCGCGAGTTCCCCCTTCACCTGGTTGCCCTTGTCGGCGTTGGTGACGGTGACGTCGGTCAGCTTGCCGTGCTCGGCCTTGACGACCACCGGGGTCGCCGGATTGACGTTCGTACCGCCCGCCGGGTCAATGGTGACCGAAACCGCGCTTTCGTCCGATCCGGCGCTGGTGCCGGAAGAATTCGCGGTGCCGCTTCCGGCGTCGCCCGAGGACGAACAGGCCGAGATCAGCAGTACCGCCGCGAGTATTCCGGCTGTCGAAAGTAATGTCTTCTTGGGAAACATGTGGGTCTCTCTTGAATGTATTCAGTCGCGCTCGATCAGCGGAAAGTTCTCTTTCAAAAGTACGCGACGAAGAAGACGTGATCGATGCCGGATGGTTGCTTGTCACGCCACGACAAGACCCGGTGCGCCATAAAGTCCGGGGCCATCGATGCTCAATTCACCCAAATAGGTCGTCGCGGCTTCGTAAGCCTCGGCGGTCAGCGCCGCGGTGTGGCTGAAATCCAGCGGGCTGACCCGCACCGGCTTCGGCCCCGGCACGTAGACCACCGGCACCTCGGCCGCGGCGATCGGTGCCTCCAGCACGGCCTGGTTCCGCATGCTGATCATCGCGGTGAACATCATCACCTCGGCGAAGGTCTGCGGGGTCCCGGGCATCTTGCCGGGGAAGGCGCAGTCGAGGACGACGAGCGACTTCGCGCCCATCGCGAGCGCCTGGCGCATCGGCACGTTGGCGACCAGGCCGCCGTCGTAGAGCATGCGGTCCCCGAACGGCACGGGCGGATAGATGCCCGGGATCGCGCAGCTCGCCAGCAGCGGCGCGAGGACGGGCCCGGACCGGATCAGCAGCGGCTCGGCGGTGTCGACGTCCGTGGCGACGACTCCCAGCGGCAGCGTGAGGTCTTCGAACCGGACGCCCTCGCCGATGTGCTCGTCGACGATCGAGGCGAGGCCGGTGTTCGGGAACAGGTTGGTCTTGCTGTGCCGCAGCGTTCGTACCTGGCTGAGCACCCCGCCGGGAAACGCTTCGTGCCGCGTCATCCGCGACCAGATCCGGTTCAACCGGTCACCCGAATCGTCCCCGAGCGCGAGGACGGCGGCGTTCAGCGAACCGACCGAGGTGCCGACGACGAGGTCGGGGGCGATGCCCGCCTCCGAGAGCGCTTGCAGCATCCCGACCTGCATGGCGCCGAGGCTGCCCCCGCCGCCGAGGACGAAACCGATCGGCTGGGGCAGGTTCAGGGCGGCCATGCCCGGAATCTAGTCGCCCGCGCCGACCTTCGCCGGGGTGGCTTCCTCGGCTGTGACGCCGAGCGCCTTCCTCTTCTTGTAGCGAAGCAGGAAGAACACGGCGACGCCGAGCAGTACCCCGACGATGACCAGACCGCCGGTGTTGAGCACGCCCTCGACCTTCTTCGCGGCTTCACCGAGAGCGGCGCCGATACCGATGTGGATGGCCGACCAGCACGCCGCGCCTGCCGCGGCGGCGGGCAGGAACTTGCGGAAGGGCAGCCCGGAGGTCCCGGACGCCGCCGGGGTCAGCGTGCGGATGACCGGGAGGAACCGCGCGAAGAACACCGCCCACGCGCCCCGGCGTTCGAGTACGCCGGTCGCCTTGTCCCAGGCGTCGAGGCCGTATTTGCGGATCAGCTTCGTCTCGCGCAGGCGCGGACCGAACCGTTTGCCGATCGCGTAGCCGAGCGAGTCACCGAGGGCGGCGCAGACCGTCACGACCGCCCACAGGGTCAGGAAGCGGGAGACCGAGGTCGCCGTCGTGGCCGCGATCAGCAGCCCCGATTCGCCGGGCGCGATGAAGCCGAGCCCGATGGTGCATTCGGCGAACACCAGTCCGCCGGTCGCCGCTACCAGTCCCGGTTCCGGGAGTTCTTGCAGCCAGTTCAGAAGATCCGTTACCAACGCCACCAGGTCACTTTACTGATTCGTGACCTGGTGGGTGGCGATGTCGCGGAGAGGTGACCGGGGTCACCGCGCCAGCAGTGAGCTGGCTTCCTGAGCGGCTGGTCCTTCGGCGGCGAGGTGCGCCAGGTTCTCCGACAGCGCT
>NZ_ASJB01000089.1 GCF_000478275.1 Amycolatopsis orientalis DSM 40040 = KCTC 9412
CTGGGCAGACGGCGGACCCACTGACCTGCGGAACCTCACCCTGCTGTGCGGCTTCCACCACCGCCTGATCCACCACGGCGACTGGCAAGTCCGCATGGCCGCCGACGGGCTACCCGAGTTCATCCCGCCCCAGTATCTGGACCCGCTCCGAAGAACCCGGCGCAACACCCTCCACCGCGCCGCCTGACCCTGCACCACCCGAGGAGCCCGCCAGCCACACCGGCGACGGGCCCCCACGGCATGCCCACAGACAACGACGAGCCCTCAACATCCGCGCTCGACGCAAAGCCCTCCACGACGCCCCCAAGATCGTCGCGTTCCTCTGACTCCCTTGAGGTTGTTCAACGTTCCCGAACGGGCCTGACTCCGCACTTAGCCGACTAAATACCCGCCTGAAGACGTTCAGCGTGCCGAAAGAATCCCTGATCGGTCACCGAACCCCGCCCACCACCCGCTCATCCCCGACCGGCGCAGGATCGTCGAGCCCCCGCCAAACCCGGAAGACCGCCGGAAAACTGGTGGCGATCAGATAAACCCCACCGAAGATCGCGAGCGCACCCACGAGACCGATCCCGTCCAGGAGAAGCCCGGCCGCGATCGAGCCGAGCGGCATCACAGCCAGCACCCCGCCCACCAGCAGGCTGAGCACGCGGCCGCGGACGGCTTCCGGCACCCGTTCGTAGACCACCGGCAGCAGGATCGGGTTCAGCGCCCCGGCGCCGATCCCGGCCACCACCAGTCCGGCGAGCAGGACGACCGGCGTGGGTTTCAGTGCGAGCAGGGCGAATCTCGGCGCGCCTTCGATGGCGACGGCGACCAGGACCGCCGAGCGGCGGGAGAACCGGTGGCCGATCCAGCCGTAGAGTGCCGAACCCAGCAGTCCACCGGCGGCGACGGCGGTGATCATCGCGCCGACGAGTGCGGTGCTGTGCAGGACCTGGTCGCCGTAGGCCGGATAGAGCACGCCGATGAGACCGAAGTCGAGACTGTTGGTGAGCACCAGCATGCCGACGAGCGCGCGCAGCACGGCGTCCCGTTTGACGTAGCCGAGCCCTTCCCGCAGTTCCTGGAGGTAACCGTCCGAAGTGGACCGCGGCGGACCCGCCGCGGTGGGGATCAGGGTGAACACCAGCGCCGCGGACAGCAGCAGCGCGCCCGCGTCGACGAACAGCACCGGGATCGGGCCGATCAAGGCGATCAGCGCACCGGCGGCGGGACCGCCCACCATTCGCCCGGTCCGCATCGCGGCCTCGACGGCGCTGGCACCACGGCTCATCCGGATCCCGCCGAGTTCGGCGACTCCCGCGAGCAGCACCTGCTTCGCGGTGTCGGCGGGCCCGCGGGACACACCCATCACGAACGACAACACGATCAACCCCGGCAACCCGAGCCCGGTCGTGCTCACGGCGAGCGGGATCAGGAGCACGGTGACCGTGGTCAGCAGGTCCGCGCAGACGCTGGCCCGGCGCGTACCCACCCGGTCCACGATCGGGCCGCCCAGCAGCGCGGCGACCATCAGGCCCAGCACCTCGGCCGCGGTGACGAGGCCGGTCTTGGTGCCGCTCCCGGTGGTCTGCAGGACGAACCAGGGAATCGCGATCAGTGTCGTCATCACCCCGGCCGAGGAGATCCCCGCGGCCGCGACCAGGGCCCCCAGTGGCACTCTGCTCATGGCGTCTCCGGCCGCGATTTCCTCGGGAAGGCCGCCCAGTGCACGCGGACCTGGGTGTCGCCTTCCTTGGCACGTCTCCGATAACGGCTGATCACGTCGAGGACCTCCTCGCTCAGTGCGGCGGCTTCGTCCGGGGTGAGCGACAGCGGCGAGTCGTGGAACTCGACCTTGTCCATCCACTCGTCGGCCCAGTCCCGCATTTCGGCGACGAATTGCGCTTCAGCGGCGTACCGCTGCTCGATCAGCGTGTGGGCGTACACGCTGAAGGGACCGGCGAGGTCAGGGTCGTCGATGAAGTCCTTACCGCGCAGCTGATCGCCCTCGTGCACGGCCTTCCACCACCGATCGCGCCGGTTGCCGCGTTCGGAGTCGTCCGTGACCAGGCCGTACTCGGCCAGCTGGCGCAGATGCCAGCTGGTGGTCCCGGAACTCTCCCCCACTCGCTTGGCCAGTCCGGACGCCGTGGCCGGGCCGTCCTCCCGCAGCAGCTCGAGGATCCTGACCCGCAGCGGATGCGACAGCGCTCGCAGAAGACGGCCGTCGACCCGCGCCAGATACCGCTCGCCGTTCCCCATGCGGCAACCGTACAACCGCAGAGGACCCTTTGCAAAGAGTGCTCTGCGATTACCTCCGCCAAAACCCGTGATTCTGGAGTTTGACTTCAACCTAACTTCAGGTTTTACGGTTCCTTTCATGACAACGAACACGCCTTATCAGCTCGCCGTCGTGATCAGCAGCGTCCGCGAGGGCCGCTTCGGTCCCGTGGTCGCGAACTGGTTCCTCGATCGCGCCAAACAGCGCGACGACGTCGCCCTGTCCGTTATCGACCTCGCCGAATCCCCCGACGGACTCTCCGCCGGTGTCGCCGCCGCGGACGCCGTCGTCGTGATCGTCCCCGAGTACAACCACAGCTACCCCGGCCCGCTGAAGACCGCTCTCGACAACACCGGCCCCGAATGGCACGGGAAGCCGGTCGCGTTCGTCTCCTACGGCGGGATTTCCGGTGGCCTGCGCGCGGTGGAACACCTGCGGCCGGTCTTCGCCGAACTCCACGCCGCGACCATCCGCGAGACCGTGAGCTTCCCCTACGCCTGGACCCAGTTCGGGCCCGACGGCGAGCACACCGACGCCGAAGGCGCCGATCTCGCCGCCACCACCTTGCTGAACCAGCTGAACTGGTGGGCCAACGCCCTGCGCGACGCGCGCCGGGCGCGGCCTTACGCCGCCTGACCGGATTCCGTGGAGGACTCGGCTGGGGGTCGGGTCCTTCACGGACTTTCGGCGCGGAACATGGCAGGCTGTCCGCGTGACCGGACCTCTCGCCCTCCTCGATTCCGCGAGCCTCTACTTCCGCTCGTTCTACGCCCTGCCCGAGTCGATGACCGCCCCGGACGGGACGCCGGTCAACGCCGTGCGCGGGTTCACCGACACCGTCGCGCGGATCCTCACCGACCGGCGCCCCGCCCGGCTCGTCGCCTGCCTGGACGCGGACTGGCGGCCGAAGTTCCGCACGGACCTGTTGCCCAGCTACAAAGCCCACCGCGTGGCCGAAGAGGTGCCGGAGGGCGGTGACGTCGAAGAGGTGCCGGACACCCTCACCCCGCAGGTCCCGATCATCCTGGAACTGCTGGAGGCCTTCGGGATCGCGACCGCCGAGGCGGCCGGGTACGAGGCCGACGACGTCATCGGCGCGCTCGCCATCCGCGAACAGAAGTCCCCGGTCGAGGTCATCACCGGCGACCGGGACCTTTTCCAGCTCGTACGCCACGAGCCGACGCCCACGGTGGTCATCTACGTCGGCAAGGGCTGGAACAAGGCCGAGATCCTCGGCCCGGACGAGCTGGCCGAGAAGTACGGCATCCCGGCCGGGAACGCCGGCCCCGGTTACGCCGACATGGCCGCCCTGCGGGGCGACCCCTCGGACGGGCTCCCCGGCGTGGCCGGGATCGGCGAGAAGACCGCGGCGAAGCTGATCACCCAGTTCGGTTCGCTGCAGGAGCTGATCGAGGCGTCCAACGCCGGCGACGCGCGGGTGCCGCTCAAGACCCGGTTGCGGCTGACCGACGCCGCCGACTACCTCGCCGTCGCGCCGACGGTGGTCCGGGTCGCGGCGGACGCGCCGGTCGAGCAGTCCCGTCCCGACGTCGTGCCGTCCGAGCCCGCCGATCCGGACAAGGTCGCCGAACTGGCGGAACGCTGGAACCTCGGCCGTTCGGTGGAGCGCCTGCTGGCCGCGCTCCCCAAGTCGTGAGCAACATCGAGGCCGATCCGGCCGAACTGCTGTGCCGGGACAAGCCGGGCGAGGGTGTCACCGTACTGACCCCGCGGGACGTCCCGCTCGGCGGGCCGCGCGCGATCCGGGTGCGCCGCACGCTTCCGCAACGGCGGCGTTCCCTGATCGGCGCGTGGTGTTTCGCCGACCACTACGGACCGCAGGACGTGGCGGAGTCCGGTGGGATGGACGTGGCGCCGCATCCGCATACCGGACTGCAGACCGCGAGCTGGCTGTTCAGCGGCGAGATCGAGCACCGGGACAGCATCGGCACCGTGGCCGTGGTCCGGCCCGGTGAACTCAATCTCATGACCGCCGGGCATGGCATCGCCCACTCCGAAGTGTCCACTCCGGACACTTCGACGCTGCACGGCGTCCAGCTGTGGATCGCGCTGCCGGACGAACATCGCGACACCGGGCGGGATTTCCGCCATTACGCACCGCCGCTGATCCGGCTGCCCGGCGCGACCACCCGCGTCTTCCTGGGCAGCCTGGCCGGGACCACCTCACCGGTTCCGGCGTTCACTCCCCTGCTGGGTGCCGAACTCACCGTGGAACCCGGCGCGGCGCTGACCCTCGACGTCGATCCGGCCTTCGAACACGGGGTCCTGCAGGACATCGGCTCCCTCACCGTCGCCGGAACCGCGCTGGACACGGGAGAACTGGCCTACCTGGCACCCGGTCCCGAGGCGCTCGAACTGGCCAACCACGGCACCGGACCGGCCAGGGTGCTGCTCCTCGGCGGGACCCCGTTCACCGAGGAACTCGTCATGTGGTGGAACTTCGTGGGCCGCGGTCACGAGGAGATCGCCGAGTACCGGGAGGCGTGGCAAGCACAATCGGACCGGTTCGGCCGCGTGGACGGCTATCAGGGCACCACGGCGTGGCTGCCCGCACCCGCGCTGCCGCAGGTGCGGATCAAGCCCCGCCGCAACCCGGCCTAGAAGAACGTCCCGCACCACGGGGCCCGCGCGGTGTGGAACAGCACGTCGGCGCGGGCGACGGCCGCCGCGTCCAGCACCTCGACGCGGTCCGCCGTCACCAGATCGCTGAAGAGGCCGTCGCCGAGGTACAGCGACGCCAAGGTGTCGGCGTCGAGCCGGAGTTCCGCGTCGGCGGTCGTGCGGTCCACCCCGCCCGGGCCGACGACGTAACGGCCGTTGTTGCCCGGAAGCTGCCGGTCGAGCACTTCGAGCACCACGGGTTCGGCGGTGCCGTAAGTGCGCGCCCGCAGCGCGGCGAGTACGTCGACGAGCCGCACCCACAGATCGTCGATGACCTCGGTGGTGTTGACCGCCCGCGGGTCGGTGAGCAGTGCGGCGAGCGGCTCGTCCATCGGGCGCCCCCGTCCGGCGACGGCCGAGACCAGGTCGATCGACAGCAGGAAGCGCCATAAACCCGCCTGAGCCCGCGGTGTCGCGGCGTGCATCTCCCGGATGTCCAGCAACGCGCCCCGTTCCGGCGCCTGCCGGTCGCGCTGGTCGATGGTCTGGTAGACCACGAAACCGTCGTCCCCGTCGGATCCACTGTGGACGGCGACGCGATAGCCCTCGTCCCCGGTGACGATCCGGTCGAAGAAGCCCGGCCACCACATGTCCGGACGGGCGAGGAAACCGGGCCGCTCGCCCGCGAAGCGCCGGTACAGAGCCGGGACGCACTCGACCGCCTCGGCCGGGCTGACGAGCCTGACCACCCCGTCCCGCCCTACGCCGTCACGAAGCCGCGCCCGGGGGCGTTCCACGAGAACGCCCTTCCCGTAGGTGGCCGCGCCGTAACCGAACCGGCCGTAGATCACCCCTTCCGAGGCGTGCAGGGCGGCGAGCGGGAGACCGCGTGCCGCGATGTCCTCCAGCTGTGCGGCCATCATCGCGGTGAGGATCCCGCGGCGGGTCCAGTCGGCGCGGACGCCGACACCGTCGACGGCCGCGGTGGCCAGCCTCTGTCCACCTGGGACGGTGAGCTCGGTCTCGAAGGAACTGGCGATCCCCACCGGTGTGCCGTGATCGTCGAACGCGGCGAACTTCCCGGCTGCGGGCCAGCTCGAGGCCATCTTGGCCCAGGTCTCGTTCGAAGCAGGCCTGCCGTGCAAGGCCTGCGAGAGGACGTCGAGACAGGCCCGTTGTTCGCCTTCCGCCACGGCGCGCACCGAAAATTCGCTCATGACGGCGATCCTGCCGTCCGGAACCGCCGGATCCCAACCGGTTTTCAGCCGGGAGCGCCGACTTCGTAGCGGCCGTCGTTCCCGGTGACGGTGATCGTGACGGTCTTCCCGACCCCGCCGACCTTGACCGTGCAGCTGAAGGTGCTGCCGTCCTGGACGGGCCGGTTGGCGGGGCAGAGCACTTCGCCGACGTCACTCACCTGGTAGGTCTCGGTGAGGATCTTCCGTACGTCCGCCTGCATGGTCCTCGGATCGAAGACCCGGCCCGGAGTGCCGGAGGAGGACGGACCGCCCGACGACGTGCCGCCGCTGGCCGCCGCGCTCGACGAGGTGCTCGGCGGGACCGTGACGGTCTTCGTCGCCGGCGCGGGTGCCGGCGTGTCCGAACACGCGGCCAGGACCGCGAAAGCGGCACAGCACAGAACGACCGTCGCGACGGCTCGCCTGCTCAAGCTTCTCCACCCCCACCAAGGTGATCTTCCAACGTCAGAAGAAGGTACCGCACCAGGGGGCCACCCGCGTGCCGAACAGCAGGTCCGCCCGCTCCAGTGCGGTCTCGCCGGTGGCACGGACACGGCCGGCGACGGCGAGGTCCGACGCGCGCCAGCCGCCCAGGTACAGCATCGACAGGGTGTCGGCGTGCATCTCGAGATCCGCCGGATCGGTCGTGCGGACGGCACCGTCCCCGGAAAGGCGGTAGCGGCCGGAGTTGCGCTCCAGGAAGGGATCGGTGACCTCGATGACGACCGGTTCGCCCCGGTACGAACGGGCTCTGAGCATCGTGGGGACGTCGACGAGACGGAGCCAGCCCTCGTCTTGGATCTTCTGCACGGCCACATGCCGCGGGTCGGTGAACAGCAACTCGACCGGTTCGTCGAGCGGCCGTTTCTGAGCGGTGATGTGGTCGACCAGGTCCACGGACAGCAGATAGCGCCACAACCCGGCGAAGGCGTCAGGACCCGCGTAGTGGAAGGAGTGGATCTTCAACAACGACGGGTCGCCGAAATGCGCCCGCTCGACGGTGTAGGTGACATAGCCGTCGACTCCGTCCGGGCCGCGGTGCACGGCGGTCGTGACGGGCGTGGTCGCCCGGCGCACTTCCCGTTCGTAGCCCGGCCACAGGTACGGGCTCCTGGCGATCATGCCGGGTCGCGTACGCGGGATCGCGTCGAAGAGCGACGGCCACTGCTCAACGGTACTTTCCAGATCCAGCAAGGAGATCTCCCCACCGGCCGGGACCTCCGGGCGGAACCGGGCCCGGTGCCTGTCGATCTCGATCGACTTGCCCCGCGCGCCGATGCCGTAGCCGAACCTGCCGTAGATGGCGCCTTCGGACGCGTGCAGCATCGCCGCGGGGAAGCCGCGGGCCGCGAAATCCTCGAACTGGGCGCGCATCAGGGCCGTCAGCACACCGCGGCGGACGCGGTCGGCGCGGACGCCGACGAGGCTGACCGCGGCGAGCGGGACCGTACCGCCGCCGGGCAGCGTCATCTCCGAATCGAACGACCGGACGGTGCCGATCAGCTCCGGGTCGAACGCCCCGAGTCCGCGATCCGGCTGCCTCGACGAGGAGATGGCCGACCATTCCTCGTCGGTCATCTCCTTGACGTGCAACGCCCGCCTGAACAGATCCGTCGCGGCCCGGTCCTCGTCGGACCGGAGCGGCCGCACCGTGAAGTCACCCATGGGATCGATCATGCCGGATCGACCGGGCAGGGCGCCCGCCGTTTACTTGGGGACGGCGGGCGGCGAGACCTCGTAGTTGCCGGTGTCACCCTTCACGGTGATCGGCACCTCCTGCGGCTTGCCGTCGATCGTGGCGGTGCAGGTGAACTTCACGCCGTCCTTGACCTCCTTGCCCGCGGGGCAGGAGACGGCGCTGACGTTCGGGATCTGGTAGGTCTCGGTGAGCAGCTTCTGCACGTCGGTCTGCATCTGCGTGTTGTTGAAGACCTGCGTGTTGAACCAGCCGGGCGTCACGAAACCGAGGACACCGACCGCGGCGATGATCACCACGAGCGCGCCGATCCCGATGAACAGGCCCTTCTTGGACTTCGGCTTGTCCTGTGCCTCGCCCTGCGTGCCCTGGAACTGGCCCTGCCCGTAGTCGTACTGGCCCGGCTGCTGCCCGCCGTACTGCGGCTGCTGCTGCGGGCCGCTCTGCGGGTAACCCGGCTGCTGCTGGGGACCGCTCTGGGGGTAGCCGGGCTGCTGGCCGTACTGGGGCTGTTGACCCCACTGCGGCTGCTGTTGCTGCGTCTGGGAAGGGTCGTAGCCGGGCTGCTGCTGAGGTCCGCTCTGCGGATACCCCGGCTGCTGCTGCGCCGGGTCGTAGGGTGCGGGCTGCTGGCCCCACTGGGGCTGTTGCTGCTGCGTCTGCGACGGGTCGTACTGCGGCTGCTGCCCCCACTGCGGTTGCTGCTGCGGGCCGCTCGGCGGTTGAGCGCCGCCCGGCTGTTGCCCGTAGCCCGGCTGCTGCCCCCACTGGGGCTGCTGCTGGGGGTCGTTGCCGCCATACGGCGTGCTCATCGTTCGCCTCCGCCTGTTCACCATCGTCAGCGGCCGTATCACCGGGCCGTCGTGGCGATCCAACCACAGGTCGGCGCCCCTGCCCACTGTCCCACGCCCAGCTCGTGAGTGGTAATGACGGTTCTAACCGTCATTACCACTCACGAGGCCGGTCAGGCGCCGCCCGCAGCGACCACGCCGCGCCGCAGGGCCTTCACCGCGTCCGAGGCGGCCGCGCCGACCGGGTCGGCCCTGCCCAGGACGTCGCGGATCTGGTCCAGCAGGTCGATGACCTGCCGCGACCAGCGCACGAAGTCGCCGGCGGACAGCTCCTGCCCGTTCGCCTCGGCGGCGGTGAGGACCTTCTCCAGTGATTCGCCGCGCGCCCAGCGGTAGATGGGCCAGGCGAAACCCGCGTCCGGCTCGCGGGTGCGGTCGAGCTTGTGCCGTCGCTCGTCGTCGGTGAGTTCCATCCACAGCCGCGTGGTCGCCTGCCAGGCGTCGAGCACCTTGCCCGCGGGCAGCCGCGGCTCCCCCGCGATGTCGCGGCGCGCCTCGAAGACCAGCGTCGAGACGACGGCCGCGAGTTCGGCGGGCGCCAGGCCCTTCCAGACGTCGTGCCGGATGCACTCGGCGGCCAGCAGGTCGGACTCGCTGTAGAGCCGGGTGAGCCGCTTGCCGTGTTCGGTGACGCGGTCCTCGCCGTCGCCCTTGGATTCGGGGCCGAGGTAGCCGCGCTCGCCGAGCAGCCGCAGGATGCGGTCGAAGGCGCGGGCGAGCGAGTGGGTGGTCGCGGCGACCTTGCGTTCCAGCTGCTCGGTCTCCGCCGTGAGCCGCTGGTACCGCTCGACCCAGCGCAGGTTCGCCTCACGCTCGGCCAGACCGTGGCACGGATGCGACCGCAGCGCGCGCCGCAGGGCGGCCAGCTCACCGTCCTCATTGGCCCCGGCCCGGCGCTTCTGCCTGCCGGGCAAGGAGATTCCCGCGTTGCGCAGACTCGACGCGATGTCACGGCGGGTCTTGGGTGAACGCAGCTCGATGTGCTTCGGCAGCTTGATGTTCCCCAGCGCCTCCACCGGCGACGGGAAGTCCGACACCGAGAGCGGACCGGACCAGCGGTCCTCGGTGACCACGACCGGACGCGGTTCCCGGATCGGGTCGAGCCCAGGGTCGACGACGACCGCGAGCCCCGCGCGCCTGCCCGCGGGCACGGCGATGACGTCGCCCTTGCGGAGTTTCTCCAGCGATTCGGCCGTACCCGCCCGGCGCGCGGAGGTGTTCTGCCGCGAGAGCGCCTTTTCCCTCGCCGAGATCTTCGCGCGCAGCTCGACGTACTCGAGCATCTCGTCGAAGTCGCCGGTGATGGCGGCGGTGTAGCCCCGCAGGGCCTCCTTGTTCCGCTCGATCCGCCGCGCGGTGCCGACCACCGACCGGTCGGCCTGGAACTGCGCGAACGACTGCTCCAGCAGGTCACGGGCCGCTTCGGCACCGACCTGCGCGACCAGGTTCACCGCCATGTTGTAGCCGGGCCGGAAGGACGACCGCAGCGGATACGTCCGGGTCGAGGCGAGGCCGCCGACCTGCTTCGGGTCGATCCCCGGCTGCCAGGCGACGACGGCATGGCCTTCGACGTCGATCCCGCGCCGCCCGGCCCGCCCGGTGAGCTGCGTGTACTCCCCCGGCGTCAGGTCGACGTGCGCCTCGCCGTTGTACTTCACCAGCCGTTCGAGGACGACGGTGCGCGCGGGCATGTTGATGCCGAGCGCGAGCGTCTCGGTGGCGAAGACGACCTTCACCAGCCCCTGGACGAACAGTTCCTCGACGGTCTCCTTGAACGCCGGGAGCAGCCCGGCGTGGTGACCGGCGATACCGCGCTCGAGCGCCTCCCGCCATTCCCAGAAGCCGAGGACGCCGAGGTCGCCTTCGGGCAGGTCCTTGGTGCGCTCGGCGACGATACGACGGACCTTCTCGACCTCGTCGGGGCCGTTCAGCCGCAGGCCGGACCGGACACACTGGCCGACGGCGGCGTCGCAGCCCGCGCGGGAGAAGATGAAGACGATGGCGGGCAGCAGCCCGGCGTTGTCCAGGCGCTCGACCGTCTCGGTGCGGGACGGCGGCCGGTACCGCGGCATCCGCGACGGCGCCCCTCGCCGTCCCCTCGGGCCGCGCAACCCGGCCGGCGCGAACCGTCCGCCGATCTCCTCGGTGCGGCGCAGCAGGCTCGGGTTGATCCGCAGCTCGGCGCCCGGCGCGTGTTCCTCCTGGCCGGCGAACAGGTCCATCAGCCGGTTGCCGACCAGCATGTGCTGCCACAGCGGCACGGGGCGGTGCTCGTCGACCACGACGGTGGTGTCGCCGCGGACCTCGACCAGCCATTCGCCGAACTCCTCGGCGTTGCTCACCGTGGCCGACAGGCCGACGACCCGGACGTGCTCGGGCAGATGGAGGATGACCTCCTCCCAGACCGCGCCGCGGAACCGGTCGGCGAGGTAGTGCACCTCGTCCATCACCACGTAGGCGAGTTCGCCGATGGTCGACGACCCGGCGTAGAGCATGTTGCGCAGGACCTCGGTGGTCATGACCACGACCTGGGCGTTGCCGTTGATCGAGGTGTCACCGGTGAGCAGGCCGACGGCGTCGGCGCCGTAACGGCCGACCAGGTCGGCGTACTTCTGGTTCGACAGCGCCTTGATCGGCGTCGTGTAGAAGCATTTGCGCCCTTCGGCGAGGGCGAGATGCACCGCGAACTCGCCGACCACCGTCTTCCCGGCGCCGGTGGGCGCGCAGACGAGCACGCCGTGGCCTGCTTCGAGCGCCTCGCACCCGCGGATCTGGAAGTCGTCGAACTCGAACGCCGATTCCGCGGCGAACCGGGTCAGCTGGGGATACCGAGCGCGGCGCTGGGAGGCTGCGTACGCCTCGGCCGGGGTCTGAGAAGGGCTGTTGACCACTTCGTCAGGGTTCCATACCCCACCGACAGTTCGCACTCGGTGTGACGATCCCGGGAACGGCGGCCGGGTCTACACCGCGACGGCGCTACGCCGGGCTCAGCCGAGGACGGTGAGCGCGCCCGGGACGCAGGTGATGTCGATCGGCAGCCCGCCCAGCGGCTCGCCGTCGGCGAAGACGGGAAGCTCGCTGCCCGCGAGGTGGATCTCGCTGGCCTTCAGGGTCCGGACCGCCGGATGCGCGAGGTGCTCGCCGGTGCGGACGCCGGGCAGCATGCGGAGCAGGTCGCGTCTGGTGGCCTTCCCGACGACCGTGACGTCGAAGAGGCCGTCTTCGGGGTCCGCTCCCGGGCAGATCGGCATGCCGCCGCCGTAGAACGGGGTGTTGCCGACGGCGATCATGGTGGCGTCGACTTCGATCGTCTCGACGTCGGTGCGGAGCACGACCGGCCAGGTGCGGAACGCCGTCAGTTCGGCCAGGATCGCCAGGTCGTAGCGGCGCGGGCCGCGAGGCCAGGTCAGCCGGTTGGCCCGTGCGGTGACGAGCGCGTCGAACCCGGAGCACAGGACGGTGGCGAACCATTCGCCACCGGCGCGGCCGAGGTCGATCCGGCGCCGCTTCCCCGCGGCGATCTGCCGGGCAGCCAGGTCCGCCGCGGCGTGCGGGCGTTCCGGGACGCCGAGTGCCCTGGCGAAGTCGTTGCCGGTGCCCGCGGGGACGAGTCCGAGCGCGACGCCGGTTTCGGCGCAGAACTGGACGCCCTCGTGGGCCGCTCCGTCCCCGCCGAGGACGACGAGCACGTCCAGTCCGGCCGCGCGGGAATCGGTCATCAGCGCGCGGGATTCCTCGACCGTGCCGGCGACGAGGACGTCGAGCCGGTCGACGACGGGCCGCAGCCGTGCCGCGACCGACTCCATCAGCCGTCCCGCCGTTCCGTTCCCGGAGGCGGGGTGGACGGCCAGTGCCGCGTGCATCGCGGGATCAGGTGACGTCGTCGGTGCTGGTCCGCTTGCCGTTCGTGGCCGCGGAAGGCTCCTCGTCGATCGTGCTCGGCGTGTAGTCGAACGGCGCGGCCTCGTCGTCGGCGAGCTGATCCCAGCCCTCGGTGCCGCGTTCCTTGTCGAGCTTGCGGTCGTGGAAGCGCGCGATCTGGATCGACAGTTCCAGCAGCACGATCAGCGCGGCCGCCAGGGCGAGCATCGAGAACGGGTCCGAACCAGGCGTCGCGAAGGCGGCGAAGACGAATACGACCATGATCAGGCCGCGGCGCCACTTCTTCAGCGTCTGGTACTTGAGGACGCCGACGCGGTTCAGCATCACCACGAACAGCGGGAGTTCGAAACTGACGCCGAAGATCAGCAGCAGCGACAGGATGAACGAGATGTACTTGTCGCCGGTGAGGGCGGTGATGAACTGGTCGCCACCGAAGTTCATCAGCAGTTCGAGCGCGTGCGGGATGAGCAGGTACGCCAGCACCGCGCCCGCGGCGAAGAGGATCGACGCGAAGAAGACGAAGGTGAGCGCGTACTTGCGCTCCTTCGAGTAGAGGCCGGGCGCGATGAACGCCCAGATCTGGTAGAGCCACAGCGGGGCCAGCAGCACCGCGCCCGCGGCGAGGCCGACCTTCAGCTGGATCATGAAGGCTTCGAACGGGACCGTCTGGAGCAGCTGGCAGGGTCCGTCGATTCGTCCGCCGAGCCTGCGCTGGTACGGGATGCCGCAGTACGGGCCGGTCATGATCTCGCCGAGCGACGGGATCGGGCCCACCTTGGTCTGGAACCAGATGAAACCGATGATCCCGCCCGCGACGATGGCGAGCAGCGCGAAGCCCAGACGGCGCCGGAACTCGTAGATGTGCTCGATGAGCGTCATCGTGCCGTCGGGGTTGCTCCGACGGCTGCGCTTGCGCCGCTTGGTGCCGCGGCGCTCCTCACCGGAGGCGGAATCCGCCACTGGACAGTCCGTTCTCGTCAGGGTCCACCATGAGCGCGCCGGGACTTCGGCGCGCTCATCCGCGAACAGGCTCCGCTGGGCTTGCTAAAAGACCGCTCAGCTGGCGTTCTTCTGCGCCTGCTCGGCCGGAGCGGGCGTGACGGGCGCGGCGGCCTGCTGCTTCTTGAGCTCGTCGAGCTGACGCTGGAGGTCGGCGACCTGCTTGTCCTGCGCGGTCGCGGCAGGCGCGGGCGTGGTGGCCTGCGGCAGCTGCTTGGTCTCGACCTCTTCGGTCTCGGCGGCCTTGTCCTTGTCTCCGGCCATGTCCTTGGTCTCGGCCTTGAAGATCTTCATGGACTTGCCGATGGACCGCGCGGCGTCCGGAAGCCTCTTGGCGCCGAACAGCAGGACAACGACGAGCACCAGGATGATGATGTGCCACGGCTGCAGCGCGTTCATCGTGTGCGGCCTCCTTCTTGAGTCTCTGGGTGAGATGTTACCGGTCTTCGAGCCCACGTCGTTGCGCGATCGCCACGCGGAGCGCGGCCGATCGGGCGCGGAGCAGCCCTGTCCGTTTTCGGGTGTTCGTAGCCACCATGCTCATCGTATGGGTGAGCACGCGCAAGACTCCGCGTAACTTGATTAGCAAAACAAAGAGAGCGATCAGCCCGACGACTACGAGCGCGATGCTCGGCAGGTACGACACGGCGTCACCCTACTGCTCGTAGGTTGACGCAAGGTGACGTGCCCGCGCCAGCGCGTCGGCCGCCCGTCGACGAACCGCCTCCGCCAGCGCGGCGGGGCTCTCGACCTGCGCGTCTCCGCCCAATCCGAGGATCAGGCGGACCATCCAGGACTCGTCGGCGTAGCGCATCCGGATGCGGAGCCGTCCGCCGTCGAGTTCGTCGAGTTCCTCGCACGGGTAGTACTCGGCGACCCAGCGGGTGTCGGGGTCGAGCACCAGCACGGCTTCCTGCTGATCGGGACGCGGGCGGAAGACGCCGTCGGAGATGTCGGTCGGCCGGGCGTGCGCGGGCGGGACGGCGGGTTCGTCGAGCACGGTCAGCTCGTCGATGCGGTCGAGCCGGAATAAGCGGACGTCCTCCGCGCGGCGGCACCACGCTTCGAGATAGCCGACCGCCTGAACGATGAGCAGCCGCATGGGGTCGACGGTGCGTTCGGTGATCTCGTCCTTGGACGCGGTGTAGTACCGGATCCGCAGCGCGCGCCTCGCGGTGAGGGCGGCACGGACGGCTTCGCGGGTGCGGGCGGTCTTCTTGCCTTCGCGGACTCCCCCGCTGACCACGATCCCCGACGGCTGGGCCTGGCCCGCGGCGGCTTCGATCTTCGCGATGGCGCGGCGGACGGCGTCGGCGTCGACGACGCCGGGTGTCTCGGCCAGTGCCCTCAGCGCGACCAGCATGGCCGTCGCCTCGCCACCGGTGAGCCGCAACGGGCGGTTCATCCCGGCGTCGTGGGTGACGACGATCGTGTCGCCTTCGAAGGAGAGGTCGATCAGGTCACCGGGGCCGTAGCCGGGCAGCCCGCACATCCAGAGGAGTTCGAGGTCCTTGCGCAGCTGTTTGGGCGAGACGTCGAAGTCGGCGGCGGCGTCGGTGATCTTGATTCCCGGCCGGGCGAGCAGGTACGGCACGAGCGCCAGCAGGCGCGGCATCCGTCCGGTGGCGCTCATCGGGCACCACCGGCGTGGGCGATGGCCTCAAGGCGGCTGAAGACCGACTTCGCGAGGACTTCGGGTTCGAGGACCAGGACGTCCGGGCCGTGGGCGGTGAGCCAGTCGGCGGCGGATTCCGGGTAGTACAGGTCGATTTCCACGAGGTCGCCCGCTTCTCCTCCGGCATCACTGCGGCCGACGACCCGGCCGCGGCGGCGGACCCCGGCGGCCCGGCCGTCGGCGACCCAGACGCTGGCGGTGGTCGGCGCGGACGGGTCCTCACCGCTGCTGGAGGACACCATCTGCAGGAGGTTGACCCCTTCCGGGCGTTCGACGACGCCGGGCCTCCCGACGGGTTCGACCTTGCCGGTGACGCGGGAGAGCCGGAAGCAGCGGGAAGCGCCGCGATCCCTGTCATGCCCGACGACGTACCAGCGGGCACGCCACGACACGACACCCCACGGTTCGAGGGTGCGGATCTTGCGTTCGGCCGAACCGCTGCGCCGGTACTCGAAGCGCACCGCTTGACCGGCCTGGACCGCGGCGAGCAGCGGTCCGAACGCCGGTTCGGCGCGGACGCGGGGTTCGACGACGGTCGGCGCGTGGTCGTCCACCTCGACCCCGGCGGCGCGGAGCTTCACCAGCGCGCCCTGTGCCTCACCGGTCAGTTCCGGGGAATCCCAGAGCCGGACGGCGAGACCGACGGCGGTCGCCTCGTCGGGCGCGAGGTCGATCTCGCCGAGTTCGTAGTCGCGGCGCGCGATGCGGTAGCCGTCGATCGCGTCGAAGGCGGAGTTGCGGCCGGTCTCCAGCGGGATGCCGAGTTCGCGCAGTTCCGTCTTGTCGCGCTCGAACATGCGGAAGTAGGCCTCGTCGCTGGCCGCGTCGGCGTACCCGGGCACGATCCCCCGGATCCGTTCGGCGGTGAGGTACTGCCGGGTGGACAGGAGGGCCAGAACCAGGTTGACCAATCGTTCGGCGCGTGCGGTGGACACCCGGTTACCCTAGCCCGCGCCGTCCGACCCGATGGTGAGAGCCGCCGATCGCGCGTCGTAACGATCCCTGGCGGACTCGACCTCGTCGAACCGCGTCTCGGCCCAGTCCTTGATCCCGGCCAGCAGCTCACGAAGGCTGCGGCCGAGATCGGTCAGCTCGTAGTCGACGCGGACCGGCACACAGGCGGTGACGGTGCGGGTCAGCAGGCCGTCGCGTTCCAGGGTCCGCAGGGTCTGCGTGAGCATCTTCTGGCTGACGCCGGCGATCCGGCGGGAGAGGTCGCTGTAGCGCTGGGGCCCGTCGCCGAGGGCGACGAGGACCAGGCTGACCCATTTCCCCGAGACCTCGTCGAGCAGCTTCCGGGCCGGGCAGGCCGCGAGGTAGGCGTCGTAGGCCCGTTTCTCCTCGTTCCGGCGTTCCTGTGCCGTGCGCGTGACCACGATCGCCGTACCTCCGCGTGGGTTGGGCACCTCGAAGTGCGTACTTCCCGATGGAGAGTAACTCCCCTTACGTTCGGTCTCGACGACCCCTGGGAGGAGAACGATGCACGCGATGGTGGTCCGCCGGTTCGGCGGCCCGGAAGTCCTGGAATCCCTCGAGATCCCGGTGCCCGCACCGGGAACCGGGCAGGTACGGGTGAAGGTGGCCGCGGCCGGGGTCAACCCGGTCGATGCCGCGACCCGCTCGGGTTTCCTGACCGAGGCGGGGATCATCCCGCCGCGGGAGGCGGTCGGGATCGGCTGGGACGTGGCCGGGACGGTCGACGCGATCGGCGACGGCGTCTCCGGGTTCGCCGCGGGTGACGCCGTGATCGGCCTGCGGGACCGGCCGGCGACCGCACTCGGCACCTACGCCGAGTACGTCGTGCTCGACGTGGACGCGATCGCCCGCGCCCCGCGGACGGTGTCCCTCGTGGAGGCCGCGACCCTGCCGCTGAACGGCCTGACCGCCCTCCAGGCGCTCGATCTGGTCGCTCTCCCACCGGGAGCGACGGTCCTGGTGACCGGAGCCGCGGGTGCGGTCGGCGGATACGCGGTCACCTTGGCCAAGGCCCGCGGTCATCGCGTGGTGGCTGTCGCCGGTTCCGCCGACGAGGCGCTGGTCCGCGGCTTCGGCGCGGAGGTTTTCGTACCCCGTGGCGACTTCCTGGCCGACCGCGTGCGCGCCGAAGTCCCCGGCGGGGTGGATGCCGCCCTCGACACGGCACTGCTCGGCCTCGAAGCCCTGGACGCCGTGAAGGGCGGTGGGCGGTTCGTGGTCTTCGCGGCCGGTGCGGCGCCGATTCCCTTGCGCGGCATCAGGGTCGAGCACGTCTGGATCCGCGCCGACGGCGCCGCGCTGGGCGAACTGGCGGCACTGGTCGACAGCGGCGTGCTCGCCCTCCGGGTCGCGGAGACCTTGCCGCTGGACGACGCGGTGAAGGCACACGAACGACTGGCGGAGGGCGGACTCCGCGGACGGCTGGTACTGACGATCGGTGCCGACGAAAGCATAAGTTGACGCTTAATTAAGCCTGTGGTTATCTTCACATTATGGACAAGAACGAAACCCGGCTCGAACTCCGGCGCGAGTTTCCGGGACCGGTCGAAGACGTCTGGTCGGCACTCACCGACTCGGAACGCACGGCCCGCTGGCTCGGCACATGGACGGGCGAAACAGGGGTCGGCAACACGATCATGCTGCTGATGACCGCGGAGGAAGGCGCCGAACCGGCGCCCGCCGTCATCCGCGAATGCGATCCGCCGAAACGGCTGGCCATCGACCTGGCCACTCCCGGCGAGCCGATCTGGCACGTGGAGCTGACGCTGACCCCGCAAGGCTCGGGAACGGTGCTCGACTTCGTGCACCGGATGCCCGAACCCGAGTGGGACACCTCGGACATCGCCAAGGGCTGGCACTTCTATCTCGACCGGCTCGGCGCTTCCCTCGCCGGCGAGCCGGTGCCCGGGTGGGACACCTACACGCCACCCACCTTGGAGGCATGAACGATCGAGTATCGCCGGTCACCGGCGTACGGGCAGGCCCGGCGGACACCGCGAGGGCGGTGCTCCACGCGCTCGAGCACCGCCCTCGGTCACCGAGATCGTGGTCCGTCCGTCAGCGGGCGGCCGCGGTCCGGGACAGCAGCGCCTCGGCCAGCAGCCGCCACTGCGGCATGGCCGATTCCCCGGGTGCGACCCCGATGACCTGGACCCCGACGTGGTCGGCGCCGGCGTCGAGATGTCCGTGCAGTTTCGCCGTGATCGCGTCGAGGTCGCCCCAGAACACGAGGTCGTCGACGAGCCGGTCGCTGCCGCGGCCGCCGTCGATGTCGGCTTCGGTGTAGCCGAGGCGGAGGAACTTGGCGACGTTGTACTCCGACGTGAGGTACACGTGCAGGTGCTCACGGGCGATCTCGCGCGCCCTGCCCGGGTCCGTTTCGAACAGCACCGCGTGCTCGACGCCCAGGAATGCCTTGTCCCCCAGCACTTCCCTCGCCTTGGCGGTATGCGACACGGGCACGTGATAGGTGTGCGCCCCCTCGGAACGGTCCCGGGCCAGTCCGAGCATCTTCGGCCCGTACGCGGCCAGCAGCCGCCGCATCGGCGCGGCGGGCACCGGGTTGGCGTTGGTGACCTCGTCGAGTTCGTCGAGGTACTCGTTCATCGCCTCCAGTGGCTTGACCCCGGGACGCGCGCCGCCGAAGCCGAGTCCCAGGACGTGCCTGCCCGGGTAGGCGTCGGCCAGCAGCAGAGCCGCCCCATGGGTCCAGCGCGCCCCGCGGGCTCCGATCCGCGCGATCCCGTTGACCACGGAGATCCGTTCGGTGGACGCGAGCAGGAATCCGGCGTGGGTCAGCGCCTCGCGGCCGTCCCGTTCCGGGATCCAGATCGCGGGCCAGCCGAGTTCCTCCAGTTCCCGCACCGAATCCCGCAGCATGCTCGCCGGCTGCTCTTCGAAGTCGAACGTCCAGATCCCGAAACGCCCCAGTTCCATCTGTCTCTCCTCAGGTCGAGTCTTACATATCGAAGTATCGCAGATTCTCGATATGTTATTCCCGCCGAGGTTCAGATCGACCGTCCCAGCAGGTCGACGAGCTGGGCGATCCGCTGTTCGTCGCGCCGGTAGTGCGTCCACTTCCCCACTCGCGTGGACCGGACGAGCCCGGCACGCTGGAGCAACGCCATGTACGCCGACACCGTCGACTGCGCGAGCCCCAGCTTCTCCTGAAGATGACTCACGCAGACCCCGACCTCGTTCTGGTCGGCGATCGCCTTCTCCGGCGGGAAGTGCCGGTCCGGTTCGCGTAACCAGCCGAGCACCTGGAGCCGGACGGGATTGGCGAGCGCCTTGAACACCTCGACCAGGTGATCGGCGGCGTCCGGGGCGGGGTCTGCGTGTGCGGTCATGGTTCTTCGAGCCTAGCCAACTGAGACGACGATGACCCGGCGTCCGCGTGTGTGACCGGCCTGGCTGTCGATCTGGGCCTGCGCGGCCTCGGCGAGGGTGTACGACTTCTCGACCGGGATGTGGAGCCTGCCCCGCGCGATGAGATCGGCGGCCTCGGTGAGGGCGTCCGGCATGCTCCCGGCGACCCCGGAAAACCGGACGCCGAGGTCCGGCGCGCCGAGGTCGGCGATGGAGATCACCTTCCGCGGATCCCCGGTCAGCTCGACGAGTTCGGGGATCACGCCCGCGCCCGCCAGATCGAGGGCCGCGTCGACTTTGCCGAGCTCGCGCACCCGTCCGACCCAGCCGTCGCCGTACGTCGTGGCGAGGGCGCCCAGACCCCGCAGATAGTCCTGGTTCGCGGCACCGGCCGTGCCGATCACCGTGATGCCGCGGTCGCGGGCGATCTGCAGCACCGCCGAGCCGACCCCGCCGGACGCGCCGCTCACCAGCAACGTCTGCCCGGACTCCACCCCGACCTCACGGAGGACGCGCAACGCGGTCTCCACCACGGACGGATACCCGGCCGCCTCCTCGAACGTCAGCCCCTCGGGCATCCGGGCCCAGGCCCACAGCACGGCGAACTCGGCATAGGTACTCGCACCTTCGCCGAACACGGCATCGCCGACCTTCACCCCTTCGACGCCTTCCCCGACCTCGTCCACCACCCCGGCCGCGTCCTGCCCGACCCCGAAGGGCAACTCGACCGGATGGGCTCCCAGAACCTGGCCTTCACGGAGCCGCCAGTCGACGGGATTCACCCCCGCCGCCCGCACCGCGACGCGCACCTCACCGGGGCCCGCATGGGGCTCCTCGGCGTCCTCGAACCGCAGGACCTCCGGACCTCCGAACTCGGCGAAACTCACTCTCTTCATGCGACCGACCATAGCACTAACCGTTAGTGTTTTGAAACAGCTATGGTTTCGCATCTGATAGTGTCAGGAGATGACAGAGCCACTGGGGCGCCGTGAACGGAAGAAGGCCGCGACGCGCCGGAAGATCGCCGAAACCGCGCTGCGGCTCTTCCTCGAACGCGGGTACGACGAAGTGGGCATCCGTGACGTGGCGGCCGAGGCCGACGTCGCCGTCACCACGCTCTTCTCCCACTTCGCCTCCAAAGAGGCCCTGGTGTTCGAGCTGGACGGCGAGTTCCAGCACGGCCTCACCCAGGCGGTCACCGACCGGGCGCCGGACGAGCCGCTCATCTCCGCGCTGCGCCGCGAGATCCAGGCTCAGGTGCGGCATTGCGCGGCGGACGAAGCCGCGCCGGTCTGGCGCATGATCGACGGGTCACCCGCGCTGCGGGAGTACGAAGAGCTGATGAGGCTCCGCCACGCGAAGGCTCTGGCGGCGGCCATCGCCGCCGATCTCGACGCGCCAGGAACCACGACGGCCTGCCGGACGATCGCGCGGTTCGTGGTCGACGCCCATTCGCTGGCCCGCGAGTCGGCCGATCCGGACGCCGCGGTGGACGAGATCTTCCGGATGATCGAAGCGGCCTGGGAGGTCCACCGCCCGCAATCGGTGTCCTGAGCGCCGCTCAGGACAGCCGTGCGGCCCTGCCCTTCGCACCACTCGCCCAGCACGCGCCGCGGGCGCAGTCGACCGAGTCGAGCGAGCCGGTGTCGAAGGACTTCCAATGCCGTCCGCCGTCCGGGCTCAGGTCGCTCCCGCCGGGTCCGACCGCGATGACCGTGTTCCCCAGCCACGCCAGGCCGGAGCGGTAGCCGACGGGAGCCTCCGGTGGCGTCCGCCAGGTGCGGCCCTTGTCCGCGCTGAGCGCGACCGCGGGGCCGGGCGCGTTCGGTGCGGCGTAGTCACCGCCGATGGCCACGCCGTGCCGCGGATCCCGGAAGGTCACCGAGAAGACCCCGGCCGAGGCGCCACTGGGCAACGGTGTGTCGGCGGCCGCCCAGGTCTTCCCTCCGTCGCCGGAGTGCAGGACGCGCGCACGGGCCCCGCCGCCGGTGGCGATCCAGGCGTCGTGCGAGCCCGCGGTGGTCAGGCACTGGCCACTGGCGGCGAAGCCGAACTCGCCGTCCAGCGCGGGGACCATGCCCTCGGCGGGCACCGGTTGCCACGTGCGGCCGCCGTCCGAAGTGGACTGCAGCCGGAACTTGCCTTCGACCGGGTCGCTCATCGCGAGGCCGCGCCGGTGGTCGAAGAACGCGACGCAGTCGTAGAAGGCGGCCGGGTCGCTGTTCTGAAAGGACAGTCGCCAGCTCAGGCCGCCGTCGTCGGTGCGGTAGATCCGGGACGCGTCGCCGGGCCCGATGGACAGGGCGACGGCGTGATCGGCGTCGAAGGCCTCGATGTCACGGAAGTCGAGCGCCGCCGTGCCGGGCGGGGCGACGGGTTTCCAGCTGCGGCCGCGGTCGGTGGTGCGCAGGATGGTGCCCCTGCTGCCGCTGACCCACGCGGTACGGGAGTCGACCGCCGACAGCCCGCGCAACTGCGCGTCCGTACCGGTCGGGGTCTCCGTCCAGGCCGGAGCGGGACACTCCGGCGCCGCGTGCGCGACCCCGGTGAACGCCAGCGGGACGACCGCCCCCAGCAGGACCAGCAACGCACGACGCATCGGCGTACCTCTCCTCGAAGATCCGTGAAGGCCACCCTAGAGGGCTCAGCGCCCTCCAAGATGGCCTTCACGGAGTAATTCAGAGCGAGGAGATGAGCCTTTCGACGCGTTCGTCCACCGAACGGAACGGGTCCTTGCACAGCACGGTCCGCTGCGCCTGGTCGTTCAGCTTGAGGTGCACCCAGTCCACGGTGAAGTCGCGCCCGGCGGCCTGCGCGGCGGCGATGAAGTCACCGCGCAGCTTCGCCCGCGTGGTCTGCGGCGGGGTGTCCTTGGCCAGCTCGATCTCGCCGTCGTCGGTGACCCGGCGGACCAGACCCTTGCGCTGCAGCAGGTCGAAGATGCCGCGGCCGCGCCGGATGTCGTGGTAGGCCAGGTCGAGCTGCGCGATCCGCGGGCTCGACAGGTCGAGGTCGTGCTTGTTGCGGTAGCGCTCGACCAGCCGGTGCTTGATCGCCCAGTCGATCTCGGTGTCGATCTTGCTGAAGTCCTGCTGCTCGACCGCCTCCAGCGCCCGGCCCCACAGCTCGACGACCCGCTCGGACTGCGGCGACGACCCGGTCTCCTTGACGTGCTGGACGGCACGGGCGTGGTACTCCCGCTGGATGTCCAGCGCGGACGCCTCACGGCCGCCGGCGAGCCGCACCTGGCGGCGGCCGGTGAGGTCGTGGCTGATCTCGCGGATCGCCCTTATCGGGTTGTCGAGGGTGAAGTCGCGGAACTGGACGCCGGCCTCGATCATCTCCAGCACCAGATGCGCCGACCCGACCTTCAGCATCGTGGTCGGTTCGGCCATGTTCGAGTCACCGACGATCACGTGCAGGCGCCGGTAACGCTCGGCGTCGGCGTGCGGCTCGTCGCGGGTGTTGATGATCGGCCGGGACCGCGTGGTCGCGCTGGAGACGCCTTCCCAGATGTGTTCCGCACGCTGGGACAGGCAGTACACCGCGCCGCGCGGCGTCTGCAGCACCTTGCCGGCGCCGCAGATCAGCTGCCGCGTCACCAGGAACGGCAGCAGCACGTCGGCGATCCGGGAGAACTCCCCGGCACGGGTCACCAGGTAGTTCTCGTGACAGCCGTAGGAGTTGCCCGCCGAGTCGGTGTTGTTCTTGAACAGGAAGATGTCGCCGCCGATGCCCTCGTCCGCCAGCCGACGCTCGGCGTCGACCAGCAGGTCCTCGAGGATCCGCTCCCCCGCCTTGTCGTGCGTGACGAGCTGGACGAGGTCGTCGCATTCGGCCGTGGCGTATTCCGGGTGGGAGCCCACGTCGAGATAGAGCCGGGAGCCGTTCGACAGGAAGACGTTCGACGAACGTCCCCAGGACACGACACGCCGAAACAGGTAACGCGCCACTTCATCCGGGGAGAGCCTGCGTTGCCCGTGAAAGGTGCACGTGACCCCGAATTCGGTCTCGATGCCAAAGATCCGCCGCTGCATCCCACCAGAGTAGGCGGTGAGACCCCGCTGAAGGTGCGCCGTTCGGGCGGCGACACGCGGTCGGTACGTTGCGTTCGGTGAAAGGTGTGCGGAAAGTCCCGATCGGGTATCACGCACATGTCGGCCCGACCCGGAAGCGGTGGAACCGTGTTAAAGCAGCTCAAGCGCCCTTTCCGCAAGGTCGGGCGGACCGACCGGCGCCTGATGGCCCGGAGTGCGGCCCTCCCGAGGACGCGGGCCGACGACGTGATCACGGCATTGTCGAAAAGTGCGGACAAATCCAAACTCTGGTGGTGTGTCGCCGTACTGCTCGCGACGAAGAAGGGCCCGACCCGGCGGGGCGCGCTCCGCGGTGTCGCCGCCATCGCCGGTGCGAGCGCCGCAGCGAACCTGGTCGGCAAGCCGCTGTTCCCCCGCCGCCGTCCCGCGGCCGAGGAGGTGCCGATGCACCGGCGCCTGGTCCGGCGCCCGACCTCCTCCTCGTTCCCGTCCGGGCACTCCGCGTCCGCGGCCGCCTTCGTCACGGCCGTCGCGATGGAATCCCCCAAAACCGGCGCCGCCCTGGTACCGCTGGCCGCCGCCGTGGCCTACTCCCGGATCCACACCGGCGTGCACTGGCCCAGTGACGTCGGCGTGGGGATCGGCATCGGCGTCGGCGCGGGCCTGCTCACCCGGCACTGGTGGCCGCTGAACCCCGATGTCCCCGGCCGCACCGCGCACACCGCCGAAGCCCCCGAAATGCGCGACGGCGAGGACATGCTGGTCCTGGTCAACCCACACTCCGGCATCGACGGCCGCGACCCGACCGAGGACGTCCGGTTCGCCTGGCCCAAGGCCACCCTGCTGTACCCGGACCCCAAACAGGACCTGCGCGCCCAGCTCTGCGACGAGATCGCCGCCCGCGACAACACCGTGCGCGCGCTCGGCGTCGCGGGTGGCGACGGGACGGTCGCCGCGGTGGCCGCCGTCGCGGCCGACCACGACCTGCCGCTCGCGCTCATCCCGGCCGGCACGCTCAACCACTTCGCACGCGACGTCGGCATGCGCTCGATGCCCGACGCCGACGCCGCCACCGAGGCGGGCAACGCCGTCGGCGTCGACCTCGGCGAAGTCGAGATCAACGACGACGATGACCACCGCTACTTCGTCAACACCGCCAGTCTCGGCGGGTACCCGGAGATGGTGCGGATACGGGAAAGGCTGCAGAAGCGGCACCCCAAGTGGCCGTCCGCGGCGATCGCGCTCGCCCGCACGCTCCGGCGCGCGAAGCCGCTGGAGGTGACCCTCAACGGCAAGGAGGCCAGCATCTGGCTGCTGTTCGTCGGCAACGGCACCTACGCGCCGAAGGGGTTCGCGCCTTCGCACCGCCCGGCACTCGACACCGGCCTGCTCGACGTCCGGTACCTGCGCGCCGACCTGCCGTACTCGCGGGCACGGTTCATCCTGGCCACGCTCACGAACAGCCTCAACGCCAGCCACGTCTACCAGGAGCTCGACGTCCCGGAACTGCACGTCCGGCTGCTCAACGGCAACCGCCGCGTCGCCACCGACGGCGAGGTCGGCCCGCTCGGCAAGGACTTCCGCTTCCGGTCGCGGCCCAGCGCGCTCACCATTTACCGGCTCTAGCCACCCAGCAGCGCGCTGCCCAGCGGGGTCAGCGAGTGCAGTACGGCGTTGCGGTCGCGTTCGGTGGTGATCAGCCCCGCGCGCCGCAGCACGGTGGTGTGCTTGCTGACCGCCGACGGCGTCACGCCCAGCCGGGCGGCCAGCTCCGACGTGCTGCAGCCGACCGCGAGGACCGCCAGCGCCGCCGCCCTGGTCGGCCCGAGCAGATCAGCCAGCGCGCTGTCCGGCGACCTCCGCACGTCGCGGCCGTACCCGGTCGACGGGGCCGCCTGCCGCACCGACGGATACAGCAGCCGGACCGGCGTCTCCCCCGCGGCCGGGACGATCACGGGGCACACCGCGAAGTACGTCGGCGAGATCGTGAGGCCGGACCCGCCCGTGCCACCGGAACCGACGATCCCGTCGCCGACCTCCAGGACCGGGCACGACCAGCGCACCAGTGGCCGCAGGCTCGTCAGGACCGCGTCCACGCCTTCGTTGAGCAACAGCTGCGCCCGCATCCCGCGGTCCGCGTCCACCTGAGCCCGCGCGGGCTCCCAGCCCGGTGCCAGCGACAGCTCGAAGTAGTCCTGCAACGCCTGGACGAGCCGCGGCAGCCCGGCGGTGTCGCCGTCCGGCAGTCCCGCCGCCCAGGCCGGCAGCTCCCGGTTGACCGGGGCGTCCCGCAACGCCGACTTCAGGCACACCGGGTCGGTCCGGGCGATGGCGGCGAGCCCCGCCTCCAAACCGCGGTCCTCCGCCTCCGGGACGAGGAACGCCGGGATCGGCGCGTGCGGGCGGCACAGCCACAACAACACCGAGGCCGATTCCACCAGCCCGAGCTTGACCCGGTGCCGCCAACGGTTGAACAACGCCGAGCCCGCGTCGCGCCGCTGCAGGACCTGCAGACTGGAAACCAGCTCGGCCAAGGGATCGGCTTCGGGCGCGAGCCGGACGCGCGTCAGGTCCTGCAACGTCAGCTCGATACGCACGGATGTCCTCGCCTTGATCAGAGTCTTCGCCGTGTGATCGCGAGCCGCGTCATTCCGTTACATGGTTGAACTGCTCTATTGCCGCTGCCGGAAATCTCCTCGACGGCCGTGGTTCAGACCTGAATGATGTTCGCAGAAGGTCCGCTTCTCGGGGGTTTACGCGGCGCCTTCTCTGAGGGGGATTCATCGGCAGGGCCCACCGGGCCGCGCTTTGTCGCGGTCCGGCGACTCAAGCCGCTCTCCTTCGGCTCACTGGGAGAAAACGCTTTCCACAAAGGGGAAAGAAAATGACGAAAATGAAGCGTCTGGCGGGAATCATCGCCGCCGCGGCGGGTGTCCTGACCCTGGTCACCGCGCCCGCCGCCACCGCGGCCCCGCAGCCCACCGGCGACGGGTTCAAGACGGTCACCGTCCACGGCATGAAGCTCATCCCGGTCAAGCGCACGTCGACCGGCGCGCGCACCCAGGCCGCCGGCCTCGCCGACGCGGACATGTTCCTGATCCCGTCCGGACTGGACGCGAACAAGTGCTGGGACGCCGACCTGAACACCATCAACCGCAACGGCACCAAGATGCAGCTCTGGGACTGCAACTTCGACGCGGACCACCAGGCGTTCTACATCACCGACAACCCCGAGGGCTACACCCGCTTCCAGAATGTGGCCAGCGGCCGCTACCTGGACGCGGACCTCAACACGATGAACGGCAACGGCACCATCGTCCAGCTGTGGGACTTCATCGCCGGTGCCAAGAACCAGTGGTGGGGCGGCACCGTCAACCCCGAGGGTTACGTCCGTTTCCAGAGCCCGAGCAGCGGCCGCTACCTGACCGCGGAGGGCAACTCGGCCAGCAACGGCACGCGGCTCCAGCTGTGGAGCTTCATCGCCGGTGGCCGTAGCCAGTGGTGGGGCACCGGTCCCGCCTGAGGTCATGAGCGGCCCAGGCCGCTACTGATCGGCTGAAAATCCGTGAAGGCCTCCTTCCCTACTTTGACCGTAGGGAAGGAGGCCTTCACGGCGTCCGGGCGTGGGGAAGGGCTGCGGGAACTGGGGCTGGGCGGGGCACCGCGGCCAGGCGGTCCTGGTCGCTTCGTGAGTGGTAATGACGGTTCTAACCGTCATTACCACTCACGAGGCGTGGCACATTCCCGTCCACTATGTACGGGAACGGGGGTCAGTCCTTCTTGGACTCGCCTTCGGGCTTGTCGCCCTCGGCCGCGTCCTTCTCGGGCTCCGGCTCGGCAGGCAGCAGCGCGTCCAGCGCCGCCCCGGCGACGCGCCGGAACTTGCGGCCTCGCCGCTCCCGTTCCAGAACGGCGACCTCGAGCTTCACCGGGTCCGAGTCGCCGTTCGCGGGCGTCGGGGTGTTGGCGCGCAACGCCTTCACCGCGACACCGAGCGCCGCCTCCAGGTCCATGTCGGACTCGTAGCTTTCCTTCAGCTTCGTGGTGAGCGTGTCGGCCTGACCGCCCATCACGACGAACTTCGGCTCATCGAAGATCGAACCGTCGTAGGTCAACCGGTACAGCTGGTCCTCGGCGGCGGTCGCGCCGACCTCGGCGACACAGACCTCCACCTCGAACGGCTTCAGCTGCTCGGTGAAGATGCTGCCCAGCGTCGCGGCGTACGCGTTCGCCAGCGCACGCGCGCTGACGTCCCGCCGGTCGTACTGGTAGCCCTTCAGATCCGCGTGCCGGATCCCGGCCACCCGCAGGTTCTCGAACTCGCTGTAGCGGCCCACCGCCGCGAACCCGATCCGGTCGTAGATCTCCGACACCTTGTGCAACGTCGCCGAGGGGTTCTCGGCCACGAACAGCACGCCACCGCGGTACTTGAGCACGACCACGCTCCGGCCGCGCGCGATGCCCTTGCGCGCGATCTCGGAACGCTCCCGCATCAGCTGCTCGGGAGAGGCGTACAACGGCATCGTCACTGTGGTGCTCCGCTCTTTCTGGCTCTCATCGGCAAGGGACTGGGAAGACGGCTAGCGCCCGCGCTCGGCCCGCGCGGCCACGACGGCCTCGGCCACCGCGGTCGTCTGCTCCACCGGCACGGCGACCGCGCCCTGCTCCGCGGTGACCGTGACGACCGTCGGGAAGATCCGGCGCACCAGATCCGGCCCGCCGGTCGCGCTGTCGTCGTCCGCCGCGTCGTACAGCGCCTCGACCGCCACGCGGATCGCCCCTTCGGCGTCCGAGTCGGGGTCGTAAAGCTTCTTCAGCGCACCCTTCGCGAACAGCGAGCCCGAACCGATGGCGTGATACCCCGCGCGCTCCTCGTACCGTCCGCCCGTCGGGTCGTACGACACGATCCGGCCGGCGTGCTTCGCGTCCTCCGCGTCGAGGTCGTAGCCGACGAACAACGGCAGCACGGCCAGCCCGGCCATCGCCATCTCCAGGTTGGACTTCACCAGCCCGGCGAGCTTGTTCGTCTTACCGTCGAGCGAGAGCGAAACGCCCTCGATCTTCTCGTAGTGCGCCAGTTCGACCGCGTACAGCCGGACCATCTCGATCGCGAGCCCGGCCGAGCCCGCGATGCCCACCGCCGAGTACTCGTCGGTGACGTGCACCTTCTCCATGTCGCGCGAAGCGATCAGGTTGCCCGACGTCGCCCGCCGGTCACCGGCGATCAGCACCCCGCCCGCGAACTTGACCGCGACGATCGTCGTCCCGTGCGGGGCGTCCAGCCCGCCCGCCCCGGCCGCGACCCGCCGTTCCGGGAGCAGCTCGGGCGCCTGCGCCCGGAGGAAGTCCGAGAACGACGAGGTCGCCGACGAGAAGTACGCGGCGGGCAGCGCCGACTTACCCGAGGTGTGTTCCATACGTGCTCAAAGTTCCAATCTGTGTGATCCGCCGGCTCCGCACAGGCGACCCCGGCCCGGGGCCGCCGGAAGACGAGCTACTCGCCGCCCTTTTGCACGTACGCGCGGACGAAGTCCTCGGCGTTCTCCTCGAGCACGTCGTCGATCTCGTCGAGGATCGTGTCGACGTCCTCACCGAGCTTCTCGCGCCGCTCCTGGCCCGCCGGACCGCCGTCCTCGAACTCTTCGTCCGAGTCGCCGCCGCCGTGCTTTTCGATCTTTTCCTGAGCCATCTCGCCTCCCGGTGTGGCCGATGTTTCCTAGCCTACCCAGCGGTCCCGACATTCCGTGGGATCCGTGATCGCCTAACCCCGATGAAAGGAAATCCCGCTAGTCCGAACCGGTGAGCGCCTCCACCAGCTCCTCGGCGGTCGCGGAGTCGTCCAGCAACTTCCCCACGTGGGCCTTCGTGCCCCGCAACGGCTCCAACGTCGGGATCCGCACCAGCGATTCCCTGCCGACGTCGAAGATGACCGAATCCCACGACGCCGCGGCGATGGAGTTGGCGTACTTCTCCAGCGTGCGGCCCCGGAAATAGGCCCTGGTGTCCGAAGGCGGCGTCGTGACCGCCTCCAGCACCTCCTCCTCGGTCACCAAGCGCTTCATCGAGCCCCTGGTGACGAGCCTGTTGTACAGGCCCTTGTCCAGCCGGACATCCGAGTACTGCAGGTCGACCAGCCGCAACCGCGGCGCGCCCCAGGCCAGCTGGTCCCGCGCGCGGTAGCCCTCGAGCAACCGCAGCTTCGCCGGCCAGTCCAGCCTGTCCGCGCATTCCTGGGGGTCCCGCGCCAGCGCGTCCAGGATCTCGCCCCAGACCCGCAGGACCTCCTTGGACGCCTCGTCCGCGCCGGTGCGCTCAAGATTCGCCGACGCGATCTCGTGATAGGCGAACTGCAGGTCCAGCCCGGTGTACTTCCGCCCGTTGGCCAGCGACACCTTCGCCTTCAGCGTCGGGTCGTGGCTGATCTGGTGCACCGCCCGCACCGGCTCGTCCAGCTTCAGGTCGTCGAACCGGATGCCCGACTCGATCAGGTCCAGCACCAGCGCCGTCGTCCCGACCTTGAGATACGTCGAGTACTCGGCCAGGTTCGCGTCACCGATGATGACGTGCAGGCGGCGGTACTTGTCCGCGTCGGCGTGCGGTTCGTCGCGGGTGTTGATGATCCCGCGTTTGAGCGTGGTCTCCAGGCCGACCTCGACCTCGATGTAGTCGGAGCGCTGCGAGAGCTGGAAACCGGCTTCCTCGCTCTGCTGCCCGACACCCACCCGGCCCGAGCCGGTGATCACCTGGCGGGAGGCGAAGAACGGGGTGAGCCCGGCGATCACCGCGGTGAACGGCGTCGACCGCTGCATCAGGTAGTTCTCGTGCGTGCCGTAGCTCGCGCCCTTGCCGTCCACGTTGTTCTTGTACAGCTGCAAACGTGGCTGGCCGGGGACGGTGGCGGCCTTGCGCGCCGCCTCCTCCATGACCCGTTCGCCCGCCTTGTCCCAGATGACCGCGTCGCGCGCGTTCGTCACCTCGGGTGCCGAATACTCCGGGTGAGCGTGGTCGACGTACAGCCGCGCGCCGTTGGTCAGGATCACGTTCGCCGCGCCGAGATCCTCGACGTCGGGATCGTGTCCCGGTCCGCTCGGGCCGGTCAGGTCGAACCCACGGGCGTCGCGCAGGGGCGATTCCACCTCGTAGTCCCACCGTGCGCGCCTTGCCCGCGGGATGTCCGCCGCCGCCGCGTAGGCCAGCACGACCTGGGTCGAGGTGAGTACCGGGTTCGCCGTCGCGTCGCCCGGCACCGCGATGCCGTACTCGACTTCGGTTCCCATGATCCGCCGCATACCCACCACCCTACGGGGTCGGGACCGTGCGACGATGCCCCCCATGTCAGGCAGTGACGAACTCGTTGCGCTCTATGACCTCGGCGGAACCGCCGTGGGGACGGCCACCCGCTCCCGGGTGCGCGCGGAAGGGCTCTGGCACGCGGCGGGCGTGGTGTTGGTCCGTTCGAGTGACGGAGACTCCGTCTACGTGCACCTGCGCACTTCGACGAAGGACGTCTATCCCTCCACTTGGGACTGCTGGGCGGGCGGCATCGTCGCGGCGGGCGAGACCCCGGAGGAGTGCGCGCGCCGCGAACTCGCCGAAGAACTGGGTGTTCACGGGGTGGAACTGAAGCCGCTTTTCGTCCATATCACCGACGACGACACGATCCGCTGCCACAACTTCGCGTTCGAAACGCGCTGGGACGGTCCCTTCGTGCATCAGGCGTCCGAAGTCGTGGAAGGACGGTGGCTGACGCTGGACGAGTTGCGTTCGTGGCTCGAGGATCCGGAGAGCCGGTTCATCCCGGACGGCCGTCTCGGTGCGCTGGAGTGGTTCCGGCGGCGAGCCGCCGACTAGGCCGAACGGAGGCGCTGCGCCACGATCGGCAGCAGCCGCTTGGCCGCGTCGGTCGCGCGCGCCTCGGTCCCGGCGGTCACGCTGAGCGCGGAGACGAGCTTTCCCTTGGCGAGCAGCACCGTGCACGTGGTGCCCGCACACCAGGCGCGCTGCGCGTCGACGCCGGACAGCTTCGCCAGCGTGAGCTTCTTGCCCTCGCAGTCCGCCTGGGTGACGACGTCCGAGGCGTCACGGTCGGTGTACTCGGTGACCTGATGCTCCAGCGTCGACCCACTCGGATACGACCACGCCGCCGAACGGCTCGGGCCGCGGGTGAGACCGGTCAGGCAGCCGGAAATCCTGCTCTCGCCGGGGACGACCTCTTCCTCGGCGACGTCGTCGTCGGTCAGCAGCGCCGCGGAAACGGCCGCGGGGACCGGGGCCTGGGCCGGGGGCAGCGGCACGGGCGCGGCCTGCGGTTTCACCGAAGGCCGCGTGGGTTCGACCGTGGGCGTCGGCGCCGGGTCGTCGTAATAGGTGTCGAGGTCGTTGGGACGGTCGGCGCATCCCGACAGACCGAACAGCGCGACCGTCGCCACCGCGAGCACCTGCCGATGACGCACCCTCAAGCCTCCCGGTGTCCCGCCCGTTGTTTGCCGCGAGACTAGACCAGCGCCTCACTGCCAGCCGAGGCAGGACCTGTGCCGCCAGTAGGCAGCCGGTTCTTCGGCGAGCGTGGCCAGCTCCGCGAGGTCGTCCGCGGTCAGCTTCGCCTTCGTGGCAACGAGATTCTCCGCGAGCTGCGCCGTGCTCGACGGGCCGATGACCGCCATCGGCCGCCAGTCCCGCGCCAGTACCGCCGCGATCGCCACCGCGTCCGGGCCCACCCCGTGCGCCCGCGCGATCCGGTCGAGCGACGGCGGCGGCTCGACCACCAGGCGGCCGTTCGCGACGGTTTCCTTGACCAGCACCCGTTTCCCGGCCGCGTGCGCTTCCGCGAGCGCCGGGCCCGCCGAAGGTTCGAGCAGGTTCCACGTCGACTGCACGGCACTGAAGACCGGTGTGCCGGCCACTTCCAGCTCGAACGCCCGGCGGATGGCGTCGGCCTGCGCCGGTCCGGACGTGGAGAACCCCACCGGGACACCGTCGGCCGCGAGTCCGGCCAGCGCGCCGACGAGCCGCTCGTCGGCGAACAACGGACTGTCCACGGTGAGCGAGTGGACCTGGTAGAGCGACACCGCTTTCCCCAGCAGGGCACCGGTTTCCGCCCACTGTTCGGCGAACCGCGCGGCGGTGTGCTCCTTGACCTCGTGCACTTCCGCGTCGAGCTTCCACTCGCCCACGTAGCGATAGCCCCATTTACTCGACACCGTCACGTCCGGGTGGCCGCGGTCGGCGAGCCACCCGGCGAGGAACTCCTCCGAAGAACCATACGAACGGGCGACGTCGATCCAGCGGACGCCCGCGCGGTACGCGTCGTCCAGCACGGCGTGGGTCGCCGCGCGCATCGCCTCGAAGTCGCGTCCGGGCGGCAGCACCCCGGTCCGGCCGAGATTGATGTACGCGGGCCTGCCGAGCGCGGCCAGGCCGACGGCGATCCGTTCGCCGACAGGGGTTTCCGAGTCCGTCACCGGGCTCCTTCGTTCTTGTGGCGGAGGATCGCGAGCCACTGGCTCGAGTTCTGCGCCTGCCGGTGGAGCTTTTCGAGGCGGGCGGCCGGGGCCCGAACGTATCCCTTGCCGAAGACCGGCGCGATCTGGCGGAGACTGGCGCCCTCTTCCCTGGCGGCGAGCAGGGCCCAGTCGGACGCGTCGGCGCAGGCCGCGGAGGCGCGCCGCAACTCCCCCAGCAGTTCGATCAGCTCGGGGGCGCTCACTTCCCCGGCCTGGACGGCGGCCGCCGTCGTCTCCAGCCATGCCAGGACATCGGCTTCGGTGATCGGCGCGCGGGGGCGCCCGGAGGTTTCGCTCACGGCCGGTGAGTATAGGTCGTTATACGCACATCGACGAGGACCGCCACGCGGAGGGATGGGACACATCGTCGGAAAACCGCTGGAGTACACAGTGGATTCCCGATTCACTGAGCCGGGGATTGAGGACTCAGGAGAAGGACAATTGGGACGTTTCGGTATCGCGATCCGGTTCGCGGCACTCGCGATCGTGTGGGGCGCGAGTTTTCTGTTCATCAAGGTCGGTCTCACCGGCCTGTCGCCCGCTCAAGTGGCGCTCTCCCGCGTCTGCCTCGGCGCGGTGGCGCTGATCGCGATCGCCGCCTGGCGCCGAAAGCCACTCCCCCGTGATCCGGCGCTCTGGGGCCATCTCGCGGTCGTCTCCGTACTGCTGTGCGTCATCCCGTTCCTGTTGTTCTCCTGGGCCGAGCAGTACATCTCCTCCGGGCTCGCCAGCATCTTCAACGCGACGACCCCGCTGATCACCATGCTCATCGCCGCGGCGGCACTGCCCTCCGAGCGGTTCACGAAGGCCCGCACCGCCGGCCTGGTCCTCGGTTTCCTCGGCGTGCTCACCATCGTCGGGGTCTGGAAAGGGATCGACGTCTCCCACGAACTGACGGCGCAGCTGGCGTGCCTCGGCGCGACGACCTGCTACGGGATCTCGTTCGTCTACGTCCGGCGGTTCATCTCCGGGCGGAACCTCGACGCGCCGACCATCGCGCTCGGCCAGGTCTGCTGCGGTGCCGTGGTGATGCTGGTGCTCGCGCCGTTCATCGCGACCGCTCCGGTGCGCCTCGACACGCCGATCGTCCTCAGCATGATCGCGCTCGGCGCGCTGGGCACCGGACTCGCCTACGCCTGGAACGCGTCGATCATCGCGGCGTGGGGCGCGTCTAACGCGTCAGCCGTGACCTACCTCACACCGGTCGTCGGTGTGCTGCTGGGGGTCCTCGTCCTCGACGAACCCTTGGCGTGGAACCAGCCTGTCGGCGCGTTGCTCGTCGTCCTCGGGATCCTGGCCGCGCACGGCAGGCTGAGCCCGCGCAAGAAGCCCGTGCCCGTCCCTGCCGGCGTCGGGAGCTGACGGACGCCGGACACGACGAAGGGGCCTTTCACCGCAGGACATGCGGTGAAAGGCCCCTTCGTGCGTATTACAGGTACTGACCGGTGTTCGTGGCGGTGTCTATCGCCCGCCCGGAGTCCTGGTTCTTGCCGGTGACGAGCGTGCGGATGTAGACGATCCGCTCGCCCTTCTTGCCGGAGATCCGGGCCCAGTCGTCGGGGTTGGTGGTGTTGGGCAGGTCCTCGTTCTCCGCGAACTCGTCGACGATCGCGTCCAGCAGGTGCTGCACGCGCAGGCCGGGCTGCTGGGTCTCCAGCACCGACTTGATGGCCGACTTCTTCGCCCGGTCCACGATGTTCTGGATCATCGCGCCCGAGTTGAAGTCACGGAAGTACAGGACCTCCTTGTCCCCGTTGGCGTAGGTGACCTCGAGGAACCGGTTCTCGTCCGTCTCCTCGTACATCCGCTCGACGGTGTGCTGGATCATCGCGTCGAACGTCGCCCGGCGATCGCCGCCGAACTCGGCGAGATCGTCCGCGTGGATCGGCAGGCCGTCGGACAGGTACTTGGAGAAGATGTCCTTCGCGCCTTCGGCGTCCGGACGCTCGATCTTGATCTTGACGTCGAGCCGGCCCGGCCGCAGGATCGCCGGGTCGATCATGTCCTCGCGGTTGGAGGCGCCGATGACGATGACGTTCTCCAGGCCCTCGACACCGTCGATCTCCGAGAGCAGCTGCGGGACGATCGTGGTCTCCACATCGGAGGACACGCCCGAACCGCGGGTGCGGAAGATCGAGTCCATCTCGTCGAAGAACACGATCACCGGGGTGCCTTCGGAGGCCTTTTCCCGAGCCCGCTGGAAGATCAGGCGGATATGCCGCTCGGTCTCCCCGACGAACTTGTTCAACAGCTCCGGACCCTTGATGTTCAGGAAGTAGGACTTCCCGTCCGCCTTGTCGCCGCGGGCTTCCGCGACCTTCTTGGCGAGCGAGTTGGCCACCGCCTTGGCGATGAGGGTCTTACCGCAACCAGGAGGACCGTAGAGCAGCACACCCTTCGGCGGGCGCAGCTGATACTCCTGGTAGAGATCCGCGTGCAGGAACGGAAGCTCGACGGCGTCGCGGATCTGCTCGATCTGCCGGGTGAGGCCACCGATGTCCTCGTAGCGGACGTCGGGCACCTCCTCCAGCACGAGATCCTCGACCTCCGCCTTCGGCACGCGCTCGTAGGCGTAACCGGCCTTCGAGTCCACCAGCAGGGAATCGCCCGGCTTGAGGGGCTGTTCGGCCAGCGGATCGGAGAGCAGGACGACCCGCTCCTCGTCCGCGTGCCCGACCACGAGCGCACGGGGGCTGCCGCCCTCGACGTCCGGGGCCAGCACCTCGCGCAGTGCGCAGACCTCGCCGATCTTCTCGAAGTCGCCGCCTTCGACGACGGTGAGTGCCTCGTTGAGCCGCAACGCCTGTCCGCGCTGCAGCGACGAGACCTCGACCGCGGGTGAGACCGAAACCCGCATCTTGCGGCCCGCGGTGAACACGTCCACCGTGTTGTCCTCGTAAGCGGTCACGAACACGCCGTAACCGCTCGGAGGTTGGGCCAGCCTGTCGACCTCCTCTCGCAACGCGAGCAACTGGCCACGCGCCTCGCGGAGCGTCTCGACCAGTTTCGTGTTGCGTTCCGTGAGTTGGCTCACGCGTTCCGACGCCTCGGCGAGTCGCTGCTCCAGCACTCGGTTCTGACGTGGCGAATCGGTGAGCTTCCGTCGCAGCAGGGCCACTTCCTCCTCGAGGAAGCGAATCTGACGTGCCTGCTCTTCGGACGTGGTTCCAGCTCCGGTCGTTTCTGAAGGGTCGGCCTCCTCGCGCCGACCTCCGGGAAGGTCATGATGCATCGGGCACCTCCTCGGAGTGCTTTTCATTCCACGGTACCGGCGATCACCGACAATAAAAGGCCTTTCCGCATCACAAGATCGGCGCGTCGCGTTCTGGACGACCCCTCTGCACGTACGTCGGCGCCGCGCAAGGGGCCATCCCGGTGCCGGGTCCGGCACTCCCATGGTCACAATCCGTCCACCTGGCCTGACCTGCGCCGGAATACCCGGCCCCGTACGGGTGCAAACGGGTTTCGGGTATCAGTTCGGCCCTAATCGAGCGGCGATCCGGCGCGATGGCTAGCATCGGCCCGACGTTCGCCGGGTCGGCGGACCGGTATGTCGTGTTGAGCATTTTCGCAGAACAGCTAGGGGGCAACAGCCATGACTTACCCGCCGCAACAGCCCGGCGGCTACGGGCAGGACCCGTACGGCCAACAGGGCGGGTACCCGCAGAGCGGCCCCCAGCCGCAGCAGGGATACCCCGGGGGCGGCCAGTACGGCCAGCAGCCCGGTCAGTACGGGCAGGACCAGTACGGCCAGCAGGGCGGATACCCGCAGAGCGGGCCTCAGCCCCAGCAGGGATATCCCGGTGCCACGCAGCAGTTCGGGCAGCCGGATCCGTACGGTCAGCAACAGGGCGGCTACAACGCCTACCCGCAGGAAGGCGGCTACGGTGAGCCGCCGAAGAAAAAGAAGACCGGCCTGATCGTCGGCATCGCGATCGGCGCGGTGGTCCTGGTCGGTGGCGGTGTCACCGGTCTCGTCATCGCGCTGAACTCGGGCGACGACGACAAGGCCGCCGCGCCGCCCGCCAGCTCCAGCAGCGCGGCCCCGACCTCGTCCGCGCCCAAGTCCTCCAGCTCGCCGACCCGGACCAAGTCCAGTTCGCCGAGCACGTCGTCGTCCCCGAAGGGCACCGGCCCGGCTCCGCTGGGCAAGGCGACGCCGGAAGAGGTCGCGGACGCCGTGTTCAACGCCTACAACTCGGGCGATGGCAAGACCGTCGCACAGTCGGCCTGCCGCAGCGTGAACACCAAGGACGACATCTCGATCGCCAAGGACCTGAAGATCGCGAAGAACGGGGAGCTGACGACCAGCGGGGAGTCGGCGACGCTCCCGATCACGGCCACCACGAACGGCAAGACCGAATCGGGGATCCTCGCCTTCAAGAAGGAATCCGATCTCTGGTGCTTCACCGGCGCGAAGAAGCGCTGACCCGAAGCCGGTGTCCAGCAGGCTGATCGCCGTTCTCGCCGGATGCGGCGCGGTCGTGGTGGGCGTCGTGGTGGGGCTGCTGCTGGTGGCCCCGTCCGGCTCCGGCCCGGCCGCGCCGGGACCCGCCGCGACCACGCCGTGGCCTGCCTCGTCCCGGCCGGTCCCGGTGGATCCGGACGTGGCCGCGGTCGAGGTGGTCGGCAAGGCGATCGCCGCCGCCATCGTGAACCACGACGCGACGGCGTTCGGCAAGCTCACCTGCGTCCAGCAGTCGTCGGCGGATCTGGCCGAGCTGAAGCGGAAGTGGGAGGCCGCGGGCAAGGTGAGCGCGACCGTCCCGGATCCGCCGAAGGTCGGTGGCGACTCGGCCACCGTGACCGTGCACGTCGAGGGAGCGGGCGGTCAGAAGGACACGCCGTTCCCGCTGAAGAAGCGGGACGGGAAGTGGTGCGTGCCGTGATCTCCCGCGTCAGCCCTTGCCCGACCGCCGGTGTACTCGCGGCGAGACGGTTCCGTCGGCGAGACGGCGTGCCGTCAGCAGGAACGCGGTGTGCGCGACCATCCGGTGATCCGGCCGGACCGCGAGACTCACCACGTGCCAGGGCCGCATGAGCGTCTCCCACGACTCCGGCTCGGTCCAGCACTGCTGCTCGCGCAGGGCTTCCGTGATCCGCGAAAGTTGTGTGACCGTCGCCACATAGACCGTGAGCACGCCGCCGGGCACCAGATGCGCGGCGACCGTCTCCAGCTGGTCCCAGGGCGCCAGCATGTCGAGGACCACCCGGTCGACCTCGCCGGTGTGCGTCGAAAGGTCCGCGACCGTCAGCGACCAGTTGTCCGGTTTGTGGCCGAAGAACTTCTCCACGTTCCGTTCGGCGTGCTCGGCGTGGTCGTCGCGGATCTCGTAGGACTGCACGGTCCCTTCCGAGCCGACCGCCCGCAGCAGCGAACAGGTCAGCGCCCCGGAACCGGCGCCGGCCTCGAGTACCCGCGCGCCGGGGTAGATGTCGCCCCACATCACGATCTGCGCGGCGTCCTTCGGATAGATCACCTGCGCGCCGCGCGGCATCGACAGCACGTAGTCCGGCAGCAACGGGCGCAGCGCCAGATAGTGGCTGCCGCCGGCCGAAGTCACGACCGAACCCTCCTGCGCGCCGATGACGTCGTCGTGCGCCAGCGCGCCACGATGGGTGTGATACTGCTGTCCCTCGGCGAGGACCATGGTGTAGTGCCGCCCCTTGGAGTCGGTCAGCTGAACCCGGTCACCAACACGAAACGGCCCACGGACCGACACTGAACCTCCATAGCCGCAAACACTTGATCGACGATCGATCCTCGCAGGTGGCCCTACCGCGCTACGCCGGGGGTCGGCTCCGGGTCATCGCGGCGCGCAGGTCCTCACGCCGGAGCACCCCGGCGGGCCTGCCTTCGTCGTCCACGACGAGAAACTGCCACGCGGCGGTTTCCCTGACCCGCTCGGCGATCTCCTCCCCCGACTCCGAGGAAAGCAGCACGGTGTCGGCGCGGATCGGCTCCGCGGCCATCTCCGCGGGCGCGTGCGGCGAAGTCCCGGCCAGTTGCGCGGCGGCCGTCTCGTCGAGCAGCCCAGCCGCGACGCCGTCGGCACGCACGAGGACCACCCCGCGGCCCGCCGAAGCGGCCAGCGCGTCCGAGACGGGGCTTTCCGCGGGCAACTGGAGGACGGGCCGGACGAGTTCACTCAGCCGTACGCCTTCAGGCCAGCCTCGGCGCGCTTCGGCGGCGAGTTCGCTTCGCGCGCCGAGGATCACGAACCACGCGGTCACGACGCAGACGCCGAGCCGGAGCCAGCGGTCTTCGCTGCCGGCCGCCAGTCCCCACAACGCCCAGACGACCAGTCCGGCCGCGACGAGACCACCGCCGACCACGGCGGCCCGGGTGCCCTTGTCGCGGCGTCCGGTGGCGGCCCAGACCCCGGCGCGAACGAGGCGGCCGCCGTCGAGCGGGAGTCCGGGGAGGAGGTTGAAGATCCCGACGGCGAAGTTCGCGACGGCGCATTCGGCGATGAGCAGCCAGGCGGCGCTCTCCGGTGGGACGGCGAACATGAGCAGCCCGCAGAAACCGCCGAGCAGCAACGAAACCACCGGTCCCGCGGCGGCGACGAGTCCTTCGTGCCTCGGCTGCCGGGGAGTCCTCGCGACCTCGGAGAGGCCACCGAGCAGGAACAGCCGCAGCCTGCGGACCGGGATGCCGAGGCGCAGCGCCACCAGGCAGTGCCCGAGTTCGTGCGCCAGCACGGAAAGTCCCAGCAGGACGGCGAACGCGGCCGCCAGCAGCCACGAGGTCATCGTCGTCGCGCCGGGCAGGAGCCGGCCCACCAGCGGCGTGTAGAGGACGACGATGATCAGCGAGCCGATCCACCACGAAGGGGCGAGCAGCACGGGGATCCCGGAGACGCGGAACAGCAGGAGTCCGCCCTCCGGTGCCACGCCTCGTCGAGGCGGGCCCTGCTCACCCGTCACCGCCATGTGTCAGAGCGTAGATGCCCAGGTGTGGGGTGCCGGTAACCCGCCCTTCCCGTCCGGGTGGTGTCGGTCATGCCCGCTCCGGTGCGTCGCGGTCACGGAACTGTCGGTACCCGGCGCTACCCTCCCCTCATGCCCGACACCGACACGGTCACCGCCGATCCGCCGCCCGGCGCCGAAGTCCCGCGCCGTCGGCCGGCCCTGTCCCCGTCGCGTGCCAGCGACTTCAAGCAGTGCCCGCTGCTCTACCGGTTCCGCGCGGTCGACAGACTGCCCGAGATCCCGACGAAGGCCCAGCTGCGCGGCACGCTGGTGCATTCCGTGCTGGAGCGTCTGTTCTCCCTTCCCCAGGCCGATCGCACTCCCCCGCAGGCCAAGGAGCTGCTCGCGCCGGCGTGGCAGGACCTGTCGGCGGAACGTCCGGAGTGGATCGAGCTGTTCGACCAGGACGATCCCGAGGCCGTCACCTCGTGGCTCGCTTCGGCCGAGCAGCTCGTCGACACCTACTTCGGGCTCGAAGACCCGCGGCGGCTGGAGCCGGAGGCGTGTGAGCTGCACGTCGAGATCGAGCTGGGCTCCGGGGTACTGCTGCGGGGTTACGTCGACAGGCTGGACGTCGCGCCCACCGGCGAGATCCGCGTCGTCGACTACAAGACCGGCGCCGCGCCCCGCGAGATCGGCGAGGCCAAGGCGATGTTCCAGATGAAGTTCTACGCCGTGGTCCTGTGGCGGCTGCGCGGTGTCGTGCCGCGTCAGCTGAAACTGATGTACCTCACCGACGGCCAGTCACTGGCCTACACCCCCGACGAGGCGGAGCTGGTCCGGTTCGAGCGCACGCTCGAGGCGATCTGGCAGGCGATCCTCAAAGCGGGCAAGACCGGCGATTTCCGGCCCAATCCGAGCAAACTCTGCGCGTGGTGCGATCACCAGGCGCTCTGCCCGCAGTACGGCGGCACTCCCCCGCCCTACCCCGGCTGGCCCGAGCCGGATCCCGGTGAGGAGTCCGTTTTGGACCGTGCGGATTAGAGTGCCGGTGTGACAGAGGCCTTTTACGTTTCCTCGGGCGACGGGAAGTTCGTCCCGACCGAGCACACCGCGGGCCCGTGGTCCCCGGACGCGCAGCATTTCGGGCCGCCCTCCGCGTTGCTCGTCCGCGCGCTCGAGGAGATCGACGCGCCGCACGCGAGCCAGCTCGCCAGGGTGACGATCGAGATCCTCGGTCCGGCACCGCTGAAGGAGCTTTCCGTGCGGGCGGGCGTGCGGCGCCCTGGCCGGTCGGTCGAGTGGCTGGAGGCCGAACTCGCCCACGGCGAGCGGGTCGTCGCGCGGGCGTCGGCGTGGCGCATCGCGACCTCGGACACCACACCGGTGGCCACCTCCGAAGGTCCTGCCCTGCCGTCGCCGGACGACGCCCCGGCGTCGAACTGGCCCGAAAGCTGGCACGGTGGCTATCTGGACGCCGTCGAGTGGCGGCGCGTCCGGGGCGCGCTCGACGAACCCGGCCCCGCGACCGTCTGGGGGCGCCAGCGCGTCGCACTGGTGGACGGGGAGAAGCCGAGCGCGCTGCAGCGACTGTTCGTCCTGGCGGATTCCGGCAACGGGATCTCGAACTTCCTCGACCCGCGGGAGTGGTGGTTCATCAACTCGGAGCTGACAGTGCACCTCCGGCGCGCACCACTGGGTGACTGGATCGGCGTCGACGCGGCCACCCTGGTCGGCCCGAACGGCATCGGCACGGCGACGACCACACTGCACGACGTGTCCGGGCCGCTCGCCTCCGGGGCGCAGGTGTTGCTGGTGCGACCGCGACAGGCGGGCTGATAGACGCGCTTTCTCGGCGTGTTTCCAATAGCCTTCCCGGAACAACAGACGCAGGGAGCGCTTCGGCATGCAGATCACCTCGGTGGTCAACCAGAAAGGCGGGGTCGGCAAGACCTCACTCAGCGTGGGCGCGTCGGCCGCACTGGCCGAACGCGGCCGCCGGGTGCTGCTGATCGACCTCGACCCACAAGGGCACGCGACCACCGAACTCCTCGGCCTGGACGAGGTGGCCCCGGACGCGCCGAGTCTGGCGAAAGCCCTGACCAAGGTGTGGAAGGGCCCGATCGAGGAACTCGCCGTGCGGCATCCGCGCAGCAACATCGGGCGCGGCGGCGCGTTCGACGTCATCCCGACGTCGCCGGGCATGTTCGACCTGATCAGGCGACTGGACCAGTTCCGGGTGCCGGGCTGGCAGCTGGCCAGGGTGATCCAGTTCGCGAACTACGACCACATCATCATCGACTGCCCGCCCGCGCTCGACGTGCTGACCAACAACGCGCTGGCCGCGTCGCACGGGATCCTGGTGCCGGTGCAGCCGGACCGGACGAGCATCCGCGCCCTGCGCCTGCTTTCGGACCAGGTGCGCTACGTCGAACAGACCGTCGGCCGTCCGCCGATCGCCTACTACGGCCTCGTTCCCGGGCTGTATCGCCGCCCGATCTCGCATTACGCGGCGGCGGCGCTGCAGGAGCTGTACACGTTCGGGATCCCGATGCTTTCGCACGTCCCGCTGGGTGTGGTGATGAACGAGGCGGCCGCGCACGGCGTGCCCGTGACGACCTACGCGCCGGAAACCCTGCAGGCGCTGTCGTTCCGGGAGATCGCGGCGACGCTGGACGGGTACCTGCAGAACCATCCGGCCCCGGCGATCGTGCCCGCGGACGAGGAGTTCGTCTTCGAGGACTTCATCACCGAGGTCTCGGTGGCCCGCAGCGCCAACGACAACGGCGCGCGGAAGAAGCTCTACGACCTGATGCCCAAGAAGCCCAACCGGCCTCGGTAGCCCATGCCATGAAAGGTCCTTTCCGTGCAAATTTCGCAAGGAAAGGACCTTTCATGGCGTCTTTTCATCCTGGCTGTGGCCCGGGGGCTGAAGGGCGCTTTCCCCGCATCGCATGCGGTGAAAGCGCCCTTCACCGCGTCAGATGAGGGGAAAGCGCCCTTCAGCCCCTCCCGCCCCACGCCAGGGTGAGAGGGAACGGGGTCGTGCGCGGGCAACGGCTCCGGCCGGTGACGTGGGTCGTGAGTGGTAAGTGCCGTTCTAACGACACTTACCACTCACGAGGCTTTACAGGCGGCAGGCCCGGATGTCCGAAGCCAGGACGGCCTTCGCGCCGGTCTCGGCCAGTTCGTCCATGATCCGGTTGACCTCCTTGCGCGGGACCATCGCCCGCACGGCCACCCAGTCGTCGTGCGCGAGCGGCGCGACGGTCGGTGACTCGAGGCCCGGCGTGATCGCGATGGCCGCGTCCAGCAGCGAACGCGGGCAGTCGTAGTCCAGCATCATGTAGTGCTGGGCGAACACGACACCCTGCAGCCGCGCCTTCAGCTGGTCCTTGGGCCGAGTGTGCTCGGTGCCCGCGCGCTGCAGCAGCACCGCCTCCGACACGCAGATCGGGTCGCCGAACGCCACGAGATTGTGCTGGCGCAGCGAACGACCGGACTCGACGACGTCGGCGATGGCGTCGGCCACGCCGAGCTGGATCGAGATCTCGACCGCGCCGTCGAGACGGATGACCTCTGCCTCCACCCCGTGCTGCTTCAGGTTCTCCCGCACGAGCCGCGGGTACGACGTCGCGAGCCGCTTGCCCTGCAGGTCCTCGGCCTTCCAGTCCCGGCCCGCCGGCGCGGCGTACCGGAAGGTGGACCCGCCGAAGCCGAGGCCGAGGATCTCCTCGACCGGGGCACCGGAGTCGAGCGCGAGGTCGCGGCCGGTGATGCCGAGGTCCAGTTCACCGGATCCGACGTAGATCGCGATGTCCTTGGGGCGCAAGAAGAAGAACTCGACCTCGTTGACCGTGTCCAGCACGGTCAGGTCGCGGGCCTCATGTCGCTTGCGGTAGCCGGCCTCTCCGAGCATCTCCGACGCGGCGGCGGCGAGGGCTCCCTTGTTCGGCACGGCGACACGCAGCATTGCTTCTCCTTGGTTCTCCGGGACGCGAGCGCGTCACAGGTACCGGTACACGTCCTCGGTCGACAGTCCACGGCCGAGCATGAGCACCTGTACCCGGTACAGCAGCTGTGAGATCTCCTCGGCGAGCCGGTCGTCGGATTCGTGCTCGGCGGCGATCCATACCTCGCCCGCCTCTTCGAGCACCTTCTTGCCCTGCGCGTGCACTCCGGCGTCGAGCGCGGCGACGGTGCCGGAACCGTCGGGGCGCGTCCGGGCGCGGTCGGCAAGCTCGGCGAACAGCTCATCGAAGGTCTTCACGGTCCGAGATCCTTCCATCCGCATCGCGACCGCGCTGCCCCGGGCCGGTGTGTTGCCACCGGCGTCACACCTCAGAACAGCGTCGACCCACCCCGTTCGAAGTCGAGCAGCTGCCGCTTCCGTTCGATACCACCGCCATAGCCGGTGAGATCGCCGTTCGAGCCGATCACGCGATGGCACGGCACGATGATCCCGAGCGGGTTCTTCCCGTTCGCGAGACCGACCGCCCGCGACGCCGTCGGCCGCCCGAGCCGGTCGGCGAGTTCGCCGTAGGAGACCGTCTCGCCATATGGGATCCCGAGCAGGCCTCGCCAGACCGTCCGCTGGAATTCGGTGCCGCCGAAGCTCAGCGGGAGGTCGAATTCCCGCCGTTGGCCCGCGAAGTACTCCTTCAGCTGTTTCTCGGTCTCCGCGAAGATCGGCGCGCTCGGATCGGGATGGCCGAAGGTCTCCGCGGCCGGACGGTGACGCTGCTCGACCATGTACAGGCCGCAGAGGCCTTCGGCGTCGGCGACCAGGGTCAGCGGGCCGTACGGGCTGTCGATGACGGTGTGCGTGCGCATGGCGCTCCTCGGACTCAGGCGGCGGGAAGCCGGTTGATCGGGTGGTCTCCGGTCGCCCAGAGGTGCTGCACGGCGTAGGCGCGCCAAGGACGCCAGCGTTCGGCGTGCGCGACGAGCCCGGCCGGGCTCAGCCCGTACGCCTTCGCGGCGACTTTGACGCCGAGGTCGGTCGGCAGGAACGCGTCCGGGTCGCCGAGCGAGCGCATCGCGATGCTCTCGACGGTCCACGGGCCGAAGCCGGGCAACGCGTGCAGCCGTTCCCTGGCCCGCTGCCAGTCACTGCCCGTTCCGAGGTCGAGGCCGCCTTCGGTCAGTTCGGCGACGAGGCCGAGCAGGGTCCGCTTCCGGCTCTGCGGCATCGCGAGACTTCCGGGGTCGATCCCCGCGAGGGCGGTGGCGTCCGGGAAGACGTGGGTGAGGCCGCCGTCCGCGTCCTCGATCGGCTCGCCGTGCGCGAGGACCAGCCGGGCGGCGTGCGTCCGGGCGGCGGCGGTCGACACCTGCTGCCCCAGTACGGCGCGGACGGCGAACTCGTCGCCGTCGACGGTCCGGGGCACCCGCCTGCCCGGCGCGGCCTTCACGAGCGGGCCGAGCAGCGGATCCGCGGCCAGGAGGTCGTCGACCGCGACCGGATCGGCGTCGAGGTCGAGCAGGCGGCGGCAACGGCTGATCGCGGTCGAGAGGTCCCGCAGGTCCGACAGCGAGAGACGGCAGCCGATGTAGCCGTCCTCGGGTTTGAGCGCGACGACGGCGGGGCCGTGCGGGAGCCGCAGCGTCCGGCGGTAGGCGCCGTCGCGCCACTCCTCGACACCGGGGACGCCGGTCGCGACGAGATGCCCGAAGAGGTTGTCCGGGAACAACGGCTTCCGGTACGGCAGGCGCAGGTTCAGCGTCCCGGGGGCGGTCGACGGCGTGGTGCGGACCCGCGCCCGCAGCTCCGTCGGGGACAGCGCGAAGACCTCGCGGACGGTGTCGTTGAAGGTGCGGACGCTGCCGAACCCGGCGGCGAGCGCGACGTCGATCATCGGCAGGCTCGTCGTCTCGATCAGCAGCCGGGCCGTCTGCGCCCGCTGTGCCCTGGCCAGGCTGAGCGGGCCCGCGCCGAGTTCGGCCCGCACATGCCGCTCGACCTGCCGGACGCTGTAGCCGAGCCGGGCCGCCAGCCCGCTCACGCCGTCATTGTCGACGACGCCGTCGGCGATCAGCCGCATCGCCCTGGCCACCAGATCCGCGCGTTCGTTCCACCGCGGCGAGCCGGGACTCGCGTCCGGGCGGCACCGTTTGCAGGCGCGGAACCCGGCCTCCTGCGCGGCCGCCGCGCTCGGGTAGAACGTCATGTTCTCCGGTTTGGGCGGGACGACCGGGCAGCTCGCCCGGCAGTAGATCCGCGTCGTCAGGACGGCGGTGAAGAACCAGCCGTCGAACCGGTCGTCCTTCGCCTGAACCGCACGGACGCACCGCTCGAAATCCTCATGCACCAGGTCAGCATCACCGACCACGCGGCCGGGGTCTAGCGGAAATGCGACATGGTGGTCAGGGCAGGAGCGCGGTCAATCCGGGCACGTCGAGGCCGACCAGCGACGAACGGAACACGCGCCGCTCCCCCGGCTGGACGTCGACGTCGTTCGGGATCACCACCACCGTGCAGCCCGCCGCGGCCGCGGAAGCCGCGCCCGGCGGGGAATCCTCGATCGCGACGCACCGGGAAGCCGTGACCCCCAGCAACTCCGTGGCCAGCTGGTACGGCCTGGCGTGCGGCTTGTTCAGACCATCGACCTCGTCACCGCAGACGGTGGCGGCGAAGTACTCGCGTCCGATGGTGTTGAGGGCGAGTTCGGTCAGCGACCGTTCGGTGGAGGTGACCAGCGCCATCGGCACACCCTGGACGCGCAGCAGTTCGAGCAGCTCCTGTGCGCCGGGGCGCCACGGGAGGGGGCCGTCGAAGAGGTTCGCCGTGCGCGCGCGGATCCACTCCCCCATCTCCGCGATCGACTCGGGCGTGACGGGTTTGGCGCACACTTCGAGCAGGAACGCGGCCGTGTCGTCCATATTGGACCCGACCAGGCTCAGCCGCTGCTCCTCGGTCAACGTGGCACCGAGGGTTTCGACGGCCTCGTAGAGGGCGACGTCCCACAGCTTCTCCGAGTCGACCAGCGTGCCGTCCATATCCCACAGCACGGCGGCGAGTCCGTCCAGTGTGGACGGTTCGGTCACGGCTCCCCCTTCACGATCAGGTGTTGAAGTACTTCGCCTCCGGGTGGTGGCAGACGATCGCGTCGGTCGATTGTTCAGGGTGCAGCTGGAACTCTTCCGACAGCTTCACGCCGATCCGCTCCGGGCGGAGCAGTTCGACGATCTTCGCCCGGTCCTCCAGGTTCGGGCAGGCGCCGTATCCCAGGGAGAACCGAGCCCCACGGTAGCCGAGATCGAAGAACTCCTCGACGTCGTCCGGGTCCTCCTCGGACACCGCGGCGCCGCCCGCGAAGCGCAGTTCCTCGCGCACCCGGCGGTGCCAGTACTCGGCCAGCGCCTCCGTGAGCTGCACGCCGAGGCCGTGGACCTCCAGGTAGTCCCGATAGGAGTTCGCGGCGAACAGCTCGTTGGCGTAGTCGGCGATGGGCTGCCCCATGGTGGCGAGCGTGAACGGAATCACGTCCACCTCGCCGTTCGCGAGCGCGCGCTCCCGCGGCCGGTAGAAGTCGGCGAGGCACAGCCGCCTGTCCCGCCGCTGCCTGGGGAAGGTGAACCGCAGCCGTTCCGGGGCGTCCGGGCGGGGCTCGGTCAGCACCACGACGTCGTCGCCGTCGGCGACGCACGGGAAGTACCCGTAGACCACGGCGGCGTGCGCGAGGACGCCGTCCGCGGTGAGCCTGTCCAGCCAGTACCGCAACCGCGGCCGTCCCTCCGACTCGACCAGTTCCTCGTACGTCGGCCCCTGGCCGCCGCGCGCGCCTTTGAGCCCCACAGGCCCATGAAGGTCGCCCGTTCGTCGAGCATGGCGGCGTAGCCGGCCACCGGAACCCCCTTCACCACGCGGGTTCCCCGGAACGGCGGGGACGGGAGCGGGACGTCCGTGGCGACGTCGGAGCGGGCCGGAAGGTCCACTTCGGACTCTTCGGTGGCCTTCTTCGCCTCGCGCGCCTCGGCGATCCGCAGCGACCGCTCGCGGCGTTCCTTGCGCTCCTGGCGTTTCCGCTCGGCTTCGGCGTCCACGAGGGGCGATTCGCCGCGTTTGGCCGCCATGATCGCGTCCATCAGGCGGAGACCTTCGAAGGCGTCACGGGCATAGCGGACATCGCCGAGATAGAGCTCCGCGAGCTCGTTCTCCACATAGGACCGGGTGAGCGCCGCCCCGCCGAGCAGTACCGGCCACCGCGCCGAGACACCACGGGAGTTCATCTCCTCGAGGTTCTCCTTCATGATCACCGTCGATTTCACCAGCAGGCCGGACATGCCGATGGCGTCGGCCGCGTGCTCCTCGGCGGCCTCCAGGATCGTCGTGATCGGCTGCTTGATGCCGAGGTCGACGACCTCGTACCCGTTGTCGGACAGGATGATGTCGACCAGGTTCTTGCCGATGTCGTGGACGTCGCCGCGCACGGTGGCCAGCACGATCCGGCCCTTGCCGGAGTCGTCCTCCTTGTCCATATGCGGTTCGAGCAGCGCGACGGCGGCCGACGATCCGCCGTTCCAGCCGCTCGAACAACGGCAGCGCGGCCAGTTCCTCGGCGCGGGAGGCCTTCGACGACGCGGTGCTGACGCCCTCGAACAGCGCCATCAGCTCCTGCAACGGGTCATAGCCCTCGCGGCGCCGGTGCCGAGCAGCATGGTGCGGTGGTCTCGACGGTGATCGAGGCGATCACCGGCACCCGCCTGCCCTCGGCCTGCATCGCCCGGTGCGCGGCGATGATCGAGGCCTTCGTCTGGAGGATGTCCTGCGTCGCGTCGGCGCCACCGGCCGGCAGGCCACGCACTTCTTCGAGGTAGGCGTCACGCAACGTGGTGAACGGGGCGTGCCCGAGCGTCGGCAGCTTTGTTTCCGGACCGACCGACCCGAGGACATAGCGCGGGCGATCGGGTGTCCCGTACTCGTCGGCGGCCTCGCGCGCGAGCCGCGCGCCCGCTTCGGACAGTTCGAAGATCCTGTCCTCTATGCCGTATTCGGCCAGGTTCGCGTAGTTCGCGCCGAAGGTGTTGGTTTCGACGAGGTCGGCGCCGGCTTCGAGGTAGCCGCGATGCACGCCGCGGACGACGTCCGGACGGGTGACGTCGAGAATCTCGTTGCAGCCCTCGAGTCCGGCGAAATCGTCGAGGCCGAGGTCGTGCGCCTGCAACGCGGTCCCCATCGCACCGTCGGCTACCAGGACCCGGGCGCGCAGCGCGTCGAGCAGCGGTGACGGAAGGCGATCGGACATGCTCAACAGCGTACGACCGCCTGGTCGTAGGCTGGTCCGGTGAGTGAGCCCGTCGACGAGACCCAGCGGCCCGGCCGCGACCACCCGGATGACACCAAGCCGATCATGATCGTCGCCTTCGAAGGATGGAACGACGCAGGTGACGCGGCCAGCCGGGCGGTCGAGCATCTGCAGCTCAACTGGGATGCGACACCGCTGAGCGAGCTGAGTCCGGACGAGTACTACGACTTCCAGGTCAGCAGACCGACCGTGCGCATGGTCGACGGCGTCACCCGGAGGGTCGACTGGCCGACCACCCGGCTCTCGGTGTGCCGCCCGGAGGGCTTCAGCCGGGACATCGTGCTGGTACAGGGGCCCGAGCCGAACATGCGCTGGCGCGCCTTCTGCGGGGAACTGCTGGAGTACATCCAGCAACTGGACGTCGCCACCGTCGTCACCCTCGGCGCCCTCCTGGCCGACACCGCGCACACCCGTCCCGTCCCGGTCACCGGGACGGCGTACGACAAGGACACCGCTTCGCAGTTCGGCCTGGAGCTGAACAACTACCAGGGGCCGACCGGCATCGTCGGGGTCCTGCAGGACTACTGCGTCCAGGCCGGTGTCCCGGCGGTGTCGATCTGGGCGGCCGTGCCGCACTACGTGTCGCATCCGCCGTCGCCGAAGGCCACCCTCGCGCTGCTGCACAAACTCGAAGACGTCCTCGACGTCGAGATCCCGCTCGGCGCGCTGCCCGAGCAGGCCGAGGAGTGGCAGCGGACGGTCACCGAGATGGCCGAAGAGGACGAGGAGATCAGCGAGTACGTCCGGGGGCTCGAGGAGCGCGGGGACGCGGAAACCGAGTTCACCCTGGACGACGTCAGCGGAGACAAGATCGCGGCCGAGTTCGAGCGGTACCTGCGGCGCCGTCGTCCCGGGCAGGACGGTCCGGGCCGGGGCTGACGGCGGCTGGTCTCGTGAGTGGTAATGACGGTTCTAACCGTCATTACCACTCACGAGGCGTCAGAAGATGCGGCGCAGCGGGATGGGGCCCCGCGCCCGCTTCCGCCACTCCCGCGGATACCCGAGCGAGACCTCTTCGAACCGCACCCCGTCCGCCTCCGTGGAGCGCGGGATGTGCAGATGCCCGTAGACGGCCACCTCCGCGCGGTACCGCAGGTGCCAGTCCTCGGTCTCGGTGGTCCCGCACCACAGCGCGAACTCCGGCCAGTACAGCGGCGCCGTCGGGTGCCGGTGCAACGGCCAGTGCGACATCAGGATCGTCCCGTGGTCCTCCGGGATCGCCTCCAGCCGCTCGGTGCTGACCTTCACCCGGTCGGCGCACCATGCCTGCCTGCTGGGATACGGGTCCGGGTGCAGGAAGAACTCGTCCGTGCACAGCACGCCGGCGTCGCGCGCGTGGTCGATGGCCTTCTGCAACGACAGCCCCTCGGCCTCCGGGGCCCGCCAGCTGTAGTCGTACAGCACGAACAACGGGGCGATCGTCAGCGGTTTCTCCTGGTGTTCCCACACCGGATACGGATCCTCCGGGGTGAGGACGTCGATCTCCCGGCAGCGCTCGACCAGATACTCGTAGCGCGCCTGGCCCCGCAGCTGGCATTCGTCCTTCTGGGTGGTCCACAGCTCGTGGTTGCCGGGTACCCAGACGACCTTCGCGAAGCGTTCCCGCAAGGTCTTGAGCACCCCGATCACGGACTCGGCGCGTTCGGCGACGTCACCGGCCACGAGCAGCCAGTCGTCGGGGGTTCGGGGGACGACCTCGTCGACGAGCGGGGCGTTGCCCTCATGGGTGACATGGAGGTCGCTGGTGGCGAAGAGATGCGGCACTCCACCACCGTAGCTTCACCCGGACCGGGGAACCGCCGAAACCGCATCCCCGCGTAAACGACCCGACGCCAGCACGCCCAGCACGATCAGCGCCGAGGCGGTGTGCAACGCCGCCTGGACGTTCAGCAGGACACCGGCGCCCAGCACGCTCACCAGCCCGCCGGTCAGCAGCGCGCCCAGTGCGGTGAACCCCGCCATCCCGGCGAACATCGTGCTGAGCACCCGGCCGGACCGTTCGGCCGACGCGGCCGTCTGGACCAGCGACAACAGCCCGGACCCGGCCAGCACCCCCGGCGCGCCGACGAGGCCGAACAGTCCGATGTAGACACCCAGCGACGCGGTCAGCGCGGGCAGGTTCCAGATCAGCGCCGACAGCAGGCCGAGCGCGAGCCCACCCCAGCCGAGCAACGCGGCGGGCGCGACCTTGCGGGCGACCGTGGCGACCGCGAAGCCCGCGACCAGACCGCCGAGTGCCTGCACGCCGCGCAGCAGGCCGACGTCGCCTTCGGTGCCGTCGAGGATGTCGAGGACGAAGACCACGAACAGCACCAGGAACATCCCCTGCGCCAACGAGGTCAGGACCACGACGAAACCGGCCACGCGCAGCCGCCCTTCCCGGCCGATCTCGCGCAGGCCGTCGAGCCACGCCTTCACCACCGGCTCGTGCGGACCGGCCGCGACGGGTGCCGTGGCCCGGCGGAAGGGACGCGCCAGCAGGAGAGACGCGATCACCAGCACCCCGAGGTAGGTCACCACGACCCAGCCCAGACCGCCGAAGCCGAGCAGGAGACCGCCCGCCCAGCCACCGGCGAGCCGCGAGACGCTGCTGTTGATGCTCATGAGGCCGTTGGCGCCGATCAGCTCGTCCGGGGCGACCAGTTCCGGCACGAGCGCGTTGCGCGTGGGTTCGAACAACGAAGCCAGCCCCGCCTGGCCCGCCATGACCGCGTAGATCACGACCACGGGGCCGTCGGCCCCGAGGAAGAGCAGCGGGAGCGCGACGAACGCCTGTCCCGCGCACACCACGCACAGCACCAGCCGCCGGTTCCAGCGGTCCGCGATCACCCCGGCGACCGGGCTGAGCAGCACCGCGGGCAGCAGGCCGAGCACGATGCTCAGCGCCGTGGTGGCCGCGGACCCCGTCGCCTGGAAGACGAAGACCGGCAGCGCGATCTGCAGCATCCACTCGGCGGTCTCGGAGAAGAAGGCGGCGATCCAGAGCCGCGCGAAAGCGGGTTCCCTCAACGGTTTCATCTGCTCGGCTTCCCCTCCGCGTCGATGCGCGGGAACGCGCGCAACCCCAGATGCACCGGCCGGGCCTCCTCGGGCGCGTCCTTCCGGATCGCGCCGACGTAGGGCCGGACCAGCGCGTCGATCCCCTCGATCAGCTTGTCCAGTTCCGCCGCGGTGACCCGCAGCGAGTACGTGTTGATGCCGGCGGAGTCCTGCCACTCCTGCTCCAGCCCGTCGGCGGCGTCGAGGTAGCGCTCGGTCAGTTCCCGCTCCCGGGCGAGCGTCGTGCCCAGGACGGCGAGCTGTGCCCCGCGCAGCGAGGGGTCGTCGCCGAATTCGAGGCCGACCTGGCACGCGCGCCAGGGCCGCTCCCGCCCGTCCTCCGCCTCGACCCGCTCCACGAGCCCGTGCTGGGCGAGCTGGCGCAGATGCCAGCTGATGTTGGAGGCGCTCGAACCGACGGCCGTCGCGCAGTCGCTCGCCGTCCGCGGGCCCACCGCCATCAGGTGGTCCAGCAGTGCCGACCGCAGCGGATGCGCCAGCGCCCGCATCAGCTCGGCGTCCTCGATCCGCTTGCGCGGCGGCAACCCGGCCATCGGCTCGATCCAATCTGAAAGAGTTCTTTCGAAAGCTCTCTTTCAGACTTCCAGGCGGCCCCGGGGTTGTCAACCGGCCTCGATACCCTTGCCGGGACAGTTGCTGCTTACCTCGGTAACTGCACAAGTCAACTACTGCCCCAGGAACGCATATGCCCGACCAGCGGGAACTCGCCACCGCGGCCGCCCTCGAGATCCCCCGGTTCGTCAGCGCGACCGTGCTGTTTCAGACGGCCATGGCGGAGCGGCTGGGGATCAGCCCCACCGAGTTGCACGGCCTCCAGCTGGTCATCAGCGGTGCCGCGACCTCGCCGACGGGTCTCGCCCGGGCGCTCGGCATGACGACCGGCGCGGCGACACGGCTGCTCGACCGGATGGAGAAGCAGCGTCTCGTCGAGCGCGTCCCCGATCCGGCCGACCGCCGCCGCCTCCTGATCCGCCCGCTCCCCGACCGACTGGACGACGTCGGCGATCTCTACGCCCCCATGGCCCGCTTCTTCGGCGATCGTCTCGGCAGGCTCGACCGGCGCCAGCTCGCGGCACTTCTCGGCGTCATGACCGATGGCCGCGCCTTCGCCGAACAAGAGGCCGCCCGCCTGCGATCCGGCTCACCGGAAAAGGGGGTTGACTAACGCTACATAGGTTGCGTTAGAATTCCTCCCATCATGGACAACTGACACCCGCACCCACCCCGTCCCGAGGCTGCTTCGGTCGAGCACGGCTCCCGTAAGCGACAACGCCCGGCGGGGATCCCCCACGGATCCGAAACGCGGTGATGTCCTGTGTCTCTTTCGCTGATCGCCAAAGACCTCGTCCGTTCCTACGGCGCCCGCGTCGTGCTCGACGGTGTCGACCTGACCGCTTCGGCGGGGCAACGGCTCGGCCTCGTCGGCGAGAACGGCGTCGGGAAGTCCACGCTCCTGCGGCTGCTCGCCGGGGTCGAAGAGCCCGACGCCGGCGAGGTGCTCCGCGGCGACGACGTCGGATTCCTCTTGCAGGAACTGCCGTTCCCCTCGACGGCCCGGTTCTCCGACGTCCTCGACGACGCGCTCGCCGAAATCCGGCAGGCGTCGGCGAGGCTGGACGAACTGACCGAAGCGCTCACGGAACACCCTGACGACGCGGCCGTGCTCGACGAGTACGGCACGGTCCTCGAATGGGCCCAGGCGCACGATCTCTGGGACGCCGACCGGCGGGCCGAGGTCGTGTGCGCGGGCCTCGGTCTCGCCGGGATCGACCCGGCGCGGCCGCTGGGCACCCTGTCGGGCGGGCAGCGATCGCGGCTCGGCCTGGCCGCGCTGCTGATCCGGCGGCCGGGGACGCTGATCCTCGACGAGCCGACGAACCACCTCGACGACGCCGCGATGGAGTTCCTCGAACAGCATCTCGCGTCGCTGACCGGGGTCCTCGTGCTGGCGTCGCACGATCGCGTGTTCCTCGACGCGGTGTGCACCGACATCGTCGACCTCGATCCGGCGCTGGGTGGCCCGACGCGGTACGGCGGGGCGTATTCCGCCTACCTGGACCAGAAACGCGCCGAACGGGCGCGCTGGGAACAGCGGTACGCCGAGGAACAGGACGAGCTGAAGGAACTGCGCGAAGCGGTGGCCGTCACCGCGCGCAACGTCGCGCACAACCGGCCGCAGCGCGACAACGCCAAGATGCTGTACGACTTCAAGACCGGGAGGGTGCAGAAACAGATCTCACGGCGGGTCCGCAACGCCCAGCTGCGGCTGGACGAGCTGGAGCGCGATCAGGTGCGGAAGCCACCCGCGCCACTGCGGTTCCAGGCGGAACTGACCGGCAGGCCCGGCGACGACAAGACGGCGATCTCGGTACGGGACATCGAGGTCCCGGGCCGGTTGCGGCTGGACACGCTCGACATCACGACGACGTCGAGGCTCCTGATCACCGGCGGGAACGGCGCGGGGAAGTCCACGCTCCTGTCCGTGCTCACCGGCGCCCTCACCCCGGACGCCGGGACCGTCCTTCGTGGACGCGGGGTGCGGATCGGGCTGCTGGCACAGGATGTCGAGTTCGCCGAGCCGGACAAGTCGGCTCAGCGGACCTACTCCGAAGCGCTCGGCGAGGCCGCTCCGCCGTTACGGAGCCTGGGCTTGCTGGCTCCGCGCGACCTCGGGACCCGGGTCGGCGCGCTGTCGGTCGGGCAGCGACGGCGGCTCGCGCTGGCGTTGCTGGTCGCCGATCCGCCGGAGGTCCTCCTCCTCGACGAGCCGACGAACCACCTCTCGCTCAGCCTGGCCGAGGAGTTGTTCGCCGCCCTCGACACGGCTCCGGGCGCCGTCGTCGTCGCTTCGCATGATCGCTGGCTGCGGCGGGACTGGGCGGGTGACCGCCTGCGGCTGGCGGACGGCCGGGTCGCAGTATAGGGCGTTATACGGGCGTCGGGTGTGTCATAAGGGGTCCCCATAGGACGAATTTCGTCCTATGGGGACCCTCATGACGTTTCTCAGAGCACGATGCCGAGCAGCGCGTCGACCGCGTTCCGGATCAGGCCGGGCGCCGCCGGGTCGGAGCCGGAGCGCTTCAGCGCCTCGCTCACCCAGGCGTCGACGGCGGTGAGCGCCATCGGGGTGTCGAGATCGTCGGTCAGGTGGTCGCGGAGACGCGCGATCGTGTCCTCCGCGGCCGGGCCGGTGGCGAGCGAGACGGCCTCGCGCCAGCGCGAGAGCCGGTCTTCGGCGTCCGCGAGCAGCTGCGCGGTCCACGGGCGGTCTTCCCGGTAGTGACCGGCGAACAGCGCGAGCCGGATCGCGCCGGGGTCGACCTTGTCGGCGCGCAGCCGCGAGACGAACACGAGGTTCCCGCGCGACTTCGACATCTTCTCGCCGTCGAGGCCGATCATCCCGGCGTGCACGTAGTGGCGCGCGAACGGGCGGTCGCCCGCGACGGCCTCCGCGTGCGCGGCGCTGTACTCGTGGTGCGGGAAGATCAGGTCGGAGCCACCGCCCTGGACGTCGAAGCCGAGGCCGAGGCGGTTGACCGCGATCGCGCTGCACTCGATGTGCCAGCCGGGGCGTCCCTCCCCCAGTTCCGACTCCCACGACGGCTCGCCCGGCCGCGCCATCCGCCACAGCAGGGCGTCGAGCGGATGCCGCTTGCCCGGCCGGTCCGGGTCGCCGCCGCGTTCGGCGAAGAACTTCGCCATGGTCTCGGCGTCGTAGTTCGACTCGGCGCCGAAGTGCCCGGTCGCGTTGTGGTCGAAGTAGATGTCCGGGTACTCCGCGTCGTCGGCGCGGTACGCGCTGCCGTTCGCCAGCAGCTTGGCGATCACCTCGACGATCTCCGGGATGCTCTCCACCGCGCCGACGAACTGCCGCGGCGGCAGGACCCGCAGCGCGGTCATGTCCTCGCGGAACAGTGCCGTCTCGCGCATGCCCAGTACGACCCAGTCGTCCTTGTCCCGCTCGGCGCGCTCCAGCAGGGGCTCGTCGATGTCGGTCACGTTCTGGACGTAGTGGACGTCGTGCCCGGCGTCGCGCCACAGGCGGTTCACCAGGTCGAATGTCAGATACGTGGCGGCATGCCCCAGATGGGTGGCGTCGTACGGCGTGATGCCGCAGACGTACATCCGGGCCGTGGACCCCGGTGCGGTGGGGCGGATCTGCCCCGTCGCGGTGTCGTGGAGCCGCAGCGGACGGGGGGTGCCGGGGATACGGGGCACGTCGACCGATGACCAAGTCTGCATACCTCGACTGTAAGCGGAGCCGCCGCGCCGTTCCCGCCCGGTGGGAGGCGGACACGGCCGGAGTAACCGGATCCCCTACCCGCGGGCCCGGTCGGCGTTGGCGTGGACGGCGTCCCGGATGTACTCGCCGAGGCCCGGCCGCTGGTCCGGTTCGCGCACCAGGAAGCCGAGCTGGACCGGTTCGGTCGCGTACATCCCGGCGATCTCGCGGTGCAGGCCGTGGTCGCAGTCCCCCATGAACGCGGCCAGCATCCGCCGGTGTTCCTCGGCGAGGTCCATCGCCGCGGCACTGTCGGCGGGCGCGCCGGAGTCGACGACGTCGAGCAGCCGCCGGACCCAGTCTTCACGGGCCTTCTCCGCCTCGCTCCATTCCTCCTTGGACAGTGGCATCGCCGCCGCCTGCCACTGCGGGGTCTCGCCCCACCGCCGGACCGCCTCCTCCGCGTACCCCTCCGGTTCACGGAACTCGCCGAAGACCTCGAACTTCTCCTCCGGCGTCAGCGCGCCGCCGACCTGCTTCGCCTTGATCACCCGTTCGACGGACTCGACCATCCGGCTCAGCTCACCGATCCGCTCCAGCAGCAGCGTCCGCTGCCGCCGCAGATGCTCCAGCGCGTCCAGGCCCGGATCGTCGACGACCTTCGCGATCGTCTCCAGGCCGAAGCCGAGTTCGCGGTAGAACAGGACGCGCTGCAGGCGATCGAGGTCTTCGTCGCTGTAGCTGCGATAGCCCGCGGAAGTCCGGCCGCTCGGGGAGAGCAGGCCGATCTCGTCGTAGTGGTGCAGCGTGCGCACGGTGACCCCGGACCACGCCGCGACCTTCCCCACCGGATACCCCATCGGTCCAGCGTAGGTGGCCCCGCCGCCCGGCCGGAACGGGATCGGCCGCTGACCTACCGTTTCCTGGTGCGCAGGTAGTCGCCGACCACGGCGGCGCCGAGCCCGTCGAGGTCGGGTGCCACCACCCGGCCGCCCGAACGGCGGGCGATGAGGTCGACGAACGCCGTCAGGCGCGGGTCGTCCCCGAGCCGGAACACCGTCACCGACGCGCCCAGCTTCGCCATCCGGTCCACTTCGGACAGCGTCTTGAGCAACGTCCTCGGCTGGGGCGGATAGTCGAACTCCGCCGTGCCGTCGGGTTCCAGATGCGCTGTCGGCTCACCGTCGGTGACCATCAGGATCACCGGCTGCGCGTCGGGATGCCGCCGCAAATGGCGTCCGGCCAGGAGCAGGGCGTGGTGGGCGTTGGTGCCCTGTTCCCAGGCGCCCTCCAGGCCGACCAGTTCGGCCAGTTCGACCGCCGTCGCGTGACGGCCGAAGGTGATCAGCTGCAGGGCGTCGTTACGGAACCGCGTGCTGATCAGCTGGTGCAGCGCGAGCGCCGTCCGCTTCATCGGCAGCCAGCGGCCTTCCTGCACCATCGACCACGACGTGTCGACCAGCAGGGCCACCGCCGCGCGCGACCGGTGCTCGGTCTCGATCACCTCGACGTCGGAGACGTCCATCCGGACGGACCGCCCGCCCACCGAAACCGAGCGCAGGACGGAGTTGCGGACCGTCCTGGAGACGTCCCAGGGCTGCATGTCCCCGAACCGCCACGGCCTGGTCGCGCCGGTCGGCTCGCCCGCGGCACCGGCCGATTCGGTCTCCCGGCTGCCCGCCTTGCCGCGCAACGCGTTCACGACGTCAGCGAGCGCGGTTTCCCCGAGGCGACGCAAAGCCTTGGGAGACAACCGGAGTGAGCCGTCGGGGGCCCGTTCGAACAGACCCTGCCGCCGCAGTTCACGTTCCAGTTCGGACAGCCGGCGGGCATCGACGCCCGCGTCCGGGCCGAGCTGACGCTGGAGCGCCTCGATGTCGATGTCCTCCAGCCGCGCCCCCGGATAGGACTGGCCCAGCTGCTCGGCCAGCGCGTCCAGTTCGGCGAGGTCGGACATCGCCCTCGCGCCCTCGCCGAGACCGAGCGGATCGTTGCCGCGGAAGCGTTCCGAGGACGTCCAGTCCTCACCGGGCCGCAGCGCCCGCAGCTGCGAGTCCAAAGTAGACAGCTGCTGCGCGAGCCGCGGGTCCCCGAACGCCTGCTGGGCCAGCTCGGCCAGTTCGGCGCGCTGCTCGGGGGTCATCGAGTTGAGCATCCGCTGCGCGGCCGCGGCCCTGGCGGCGAGGACGTCGATCAACTCCTCGACGTTCTTCGGGTTCTCCGGGAAGAACTCCCCGTGTTCGCGCATGAACCCGGCGAACCGCTCGGTCACGTCCTCACGGCCCTGCGCGTGCGCGGCCAGGAGGTCGTTGAGGTCGGCGAGCATCCGGTTGACCCGCTCGACGTCCTCCGGACCGGCGTTCCGCATCGCCTCCTTCATCCCTTCGAAACGGGAATCCAGCAGCTCACGGCCGAGCAGATCGCGGATCTTCTCGTAGTTCTCCCGGCCCTGCCGCGATCGCCAGTCGTACTCGGCGAGTTCACGGACGGCCGCGGCCGTCCCCGGCGGCAGCGCGTCCAGTTGTGCTTCGCGGAACCGGGCGTCGTCGTCCGGGTCGGGGAACAGGTCACGCCGCTCGGCCTCCAGCGCCTCGTCGAGCAGCCGCTGGACCTCTTGGAGGGTGCCGTCCAGCCGGTGGCGGCGCTGGATCTCCGACCGGCGCTGCCACAGCCGCCTGGTCAGCTCGTCCAGCCCGGCGGTGCGCGGGGTCCCGCGCCTCAGCAGTTCCTCCAGCGCCGACCGGGGCGAGGCCCCCGCCATCACGTCGCGGCCGATCTCGTCGAGCGCGTCCCGCAGATCGGCGGGCGGCGCCAGCGGATCCGGGCCGTCGTGCCACGGCCCGTACGAATAGCCTTCCGGCTGTGTCATCGCCGCCTCCGCGGGAAAGAGTACGTCGGCGGTGAGTTCATCGGCCGTAGACGGTCGTCGAGTCGTCGGAGTCCTTGGCGAGTTTCCTCGACAGGAACAGGGATTCCAGTGCCAGTTCGACCGCGGCGGCGATCCGGCCCGCCGGTTCGCCGGGGCCGACCCCGGCGCGGGCGGCGACGTCGTGGAGCACCGGCAGTTCCGGCAGCGCGGCGAGCACGTCCTTACCCGGCACGCGTTCCCCGGTCGTCACCAGATGGCCGTCCTCGACGGCGTCGGCCAGCGGCAGGAGGTCCAGTCCGGCGAACCGCGAACGGGCCGTCTCGGCGACCGCCCGGCGCAGCAGGTGCACGAGGTGCTCGTTTTCGCGCCCCTCCTCCCCCGGCTCGAATTCGAGTTTGCCGCGCAGGACGGCGGGCACCGCTTCGAGGTCGACCGGGCGCGCCACGGCGGGGTCCTCGCCGGTCAGCGCGGAGCGGCGCAGCGCCGCCGCGCCCACGGTTTCCGCCGCCGCGACGGCGAACCGCGCCGAGACGCCGGAACGCTGGTCGATGACCGGCGATTCGCGCAGGTTCCGGACGAACCGGGCGAGCACCTCCAGCAGCGGCTCGCCGACCTCGGCGACCAGGTCCGCCTCCTGCTTCACGACGGCGATCTCCGCGTCGACGTCGAGCGGGTAGTGCGTCCGGATCTCCGCGCCGAACCGGTCCTTGAGCGGGGTGATGATGCGGCCGCGGTTGGTGTAGTCCTCCGGGTTGGCCGTCGACACCAGCAGCACGTCCAGCGGCAGGCGCAGGGTGTACCCGCGCACCTGGATGTCGCGTTCCTCCATCACGTTCAGCAGCGCGACCTGGATGCGCTCGGCGAGGTCGGGCAGTTCGTTGATCGCCACGATGCCGCGGTGGGCGCGCGGGACGAGTCCGAAGTGGATGGTCTCGGGATCGCCGAGGCTGCGGCCCTCGGCGACCTTCACCGGGTCGACGTCGCCGATCAGGTCACCGACCGAAGTGTCCGGTGTGGCCAGTTTCTCCGTGTAGCGCTCGTCGCGGTGGCGCCAGGTCACCGGCAGGTCGTCGCCGAGTTCGGCGGCGCGGCGGCGGGATTCCGGGGTGATCGGGTCGAGCGGGTGCTCGCCCAGTTCGGCGCCCTCGATGACGGGCGTCCATTCGTCGAGCAGTCCGGCGAGGGTCCGCAGCAGCCTGGTCTTGCCCTGGCCGCGTTCGCCGAGCAGGACGACGTCGTGGCCGGCGAGCAGCGCGCGTTCCAGCTGCGGCAGGACGGTACGGGAGAAGCCGACGATCCCCGGCCAGGGGTCTTCCCCGGCACGGAGCTTGGCGAGCAGGTTGTCGTGCAGTTCTTTTTTGATCGAGCGCGGCAGCATGCCTGCCGCGCGGAGGTCCCCGGCGGTCCGGGGCAGATGTGCGGGAACAGCGTTCACCTGTTCGACGCTACGTCGCGATCGTGGGCCCTGTCGACGTGAAGCAACTCCAGCCCGAGGATCAACCGATCGGTGGATGGCGGTCTCCAGAGATCGGCCGATGTGGGACCGGGTGCCCGCGCGCGAGGCTGGGTCCATGCCCAAAACGCGTAAACCTCCGGTGCCCCAGGACGATCTCGACCACCCTCGCAGCCGCACGGCCTTCCTGCGGATGAAGGCGCTCGTCGGCTGCTACATCGGCCTCAGCGTGCTCGCCCTCGTCGTCGCGTATCTCTGGCGCGACCGGCCGGACCTCGTGACCGACGTCGTCTGGGTCCGCGGCGAGGGCGTGCTCATCGCCTCGGTGGTGCTGTTCGTGTTCGTCCTCGGCGCCGCTCGCGGACGGCGCGGTGCGTACCTGCGGTTGCGGATCGCCTCGGCGGCCATGGTGGTCGCGATCGCGGTGCTGATCTCGCTGCCCGGCTTCCTGCCCACGTGGATGCGGATCGAGCAGGGGCTCTGCGGTCTCGTCCTGATCGGTGTCGCGGTGATCGCCAACGGCGGTCATCTGCGATCGTTGTTCGCGAGTGGGCGTACAGCGGGGGTGTGAATGAGAGTTCCGGAGCAGCTGCGGGGTCCGGTGGTGACCTCGCTGCCCTTCGCGCTCCTGGCGGTCCTGGCCGGTTTCAGCCTGGTGACCGGCGGAGCGCGATGGCCGGAACTCGTCCTCTGCGGGCTCGCCGCCGGATGGATGCTGGGGTTGTTCGCCCTGCCGCCCGCCTGGTGGGAAAGCGTGCCGGCGATGTCCGTCTTCCTGGGGGTGCTGACGGCCATCACGCTGGTCCTCGTACTCGACGCGCCGTGGTTCGGCTGCTTCACCCCCGCCCTCTACGTCTACGCGTTCCGGCTCTTGCCGTGGCCGTGGGTCCTTCCCGGCGTCGCCGCGGTGGCGGTGGTGGCCGGGACCGCCCAGGCCTACGGCGTGGAGAAGTCCACGTTCGCCGGGGTGCTGGCGTACCTGGCCGTGCTCGCCGTCAACGCCGGTCCGATGTGCGGTTTCGCCTGGTTCGCCTGGCGCAGCGGCGAACGGACCCGGGAACGGGAGAAGACGTTGCGGGAGCTGGCCGAAGCGAACCGGCGGCTGGAGGCGAGCCTCGCCGAGAACGCCGCCCTCCACGACCGGCTCCTCACCAGTGCGCGCGACACCGCCGTGCACGACGAACGCGAACGGATGGCCCGCGAAATCCACGACACCCTCGCGCAGGGGCTCACCGGGATCATCACGCAGTTGCAGGCGGCCGAGCACGACCCGGATTCGTGGCGACGGCGCACCACCGCGGCGACGGCGCTGGCGCGGGAAAGCCTGACCGAGGCCCGGCGTTCGGTGCACGCGCTGCGGCCCGAACCCTTGCGGACTTCGCGGCTGAGCGAAGCGCTCGAAGGCGTCGCGGACCGGTGGTCGGCGCTGCACGGCGTCGCGGTGCGGGTCACCACCACCGGAACCGTCGTGCCGCTGTCCCCCGAGACCGAGATCGCGTTGCTGCGGACCGCGCAGGAGGCGCTGGCGAACGTCGCCAGCCATGCCCGCGCGACCCGCGCCGGGGTGACGTTGTCCTACCTGGACGGCGAGGTGGCCGTGGACGTCCGGGACGACGGCCGGGGGTTCGATCCGCTGGATCCGCGCGGTGACACCACCGGGGGCGGCTTCGGGCTGACCGCGATGCGCCAGCGGATCGAAAGCCTGTCGGGAACGCTGCGGATCGAGTCCGAACCGGGCGGTGGCACCGGGATCTCGGCCCGTGTCCCGCTGGGTGCGCGCCCCGCGTGACTTTGCTTCCGATCCGCGCCCTGCGCACGGTTTCGGGCGGCGCACGACTAAAATCAACCCAGTGTGCCGTCCTAGTGCGACCCTCGCGGTCTGGTCTTCGGCGTGGCTGAACGGAGCCGCCGCCTCCGACGACGTCCTTGACGCCCTTCAGGTCTGGGGCGAAGCCCACGACGTCGTCGCCGCCGACGCCGCGGCCGCCGAGGCGTTCGATCTGCCGCTGGCGTTCAATCGTGCGGCGACCCCGGTCCAGCTGCTTCTCGCGTTGCGGGCGCAGGGCGCGAAGAGCATGCAGTTGCTGATGCCGGTGCCCGGTGATGTCCGCGGGCTCGGGGGCGGTGGTCCGTTCACCGAGGCCGCGCTGCGGGCGGGCGAGGCCGTGGTGTTGCCGGATTTCGGCTACGGCCTGGTTCCGGAGACGATCGCCGAAGGGCTGATGCGGTGGACCGTGTATTCGGTGCCGATGCCGGGTGTCCTGGAGTACCGGCCGCTGGGTGAGGCCGAGCACGGCCTGACCGACGCGATCCGCGCGAGTGCCGGCGCGCTGCAGACGCTCGACGTCGCCAGCGACCGGCCGGGTGTGCGGGCGGAACTTTCGGCGCGCCTGCGGTCGGCCACCGACGCGCCCTGGCCCGCCGGGATGCCCGGGCGGTCACTGCGGGTGCTGCAGCGCTCCGAGGAGATCGCGGCCATCCTCGCGATCGCCGAATCCGACGATCCGGGTGGCGCGCTCTCCGCCTCGGCCGCGCTTCGGCGGGCGGAAGCGTTGCGGCCGCTGGCCGAAGCGATCCGGAACGCGCGGTACGCGGCGATCAACGAAGCGGTGCGGGTGTTCGCGGACCAGGCGGACCGGCACCCCTAGCGCCTGCGGTTCACACGGCGACGGCGTGCCGTTCCTGGATCTTTCCGGCGTACCGGACGGACCACAGGGACAGCCCGCCGATCACGGCCAGCAAGAGGACCACGCTGAGCCCGTTCATCACGTCGGCGGGCAAGGTGTAGACCAGCGGCACCCGGACCGCGGCTTCCAGGAGCAGGGCCACTCCCCAGACCGCCGACATCCGGGTGAAAGCCCGGCGGAGCGCGGGGATCTCGCCGGTGAGCCGATCGAGTTCGGCGCGTTTGGCCGCGCTGGAGCCGGCGCGCACGGCGACGAGCACCATGGGGGTGCGGCCGAAGCAGCTCAGCAGCAGCACGATCGCCGCGGTCGCGGTGCCGAAGGATTCCTTCAGCAGCAAGAACTTCGCGTCGCCGGTGACCAGCGACAACACGAGACCGACCCCGAGCACGCCTGCCAGCAACGCGGCGAAGCCGTCGAAGCACCTGTCGCGGACGGCGACCCACGCTATCCGGACGGCGGCCAGCACCGCTCCGGCCAGCAACGAGACCTGCTCGCTCTGTCCGGCGAGCCGGAGCCCGTAGTAGGCGGCCAGTGGCACCGCGACGTCCCAGAGCAGCAAGGCGAGGGCCGGGTTCCTCCCGCGCGCGGTCATGATCGTGTCTTCCCCGCCGCGTCGCAGTCGGCCAGGAAGGACAAGATCCGCGCGTTGACCTCGGCCGCCGCTTCGCCCGCGATGGCATGGGTCGCCGACGGCCACAGTTCGACCTGCCCCCGCGGCAGCAGCGCGCGGGCGCGGGCGGCGGCGCGGTCCGGCCGGTGGATGACGCTGCGCCCGGCCACCAGGGCCAGCACCGGCATCCGCAGCGAACGCAACTGCGCGTCGGTGATCAGCCTGGGCGCGGGCAGCGCGATACGGAAGGTCCGGATGCCCTCGTCGATCACCCGCGCGACGGGGTCGGTGGTGTCGACCTCCGCGCCGCCGGAGATCCAGCGGAGGAACGACGGGCGGGCCCAGCGGTTGACGACGGGGACCGCGGTGAGCGTGGCACGGAGGACCAGTCCCGCGGTCAAGCCGCCGAACGTCAGCACCGGATCGATCAGGGTGAGCGACGTGAGCCGCTCCGGCGCCCGCGCGGCGAGGTTGGCCGCGAGCCAGCCACCGAACGAGTACCCCACCAGGTGGACGGCCGGCAGCTCGAGTTCCGCGAGCACCGTGCTCAGCCACGCGGCCTGATCCTCGCCGTCGCGGATCGGGGCCGTCTGCCGACTGCGTCCGGGCTCGCCGATGAGGTCCAGCGCGTAGACCTCCCCGTGCCGCAGCAGGGCGGAGAGGTTGGGTTCCCACATCACCGCGGTCCCCGCGCGACCGGGCAACAGCACGATCGGTGTTCCGCCCGGCCGCCCGAACCGGTACACGCGCGCCACCCCGAACGCCGTCTGGATGTCGTGGATCCCCGCCGGTGGGGGCAAAGCCGCCAATCCCCGCGCGTAGACGACCTCGTACTCGGCCCGCGCCTCCGGCGAAGCGAAACCGCCCACCTTCATATGTCCTCCCTCTTTTACGGTACGATCGGATTGTAACCAGTTGGTGAAACGTTGGCAATCCGATCGGACTGTTAAAGGAGCGGCGAGTGCCCAAACGAGTCGACCACGAGCACCGGCGGGGGCAGATCGCCGCGGCCGTCCGCCGCATCGCGGCCGACCGGGGGCTCGAAGGCGTCAGCCTGAACGAGGTCGCCGCCGAAGCCGGTATCTCGAAAGGGTTCGTCCAGCACTACTTCGCGTCGAGGGACGAGATGCTGCGCTACGCGGCGACCACCTTGCGGGGCGGGCTCGAAGACCGCATCGCCGCCGGCCTTCCCGGCGAGAAGCCCGGTGTCCGGGATCTGCTCGTCGCTCTGCTCCCCCTGGACGAAGACGCCAGGGACGACGCACTGGTCGCCAACGCCTTCCTGATGCGCGCGCTCAAGGATCCCGAGATCGCCGGCCACTTCCGGACCGGCCACGGCGCGCTCCGCGACGCGGTGGCGGCGATACTGGCCGCCGCCCGCGACGACGGCGATCTCGTGCCCACCGTCGATCCGGCCACCGAGGCCACCCTCCTGCTGGCACTGGTGGCCGGCCTGGGAGACGCGGTGCTGCTGGGCTACCAGTCCGGCGAAGAGGCCATCGGCCTCATCGACCTGCACCTGTCGAGGATCACAGTCTGATGACCATCCGAAAGCCCCGTCGCACCGCTCCGATCCTCGCCGTCGCGTCGATCGCCCTGCTCAGCGCGTGCGGGCCGCGCTACGACGAGGCCACCACGGAACCCGTCCCCAGTCCCGTACCGACCTCGGCGGCCGCACGGGAGAAGCCCCCGCGCGAGCTCGCGGCCAAGGTCCGCTACGACATCGAAGGGCGAGCGGAGGAGATGATCGGCGGACCGGATCCCGGCCTCACCCTCCAGTGCGGGGAGTTCTCCGGCGGTTTTCTGAGCTGCTCCGCCCACTTCAAGGACCAGACCGTCCAGATCGACGCACGGATCTACGACTACTCCCCTGGCCTGGCTCTGGACACCTACAAGCAGGAAATCACCGCGAAGGCCCGGTTCCTCGTCCGGGAACAGGTGCACCGGGAGTTCCACGAATCGATCATGGCTTTCCAGAACGGCGACCCGCTCGACGCCGACGACGTCCTGCGCTGCGACAAGATGCCGGAAGTGACGACCGTCAGGCTGGGCGTCGACGACGAACTGGTGGACACCGGCATCCGCTGCTACCACTACGGCGGGACACTGACCTCGACGAAACACCTGAAGGTCAGGTCCAGGGACATGGGTTTCTACGACTGATCCCGCTCGTGAGTGGTAATGACGGTTCTAACCGTCATTACCACTCACGAGGCCGAGGGGTGTTAAGGACGCGCGGGCCTCTTCGCGGGCTCGCAGCACCCGACAGCGCAAGGAGCGCCGTTCACCGTGCATCCGGCCGCCGGGAACGGTGACAGCTTCCGCGCGGGCAATCCTTCCGTGTGCTCACGGACCAGCTCGACGACGAGCTCCGCGAAGCGCGGGTCGGTGTCCGGAGTGGCGGCCCGTGCGAACCCCATGCCGTGTTCGGCGGCGCGCTCGGCGGCCTCATTGTCGAGGTCCCAGATGACCTCGAGGTGGTCTGAGACGAAGCCCACCGGGCAGACGACCACCGACGTGACGCCGTCCGCGTGCAGTGCGTCGATGTGGTCGACGATGTCCGGCTCCAGCCACGGCACCTGCGGCGGCCCGGAACGCGACTGCCAGACGACGTCGTAGGTCTCGATCCCCGCTTCGGCCGCGACGAGGCGGGCGGCCTCGGCGATCTGACGCGAGTAGCGGTGGCCGCCTTCCGAGGGCGGACCGGAGGCGGCGTCGGCGGATTCGGGCACGGAGTGGGCGCAGAAGACCGTCCTCGTGCCGGGCGCGTTCCCGAGTTCGGCGTGCGCGGCGCGGACCGCGTCGGCGACGGCGCCGACGAACAGCGGGTGGTCGAAGAACTGCCGCAGCTTGACCAGTTCCGGCGCGCCGACGCCGACCGCGGCGCGGGCACGCTCGATGTCCTCGTCGTACTGACGACAGGCGGAGTAACCGCCGTACGCGCTCGTGGGGAAGACCAGGACGCGCCGCGCGCCCGCCTCGGTGATCTCCGCCAGCGTGTCCTCGACCATCGGCCGCCAGTTGCGGTTGCCGAAGTGGACGGGCAGGTCGATCCCCGCCTTCGCGAGCTGCTTCTCCACCGCGGAGATCGCGTCCCGGTTCAGGCGGTTGATCGGCGAGACCCCGCCGAAGTGCTGGTAATGCTCGGCGACCTCGAGCAGCCGTTCCCGCGGGACCCCCCGCCCCCGCGTGACGTTCTCCAGGAACGGCATCACCTCGTCGGGTCCCTCGGGACCACCGAACGAAAGCCAAAGCAGCGCGTCGTAACCCACCCTGTCATCTTGCCGTTGTGGCGCCCCGCACGCTGACCCGGCCCGTTTTGAACCGGTCGATCCAAAACCTGGTACGGTCGTTTCCATGGCCAGGCCGAAGGAATTCGACGAGCGCGCCGCGATCGGGCGCGCCATGGACGCGTTCTGGGCGCGCGGCTACGAGGGCACGTCGACCCAGGCCCTCTGCGAAGCCACCGGCCTGGGCCGCAGCAGCATCTACAACACCTTCACCAGCAAGCACGAACTGTTCATGCGCGCGCTCGACCACTACGCCGAACGCGGCATCGTCTCCAGGACGGCGTTGCTGGAGGAGGCCGGGGCGGGCATCGAGCGTTTCCGCGCCCTGTTCTCGTTCACCATCGACGAGGAGGTCGCGACCCACGGCCGCGGCTGCCTCGTGGTCAACACGGTGGCCGAGTTCGGCGACCGCGACGCCGAGATCAAGGCACGGATCGACGCCGACACCGCGCGTCATCTCACCCTGCTCGCGGCCTGCGCCAGGGAAGGGCAGCTCGACGGGACGATCGACGACGCCCGCGAACCCGCCGACATCGCCGAATTCGCGCACAGCACCGTCGCCGGACTCCGGCTGATGTCCCGGCGGGGCGCGAACCGGGCGGCGATGGAGGCCGTCGCGAGCATCGCGGTGGACGCGATAGCCGCCAAGTAAGCCGGAATCCGCCCGTGGGCGACGCTGCCCACATTTTGGACTGATCAATACAAAACTGGAGGAAGATCCCGTGCCTTTGGCAGTGTGCGTGCTCGGACTGAGCGTGTTCGCGCTCGGTACGTCCGAGTTCATGATCACCGGCCTGCTGCCGGGGATGGCGGCCGACCTCGGCGTCGGCATCCCGGAAGCGGGCCTGCTCATCTCCGCCTTCGCGATCGGCATGGTCGTCGGCGCTCCCCTGCTGGCGATAGCCACCCTGCGCGTGCCGAGGCGAGCCACCCTGATGGGACTGCTGGTCATCTTCGGGCTCTCCCACGTCGTCGGCGCGCTCGGGACGGGATACGCGCTGCTGTTCGCGACACGCGTCGTCAGCGCCGTCGCCTGTGCCGGGTTCTGGGCCGTCGCGGCGGCCACCGCGGTCGCGCTGGTCCCGGTGGAACGCCGTGGCCGCGCGCTGGCCATCCTGGTCGGCGGGCTCACCGTCGCGAACATCGCCGGTGTCCCGGCGGGCACCTTCCTCGGCCAGCACGCGGGCTGGCGGGCCGCGTTCTGGGCCGTCACCGCGCTGACCGTCATCGCGCTCATCGGGGTCTTCGCCCTGGTCCCGGAAACGCAGAAGGGTGAGGAGAAGCCCGACGTCGCGGCCGAACTGCGGCTCTACCGCGGCGGCCGGTTCTGGCTGGCGCTCGGCGTGATCGCTCTCGCGCAGGCGATGATCTTCGCGACCTTCAGCTACCTGGCGCCGCTGCTGACCGAGATCAGCGGACTCCCGGAGAGCTGGGTGCCGGGCGTGCTGTCCCTGTTCGGGCTCGGCGCGCTGCTCGGGATCACCGTCGGCGGGCGGCTGGCCGACGCGAGGCCGTTCGCCACCCTGTACGGCGGCCTGGCCCTCGCGTTGCTCGCGCTGGTCCTGCTCGCCGTCTCCGGTCCGGAAACCCCGCTCGCGATCTTCGCCGTGTTCCTGTTCGGCGTCGCCGGATTCGGCGTCAACCCCGCACTGAACGTCCGCGCGTTCGCGGTGGCGGGCACCGCACCGACCCTCGTCGGCGCCAGTACGACGGCCGCGTTCAACGTCGGCAACACCGTCGGCCCCTGGCTAGGCGGCGAGTCGATCGACGCCGGTCTCGGCTATCCGAGCGTCGCGTGGGTGAGCGCCGGACTCGGCGTCGCCACGATCCTCGCCCTCACCCTCGCCGCCGGTGTCCAGCGCACCGACGACCGCCGCCCGCTCCGCGAAACCGTTACCCTTTAAGGAGAAACATGTCCGAACGCACCGAAGCCACCCTCACCGAGTTCTTCCGCCGAATGTCCACAGGGGACACTGACGGCGCCTCGGAACTCTTCGCCGAAGACGTCGCGTGGGACATCCCCGGCGCGACGGACCTCGTGCCCTGGATCGGCCCGCGCCGGAACCCGGCGGAGATCCGCGAGTTCTACGACCTGCTCGACAAGGGCCTCATCAAGGACCGGTTCGACGTCGAACGCGTCCTCGTCGACGGGCCGCACGCGGTCGCGATCGGCCGTCTGCGCTCGACCATCCGCAGTACCGGCAAGGTGATCGAGACGGCCTTCACCATCCAGTTCGAGGTGAACGACGACGGCCTGATCACCAAGTACCTGCTGCTCGAGGACTCCTGGCACGTGGCACAGGCCCTGCTCCCGTGAAAGGGACGGCGGCGGCCGCTCCTATTGTCCACAAGGGACACAAGTGAGGGCTTCGCGGCGACGTTCTGGTCTCGGTGACGGGAGTCAGCCGCGACAGGGTCGCGAGCGCCACACTTGAGACGCTGATCGTCCCTGGCGAGGCGCATGAGACATCTCATCGCGGCAGCGTCCGAACCTCACCCCAAACCCTGGTCAGCCGTAGGCCTTCACGGACTTCCAGCACGCTCACCCTGATGGGGGCTGTGTCTTTCGAGGCTGCGGTCAAGGGAGAACATGAAGGCCCCCTTCCCTACGTTGAAAGTCAGGGTCCCGGCAAAGTCGCAGAGTTGCTGGTCAGCGCCGCTCTTGATGGTCCGGATGCGACATCACTGGTGCCTGCAAGGTTCGGGCGTGGAGGATTTGGGACGGTGAACGTCCCAAATCCTCCACACTCGGGGCGCGCCGGGTTCCGGGCATGTCCTTGATCCTGTGTCGATCAAGCTGTGCGACCGGGTGCGAACCCCGCGTTGATGAAGGGCTCAGAAGCCGGTGGCGTGCAGACCGCCGTCGACCATGATCATCGAGCCGGTGGTGGCGGGCAGCCAGTCCGAGAGCACGGCGCAGACGGACTTCGCCGTCGGGTCCGGGTCGGAGCTGTCCCAGCCGAGCGGGGCCCGGTCGCCCCAGCCGTTCTCCAGGTCGGCGAAGCCCGGGATCGACTTCGCGGCCATCGTCTTCATCGGGCCGGCGCTGACCAGGTTGACCCGGATGCCCTGCGGGCCCAGGTCGCGGGCCAGGTACCGGTTGACCGACTCCAGCGCCGCCTTCGCCACGCCCATCCAGTTGTAGGCGGGCCACGCGACGCGCGCGTCGAAGTCCATGCCGACGATCGACGCACCGCGCGAGAGCAGCGGCAGCGTCGCCACGGCGAGGGACTTGAAGGAGTACGCCGAGACGTCGACGGCCACCTTCACGTCCTCGCTGGGGGCGTCCAGGAACGGCGCGCCGAGACAGGACTGCGGGGCGAACCCGATCGAGTGCAGCACGCCGTCGAGACCGTCGACGTGCTCACGGACGCGGTCGGCGAGCGAGTCGAGGTGCTCCTGGTTGGTGACGTCCAGCTCCAGCACCGGCGCCTCCTCGGGGAGACGCTTGGCGATGCGCTCGACGAGCGACAGCCTGCCGAAGCCGGTGAGCACGACCTTCGCGCCCTCCTGCTGCGCGATCTTGGCCGCGTGGAACGCGAGCGAGGCGTCGGTGATGACGCCGGTGATCAGCAGGCGCTTGCCTTCGAGCAGTCCTGGCACGGGACCTCCAGTCCGGAGTGGGTGATCAGTACGGGAAAACGGGGGACGTCAGTGGCCCATGCCGAGGCCGCCGTCGACCGGCAGCACCGCGCCGTTGACGTATCCGGCCTCTTCGGAGGCGAGGTACCGGACGGCGGCGGCGATCTCCGACGGCTCGGCGTACCGGCCGGAGGGAACCTGGGCGAGGATCTGCTTCTTGCGGTCCTCGCCGAGTTCGTCGGTCATGTCCGTGGCGACGAAACCCGGCGCGATGACGTTCGAGGTGATGTTGCGCGAGCCCAGCTCCCGGGCGAGCGACCGGGCGAGGCCGACGAGACCGGCCTTGCTCGCCGCGTAGTTGACCTGGCCGGCGGAACCGGTGAGGCCGACGACGGACGAGATGAAGATGAAGCGGCCCCACTTGCCGCGCAGCATGCCGCGGGAGGCGCGCTTGGCGACCCGGTAGGCGCCGGTGAGGTTGGCGTCCACGACGCGGGTGAACTGGTCCTCGCTCATGCGCATGAGCAGGGTGTCATCGGTCATCCCGGCGTTCGCGACGAGGACCTCCACCGGGCCCTGGTGCTCTTCGACGAGCGTGAAGGCGGCGTCGATCTGCTCGGCGTCGGTGACGTCGGCCTGCACCCCGAAGAGGCCTTCGGGCGCGCCGGAACCGCGGTGCGTGATCGCCACCTTGTGTCCCTGCGCCGCGAGGTCCTTCGCGATCGCCAAACCGATGCCGCGGTTGCCGCCGGTGACCAGTACCGACCGTCCCACAGAGCTCTCCTCGCCTCGTCCATGTCCCGCTGACGCACTGAGGTTATCGGCTCACCCGGGACCGGCCGGAGCCGCGCCACCCCTACCTCCGGGTAACCGCGACCGTCCTAAGCGGATGTTAGGAACCGGGCCGAAACCTTGCCCGGTCGTCACGGATTGTTCACCGTGAGCCGGAACACAGGAGGTCAAAGATGACAACCCGGATCGGCGAATCGTCGCCGCCCGTAAGCGAGAGGCGAGTCGTCGGCAACGTGCTGCGCGGCTCGATCGGCAACCTGGTCGAGTGGTACGACTGGTACGCCTACGCCGCCTTCACCACGTACTTCGCCAAGTCCTTCTTCCCCACCAAGGACACGACGGCGGCCTTCCTCGGCACGGCGGCGGTGTTCGCCGTCGGCTTCCTCATGCGGCCGCTCGGCGGCTGGATGCTCGGCCGGTTCGCCGACCGGTTCGGGCGACGAAGCGCACTCGTGCTTTCCGTCACGTTGATGGCGGCCGGGTCGCTGATGATCGCGCTGACCCCGACCTACGCCACCATCGGGATCGCCGCGCCGATCCTGCTGCTGGTGGCCCGGCTCATCCAGGGGCTGTCGGTCGGCGGCGAGTACTCGACCTCCGCGACCTATCTGTCCGAAGTGGCCACTCCCGGCAAACGCGGGTTCTACTCCAGCTTCCAGTACGTGACGCTGTACGGCGGCCAGTTGCTGGCGCTCGGCCTCCAGCTGCTGCTGCAGGCCATCCTCACCGAGCAGCAGCTGACCTCGTGGGGCTGGCGGATCGCCTTCGTCGTCGGCGCGCTCGCCGCGGTCGTGGTGATGGTCCTGCGCCGTGGGATGGACGAGTCGGCCAGCTTCGAGGAGACCAAGGCGACCGGTACCGGCAAGGAGGCGGGCGACAAGGGCACCCTGCGCGCGCTGATCAAGTACCCCAAGGAGATCGCGCTCGTCGTCGGCCTCACCCTCGGCGGCACGGTGTCGTTCTACACCTTCGCCACCTACAGCCAGAAGTTCATGGAGAACACCGCGGGCATCCCGCGCCGGACGGTCACGCTGATCCTGTTCTGCGCGATCCTCGTCGCAGCGATCCTGCAGCCGTTCGCGGGCAAGCTCTCCGACCGCATCGGCCGCCGACCGCTGCTGATGTTCTTCGGGATCGCGGGCACGCTGCTGACCGTCCCGATCATGACGCTGATGGGCGGGACCAAGGAGCCGGTACTCGCGTTCCTGCTGATGCTGGCCGGACTCGTCATCGTCACCGGGTACACCTCGATCAACGCGATCGTGAAGGCCGAGCTGTTCCCGACGAAGATCCGCGCGATCGGCGTCGGCCTCCCCTACGCGCTCACCGTGGCGATCTTCGGCGGCACCGCCGAACTCATCGCGCAGGCGCTGAAGGGCGCGGGCCACGAATCGGTGTTCTTCTTCTACGTCGCGGGCTGTGTCCTGGTGTCGCTGATCGTGTACGGCACAATGCGGGAAACCTCGAAGACCTCGGAGCTGGAGAAGAAGCCGCGGCCCGAGTCCGAGCTGGTGTCCGGCCGCGAAGGCTAGGCGGGAGGGTGTGGCCGTGCGGGTGCTGCTCGTCGAAGACGACGCCGGCGTCGCCGACGCGCTCGCGGAATCGCTGCAGGCGCGCGGCCACACCGTCTCCCACGTGATCCGGGGCAGCGACGCGCTGCACCGCCATCGTGAGGCCGACGTGATCCTGCTGGACCTCAATCTCCCCGACATGCACGGGCTCGACGTGCTGAGGAAGGTCCGGCAGGTCTCCCCCGTGCCGGTGCTCGTGCTCACCGCGAGCGGGGACGAGCGTTCCGTGGTGCGCGGGCTGCGGCTCGGCGCCGACGACTACCTGGCCAAACCGATCCGCCTCGCCGAGCTGCTGGCCAGGATCGACGCGGTCGTCCGGCGCGCCGCCGTCTCGGCGGCGCCCCAGGACGGCGTGGTCCGCGTCGAGGACGTCGAGATCGACCTCGGCGCGCGGCGTGTGCTCGTCGACGGCACCGACATCGGGCTCACCACCAAGGAGTTCGCCGTCCTGGCCGTGCTCGCCGCCCGGCCGGGGACCGCGGTGAGCCGCCAGCAGCTGATGGACGAGGTCTGGGGCGACGCGTACCTCGCCGTCTCCCGGTCGCTGGACGTGCATTTGACGCAGCTCCGCGCGAAGCTCGACAGGCCGGGACTGCTGACGACGATCCGGGGTTTCGGCTACCGCCTCGGCCGGGACTGACCGGTGCGCGCCCGGCTGCTGGTCGTCCTCGTCACGCTCGCGCTGACCGTGGTCGCCGCGTTCGCGGTCCCGCTGTTCGGCTCGACCGCGGCGCAGCGGACCCAGCAGCTGGTCATCGCCCGCAACGCCGACGTCGACCGGTTCGTCGTCCTCGCCCAGCAGGCCGTCGACGCCGGTGACCCGGCCGCACTGGCGGCCGACGCCGCGCGGTATTCGTCGTTATACGGCGAGGCCGTCGTGGTGGTCGACGCCCGAGGGGTGCCGCTGGTGGAGACCGGCGGGATGACGGCCGCGGAACCGGTGGTGCGCTCGCTCGTCGAATCGGCCCTTCGCAATCAGCCCGCGAAAGGCCCCGAACAGCTGAGCCCGTGGTCCGCCGACCCGGTCTACTTCGCCCGTCCCGTCGGCACCGGGACGCGAGTGGCGGGCGTGGTCGTGCTGCGGGCGTCCGTGGCGACGGCGGCGGCCGACGTCGCCACCCGCTGGGCCGCGATCGTCGCGGGCGCGGTGCTGGTCGCGGCGCTGTTCGTGCTGCTCGCGGTGCTGCTCGCGCGGTGGATGGTGCGGCCGCTGCACGAACTGGAGAACGGGGTGCAGGCGGTGACCGAGGGGCATCGCGCGCAGGTCCCCGACCGGGCGGGGCCGAGGGAACTGCGTTCGCTCGCGACCTCGTTCAACCGGATGTCCGACGCCGTCGTCGAGGCGTCCGAACAGCAGCGCCGTCTCGTCGCGGACGCCTCGCATCAGTTACGGAATCCCATGGCCGCCTTGCGGTTGCGAGTCGACTCGCTGGCCTCGCGGGTCGACGAGGACGGGCAGCGGACCTACCGCGCGACCGTCGCCGAGGTCGAACGCCTGGAGTCCCTGCTCGACGGCCTGCTCGCGCTGGCGCTCGCGGAAAGCGCGGCGACCCGGCTGGCCGCGGGCGAAGCGGGCGACGAACCCTGCGACCTTCCTTCCGTGCTCGCGGAACGGGTCGACGCGTGGCGCCCGTCGGCCGACGCCGCCGGGGTCGACCTCGCGGCCGCGGAGGGCCACCACGCGCCGGTGACCGTGCGGTGCCCGGAGGGTGATCTCGCGCAGGTCCTGGACGTCCTGCTGGACAACGCGGTGCACTACGCCGGCCAGGGCGCCACCATCACCACCGGCTACGAGACCGGGGACACGACCGCCACGGTCATCGTCTCCGACAACGGACCCGGACTGTCCACAGAGGACCGCGAACGCGCGACCGAGCGGTTCTGGCGCGCGGGCGGCGACGGGGCGCCGCGCGGGACGGGCCTCGGACTCGCGATCGCGAACCAGCATGTGCTCGCCCGGGGCGGGAAACTCGAGCTGCGGCAGGCGGAACCGCACGGGCTCGAAGTCCGCGTCGAACTCCCCCTCGCGGCCGGGGGTGCGGCATGACCGTCACCAGGCGCACCGCGCTCCTCGCCGGGCTCGCCACCCTCGCGGGCTGTTCGACGGCGGGCTACCAGGGCCCCGAACGGAACGTCGTCATCGCCGCGGGCGAGAGCGGTGGTTTCTACCTCGCCTTCGCGGAACTCCTGGCCCAGCAGCTGAACCGGGCCGAGCCACGGCTGCGCGCGGTGGCCGTCGCGACCGAGGCCAGTGTCGAGAACCTGCGACGGCTGCGGGACGGGCGGGCCGATCTCGGACTCGTCCTCGGCGACGTCGCCGAATCCGCCTTCACCGGCGCCGATCCGTTCTCCGTCCCCATCGCGTTCTCGGCCATCGGCCGGGTCTACGAGAACTACCACCAGCTCGTGGTCCGCGCGGACGGCAAGGTGCGGTCGCTCGCCGATCTGGCCGGGCGGCCGGTGGCGATGGGCGCGAGCGGGTCCGGCGTCGCCGTGTTCAGCACCCGGCTGTTCGCCCGCGCCCAGGTCCCGGTGAACGCGAAGAACCTCCTGCTCGGGGAGGCGATCAACGCGCTGGTGGCACACGAGGTCGACGCGCTGCTCTGGTCGGGCGGCATCCCCACGCCCGCGCTGACCGAGCTGAACCGGACCACCGCGATCACCCTGCTTCCGCTGGACGCGCACCTTCCGGCGCTGCGCGCGGGCTACGGACCGGTGTACGACCAGGTCCACGTCCCGGCCCAGGCCTACCGGGGTGTCGGCGAACTGCGCACCATCGGCGTCGCGAACCTGTTGCTGGCGGCGCCTTCCCTGCCCGACGACGTCGCCGCCGCCGTGGCGCGCGCGCTGGTCGGCCACGCCGCCGACCTCGTCCCGGCACCCGCCGTCGGAACCCAGTTCCTCGACGTCCGGACCCTGATCGGTACCGGCAAGGTGCCGCTGCATCCGGGTGCCGCGTCGGCCTACCGTGCCCTGCACGGGTGATCACCGCTCCACCTTCAGAGTGATGCGCGTCGTCCCGGGGCGCTGCCAGGGTCGGAACCAGGCGGCCGCCCGGCCGCCCCGTTCCGGAAGGATTCCAGCAGTGTCATCGAGACACACGCACGTGGCGCGGGGTTCCGCGCTCATCGCGGGCCTCGCGCTCGCGGGCGGGCTCGCCACGGCGGCCCCCGCCACCGCGGCCGATCAGGTCGAGCTCACCGCACCGGCCCTCACCGGCCACTTCGACGTCGGCACCACCGACCTCCATCTCGTCGACGGCGATCGCGCCGATCCGTGGAAACCGGAGCGGCGCCGGGAACTCATGGTCACCGTCACCTATCCGGCGGACCCGTTCGCCGACGGGCCGCGGGCTCCGTGGCTCACGCGCGGGATGAGCACCGTCATCGACCAGGTACTGGCGGGCGAGGACTACCTCGGTCTCCCGGCGGGCACCATCGACTGGCAATCGACGAAGCGGCGCGCCGAGATCGGCGTCCCGGTGGCACTCGGCGCACCGAAGCCGGTGGCGCTCTTCTCCCCCGGTTTCGGTGCCCCGCGCGAGACCTACTCGACGATCGTCGACGATCTCGCGAGCCGCGGGTACGTGGTCGTCTCGCTCTCGCACACCTACGAGAGCATGGCCGTCGAGTTCCCCGGCGGGCGGCTGGAACCGGCGCTGCCCCCGGGTGAAGGCCCCGAGTTCATGAAGAAGGCGCTCGACGCCCGGGTCGGCGACACCCGGTTCGTCCTCGACCAGCTCGCGAAGCTCGCCAAGGGTCAGAACCCGGACGCGGGGAAACGCGCCCTCCCCTGGGGCCTCGGCCGGTCGCTCGACCTGTCCCGGGTCGGCGCCTACGGGCATTCCTACGGCGGGTTCACCGCGGGCGAGACCATGGTGCACGACCGCCGGATCGACGCGGGGATCAACCTCGACGGCGCGATGGCGACCGCGTTCGGCTATCCGGCGGGAACCGCCTACGTCCCGGGCGAGGTCACGAAACGCGGCCTGGACCGGCCGTTCCTGCTGATGGGCGCCGAAGGCACCGACGAGAACGGGAAACCGCAGGATCACACGCACCGGCATCCCGAATTCGACCGCAGCTGGGCGGATTTCTGGGCCCAGCAGCGGGGCTGGAAACGGGATCTGCTCCTGCGCGGCGGCAGCACGCACATGGTCTACAGCGACCTGCAGACGATCGTGCCGCAGCTCGGCGCGCGCGTGACCCCGGAGAAGCGCGCGGCGGCCATCGGCACCGTCGACCCGCGGCGGTCCATCGCCGCGCAACGGGACTACATCGGCGCGTTCTTCGACCTGCACCTGCGCGGCCGGGACCAGCACCTGTTCGACGGTGAGTCGCCACGGCATCCGGATATCGACTTCATCGACTAGGCCGTGTCCTGTAAGTCTGTTCGATGGGCTTCGTGATCCAGGTGGTTCCTGGCGGTGCG
>NZ_ASJB01000090.1 GCF_000478275.1 Amycolatopsis orientalis DSM 40040 = KCTC 9412
GGAGCTTGCTCATGGCGTGCAGCAGTTCCTGCAGGTGATCCGGGTCGCCACTGCCGGGCTGGGGCGGTATCTGGCGGAGATCGAGTCTCGCGGGGCGAAAGACTTGTACGGCTACGGGTCGACCATCAGATGGTTCGCCGATGTGGCCGGACTGTCCTTCGGCGAAGCGCGGCCGGTGGTGAATCGCGCGATCGCGCTGAACCCGACCCGGGCTTTGGATGGGACCGAGCTTCCGGCCTCGGCACCCGCCACCGCTGCTGCGGCCGCCGAAGGAGCGGTCGGGGACGAACGAATCCAGCAGATCCTGAACTTTCTGGCGAGCCTGCCGCTCGACACGTCAGCAGAGGACCGGGAGCACGCGGAGAAGACCCTGGCCGAGCTGGCCCGGCACGCCGGGCCACAGCAACTGGCCAGAGCCGAACAGAACCTACTCGGCTGGCTCGACCCCGACGGCGCCGAGCCGNNCGCCGAGCCGAAAGAACCCGAACCCAAACAGCCCCGCCGGGAACTCACTCTGGAACGCCGCAAAGACGGGTTCTGGAAACTCAACGGGCTCCTCGACGACGAGGCCGGTGCGCGGACGGCGGCGGCGTTGGAGGCGTATGCGTCACCACGCCCGGTCGACGAATTCGGCCAAGCCGACCTGCGGACCAGACCCGAACGCCTCGGCGACGCCTGGGTCGACCTGCTCGACCTCGCGATCGCCTGCCCCGACCAGCCCGGCACCTCCGGCTACCGCACCCTCGTCCACGTCACCATCGGCCTGGAGGAGCTGAAGTCGGGTCTCGGCACCGCGTGTGTGGACTTCGTCGGGACGATGACCGCCCGCGAGGCCCGGATGGCCGCCTGCGACTGCCTCATGCTCCCCGTCGTTCTCAACGCGGCCGGTGAACCGCTGGATGTCGGGCGGATGCGACGGTTCGTCACCCCCGGCCAGCGCCGGGCGTTGAACATCCGGGACCGGGGTTGCGCGTTCCCGGGCTGTCATCGGCGGCCGAAGAACTGTCACGCCCACCACACCACATCCAGCACTGGGCAGACGGCGGACCCACTGACCTGCGGAATCTCACCCTGCTCTGCGGGTTCCACCACCGCCTGATCCACCACGGCGACTGGGAAGTCCGCATGGCCGCCGACGGGCTCCCCGAGTTCATCCCGCCCCAGTATCTGGACCCGCTACGAAGAACCCGGCGCAACACCCTCCACCGCGCCGCCGCCTGACCCCGCACCACCCGAGGAGCCCGCCAGCCACACTGGCGACGGGCCCCTCGGCATGCCCGCAGATAGGGCGCCTTCAACGCCTGGCGCGCCAACCAGGCCAACGAAAGCCCTCAACATTCGCGATCAGGGGCACGACTTCCCGGGTGGCCGAAGAACTGGCGCCCCCACATCCGCCACCGGGCAGACGGCGGCCCCGGCGACCCGTCCTCAAGCAGGCGCCACGTCCCTGGATGTCCTTCATTTGTAAGTTTCACGACGAGGATCAAATACGTCGCATTGACGATCGTGACCGAGAACCACCGGCTGGCAGGAGCCAACCGCGGAGAAACGCTCCTCACCCGAATCCTCCACCGCCCACCCAGTCCTACCTGACCAAAGGGTCACCACCAGCCCGCCCCTCACGACCCCCGCGTTTAGTCGACTGATCGCCCACCCGAACCGCCCCACCCCAACCATCCTGATCATCCACAAAGGACAGAAGACTCCGTTCGGCGGAGTGTGTCTTCCCAGAACGTAATCGCCCGGCTACCCTGCATGGGAGCGCTCCCAGTCGCCCGTCCGGCCAGAGGAGAGGATTCATGAGATCCAGAAGAGCCTTACCCGCCTTACTGCTGACGGTGTTGCTCTCAGTCGCGCTGATGACCGCGGCGCAACCCGCGGCGGCGGCGGTTTCGTGCACGGCCGAGTACGGCGTGACCAACGAATGGGACACGGGTTTCGGTGCCACCGTGACCATCCGCAACCCGGGCACCGAGCCGATCAACGGCTGGGATCTGACCTGGACGTTCGCCGACGGCCAGCGGATCAGCCAGCTGTGGAACGGTGTCCTCACCCAGACCGGGGCCGCGGTTTCGGTCCGCAATGTGGACTGGAACAGGACGATCCCGGTGGGCGGTTCGGCCCAGTTCGGGTTCAACGGCAGCAAGGGGGCCGCGAACCGGGCTCCGGTGGACTTCGCCGTCAACGGGACGGCGTGCACCGGCGCGAACCGGGCGCCGTCGGTCGCGTTGACGAGTCCGGCGAACAACTCCAGCCATCCCTTGTCGACGGTCATCCCGCTCGCCGCGGAAGCGAACGATCCCGATGGCACGGTCGGCAAGGTCGAGTTCTACGCCGGTACCGAACTGCTCGGCACCGACACCTCGGCCCCGTTCCAGCTCGGCTGGACCCCGGCCGCGGCGGGGCAGTATTCCGTCGCCGCCAGGGCTTATGACGACAAGGGCGCGTCCACCGTGTCCTCGCCGATCGCGGTCCGGGTGCTCGCGGCGCCGACGATCGTCGCGACTCCGGCGACGGTTTCGGTCCGGCAAGGGACGTCGGCCACTGTGGATGTGACGCTGGCGAGCGCACCGTCGGCGACGGTCCCGGTCGCGATCGCCCGGGCTTCGGGCAGCGCGGATCTCACGGTCGCGCCGACGCAGCTGACCTTCACGACCGCGAACTGGAACGTCGCCCAGAAGGTCACGATCACCTCCGCCGCCAACGGGGGAGCGCTCGCCTCGGCGACCTTCTCCGCCACCGCGGCCGGTTATGACGCGGCCACCGTGACGGTGAACGAACTCGACCCGGCGACGCCTGCGTTCAAGACCGCGTTCCTGACGCAGTACAACAAGATCAAGGATCCGGCGAGCGGCTACTTCCGGCGGTTCGGCGACCTGCTCGTTCCCTACCACTCGGTGGAGACGCTGCTGGTCGAAGCACCGGACCACGGTCACGAGACGACGTCCGAGGCGTTCAGCTACTACCTGTGGCTCGAAGCCGCGTACGGCCAGATCCAGGGTGACTGGGCACCGTTCAACGCAGCGTGGGCGTCGCTGGAGAAGTACATCATCCCGCCGCACGCCGACCAGCCCACCAATGACAAGTACAACGCGGGCAAGCCGGCGACGTACGCACCCGAACATCCCCGGATGGACCGTTATCCGTCCCAGCTCGACTCCGGCGTCTCGGTCGGTTCCGATCCGATCGCCTCGGAACTGAAGACGGCCTACGGTACCGACGACATCTACGGGATGCACTGGCTGCTCGACGTCGACAACACCTACGGCTTCGGCCGGTGCGGCGACGGCAGCAGCACCGCGCCGGCGTACATCAACACCTACCAGCGCGGTTCCTCGGAATCCGTGTGGGAGACGATCCCGCAGCCGTCGTGCGACACCTTCAAGCACGGTGGGCCGAACGGGTTCTTGGACCTGTTCACCAAGGACTCGTCGTACGCCAAGCAATGGAAGTACACCAACGCGCCGGACGCCGACGCGCGGGCCGTCCAGGTCGCCTACCTCGCCCAGAAGTGGGCGACGGCGCAGGGCAAGGGCACGCAGGTCGACGCGGTCGTGAAGAAGGCGTCGAAGATGGGCGACTACCTGCGGTACGCCATGTTCGACAAGTATTTCAAGAAGATCGGCGGCTGCGCGAGCCCGAGTTGCCCGGCCGGGACGGGCAAGGACAGCGCGCATTACCTGATGTCCTGGTACTACGCCTGGGGCGGCGCGACCGACACCTCGGCGGGCTGGGCCTGGCGTATCGGCGACGGCGCGAGCCACCAGGGTTACCAGAACCCGCTCGCGGCGTACGCGCTGGCCAACGACCCGGCGCTCAAACCGCGTTCGGCGACGGGTGCCGCGGACTGGGCGAAGAGCCTGGACCGGCAACTCGAGGTGCTGCAGTGGCTGCAGGCCAGTGAAGGCGGGATCGCCGGTGGCGTCACCAACAGCTGGGAAGGCCAGTACGGCGCGCCGCCCGCGGGCACGCCGACCTTCTACGGCATGTTCTACGACGCTCACCCGGTCTGGCGTGACCCGCCGAGCAACCGCTGGTTCGGCTTCCAGGTGTGGAACCTGGAACGGGTCGCATCGCTGTACCAGCTGACCGGCGACGCCAGGGCGAAGAAGATCCTGGACAAGTGGGTCCCGTGGGCGATCGCCAACACCACGACCGGCGCGGACTTCAAGATCCCGGCCGATCTGGAATGGACGGGTGCGCCGGAAACGTGGAACCCGGCGAATCCCGCCGGCAACACGGGCCTGCACGTCAAGGTGCTCAACCACAACCAGGACGTCGGGGTCGCGGCCGCGTACGCGAAGGTTCTGCTGAACTACGCGGCCAAGTCCGGCAACGCCGCCGCCAAGAGCACGGGTGAGGCGCTGTTGAACGGGATGCTGGCGCACACCGACACGCTCGGGGTCGCTACGCCGGAGACTCGCGGCGACTACGGCCGGTTCGACGACGCCTACAACTCCACCACCGGTGAAGGGACTTACGTGCCGCCGGGCTGGACCGGGAAGATGCCGAACGGGGACACCATCGGAGCGAACAGCACGTTCCTTTCGATCCGTTCGTTCTTCAAGAACGATCCGCAATGGCCGAAGGTCCAGGCCCATCTGGACGGTGGGGCGGCACCGACCTTCACCTTCCACAGGTTCTGGGCGCAGGCCGAAGTGGCGACAGCGTTCTCCCTGCACGTCCAACTCTTCGGCTGACCAGGAGGACATCGGTGAAAGCATGGCGTTCACGCACACTGAAGTGCTTGATCGCCGCGTTGGTCGGGCTCGCCTCCTTCACGGTGGTGAGCCCGACCGCATCCGCGGCGGGAACGGGATCCGGCTATTGGAGCGCTCGCGGCGCGCAACTGGTCGATGCCAAGGGCGATCCGGTGCGGATGACCGGCATCAACTGGTTCGGTTCCGAGACGGCGAACTTCACCTTCCACGGCCTGTGGAGCCGTAACTACCGCGACATGGTCGCGCAGATGGCGGGCCTCGGTTACAACACCATCCGGATCCCTTACTCCAACCAGATGCTCGACGCGGGTTCGGCGCCCACGAGCATCGATCTGACGAAGAACCCCGATCTGGCAGGACTTTCCGGGATCCAGATCATCGACAAGGTGATCGCCGAGGCCGGGACACGCGGGATGCGGGTGATCCTGGACCGGCATCGCCCGGACGGCGCCGGGCAGTCACCGCTCTGGTACACCGCCGCCTATCCCGAAGCACGCTGGATCGATGACTGGAAAACCCTCGCCGCCCGGTACAAGGGAAACACCACCGTGGTCGGTGCGGACCTGCACAACGAACCACACGCGGTGTCCGGTGGCGGCGGCGCCTGCTGGGGCTGCGGTGATCAGGCCGTGGACTGGCGTCTGGCGGCGGAGAGGGCGGGTAACGCGATCCTCTCGGTCAACCCGGATTGGCTGATCATCGTCGAAGGTGTCGACTGCGTCGCCGGCACCGGTTCGCCGCAATGCGGCTGGTGGGGCGGGAACCTCTCCGGTGCCCGGCAGTTCCCCGTCCGGCTGAGCAAACCGGGCAAGCTGGTCTACTCGGCGCACGAGTACGCCACTTCGGTGTTCGCGCAGCCGTGGTTCGACGACCCGGCCTTCCCGGCTAACCTGCCCGCGCTGTGGGATCACTGGTTCGGCTACTTGGAGAAGGAGAACATCGCGCCGGTGCTGCTCGGCGAGTTCGGCAGCACGCTGCGGGATCCGCGTGACGGCGTCTGGCTCAGGGAACTGATGCGGTACTCGGGATCCGGACCGTCCGGAATGGACTTCACCTACTGGTCCTGGAATCCCAACTCCGGGGACACCGGCGGCATCCTCAACGACGACTGGACCACGGTGAACACGGTCAAGCACGGGTACCTGAGCCCGTACCTGATCCCGCCGTCGGGCGGTGGGACGCAGGAGCCGCGACCTGGGTGCACGGCGGCGTACCGGGTCGAGAACACCTGGAACGGCGGCTTCACCGCCACGATGCGGCTGACCAACACGGGAACGGACGCGATCGCGAACTGGACGGCGGCCTGGACCGTGCCGTCCGGTGTGCAGGTGATCAGCGGCTGGAACGCGACGGTGGCCCAGCAGGGCAGCACGGTGACGGCGACGGCTCCGGCATGGGCACCGGCGCTGGCCGCCGGAGCGAATGTGACTATCGGATTCCAGGCCAACGGGGCGGCAGCCCCGGCGCCGTCGGAATTCCGGTTGGGGACGGCATCCTGCACAGCAGGGTGAAACGCGGTGGGTCGCCGCGATCCGATGGCGTGGCGACCCACCGCCCGGTCAAGGGTTCCGGGGATGGCGCCGGGCGAGTGCCTCCGAACCCTGGGCGAGCAGTGTGACGTCGGCGCCGACGAGGACGAACGAGGCGCCGGCGTCGAGGTAGCGCTGGGCCTGTGCGGGGTCGAAGGCGTTGACGCCCACCGGCTTTCCTTGTGCCCGCACGGCCTCGAAGGTGCCGAGGACGGCGGAGGTGACGTCGGGATGTGTCTGCTGTCCGAGCAGGCCCATCGAGGCGGCCAGATCGGACGGCCCGACGAAGACGCCGTCGACGCCGTCGACAGCCGCGATCTTCGCCGCGTCCGCCACCCCGGCCGTGGACTCGATCTGCACGAACAGCGAGGTGAACTCGTCCGCCTTGGTGAGATAGTCCTCGACCCGGTTCCAGCGCGCCGACCGGGAGAGGGCACTGCCGACGCCGCGTACGCCCCGCGGCGGGTAGCGGACGGCGCGCACGACGGCCTCGGCCTGCTCCGCGCTGTCGACCATGGGGACGAGCAGGTTCTGCGCGCCGAGATCGAGCAGCTGTTTCAGGGCGACGGGGTCGCCGGACGGGGCGCGCACCATCGGCGTGCTCGGATAGGCGGCGATCGTCCGCAGCAACGACTCCACCGTCTCCAGGCCGGCGGGGGAGTGCTCGGTGTCGACGAGCAGCCAGTCGAGCCCGGAGCCCGCGCAGATCTCCGCGACGACCGGACTGCCCGACGTGACCCACATGCCGATCAGCGGACGGGCGGACTCGGCCAGCCGCGCGCGGAAGGTCGGCGCTAGACGAAGCGGCATGTGATCGCCCCCAGGTCCCGGTAGTCGGCGGTCACCGTGTCACCGGGGTGGACCCACATCGGCCGGGTGAACGAGCCGGCCAGCACGATGTCGCCCGGATCGAGCTTGTCACCGTGCTGCGCGAGTTTGTTCGCCAGCCAGGCCACGCCGTTCGCGGGATGGTTCAGCACCGCGGCCGCGACACCGGATTCCTCGATGGTCTCGTTGCGGTACAGCAGCGCCGACACCCACCGGAGGTCGACGGCGTCCACCGCGACCGGGTTGCCACCGTGGACCATCCCGCCCATGGCCGCGTTGTCACTGATCGTGTCCACAATGGTCCGACCCGCCATCTCGACCCGCGAGGACAGGATCTCCAGCGCGGGCACGACGTATTCGGTCGCGCGCAGCACGTCGAACACCGTGACGTCAGGTCCGGCGAGCGAATCACGGAGCACGAAGGCCAGCTCGACCTCGATGCGCACGTTCGAGAACCGGCCGTGTTCGATGACGGAACCGTTCTCGAACACCATGTCCGCGAAGATCGCGCCGTAGTCGGGTTCCGTGATCCCGGTGGCGGCCTGCATGACCTTCGAGGTCAGCCCGATCTTGCGGCCGACCGGACGGCGCCCCGCCGCGATGCCGCGGCGCCGCCATTCGTTCTGCACGGCGTAGGAGTCTTCGACGGTCATGTCCGGATAGCGCGCCGTCAGCAACGGCACGGTTTCCCGGGCCTCCTCCGCGGCCGCCAGTTCGTCGGCGATCGCGGTGATCGTTTCCTGGTCGAGCATGTCCCCGCCTCAGAGCTGGTTGCCGAGTTTGTACTCGCCCTGTTTCCAGGACGGCAGTTCCCCTTCGTCGTCGCCCTTGCGGGTGTAGGAGAAGCCGTCGGCGCCGATGGTGACCTCCAGTTCGCTGTCCTCGGTCCTCGCGGCCACCGGCTGCGGTTTGCCGTCGAGGTCGAGCACGAGGGACGCCTCGGTGTACCAGGACGGGACCACCGGCGTGCCCCACCAGTCCCGGCGCTGGTTGTCGTGCACGTCCCAGGTGACGACGGGGTTGTCCGGGTCACCGGTGTAGTAGTCCTGCGTGTAGATCTCGACGCGGTGCCCGTCGGGATCGCGAAGGTAGAGGTAGAAGGCGTTCGAGACGCCATGCCTGCCGGGACCGCGTTCGATGTGGTCCGACATCCGCAGCGAACCGAGTTTGTCGCAGATGGACAGGATGTTGTGCTTCTCGTGCGTGGCGAACGCGACGTGGTGCATCCGCGGGCCGTCGCCGCCGGTCATCGCGGTGTCGTGCACGGTCGGCTTGCGGCGCATCCACGCCGCGTAGGTGACGCCCTGGTCGTCCTGGATGTCTTCGGTGACACGGAAGTTGAGGTCCTCCATGTGCTTGACCGCGCGCGGGACATCCGGAGTGACCTGGTTGAAGTGGTCGAGCCGGACCAGCGCGCCCGGTACGTGCAGGTCGTAGCGCCAGCTGAGCCGTTCGACGTGCTGGACGTCGTGGAAGAACTCGAGCGGGAAACCGAGCGGGTCCTGGACGCGCACCGAATCGCCGATGCCGCTGGTGAACCCGTTCTCGCGGCGCTCGACCCGGCAGCCCAGTTCCGTGTAGAACGCGACGGCCTTGTCGAGATCCTCCGGGGACCGCACCCGATAGGAGAAGGCGGCGACCGCGGCGACCGGGCCCTGGCGCAGCACGAGGTTGTGGTGGATGAACTCGTCGATCGTGCGGAGGCTGATCGTATTTTCGTCCTCTTCGGTCACCGTCAGGCCGAGGATGTCGGCGTAGAACGCGCGCGAGCGGGCGAGATCGGTGACGACGAGTTCCATGTACGCGCAGCGCAGGACGTCCGGCGGCGGTGAGGACGGGGTGGGGATCGGCTTCATTGCGGAATCCTTTGTGGACGGAGGACGGGTCAGCCCTTGCCGAAGGCGGGGTTGTGCACCTCGCCGAGGTTGATGTGCACCGCCTGCTGGTCGGTGTAGAAATCGATCGAGCGGTACCCGCCCTCGTGCCCCAGTCCGGACGCCTTGACCCCGCCGAACGGCGTGCGCAGATCCCGGACGTTGTTCGAGTTGAGCCAGACCATCCCGGCTTCGACGGACTGCGCGAAGTTGTGCGCCCGCTTGAGGTCGTTGGTCCAGACATAGGCGGCCAGACCGTATTTCGTGTTGTTCGCGAGTTCGAGCGCCTCGTCCTCGCCTTCGAACGGCGTGATCGCGACGACCGGACCGAAGATCTCCTCCTGGAAGATCCGGGCGTCCGGTTTGACGTCGGCGAACACCGTCGGCGCCACGTAGTTCCCGGTCGGGAAGCCGTCCGGGCGGCCGCCGCCGGCGACCAGCCTGCCCTCGGTCTTGCCGATCTCGATGTACTTCATGACCTTTTCGTAGTGCTCGGGGTGCACCAGCGCGCCGACCTCGGTCGCGGGGTCCGCCGGGTCACCGACGACGACGCGTTCCGCCTGCGCGGCGTACCGCTCGACGAACTCGTCGTAGATCGCGCGTTCGACCAGGATCCGGCTGCCCGCGGTGCAGCGTTCGCCGTTGAGGGAGAACACGCCGAAGATGGTCGCGTCGATCGCGGTCTCCAGATCGGCGTCCGCGAAGACGATGGCGGGCGACTTGCCGCCCAGTTCCATCGACAGTCCTTTGAGGAACGGCGCGGCGTTCCCGAAGATCAAGCTCCCGGTCCTGCTCTCCCCGGTGAACGAGATCAGCGGGACGTCGGGATGCTTCACGAGCGCGTCGCCGGCGTCCTCGCCGAATCCGTTGACGAGGTTGAACACGCCCGGCGGGAGTCCCGCCTCCTCGAAGATCTCCGCCCACAGCGACGCCGAAAGCGGCGTGAACTCGGCGGGTTTGAGCACCACGGTGTTGCCGGTCGCCAGCGCCGGGGCGAGCTTCCACGACTCCAGCATGAACGGCGTGTTCCAGGGCGTGATCAGCCCGGCGACACCGATCGGCTTGCGGTTGACGTAGTTGACCTGGCGGCCGGGCACCTTGTAGGCGTCATCGGCCTGCGCGACGATCAGATCGGCGAAGAACCGGAAGTTCTCCGCGGCCCGGCGTGCCTGGCCCAGCGCCTGCGAGATCGGCAGGCCCGAGTCGAAACTCTCCAGCGCCGCCAGCCGTTCGTCGCGCGACTCGACGAGGTCGGCGATCCGGTTCAGCACCCGCGACCGTTCGCGCGGCAGCAGCTTCGGCCACGGTCCCTCGGTGAACGCCTTCCGCGCGGCGGCGACGGCGCGGTCGACGTCGGCCTTCTTCCCGGCGGCGGCCCGCACATAGACCTCGTTGGTCACCGGGTCGAGTACGTCGAAGACGGCGCCGTCGGCCGAATCGACGAGTTCGCCGCCGATGTAGTGCCGGATCCGCTCGGGGACACCGTCCGGGATCGGCCGGGGAGTAGTGCTGGTCAAAAGTCCTCCTCAGTCAGCGGTTCGCGCGCTCTCGAGCGTCCAAAAAGGCCTGCATGGTGGCCCAGCGGTGATTGCGCGCGGCGAATTCGATGTCGAGCGGGTCGGCCTTCTCGGAGATCAGCCGGAGGATCTGTTCGTGTTCTTCGACCGAGTGGTGCGCGCGGTCGGGGACGAACGCGAAGGTGGAGTCGCGCAGTCCGGACAGCCGGGTCCAGCCCTGGTGCACCAGGTCGAGGATCTGCGGATTGGGGCAGCAGGCGAACAACAGCGAGTGGAACTGCTGGTTCAGCGCGGTGAACTCGTGCGCGTCGAAGTGGTCCAGCAGGGTGATCATCCGTTCGTTCACCCTGCGCGCCTTCGCGATGTCCTCTTCGGTCAGTCCCGGCGCGGACAGCGCGGTGGCGACCCCTTCGACCACGCCCAGGGTCTGCATGGCGTGGACGTATTCGTTCTGGTCCACCATGGCCACCCGCGCGCCGACGTTGCGCTCGAAGGTCACCAGCCGTTCGGCCTCCAGACGGCGGATCGCCTCGCGCACCGGGACGACGCTCATGTCGAGCGCGCCGGCGATCTCGGCGAGGACGAGCCGGTAGCCGGGTCCGTACTCGTGCCGGGCGATCCGCTCACGCAGCCACTCGTAGGCGAGTTCGGACTTGCTGGCCGTCTTCACTGTTTCTTCTGCCATGCCTCATACCTTTCCCGCCACAACGGGTTCAGCGGGAAGAGCCCCTCGATCGGGCGTCCCTGTCCGACCTGCTCCGCGATCCAGGCGTCTTCGTCCTCCTGGACGAGCGTCGCGTCGACGACCTCTTCGGCCAGCGCCGGCGGGATGACGATCACGCCGTCGTCGTCGCCGACGATGATGTCGCCGGGCAGGACGGTCGCCCCGCCGCAGGAGACGGCGACGTCGGTGTCCCACGGAACGTGCTTCCGGCCGAGGACGGCGGGATGCGGGCCGTGGGAGAACACCGGGAGGCCGGTCGCGGCCACGGCGCCGAAGTCGCGGACGCCGCCGTCGGTGACCACTCCGGCCGCGCCGAGATACCGTGCCCGCAGCGCCAGGATGTCGCCGAGCGTGCCGGAACCCGCGTCGCCCCGGGCCTCGATGACGATCACCTCGCCGCTGCCGACCGAGTCGAACAGGCGCTTCTGCGCGTTGTAGCCGCCGCCGTGGGATTTGAAGAGGTCTTCGCGGTTCGGGACGAAACGCAAGGTCCGTGCCGTGCCGACGATCTTCGAGCCGGGGATGTTGGGGCGCACGCCGTCGATCGCGACGTTGTTCAGCCCGCGCTTGCGCAGCTGGGCGGACAGGCCCGCGACGGGCGCGCGCAGCAGCTTGGCCCGGAGTTCTTCGCCGAGCGCGGGAGCAGGCTCTTCCTCCTGCTCGGGGACGACGGGGGTGCCCCAGGCTTCGGCGCGCTGCTTGTCGTCGGCCTCGGGGAGGCCGCCGATGTCCGAAAAGGACCGGATCCCCTGGGTGACGGTGGTGTGGAGTCGTCCGCTGCTGACCGAGGTGCCGGGAACGTCCACTTCGACCACGACGACGTCGCCGGGGGAGACCACGGAGGATCCGGCGGGGGTGCCGGTGAGGATGACGTCGCCGGGTTCGAGCGTGAAGTGCTGGGAGAGGTCGGAAACGAACTGCCGCAGGGGGAACAGCAGTCCGGCCGTGGTGTCCTCCTGCGCCAGGTCGCCGTTCACCCAGGTGCGGACGCGCAGGGCGGCGGGGTCGATGTCGCGAGCGTCGATGAGGCCCGGGCCGAGCGGGGTGTAGCCGTCGCCGCCCTTGGACCGGACGTTGGAGCCCTTGTCCGCGGCGCGCAGGTCGTAGAGGCCGAAGTCGTTCGCGGCGGTGACCGCGGCGACGTGGTCCCACGCCCGCTCCGGTTTGACCCACCGGGCCGCGGTGCCGATGACCAGGGCGATCTCGCCCTCGAAGGCCAGCAGTTCGGTGCCGGCAGGGCGTTCGACGGTGCCGCCGGACGTGCCGAGCGAGCTCGACGGCTTGAAGAAGTACGACGGGTTCGCCGGACGCCGCCCGCGCTGCTCGGCCCGTGACGCGTAGCTGAGATGGACGGCGATGATCTTGCCCGGCCGGGTCCCCAGTGGACCGGATCCGCGTCCCGATGGCGCCGATGCCTCGTATGTGCCCATGTTCCCCTGAATCCTCGACCCTTGCTTCGTATCTAATAACGTATATGATTCCGTGCCACAGTGGCAAGGCGGCCGACGACAAAGGAGTCCACGTGTCGAACCCAGCGCAGGATCAGCGCACCTCCGGCCGGACCGCTCCACCGTCCGCGGAACGGCGCCGGGTCGCGTTCGCGACCGTCGTCGGCACCACGGTCGAGTGGTACGACTTCTTCGTCTACGCGTCCGCCGCCGGTCTCGTCTTCGGCAAGCTGTTCTTCTCCGGCCTCGGGGCGAACAGCACCCTCGTCTCCTTCGCGACCGTGGGCGTGAGCTTCCTGTTCCGCCCGCTCGGCGCCTTCCTCGCCGGGCATTTCGGCGACAAGTACGGCCGTCGCGTGGTCCTGGTGCTCACCCTGATCCTGATGGGTGCGGCGACCACGCTGATCGGCGTGCTCCCGACCTTCGACCGGATCGGCGTCCTCGCGCCGGTCCTGCTGATCCTGCTGCGGGTCCTGCAGGGTGTCTCGGCGGGCGGTGAATGGGGCGGCGCCGTGCTGATGGCCGTCGAGCACGCGCCGTCGAACCGGCGGGGGCTCTTCGGTGCCTCGCCGCAGATCGGCGTCCCGCTCGGCCTGCTGCTCGCCTCCGGGGTGCTGGCGCTGACCAGCCTGCTCGTCCCCGGCCAGGCCTTCCTCGACTGGGGCTGGCGGATCCCGTTCTTGCTCAGTGTCGGGCTGATCCTGGTCGGGCACTACGTCCGGCGCCGCGTCGAGGAGAGCCCGGTCTTCCGGGAGATCGCCGAACGCCGCGAGCGGACCCGGACCCCGATCGTGCGGCTGTTCCGTGAGCACGCGGCACTCGTCCTGGTGGCCGCGCTGGTGTTCGCGGGCAACAACGCCGTCGGCTACATGACCACCGGCGGCTACATCCAGAACTACGCGACCAACCCGAAGGGCCCGATCGGGCTCGACCGCGGTCCGGTGCTGTGGGCGGTGACCGCGTCGGCGGCGACCTGGCTGGTCTCGACCTGGGCGGCGGGCGCGGTGTCCGACCGGATCGGCAGGCGGCGCACCTACGTGCTGGGCTGGTTCGCGCAACTCGCCGGCGTCGCGGTGCTCTTCCCCTTGGTGGACAGCGGAAACATCGTGCTGCTGGCCTTGGGTTTGGTCATTCTCAGCGTGGGGCTCGGGTTCACCTACGGCCAGCAGGCGGCGTTCTACGCGGAGCTGTTCCCCGCCTCGATCCGGTTCTCCGGCGTTTCGATCTCCTACGCGCTCGGCGCGATCCTCGGTGGCGCGTTCGCGCCGACGATCGCCACCGCGCTGGTCGGGGCGACCGGCACCTCGTGGTCCGTCGCCGCCTACCTCGCCGGGATGACGATCATCGGCCTCGTCGCCACCTTGCTGTTGCGTGACCGGTCGGGGATCCCGCTCGGGCCGGACCACGAAACCGAGCAGGCGGTGAGCCCGCTTCGGTTCGGGAAGCGCTGAAGGGCAAGGCAAAGGTGCGTCTCGTGAGTGGTAATGACGGTTCTAACCGTCATTACCACTCACGAGACGCACCTCACCACGCCGCTGCGGTTGCTCGCCCCTGTAGTACATGAAGGCCCCCTTCTTGTACCTAGGCGCAAGTATGGGGGCCTTCATGTACTGGGCAAGGTGTGAAGGTCGAGTTTCCTCGGCTGAGCCGCGGGAAGGGGTCCTTCCCGCGCGGCCCGGACCACTAAACCGAGCAGGCGGTGAGCCCGCTTCGGTTCGGGGGCTGAAGGACGCTTTCCCCGCATGCGATGCGGGGAAAGCGCCCTTCGCCGCATGCGATGAGAGGAAAGGCCCCTTCAGCCCCTGCCGGACCCTCACCAAGCCGGCCGTCCGTGACGCTCATCCGCCGAGAGCGTCACGGACGGCCTTCGCCGCCGCCTTGAGCCGCTCCGCGAGTTCGGCGGGGGTGTGCGGGCTGGACAGATAGACCACCGCGAGCGCGGCGGGGTTGTGCCCACGCAGGGGGAGGGGCACGGCGACGGCGCTGAGGTTCTCGATCACCTCGCCATGGCTGTCCGCGTAGCCGCGGGCGGCCACTTCACGCACGTCCACCGGCCAGTCCTCCGACGGCAGCTGGGAAAGGATCGCGCGGCCAGGGGCGCCCGCGGTGAAGGGATGCCTGGATCCCGGGCGCTGAGCGACGGACGCGACGGCGTGCCGGGGTTCCACGCTGACCAGGGTCACGCACTCTTCACGGTCCAGCACCGCCACGAAACAGGTCATGCCGAGTTCGTTCGCGACCGCGGTCAGCTCGGGCAGCGCGGCGGCCTGCAGATCGTGTTTGATCCCCGCCGCGAGCGCGGCCAGTCGTGCGCCGAGTTCGTATTTCCCGGCGGGTTCCCGGGTCACCAGGCCGTGGTCTTCGAGTGTGCGGATGAGCCGGTACGCGATCGACCGGTGCACGCCGAGCCGTTCGGCGATCTCGTCGACACTGAGCGCTTCTTGGGCGTCGGCAAGGACTTCGAGGACGCGGATGCCGCGGCTGAGTGTCTGGGACGCACTCGCGGTCTTGCGGGAGTCCGAAACCATCGTATACGATCCATTTCGATAGTTGAACTGTCTGTTCGATTATAGAACAGGAACCGACGATGATGTCTCGCGAGTTCAGTTTTCCGCCGGGTTCGAACCTCTACCGGCCTCCCGCGCAGTTCTTCCGCGGCTGTCTCGGCCGGTTCGCCACGGGCGTCGCGGTGGTGACCTTCGACGCCACCATGGCCGACGGGACGGTGAAGCGGCACGGGCTGACGGTGAACTCCTTCACCGCGGTCTCTCTGGATCCGCCGCTCGTACTCGTTTCCATCCAGCGCACGGTGAAGAGCCATGACCTGCTCGAAGGATGCCCGTTCGCGGTCAACGTCCTCGGCGCCGAACAGCGGGCGCTGGCGATGAACTTCGCCGGACGGCCGACTCCGGAAGGCGGTCCGGTCTGGGTCGAAGGCGGGCACGCGCCAAGGCTCGGCGGTGTCCTCAGCTGGTTCGACTGCACGCCGTGGGCCGCTTACGACGGTGGCGACCACACCCTGTTCCTCGGCGAGGTGCGGGAGTTCGACTACCGCTCCGGCGACGCGCTGGGCTTCGTCGACGGGCAGTTCTCGACGATCCACGAATCCGCGCAAGGCCACGAATCCCTGTTCTGACCACGACGTCCACCCGAGAAGGAGCACGACATGGGAGCCCGCACAGGACAGCAGTACCTCGACAAGCTCAACGCGATGACGCCGGAGCTGTACGTCGACGGCGAGAAGGTGACCTCGAAGGTCGCCGAGCACGCGGCGTTCCGCAACAACGCCCTGACCTACGCGAAACTGTTCGACCTCCAGCACGATCCGGCGCACCGCGACGTCCTGACCTACGAGTCGCCGACCACGGGGGAGCGCGTCGGGACGTCGTTCCTCGTGCCGCGCACCGAGGAGGACCTCAAGCGCCGTCGCGCCGCCTTCTCCGTCTGGGCGCGATACTCCAACGGATTCCTCGGTCGCACCGGCGACTACATGAACTCGTCGCTCACCGCGCTTTCGACCGCGAAGAAGTTCTTCTCGCAGGCGGATCCCGTCTTCGGCGAACGTATCGAGAAGTACTACGAGATGGCGCGTGAGAACGATCTCCTGGCGACGCACACCCTGATCCCGCCGCAGGTCAACCGTTCGGTTTCGGGGAGCCGGCAGGGTGGCGGCAACCTTTCGGCCAAGGTGGTGGAGGAGCGGGCGGACGGCATCGTCGTCCGCGGGGCCCGGATGCTCGCCACGATCGCGCCGATCGCCGACGAACTCCTGGTGTTCCCGTCGACCGTCCTGCGCGGCACCCCCGAGGACGCCCCGTACTCCTACGCCTTCGCCGTCCCGAACGACGCGCCGGGGCTGAAGTACTTCTGCCGCGCCGGACTTCACCACGGCCGTTCGCACTTCGACGAGCCGCTCGCCTCGCGCTTCGAGGAGATGGACGCGGTCGTGGTGTTCGACGACGTCTTCGTCCCGAACGAGCGCGTCTTCCTGCTCGGGCATCCGGAACTGTGCAACGCCTGGTACTCCGAGACCGGGGCGGGCGCCCTCATGACCCACCAGGTCGTCACCCGCACGCTGGCCAAGACCGAGTTCTACCTCGGGCTCGCCAGCGAGATAGCCGCCGCGATCGGCATCGGCGGCTTCCAGCACATCCAGCAGGACCTTTCGGAGCTGATCTCCTACGTCGAGATCGAGAAGGCCGTGCTGCGCGCCGCCGAGGCCGACGGCGCGGTGAGCGAGGACGGCGTGTTCCTGCCGAAGTGGGAGGTCCTCAACGCCGCCCGGAACTGGTATCCCACCAAGGTTTCGCCGCGGCTGACCGAGATCATCCGCAAGTTCTCCGCGTCCGGCCTGATGGCCCTGCCGGGGGAGGCGGACTTCGACGCGGAAGGGCGTCCCGACATCGACGTCTACCTCCAGTCGGCCACCCTGCCGGCCAAGGACCGCGCGCGGCTGTTCAAGCTGGCGTTCGACGCGTCGGTCTCGAGCTTCGCCGGGCGGGAGTCGCTGTACGAGTACTTCTTCTTCGGCGACCCGGTGCGGATGGCCGGCGCCCAGGTGAACGCGTACCCGCGCGAGGCCCTGCAGGAGCGCGTGCGCGAACTCCTGGCACGGGAAGGGTACTAGGCCCGGATTTCGTCGATGGATCGCCGTCCGCGCGCGATTTCATCGGCGATTTCCCCGGGTGCGCACCCGGCCGTCGATCCACTCTTCCGGCGGCCGGTGTTTTCGCCCATGATGTGTCCCGAATTTGTCCAAAGTTCCGTTATCACGAAGCGATGAGCGCGTTGCGACGTTCGAGCTAATCTCCGCATTGACCGTTCAAGTCCGCCATATCGGTGCGCAAAAATCCAGGTGCCCTGATCGACGATGGCCAGGACGAGCGGCAGGGGGAGACATGATCGAAACCGTGCAGTGCGCGGGCGCGGATTTCTGCGAAGAGCTTTCGGGCTCGGGTGACACGTCCTTCACCCGTTTCTACGAAGGCGACCCACCATCGCGACTAATATATTCGACGGAAAATTTGACCTTACTGGCCGACATGTCGCCGCTCGTCCTCGGGCATCTTCTGCTGTTGCCGTCGAACCACTACCTGTCGTTCGCGCAGGTGCTTTCCCTCCATGCGGCCGAGGTTCGCGATCTTCTGGACGGTTTCCTGCCGCTGTACCGGGAAACCTTCGGTGAACCGCTGATCCTGGAGCACGGGTCGAGCGCGGGGCAGGGAAGCCACGCGTGCATCACGCACGCGCATCTGCATTTCCTCCCCGTCGACGGCGACGCCGTGGACGCCCTCCTTGTCGGGGATTCCCTCACTTACCTTGATTTGAGCGACCTCGGCGAACTCACACTCCCGCCGTGGCCTTCTTCGGCCTATTTCCTGCGTGTGTACCGGGAGAAATATCGAGTCTATCGGCCGACCGGGGAACAGAAAAGGCAGTATCTGCGTTCGATCGTCGGAGCCGTGCTGGCGATCGAAGAACCGGAATGGGATTACGCGGTGGTGATGCGGAAGGCGGCGCTGCGCGAGACCATGCGAATGGTGGACTACTGGCCGGGGAAACTCGACGGGACCGTCATGGCCGCCGATGCGGAGGCGGCCCGTGTCCGGTGAGAACTTCTCCGACGAGCCGACCCGCCTCGCCGAGACGATCGTGCCGCTGTTCGCCCGGCAGGCCGGTGCGTTCACCCCGGTCGCGGCCCCGGACGGCAGCCGGGTGGAGCTGATCACGGGAGCCGACGACCAGGACGACTGCGCGGTCTTCCGGCTGACCGGGAACCACGACCTCGTGGTGGGCACCGATTACGTCCGCGGCCCCAAGTTCAGGTTGTACGAGATGGGCCACCTCGACGAATACGACCTCGGGTACTACCTGGTCGCGGCCAATCTGAGTGATATCGCGGCCATGGGGGCGAAACCGATCGGCCTGCTCTCGGTCGTCAGGTATCCGGCCGAGATGGACGACGTCCTGTTCGGATTCGTCATGAAGGGCATCCGCGACGCGTGCGCCGCCTTCGGCTGTCCCAACGTGGGCGGTGACATCGGCGGCGCGGAACGGCTGATCCTCGCGGCCTCGGCGCTGGGTGTGTGCCCCGCGGGCGGTGCGTTGCTGCGGTCCGGGGCGAAACCGGGTGACGTCGTCTGCCTCACCGCGCCGACGGGACTCGCCGGCGCCGCGATGGCCTATCTGCGGGCGGGGATTCCGGACCCGGCGATCGAAGGGCTCCTTCCGTCTCTGCTCGCCAACTGGAAACGACCGGTGGCGCGGATCGGCGAAGGACTCGCGCTCGCGGCCAGCGGATTGGTCACGAGCTGTCAGGACACTTCGGACGGACTGAAGGCCACCTTGCTGAGCATCGCCGACCTCAGCGGTGTCGGGATCGCCGTCGACGAGCGGGCGGTCCCTGTCCCCGAGTCCGTGGCGGCCGTGGCCGCGCACGTCGGCGTGGAGCCACTGGCCCTGGTCCTGGGCGATTCGGTCGATTTCGAACTCGTCTTCACCGTGCCGCCCTGCCGGGTGGACGAACTCGCGGAATCGGTGGATTTCCACCGGATCGGCGTGGTCGTCGAGGAACCGGAAGTGGTACTGGTGGGCGAGGACGGCAGCCGTGCGGCGTTGCCCGGAAAGGCGTGGCGGCACCAGGGCGGCGGCGACGGGAAGGCATGAGCCGGATGACGGCCAAGTCCGCCGACAAGGTGATCCTGCTTTCGGCGACGTTGTTCTTGGCGGGCAAGGCCTACAACATTCCATCGAAGGCTTTCTGGGATGCACTCCTGAGTGGCCGCTCCTATCTGCTGTTGATCTTTCTCGTGGTGGCCGGTGTGTTCGGCGCGTTCACTCCGTTCGAAAGCTGGCGGCGGCGTTCGTTCGTGGACCGGAACGTCATCATGCGCCGCCGCGTGCTGTCCACCTTCGGCAGGCTGCTGGAGATCAGTGCGGAAATCGAGCCCCCGTTGGAGACCGGCGATCTGGCCCTCCATCTGTGGCGGCGAAAGCGGACTCTGCGGCATCCGGTCCACGGTGTGCTCAAGCGTCTCTCCTCCTATCGGATGTCATCCTTTCCGGCGACCCGGACCTTCGCGCCGGTCCGCGGTGTCGGCGCGGTGGGACTGTGCTGGCTCCACGATCGTGAGGTGGCGATCGACGTCGCGCCGCTGGTCGCGGCCCTCACCGACCCGGCGAAATACGACGACCACGTGGCACGGCACGGTAAGGAATCGGTGATGAACCTGTCCTGGGAGCAGTTCCAGGCGCTCAAGCATCGAACCGCGCTCTTCGTCACCCCGATCAGAAGCGGGCGCAACAAGTTCGTCGGCTGCGTGAGCGTCGACGCCGGCAGTGGTTACGAAGTGCTCAACCGGCGGCAGCTGCTCGAGGAGATGACCAACCTGGGGATGGCCGTGGGCCGTGAGGATTTCGAATGCACCTGAACGGCGAAAACCTGCGCGCACTCGTATCGAAGACCCGCCGGACCTATGACGAGCACGCCGCGATATATATCCGCACCACCGGGACGCTCGACTTGTTCCCCGGCCTCGATCAGGAGCTGGCCCGGTTTTTCGAGGCCCTTCCCGGTGGTGTGGTCCTGGACCTCGGTTGTGGTGCGGGACGCGACTCCGAGTATCTGATCGGGCTGGGCGCGGCCGTGCTCGCGGGTGACGTCAGCGAGGAGATGCTGCGGATCACCCGGGACCGTTGCGGCGTCTTCGGTTCGGTGCAGTGCGACCTGCTCGCCCTGCCGCTCGCGGCCGGGGTTTTCGATGGCGTGTGGGCTTGTGCGAGCGTGCTGCATCTGCCGCGCCGGGCGCATCCCGCCGCCTTCTCCGAAATCCACCGGGTGCTCGCGCCGGGCGGGGTCGCCGCGATCAGCCTCAAGGCGGGGGAGGGCGAAGGATGGGTGCGGGATGTCCGGATGCCGTCCGCGCGATGGTTTTCGTTGCGCAGGCCCGAATCCGTACTCGAAGAACTGCACGCCGTCGGATTCGGGGCGGCCGAGGTGCTGCCGAGCGGCAGAGGTGACTGGTTCGTCGTGGAGGCGGTGAAGACCTGATCAGGCCCATTCGTCGGGGTCGATCCCCGGCAGGATCTGGCGGATGCCGCCCCGGGGGTCCGCCACATCGCCTTCGTAGCGCGGGATCAGATGGATGTGCAAGTGGTCGATGGTCCGGCCCGCGGCCCGTCCTTCGTTCACCCCGATGGTGTAACCGGCGGGCTGGAACTGTTCTTCGATCCGTTGCCTTGCTTGTTTGATCAGGTCGTAGACCTCGGCATGTTCGGACTTGGTGAGGTCGAAGTAGGACTCGACATGTCTTTTCGGGACGACCTCGACATGACCTTTGGCTAGCGGGTAGTTGTCCCAGCGGACGTAGATTTCGTCGCCATTGATCACCAGCTCATTGACGTCGGGATCATGAATCTGACAAAAGAGGCATTTGCCGGTAGCCGGCTCGGCTTCGTGTTCTTTCGCCATCGCCGGTTCCATCACTAAATACTCCTTGTCATTGATCGACCACTTGAAGTCATACCCGGTGGTCAACTTAGCTTCGTCGCAGACAAAGCAAAAGCGTACTCGCACTATCGGTTGATCTCTAAGCCTCGGTTGAGACACGCCGAAGACATTCGGCCCACCACCTGATCGAGAGTGAGACCGGAGGTGTCGATCCTGATGGCGTCCTCGGCGGCGACCAACGGCGACGCCGCGCGGGACATGTCGGCTTCGTCCCGGCGGATCACGTCTTCGAGCACGTTCTCATAAGAGCCGGCCCGCTCTTGGTGTACTCGCCGCATCGCCCGGACTTCGGGTGTCGCGGTCAGATAGAACTTCACAGGTGCGGTGGGGAAGATCGTGGTGCCGATGTCCCGTCCTTCGATGACGCACTGTGCCTGGTTTCCGGCCCAAAGCCTGATGAGGCTGGTGACGCGCTGCCGGACGTCCGCGATCCTGGCCACGGCCGAAACGGCCACGTTGACCGGGGCCGCCCGCAGTTTGTCCGGGGCGTAGCGCTCGGAGGTCAGCAGGCCGGCGGAGCGGCTTTCCCTGATCAGGTCATCACAGAGGCCGGTGACCTCGCGCGCATTGTCGACAGGAATTTCGCGTCGCAGCGCTTCGAAGGCGATAATGCGATAAGTCCGGCCGCTTTCGAGGTAGTGCAGGCCGAAGATTTCCGCCAGTGCCAGGCAGGTGGACGTCTTGCCCGCCGCCGCCGGTCCGTCCACCGCGATGACCGTGCTGACGCCTGGTTCGGGCATGTCGATTCCTTGCTGGTGAGCCGGCGCCGGAGTTGGATCGAATGAGCAGGGCGCAGACGCTACCACGGAAGGAATCGGTGCGTGGCAACGTCTTGTGCACGGTCGAGAGGCAGATTGGCGACGCTCTGGTGATATCCGCTCACCCGTACAGGGTATTCGATGCGCCTCGGATGGGTTGATGCGTAACCAAAGTGCTCTTCGACGACGGAAAGCGCACCTCGCGCGGTCGCGATCGGTCGAGTGAACTTCTTGCCATGAGAGGAAGTTTCGTGTCGTGTTCGCACTTCAGAGGTGCGGGTATGGCTCGGGGCTGAAGGGTGCTTTCCCCGCATCGCATGCGGCGAAAGCGCCCTTCGCCGCGTGAGATGAGGGGAAAGTCCCCTTCGGCCACGCCTGTCGCGACCTTGGCCGGCGCTCGGGCGGGTGCTCAGGTCTTTTCGGGAAAAATGCAAATGGGTCGAGAGAATGTGCTTTTCGGCAAGCGGGATGTCCTGGGGGTAAAATCTCCGAATAGTTTTTGTAACGAAAGCCACAAAGATGACGTCAGTAGCGGCAACCGCCCTTGAAGGTCCGGGTGTCCCGCAGGACGCCCGGTGAAGCCCGCGTGAGGTGGGCGGGACACGCCCGGGATCCGCGAACTTGATTCATTCCAGAAAATCGGCCAGACTGCGGCGGTGCCCACGACCCCGGACTTCGAGCGGATGCTGCGCGGGGCCGCCCTGCGCGTGACGCGTCCCAGGGTGGCCGTGCTGACAGCGGTACGCGACCATCCGCACGCCGACACCGACTCGATCATCGGTGCCGTGCGCGCGGAGCTCGGTGAGGTCTCTCACCAGGCGATTTACGATGTGTTGCGGGCACTGACCACCGCGGGCCTCGTCCGGCGCATCCAGCCGGCCGGGTCCGTGGCACGTTATGAGTCCCGGGTCGGGGACAACCACCACCACGTTGTGTGCCGATCATGTGGTGTCATCGCCGACGTCGACTGCGCCGTCGGTCCCGCCCCCTGTTTGAGCGCGTCGGACGACCACGGCTTCGTGATCGAAGAGGCCGAGGTCATCTACTGGGGCCTGTGTCCCGACTGCGCGACGAAAGCCCGTTCCTGAGCCCTGCAAAGCTCGAATACTCCGGAAGGATTCCCTTGTCTGACAGCCCGGACGCCGTCGTCGGCGAGATGAACGAAGAGAGCGCGGGCGGCTGCCCCGTCTCGTCGGGCCGCCGTAACCACCCCACCGAAGGCGCGGGCAACCGTGACTGGTGGCCCAACCAGCTCAACCTGAAGATCCTCCGGAAGCATTCCGCCGCCTCCGACCCGATGGACGCCGGGTTCGACTACGCCGCCGAGTTCAAGACCGTCGACCTCGACGAACTCGCCAAGGACGTCGACGCCGTCCTCACCACCTCGCAGGACTGGTGGCCCGCGGACTTCGGCCACTACGGCGGCCTGATGATCCGGATGGCGTGGCACAGCGCGGGCACGTACCGCATCGAGGACGGCCGCGGTGGCGCGGGTGCCGGCATGCAGCGGTTCGCCCCGCTCAACAGCTGGCCGGACAACGGCAACCTGGACAAGGCCCGCCGCCTGCTGTGGCCGGTCAAGAAGAAGTACGGCCGCAAGATCTCGTGGGCCGACCTGATGATCTTCACGGGCAACCGCGCCCTGGAGACCATGGGCTTCAAGACCTTCGGCTTCGCCGGTGGCCGCGCGGACGTGTGGGAGCCGGACGAGGACGTGTACTGGGGCCCGGAGCGCACCTGGCTCGGCGACGAGCGCTACACCGGTGACCGCGAGCTCGAAGGCCCGCTGGCCGCCGTGCAGATGGGTCTCATCTACGTCAACCCGGAAGGCCCGAACGGCAACCCGGACCCGCTGGCCGCGGCCCGCGACATCCGCGAGACCTTCCGTCGGATGGCGATGAACGACGAGGAGACCGTCGCGCTGATCGCCGGCGGCCACACCTTCGGCAAGGCGCACGGCGCGGCGAACCCCGACGAGTACGTCGGCGCGGAGCCCGAGGGCGCCTCGATCGAGGAGCAGGGCCTCGGCTGGAAGAACTCCTTCGGCAGCGGCAAGGGCCGGGACACCATCACCAGTGGTCTCGAAACCACCTGGACCTCCACGCCGACCCAGTGGAGCCACGGCTTCTTCCAGAACCTCTTCGGCTACGAGTGGGAGCTGACCAAGAGTCCCGCCGGTGCCCACCAGTGGCAGCCGAAGGACGGCGCGGGCGCGAACACCGTGCCCGACCCCGAGACCGGTGAGCTCAAGCGCCCGCCGACGATGCTCACCACCGACCTGGCGCTGCGCTTCGACCCGGTCTACGAGCAGATCTCGCGTCGTTTCCTGGACAACCCGGACCAGTTCGCGGACGCCTTCGCCCGCGCCTGGTTCAAGCTGACCCACCGTGACATGGGCCCGATCCAGCGCTACCTCGGCCCGCTGGTCCCGCAGGAGACGCTGATCTGGCAGGACCCGGTGCCCGCCGTCGACCACGAGCTGATCGACGACGCGGACATCGCCTCCCTCAAGGAGAAGCTGCTCGCGTCGGGCCTTTCGGTCTCGCAGCTGGTCTCGACCGCGTGGGCGTCGGCTTCGACGTTCCGCGCCAGCGACAAGCGCGGTGGCGCGAACGGGGCCCGCATCCGTCTCGAGCCGCAGCGCGACTGGGAGGTCAACGACCCGCAGACGCTGGCCCAGGTGCTGCGGACCCTGGAAGGTGTCCAGGAGTCGTTCAACAGCGCCCAGACCGGTGGCAAGAAGGTCTCGCTGGCCGACCTGATCGTGCTGGGTGGCGTCGCCGCCGTCGAGCAGGCCGCCAAGGACGGCGGTCACGAGATCAAGGTGCCGTTCACCCCGGGCCGCACCGACGCGACGCAGGAGCAGACCGACGTCGAGTCGTTCGCCCCGCTGGAGCCGACCATCGACGGGTTCCGCAACTACCGCGGCAAGGGCCACCGTCTCCCGACGGAGTACCTGCTCATCGACCGCGCGAACTTGCTGAACCTGAGCGCGCCCGAGCTGGCCGTCCTCGTCGGTGGCCTGCGTGTCCTCGGCGCCAACGCCCAGCAGTCCACCCACGGCGTGTTCACCGCGAAGCCGGGGTCGCTGACCAACGACTTCTTCGTGAACCTGCTCGACATGGGCGTCCAGTGGACCGCCGCGTCCGGTGACGCGGAGACCTTCGAGGGCCGCGACACCGCGACCGGCGAGGTCAAGTGGACCGGTACCCGGGCGGACCTCGTGTTCGGCTCGAACTCCGAGCTTCGCGCGGTGGCGGAGGTCTACGCCAGCGATGATGCCAAGGAGAAGTTCGTCCGCGACTTCGTGGCGGCGTGGGACAAGGTGATGAACCTCGACCGGTACGACCTGGTCTGAGCTTGATCTCCGACGTCCGGGCCCGTCGCTCTTCGCGGCGGGCCCGGACGTTTTTCATGCGGAGGGAGTTCGATGGGCGCGGTGCTCGAAGCGGGCGGATGGGGACTGCTGGCCGGGTCGGCGTTGCTGTTCGGCGCGCTGCTCGGGTTCCTGGTCCGGATTCCGGGTAGGGCCGTGGCCAGCGTGATGGCCTTCGGCAGCGGGGTCCTGATCTCCGCGGTGTCCTTCGAACTGATCGCCGACGCGCACGAACGGGGCGGCTTCCTGCCGACCGCCCTCGGCGCCTTGGGCGGGTCGCTGATCTACACCCTCGCCAATATCGTGCTCGCCAAGAGGGGCGCGCGTCATCGCAAACGCTCGGGCGGCCAGCAGCCGTCCGAGACGGAGCAGGCCGGTTCCGGTACGGCCATCGCACTCGGCGCGCTGCTGGACGGCGTCCCCGAATCGATGGTGATCGGCACCAGCCTGCTCGGTGGCGGGAGCGTCAGCGTCGTGACCGTGGCGGCCGTCTTCATCAGCAATGTCCCGGAAGGACTCTCCAGTGCCGCCGGGATGAAGCGGGCAGGCCGGAGTCCGCGCTATGTTTTCGCGCTCTGGAGTGGTATCGCCGTGATCAGCGGGGTCGCCGCGCTGCTCGGCTACGGGCTGCTGGGCGGCGCGTCCGGCACCGTCATGGCCGTGATCACCGCACTCGCGGGCGGGGCGATCCTCGCCATGATCGCCGACACGATGATCCCCGAGGCCTTCGACGACGCGCACCTGTGGACCGGGCTGATCACCGTCGCGGGCTTTCTCACCGCGTTCGGCCTTTCGCGCCTCGAAGGCTGACCGCGGGCGAGCCCGGACTGGCGGACGGTGTCACGCGTTCGGCGTAGTCGAAAAGCACGAAGCCGGAATGATGGATAGCACTGGATGCGAAGGCCCTGGTGACGGACGATTTCGCTGCCGACGAAACACCGAACGCCTGGGAGCGAGTCGCATGACGAACGAAACCACCGACACCATCACCCTGCTCTTCACCGGCCTCGGGATCGACACCACGAAGGCGGGCAGCGAGATCGAACTCGTGATCGACCGCTTCGACAACTGGACCGACAAGGCGCGGGTGGACGTCTTCGGGTGCTTCACCGGCGCTTGCTGTACCGCTCCGCCGCTGGCCGAAGCCAAGTGACCCGCTGATCACGTCTCGCGTCCTCCGGCGGGCGCGAGACGTGACCGCCGGTTCAGGCCTCGCCCGCCGCGAGCATCGTCAGCAGTTCGGCATGTCCGGCCTGGGTGATCAGGCCGGCGGCGTCGAAATAGACCCGCTCGTTGGTGATCCTGTCGTCGTCGAAGAAGAACACCGCGATGATCGGCACGCGGAACGCCTTGCCGGTGGGCGGTCGGCCGTAGAACTCGCCGAGGTTGGTGCCGAGCAGATCGAACTCGACGATCACCGTTTCGTCGGCGAAGTGGTAGCGGACGTTCTCGTGCCGCTGGTCCGGGAAGGCCGTGCGGGTCATGCGGTAGTAGCCCATGACCTCTTCGTCACCGTCGAAGATCTGCCCGGTCGCCATGATCTCGTAGCGCGGGTGACCGTTGAAGGTGCCCAGTGTGCGGTCGAACTCCTGGGTCACCTCGGTGTCCATATGCTCTTCGATGATCTTGAGGCGCCGCTCGCGCAGGTCTTCGGTGATCACTGTTCCTCCATGATCCGGAGCCTACCGCCCGCGGCTTCGTCGTCGGTTCCGTAGAGCAGGCGATCGCACGAACGCGACAGACAGGTCATCGCCTCGATCTTGTGCCCCGGGAAGTTCCCGATCTCGGCCGGGGCGGGGGAGAGCGCGATCGAACCGTCCGGGCGCAGCACGCCTGCCGCGTAGACGGCGGAGTCGAACGGGCCGTCGTCGCCGGGGTCGGAGGCGGACGAGATCAGGACACGGCCGTCCGCGGTGATCTCGACGTCCGAGGCGTGCCGGACGTCGGTGGTGGGATACGAGACGCGGAACGGGATCGACTTCGGCTTCTCGAAGGACAGCTTCGGCACCGAGAACGCCGCGGAGTACAGCGTCGCCGGGCGAGCGTCCTGGCCCCGGTCCGCCCAGACCGCGAACAAGCGGTCATTCACCTTCTTCAGTGCGAAACTCTCGTAATTGTCGCCCGGTTCGCCTTTCGGCAGGAGAAACGTGCCGAGTACTTTCAGTCGCCGGTCGTTCAGCTTGACGTGAAAGCCCTTGCCATCGCTGGCCAAGGCGATGAATTCGCCCGCTTTACCCGGCACGGCTTCGGCCGCTTCCAGGTCGACCGGAAGTTCGCCCGGCCAGGCGACAGGGTCCACCTTGGACACATGGCCGCCGTCGAGCCGGACTCGCACCGCCCGGTTCTCCCCGGGTTTCTTGTTGTCCCGCAGGACGAGTGCGTCGACGCGGTCATCGCCCTGGCTCAGCACGGCCACCCCGCTGGCGCCCGAGGTCATCCCGGTGCCGATGGATTCCCAGCCGTCACCCGCCGAAGCGGCGGACGGCAGGAGCAGGGGTAAAGCCACTATCGGAAGAATGGCGAGCGGAGTGAGTTTCATGCCGACAAACTAGTGCACCGATCGGGGCGGACAAATGCCGAATTCGATGCAATCAGGTGGTCGTGAGTGGTAATGACGGTTCTAACCGTCATTACCACTCACGACGCACTCGCGAGACGCGTTGCCGGTCAGCAGGGCAGGGTGCCGGCGCGGAGCGCGTGGCCTCCTTCGTTCCCGTCGTCGGCCCAGATCACCTGCTTGCTCCCGGAGGAACAGGTCGACGCGGGCGCGATGGCGAAGCCTTCGTTGTTGTAGTCCGGCATCCCGCTCGGCCGGTCGTACGTGCCGGTCACGGCGAACTTGCCGGTCGCGGAGACGGCGAGCGTCGTCGAATCGCCGCCGCAGTTGTCGTCGCAGACCGCCCACAGCTTGCCGGTCGAAGCCTCGAACTCCAGTTCCATGATCGAGTCGAGCCCGCTCGCGAAGCCGGCGACACGGGTGTACTTGCCGCCTGCCTGGTCGAGTGCGTAGGCGTAGATCATCCCGTTGCTCTCGAGCCCGACGAAGTAGAGGCCGCTGCCGTGGCCGGGATAGGCGGCCGGGTCGTACGGCGCGTTCGTCCGCCCGTCCACGAACCCCTTCGCGGTGAGGACGCTGTCCGGAACCCAGGAGACGGCTTCGAGGCCGTCGTTCGCCGAAACCTTCGGCAGGTCCGCGGTCAGGTTCCATTCCGCTTTGGCGGTGAGGCTCTTCGCGGTACCGGACACGTCGTACCGGAGCACCTTGAGTGCGCTCGTGTTGTCGTTGTCGCCGTCGCGTTCGGTGGCCACGACCACGCCGTCCGGGGTGGCCACGACGGCTTCGGCGTCGGGGTCGCCCTTGCCGTCGCGGTAGCGCAGGGATTTGCCGGACGACCAGCCGTTCGCGGTGTCGGGCTGCCATTTCGTGCCGTTGCGCACGAGGCGGTACAGCGTGCCGGGCCCGTTCTTCACCGCCCACAGGACGCTGGGGCTCTCGAAGGACAGGCCACTCAGGTTGCCGCCGAGGACGTTCGAGCCGTCGGCGTTCGTGACCGCGGACGAGCCCGGCCATGGGCTGTTCGCCGCCTCGGCGGCGGTCGCGGTGGTGGCGGTGGTGGCGGGCAGGACCAGCAGGGCGACGGACAGGGCGGCCGTGGCGGCGGGTCGGATCATGCGGGGTGATCGGGGCATTCGCGCTCCTCCGGGGCGGACGAAGGTGAACCGCGGCGTGGTGCACAAGTTAAGTAACTTTCCTAACGAAGAGAAGATAACGCCAATTTCTCACGAAGGGAAGCAACGGCAGGTTTACAAAAGATGATGACTTGTCAAACCAGGTGTACATCACCTACAGTTTTGTAAACCCAGCCAACGGAGGAGGGTGCGATGAGCGAGATGACGGGCACGGTCCCGGCGGGCTCGACCGAACGATGGACGGACCGCAAGCGATACCTGTGGCTGATCGGGCTGGTGGTGCCTTCGCTCGCGTTCCTCGCCATCGGGCTGCACGCGGCCACCGGCTGGGGCGTGTGGTTCTGGATCGGGCCGATCGTGATCCTCGTCGTCGTCCCGCTGATCGACCTCATCGCCGGACTGGACCGTGACAACCCGCCGGACGACGTCATCGAACGGCTGGAGCGGGACCGCTACTACCGGTGGATCACCTTCGCGTTCCTGCCCATCCAATACGCGGGCTTCGTGGTCGCGTTCTGGCTGATCGCCCGCGGTGATCTGTCCGTTGTGGACAAGGTCGGCCTGGCGATCTCGATCGGCTGTATCGGCGGTATCGGCATCAACACCGCGCACGAGCTGGGGCACAAGAAGGAGAGCCACGAACGCTGGCTGTCGAAGATCGCGCTGGCGCAGAGCTTCTACGGTCACTTCTACATCGAGCACAACCGCGGCCACCACGTCCGGGTGGCGACCCCGGAGGATCCGGCCAGCAGCAGGGTAGGGGAGAGCTTCTACCGGTTCTGGCCGCGTACGGTGTTCGGCTCGCTGAAATCCGCGTGGGGCCTGGAACGCAAGCGGTACGCGCGCCGCGACCGGCATCCGTTCCGGATCGGTAACGACGTGCTCAACGCCTGGCTGATGTCGGCGGTGCTGTGGGCGGCGATGACCGTGTGGCTGGGCCCGGGAATCCTGCCGTATCTGGTGATCCAGGCCGTGATCGGCTTCTCGTTGCTGGAGGTCGTGAACTACATGGAGCACTACGGCATGCGACGGCAGAAGGTCGGCCCGCCGAACCGCCGCCGCTACGAACGGGTGGATCCCAGCCACAGCTGGAATTCCAACAACATCGCCACCAACGTCCTGCTGTACCACCTGCAGCGGCACAGCGACCACCACGCCAACCCGACCCGCCGCTACCAGACGCTGCGCGACTTCGCGGAATCACCGGTACTGCCGACGGGATACGCCGGGATGATCGTGCTGGCCCTGTTCCCGCCGGTCTGGCGCCGCGTGATGGATCCGCGGGTACTCGCGCATTTCGACGGCGACATCTCCCGGGCCAACATCCAGCCGTCGAAACGCGCCAAGATCCTGGCCCGCCACGGAACGCGCGTCACCGCGCCGTCCCGGGTGGTCGCCGACACGCACGGGGACGCGACCGAGGGCGGTATGTGCCCGGGCTGTGGCTACGTCTACGACGAGGAGCGCGGCGACCCGCGTGAGGGCTTCCCCGCCGGAACGCCGTGGTCGGCGATCCCGGATTCGTGGTGCTGTCCGGACTGCGGGGTGCGGGACAAGGTCGATTTCGTGGCACCGGGAAGGGTCGGAGCATGATGAAGATCGAGGCGGACCGCGCGAAATGCGACGGCCTGGGCATGTGCGAGGCGATGGCACCCGACTTCTTCGAAGTGGGTGACGACGGCACCGTCGTGGTGCTCGACGAACGGCCCGGCGAGGAGCACCGGCAGGACCTGTCGGCCGCCGTCGACGCCTGCCCGGTCCTCGCGCTGAAACTGCGGGACTGATCATGGCCCTGGTCGTGGTGGGAGCGTCGCTGGCGGGCCTGCGCGCGGTGGAGGCCGCGCGTCGCGACGGGTACCGCGGGCGGATCGTGCTGATCGGCGCGGAGGAGCACCCGCCCTACGACCGCCTTCCGCTGTCGAAATCGTTCCTCGGCGCGGAAGGACCCGGACAGGTCGAGCCGTTCCACAGCGTGTCCGCGCTGCGCGACGAGCTGGGTGTCGACGTGCTGCTCGGCGCGCCCGCGGACGGGCTCGACACCACCGCTCGCGAGGTGTCGGTGGCGGGCCGGACCGTGCCCTATGACGCGCTGGTGATCGCGACCGGGGCCACCGCGCGGCGACTGCCGGGAAGCGAGGGGATCGCCGGGGTCCACCCGCTGAGGACGGCCGAAGACGCCCTCGCGATCCGGGCCGCGCTCGATCGCGGGGCGCGCACGGTCGTCATCGGGGCGGGTTTCATCGGCTCGGAAGTCGCCGCCGCGGCGAGAAAACGCGGGCTGCCCGCGACGATCGTGGAAGCACTCGACGTGCCGCTCGCCCGATCCGTCGGGGCCGAGGCCGGTGCGGTGTGTGCCTCGCTGCACCGGGAGGCGGGGACGGACCTGCGGTTGTCCACGGAGGTCACCGGCCTGGAGTCAGCCGGTGGCGCGGTGACCGGCGTCCGGCTCTCGACCGGTGAGGTGCTGCCCGCGGAGCTGGTGGTCGCCGGTATCGGCGTCGTCCCGGCGACCGGCTGGCTGGCCGGGAGCGGGGTGCCGCTGCACGAGCGCGACGGCGGCGTGGTGTGCGACGCGACGCTCGCGACCGGGGTCCCCGGCGTGTACGCCGCCGGCGACGTCGCGCATGTCGAGAACCCGTTGTTCGATGGCGAGTCGATGCGGCTCGAGCACTGGACGAACGCCGCGGAGCAGGGTGCCGCGGCCGCTCGTCACGCGCTCGCCCCGGAGTCGGCTCGGGCGCTGACACCGGTGCCGTACTTCTGGTCGGACTGGTACGACCACCGGATCCAGTTCGTCGGCACGCCGCGGGCGGACGAGGTGGTGACCGCGGTCCCGGCTTCCGGCGGGTTCACCGCCTTGTACCGGCGCGGGGACCGGATCGTCGGCGCGCTGACCGTCGACCGGCCGCGCGAGATCATGAAGTACCGCCGCCACATCGCCGGACGGGCGCCGTGGCCCGAGGCGCTGGCGTTCGCGGCCGGGACGGCGGCCTAGAATGACGATCATGAGCGAGGCACCGTCAGTCGCGGTCACGGGTGGCCCGTACCGTCAGCCGATAGTCGCGTCGGCGATCGAACTGACCGTGCGTTCCGGCTGGTCCTCGGTGACGATGAGCAAGCTGGCGGAGATCGTCGGCGTCAGCCGTCAGACCGTCTACAACGAGCTGGGTTCCAAGACCCAGCTGGCCGAAGCGATGATCTCGCATGAACTCGCCCGGTTCCTCTCGGTCGTCCGGGACGCCTTCGAACGGCACCCCGACGACCTCGTCGAGGCGATCCACGACGCCGTACGCGGTGTCCTCGAACTCGCCGACGACAATCTCCTGCTGCGCGCCATCGTCTCGGCAACGCACGGCGCCGACACCGAGCTGCTGCCGCTGCTGACGGTCCGGGCGGGCAGCTTGCTGAGCGAAGCGACGGTCATGTTGCGCGGGCGCGTCCGCGCCTACGACCCGCCGCTGGACGCCTCGCAGCTGGACGTGGCGATCGACGTCGTCGTCCGGACCGTGCTGAGCCACATCATGCAGCCGTCCGACACCCCGGCACGCACGGCCGACGCGCTCGCGTGGATGGCGTCGCGCGTACTCGGCACGAGCACCACCCGCTCACTGCGGCATCCTCCGCGGGACTAGCGCCGCACTCCGCCTCGTGAGTGGTAATGACGGTTCTAACCGTCATTACCACTCACGAGACTGTCTGCACTCCGAGCGTCAGAGCAGGCGCTCGCCGAGCGGGGTCGTCAGGTAGAGGACGCTGCGGCCGGAGCGTTCCCGAGCGACGAGGCCGCTGTCCCGCAGAACCTTGAGGTGCTGGGAAACGGCGCTCGGAGTCACGCCGAGGGCCCGCGCCAGATCGGTCGTGGTCGCGGGGGAGGACAGCGCCGAAAGGAGATCGGCCCGCGTTCGGCCCAGCAGCCGGACCGTGGTGGATCCGGGTGAGCGGGTTCCGGCGCTCCACAGGGTGCCGGTGCCCCGCGCCGGATAACGGATCGTGGTCTGGGTCGAGGTGTTCTCCTTGACCAGGACGTACGGCGAGCCGAGGACGACCGGCATCAGCACGAGACCGCCCGGTCCCCGCGCGACGACGCGATGCTGATCGCGCCACCGCTCGCCTGCCAGGAGCACGCGATCGTCGTGCCAGCGCAGATCCGGATGGAGGTCCGCGAACAACCGCTCCGCACCGCCCGCGGTCAGCGCCCGGGCGTGGTACCCGACGTCGGCGTCCAGCACCGCCCGGATCCGCGGCCAATGCGGTGCGACGAGGCGGTCGTGGGCTTCGCGCAGTTCGTCGGCGACCTCCCGCAGACCGGAGCGAGGGTTGTCGGCGAGTGCCGCGGCGGCGCGGGGCAGTCTCGCGCCGAAGACCCGGTCGAGACTGGCTCTCACCCGGTCTTCGGGAGTTCGCCGCAGCGCGCCGAGGTCGTTCTCGAGGGAATCCCCCGAGTCCCGCGGGGCCGGGACGAGGAACTCCGGCCAGCCGAGTCTGCCGGTCACGAGCAACGGCCACGTCCGCGGCAGGTCGAGTGGCTCGCGATCGAGTTCCTCGCGCGCCCACCGAAGCCAGGGCAGGTTGACGGCGTTCCGGTCGATCCCGGCGAGCTGCTGCAGACAGGCCACGGTCTCGGACAGCGGCGAGATCGCGAACCGGGTCGCGGCCAGTTCGGCGACACCGAGTTCGATGGTCATCGGCATCGCCCGAGTATGTAGCCCAGTGCTAAATGGTGTCCCCGGAACGCCGGACGTCGCCACGATCCGATCATGCGCACTCTGCCCCGCACCTACCGGCGACTGTGGTGGGCCACCGGGATCGACAGCCTCGGGAACGGCGTCTTCACCGCGGCGCTGCCGTTGCTGGCCGTGACGGTGAGCCGCGACGCGAGGGACATCGCCCTGGTTTCCGCCGCGACGTACCTGCCGTGGCTTCTGCTCTCGCTCACCGCCGGCTCCGTGGTCGACAGGGTCGACCGGCCCACCCTCATGTGGCGGACACAGACGCTCCAGGCCCTGATCGTCGGCGTGCTCACCGCGCTCGTCGCGACCGGAACCGTCAGCGTGCCCGTGCTCGTCGTACTCGCGTTCGCGCTGGGATCGTGCGACGTCTTCTACGACAACGCGGCGCAAACGGTGCTTCCGGATCTGGTCGCGAAGAACAGGCTGCACCAGGCGAACGGCAGTCAGCAGGTGGCGATGATCGTCGGCAGGCAGTTCCTGGGGCCGCCGCTGGGGAGCCTTTTGTCCACTCTCGCCTGGACGCTGCCGTTCGCCGTCGACGCCGTGTCGTTCGTCGTCGCTGCGATGCTTCTGGCCAGGCTGCCCAAGCGGCGACACGCGCCCTCGGAACGGGTGAAGGTCCTCGATGGACTCCGCTGGCTTCGGAAACATCGCCTGTTGCGTGCTCTCGCCTTGCTGCTCGGGATCAACACCTTCTGTGGCCAGCTCGGGAACGCGACCCTCGTGCTGTTCGTGACCGACGCGCTGCATCTCGGCGCGGGCGTGTTCGGCGTACTCCTCGCCGGGGCGGCACTCGGCGGCATCGCGGGCGGACTGGTGATCACGCGGCTGGTCGCCCGGCTCGGCGACCTCCGGGCGCTCCTCGTCTCGCTCGCCGTGAACGCCCTCGTCTTCATCGGCATGGGATTCAGCCCGAACGCGGTCGTGCTCGGCGGATTCTTGGCGGTCAGCGGTTTCGTGACGACGGTCTGGAACGTCGTCACCGCGGGCGTACGGCAACGCATGGTGCCGTCTGCCCTGCTCGGCCGCGTCAACAGCGTGTACCGGCTCCTCGGCTGGGGACTGATGCCGCTCGGCGCCCTGTCCGGTGGTCTGCTCGCGCACCGGTTCGGGATTCGCGTTCCTTATCCCGTCGCGGGGGTGGTGCGCGGCCTCGCGCTGGTGGCCGCGCTTCCCGTGCTGAGGCCGGCGATCGAGGCGCCGACCAACAGCAGCGTCACTCGCTCACCGTGATGGCCGCGCCTCGGCTTTGGCGAGCTTCGACGGCCACCAGATCTTCCGGCCGACGTCCACCGCCAGAGCCGGTACCAGCAGCGAACGCACCAGAAGCGTGTCGAGCAGGACGCCGAACGCGACGATGAACGCCAGCTGCGCCAGGAAAAGGATGGGCAGGACGGCCAGCGCGGCGAAGGTCGCGGCGAGCACGACGCCTGCGGACGTGATCACGCCGCCGGTGACGCGCAGACCGCGCAGTGTCCCTTCCCGCGTGCCGATCCTGCCCGCCTCTTCGCGGACCCGCGTCATCAGGAAGATGTTGTAGTCGATCCCCAGCGCGACAAGGAAGACGAAGCCGAACAGCGGGACGACCGGGTCGGCGCCGGGGAAGTCGAAGACGTGGTTGAACACCAGTGCCGAGACACCCATCGTCGCGGCGAAGGACAGCACCACCGTGCCGATCAGCAGCAGTGGCGCCAGCAGCGAGCGCAACAGCAGGGCCAGCACGAGGAAGATCACCACCAGGACGATCGGGATGATCACCATCCGGTCGTGCTCGGACGTCGTCCTGGTGTCGAGGAGGGTCGCCGTCGGCCCGCCGACCTTCGTGCCCTCGACCGGATGCACGGCCGCGCGGATCCGTTCGACCGTCGCGACGGCGGCGTCGGAGTCCGGGGGATCGGCCAGTACGGCGTCGATCTTCACGAGCCCACCAGCTTCGGTGCCTTGCCGTACGTCCGAGACGCCGGGCACGCGCGCCAACCCGGCGACCGTCTGCGCTTGCGCCGCCGGCGTGATGATCACCGTGGGGGAGCCGGAGCCGCCGGGGAAGTAGCGGGAAAGGACCTCCTGGCCCGCGACGGAGTCGACCGGCGTGAGGAAGACGTCCGACTGCGCGGTGCCGGAAGCCTTGAGCTGCGGCAGGAAGGCGCCGCCCGTGAGGAGGACGACGGTGGTGACGATCCAGATCGTGCGGGGAGCGCGGGCGACCCAGCCGGAGACGCGGCCCCAAAGCCCGCCGGTCTCTTCGCGGGAAGTGGTCACCGCCGGACGGAAGGGCCAGAAGGCGTTGCGCCCGCACAGGGCCAGGACGGCGGGGAGGAAGGTGACGGTGGTGAGGAAGGCGGCGCCGATGCCGATGGCGGCGACCGGACCGAGTCCCTTGTTGGAGTTCAGGTCGCTGAACAGCAGGCAGAGGACGCCGAGGATCACGGTCCCGGCGGAGGCCGCGATCGGCTCGATCGTCGAACGCCACGCGGTGCGCAGGGCTCCGCGGGTGTCTTCGGTCGTCCGGAGTTCTTCGCGATACCGCGAGATCATCAGAAGCGCGTAGTCGGTGGCGGCGCCGAAGACGAGGATGAAGAGGATCCCCTGGCTCTGCCCGTTCAACGCCAGGACGTCGTTGTCCGCGAGCAGGTACACCGCGAGACTCGCCGTCCCGAGGGCGAACACGGCCGAGAGCAGGACGAGCAGCGGCAGCAGCGGGCTTCGGTAGACGATGATCAGGATGAGCGCGACCACCGCGCCCGCGACCAGGAGCAGCAGCCCGTCGATCCCGCCGAACGCCTCCTTGAGGTCGGCGACCTGCGCGGCGGGGCCGGTCACCAGCACCTTCAACCCGTCGGGCGTCTCGCGGGCGAGTGCGTCGCGCAGGGCTTCGACGCCGTCGCCGGGGTCGCTCGTGGCGTCCAGCGGTACGACCACCTGTGCGGCGGCGGCGCTGCCCGGTGCGGGGATGAGCCTGGCGTGGGAAGTCCGGTCGGCGAGGAACCTCTTGTCGCCGTCGGTCAGGCCCGACGGCCGTTCGGCGACGACGATCGCCGGGATGACGGTGGCGCTGGAGAACTGCTTCTGGAGTTCGCCGACCTCGGTCGCTTCGGCCGAAGCCGGCAGGAAACTGCTGCTGTCGTTCTCCGTGACCTGGCTCAGCTTGCCGGCGTACGGGCCGCTGAACCCGCCGAAGATCAGCCAGGTGACCGCGACGAGGGCGGGGAGCAGCCAGCGCAGACGTGACCGCGTGCGGGTGGGGCGTTCGACTTCCGAGATCATGGGCGGATGGCTCCTGTGGCAACGCTACTTCGACGAGTGAATAGTTCGACCATCGAAATAGTAGAGTGTTCACCCGGACGGGGCGAGCTGAGGGGAGATTCCGGGCATGGCCGATGACGCCGAACGGGTCACGGACGAGCTGCTCGTCCTCCTGCTGCGGCAGCTGACCGTCGAATCCGACCGGTTCGCCGAGATGTTCGGGGAGGCGCACGGCCTGCACCGGACCGACCTCAACGCGCTCGCGGTGATCATGGACGCGGCCAGGATGGGCACGCCGATGAGCCCGAGCAGGCTGGCGGAGGCCCTGCACCTCAGCGCGTCGGCGACGACGGCGGTGCTCGACCGCCTCGAACGGGCGGGCCACCTCTACCGGGACCGCAGCTCGACCGACCGGCGCAAGGTCGAACTGCGCATGCACGACCAGGCACGCCGGATCGGTGCCGAGTTCTTCCTGCCGCTGGGTGAGCGTTTTTCCGCCGCGTGGCGGGACCTGGATGAGGACGAACGCCGGACGGTCGCCCGCTTCCTCCGCGGCAGCATCGCCGCGACGGTGGAGGTCCGGGGACGGCTGGCACCCTGACGGGCCACTCGGGCTGCGCGTCGCGGCTTCGCCGGGAACACTCGGGGCATGCGATGTGTGGTGCTCGGTGCGACGGGATACGTCGGCGGACGGCTGGTGCCGCAACTGCTCGACGCGGGCCACGAGGTGCGCGTGGTGGCGCGGTCGCCGGAGAAGGTCGCCGAAGAGCCGTGGCGTGACCGCGTCGAGGTCGAACGCGGCGACGTCACCGATCCGCCGTCGATCGAGCGGGCGCTGACCGACGGCGAGGTCGTCTACTACCTGGTGCATTCCCTGGCGCGCAAGGACTTCGTCGACGTCGACCGGGAGGCGGCCCGGACGGTCGCCGAGGCCGCGAAGACGGCGGGCGTCCGGCGGCTGGTGTACCTGGGCGGCATCGTGCCCGACGACGAAAAGCTGTCGCCGCACCTCGCTTCCCGCGCCGAGGTGGGCCGGGTCCTGCTGGAGTCCGGCGTCCCCGCCATCGTCCTGCAGGCGGCGGTGATCATCGGCTCAGGTTCGGCGAGCTTCGAGATGCTGCGGTACCTGACCGAGCGGCTGCCGGCGATGGTCACCCCGCGGTGGGTGCACAGCCGCATCCAGCCGATCGCCATCCGCGACGTGCTGCACTACCTCGTGCACGCGGCGGAGCTGCCGTCCGACGTGCGAGGTGCCTTCGACATCGGCGGCCCCGACGTCCTGACCTATTTGGACATGATGCGCCGCTACGCCGTCGTCGCCGGGTTGCCGCGGCGAGCCGTCGTCCCGGTGCCGGTGCTGACGCCATGGCTTTCGGCGCAGTGGGTCAATCTCGTCACGCCCGTGCCGAAGTCGATCGCCGTCCCGCTGATCGAATCGCTGGTGCACGAGGTGGTCTGCCACGACCACGCGATCGCCGAGCACATCCCCGACCCGGAAGCGGGCCTGACGCACTACGAACACGCCGTCGAACTGGCGCTCACCCGGATCCGCAACGCCGACGTGCCGACCCGGTGGTCGGACGCGTCGACGGCCTCCGCGCCTTCGGATCCGCTGCCGAGCGACCCGGAGTGGGCGGGCGGGACCGTCTACGAGGACAAACGCGAGCAGAGGACGGACGCCTCGCCGGAAGCGCTGTGGGACGTCATCGAGTCCATCGGCGGGGAGCACGGCTGGTACTCGTTCCCGCTGGCGTGGTCGGTCCGCGGCTGGGCCGACCGGCTCGTCGGCGGCGCCGGGTTACGGCGTGGCCGCCGGGATCCGCGACGGCTGCACCTCGGCGAGGCACTGGACTGGTGGCGCGTCGAATACCTCGACCGGCCACGCCTGCTGCGGCTGCGCGCGGAGATGAAGCTGCCCGGACGGGCCTGGCTCGAACTCGGGGTCGAGTCCGATGAGGACGGTGGGACGATCTACCGCCAGCGGGCGGTGTTCGAACCACACGGTTTCGCCGGGCACGCGTACTGGAAGGGGATCGCGCCGTTCCACGGCGTCATCTTCGGCGGCATGGTCCGGAACATCACCGGGGCGGCGCAGGGAACGTGAGCGTGGCGGGTCAGCTCACCAGCCGTCTACTGTGGACCCGGGCGGCGCGGTGCTGGACCGGACGACCAGTTCGGTCGGCACGCTGATCGCGCCCGCCGCGCCCTCGTCGGCGATTTCGGCGAGCAGCGCGGCCACGGCCCGTTTCCCGACCACGTCGAACGACTGCCGGACGGTGGTCAGCGGCGGCCAGAAGTGGGCGGCCTCGTCCATGTCGTCGAAGCCGACCACGCTCACGTCGCCGGGGACCGAGCGGCCCTTCTCGTGGAACGCCCGGAGCAGGCCGAGCGCCATCTGGTCGTTGGCGGCGAAGACGGCGGTGACGGCGGGATCGCCCGCCAGCCGGACACCGTGTTCGTAGCCGGACCGTGAGGACCAGTCGCCGGTGAGCGGCGGCGGCACCTCGCGCCCCGCATCTTCGAGTGTCGCCTGCCATGACTTCCGGCGGCGCTCGGCCGCGTAGGACTCGGGCGGCCCGGCGACATGCCAGACGGTCTCGTGCCCGAGGTCGAGCAGATGCCGGGTCGCGGCGATGGCACCGGAGGCCTGGTCGAAATCGACGACCGGATGGTCGCGGCGCCCGCCCGCGTCGATGACGACGACCGGCAGCCCGTGGGGCAGCTCGATCTCGCTCTGGTCCAGCTGATGCTGCTCGATCAGGATGATGACACCGTCGACGGCCTGTTCGTCCAGCCTGCTGAAGGCACCGGACACCTCGCCTTGGGACGGCCTGGTCACCGGCATGAGGACGATCGTGAACCCCTCGACGGCGGCCGCCGACGCGACGGCGTCGAGTGTGCGGCTGTTCCCGAAGGTCGACAGCGCCGCGATGATCACGCCGATACTGCGGAACCGGCCGTTGCGCAGGGCGCGGGCGGCGCTGTTGGGCCGGTAGCCCACCTGGCGCATCGCCGCGAGCACCCGTTCGCGGGTGGCCTCGTCGACGTTCGACCTGCCGTTCGCGACCCGGGAGACGGTCTGGCCGGAGACCCCCGCTTCCCTTGCCACGTCGGCCATCGACGGCCCGCGTCCGGCCACTGTGGTCTCCTCGGAGTGCTTCTGGACATGTTTACGTCAACACGATACCCTCCGCCGGTCTGATGTTGACGTAAACATTTCGCCGAGTCGCACTTTCGCTCGGGGAATCCGGAGGGGACGATGACGTCCACAGCGGTCGCGCCCGCACAAGCGCCACCTCGCCGCGCGGCCACCGTGCGCCGCACCCGCCGCAATTGGCGCGGCTGGCTTTTCGTCGCCCCGTTCATGCTGGTCTTCGCGCTGACCTTCCTGGCGCCGATCGTCTACGCCTTCGTCCTGAGCCTCTTCCGGGACCAGGCCTTCTTCGGTGGCACGACGTTCGTCGGCGGGGACAACTACGCCCAGGTGCTCGCCGACCCGAAGTTCTGGGACTCCTTCCTGCGGGTGCTGGTGTTCCTCGCCGTGCAGGTGCCGATCATGCTGGTGCTCGCGCTGATCGCGGCGCTGGCGATCGACAGCGCGCGGCTGCACGCGTCCGGTTTCTTCCGGGTCGTGATCTTCCTGCCGTACGCCGTGCCCGCCGTGGTCGCCGCGCTGATGTGGGGCTTCATCTACGGCGACCACTTCGGACTGGCCGCCGACCTGAACCACCTGCTCGGCCGCGACGTGGTGAAACCGTTGTCGGACAACTGGATGCTCGCGTCCATCGGCAACGTCGTCACCTGGGAGTTCGTGGGCTACAACATGCTCATCTTCTACTCCGCGCTCAAGGTGATCCCCAAGGAGCAGTTCGAGGCCGCGGCGATCGACGGCGCCGGCGCGTTCCGCACCATCCTGAGCGTGAAGCTGCCCGCGCTGCGCGGCGCGATCGTCATCGCGACGATCTTCTCGATCATCGGCAGTTTCCAGCTGTTCAACGAGCCGAACATCATGCGCACTCTGGCGCCCAACGTGATCGGCACCTTCTACACGCCGAACATGTACGCCTACAACCTTTCCTTCAACGGACAGCAGTACAACTACTCCGCCACCGTCGCGATCGTGATGGGCGTGATCACCGCGATCATCGCCTACGTCGTGCAGCTGCGCGGCTCCCGGAAGGAAATGTGATGGCCACGTTTTCGGTGACGCGGCCACGGAAATCCCGCGTCCTCACCGCGGTGATGACGTTGTACCTGATCTACACGCTGGTTCCGCTGGTGTGGCTGGTGATCAACGCGACCAAGACGCAGCCCGCCCTGTTCACCACGTCGGGCCTGGCGTTCGGCGGGCCGTTCGCGCTGTTCGAGAACATCGGCGAGACCTTCACCTACGACAACGGGATCTTCCTGCGCTGGCTGGGGAACACGCTGCTCTACGTCGTCGTCGGCGCCGGGGGAGCGACCATCCTCGCCACCGCCGCCGGATACGGGCTGGCGAAGTACCGTTTCCCCGGCCGCCGCGCGGTGTTCGCGGTCGTGCTCGGCGCGGTCGCCGTCCCCGCCACGGCGCTCGCGGTGCCGACCTTCCTGATGTTCAGCAAACTCGGCCTCACCAACACCCCGCTGGCGATCATCATCCCGTCGCTGATCAGCCCGTTCGGGCTGTACCTGATCTGGGTGTACGCCGCCGACGCGATCCCGGACGAGCTGCTGGAGGCGGCGCGGATCGACGGCGCGGGGGAGATGCGGATCTTCCTCACCGTCACGCTGCGCCAGCTGGTCCCCGGGATCGTCACGGTCGCCCTCTTCACCATGGTGTCCACTTGGAACAACTACTTCCTGCCGTTGATCATGCTCAGCGAACCGAAGTGGTATCCGCTCACCGTCGGGCTCAACCAGTGGAGCGCGCAGGCGTCCGGTGCCGGTGCGCAGCCGGTCTATCACCTGGTGCTGACCGGTTCCCTGCTCACCATCATCCCGCTCGTCCTCGCCTTCCTGCTCATGCAGCGCTACTGGCAGTCCGGCCTCAGCGCGGGCAGCGTCAAGCAATGAACACCGTCCCGAAAGGACACTCGATGTCACGCATCAGCAGAAGCGTCAAGGCCGTCGCGGCCGTGACACTGGCCGTGGCGCTCGCCGCGGGTTGCTCGTCCGGCGCGGGCGGCCCGGCCACCGCCACCGGGACGCAGGATTCGGTCGACGCCGCGCTCAAGGCCGGCGGCACGATCACCTATTGGAGCTGGACCCCGTCGGCCAAGGACCAGGTCGCGGCGTTCGAGAAGGAATACCCGAACGTCAAGGTCAACTACGTCAACGCGGGTACCAACAAGGAGCAGTACACCAAGCTGCAGAACGCGATCAAGGCGGGCACCGGGGGACCCGACGTCGCCCAGATCGAGTACTACGCGCTGCCGCAGTTCGCGCTCACCGACTCGCTGGTCAATCTCGACCAGTACGGCTTCGGGTCCTTCGAGAAGGACTACGCGCCCTCGACCTGGTCCAGTGTCCGGGTGAATAACGGCCTATACGGCCTCCCGCAGGATTCCGGCCCCATGGCGCTGTTCTACAACAAAGAGGTCTTCAACAAGCACGGCATCGCCGTGCCGAAGACTTGGCAGGAGTACATCGCCGCGGCCGAGAAATTGCACGCCGCCGACCCGGGCAAGTACATCACCTCCGACACCGGCGACCCGGGCTTCGCCACCAGCATGATCTGGCAGGCCGGTGGCAAGCCGTTCACCGCCGACGGCCGGAACGTCAAGATCAACCTGGCCGACGCGGGTACCAAGAAGTGGACCGCCACCTGGAACCGGCTGGTCGAGGGCAAACTGCTCGCGCCGATCAAGGAGTGGTCCGACGACTGGTTCCGCGCGCTCGGCGACGGCACCATCGCCACGCTGGTCACCGGTGCCTGGATGCCGGGCAACTTCAAGTCCTCGGTCCCCGGCGGCGCCGGTAAGTGGGCGGTGGCCCCGATGCCGACCTACGACGGACAGCAGCCCGTCACCGCGGAAAACGGCGGCAGCACGCAGTCGGTGCTGAAGCAGAGCGGCAACCCGGCGCTGGCCGCGGCGTTCGTCCGCTGGCTCAACCACGGCAACGGTGTCAAGCCGTTCATCGCCAGCGGTGGCTTCCCGGCGACCACGGCCGACCTGAACTCGCCCGCCTTCCTCGACGCGGCCGACCCCTACTTCGGCGGCCAGAAGATCAACCAGGTGCTCAACGACGCGTCGAAGAGTGTCGCGAAGGGCTGGACCTACCTGCCTTACCAGACCTACGCCAACAGCATCTTCAGTGACACCGTCGGCAAGGCATACCTCAACGGCACCTCGCTCGACGCCGGTCTGAACGCCTGGCAGCAGGCGCTCGTGGACTACGGCAACCAGCAGGGCTTCACCGTCAGCGCGGGGTGAGGCGTGGGCATCAAGATCGAAGCCGACGTCTCCGAGACGATCGGCCCGGTACCGCGGCGGCTGTTCGGCTCGTTCGCCGAGCACATGGGCCGGTCCGTCTACACAGGACTGTTCGAGCCGGGACACTCCACAGCGGACGATCGCGGGTTCCGCGGTGACGTCCTCGCCCTGGTCCGTGAACTCGGGCCGTCCGTCGTCCGCTATCCCGGCGGCAACTTCGTCTCCGCGTACCGCTGGGAGGACGGCGTCGGGCCGGTGGAGAACCGTCCCGTCCGCCTGGATCCCGCCTGGCACAGTGTCGAGCCGAATCGCTTCGGCCTGCACGAATTCGCCGCGTGGGCCGAAGCCGCGGACGTCGAGGTGATGTACGCGGTCAACCTCGGCACCCGCGGGATCCAGGAGGCCGCCGACGTCCTCGAGTACTGCAATCACCCCGGCGGCACGGAACTGAGCGAACGGCGGCGCGCGAACGGCGCCGACCGTCCGTTCGGCTTCCGGTTGTGGTGCCTCGGCAACGAGATGGACGGGCCGTGGCAGGTCGGGCACAAGACCGCCGACGAGTACGGCCGCCTCGCCGCCGAGACCGCGCGGCTCATGCGGATGATCGACCCGGACGTCGAACTCGTCGTCGCGGGGAGTTCGAGCAGTGACATGCCGACGTTCGGGTACTGGGAGCGCACCGTCCTGGGGCACACCGCGGCGCTCGTCGACCACCTGTCCCTGCACGCCTACTACCAGGAACACGACGGCGACGTCGCGAGTTACCTGGCCAGCGCCAGCGGACTCGACGGCTTCATCCGCACCACCGCCGGGATCATCGACGAAGTCCTCGGGAAAGCCGGCCTGGACAAGAAGATCGGCATCAGCGTCGACGAGTGGAACGTCTGGGACCAGCGCCGCTGGAACGAGGTCGAGCAACATGACCTGATCGGCGGCGGCTGGCGGGAGCATCCCCGGATCATCGAGGACGACTACACCGTCACCGACGCGGTCGTCGTCGGCTCGCTGCTCGGCTCCCTGCTGCGCAACGTCGACCGCGTGACGATGGCCAACCAGGCGCAACTGGTGAACGTCATCGCGCCGATCCGGACCGAACCCGGCGGCCCGGCGTGGCGGCAGTCGACGTTCCATCCGTTCAGCCTGGTTTCGGCGCTCGCCAAGGGGAACAGCCTGCGGCTCACCGTCGATGGCGAAACCGTCCACACAGGACTCCACGGCCGGGTCGACGTCGTCGACGCCGCGGCGACCTTCGACGAGGACGGCCACGGTGCCGTCTTCCTCACCAACCGCTCCACCGTGTCCGCGACCGAAGTGCGGTTGCGTGTCCGCGGTGCCCGGCTGGCGATCGAGGAGACCTGGACGGTCTCGGTCCCGGACGGGCACGACCGCCACCTCACGAACTCCGCCACCGCAGAACCAGTCCGGCCCGTCCCGTTGCCCGGGGTGACGGCCGAGCACGATCCGGAAGGAACCATCATCACCGCCACCCTCCCGCCCCTTTCCTGGACCGCGCTCCGGCTGGCCACGGTGGTGGTCCGGGATGCCTGAGTTCAGCATCGGGGAGAACGACTTCCTGCTCGACGGAAAACCGTTCCAGATCATTTCCGGGGCCCTGCACTACTTCCGCGTGCACCCCGACCTCTGGGCCGACCGCATCGACAAGGCCCGCCGCATGGGGCTCAACACCATCGAGACCTACGTCGCGTGGAACGCGCACTCGCCGGAACAGGGCGAGTTCGACGTCTCCGGCGGCCTCGACCTCGACCGGTTCCTCCGGCTGATCGCCGAGGCCGGGATGTACGCCATCGTCCGGCCGGGGCCGTACATCTGCGCGGAATGGGACAACGGCGGCCTGCCGACCTGGCTGCTGCGGGATCCCGAACTCCGGGTCCGCGAGTTCGAACCGCGGTACCTCGCCGCCGTCCGCGGCTATCTGGACGACGTGTTCCGCGTGGTCGCGCCGCACCAGATCGACCGGGGCGGACCGGTGCTGCTCGTGCAGGTGGAGAACGAGTACGGCGCCTTCGGTTCCGACAAGCGGTATCTGGCCGCGCTGACCCACTACACCCGCGCGGCCGGGATCACCGTCCCGCTGACCACGGTGGACCAGCCCACCGACGAGATGCTGGCGAACGGCGGTCTCGACGGGGTGCTGCACCGGACGGCGTCGTTCGGTTCGCAGAGCACCGCGCGGATGAAGACCCTGCGGGAGCACCAGCCGACGGGTCCGCTGATGTGCAGCGAGTTCTGGAACGGCTGGTTCGACCACTGGGGCGCGCACCACCACACCACCTCGGTCGCCGAGTCCGCGGCGGATCTCGACGCGCTGCTCGCGGCCGGCGCGTCGGTCAACCTCTACATGTTCCACGGCGGCACCAACTTCGGCCTCACCAACGGCGCCAACGACAAGGGCGTCTACCAGGCGCTGATCACCTCCTACGACTACGACGCGCCGCTCGACGAGGCCGGTGACCCGACGCCGAAGTACCACGCGTTCCGCGAGGTGATCGCGCGCTACCACAAGGTTCCCGACAGCGTGCCGCCCGAGGCCCGTCCGGCCCCGACGCCGGTCGCGGCCCTGCGGGACCCCGCCTGGCTGCTCGATTCGCCGCGGCGCTGGGGGACCGCGCAGACGCACGAGACCCTGCCGACGTTCGACGAACTCACCCCGACACCGCGTCTGGCGTTCCTGCGGACGACCATCGCCGCCGAACGGCCGGGCGTGCTGACCTTCTGCGAGGTACGCGACCGGGCGACGGTGTTCTTCGACGGCGACCGGCTCGGCACCCTTCTCCGCGAGCACCACGACCGCGCGATCCGGTTGCCCCGGGCGAACGGTGAACTCCTGGTGCTGGTGGAGGACCAGGGGCGGGTCAACTACGGGGAGCGGATCGGCGAGGCCAAGGGGATCATCGGCGGCGCGCGGCTGCACGGTGAACCGCTGACCGGCTGGGAGGTCGTCCCGATCGACGTCGCCGCGCTGCCGGATCTCCTGCCGGAGGTCTCCACGGACGAGAGCCCGGCTGGGCCGTTGTCCGGGCCGGTGGTGGTGCGCGGCGGGTTCGAGCTCGACGAGGCCGCCGACCTCTTCCTCGACACCGCGCTCTGGGGTAAGGGCCTGGTCTGGATCAACGGGTTCCTGCTCGGCCGCTACTGGCGCCGGGGTCCACAAAGGACGTTGTACGTGCCGCGCCCGGTGGTCAAGGCGGGCACCAACGATCTCGTCGTGCTGGAACTCGACACGATGCTCGAAACCGAGGCGCGGTTCGTGCCGAGGCCGCTGTTGGGACACACCGAAGCCTGATCGGCAAACGGATCCGAACGAAGGGCAGTTCACCGATGAACTCGAGAACCACGTTCCGCCGTCTGTTCACCCTCCTCTGTGTACCGCTGACCGTGACCGGGCTGACCGTCGCGACCGCCTCGGCGGCCGACGCGGTCACCGTCCGGCCCGACCCCACCTATCGCCATCAGTCCTTCGAAGGCTGGGGCGCCAGCCTCGCGTGGATGGCCGAGGCGACCGGGCGCTATCCCGACCCCATCCGCACGAAACTGGCCGACATGGTGTTCGGTCAGGACGGGCTGAACCTCACCATCGCCCGGTTCAACATCGGCGGCGGCAACGCCCCGGACGTCCCGCCGTATCTGCGTCCCGGCGGCGCGGTCCCCGGCTGGTGGAAGGCACCCGCCGGGACGACCCGCGCGGACAAGGACTGGTGGACCCCGGGGGATCCCGCGGAATTCGATCCGGCCGCGGACCCGAACCAGCGCTGGTGGGTCGATCGGATCAAGCACCGGGTCACGCGCTGGGAGGCGTTCAGCAACTCGCCGCCGTACTTCCACACGGTGTCGGGCTATGTCTCGGGCGGGTTCAATCCCACCGACGAGCAGCTGCGGACCGAGAAGGCCGGCGATTTCACCGCGTACCTGGCGAAGGTCGCCAAGACCCTGGAACAGGCGCACGGCATCAAGTTCGCTTCGGTCAACCCGCTGAACGAACCCAACACGAACTACTGGAAGACCACTCTCGGCGCCGACGGGAACCCGACCGGTGGCAAACAGGAAGGCGCGCACATCGGCCCGTCGGTCCAGTCGCGGTTGATCCCCGAGATGGCGAAGGCGCTGGCGTCGACCGGTTCGCGGGCGATCGTGTCCGCGCCCGACGAGACCAATCCGGACATCTTCGCCGCCGACTGGAACGGCTGGTCGCCCGAAGCCCGCGCGGCCGCCGGGCGGCTCAACGTGCACACCTACGGCACCGGGAACCGGCCGATCCCGCGCGATCTGGCCAAGGCCGCGGCGAAACCGCTGTGGATGAGCGAGGTCGGCGGCAGCTGGAAGGACGGCCAGGACTTCACGAGTATGGATCCCGGCCTCGGCCTCGCCCGGCAGATCACCGGTGATCTGCGCGAGCTGGAACCGAACGCGTGGATCGGCTGGCAGCCGATCGAGGACTACAACGCGATGAAGCCGGGCGGCGAGCGGCCGGAGGGGATGAACTGGGGCGAGATCCAGATCCCGTTCGACTGCGCGGCGGACGCCACGCTCGCGAACTGTCCGATCAGGACGAACACGAAGTACCACACCATGCGGAACTTCACCCACTACATCAAGCCGGGTGACCGCTTGATCGGCGTGAACGACCCGTCCAGCACCGCCGCGCTGCGCGGGGAGAACCTCGCGACGGTGGTCCATGTGAACGGGGGCGACACCGAGCGGGACGTCACCCTTGACCTGTCCGGCTTCGGGCGGATCCGGCCCGGGGCGAAGGTGACGCCGGTGGTGACCGACGTCGGCGGTGCGCTCCGGACGGGCAAGGCGGTGAAGGTCGACGGCCAGAAGGCCACCCTGCGCGTGCCGGCCCGGTCGGTGACCAGTTTCGTGGTCGACGGTGTCGGTTCGGTCGCGTCCGGTACCGGGCTCGGCTCGGGCAAGGCGTTCGGCTTCTCCGGTGTGCAGAGCGGGAAATCGCTCAGCGCCGAGAACGGTGCGCTGGTCCAGCGGACGACGGACGCCTCCGCCGCGGCCCAGCGCTGGACGCTGGCCGATCGCACCGGCCGGTACGGGAACCGGGACCAGTTCACGATCTCGAACGCCGGGACCGGACAGGTGCTCAGCACGGCGGGTGGCGCGGTGACGCTGGCCCCGGCGGGTACGGACGGTCCCGCGTCGCGCTGGATGATGTCGAGCACGGGTGACGGGACCTGGGCCTTCGTCAACGTGGGGACGGGACAGCTCCTCGACGTGACCGGCGAGTCCCGTGAGGACGGTGCCCGGATCGGGCTCTACCAGCCGACCAACGGGGCGAACCAGCGTTGGCAGGCTCTGGCGCGCTGAAACGCTCGTGAGTGGTAATGACGGTTAGAACCGTCATTACCACTCACGAGACGCACCCCTAGAGCGCCGGGTACGCGTTCTTCATCAGTTCCTGGAACTGGGCGGAGAACCAGTGCCCGGACAGCGGCGCGTCGGGAAGCGCCCCGGACATGTTGTACTGGTTCCGCGGGTTACCGGTGTACGTCGGGTCGCACATCCGGTCGAACCCCTTGCCTTCGGTGTTCGGGATCTCCTTGCTGGCACCGTCGGACTCACCCGGCGGCTTGACCCAGACGTAGGCGTCGATCCCGGGTTCCGGCGCGGCCTTGGGGCGTTCGCCGAGCCCCGCGCCCGCCTGGTTGCACCAGTTGCCGAGGTGGATGCGGCGATCCGTCCGGCTGCCGTTCACGTAGGCGTCGACCGTGGTGGACGGCCCGGGGCCGGTCGGCCGGGCGGCGCCGCCCCAGCCGTTGCGGGAGGTGTCGATGAGCATGCCGACGTCCGCCGAGAACCCGGCGCGGACGGCTTCCTGCCGGAATCCCTGGGCGTAGGACAGTTCGTCGACGTAGCGGTTCCAGTCGACCCACTTCGACGTCCGCACCGAAGTCCCGCCGACACTGTCGTTCACGGTGAAGTGCGGCTCCTTGAGCGCACCGTAGTTCGCGGCGTTGGCGATGAAACCGTGCACGTTGGCCGTCGTGCTGCCGGAGGTGCGTGCGGCCTCGGCCATCAGCGCGGCGGACGGGCCGAGGTTGTCGTCCCAGCCGAGCCAGCCGTGGTGCCCGATGTCGATGTAGTTGTAGACGTTGGGGATCGGGCCGAACTTCGCCAGCGCGTGGCCGACGCCCTTGACGTAGTTCCCGTTGGCCTTCATGACGTCGCATTCCGGCGTGGCCGTCGGACGGGGCGTCACGTTGGTGACCAGGTTCGGCAGCGAGTCGAGCTCGATCACGTTCACGATCCGCAACGTCGAGTACTTCGGATCGGCGAGGATCGCGGCGATCGGGTCGATGTACTCCGTCTGGTACCGCCCGAGTTCGTTCGCCTTGAGTTCGCCGTTCGAGGCGAGCGCCGAGCAGTCACGGCCGGGCAGGTTGTAGATCACCAGCTGGATGACCAACGGTTTCCCGGCGCTCTGCCGGACCGCCTCGTCGAGATGGGCGCGCAACCCCCGGCCGCTGGTCGTGCCCGTGATGGCGGCGATGCGGTCGAGCCAGACGGCGGTGGGCTGGTTCGCGATCCGGGCGCCCCCCGGTTCCGCGGCGGCCTTCGCCGACCAGTCCGGGTTCACATACACCCCGGCGCCGACGTAGGGGTTGTCCACCTTGGGGCCACCCGGGTTCGGGGTGGAGGTCGTGGTGGTGGGGGACGACGTCGTCGGGCTGGTGGTGGTCGTCGTCGGGGTGGTGGAGCCGGTGCAGGTGGTGCCGTTCAAGGTGAAGACCGCGGGTTTCCCGTTGGTGCCGGAGTAGCTTCCGTTGAAGCCGGGGGAGGCGGTGCCGCCGGTGCCGAGCGAACCGTTCCACCCCGCGTCCCGGACGGTCACGCGGGTGCCCTGCTGGCCGAAGGTCCCGTTCCAGCCCTGCTGTACCCGCTGGTTTCCGGGGAAGTCCCACTCCAGCGTCCAGCCGCCGGTGATCGGTTCCCCCAGGTTGGTGACGGTCACGGTGGCCCCGAAACCGGTGTCCCATTGGTTGGTGATCGTGTAGTCGACCTTGCACCCGGGCGCCGCTTCGGCGCTTGAGCCCAAGACCGCCGGTACCCCGACCATCGCGAGTACCGCGGTGACGGCCAGGGGTGCCGAAACACCCTTTCTGCGGAATCTCATGCGTCGCCTCCTTGCGACCGGAATCCGATTTATGGGAGCGCTCCCACGAGGACCGTAAGCGGACGAGCCGGACATGACAAGGTCGGCCGGTCCGTAATGTGGGATCGCTCCCAGAAGGCTACGAAAGGACTAAGCCGACCGGTGGACGGTTCGTCCTGACGGGGGCGGCGCTTCCCCCGGATGGCCTGACCGCCGATGGGTCCGGCCGGTACGCGCTTCCCGGCGCGGTGACCGCGGGTCGCCGGACCGTATGGGATCGTGACCGGATGAGGATCTTGCTCGTGGAGGACGAGCGGCGGCTGGCCGAATCGCTGCGCGCCGGCCTGAGCGCCGAAGGCTATGCCGTCGACGTCGCGCACAACGGCCGTGACGCGCTCTGGTACGCGGCCGAGCATCCGTACTCCGCGATCATCCTCGACATCATGCTGCCGGGTCTCAACGGCTACCGCGTCTGCCGCAGGCTGCGGGAACGCGGCGACACCACCCCGATCCTCATGCTGACCGCCAAAGACGGTGAGGACGACGAGATCGAGGCGCTCGACACCGGCGCCGACGACTTCCTGCCGAAGCCATTCTCCTACGGCGTCCTCCTCTCCCGGCTGCGGGCGCTGATCCGGCGCGGGGGAGCGACCCGCCCCGGCACGCTGCGGCTCGGCGACCTCGAACTCGACCAGGCGAGCCGCGTCTGCCGCCGCGGTACCGCGGTGATCCCCTTGACCACCAAGGAATTCGCGCTGCTGGCGTATCTGCTGCGACGGCAGGGTGAAGTGGTGACCAAGGCCGAACTGCTCGAAAACCTCTGGGACTTCGCGGCGTCGGCGACCGCGAATCTGGTGGAGGTCCACATGAGCGCGCTGCGGCGCAAGATCGACCTTCCGTTCGGGGTGGAGACGATCCGCACGGTCCGCGGCGCCGGGTACCACGTGGTGACCTCCGGTGCCTGACGCGGTGCGCTCGACGCGTTTCCGGGTCGCGCTGACGGCGTTCGCGGCCTCGCTCCTCGCGCTCGGTGTGGTGTCGGCCTGGCTGGTGGCCGATGCCCAGAACCGGCTGGAGAACGGCGCGGCGCAGGTGGCGCGCGCCAGGGCGGCGGCGATCGTCCAGGTGCTCAACACCGGCGCCAAGCCCGCCGACCTGCGCTTGCTCGTGCGGGACTCCGCCTACGAGGTGACCGACCAGCTGGGCAGACGGCTGATCACCTGCCCCGGTCTGCGGCACGGCTCGATCGCCCCGACCGACGGGTTCCAGCTCGGCGATTCCGTGACGGTGCTCCGGCCCGGCGACGTCGATCTGGCGATGGAGGAGTCGGTCGGCTGCCAGTGGATCCTCGGCCGGAACGTCGAGATCACCGAAACCCGGGTACACGTCGCGGCGGATACGAGCGGCGACAGCAAATACCACATCTACGCCGCCGCCAGGGTCGACGAATCCGGTCAGGCGGCGCTCGACGCGGTGCGGACGACCTTGCTCGTGGGTGTTCCGGTGATCGCCCTCCTGATCGGTGTGATCGCCTGGCTCGCGGTACGCCGGGCGCTGCGTCCGGTGGAGGCGATCCGGGCCGAGGTCGCGGAGATCGGCGCGCACGACCTCTCCCGCCGCGTGCCGGCCCCCGGCAGCGCCGACGAGATCGCGAAGCTCGCGGAAACGATGAACACGATGCTCGCGCGCCTGGACACCGCGGTCACCCGGCAGAGCCGGTTCACCTCGGACGCGTCGCATGAACTCCGCACGCCGCTGGCCTCGCTGCGGACGCAGCTGGAGGTCCTGCTCGCGCATCCGGACCGGCTGGACTGGCGCGAAGCCTGCCGCAACGCGCTCCTCGACATCACCCGGCTGCAGGATCTCGTCGCCGACCTCGTGCTGCTCGGCAAGCTGGACAACGCCGTACCCGCACGGCTCACGCCGGTGCGGCTGTCGGAGGTGGTCGAGTCCTGTCGCTCCGGACGGCAGGGGGTGCGGGCCGAGATCACGGGGGATCCGGTGGTTTCCGGCGATCGCGTCCGTTTGGAACGCCTGCTCCGCAACCTGGTCGACAACGCGCAGCGCCACACCCGGACCGGCGTCACAGTCTCGGTGTCCACAGTGGACGGCGGCTGCCTGCTGACGGTCACCGACGACGGCCACGGTATCCCGGCCGCCGACCGCGAGCGGGTGTTCGACCGGTTCGTGCGGCTGGACGACGGGCGTGCGCGTGACGAAGGCGGTGCCGGTCTCGGGCTGGCGATCGTCGCCGAGATCGCCCACGCCCACGGCGGCACCGTCGAGGTCGCCGACCACGACGGCGGGGCCCGCCTCGTCGTCCGCCTGCCGTCGGCGGAAACGCGAAGCTGAAGACGTCTTCAGCTTCCTTAAGCTTCGGTTCAGCGTTCGGGCCCGAACCTTCGGGCCATGTTCCCCGCTTCACGCCGCTCCTGGTGGCGGCCGCTCGGCCACGCCGAGTACCTGGCCTCGTCCTGGTTCCCCGGTCTCACCGGGGTGCGCGCGCTCGCCGCCGTGGCCGTCGTGTTCTTCCACTACGGCGGCCCCGTCGTCGACGGCCTGCAGGGCTGGATCGCCGTCCAGTTGTTCTTCGTGCTGTCCGGATTCCTGATCACCACGCTGTCCCTGCGCGAAGAGGACCGCGCCGGGCGGATCTCGCTGCGGGACTTCTACCTCCGCCGCGTCTTCCGGATCATGCCGGTGTACTTCGTGCTCCTGGCACTGACCACGCTCGCGGTGACGATCGGCGGCACCTACGGGAGCAGCAGGCTCGCCGACGCCATGCCGTACTACCTCGTCTTCGGCAACGAACTCGTCGACTACAACACGCCCTATCCGACCTCGTGGTCGCTGGGCGTGGAGGAAAAGTTCTACCTGGTCTGGCCCGCGCTGCTGGTGCTCACGTCGTTCGCGCGAAGCGGGAAGACGGCGCTGCGACTGCTGCTCGGCGCGTCGGCCGTCCTCGGCGTGGTGCTGTTCGCGCTGCCGCTGGCGCCGTCGCACACCTGGGCGAGTCTCTCGGTGCATTACTGCTCGCTGGTCATCGGCTGCCTGCTGGCGATGACACTCCATCATCCGCGGGGGTTCGCCCTCCTGCGGCCACTGACCAGTCCCGTCGCCGCCCTCGTGCTCGGCTGCGGATTCGTGGTGCTGCAGTTCTCCGTGGGACCGCTGACGAAGGCACTCGGCGGGTACTGGCAGTTCGTGGTCCCGGTCTACGCGGCGGGTTCGGCGCTGCTGCTCGTGGCCGTCGTTTCGCCGGGGCCGGTCCGGGCCCTGCTCGCGAGCAGGCCGATGACCTTCGTCGGCGACCGCTCGTACGCGCTCTACCTCGCCCAGACCGGAGCCGCCGGGGTGACCGGCTGGCTGCTGCCCAGCGGGCTCGCCAAGGCCGCGGCGACCACGGCGGTCGCCCTGCTGTTCGCCTGCGCCCTGCGCCGGTGGGTCGAACAGCCTGCCATCGCCTACGGCCGGAAGGTGATCGGACGACGCGCGCCCGCCGAGCCTCCGGTGGAGGCCACGGCGGGCGCGAGGTGAGCGGATCCCGCTGTCAGTGGTGCGCGGTCGCCGCGCCCGCGCCGGCGCTCTTCTTGACGAACAGGGAGCCGGCGAACGCGGCCAGCCCGACACAACCGGCGACCATGAACGTGGTGCGGATACCCGCGGCGTCGGGGCTGGCCGCCCCCGCGGTGGTCGTGCTCGCCGTGGCCACCGCGATGAACAGGGCGGTGCCGAGCGCGCCGGCGAGCTGCTGAAGGGTGGCGAGGATCGCGCTGCCGTGTGAATAGAGGTGCTCGGGCAGCGAACCGAGGGATTCGGTCATCAGCGGCGTCATCATGAGGCCGAGGCCGCCCATGAGGACGACGTGGATGGCGATGACCGCGACCAGCGGTGATCCCGGGCCGAGCAGGGCGAACAGCCACATCGAGGCGGCCATCGCGGCCGCGCCGGGGATCACCAGGGGCCGGGGGCCGAAGCGGTCGTACAGCGCGCCGACCGGACGGCCGAGCAGCCCGAGGACCAGGCCGCCGGGGAGCACCGCGAGCCCGCTGACGAAGGTGCTGGTGTGCAGGACGGTCTGCAGGTACAGCGGAAGCAGGATCGCCGCGGCGCCGAGCAGGCACATGAACAGCAGCGCCGTCAGTACCAGCGAGACGACGAAACTGCGGTGGGTGAACGGGCGCAGGTCCAGCAGCGCGCGATCTTCCTTCTGGAGGCGCAACTGCCGCCAGGTGAACACCGCGAGTGCCACGACACCGACCGCGATCGGCGCCCACGGCGGCACCGGCTGATGCCCGCCCGCGGACTCGCCGGACACCGACAGGCCGTACAACACGCCGCCGAAACCGAGGGCGGAAAGGATCACCGAAAGCACGTCCAGCGGCACCTTGCGGGTGTCGCTGTCCAACCGCAGCTGCAGCATGCCGACCACCAGGGCGGCGAGCGCGAGCGGCAGCACGATCCAGAACATCCAGCGCCAGCCGAGCGAGGAGAGCACGGCGCCGCCGATGGTCGGGCCGATGGCCGGGGCGACCGCGATGACGATGGTGATCGTGCCCATCGTGGCGCCGCGTTTCTCCACCGGCACCAGGCGCATCACCGTGGTCATCAGCAGCGGCAGCATCACCGCGGTACCGCACGCCTGGATGACCCGGCCGGTCAGCAGGAGCGCGAAGCCCGGCGCGAGCGCGCTGACCAGGGTGCCGGTGCTGAACAGGGTCAGCGAGGCGAGGAAGACCTGACGCGGGGTGAACCGTTCGAGCAGGAACCCGGTGGTCGGGATGACGACCGCCATGGTGAGCAGGAAGCCGCTGGTCAGCCACTGCACGGTGGTGGTCGGGACCTTGAGGTCGACGGTCAGGTCGCGCAGCGCGACGCTGAGGATGGTCTCGTTCAGGATCATCACGAACGCGGAAAGGACCAGCACCCCGATCAGGAGCCCGGCGCGCGCCGGTGCCCTTTCCTGGTCGTGGGAGGTTTCGGGCAGGGTTTCGGTCATCTGTGTGGGGCTCCTGGAGGCCGCGGTCCGCGTTGGGCCGCCTTCGGCGCCGTCAACGGTGACAGCGAAGGCGAGACTGATGTGGGTTCAGTCTGCCTGTGCCGGTCGGTGCGTGTCACGTCGATTTCCGTAGTGAGTACGGCCACTTCGCGCCGGGCGGACGGCCGGTCCGCACGGGAGAGGAACGGATTTCCCGTCGTACCAAGATAAAATCGGGCTGTGACCACTGAGATCACGGCGGATCGATGGCGAGCGGTGCGGCGAGCCTATCGGGTGACGGGAGCGCGTTTCGCCGAAATGGTGAGCGGCGTTCCGGATCCGGACGCGAAGGTCACCGCGGAGTGGACCGTGGCCGACACCGTCGCCCACGTCGCGTTGATCGCGAAGATGTACGTGTCGCTGGCGCGGCCGGACGAGGCCCACCTGCTGGACGCCCGCGGACAGGGGCAGGTCGCGAAGACCACTGTGGACACGGTTTCCGTGCTGAACGCCATGGTGCTGAAGGATTTTCCCGAACGCGACCTCGGCGTACTGGTGTCAGGGTTGCTCGCTGACATCGAGGAAGTGCTGCGAGTGACCGAGGACGCCGACCCGGCGACCCCGCTGCCCTGGCTCGGCGACTCGAAGGTGCCGCTGGCGGGTGTCCTCGCGCATCTGGTCAACGAACTGCACATCCACGGCTGGGACATCGCGCGGGCGCTCAAGCTGCCGTGGACCATCCCGCCTGCCGACGCGGCCTTGTTCTTCGACCTCTTCCTGGTGGGCGTGCTGAGCCAGGACATCGGGCGGCTGCTCGACACCGACGAGCCGCCACGGGAACGGCGTATCGCGGTGGCCTTCCGGTCGGCGTACACGGCTCCGGTCGTGCTGGTGCTGCACCGCGGCCGGGTCACCGTCGAGGAGCCCGGCGGCCCGGTCGACGCGCGGATCTCGTTCGATCCGGCGTCGCTGAACCTGATGTTGTTCCACCGGGTCGGCAAGGCGCGTTCCGCGCTGACACGCAAGATCGTCATCGGCGGCCCCCGGCCGTGGCTGCTGCCCGCCTTCCTGCGCGTGGTCCGCCTGCCG
>NZ_ASJB01000091.1 GCF_000478275.1 Amycolatopsis orientalis DSM 40040 = KCTC 9412
TAGGCAAGGGGACCTTCACGGCATCGAGTCGATCACGCCACGTTTGCCTTACCTCTCAAATAACCGTCATCACCACTCACGAGTCCGATGGGGTGCGCCGACAGACCGGCCAGGTCCGCGGCGCGAACTGTGCACGATGGAGTGTTCGCACCCGAGGCCGATCTGGGTGAGGATGGGGGCACGAGCACGAGGAGGAAGATCATGGTGTCGTCGGCATCCGCGCGCAATCCGCTGTGGCACCCCTTCGCGGACATGGGAGCGGTCGACGGCGACCGGCTGGTCATCACCCGCGGCGAGGGTTCCTACGTCTGGGACGACGAGGGGAAGCGCTACTTCGACGCGACGGCGTCGCTCTGGTACGCGAATTTCGGGCACGGGCGCGAGGAGATCGCGGTCGCCGTCGCGGACCAGTTGCGGACGCTCGATTCCTACAATCTCTTCGGATACAACGCCAACGAGCCCGCGCTGAAACTCGCCGAGCGGGTCTCCGCGCTGGCGCCGGAACCGGGCTCGAAGGTGTTCTTCGGTTCGGGTGGCGGCGACGTCATCGACACCGCGGTCAAGATCGCCCGGTCGTATTTCGCGCATACCGGACGGCCGGAGAAGGTGCACGTCATCGGGCGCGTGCAGGGATATCACGGCACGCACGGGTTCGGCACGGCCGTCGGCGGCATCGCGGCCAACGCGGCGGGTTTCGGGCCGCTGCCGGGCGACATCTCGCACGTGCCGTACGACAGCGCCGAAGCACTCGAAGCCGAGATCCAGCGGGTCGGGCCGGATCGCGTCGCGGCGTTCTTCTGTGAACCGGTGATCGGCGCGGGCGGCGTCCTGCTCCCGCCGGACGGGTACATCGAGAGGGTCGCCGAGATCTGCCGCGAGCACGGTGTTCTGTTCGTCGCGGACTGCGTGATCGCCGCGTTCGGGCGGCTGGGGACCTGGTTCGGAATCGACCGCTGGGCGGTGAAACCGGACATGATCACGACCGCCAAGGGCATCACCGGCGGGACGATCCCGCTGGGCGCGCTGATCGTCGCGCCGCGGGTGACCGAGCCGTTCTTCACCGGCGAACCGGGCGCGCCGGTGCTGCGGCACGGCGCGACGTACGCGGGGCATCCGGTCGCGTGCGCCGCGGGGAACGCGACGCTGGACATCTACGAACGCGACGGACTCATCCCGCGCGGACGGGAACTGGAGAAACCGCTGGCGGACGCGCTTTCCGGGCTGGCGTCGCATCCGCTGGTCGCGGAGGTCCGGGCCGGGCTGGGCTTCCTCGGCGCGGTGGAGCTGAAGGCGGACGTCATCGCGGCGAACCCCGGCGCGGCGAACCGGCTGCAGCGGCTGGCGCGGGACGAAGGCGTTCTCGTGCGGAACCTGGCGAAGGGGATCGCGGTGTCGCCGCCGTTGATCGCCGGGGAGGCCGAACTCGACCTGCTCGCGTCGGCCTTGCCGCGCGCACTGGACAAGCTGGCCTAACCGGCTTCGGCCGCGGAACCGTTCTCGTCCGTACGGAGGAAGCCGGCGACCTGTTCGAGGGCGTCGGCCGCCTCCGGCAGGAACGACCAGAACAGATGGAAGACGTGCGTGCTGACCGGGTACAGGTCGAAACACACGTCGAGACCCTGCCCGCGGGCGTGGTCGACGAAGCGGCGCGTCTCGGGCAGGGTCACGTCTTCGGTACCGGACTGGACGAGCAGCGGCGGCAGTACCGACAGGTCGGCCTCGAAGACGTTCAGCAGGGGATCGGTCACCGGGTGGTCGCGGACGTAGAGCGAGAACCACCGGGCGACCGGGCCGCCGCCGGGTGGCTCCACCACGTCCAGCGCCGGGCACAGCAGGACCGCCTTGCCCGGCTGGGGAAGTCCTTCCTCCGCCAGTCTGAGCATGAGGGAAACGGCCAGACCGCCACCCGCCGAGTCGCCGCTGATGGTCAGTTGCCCCGGATCCGTGCCCTGGCCGAGCAGCCAGCGGTACGCGCGGAGCGCGTCTTCCAGCGCGGCGGGGAAGGGATGCTCCGGCGCGAGCCGGTAGTCCGGCACCAGGACGGCGGCGCCGGTCGCCGCCGCCAGCGCGCCGGCCAGCGGGCGGTAACCGAAGGCGGAGCCCGCGATGTACCCGCCGCCGTGCAGGTGCAGCACGGTCGGCCGATGACCCTGTCCGGGGGCGACCAGCAGTGAGGACACGCCGTCCGCCTGGACCGGTCTCACCACGGTGCCCTCCGGGATGGGCAGTTGCGCGTTGAACGCTTCGAAGGCTTCGCGCAACGCCGCGAGACCGCGCGCACCGTCCTCCACGACCGAATTCCACAGCAGCGTGACCCGCGCGTTCACCTCGCCACCGACCGAGCGCGTGAGGGCGATGGCGTCGTCCATGTCGGACAGCAGCGGGAGCGTGGCGCCGAGCAGCGCCTCACCGGCGAGGGTGAGTTCGACACGGTGGGTCGAACGGCGCAGCAACTGACAGCCGATCAGCTGTTCCAGCGCCTTGATCTGGCGGCTGAGGGCGGGCTGGGAGACGAACAGCCGGTTCGCGGCGCGGCTGAAGTTGAGTTCGTCGGCGACCGCGACGAAGGCCCGCAGATGCTTGAGTTCGATCGCGTCGGCAGCCGAGGGCATACCCAGCAGCCGCGGCCCGGCGGGACGTTCGGACATGGCGTCGAGTATCCCCGCCGGGGCCCGCGGGGGTGATGCGTTCCGCGCAAGACGGTGATGCGGGATCGGCCTTTCCCTTCCCCGCCTCGTCCGTGACAGGGTTGCTCATGACCGAAAAAGCAGGTCAGCGCGTTGCGGAACTCCGGATGCGGAGCGGTGTGGCGCGGGTGCATTGGCCTTCCGGGCGGCCTGCCGCCCCGCCGTTGGTGCTCTGGTTCGCCCCGGACGGAGCGGGTGCCGAACGGGTCGCGGCCTGCGGGGCGGTGGTCATCGCCGCCGGAGTGCCCGCGTTCCCGGCGGCGCGGGCGGTGCTCGAGTGGGCGGCGGCCCATCCCCGGAGCCTCGGGGCCGATCCGGGGCCGGTGCTGATCGCCGGGGAGGGGCCGGGGGCCGAACTGGCCGCCCGGGTCGCGAGGTACGCGCGGGAGCAGGGCTGGCCGCCGGTCAGCGAGGTCGACGGTGGTCCGAGGGGGATCGCCGCGCATCTCGGAAGAGCGAAACGAATCGTGGAGGAATGACATGAGCAAGGTCTTCACCGGCCTCGCCGTCTCGGTGGACGGGTACATCAGCGGAAAGCGGCTCGAGGGCGCCGACGAGTTCGGGAGTGGCCTCGGCGACGCGCCGACGTTGTTCGACTGGTACTTCGACGGCGACACCCCGAGCGAGGTGTTCGACGGGTTCAAGCTGAGCGAGCCGAGCGCGCGCTTCTTCGACTCCATCGCGAGCCGGATCGGTGCGATCGTCGTCGGGCGCACCACCTACGAGCACTCCAGCCGGTTCGGTGGCGGAAGCCCGCATCCGGCCGCGCCGATGGTCCTGCTCAGTCACCGGCCCGTGCCCGAAGCCGGCGAAAGACAGACCGTGATCACCACCGGTGTCGAGGACGCCATCGCCGCCGCGCGGGAGATCGCCGGGAGCAAGGACGTCGGCCTGATGGGCGGCGGGCTGGTCAGTTCCGCGCTGGCGGCGGGGCTGGTCGACGAGGTGATCCTTCATCAGGTGCCCATTCTGCTCGGCGGCGGCAGGAGGTTCTTCCACGAACTCCCGGAACAGGTGGAACTCCGTCTGCTGCAGGCGATTCCGGCTCCCGGTGTGACCCACCTGCACTACGGGGTCGGCCGATGATCCTCATCACCGGCGGGCTGGGCATGATCGGCGCGCACACCGCCCGCGCGCTCACCGACCTCGGTCACGACGTCGTGGTCACCGCGCATCGCCGCACCGATGTCCCGTCGTTCCTCGAAGGCCGGGTCACCGTCGAATCCGTCGACGTCACCGACCGGGACGCGTTCCTGGCCCTGGCCGATCGTCACGACATCGGCGACATCGTCTATCTCGCCGGGAGCATCCCCGGTGACGACCCGGTCGGCTTCTTCCGCGCGGACACCACCGCCCTGCTCAACGGGCTGGACGCCGCCCGCGCGTGGGGTGTCCGCCGGTTCGCCGTCGCCGGCAGTCTCGGTGTCTACATCGGACAGAAGGTTTCCCCGTGGCAGGAGGAACTCGCCCTGCCCGCCGTGGAGCTGCCGCATCCGATCGTAGCCTTCAAGAAGGCCGTGGAGCCGATCACCACCCACGCTTTGGCAGGCAGCGGGGTCCAGCCGGTGGTGCTCCGGATCGGGAGCATCTGGGGTCCGCTGATGGATCCGGAATCGCCGTTCAACCCCCTCCCGCCGTACATCAGCGCCGTCCTGCGCGGTGAGCGGCCGCCGCCACTGAACGCCGACGACGGGGGCGACAGCTGCTACGCACCCGACGCCGGCCGTGCGATCGCTTTACTGATGACCGCGGACACCTTGCGGCACACCACTTACAACGTGTCCCGCGGCCGCCCGTTCGTGCATCGCGAGCTCGTGGGCGCGCTGGAGGCGATCATCCCCGGACTCCGGCTCGACCTCCGGCCCGGCGGACAGACCGGGCCGTATCTCGACATCTCGCGACTCGTCGAGGACACCGGCTTCGAACCGGGTTTCGACGTCGCGGCCGCCGTCGCCGACTATGTCGCCTGGCGGGGGAACAACTCGCGGTAAACGACTGAAGTACGTGAAGGCCCCTTCATCACGCTAGGCGCGAAGAAAGGGGCCTTCACGTACTCGTGCACGAGGGCCTCGTGCCCGGTCATGAAGGGCGCGGCCGACGGGACAGTTCCCTTCATGACACCCCCAGTGCGACGGGCCCACGTGGGCCCGCCTCAGCGGAGGCGGAGTGCGAGGCCCCCGGGGTCCGCGATGGTGCTCGACACGGACGATCCCGGCATCACCTGGAAGTCATACGCCATACCGGCACATTAACGACCCGCCCCGACAATTCCGGGAACTCCGGCCCGCCGACCACGGTGAACCGCCACTTGTCGACCCCGCCGCCGATGATCTCGGCGTAGCGGCGGGCGCCGTCAGCGTTGGCGAAGCGCACCTGCTGGCCATTGGTGAGATGGGTGATCTTGACCGCCATCCGTGTCTCCTCTGCTCCGGTGCCGGCCCGCGGAGCTTCCCCCTCCGGGGCCGGCGCGCACAGTAGAACACACGTTCGATCGATGCGGCCAATCGAGTCCCCCGCCCGGGGTAGCCGTCCACCCCATCGGGGTCAGTGGCGCACCTTGAACCGCAGGTGGAGGACGCCCTCGCCCTGGATGACCACATGCGGATCCGCCAACAGATGCTGCCCGTCGATGCCGCCGAAGTAGCGCTTCCCCGAGCCGAACACGACCGGCACCACGTCCATCGCCACCTCGTCCACGAGGCCGGCCGCGAGGATCTGGCCACCCACTTCGCCGGCGTTCACGGCGACGAGCCGGTCTCCCGAGAGCTCCTGTGCCTTGTCGGTCGCGGCCTTCACGTCGTCGACGAAATGGTAGGACGCCTCGGGGTGCCAGCCCTCGGGTTTGGGCCGGTGCGACACCACGACCACGTGGTCGCCCGTGGGCGGACGGCCCTCCCAGCCGTTCACCAGGTCGAACAACGTGCGGCCCATCACGATCGTGCCGATCGCGGTCCACGTCGACCGGACGTATTCGGCCGACGCCTTCGAAACCTTGAAGGGGCTCCCGGATCCGGAATGGTCGAACTCGTCGTCACCCTCGATCGGGGTGTCCCCGTTGAAGTACCACTCGTGGAGCGGGCCGACGTCGTCGTTCTTGTCGGCGATGAAGCCGTCCACCGACACCACGTTGTGCATGATCACCGAGCCCACAGCGTCTCCTCGAGTCTCTTGCGCGTTCGCTTCCGATCCTTCCGGCTCGGGGGTGACCCGGTCTTGTAAAAAATCACTCGGCGGGCATCGGGCCGTTGTCCGGCGGGAAGTCCCGGTCGGCGGGGAACCGGCGCCGCAGGGCCAGGTACTCCGTCGGGGTGTGGCCGGTGAAGTCCTTGAACTCCTTGCTGAAGTGGGCCTGGTCGAAATACCCCGCCGAGTGGGCGTACTCCGACCAGTCGATCGGGCGAAGGGTGTCCACGGAATTGATCAACCGCGCGAACCGGTAGATCCGCGCCAGCCGCTTCGGCGTGATCCCGACATGAGCCTTGAACTGCGCGGCCAGGTGATTGCCGCTCACCCCGGCGGCCTCGGTCAGCGCGGCGACCGCGACGACGCCGTGGGAAATCTCCAGTCGCCCGCCGGTGTGCTGGACCAGCTCCAGGCCGCGCGAAGGTGCGTCGGCGAGTCGCGATCGCAGCTCGTCTTCCACCGCCCGCAGGGTCGCGGCGGGCGAGGCGAGGTCGCCGATCCGGTTGCGGATCCGGTCGACGGAGCGTCGCCAGACGTCGTCGACGGGCACCCATCGGTTCCGCAAACGCCTGGTCCACACGCCCATGAACCATCCGTCGGAGAACACCGCAGGCGGAACCGAGGGGTCGGAATCCCACAGGCGCGCCGGCTCGCCGAGGGTGAGGAACAGATGGGCCGACGGCATGGGCGGGATGTTCATCCGGCGATGGCGCGGCACCCCGGTCAGGCAGTAGATGTCGTCGATGAACCGGTCGAGCGGCGGGGCGGGCACCTGACCGACGTAATCCATGGCCTCAGTGTGGCCGACAAGGGACTCGCGACCGGCCGTTATCGCCGCATCGTCACCCGCGGCCAGGCGTCCAGTCCACGGGCGATCTCCTGGGCACGGATGGCTCGCAGACCGTCGGTGAGATCCCGGTCGTCGAGCGTCACGAAGCCGAGCCGGGAGTAGTACGGCGCGTTCCACGGCACCTCGGCGTACGTCGTCAGCGTCAGCCCCGCGAGGCCTTCCCGCGCCGACCAGTCCGCGGCGTGGTCGATCAGCCGCCGCCCGAGGCCCTTCCGCGCGTGGTCCGGATGCACGGACACCTGCTCGACATGGCCGTGGCCGTCGACGACCTCGGCGATCAGGTACGCCACCGGGCCGTCGCCGTCATCGCAGACCCAGGCCCGGCCCGCGCTCTGGTACACCGCGAGATCCGCGAGCGAGGGCGGGTCGTCGTCGGCGATCGCGGTCATGCCGAGCGCGCGGAACGGTTCGCCCGCGGCGCGTTCGATGTCCTGGAGCACGGGCAGGTCTTCGGGGACGGCGAGTCGGATCACGGATCGAGTTCTACTCCGCCGCGGGTGCCGGCGCGCGCGAATTACCCGCGCATCAGAGGGAAAACGACGAAACGGCGCGGTAGATCCGGTTCGCGTACGACTGGAGCGCGACGATGGCGGCCCGTTTCGCGTCGTCGCCGATGCGGGTCGCCGGGGCGGCGAGGCTCAGCACCGCGGGCCGGTGCCCGGAGCTCGGGATCGGCACCGAACACGACCAGACGCCGTCGTCGAGTTCGCCCCAGCTGACCGCGTACCGGTTGACACCGGCGCGTTTGACCTCTTCCCGCACGCTGGGCCCGCGACGCTGGACGATCGACGAAAGCCGTCTCTCGCGTTCTTCTTCCGGGAGCATGGCGAGCAGCATCTTGCCCGACGCGCCCGCGCCGAGCGGGACGGAATGGCCGGGCTGGAAGGTGAAGCGCATCGCGCGTTCGCATTCGACCCGGTCCGCGCAGACCGCGGCGTCGCCGAAATGCTGGAACAGCAGGACGGTCTCGCCGAGATCGCGCGCGGCCTCCTCCATCGCCGGACGCGCCAGCCGCGCGAGGTCGTTGGCCAGTTGCGCGGCCCGCGCGAGCGGCATCACCTGGCTCGTCACGTGGTAGCGCCCGGTCTTGCCCTCCTCCAGGAGCTGGAGTTCCTTCAGCAGTGCGACATAGCGGTACGTCGTGGCGACCGGGGTGCCGATCCTCGCGGCGAGTTCGGCGACGCTCGCGTCCCAGCGGCGTTCGGAAAACGAAAGCAGGAGCTGCAGGACCTTGCGTGAGCTGCTGGCGCCGGGGGTGCGTTTCGGGGGAGCGGTGGTGTCCAGGGATCGTGCGGCAGGCGTCATCTCGACCTCTCGCCGGGGCAATCACAAAGAGTCAAGAAAGTAGCACATTGTGTGAATTGCGGACCAGGGACTTTGGTCCACGAACAAGCGGACTTCTTGCTAGGTTCGGACGCATGGAAAAGCCATTGGCGGGCAAGATCGCCTTGGTCGCCGGCGCGACTCGCGGGGCCGGGCGGGGAATAGCGGTGCGGCTGGGGGCGGCGGGCGCGACCGTTTACGTGACCGGCCGCAGCACTGCTTCCCGGAGATCGGAAATGAATCGTCCGGAGACGATCGAGGAGACCGCGGCGCTCGTCGACGAGGCGGGCGGCCGGGGGATCGCGATCGGTGTAGACCATTTGGAGGCAGCGCAGGTTCGCGAGCTGGTGGCGAGGATCGACGCCGAACAGGGCGCGCTGGACGTACTCGTCAACGATATCTACGGGGCGCCCATCGAATGGGGCAAGACGGTCTGGGAGTCCACTTTGGACACCGGGTTGCGCACCCTTCGGCTCGCCATCGACACCCATGCCATCACCAGCCATTTCGCGCTGCCGCTCATGATCAGGAAACCGGGGGCGCTGGTCGTCGAGGTCAATGACGGGACCACCGCGTACAACTCGGAGAACTACCGGGTCTCGTTCTTCTACGATCTCGCCAAGACCGCGGTGAACCGGATGGCGTTCGCGCTGGGCCACGAACTGAAACCGCATGGCGGTACCGCGGTGGCGGTCACGCCCGGCTGGTTGCGTTCCGAAGCGATGCTCGACGCTTATCAGGTCACCGAAGAGAATTGGCAAGACGCGACGAAGGTGCAACCACATTTCGCGATTTCTGAAAGCCCTGCGTTCGTCGGCAGGGCGGTCGCGGCGCTCGCCGGTGACGCGGACGTGGCCCGCTGGAACGGGAAATCGGTGTCCAGCGGTGAATTGGCGCGGGAATACGGATTCACCGACCTCGACGGCAGCCGTCCCGACTGCTGGCGCTACCTCGTCGAGGTCCAGGATCCGGGCAAGCCCGCGGACGTCACCGGCTATCGCTGAGGCGTACGACGCAGGAACGGGGTGAGCAGGCCGGGCGAGGCCTGCTCCGCCATCGCCAGCCCGGCCGCTTCGCCGACGTCGACCACCTGATAGCCGCCCCTGCCGGCCGCGAGCGGCGCGGTCACGGTGATCAGCCCGGCGCGGCGCTGGAAGAACGAGCGGCTGACGACGATCCCGGTGATCCCCTCGCGCCGGATCGCCACCGTCGACCTGGCCAGCGAACCGGAGCGGCTGACCAGGTACCGCCCGACGATCGCGTGGCCGAGATTGCGGTAGCGGTCCCAGCCCACGAGCGCGGCGAACGGCAGAAGGCCGAGCGTGACCTGCCACATCCAGCCCGGCAGGAACTCGATCCACGCCAGGCAGGCCAGCACCGTCGCGAGGATCAGCACACCGCCGACGGCCCGGGTGAGCCGCCGGGTCAGCGCGCGCCGCGGATGCCGGTTCAGCGGCACGGTGGCCGGGTCGAAGTTCTCCCGTAGCACCTCGGCGGCGACCTCGTGGACCCGGCCGACGGGCGCGGGCGGCAACAGGAGACCGCCGCCCTTGCCCTCGCGCAGTCCGCCCGCGATCGCGGTGAGCCGCGCCCCGCCCGCGAGCCGCAGCGGCAGCGGTTCCTTCACCTCGACGCCGCGAAGCCGGGCCTCTTCGATGGACACCGAACGCGTGGTGATCAGCCCGCGCCGGATGTGCAGGGTGCCCTCCGTCTCCCGGGTGAGCTTGAAGTTCCAGAACGAAAGGACGTATCCGCCCACGGAAAGCAGCGAGACGACCACCAGCAGGGCGACCGCCGCGACGACGACGATCAGCCAGACCGCGGTGTTCTCCAGGTCGTCCAGGAGATCCCGCAGCGGGCCGACGCTGACCGGGTCGATCTGCAACTGGTTCGCGAAATGCCAGACCGCGGCGAACACCGCGCCCACCACGGCGAGCCCGGACAGCGTGAACGGCGCGTACCGCAGCCATTTCCGGTCCACCTCCGCCACGACCTGCTCCGGCGCGGGCGCCGCTTCGTTGTCGATGACGACTTCCTTGCGGTGCAGGAGAACCGTGCGCAGCCGCTGCGCCTCGGTCCCGCTGACGGCGTCGAGCACCAGCTGGTCGGAGCCCGGCCCCTGCGCATGCCGTCCGGTGCCGATGCGCACGGCGCTGAGGGAGAACAGGCGGTGCTTCGGCTCCGAGGTGACGTCGACCGTGCGGACCCGGTCCAGCGGGATCGCGCGATGCTTGCGCAGCAACAGGCCCGTGGTCCATTCCACCTGGCCGTCGGCGACGCGGTACCGCGACGTGAGGACGTGCGAGATGCCGATCAGCACGGTCAGCGCGGTGATGCCCAGCCCGAACCACTCCCAGCCGTTGCCCCGTCCGAGGATCACCGTCCCGATCAGCACCGGCAATGACTTGACGAGGTCGAGGACCGGCCGGATGAGCAGCATCCGGCGGTCCAGGCGGTGCCAATGGGTCAGCTCGGCGTCGTCGGTCGCCTCGGCGGTGCTCATGTCGCGTCGCCGGGGGTGGCTTGGGTGGTCTTCGTGAGTTCCGCGGCCAGCGCGAGCGCCTCGGTGTGATCGAGACCGGCGATCTTCACCGGACCCGCGGCCGAGGCCGTCGTCACGGTGATCTTCGCGAGCCGGAACAGCTGCTCGACGGGGTCGCGTTCGATGTCGACGGTCTGGATCCGGGAGATCGGCGCGATCCGCCAGTCCTGTTTGAGCCAGCCTTCCTGGGTGTACACGGCCTCGCCGGTGACCTCCCAGCGGTGGATCCGGTACCGCCACTGCGGCATGACCAGCAGATGCAGCGGAGCGAGCACGCAGGAGATAGTCAGCGTCACCGTGAGCCACGTCGGCGGGTCGTCGCTCGTGAGCACGAACACCGTCTGGATCCCGACGAACACCGTCCAGCCGACCGCGGCCCACACCGTCCAGTACCCGATCGCGCGACGGCTCACCCGGTTGGCGGGCGGGCGCAGACTGAGCCGTACGGGCGGTGCTGTCTCCTCGGTCACCCCTCCAGCCTGCACCACTTCGCTATGGACCCCCACGACAACCGTCACGCCATGGATAGGATCTCGGCCACCATCGGCGGAATGGATGCCCCCTGTCGGGGCGTTGCCACCCTGAGACGGTTGTAAGCACGAACGCTGGAGGATCTGGTGGCGCTGGACCCGGAAGACCTGTACGAGGTGGACTCGGACGTCCCTGACCTCGGCGGGGCGGTGCTCCTGCACTACTTCGACGGGTTCATGGACGCTGGTTCGGCGGGCAAGCTCGTCGCCGAGCACCTCCTGAACTCGTTCGAGCACCGGGTGATCGCCCGGTTCGACGTCGACCGCCTCATCGACTACCGCTCGCGCCGCCCGACGATGACCTACTCGATCGACCACTGGGAGGCCTACGACGCCCCCGAACTGGTCGTCCACCTGCTGCACGACGCCGACGGCGTGCCGTTCCTGCTGCTCACCGGCCCGGAACCGGACCACGACTGGGAGCGGTTCTGCGCGGCCGTGCGCGGCCTGGTCGAGCGTTGGGACGTCCGGCTCACCACCGGTTTCCACGGCATCCCGATGGGCGCGCCGCACACCCGCCCGCTCGGGGTGACCGCGCACGCGACCCGCGACGAACTGGTCGGCGAGCACCGGCCGCTGCCGAACCGGATGCAGGTTCCGGGCAGCATCGCGGCCCTCCTGGAGTTCCGCTTCGGCGAATGGGGGCACGACGCCGCCGGTTTCGCCGCGCACGTGCCGCACTACCTGGCGGAGTCGACGTACCCGAGCGCGGCGCTGCACCTGCTCGAGGCGGTCGCCAGGGCGACCGGGCTGAACCTGCCGGACGGGGACCTGCGGGAAGCCTCGCGTGAGGCGGACGCGGAGATCGACCGGCAGGTCGCCGAGTCGGACAAGGTCGCCGACGTCGTGCGCGCGCTGGAGCGGCAGTACGACACGTTCATGGAGGCGTCCGGCAAGGAGAGCCTGCTCGCGGAGTCGGTCGAGCACATGCCGACCGCGGAGGAGCTGGGCAACCAGTTCGAGCGGTTCCTGGCCGAGCAGCAGAACGGTGGCGACACCCCGGAGCGTTAGCCGCTCCTGATGCGCGCGTGAAGGCCTCCTTCCCTCGGCTCAGCCGAGGGAAGGAGGCCTTCACGCGCATCGGGGATCGGTAGCGTCTGGTCTGTTGCTAACACGGCTACCGGCCTTCGGTGGTAAGCAGTGGGCGCGACGGCTGAGTCCGTCCCCGGTTGGTGTGCACACCACAAGACGGCAGGCATCTACATATTCGAGTCGCCGGCGCCCACGTCGTCTGAGGCGGTTGGGCTGCTGACCACGACTCAACCGATTGTTTGAACCGAATCGGGGGGTTAAGGACCTCGGCGATCTTCGGAAGATCCTCCGGTCGGGCCTTGGCTGCGAAAGTTCGCGCGGTCAGCCACTTACAGACCGGTCGAGTGATTCCGCCGATCACTACACCGGAGGCGGCAAGAATCGTCGTCAGTTCGGTTGGACCAATCGCCATCGTCGCACTCTCTGCGTGCCTGACCAGGCAGACAAAGGCGCGTCAAAGCCTGGCCAGTGTTTCCACTGGGCAAGCTAAGGCAAATCCCCGAACTTCCTCAGCGCGGCTGAAAGATGCCTCACCGCATCACCTGCCTCAAGGGCTTTCGCGTTCGTTTCCCCTCGAATCCGCGAACTTGAGACGTGTGGATGCGGTTTGAACTCGCCGCATCGCGCGCCTACCAGGCCACTCCGAGTCGGATGGTCTCATGTCCGCTCCCTGTCGAACTCTCGTGTCATGATCCTCGCCGGGGAGACAAGGAAGCTACTTTGAGCCATGCCGAAGCAGTCGCCGCAGCGCTGACCCTGAGATGGTGGCCTTGCCGGGGGTGTACGACGGACTACGCCAGTCCGCAGAGCAGGCGATCAGCCATTTCAGGACCGTGAAAGCGAGCATTTCGGCATATCTGGGCGATCTCGGCATGTCGGAAACTCCGGCAAATTTCGAGGTCAGCGTGTCGAGGGCCGAAGATGGAGCCCGAGGCCGGCCTGGTGTGCACACGACAACCGCCCAGACGAAGCCAGGCCCGGTCTCACGGGACCGCGTGGATGAGCTGAAGCGAGATCTTCCGCCACGCGTCGACCGTGCGGAAGGGCACAAGACGCACGGGCGGTGGGTCACGGGCTCGGGCGAAGGGGACGTCGGGCACATCGTGAGCGGCCGTGACGACATGGAAGCCGCAGCCGTCCAGTTCTTCAAGGACCAGGGCGCCCGGCGGATGCCTTCCACGACTGCCGACGTCGAGGTCAAGTTGGCGGTTCATATGCAGAAGAATGGCGTCACCAGTGCAACCGTCGTCGTCAACAACGAAGTGTGCAAAGGCCCGTTCGGCTGTGAGACGTTGGTCCCTAAGATCTTTCCTCAAGGAAGCGCGCTCACCGTGTACGGGACAGCGCCGGATGGCACCCCGATCGGGACGACCTACCTCGGACAGAGAAAGAAGCCATGATCGAAGCTTGGTACGACGGCAACGTGACCGGAGCGACCACGGTCACCACGGCGGCCGATCTCGACCGTGTTCTGGACGCTGTGGCGGCTATGAAAGGGCCGACGCTCGCCGAGCTGTACACGGACGGTGACCCGGAAAAGTCGTGGCTTGAGATCGGCTTGCACGGCGAACGGGCGAGCCTGCGGTACGTGGGCGACGACGCACCGAACGGGGCGCACTCGAAGGGCGGGACGTTCCCGCTGCCGCCGGGCGGAGAGGTTCTCTACTACTTCATGAACAACCCTCGGGAGTACCCGGACGACGCGGAGATCCCCGTAGACGTCGCCCGGCAGGCCGCCCATGACTTCCTCACCTCCGGCGGGCAACGGCCGTCCGGCGTGGACTGGACCGAGCAGGATGGGCCGCTGTAGTACTTGGCCCGCGCACGGCTGTGCTACGTTCGTCGCTAGACAAAGTCTTCTGTCCGGGGCATGCCCCGCTGACCAGATCAGCTGGTTCACTTCGACGTGCTGCGGGGTCGGAACTTTGTACGCGCTCCTTATCGGGCTTCCATGCCTGACATTGATCATCTTGGTGTGGCTCACCTACAAATACGATCGGCCAGTGTCGATCTCTGTAGGGCGATGGCTCAAGGTCATCGCACCGCGCCGTAACGACCGGTCGCTGCATCCGCCACCTGCGGGTGCAGCCTCATGGGAATCGGACAGCAGTTCGGCCCGCGGCGCATGATCGACGCCCGGAGACACCACGTCGCCAAGGACGCCGCACCTGCACATCGTCCGCCCGTCGTGTCCCGTGCGCCATGGGCTGGCCATGACCGATAAGGCAGAAGGCCCCCAACTGTCGAAAGCTCCGACGCGTTTGCGCAGGTCGGAAACAAGCCACTGCAGAAGGGGGCCTTCACGCGCATCAGGGATCAGTGGTCGATGGCGACCATTTCCCTCGAATGCTTCGGCCGTTCGATCTCGTCGACCAGCGCGACCGCGAGATCCGCGTAGGAGAACGGTCCGGCGTCCTCGGCGCGCGGCAGCACGCGGTGATCCCCGCTGCGGTACTCGCCCGTGCGGTCGGCGTGCTCGTCGATCATCGCGGGCGGCGGCGCGATGACCACCCAGTCCAGCGTGCCGCCGGACGCACGGAGGACCTCCAGCTCCGCCGTGTGCCCGAGCGAGAACTCGCGGTGCTCCGCGGGCCAGCCGGGTTGGTCGTGGAACGCGACACCCGGTGCTATCTCCAGCGCCGACCCGACGCCGACGACGACGAGCCTCGCGACGCCGGCCCGGCCGAGGCCGTCGATCAGGGCGTGCGCGGCGGCCGGGTAGTACTCCCGCGCCGGGAGATCCGCGCGATAGATGGAACTGATCGCGGCGTCGTGCCCGGCGGCGGCCTTCGCGACGTCGTCCGCGACCGTGACGTCGGCGGCGATCACCGTGACGTTGTCACCGGCGAGATCCGTGTGACGGCGGGGATCCCGGACGGCGGCGGTCACCTGGTGCCCGCGGCTCACGGCTTCGGTGACGGCACGGCGTCCTCCGCGGCCGCCTGCCCCGAAAATGACGATCTTGCTCATCGTGCTCCCTTTTCCGCGCCGGTGACCGGATCACCGGCGGCGAACGCGATGGTAGGAGCGGACCCCTCGGTTACCGCAACGAAACCGGTGCCGGTGTTCTGAAGCCGTTCACCCGAACGGTGCTGGTGTATCGTCCCGGAATGCGTCACCTGGTACCCCATTCGGCCCTGAACACCTTGCGCTATTCGGCCCGCGGCGCCCTCGGCCGCGGCCTGCACCGGCTCGCCCGCCGGTTCCACGATCCCTATACCGAAGAGCTGAACAGGGTCGCCGCGGAACTGCGTGCGGAGATCGTCCGGCAGGGGGATCGCTGTTTCGATCGCGTCATCGAGTTCGAGATCCGGAGCCGCCGCGACATGATCTACGCCGGTGATCAGGAAGCGGCGCGGGACAGCAATCGGTTCGCTCGCGAGCATCTGACCGGCACTCGCCACTTCGCTCGTCCACAAGAGACACTCGCGTACGCGCTTTCCCTTGCCCCGACTGGCGGAATGGCCCTCGAATTCGGCGTCGCGAGCGGGAACACCTTGCGCGTGATCGCCAAGGCGCGCGGCGGTGTCGAGACCTACGGCTTCGACTGGTTCCAGGGCCTGCCCGAGAACTGGCTCAACGGGATGCCCGCCGGTTCGTTCGCCCGCGACGATCTGCCGGACGTTCCCGGTGCCGAACTCGTCGTCGGACTCTTCGCCGACACACTGCCCGGATTCCTGGAGCAGCACGAAGGCGTCGTCGATTTCCTTCACGTGGACGGAGATCTGTACAGCTCGGCGAAAACCGTGCTGGATCTGGCGGGCCCGCGGCTGCGGCCGGGCAGCATCGTGCACTTCGACGAGTTCTTCAATTACCCCGGCTGGCAGCAGCACGAACACAAGGCGTGGCTGGAGTACGTCGAACGCACCGGCGTCGAATTCGAGTACGTGGCCTACACCTACGCCGACAACCAGGTCACCGTGCGCATCACCGGCTAACGAGAGGTCAGCGTGGTTCCACACTGGGCGACGGGAGTCAGTGGCACGCTTTCTGTCCGCAAGGGACAAGCTAGAGATGCGCCGTGTCTTACCGCGGAGTCTCTCACGGTCGCCATGTAGTGAAGGCCTCCTTCCCTACCTTGAGGGTAGGTAAGGGGGCCTTTCACGGCGGCGAGCCGTGCCTTGCCGCCGCGTCGAGCTGGCACGATGTCGCCATGACCGACCTGGATCTGCTGGAGGCCGCCCGCGGTGACGAGGCCGCGTTCGGCCGTCTCGTCCAGCCGTACCGTCGCGAGCTGCACGCGCACTGCTACCGGATGCTCGGCGGTGTCCAGGTCGCGGAGGACGCGGTGCAGAACACGCTCCTCGGCGCGTGGCAAGGGATCGCCGGATTCGAAGGCCGCAGTTCGGTGCGGTCGTGGCTCTACCGGACCACCACCAACGCCTGCCTCCGGCTGGCCGACCGTGCGCCGAAACGGTTGCTGGCGCGGGAGTACGGCCCGCTGCGGACCGGCACGCGGGATCTGGGCGCGCCGGTGACCGAATCGGTGTGGATCGAGCCTGGACGACCGGGTCGGCGGGCCCAGTCGGCAGGCGATCCTGCGCGAGCTGGGGGAGGACAAACAGCGGGAGCTGGTCGACGCTTTTGTCACAGCTTGGGAACAGGCCGACGTCCCCGCGCTGCTCGAACTGCTGACCGAAGACGCGCGGTTCACCATGCCGCCGTTGCCCGCCTGGTTCTCCGGACGGGAGGCCGTCGGCCGGTTCCTTCGTGAACGGGTCGCCGAAACGCGGTGGAAGTTGTTCCCGATCCACGCGAACGGACAGCTCGCTTTCGTGGCCTACCAGGGAGAACACGGTGCGGAGGAGCTGGGGCTCGGTGCCGTCACCGTGCTCACGCTCTCGGCGGGACGGATTCTCGAGATCTCCGGTTTCGCGGACCCGGCCATGTACGCGGGCTTCGGCCTCGCCGAACGGATCTCGGCGCGGTAGGAGGGGAAGACGCGCCAGGGTTACCCCGAGCGGGTGAACGCGGCGGGCCACTTGGCGGGAGACGGCGGTAACGAATGTCCGTTCTGCGGCGACTGATCGTTGTCCGCACCGATCGGCGCGACGCCCCCGACCGGAATAGTGAGAACCGATGAAGCTTCGAAGAGCCTCACTTCTGTCTCTGGTGGCCGCTGTGGCCACGATCATGCTGGTGGCACCGGCCTCCGCGCTCGCGGCGCCGCCGACCAGCGCGGTGGAGGTCTCGCCGACCACAGTCCAACGTGGACAGACGTTCACCGTCACACAGACCGTCTACAACGCCGACCCGACTTCGACCATCGAAGGGGGTAAGGCCACCCTCTACGGCAAGGAATCCTCGCTGCCGGCGCTCGTCGACCTGGTTTCCTGTCCCGGCGCCTTCGCCTGCGACATGCTCGGCAGCAGCATCCGCGGCGGGGTCGGCACCGTGACACCCGGTCAGAGCAAGACCGTGGTGTTCACCTTCCGGGTCAAGGACGACGCCGCCCTGGGCAGTGTCACCCTGCAGCACCAGTTCGTCGGCGACAACTACAGCTTCGAGATCCTCGACGGTCCGGTGCTGACCATCACTGACGTGCCGACCACGGCCGACCTCGGCGTCACGTTGACCGCGTCGCCGCGCGGGATCCTGACCTCGTCGATCGAGTACACGGTCAAGGTCACGAACGCGGGGCCGGCCACGGCGTCCGGGATCCGGGTGGCTTCGACCCTCGGCAACGGGCTGCGCTTCACCGGCTCGTCCACCTGCTCGAACCCGAGCGGTACGAAGGTCGTCAACTGCGACTTCTCCTCGGTCGCGACCGGATCCAGTGGTACGGCCAAGTTCTCGGTGGCCGCCGGACTGCTGACGCTCGGACCGGTCAAGACGACCGCGAAGATCACGCAGAGTTCCGTCACCGACCCTAACGCGGCCAACAACACCGCGTCGTCCACCTGCACCGCGATCACCGGGCTCCTGCTCACCTGCTAGAACCCCGGTTCCGCGAGCAAAGAACTCGTGAGTGGTAATGACGGTTCTAACCGTCATTACCACTCACGAGTCTCGTAGGCGGGCGGCGCGGGCGTGAAGATACCGTTGGTGTGGAAGGCTTGCCGCGTAGCGAGCGGCCTCCATATAGGACTCGACGGCCGCGGCGGTGTCCCCGGCCATTTCGAGCAGATGGCCGTGGGCGGCGTGGAACCGGTGGTCGCCGGAGAGCCGGTCGCCGAGCTTTTCCAACGCCGCCAGGCCTTGCCTCGGACCTTGGGCCATCCCGACGGCGACCGCGTGGTTCAACGTCACCACGGGATTGTCGGACAGCCGCAGCAGAAGTCCGTACAGGGCTTCGATCTGCGGCCAATCCGTCCGTTCGGCGTCCGGTGCCTCGTCGTGCAACGCGGCGATCGCCGCCTGGATCTGGAACGGCCCGGTCGGACCGTGCGGCAACGCCTCGGACAGCAGCGCGACCCCTTCCGCGATGTACTCGGCGTTCCAGCGGCTCCGGTCCTGTTCGGACATCGGGACCGGGACGCCGTCCGGCCCGGTCCTCGCCGGACGCCGGGCGTCGGTGAGCAGCATCAGCGCGAGCAACCCGGTGGCCTCACTGTCTTCCGGCAAGAGCCGGTGCACGATCCTGGCCAGCCTGATGGCTTCGGCGGAAAGCTCGCTCCGCGTCAGGTCAGGGCCCGACGTACTGGCGTAACCCTCGTTGAAGATCAGGTACAGCACGTGGAGCACCGCGTCGAGCCGTGCCGCGCGATCGGCCTCCGGCGGCATGCCGAACGGGACGCCGCTGGTCTTGATGGCGGTCTTCGCGCGGCTGATCCGCCGGGTCATCGTCGCCTCGGGGACCAGGAACGCGCGGGCGATCTCCGCCGTGGTGAGACCGCCGACCGCCCGCAGGGTCAGCGCGATCTGGGAAGCCGGGGACAACGACGGGTGGCAGCACAGGAAGAGCAGGATGAGCGTGTCGTCGGTGTCGGCGGCGCGCCGGTCCGCTGCCGGGGCGAGATGCTCCTCCGGCAGCGTCCATTGGGTGACGGTGTCCTCGCGACGGCGCCGCGCCTGCTCGGCGCGGAGCAGATCGGTCAGCCGTCGCGAGGCGACCGTGATGAGCCACGCCCGCGGATTGTCCGGCGCTCCTTCGGCCGGCCACTGGGTCGACGCGGCGAGCAGCGCTTCCTGCGTCGCGTCCTCCGCCAGGTCGAAGTGGCCGTACCGGCGGACGAGGGCACCGAGGACCTGCGGTGACAGCGCACGCAGCAGCTCCTCGATGCCGCCCTCCGGCACCTAGAGCTCCAGCTCTTCGAAGCTGTCGGCACACGGCCGGATGTCGACGTACCAGTCACGGCCGAGGTCGGTGCCCTCCGGATACGGGGTGTTCGCCAGCTTCGCCGCGATCTCGGTCGCGCGGTCGTAGCTCGCGCAGTCGACGGTCGTGTAACCGACCAGGACTTCCTGCGTCTCGGCGTACGGCCCGTCCGTCACCACGGGCGCGCCGTCACGGAGGGAGATACGGCGGGCGTGGGCCGGCTGGGTGAGCCCCTGCGCGTCGACGAACTCGCCCGACTCGACCAGGTCGTTGTTCCATTTCGCCATGAACTCGTGCAGGGCGGTGATGTCATCGGCGCTCCAGGTGCCGCCGATGCTGTCGAGGTCCTTCTGCGACCCGAACATCATGATCATGTACTTCACGATTTCTCCTCTCGGCCGGCACCGTGTCGGTGCCTTCTGCCGGAGACGTCGGAGCCGCCGGACCCGACCGGACACGGTCGCCGGAATTCTCTCTCAACCAGGTGCCCGGTCGCTCGTGAGTGGTAATGACGGTTAGAACCGCCATTACCACTCACGAGGGTTACTCGGAGACCGTCACCGCCTCGGTCACCTTCGACTCCAGGTGCCGCGCCGCCGGGGAGAACAACGCCAGCAGCAACGCGCCCGCCGCGGCACCGGCGGCGGCGAAGATCGGCGCCGTCGGTTCGGCCTCGTAGAGCGCGGTGCCCAGCAGCGGTCCCACGATGAACGTCACCCCGGTCGTGGCGTTGACCAGGCCCGCCACCGAACCCTGCTGCTCCGGCCCCACCATCAGCGTCGGCGCGGCGGTGAACCCGGGGAGCGCGAGGCCGAGGCCGAGCGCGAGGACGGCGAAGGCGGCGGTGATCGACCACAGCTGGCCCGCGAACGCGAGCAGGACGAACCCCGCGACGGCGATCGGCGCGCCGACGCGCATCAGCCGCACGGCAGGCCAGGCGAGCTTCGGGACGACGGCGCCCTGGACGGCCACGAGGACGAGGCCCGCCGCGAACAGCGCGACCCCGACGGAGCCCGCGGTCTGCTCGGGAGCGAGGTTCAGCCGGTCCGCGATGAGGAATCCGGTGATCACCTGGACCAGCCCGAGCGACAGGTACAACAGGAAACCGATCGCGAAGAACGGCCAGAGCCGCGCGTCCCACGGTTTCACCCCGGCCGCGCGAGGGCCTGCCGGGCGGACGTGCGGGGTGCGGCCCGCCGTCGCGAACACCCAGATCGCGAGCAATGCGGTCAACGCCGGGGCCAGATAAAGCGGCAGGGTCAGCGAAACGACGGCGAGCGCGCCGCCCAAGGCGGGTCCGAGGACCAGCGAGATGCCTTGGACCGCGCCGACGAGGCCGACGGCCTTGGTCCGGTCGGCCTCGTTGGACGTCGCCGCGCTGGCGGCCGCGAGCGCCGCGACCGGGAGGGCCGCGATCCCGGCCCCGAACAACAGACTCCGGGTCGCGAGCATCAGGGCGAGCACCGAGGACGACGACAGGACCTCGGCGAGGCCGAGTGCCGAGGCCACGGCGAATCCGGTCAGGCCGAGGGTGGCCAGCACCAGCCCGGCGAGCAGCACCTTCCGGACGCCGACGCGGTCGAGCGCCCGTCCCCAGAGCGTGCTGGCGATGGTCAGCGCGATCGCGGCCGTGGTGATGACCAGCCCCAGCTGGCTTTCCGTGAGATCCAGCCGCCGCGAGAGCGGCGCCAGGATCGGGGTGATCAGTTGCTGTGCAGAGAAAACCACCAGTACCGCGAGGAGTAGTGGCGCCATGGTCTTGCGCACTGAGTTCCCTTCTAGTTAGGTAAGGCTACCTTAACTATCGCGTCGCAGATCACTGATGCACCTCACGCATTCGACTATGAAAACCGTTATCGTTACTCTAACGTGGGATGGGGTTGAGGGGAAGCGGTCACTGCGGGTATGGGAGGAACGCGATGTCTGGGGGAGCGGATGGCAGAACGGGTGACGTCTGGCTGCATCGGTGGAGACCGCGGCCACGGGCCAGCGCCCGGTTGGTGTGCTTCCCGCACGCCGGCGGGTCCGCCGCGTTCTTCGCGCCATGGAGCACGAAGCTCCCGGCGGAGATCGACGTCGCCGCCGTGCGGTATCCGGGTCGCGCGGACAGGCTGGCCGAGCCGCCCCTGACGTCGATGGCGACGCTGGTCGACGAGATCGCCGGCGCGCTCGAACCACTGGCCGATCGGCCGACCGTCCTTTTCGGACACAGTCTCGGTGCGCTCGTCGCCTACGAGGTGGCCAGGGAACTCACCCGCCGCGACGTACCGCCCGCGCGGCTGATCGTCTCCGGGCGCCGGGCACCCGGAGACGCGCCCGGCGGCACGAAACACCTGCTGTCCGACGACGAGCTGGTCGGTGAACTGGTCCGGCTCGGGGGAACGGAACCCGGACTGCTGGCGAGCGAGGACGCGCGGTCGGTGTTCCTGCCCGCCATCCGCGCCGACTTCCGGCTCGCCGAGAACTACCGCCGGCTCCCCGGCCGCGAGCCGTCCTGCCCGATCACCGTCCTCGTCGGCGACGAGGACACGGAGGTCGACGCCCGCCGCGCCGGACTTTGGGCCGGGCACACGACGAACGGGACGTGCACCACGCATGTCCTGCCCGGCGGCCACTTCTACCTGATACCGCGGGAGAAGACCGTGCTCGCCCTGCTGGTCGAGGCCTGCGCCATCCCCGCAGCGGCCTGACCTCTTTTCTGACAAGGAGTTCCGTGTTGTCGCGATACCGCTATGCCGAGCGGCGGATCCCGCTCGCCGCCGACGCCGTCACCACGCTCGCCGCGCTGGCCCGTGACCGGCCCGGCGCCCAGGTCGGCTACGAGAACCGGGGAACGGTCTCGTGGGCCGAGAACGCCTGGGCGACGGTCGAACTCCACGACGGCGGGGCCAGGCTGATCACCGAGGACCGGGAAACCGAGTTCGCCGGAAAACCGCTCGACGTCGTGGGAAAGGCGCTCGCCGCGGCCGGGATCGCGGACTGGCGGGCGTACGGATGGGCCGCCTTCGAACTGGCACACGTCCTGCACGACACCGCTTCGGCGTCGGGTCCGCTGGCCTGCCTGATGATCCCGCGGGCAGAGGTCCGGCTCGATGGTGCGAGCGCGCTGGTCCGTGCGGCTACTGAGTCCGAAGTGGACGAACTCGCCGAGCGCCTCGCCGTCGCCATCGCCCCCGAAACGCCTGCGGACGCTCGCGTCCCGGCCGACCTCGACCATGACGCGGCCGCGTATCGGGAAATGGTCGCCGCCGCGGTGGGTGACATCCGCGCGGGCAAGCTCGACAAGGTGATCCTGTCCCGGGTTGTCCCGGTCGAGGGCGACCTCGACCTCGCGGCCACGTATCTCGCGGGGCGCCGCGGCAACGATCCCGCCCGGTCCTATCTTCTGCGGCTCGGCGGCTGGGAGGCGGCGGGGTTCAGCCCGGAGATCGTCGCGCGGGTGACCGCGGACGGCCGCGCCAGGACCCAGCCGCTGGCCGGGACCAGGGCACTCGACGGTGACGCGCTCGACGTCGCCCGCCGTGCGGAGCTTTACCGCGACGCCAAGGAGGTCTTCGAGCACGCCATCTCGGTGCGGCTGGCCGCGGCCGAACTGGACGAGGTGTGCGCCCCGGATTCCGTGGGGGTCAGCGAATTCATGTCGGTCCGCGAACGCGGCAGCGTCCAGCATCTCGGCTCGGACGTGGCGGGTGACCTGGCAGACGGCAAGACCGCCTGGGACGCGCTGACCGCGTTGTTCCCCGCCGTCACCGCCTCCGGCATCCCGAAGGCGGCGGCGTGCGAAGCCATCGGACGGCTGGAACCGGGACCGCGCGGGCTCTACAGCGGCGCCGTCCTGACCGCCGACGCCGACGGCTCGCTCGACGCGGCTTTGGTCCTGCGCAGCGTGTTCCGGTACGAGGGACGGACGTGGCTGCGGGCCGGGGCGGGGATCGTCGCACAGTCCACTCCGGACCGGGAACTCGAAGAGACCCGCGAGAAACTGCGCAGTGTCTCGCGGTTCCTGGTGCCCGCACTGGCCCCGGCCGTGCTCCCGTGACCCGGCGCAAGGTCGTGGTGGCGGGCACCGCGTTCGGCCGGATCTACCTCGACGCCGTCCGGTCGGACCCGGAATCCTTCGAGCTGGCGGGCGTTCTCGCCGCCGGGAGCGCGTATTCCGCCGAGTGCGCACGCCGGTACGGGGTTCCGTTGTACACCTCGCCGGACGAGGTACCGGACGTCGACATCGTCTGCGTGGTCGTCCGTTCCGGGGCGCTGGGAGGAAGCGGGTCGGAACTGGCCCGGACCTTCCTGCGCCGGGGAATCCCGGTGCTGCAGGAACATCCGGTGCACGCCGAGGAGATCGCCGCCTGCCTGCGGGCGGCCCGCGCCGGTGGCACCGCGTACTCGGTCAACACGCTGTATCCCCGGCTGCGGCCGGTCCGTCGGTTCCTCGCCGCGGCGAAGGCGTTGCGCGAACGGCAGAAGATCGCCTTCATCGACGCCGCCTGCAACAGCCAGGTCGCCTACCCGCTGCTCGACGTCCTCGGCCGGGTCGCGGGCGGGTTGCGGCCCTGGGCGTTCGGCACGGTCCAGCCGTTCCCGTTCGCCGATCTCGCCGCACCGCAACCGTTCCGTCAGCTGCACGCCGTCGTCGGCGGGATCCCGGTGACCCTGCGCGTGCAGAACCAGGTCGATCCGGACGACGCCGACAACCACTCCTTCCTGCTGCACCGGATCTCCCTCGGTGCCGAGGGCGGCGTGCTCACCCTCGCCGACACCCACGGACCCGTGCTGTGGAATCCGAGGCTGCACGCCGGACGCGACGAGACCGGACGGCTGGTGATGGCCGGGCCGGGGACCGAACGCCTCGGCGTCACGACCACCGTGCCGCTGGGCGACGAGGAACCCGGCACCTATCACGACGTCTTCGCCGAGCTGTGGCCGGACGCGGTCGCCGAGAGCCTGCGGGAACTGTGCCGGGACATCGACGAACCGGCACGGCGTGCCGCGTCGGGGCAGTGGGCGCTCGGCGTCTCGACGGCCTGGCGCGACCTCACCGCGGCGATCGGGCTGCCCGAACTCATCCATCCCGGTGTGCCCGCCGAGATCCCCTTGTCCGTTCTGTCCACAAAGGAGTGACGATGGCCCGCTGCAGTCATGTGCTGCTGAAGGTCGACGACCTGCACCAGGCCGTGCGCGACTTCCGTGAGCTGGGGTTCGTCGTCGACTACGCCAGCGCGGAGGACAAGGCCAAACACGCGCACATCTGGTTCGAGGACGGTCCGATCATCGAACTGCTGACCACGCCACCGGGAGCGCACCGGCTGAAGTGGCCGATCGAGTTCGCGTTCGGCCGCGGCGCCGGGGTGCGGATGACGCGCTGGGCCGTGGCGAACGAAGGATTCTGCGACGTCGCCGTGCTGATCGACGAGCCGGATCTCGCCGGTCCGGTGAAGACGCTGCGGGCGGAGGGGATCCGCGCGGGCCGGGTGGTGCGCTGGACCCGGACCAAACCGGACGGCGAGCGGACGCGGTTCCAGTTCGCCTACCCACGCCAGGATCGGTTGCCGTTCCTGGTGAGCCCCTACGACCCGCCGCAGCATCCGCCGGAGGTCGACCATCCGAACGGCGCGAAGGGCCTGCGCACCGTCGTGATCGACGTCGCCGCGACCGATCGTCCCGCCTTCGACCGGATCACCGGGGGCGACCCGGCGTTCGCCGTCACCACGGCGGCCACCACCCGGATCCGCGCGATCGAACTCGAAGGCCTGTCCGGCCCGCTCGATCCCGCTTTGCTGCACGGCGCCGAAATTCACTGAACCACCCCCGAGAACCCTGGAGTAGCACCATGTCCTTCACCCGCCGCGATCTGTTCCGGACGGCCGGAATCGCCGGTGCCGGATTCCTGCTGGCCGCCTGCGGTACTTCGGCTCCGGCGTCCGCCCCGGTCGCCGGTGCGGGAACTTCGGCCGCCAGGCGTGGTGGAGTGCTGAGGGCCGTGTTCACCGGTGGCGGCGCCGGGGAGAGCCTCGACCCGTACGCGGGCGGATCACCGATCGACTTCGTACGCCACGACGTCCTTTTCGACTCACTGTTCACTTTGGACAACGCCGAGGTCGTGCCCGGACTCGCACTGGCGGCGGAACCCGCGCCGGACGGCCGTTCGTTCGTGCTCCGCCTGCGCGAGGGCGTCCGCTGGCACGACGGGTCGACGTTCACCGCGCAGGACGTCGCCTACAGCTTCCGTTACATGAACGCGCCGGAACGGGCGTACCCGAGCCAACTGGGGTCCTTTGTGGACTCCGCTGCGGTACGGGTCCGGGATCCGCTGACCCTGGAAGTGCCCACCAAGCAGGCACTCGGCGATCCGGCGCTGTTCCTGGCCGCCTTCCCGGCGAAGATGGTCAAGGACGGCGCGACGTCGTTCACCGCGGCCACCGCCGTCGGCACCGGCGCCTACCGGGTGACGGCGTTCGAAGCCGGCCGGGAAGCCCGGCTCGCCAGGTTCGACGGCTACTGGGGCGGCGCCGCCCCGGCGGACGAGCTGGTCCTGCTCAGCCTCACCGACCCGCAGGCCAAGGTGAACACCGTCCTCACCGGACAGTCCGACTTCGCCGGGGACATCCCCTTCACCACGGCCAAGACCGGGGTCGCGAACGCCGACCTCGAAATCCGGACGGCGGGCGAGAACAACCGCACCGCGTTCGGCTTCGTGCTCAACCCCGCGCTCAAGCCGTTCGACGATCCGCGCGTCCGCAAGGCCGTCCGGCTGGCGATCGACCGGCAGGCGCTGGTCGACACGATCCTGCTCGGCTACGGCTCGGTGGGCAACGACCTGCTCTGCGCGGGCGCGAAGTACTTCGCCGCCAAGGAACCACTCGCCCGCGACCTCGACAAGGCGCGCGGGCTCGTCCGCGAGGCCGGGGCAGAGGGCGCGGAAGTGACCATCCGGACGGCGGAATACGAGATCGGCTACAACGCCTCCACCCAGCTGCTCGCCGAGCAGCTGAAGGCCATCGGTCTCGTGGTGAAACCACAGATCGTCGGCCCGGCCGAGTTCTTCCGCCCCGAGGCGGTGGCCGCCGCGCACGGCGTGTCGTTCTCCAGCGGCGCGGTCCCGCTCGCGGTGATGTACGGCAGGCTCACCGGGTTCCCGGGACTGGCCTTCCCGGACGAGCGGCTCAAGACGGCGTTCGGCACCGCGATCGCCAGTACCGACGAAGGCGTCCGCGCCCAGGCGTGGGCCGAGGTCCAGGACGTGATGTTCGACCGCGGCAACACGATCGTCTGGGGGCAGGCGGATGTGCTGAGCCTCGCGCGCAAATCCGTCGCCGGGATCACCGTGCGGGATCAGGCCAAGTACCCGTATCTGGGCAAGGCGGGCCTGGCGTGACGGGTCTCGCCCGGAAACTCGTGACCCGGCTCGGCATGCTGGTGGCGTTGTCGATCCTGGTGTTCGCCGGGGTCGACCTGCTGCCCGGCGACCCGGTCACGAGCAGGCTCGGGATCTCCGCGACGCCGGAGCAGGCGGCCGCGTTGCGTGCCCGGCTCGGCCTCGACCGGCCGTTGCCGGTGCGCTACGCCGACTGGGCTTCCGGTCTGTTCGGCGGAAATCTCGGGACGTCGGTGAGCGGACGTCCGGTGACGGAGCTGCTTTCGGACCGGGTCGGCAACTCGGCGTTGCTCGCCGGGCTGGCCGTCCTGCTGCTGGCCCCGCTCTCGCTGGGACTCGGGTTGTGGGCGGCCTGGCGCCGCGGCCGGGCCGTGGACAAGACGATCTCGGCCGGCTCGCTGCTGCTGGTGTCCGTGCCGGAGTTCGTCGCGGCGGGCGGGCTGGTGCTGCTGTTCGCGGTGACGCTGCGATGGTTCCCCGCGGTGTCGCTGCTGCCCGCCGGCGCGAGCCCGCTCGCGTATCCCGAAGTGCTCGTCCTGCCGGTGGCCAGCCTGGTGCTGGCCGGATCCGCCTACGCGGTCCGGGTCATCCGCGGCGCGGCGGCGCAAACCCTCGCGGGCCCGCAGGCGGAGTTCCTGCGGCTCAACGGGGTCCGGTGGCCGGTGCTGGCGCGACGGCTCGTCGTCCCGGCCGTGCTGCCGGTCGCGGTCCAGGTCTGGCTCGTCACCGGGGTCGCGCTCGTCGGCGGCGCGGTGCTGGTGGAGAAGGTGTTCGGCTATCCGGGGATCGGCGAGCTGCTCGTGTCCTCGGTGCAGACCGGGGACCTGCCGGTGGTGCAGGCCGTCGTACTCGTCCTGGGCGCGCTGATGCTGCTGGCGCTGCTGCTGGCCGATTTCGCCGTCGTCCTGCTGACCCCTCGCCTGCGGACGGGAGGCGCGCGATGATCCGCCGTACCCTCGTCGTGGCGGGGCTCGTGCTCCTCGGAATCGTCCTTTTAGGACCCGAGCTGGCTCCGCATTCCGCGACCGCGCCGGTCGCCCCGCCGTATTCGCCACCGGGGACCGGCGGGATCTTCGGCACCGACCACCTCGGTCGCGACGTCCTCTCCCGCGTGCTCCACGGCGGTAGGCCCCTCCTGCTGACGAGTCTCGTGTCCGCGTTCGCGGGGGCGGGTCTCGGCGCCGCGATCGGCCTGGTCACCGCGCTGGCGCGCCGCCGCTGGGTGGAACCGGTGCTCATGCGGCCGCTCGACACGCTCGCCGCCGTCCCGCCGATCCTGGTGTCGCTGCTCGTGCTGACCGCCGTGCCGAACCGCGCCGGGCTGATCCTCGCGGTCGCCGTGGCGAGCATCCCGCTCTCCGCCCGGGTCGCGCGGGCAGCCGCCGAACAGGTCCGCGGCCGGGCGCACGTCGAAGCCGCGATCGCCAGGGGCGAGCGCTGGACCTGGCTGCTGGGGCGGGAAGTCCTGCCGCTGGTGGCCGGTCCGCTGGCCGCCGACCTCGGCGTCCGGTTCGTCACGGCGGTCTACCTGGTCGCGGCGGCGGGATTCCTCGGCCTCAGCACCTCGGATTCGGATTGGGGACTGCTCATCGTGGAGGCCTTGCCCGGCGCCGCGCTGCAACCGTGGGCGCTGCTCGTCCCGGTCGCCGGTATCGCGATCCTGGCGGTGGCCGCCAACCGGACCGCGGAGCGGCTGACATGAGCCTGGTGCGTATCTCCGGCCTCCGGTTGTCAGCCGGGGACCACGAAATCCTCGACGGGGTCGACCTGACGATCGCCGAGGGCGAGGCCGTCGCGCTGGCCGGGCCGTCCGGCGCGGGGAAGACCTCGCTGGCGCTGGCGGTGCTCGGGCACCAGCGGCCCGGTGTCCGGCGGACCGCCGGGACGGTCGAGATCACCGGCCCGGTCGGCTACCTGGGGCAGGACCCGGGTTCGCTGCTGAACCCCTACGCGCGGGTCGCGTCGATCCTGCGGACCGCGGCCGGCCGCCGGGTGCCGCGCGAGTTCGTCGACACCCTGCTGGACCGGGTCGCGCTCCCCGCGAGCCTCGCGCGCCGGTACCCGCACCAGCTCTCGGGCGGGCAGCAGCAACGGGTCGCGCTCGCCGTCGCGCTGGCGCGCTCACCCCGGCTGCTGGTGCTGGACGAGCCGACGACGGCACTGGACCTGTTGGCCAAGGCGGAGGTCCTCGCCGAGATCCGGCGGCTGCGGGAGGACGGCGTCGCGCTGCTGTGGATCACGCACGATCTGGCCACCGTCCGTGAACAGGTGGACCGGGTCGTGATGCTCGACGGGGGCCGGGTTTCCGGTCCCGAGACTGCAATGAAAGGTCCTTTCCTCGCAAAATTTGCCAGGAAAGGACCTTTCCTGGCGCGCGCGGGCGCCCAAACCGAGGTCCTGAGGGCCGAAAAGCTCACCGCGGGATATCGCGGAAACCCCGTCCTCACCGACGTCGGCCTCAGTATCAGCCCGGGTGAGTGCCTGGCTGTTCTCGGCGTCTCCGGCGCGGGCAAGAGCACCCTCGCCCGCTGCCTCGCCGGGCTCCACCGACCCACTTCGGGAACCGTCACGCTCCACGACGGCCCGCTCGCGCCCGACGTCCGCGACCGCGCCACAACGGAAAAGGCCGCGATCGCCCTCGTCGCCCAGAATCCGGCGGAAGCCCTGCATCCGCGCCAGACCGTCCGCACCGCGCTCACCCGCCCGATGCGGCTGCTTCGCGGAGTCAAGTCCCGCGCGGAGCAGGACGCCCGAGTCGCCGAACTGCTCGAAGCGGTCGGCCTCGACTCCACAATGGACAAACGACTGCCCGGTGAACTGTCCGGAGGGCAAAGGCAGCGCGTCGCGCTGGCGCGGGCGCTCGCCGCGGAGCCGGAAGTCCTCATCTGTGACGAGGTCACCTCCGCGCTCGACACCGAAACCCAGACGGAAGTCCTCAACCTGCTGAACGGACTCCGCGCGGAACTCGGCCTCGCGGTCGTCCTGATCACCCACGACGCCGCCGTGGCGGTGTCCACATCGGACCGATTGCTGGTACTGCACGCGGGCCGGTCCGTCCTCACCGCGCCGACCGCCGAACTGGCCGAAGCGGGCGCCGACCCGGACCGCGTCATCGCCCGCCTGCTGACCGACCCGTCCCGAACCGAACAAGGAGCTTCGCTGGTATGACCGAGCAGATCATCGACGAGCTGCGCGCACTGGGCGTCCGGTTGTGGGCCGAGGCCGGGCAGCTGAGGTTCCGCGCTCCCCGCGGCGTCCTGACCGACGCGCACAAGGCGACCCTCAAAGCGAACAAGGCGACGATCCTCGCCCTCCTCCGAACCGACGAACAGGTCATCAGCCACGACGCGGAGGCCCGCCACGAGCCGTTCCCGCTCACCGACGTCCAGACCGCGTACCTCCTGGGCAGGCGGGATCCCTTCGGGTACGGCGGAGTCGCGTGTCACGGCTACCTCGAAGTCGCCTACCCCGGTCTGGACCACGAGCGGGTCGAGGAGGCGTGGAACATCCTCATCGCCCGCCACGACATGCTCAGGGCGGTCGTCGAGCCGGACGGCTACCAGCATGTCCTGCCCGAGGTCCCGCGCTTCCGCGTCGGGCGGTCGGAGGATCCGGCCGCCGTCCGCGCGGAACTGGGGCACCGCGTCTACGAGACCACGCGCTGGCCGCTGTTCGATCTGCACGTCACCCCCGGCACGCTGCACATCTCCATGGACTCGCTGATCGCGGACTGGGCGAGCGCCGGGATCCTCCTCGGGGAACTCGAGACGCTCCTCGCCGACCCTCACGCGGAGCTGCCGCCGCTCGACATCACCTTCCGCGACCATCTGCTGGCCGAACGGGCCCTGCGGGACACCGACCGGTACCGCCGCGATCGCGAGTACTGGCAGGCACGCGTCGACGAGCTGCCCGCCGCGCCCGAACTCCCGAGGAAACCGGGGGAGAGCACCGGTCCGGTCCGGTTCGAACGACGGCACACCCGGCTCGACGCCCCGACTTGGACGGCGTTGTGCGAGCGGGCGAAACAGTACGGTCTCACGCCGTCGAACGTCGTCCTCGCCGCCTACGCCGACGTGCTCCGCCGCTGGTCCCGGCGGCCCCGGTTCGGGCTCAACCTGACGCTGCTCAACCGGCGGCCGACGCATCCGCAGGTCGGCAAGCTCGTCGGCGACTTCACCTCGGTGACCCTTCTGGCGGTCGAAAACCAGGCAGGGCACCCCTTCCACGAACGCGCCCGCGGGCTCGCCGAGCGGCTGTTCACCGATCTGGACCACCGGCTGTTCTCCGGCGTCGAGGTGGTGCGGGAGATCGCCCGCCGCCGCGGCCGCGAAGCCGCGCTGATGCCGGTCGTGTTCACCAGCGGGATCGGCCTCGGTTCGGGTGACCGGCCCACCGGGTACGGCATCACCCAGACCCCGCAGGTGTTCCTCGACTGCCAGGTGACCGACGACGCCGGCGGCCTCGCGATCAGCTGGGACGTCCGGCGGGGGATCTTCCCGGACGGCCTGATCGACGACATGTTCGCCGCGTTCGAAACCCACCTGCTCGGCCTGGCCGCGTCCGGTGACGCCTGGGAAGGCACCGGCCCGGTTCCGCTGCCGGAGTGGCAGGCCGCCGAACGCGCCGCGGTGAACGACACGGCCGCGCCGCTGCCGGAGACGTCGCTGCACGAGGAGTTCTTCGCCCGCGCCGCGCGGGAACCCGAGGCGATCGCGGTCACCGGCCCCGCCGGGACCCTGACCTACGGCGAACTCGCGCGCGGGGCCGGCGCGGTCGCGGAAGCCTTGCGCGGCAAGCAGCTGGGCCGCGTCGCCGTCGTGATGGACAAGGGGCCCGAGCAGGTCGCCGCGGTACTCGGCATCCTGCTGGCGGGCGGCGCGTACCTGCCGGTGGACACCACACAACCCGCGCTGCGCCGGGAAAAGGTCCTCGCCTTGGCCGGGGTCCGGGTGGTGCTCAGCCAATCGTGGGTCGGGCGGCCGGACGGCGTCGAGGTCATCGACGTCGACACGCTCGAACCCGCCGACGAGATTCCCGGTGTGACGCCTGTTGATCCGGACGCACTGGCGTACGTGATCTACACGTCCGGCTCGACCGGTGAGCCCAAGGGCGTGATGATCACGCACCGCGCGGCACGGAACACCATCGAGGACATCACCCGCCGGTTCGGCGTCACCGACGGGGACCGGGTGCTCGGGCTCGCGCAGCTCGGGTTCGACCTGTCGGTGTACGACATCTTCGGCACGCTCTCGGCCGGGGCCGCCCTCGTCCTGCCGGACGCGGGACGGCCGGGCGATCCGTCCCATTGGGCGCGACTGGTCGCGGACCACGGCGTCACGGTGTGGAACTCGGTACCCGCCCAGCTCCAGATGCTGGCGAACTACCTCGAATCGGAGCCGCTGGCGATTCCGAGTCTGCGCCTGGCGCTGTTGTCCGGCGACTGGATCCCGGTGACGCTGCCCGCGCAGTTCGCGAAGCTGGCGAACGCCGGTCTGGTCAGCCTCGGCGGGGCCACCGAAGCGGCGATCTGGTCGATCTTCCATCCCATCGAGGAAGTCGATCCGGAGTGGGTGAGCATCCCGTACGGGAAGCCGCTGACGAATCAGGGCTTCCGTGTCCTCGACGAGTCCTATCACGACTGTCCGGTGTGGACTCCCGGTGAGCTGTACGTCACCGGCGCCGGTCTCGCCCTCGGGTACTTCGGCGATGAGGAGTTGACCGCGTCGAGGTTCGTCACGCACGACGGGACCAGGCTCTATCGCACCGGCGACCTCGGCCGCTACCTGCCCGGCGGCGAGATCGAATTCCTGGGCCGTGAAGACGATCAGGTCAAGCTCAGGGGTCACCGCATCGAACTCGGCGAGGTCGAGTCCGCGTTGCTGGCGCACGAGGACGTCGGCGCGGCCGCGGTCGTGCTCACCGGTGATCGGCACGGTGAACGCGCGCTGCTCGGTTTCGCCGAACCCGCGCGGCGGTCCGAAAAGGACGCAGTTCCGCCACGGCTGGCCGAAACCGTCCGCAAGTTCGCCGACCGCCAGGTCGCCGGAATCGGTGAAGACCAGGTCACCGGGCATGTCGGCGATCTGCACGAGGCCGCACTGCTGTCCATGCTCACCGCGCTGACCGAGCGCGGCGCGTTCGAGACACCGCAGGACGCGGACGGCGTCCTGGAGACGGCGAGGATCCACGAACAGCACCACTGGCTGGTCCGCCGCTGGCTCGCTCTTCTCACCGCCGCGGGAAAACTCGGCTTCGACGGCCACTACACCCGTATCGCCGACGCCACTCCGGAACTGGTCACCGAGGCGTGGCGGCGGGTCGAACGGGGACTGGCGACGCCCGAGTTCGTGCGCTACCACGAACTCCACGTCGAGCACATCCACGCTCTGCTGGACGGCGACCAGAACCCGTTCGAGCTGCTGTTCCCCGAGGGGCGGCTGGGCACCGCGCGGGCGATCTACCGCGACGACACGATCACCCGCTACCTCAACCACGGCGCCGCCGCGCTGCTGAACCGGATCGCGGCGGCGAGCGACCGGCCGCTGCGGGTACTGGAAGCGGGCGCGGGCACCGGGGCGACGACGTCGGCGGTCCTGCCGATGCTCGAAGGCTTCGACGTCGACTACCTCTTCACCGACCTCACGCCGTTCTTCCTGACCCCCGCCCGCGAGGAGTTCCCACGCGCCCGGTTCGGCCTGTTCGACCTCGACCAGGAATTCCGGGCGCAGGGTTACGCGCCCAACTCGTTCGACGTCGTCCTCTGCGCGGGTGTCCTGAACAGCACCCGCGATCCGGCGGCCGCCATCGCCGCGGCGACCGAACTGCTGGCACCCGGCGGCTGGCTCGTGTTCACCGAACCGACCGAGGAACATCCGCACATCCTGCTGACCCAGGGCTTCATGATGGAACCCAGTGGTGGCGATCACCGGACCGGCGCGACCCCGCTTCTGTCCACAGAGGACTGGTTGAGTCTGGTCGACGCCGACGTCGTCCTCCCCGACGACGGGCATCCGCAGGCCGCCCAGGGGATGCGGCTGTTCGCGACTCGTGTCAAGACCGACCGGTGCCACGTCACCGCCGACGACTTCACCGCCTTCCTCGCCGAACGTCTTCCCGCGCATATGGTCCCCGCGCACGTCCAGATCGTCGACGAACTGCCGCTCACCGGCAACGGGAAGGTCGACCGCAAAACCCTCGCGGGTTGGCGGCCGGTTCTCCCCGATGACGACCTCGCCGCCGAGGACGGCCCGCCGGACGAACTGGAAGGCAGGCTCACCGCGTTGTGGGCGGGCGCCCTCGGTTTGCCGCGGATCGGCCGTGACGACAACTTCTACGACCGCGGCGCCGATTCCCTCGTGCTCGCCAGGGTCGCCGGGCGGTTGCGTGAGGAGATCCCGGAGGCCGGACCGTTCACCTACGACACGCTGCTCCGTCAGATGCTCAACGAGCCGACGGTGTCCGCGCTGGCCAGAGCCCTGCGTGCACAACCGTTGTCCACACCTGTGGATGACTCCGACCGGTCGGGCAACGCGCTCCTGATTCCGTTCGGTGGCGGGGAAGAGGGTCCGGCGCGGGTGCTCTTCCACGCGGCGCTCGGCACCCTCGACTACTTCCAGTCGCTCGGGAAGGCACTGGCGGCGCAGGAACTCGGGCCGGTGATCGGCGTGGCCGTCGCCGATCAGGAAGCCTACTGCGAGATCGACCCGAAGCGGCTGATCGGCCGGGTCGCCGACGACTACGCCGACCGCCTGCTCGCCGCGGGGCACACGCGGTTTCAGCTGATCGGCTACTGCCTCGGTGGGCTGCTGGCCACCGAGGTCGCCCGGCGGCTGCTGGAACGCGGGGTGCCGGTCGACGACCTGACCCTCGTCGACAGCATTCCGATGTTCCTCGAAACCGGGGAAGAGCTGGCGTTCGAGGCGATCTTCGTCCCGAACCTCAACCTCGATCCGGTCGCCGCCGTCTTCGGGTCCGATGTGGACAGTGCCGACGTCTACCGGGCGATCGAAAAACTCATGACCGACCACGACCGGAACGTCCCCGCCGGGGCGATGGGCGCGCTCACCGGAGACCCCGGTCTGGAGGCCGTCGCGGCGGCCGTGCGGCGGCGGCACGAAGTGGACCAGGAGACCCGGCTCGCGCAATACGCCGAAGCAGCCTCGGAACAGGCCGGGATCCCGGTCGACCCCGAACTGGTCCCGGCGTTGTTCCGCGTCTGCCGCCACAGCATGCGTGCGGCCAGGTACGACCCCGAGCCGTACGTCGGCGACATGACCTTCCTGCGGGCGACCGAACAGCAGTCGTTCGGCGTCACCGCCGGGGTCGGGCATCTCGCGGCCCCGTTCTGGGAGCAGACCTGCCTCGGCGAATTCACCGTGATCGACGTCCCCGGCAACCATTTCAGCGTCATCGAACCGCCCAACGTCGACGTCGTCGTCGCCCATCTCGGCGCCGCCATCACCTCGGGAGTGACCGCATGACCCCGTTGAAGGAACTGCGGAAACCCGTCGCCGGGCTGACCCGGCTCGGCATGCTCGTCGGCGCGATCGGGTCGCTGACCACGCTCGTCCCGTTCGCCGGGCTCGCCGAACTAGGGCGCGTGCTGCTGGAGGACGGACCGCCGGACGGCGGGCGGCTCACCGTCGTCGCGCTCGTCGTCGTGGCCGCGCTGATCGTGGGGTCACTGCTGAACGGCTTCGCCCTGTGGCTGACCCATATCGCCGACGCGCGGTTGCAGGCGCTCGTGCGCCGCCGGATGGTGGACCGGCTCGGCGCGGTGCCGCTCGGCTGGTACACCGACGTCACCTCCGGGCAGGTGCGCAAGGCCGCGCAGGACGACGTCGAGGAGCTGCACCATCTGGTGGCGCACCACGACGTCGAGATGACCGGCGCGATCGTGCTGCCGCTCGGCGGGATCGCCTACCTGTGCTGGCTGGACTGGCGGCTCGCGCTGCTCGCGATCGTCACGTTGCCCGTCTACCTGGTCGCCTACGCCTCGATGATGCGCGGGTTCGCCGACAAGATGCGCGAACTCGACTCCGGTTTCGCGAAGGTGAGCGCGGCGATCGTCGAGTTCGTGCACGGCATCACCGTGGTGAAGGCGTTCGGTCAGGCGGGGCGTGCCCACCGCGGCTACCGGCAAGCCGTCGTCGACTACGGCGAGCGGTACGCCGGGTGGGTCCGACCGATACTCAGACTCGAAGCCCTGACGTCGCTGGCTCTCTCGGCGCCGGTGATCGCCTTGGTGAGCCTGGCGGGCGGGACCTGGTTCGTCGCACAGGGCTGGGTGAGCCCGGTCGACGTCCTCGCCGAAGTGCTGGTCGCGATGATCATCCCGTCCACCCTGCTCACCCTCAACAACGGCTTCACCGCGCAGCGCAAGGCGGTGGCGGCCGCCGAACGGATCGGCGCGCTGCTGGACACGCCGGTGCTGCCGATCGTGGACGAACCCGAAGAACCCCGGGGACATCTGGTCGAGTTCGACCGGGTCTCGTTCGGGTACAACGAAGGCGAGACCGTGCTGGCGGACGTCAGCCTCGTCTGCCGTCCCGGGACGGTGACCGCGCTCGTCGGCAGTTCGGGCGCGGGGAAGTCGACGCTCGCGAAGCTGGTGCCCCGCTTCTACGACGTCACCCGCGGTGCGGTCCGGCTCGGCGGTGTCGACGTCCGGCGGATCGCGCCGGAAGTGCTGTACCGCAAGGTCGGCTTCGTCCTGCAGGACGTCCAGCTGCTGCACGGGACCGTCGCCGACAACCTGCGGCTCGGCCGTCCACAAGCGACGGACGCCGAGGTCGAAGCCGCCGCGGAAGCTGCGCGGATCCACGATCGGATCCTCGCGCTGCCCCGGGGATACGACTCGGTGATCGGGGAGGACGCGGTGTTCTCCGGCGGCGAGGCACAGCGGATCTCGATCGCGCGGGCGCTGCTCGCCGACACCCCGGTGCTCGTCCTCGACGAGGCGACCGCCTACGCCGACGCGGAATCCGAAGCGCGGATCCAGCAGGCGCTGTCCACGCTCGCGCGCGGCCGCACGGTACTGGTGATCGCGCATCGGCTGGCCACCATCGCCGGAGCCGACCGGATCGCGGTCCTCGATCGCGGGGTGGTCGCCGAATCCGGGACCCACGAAGAACTACTGGCCGCCGACGGGCGCTACGCCCGGATGTGGCACGCGCACGCCGGTGCCGAGGAGGGCGTCCGATGATCAAGGATCTGCTGGCGATCATGGGGCCGGAACACCGCCGCGCGATCCGCGGCTATTTCGCTTGGCTGGCCGCGTACGCCGTGTTGCAGGGGCTCGCGATGGCTTCGCTCGTCCCGGTACTGCAAGCGCTGCTGTCGGGTTCGCCCGACGACGCGTGGAGCAGGCTGGTGGTGACGGCGGTGATCGTCGTCCTCGCCTGCGTCGCGCACTACCGGCAGGCGATGAAGGGGTTCGCGCTGTCCCTGGTCACGCTGACCAGCCTGCACACCCGGCTCGGCGACCATGTCGCGAGCCTGCCGCTGGGCTGGTTCTCGTCGGAGAAGGTCGGCAGGCTTTCCCGCAGCGCCACCGGCGGCACGCTGATGGTCACCAGCGTCACCGCGCATCTGCTCACCCCGGTCGCCACCGGGACCATCACGCCGGCGACCGTCGCGATCACGATGTTCTTCTTCGACTGGCGCCTCGCCGTGGCCACCGTCCTGTGCGCGCCGGTGCTGTATCTCGTGCACCGCTGGGCGGCGACGTCGGTCGGCCGGTCCGAGGAGCGGACCGACGCGGCGAGCACGGTGGCCAGCAGCCGGGTCGTGGAGTTCGCCCGCACCCAGCAGGCGTTGCGCGCGTTCGGCCGGACGACCGACGGCTACCCGCCGCTCGACGAGGCCATCGAAACGCAGCGCAAGGCGTGGGGCGGGATGCTCCGCACGACGGCACCCCGCCTGCTCGCCAGCGGCCTCGCCGCGCAACTGGCGTTCGCCGCGCTGATCGCGGTCGGGGTGTCGCTCGCGGCGAGCGGGTCCATCGATCCGGTGGTGCTGGTGGCGTTGCTCGCGCTCGCGGCGCGGTTCACCGGGCCGCTCGGCGAACTCGCCGGGCAGAGCGGGATGCTGCGCATGGCGGCGAACGATCTGCGGCGGCTGGCAGCGATCTTCGACGAGAAACCGCTGGTGGAACCGGCGGAGTCCCGGCCGGGCGCGGTGCCGGGCGAAGTCGCGCTGCGCGGGGTGACCTTCGGCTACCGGCCGGGCGAACCGGTGCTGCGCGACGTCTCGCTGCGGATCCCGCCGGGCACGATGACCGCGATCGTCGGTGCCTCCGGTTCGGGCAAGACCACCATCACGCGGCTGGTCATGCGGTTCTTCGACGTCGACGACGGGGTGGTCTCGGTCGGCGGCGCTGACGTCCGTGATCTGTCCACTGTGGATCTCATGGCGCAGTTGTCGGTGGTGATGCAGGACGTCTACCTCTTCGACGACACCCTGGAGGCGAACATCCGGCTCGGCAGGCCGGACGCCTCCGACGAGGACGTACGGGAGGCGGCGAGGCTGGCCGGGGTCGACGAGATCGTCGACCGGTTGCCGGGCGGCTGGCAGAGCAAGGTCGGCGAGGGTGGCACGTCGTTGTCCGGTGGTGAGCGCCAGCGCGTCTCGATCGCCAGGGCGCTGCTCAAGAACGCGCCGATCGTGCTGCTCGACGAGGCGACCGCGGCGCTCGACCCGGAGAACGAGCGATACGTCCAGAACGCGTTGCGCTCTCTGAAGAACTCGTCGACGTTGCTGGTCATCGCGCACAAGCTGCCCACGGTGATGGCGGCCGACCAGATCCTCGTGCTCGACAGCGGGGAGATCGCCGAATCCGGGACACACGAGGAACTCCTCGCCGCGGGCGGCCGGTACACGAGTTTCTGGCAGGAACGCCGGGAAGCGCGGGGCTGGCGTCTGGTGGGCGGCGCGTGATCGGCGTACTGGGCGCGACCGGCGACGTCGGCCGTCACGCGGTGGGATTCCTGGAGCGGCTCGGGATCGGCCCGGTGCGCGCGGCCGGATCCGCCGTCGCGGACTTCCGGGACCCGGCCTCACTGGACCGGTTCGCCTCCGGCTGCGAAGTGCTGGTGAACTGCGCCGGACCCGCGCACGCCATCGGTGACAGCGTCGCCGAGGCGGCCCGCCGGGCCGGGGCGCATTACGTCGACGCGTCCGGCGACGAACCGGTCGATGTCCATAGTGGACGGACCGCACTGCTGTCCGCCGGTCTTCAACCAGGGCTCACCGCGGCGCTGCCCCGCTGGCTGACCCGCGACGCCGAAGTCCACGGCCTCAAGGTCTGGCTCGGTGTCTCGGATCTGTTCAGCCGCTCGGCCGCCGAGGACTACCTGCACGCGGCCGCCACCGGTCACGGCGAGGCGCTGGCGGCCTGGCGGGGCGAACGGCGCTCGCGGGCGCTGACCCGTGAAACCGGGGTCACGCTGCCGTTCTTCCCGGAGCCGGTGACCCTGTTGCCGTACTTCACCCCGGAGGCCGAACGGCTCGCGCGGGCACTGCGCGTCGCCGAGGGTGACTGGTACACGGTGCTGGCCGGCGACCACGTCGGCCGTGCCTTCGACCGGGTCCACGGCATCGGCCGGGAGGAGGCTGTGGCGGACCTGTGCCGCGCGAGCCGTCTCGACCTCGCCGGCCGGGCGCCGCGCGTGGTGCTGATCGCCGAAGCCGACGGCCGCACCGCCGTGCTCCGCGCGAAGGGGAACGGCGTGGTGACCGGAGCCGTCGTCGCGCTGGCCGTATCCGCCGTCGACCGTGGCGAACTCCCGCCCGGTTCCTACTTCGCGGGCGACGTCCTCCGAACCCAGTCCCTTGTGGACTGTCTGACTGGACTGGGTGTCGCCGACGTCGGCGTCTTCGACCGCCCGCTGAGCCGTCTCGTGCTGGAAGAGGAGGGCGCGCTGTGAACGGCGAAGACATCCCGAAGGCGTTGCGGGTGATCGAAGAGATCAGCCTGCGCGCGATGGCCGCCGCCCTGTCCGCGGGTGTTCCGGCGCCCCGGCACGAGTGGCTGGCCGAACGCTGGCGCGCCGCGTTGTCGGCGGAAGACACGTCGCCCGAAGCCGTCGAGCCCGGCCCCGAGTTCGAGGAAGCCTATGCGGCACTGGGCTTTCCGCCCGCGATGGCCGTGGTCCACCGGGTGACGCTGAGCAGGCTGCCGGATCTGCTGGCCGACCGGGTGACGCTGCTCGACCTGTTCGACGCCGCTGAACTGGCGGCCTACCAGGACAACGTGTTCACCCGGTATCTCAACGCGGCCGCCGCGCACGTGCTCAGCGGCACCCATGACGTCCTCGAACTCGGCGGCGGCGAAGGGTTCGCCACCGCGACGATCCTTCCGGCGGTGGAAGGGAAGTACCTGTTCACCGACGTGTCGCGCGGGTTCACCGTCGCCGCGGCCGAGCGGTACCGGCACCGGCAGGGATTCGCCACGGCGGTACTCGACATGGACCGCGATTTCGGTGACCAGGGGGTCACGGCCGCGTCCGCGGTGTTCGCGGGGAACGCGTTGCACAACGCGGCGCATCTCGGCCGGACGCTGCGCCGGATCCGCGGCCTGCTCGAACCCGGCGCCAGGCTGGTGTTCACCGAGTCCGGTCACGAGAACCACGCCCTCCTGACGTCCATGGCCTTCCTGTTGTCCGCCCCGGCGGGGAAGCCCCGGCCCGGTACGGCCGATCGCCGCGCGGGCGCGCCGTTCCTCGACGAACCCGGCTGGCGGGCCGAACTCGCGGCGGCCGGGTTCACCCTGGAATCGGTCCTGCCCGAACCGGATTCCCCGCTGGCCGTCGCGGGGCAACGGCTGTTCTCCGCCGTGGCCACCGACGAGATCCCGGCCGGCTGGAGTCCCGCGAAGGTGCTCGCGCATCTCGAACGGACCGGCGCCGAGCACGCCGTACTGTCCGCGGCCACGCTTCGGGAACTGCCGGATCATCCGGCCGCGCTGCTCGCGGATCTGCCGCGCCTGCGCCGGATCGAGAGCACCGGATGGCTCACCGACGCGGAAGCAGACGCCGTGCGGGACACGTTCGGGGTCGAGGTCGTGCGGCATACGGCCCCCGAAACGCGGGTCGACGTCGCCGCGGCCGGTGCCGCCGCGGACCTGGCGCTGGCGCATATCGACCTCGCCGCCGCCGTCCGGGCCGTCGAAGATTTCGGGCGCACGGCGCTGCTGTCGATGCTCAACGTGCTCAGCCCGGTGCTGGGCAGGCCGGAGGACGAGATCCTCGCCATCACCCCCGGCCATCGGCGGTTGCTCAAACGCTGGCTCGACGTCCTGAAGGCCGAGGGCCTGCTGACCGAAGATCATCACCCGGTGCCGGATCCGGCCGAATACTCGGACGAGGCGCTGGAAAACGCCTGGCAGCGCGCTCGGCAGGCGTGGCTCGACACCGTCGGTTCGGCGGGCACCGTCGACTACGCCATGGCCAACGCGCGTAAACTGCCCGAGCTGCTGGCCGGCCGCGAGCAGGCGGTCAACCTCCTGTTCCCCCAGGGCCGGACCGACCTCGCCGCGGCGCTCTACCGCGAGAACGTGACCGGCCGCTACCAGCACCACGCGGTCAGCGCGCTGGCCGCCGGGATCACGGCCGGACGGCGGGCGCGGATCCTCGAGGTCGGCGCGGGCACCGGTGCCACCACCGAGCACGTGCTCCCGGCACTGGACGACGTCGAGTACCTGTATACCGACGTCTCGGCGTACTTCCTGGACCAGGCGCGAGAGCGGCTGAAGGGGGATCCCCGTGTCCACTTCGGACGGTTCGACATCGACGTCCCGATCGCGGACCAGGGCTTCTCGCCGGAGTCGTTCGACCTCGTCATCGGCGGTGGAGTGCTCAACGCCGCCCAGGACACCGACGCGTCCGTCGCCCGGTTGACCGAGATCTTGGTCCCCGGGGGCTGGCTGCTGCTCACCGAACCGACCGTCGAAGAGTTCTGGATCCTGACCTCGCAGGCGTTCCTGATGGCCGACGCCGCCGACGACCGGGCGGAGGACCGCGCCAGCTTCCTGACGCTGCCGCAGTGGAACGCCGTCCTCGACCGCGCCGGACTCGTCCGCGCGGACGGCCTGCCCGCCACCGGACATCCGCTCGAACCACTGGGCCACCGCGTGTTCGCCGCACGCAAACCGCCCCGGAAGGAAGACTGACCATGGAAGGTTTCACCGGCTGGCCACCCGAGTTCGCCGATCGCTACCGCGCCAAGGGGTACTGGCAGGGAAGCACGCTCGGCTCGATCCTCACCGACGGCGCCGCGAAGTGGCCGGACCGCGTCGCGCTCGTCGACGGTGACCGCAAGTGGACTTATCGACAATTGGCCGACTGGGCTGGTCAAGTGGCCGCCGGACTTCACGTCAGGGGGATCGGCCGAGGTGACCGGGTCCTGGTCCACCTGCCGAATCTCGCGGAGTTCGTGGCGCTGGTCTTCGGTCTGTTCCGGGTCGGGGCCGTTCCCGTGCTCGCCCTGCCGCCGCACCGGGAAAACGAGATCACCCACCTGGCCGCACTCGCCGAGGCCGTCGCCTATGTCGCGCCGGACGTCCACGGCGGCTTCGATCACCGCCCGCTCGCCCGGAAGCTGACCGGGGTCGAGCACGTGGTCATCGTCGGGGAGCCGCAGGAGTTCACCGGGTTCCAGGATCTTGCCGCGGAGACCACTGTGGACATTCCGGAGCCCGAACCCGGTGATGTCGCGGTCCTCCTGCTGTCCGGCGGGACCACCGGACTGCCGAAGCTGATCCCGCGCACCCACGACGACTATCACTACAACCTGCGTGCCAGCGCGGAAGCGGCCGGATTCGACGGTGAGACCCGGTATCTCGCCGCTTTGCCCGCCGCGCACAACTTCGCCTTCGCCTGCCCCGGTGTGCTCGGCACGCTTTGGGCGGGCGGCACGGTCACGCTCACCACGTCGGCCGATCCGGAGACGACGTTCGGCCTGATCGAACGCGAGCGGATCACCGCCACCGCGCTCGTCCCGCCGCTGGTCCTGGTCTGGCTGGACGCGGCCGAGGAGACCGACGCCGATCTGAGCAGCCTGCGGCTGGTGCAGGCGGGCGGCGCCCGGCTCAAGGACGAGGCCGCGCGCCGGGTCCGGCCTGGTCTGGGCTGTGCCCTCCAGCAGGTGTACGGGATGGCCGAGGGGCTGCTCAACTACACCGGTCTCGACGATCCCGAGGAACTGGTCACCGGAACCCAGGGGCGTCCGCTCAGCCCGGACGACGAGGTCCGCGTGGTCGACCGGGACGGGAAGCCCGTCGCCGACGGCGAGGTCGGGGAGCTGCTGGTCCGGGGCCCGTACACGATCCGCGGCTACTACCGGGCCGCCGAACACAACAAGAAGTCGTTCACAGAGGACGGCTTCTATCGCTCCGGCGATCTCGTCCGGAGGCTGCCCGGCGGCGAACTCGTCGTCGAGGGGCGCGTGAAGGACGTGATCAACCGCGGTGGCGACAAGGTCCCGGTCGAAGAGGTCGAGAACCTGCTGCTGACCCATCCCGGCGTGCACGACGTCGCGATCGTCGGCTTCCCCGACGAGGTGATGGGCGAGCGCACTTGCGCCTTCGTCATCCCCAAGGGGGAACCGCCCACCAGGCGCGCTCTCGTCGCGCATCTGACCGGACTCGGCGTGGCCGCGTTCAAGCTCCCCGACAAGGTCCGTGTCGTGGAGTCCTTTCCCCGCACCGGTCTCGGCAAGGTCGATCGCGGCGCACTCGGCGCTTTCGGACAGGAGGTCCGCTCATGACGGCGTTCGACTATCCCTTCAATTCCTTCACCGGGCTCGACCTCGCGGACGGTTATGCCGAAGCCCGCGAGCGTCCGGGCCTGACCAGGGTGCGGCTGCCGTTCGGCGAACCCGCCTGGCTGGTGACGCGGTACGAGGAGGCCAAGCAGGTCCTCGCCGACCGTCGCTTCAGCCGGGCGGAGGCGCACCGGCGCGACGCGCCGCGTGCGCTGTCGCGGATCCCCGGCGGGATCGTGACCATGGACCCACCGGAGCTGACGAGGATCCGCGGGCTGGCGGTGAAGACCTTCACGCCGCAACGGGTCGAACGGCTGCGGCCGCACGTCCGGCGGCTGGCGAACGAGTTGATCGATCTGATGGAGGACGTCGGCGCGCCCGCGGATCTGGTCAAGGACTTCTCCCTACCCATCCCGATTTCGGTGATCTGCGAACTGCTCGGGGTGCCGTCACGGGACCACGAACGGTTCCGGCTGTGGAACGACGCCCTGCTCGCCACCGATCTCCCGCCCGAGGAGGTGCAGCGCAACCTCGGTGAGCTGGCCGGGTACTTCACGCAGCTCATCGTGCGGCGCCGGGAGGAACCGGCCGAAGACCTGATCTCGGCGCTGGTCGAGGCGTGCGACGCCGACGACGAACTGTCCGAAAAGGACCTGATGCTGTTGTGTATCGCCTTGCTCGTCGCCGGGTACGAGGCGACGGCGTCCCAGATCCCGAACTTCCTCCATGTACTGCTGCGGAATCCGGAGCAGCTCGCCCGGTTGCGAGCCGAACCGGAGCTGATCCCGGACGCGGTCGAGGAACTGCTCAGGTTCGTCCCGCTGGCGTCGAGCGCGATGTTCGCGCACTACCCGTCCGAAGACGTTCAAGTCGGGGGAACGCTGGTACGCCAGGGAGAGCCGGTGCTGGTGTCGATCGGCTCGGCCAACCGTGACGCCGCGCGCTTCGAAGAAGGAGAGGCGCTCGACCTGGGCCGGAACGCCCAAGGACATCTGGCCTTCGGGTACGGGATCCACCACTGCGTCGGCGCGCCGCTCGGCCGCGTCGAACTGCAGGAAGCGGTGCGGGCACTGGTGACCCGGTTGCCGGGACTCCGGCAGGCCGGCGAGATCGAGTGGAAGACCGCGACCTTCTTCCGCGGCCCCCTGAGCATGCCCGTCACCTGGTGAGAAAGGACTTCTCCGTGTCTGTCGAAGATTTGCGCGGGCAGGTCGCCGAACTGCTCGAACTGGACGAGATCGGCGCCGACGACAACCTGATCGAGCTGGGGATGGACTCGATCACGATGATGCGGCTGGCCGGCGGCTGGCGGAAGGCCGGGGCGAAGGTCAAGTTCGCCGATCTGGTCACCACGCCCACCCTCTCGGCCTGGGAAAAGCTCCTCGCCGATGGCACTCCGGAATCCGAGCCGGTATCCCAGTCCACTGTGGACGAGTCGGGTTCCTTCCCGCTGGCGCTCATGCAGCACGCCTACTGGGTCGGCCGGGAACCGGGACAGCGGCTCGGCGGGGTCGCGGCGCACTTCTACCACGAGTTCGACGGCACCGGCGTCGAACCGGACAGGCTGGAACCGGCGGTGCGCGCGGTACTCGCGCGACACGGGATGCTGCGGGTGGTGATCAACGACGACGGCACCCAGCGCATCGCCGGACCGGGTGGCTGGCCGGGGCTGCGGGTCCACGACTTCCGCGACGCCACCGACCTCTCTGTGCTGGACGATCTCCGTGACCGGCTTTCCCATCGCCGGATGGACATCGGCGCGGGCGAGGTGTTCGACGTCCAGTTGTCGTTGCTGCCGGACGGCCGCACCCGGACGCACGTCAACCTCGACATGATCGCTGCCGACGCGCTGAGCCTGCGGGTCCTGCTGGCCGATCTCGCGCGCGCCTACCGGGGCGAACCCTTGCCGCCGCTGGACTACAGCTATCCGCGTTACCTGGCCGAACGTCGCCGTACCGGTGCCGGAGCGGAGTACTGGCGGGACCGGCTGCCGACCATGCCCGGAGCGCCGCAGCTCCCGGTCGCCGGGCAGCCCGGCGACACCGCCCGGGTGACCCGGCTGCACCGGAAGCTCACCGCGGACGAGGTCCGGACGCTGGAACACGGCGCCCGCCGTCACGGCCTGACCACCGCCATGGCACTGGCCGCGGTCTTCGCCGAGACGCTGACCGCGTGGAGTGCCGAACCCCGGTTCCTGCTCAACCTCCCGCTGTTCGACCGCGATCCACTGCACGAGGACGTGGACGCCCTCGTCGGTGACTTCACCTCGTCGGTCCTGCTGGAATGGGACGGGAGTGTGCAGGGCACCTTCGCCGAACGCGCGCGGCGGTTGCAGGACCGATTCCACACCGACGTCGCCTACACCGGGTACTCCGGCGTCGAGGTGCTGCGCGATCTCTCGCGTTCGCACGGGGAACAGGTACTCGCGCCGGTGGTGTACACCAGCGCGCTCGGGCTGGGTGAGCTGTTCTCCCGCGAGGTCCGCGAGTGTTTCGGTGACGCCGTCTGGATCATTTCGCAGGGCCCGCAGGTCTGGCTGGACGCACAGGTCACCGAACTCGACGGCGGCCTGCTGGTGAACTGGGACGTCCGCGAGGACGCGTTCGTCCCCGGGGTGCCGCAGGCGATGTTCGCCGCCTACGGCCGCTTGCTCGATCGGTTGCTCGCCGGTGCCGAGGCGTGGTCGGAGCCGGTACCGGCGTTGCTGCCGTCGTCCCAGGCCGAGGTACGCGCGGTCGCCAACGACACCACGGTCGACCGGCCGGCGCACACGCTGCACGAACCGTTCTTCTCACTCGCCGAGGCGAATCCCGGCGCTCCCGCGTTGTTGTGGGAGACCGACGGGGTCCTGAGCTATGGCGAACTTTCCGCGCGGGCACTGGAGGTCGCGGGGTATCTGCGTTCGTGCGGAGTCGAGGCCGGTGACCTCGTGGCGGTGTCCCTGCCCAAGGGGCCAGAGCAGGTCGTGGCGGTGCTCGGGGTCCTCGCCGCGGGCTGCGCGTACGTGCCGATCGGGGTGGACCAGCCGCCCGCGCGCCGCGAACGCATCCTCTCGTCGGCGGGCGTCCGGTTCGTGCTCGACTCGCTTCCGGCGGCCGGGGATCCGTTGGCGAGACCCGAGTTCGGCACGGAACTCGCGTACGTCATCTACACCTCCGGCTCGACGGGAGAGCCGAAGGGAGTCGAGATCTCCCACCCGGCCGCGGTGAACACGATCGACGACCTCAACGCCCGCTTCGGGATCGGCGCCGGGGATCGGACGCTGGCGTTGTCCGCGCTGGAATTCGACCTCTCGGTGTACGACATCTTCGGCCCGCTGTCGGTAGGTGGCGCGGTGATCTGCCCGCGTGACACAGGCCGCCGTGACGCGACCGTCTGGGCGGAGCTGGCGCGGCGGCATCACGCGACGGTGCTCAACTGCGTCCCCGCGCTGCTGGACATGCTGATGCTGGTGACCGATGAGCTGCCAGTGCTGCCGCTGCGGGTGGTGCTGCTCGGCGGCGACCGGGTCACAACGGATCTTCCAGGCAGGCTTGCCGCCCGCGCGCCGGGCTGCCGGTTCGCCGGTCTCGGTGGGACGACGGAGACCGCGATCCACTCGACGCTCCTCGAAGTCGAGACTGTCGATCCACAGTGGACTTGCGTACCGTACGGGACACCGCTGGACAACGTCGTCTGCCGCGTGGTGGACGGCCTCGGCCGGGACCGGCCGGACTGGGTCCCCGGCGAGCTGTGGATCGGCGGCGCCGGTGTCGCGCTCGGCTACCGGGGCGATCCGGACCGCACGGCGGACCGCTTCGTCGAGGTCGACGGCACGCGCTGGTATCGCACGGGCGACCTGGCCAGGTACCTGCCGGACGGGACGCTGGATTTCCTCGGCCGGGCCGATCATCAGGTCAAGCTTCGCGGCCACCGGATCGAACCGGGGGAGATCGAAGCCGCGGTGGCCGCGCATCCCGAGGTGTCCCAAGCCGTCGCCGTGGTGACCGATGACGGCAGGCTGGCCGTCGCGACGGTCGGTTCGCCGGAAGGCCTCACGGACTTCCTCGCCCAGCGGCTGCCCACGCCTATGCTGCCGGACGTCGTCGTCACACTCGACGCGTTCCCTTTGACCGCCAACGGGAAGATCGACCGGACGGCGCTGCGGCGGAGGCTGGCCGAACACCGCGACGAGCGTCCGGTCACCGCACCGGAAGGGGAGATCGAACGCCTGGTCGCCGCCGCCTGGGCCGAGATCCTGCGGGTCCCCGAGATCGGTCGCGAGCACGATTTCTTCGCGTTGGGCGGGGATTCGCTCCTGGCCACCCGGCTGATCGGCAGGCTCCGTTCCGACGGCTTGACCGGGGTATCGCTGAGCGCGTTGTTCGCCGCCCCGGTACTCCGGGACTTCGCGGCCTCGCTCGGACTCGACAAGTCCATTGTGGACGGCGGTGCTCTGGTCGCCGACCCGGAGAACCGGCACGAGCCGTTCCCGCCGACACCGGTCCAGCGTGCCTATTGGCTCGGCCGGGACAGCGGGTTCACCCTCGGCGGCATCGGCTGTCATTTCTATCGCGAGTACGACGTCGACGATCTCGACGTGCCGAGGCTGGAGGACGCGCTCGGAAAGCTGATCCGGCGGCACGAAATGCTCCGCGCGGTCTTCGACGAACGTGGTGATCAGCGGATTCTGCCGGAAGTACCCCCGCTGCGGGTGGAAGTGACCGACGAGACGCCCGAAGCGTTGCGCGAAGCCTTGTCCCATCAGGTGTTCGACCCGTCCTCCTGGCCGCTCTTCACGGTGCGCGGAGTACGGCACGGCAACCGGACCAGGCTCGCGATCGGCATGGACAATCTGGTGCTCGACGCGTTGAGCATCCTCACCTTCTACGCCGAACTCGCCGCCCTGTACGAGAATCCGGACGCCGAGCTGCCACCCGTCGACCTTTCGTTCCGCGACTACGTCCTCTCCACCCCGCCTCCTTCCCCGGCGGCGGAGCGCTATTGGAGCGAGCAGCTGCCGACACTGCCGCCCGCGCCGCAACTGCCGCTGGCCAAGGAACCGGCCGAGGTCGGCGTCCCGCGCTTCAGCCGTCGCGCCGCCGTCATCGAGGCCGCCCGGTGGACGAGGATCACGGACCAGGCGCGGGAGCACGGCGTGACGCCGTCGGCGGTGCTGCTGAGCGCCTTCTCCGAGGTGGTCGGCCGGTGGAGTGCCCGTGCCGACCTCACGCTGAACCTCACCCTGTTCGACCGCCGTGAGGTGCATCCGGATATCGGCCGGGTGATGGGCGACTTCACGTCGCTGCTGCTCGTCGGCTACCGGCCCGAACCCGGCGACGGCTGGCTGGATCGCGCCCGCCGGGTGCAGGAGGAACTGTGGGCGGCGCTGGACCACCGCGACGTTTCGGCAGTGCACCTGCGCCGGGAGCTCGCGCGGACCACGGGCGACCCCGAGGTCGTCATGCCGGTGGTGTTCACGAGCGCGCTGGGCGTGGGCGCGGACCGGTCGTCCGGCGGGTTGTTCGCCGACCAGGTCTGGGGTGTCTCGCAGACCCCGCAGGTGTGGCTCGACCACCAGGTCACCGAGGCCGACGGCGGGATCGCGATCAACTGGGACGCCGTCGACGAACTGTTCCCGCCGGGGCTGCTCGACGCGATGTTCGAGGCGTACCTGAAGCTGATCGACCTCCTGGTGACCGAGGACTGGCGTGCGCCGGTGGCCGATCTGCTGCCCGCCGCGCAAGCTTCGGTGCGGGCCGCGGTCAACGCCACCGAAGGTCCGCTGCCGGAGCGCGCCCTGCACGCGGACTTCTTCCGGCTGGCCGCCTCGGATCCCGGCCGTGTCGCCCTGGTGGGGAGCCTGACCTACGGCGAACTCGCCGAACGGGCCCTGCGGACGGCGTCCGCGCTGGTTGCGCAGGGGGCACGACCCGGCGACCGGATCGCGGTCGTGCTGCCGAAGGGCCCGGAGCAGGTCGTCGCCGTGCTCGGGGTGCTCGCGGCGGGATGCGCGTATGTGCCGATCGGTGTCGATCAGCCGCCCGCCAGGCGTAATCGCATCCTGAAACTGGCGGAGGTCCGGCTGGCGATCACCGATGACACGTCCCGGGCGGGCACGGCCGTCGCCGTCGTCCCCGCCGCCGCGGCGTCGTTCCCGCCGTTGCCCGCCGCGGCGATGCCCGATCCCGACGAGTCGGCGTACGTGATCTTCACGTCGGGCTCGACCGGCGAGCCGAAGGGCGTCGAGATCACCCATCGGTCGGCGTTGAACACCATCGACGACCTCAACGCCCGCTTCGGCGTCGGCCGGGACGACCGGGTGCTCGCGGTGTCGGCGCTGGACTTCGACCTGTCGGTGTACGACGTCTTCGGCCTGCTTTCCGTGGGCGGCTCGGTCGTCACGATCGACGAGGACGACCGTCGCGACGCGCGGCGCTGGCACGAACTGGTGACCGGGCACGGGGTGACGATCTGGAACACCGTGCCCGCGCTGCTGGACATGCTGCTGGTCGTCGCGCCGTCGGTCCCGTCGCTGCGGCTCGTGCTCGTCTCCGGTGACTGGGTCGGCCTCGACCTGCCCGGCCGGGCGGCTGACCTCCGGTTCGTCGCGCTCGGCGGGGCGACCGAGGCGTCGATCTGGTCGAACTTCACCGAAGTGACCGAGGTGGATCCGGAGTGGCGGTCCATTCCGTACGGGAAACCGTTGCGCAACCAGGCTTTCCGGGTGGTCGACGAGCTGGGACGCGACTGCCCGGACTGGGTGCCCGGCGAGCTGTGGATCGGCGGCGCCGGTGTCGCGCGTGGCTATCGCGGCGCCCCGGACCTGACCGCCGACCGGTTCGTCGAGGTCGGCGGCACACGCTGGTACCGGACCGGCGACCTCGGCCGCTACTGGCCCGACGGCACCCTGGAGTTCCTGGGCAGGCGGGATCAGCAGGTGAAGATCCGCGGCCACCGCATCGAGCTGGGCGAGATCGAGGCGGCGCTGCTCGAAGCGCCCGGCGTCACGCAGGCCGTCGCCGCGGTCCACGGCACGGGCGCGGACCGGCGGCTGGTCGCGGCCGTCACCGGAACGTCCGAAGTGGACAGTGTACTCGCCGACGCCGCCACCCGGTTGCCGTCGCATATGGTGCCGGAACGCCTCGTCCCGGTGGACCGGATCCCGCTGAGCGCCAACGGGAAACTCGACCGTGCCGCGGTCGCCGCACTGGCCGCGCCCGCACCCGTCGAGGTCATGGAGGAGCCGCGGGGTGAGTGGGAACCGGCGGTGGCCGGGCTGTGGAGGGAACTGCTGGGCCTGGAGACCGTCGGGCGTCGGCAGAACTTCTTCACGCTCGGCGGCGACAGCCTGCGCGCGACCCGGATGCTGGAGACGGTGCGGCAGCGCTACGACGTCGTCCTGCCGCTGCGGTCGCTGTTCGCCGAGCCGACGGTGGAGGGAGTCGCGCGAGAACTGGCCGCCTTGGTGCCCGGGGAATCGGAGGAAGGAACCCTCTGACCCTTCGCCCGTCGCCACGCGTTTAGTCGACTAACCGCGGCCAGGTAGTGAAGGCCTCCTTGCCTACCTTGAGGGTAGGGAAGGAGGCCTTCACGTACTGGGGAAGGTGTGAAGGCCAAGTTTCCTCGGCTGAGCCGATGGAAGGGAGCCTTCACGCGCTACAGGTCTCGGTCACGCCACCCTTGACTTACCCCTCACTAGAACGGCACTTAGCACTCACGATCCACCCGGTCCGGTGCGGTCGGGGAGCGCGTTTAGTCGGCTAAATGCGCTCGGGGCGTGGCCGAGGGGGTGTGGGCATGCCGAGGGGCCCGTCGCCGGTGTGGCTGGCGGGCTCCTCGGGTGGTGCAGGGTCAGGCGGCGCGGTGGNNAGGCGGCGCGGTGGAGGGTGTTGCGCCGGGTTCTTCGGAGCGGGTCCAGATACTGGGGCGGAATGAACTCGGGCAGGCCGTCGGCGGCCATGCGGACTTCCCAGTCGCCGTGGTGGATCAACCTGTGATGGAACCCGCACAGCAGGGTGAGATTCCGCAGGTCAGTGGGTCCGCCGTCTGCCCAGTGATGAATGTGGTGGGCGTGACAGTTCTTCGGCCGCCGATGACAGCCCGGGAAGGCGCAGCCCCCGTCACGGATGTTCAACGCCCGTCGCTGGCCTGGGGTGACGAACCGTCGCATGCGTCCCACGTCCAGCGGCTCACCAGCCGCGTTGAGAACGACCGGAAGCATGAGGCAGTCGCAGGCCGCCATCCGGGCGTCGCGGGCGGTCATCGTCCCGACGAAATCCACACACGCGGTGCCGAGACCCGACTTCAGCTCCTCCAGGCCGATGGTGACATGGACGAGGGTGCGGTAGCCGGAGGTCCCCGGTTGGTCGGGGCAGGCGACCGCCAAATCGACCAGGTCCACCCACGCATCACCGAGACGTTCGGGTTTGGTCCGCAGATCGGCCTGTCCGAACTCGTCGACCGGGCGCGGCGCAGCGTAGGCCTCCAGGGCCGCGGCGGTGCGGGCACCGGCTTCGTCGTCGAGGAGCCCGTTGAGTTTCCAGAACCCGTCTTTGCGGCGCTCCAACGTCAACTCGCGGCGGGGCTGCTTCGGCTCAGGCTCTTTCGGCTCAGCCCCGTCAGGATCCAGCCAGCCGAGTAGGTTCTGTTCGGCTTCCGCCAGTTGCCGGGGACCGGCGTGCCGGGCCAGGTCGGCCAAGGTCTTCTCCGCGCTCTCCCGGTCCTCTATCGACGTATCCAGCGGCAGGCTCGCCAGGAAGTCCAGAACCTGCTGGATCCGTTCGTCCCCGACCGCCCCCTCAGCAGCAGCGGCCGCGGTAGCGGGCGCCAAGGGAGGAAGCTCGGTCCCATCCAAACCACGCGTGGGATTCAACGCGATCGCCCGATTCACCACCGGCCGCGCCTCACCGAAGGAAAGTCCCGCCACATCAGCGAACCATTTGATCGTCGATCCGTAGCCGTACAAGTCTTTCGCGCCCCGAGACTCGATCTCCGCCAGATACCGCCCCAGTCCGGCGGTGGCGACCCGGATCACCTGCAGGAACTGTTGCACGCCATGGGCAAGCTCCAGCTTGCCAGCGCGCCACAGCTCCTGCGGCAACTCGGGAAGGATCGTCTCGGACACCCCACGATAATACCAAAGAAATTCGAACACATGTTCGTAATTTTGAGCAACAATAAAACGGCGAACTTAATACTGAAGAGTGATTCGCGGGGAACGCCACGGCTACTCTGTGAAGCGGAACGTCGGCGGTCCAGACCACTGCCGCCCGGCACGCAGCGTGGCGAAGGTGATCACTCCACGAGAAAGGTCGCCACCCCGGGAACCGGGGACGACCTTCCGACGACTTGTGGGGCTGGATCCTGTGGCCCGGCGAGCGGAGAGAGATGCACTGGTACGAGGACGACGACCTGTGGGTCGGCTTCGCGGACGTGATGTTCCCGCCCAGCCGGGCCGAAGAGGCCGAACGCCTGATGGCCACGTCGCCGCTGCTCAAGGTGGCCGACGGCGCGAGGGTGCTCGATCTCGCGTGCGGTCCGGCGACCCACGTCCTGCCACTGGCGAGGAAGGGCGCCGAGGTGACCGGCGTCGACCTCAGCCCGGCCATGCTCGAACGCGCGCGCGAAGTGTGTGAAGCGGCCGAAGTCAGCGTCAAGCTCGTACAGGCCGACATGCTCGAGTACGTCGAGCCCGGCACGTACGACCTGATCATCAACATGTACACGTCGTTCGGCTACTTCACCGAGCCCGGCGACAACCGGACGGTGCTGCGCAACGCCTTCGCCAGTCTCGCGCCCGGCGGCTCGCTGCTGGTCGACGTGCTCGGCAAGGAGGTGCTGGCCGGCTGGGTGGGCCGCCCCCAAGCGGTCGACGTCGACCGCGGGACGGTGTTCATGCGCGACACCATTCTCGACGACTGGACCCGCCTCAAGACCGACTGGACCCTGGTCCGGGATGGTGAAGTGAAGCAGGCGTCGATTCTGTCCTTCCTCTACAGCGCGGCGGAACTGAAGGCGCTGTTCGAGGCGGTGGGCTTCACGGACGTCGAGTGCTTCGGCGACTTCGACGGCTCGCCGTACGACGACAGCGCGCGCCGCCTGATCGTGCGTGGCGTCCGTGCGGGCTGAGCCGCTCCGCCTCTTCGCGGAGCCCGACGACGAGACCGTCCGATCGCTCCGGCTCACCGGTCCGGTGATCCTGCTGTCGGCGGCACTCGTGCTTTCGCTGGTCGCGGGCATCGCGCTCGGCCCGACCACCGTCGCCCTCCCGGATGTCCTGCGCTACCTGGGCAAGGCGATCACCGGCGGCACCATCACCGCCGACGACGTCACCGGGTACTCGATCGTCTGGCAGGTTCGCACCCCCCGCGTCCTGCTCGCGGCCGTGGTCGGCGCCGGGCTCGCGGTGGTGGGGGTCGCGGTGCAGGCCCTGGTGCGCAACGCCCTCGCCGATCCGTTCGTGCTCGGGATCTCCTCGGGTGCCTCGGTCGGCGCGGCCGCGGTGGTGGTGTTCGGCCTGTTCGCGGGGCTCGGGGTGCTGGCGCTGTCCACGGCCGCGTTCCTCGGGGCACTGGGTGCGACGGCGCTGGTGTACCTCGCCGCCCGCAGCAAATTCGGCCTGACGCCGTTGCGTCTCGTGCTCACCGGCGTCGCGCTCACCTACGCCTTCCAAGCCGTGATGAGCGTGCTCGTCTACCTGTCGCCGAACGGCCAGGCCGCGCAGACCGTGCTGTTCTGGCTGCTCGGCAGCCTCGGGGCGGCGACCTGGGCGTCCCTGCCGCTGGCCGCGCTGGGGGTGGCCGTCGCGATCGTGGTCCTCCTGCGCTACGGCACCGCGCTCGACGTCCTGTCCATGGGCGACGAGACCGCGGTCAGCCTGGGCATCGACGCGGCCGCGTTGCGCCGCTGGCTCTTCCTGCTCACCGCGATCGTCACCGGGTTGCTGGTGGCGGTGAGCGGATCGATCGGGTTCGTGGGGCTGGTCCTGCCGCATGTGGTGCGGATGGTCGCCGGTTCGGGGCATCGTCGCGTACTCGCGCTCGCCCCGCTGGTGGGCGCGGTCTTCCTGGTCTGGGTCGACCTGCTCGCCCGCACCCTCGTCGCGCCGGAGGAGCTGCCGCTCGGCGTGATCACCGCGCTGATCGGCGTCCCGGTGTTCCTCGTGGTGATGCGGCGCCGCGGTTACGCGTTCGGGGGCCGCTGATGTTGTCCCTGCGCGAACTGTCGGTCGAAGTCGCGGGTTCGACGTTGATCCGCGCGCTGAACCTGGACGTCGGCGCGGGTGAGGTCGTCGGCCTCCTCGGGCCCAACGGCAGCGGCAAGTCGACAGCGCTGCGCTGTGTCTACCGGGCGTTGACACCGTCCAGCGGCGTCGTCCTGCTCGACGGCGCCGACATCGCGGAGCAGGGCCTGCGCGACACCGCCCGCCGGATCGCCGCGCTCACCCAGGACAGCCGCGCGGATCTGGATTTCACCGTCGAGGAGGTCGTCGCGCTCGGCCGGTCGCCGCATCAGCGCGGCAATCTCCGGCTCTCGGCCCGCGAACGCGCGTTGTGCCGGGAAGCGTTGCGCCGCATGGACATCACCCACCTCGCCCAGCGCAGTGTGCTGACGCTTTCGGGTGGCGAGCGCCAGCGGGTGCTGGTGGCGCGGGCGCTGGTCGGGGAGCCGGAGGTGCTGATCCTCGACGAGCCGACCAACCATCTCGACGTCCGCCATCAGGTCGAACTGCTGAAGTTCCTGCGCGACTGCGGGCTCACCGTGCTCGTCGCGCTGCACGACCTGAACCTCGCCGCCGCCGTCTGTCACCGGATCGCGTTGCTGCGCGGTGGATCCCTCGCCGCCTGCGGTACCCCGGCCGAAGTCCTCACGCCCGAAACGGTCCAGGCGGTGTTCGGCGTCCAGGTCACGCCGGTGACCCATCCCGCGACAGGCGCGCTCCAGCTGCTCTACGACCTTTCGACCGAAGAAACCGAGGGGATCTCACGATGAAGCCGTCCAGGGTGACCGCGCTCTTCGCCGCGGCACTGCTCCTGAGCGCCTGCGGTGCCCAGGTCGAGGCCGGGCCCGCCGCCCCGGCGCAGGCCACGGTGACCAACTGTGGCGCGCAGGTCACTTTCCCCGTGCCGCAACGTCCGGTGGCCTACGACGTCTCCGGCGCCGAGAAGATGTTCGCGCTCGGGCTCGCCGGCCGGATGCGCGGGTACGTCATGAACTCACTCGGCGACCCGTCGATCGCCGGTTCGCCGTGGAGGGACGACTACGCGCGGGTCGAGCGGCTCGGCACGTCGCGTGTCACCCGCGAGATCCTGGTCAACGCCAAGGCGGACTGGGTGATCGCCGGATGGAACTCCGGGTTCAGCGAGGAACGCGGGATCACCCCGAAGCTGCTCGACCAGATCGGCATCCGCAGCTATCTGCATACCGAGACCTGCTGGGAATACCCGGCCGCGAAGGCCGAGGTGACACCGCTGGAGGCGCTCTACACCGATCTGCGCAACCTCGGCGACATCTTCGGCGTCCGCCAGCGGGCCGACGAACTGGTCGCGGAACTGAAGGGGCGCTTCGACAAGGTCCGTGCCGGAGCGCCGAAGACCCCGCCCGCCAAGGTGTTCGTCTACGACTCCGGCACCGATCAGCCCTTCACCTCCGGGAAACACGCCGCTCCCAACGACATCATCGACGCCGCGGGCGGGACGAACGTCTTCCGTGAGCTCCAGGACGGCTGGGGCAGCGTCGGCTGGGAAGCGGTGGTGAAGGCCGAGCCCGAGGTGATCGTCGTGGTCGACTACGCCGACCAGCCTGCCAAGGACAAGATCGCGTTCATCAAATCGGCGCCACAGCTGAAGAACACGCCCGCCGTACGCGACAACCGGTTCCACGTCATCTCCTACGGCGACCTCGTGAGCGGCCCGCGCAACGCGGCGGGCGCCGAATCGCTGGCCGCGTACCTGCGTTCGATCGGCCGGTGACCGCGATGACCGGGCTGATCCACGACCACGTCACCGACGCGATCAAGACACCGGCGCTGATCCGCCTCGCGCCGAACATCGTGCTGCTCCGGTTCGAAACCCTCAAGGTCTACGCGGCGCTCGGCGCGGTCCGCTCACTCCTCGCCGACGGCACGGTCCGAAAAGGACAGACGCTGATCGACAGCTCCAGTGGGATCTACGCGCTCGCACTGGCGATGGCATGTCACCGTTACGGCCTGCGGTGCCACATCGTCGCGTCCACCACCGTCGACCTCACGATGCGCTCGCAGCTGGAGATCCTGGGTGCGACGGTGGACCAAATGCCGCCGTCGGAGGATCTCCGCCTCGATCAGCGGCGCCGCGTCGCCCGCGTGCACGAACTGCTGGCGTGCCATCCGGACATGCACTGGATGCGCCAGTACCACGATCCCGTGCACTACCTGGGCTACGGCGAAGTCGCCGGTCTGGTCGCCCGCGCCCTGCCGTCCGGGCCGCTGACCGTCGTCGGCAGCGTGGGCACCGGCGCCTCGACCGGCGGGATCGCCCGGGTGCTGCGCGAACGCGATCCGGACGTCCGCCTGGTCGGGGTCCAGCCGTTCGGCAGCGTCACGTTCGGCAGCGATCGGTTCACCGATCCGGACGCGATCATCGCGGGGATCGGCTCGGCCATCCCGTTCGACAACGTCGATCACGAGCTGTACGACCGGATCCACTGGCTCGACTTCGTGCACGCGATGGCCGCGACCGTCGGCCTGATGCGCGAGCACGCCGTGTTCGCCGGGCTTTCGACCGGTGCCGCGTATCTCGTCGCGGGCTGGGAGGCCGCCCGGAATCCGGATCGGACCCACGTCGTGATCGGCGCCGACACCGGGCATCGTTACACGGCAAGGGTCTTCGCCCGGCATCGCGAGGCGCTCGATCCGGCGGGGCTCGCGCCGCGTGAGATCGTGTCACTGGACGACCTCGCCCTGCCGTGGGCGGCGATGGACTGGCGGCGCCGCCGATTCGGGAAACCCGCACAACCGCTGTACCGGAAGGAACGAGCGTCATGACCATCGTGCTGCTGGAGGCGCTCACCTTCGGCCTGGGCAGGCTGGCCGACGCCGCGGCGGAGGCCGGGCGGAAACTGGTGCTGTTCACCGGAAACCGCGACATCTACCGCTACGAACTCGGGATGCTCGCCCCCGACAGGGTCGCGGTCGTCGACATCGACACCACCGATCTCACGGCCTGCGAAGCCGCGTTCCACGCCATCCCGGATCTCGCCGGGATCATCAACTCCACCGACACCTGGGCCCTGCCGGGCGCCGAACTCACCGCCCGGTTCGGCCTGCCCGGTCCTGACGCGGCGGCCGTCCGCGTGCTGCGGGACAAGGGCGCGGTGCGTGAGCTGCTGTACGAACACGGGCTCACCCGCGGCCGCCCGGCGCCCGTGATGGTCGCCGAAGAACTCGGTTTTCCTTTGGTGATCAAGGATTCCTCGGGTACGTCGTCACGCGGTGTATGGCTGGTCCGCGACGCCGCCGAACTCGAACGAGTCAGGTCGGCGGCGAAGGACACGCCGCTCAAGGGACATCTGATCGCCGAACCCTATTTCGCCGGCCCGCTCTACAGCGCCGAAACCCTTACCTGGCAGGGAAGGACCAGGCTGCTCGGGATACTGTCCCGTCAGTTGTCGCCGGAACCCGTGCGGCGCGAGGAGGCCGCGGCGTTCCCGGTGGCCTTCCCGCACACCGAGCACGCCCAGCTGGCCGAATGGATCGGTCAGGTGCTCAAGGCCGCCGGGCACGAGCAGGGCTTCGCGCATACCGAATTCGTCCTCACCGCCGACGGGCCGGAGGTCGTCGAGATCAACATCCGGATCGGCGGGGCGATGCTCGGCGAGGCGCTGTGCCGGTCGCTGGGCACCAACGTCTATTCGGCGATGATCTCCCTGGCGCTCGGCGAAGAACCCGCGCTGCTCACGCAGGAAATCGGTGGGGGACCCGGGATCGGGTTCGTCCTGGCGTATCCCGCGGTGGAAGGCGTGCTCAAGGGCTGGTCCGGGCTCGATCGGCTGCCCGGCCTTCCCGGAGCGCCGGAGTGGTACCCGACGGCGAGTCCCGGTGACGAGATCCGGCACCTCACGGATCAGCGGTCCTGTACCGGGATCGTGCTGGCCGAGGGGCCGACGGCGGAACTCGCCCTGCATCGCGCGCTCGCCGCGGCGGGCGGGATCACCCCCGAGATCGAGCCGTTCCCCGGTTCTTGAGAATTCTCTCAGATGGATAGCTCTACTTTCTGTTTTGGGAAGTGAAGCTATCCATCCGGGAGGAAACTGTGGGCGAAGCAGTGGGCAGGCGCGCGGTGCTCGGGGGTGCGGCGGCCGCCGGTGTGGCGATGCTGGCCGGGAACACCGCCACGGCGCAGGAAGCTCAGCGAAGCAGGGGGCGGTTCGCGGGCAAGGTCGTGCTCGTCACGGGGGCGACGTCGGGTATCGGCCGCGAGACGGCAATCGCCTTCGCCGCGGCCGGAGCCAAGGTCGGTTTCTGTGGCAGGCGGGAAGAACTCGGCCGCGAGGTCGAGCGGGAGATCCGCCGTGCGGGCGGGGAGGCGACCTACCTCAAGGCGGACGTCCGGGTGCCGGAGCAGGTCCAGGCGTTCGTGGACGACGTCGCCCGCCGATACGGCAGGCTCGACATCGCGTTCAACAACGCCGGGATCCATCTCGCGAAGCCGGTGCACGAGATCTCGCTCGATGACTGGGAGGACGTCCAGCGCACCAACGCGCGCGGCATGTTCCTCGCGATCAAGTACGAGGTCCCGCATCTGCTGAAGGCGGGCGGCGGGGTGATCGTCTGCACGGCTTCCGCGCAGGCGGACCACACCCGGCCAGGCCACGCCGCCTACACCGCGAGCAAACGGGCCGTCCAGGGTCTGGTGCGCGCGGCCGCCCTGGACTACGGCGCCAAGGACATCCGGGTGCTTTCGATCGACCCGGGGACGACCGACACGCGACTGGTGCGCCCGCCGGGGATCCCGGACGACCTGTGGGCGCGGTTCAAGCGGGCTTGGGGACCGCTGAATGTCCACGGCCTGCCGAGGATGGGTGAGGCCAAGGAGATCGCTTCGGCCGTGCTGGCGTTGTCCTCACCGGACTTCGCCTACCTGACCGGTACTTCCGTCCTCGTCGACGGCGGGTTGAACGCCGGGCGGCCGATGACGATGCCGCCCGGCTTCACCCCGCCGGCCTGAGTTCAGGAGGAAGGAGCGCATTTCTTGGCGGCTGCGGCGGCGGCCAGCAGTTCCGGCGAGTCCATTTTGAGGCTCGCGAAGGGATCGGTGGTCTCCATCAGCGGCTTCTGGGCCGCTTCCAGGGCCTTGAGTCCCTGGTCCAGCGCGGTTTTGCCGGTGGAGGCGTCGAGTTTCCGTTTCCCTTCGGCCGCCGCGTCCCGTGCCGCGACGAAGCGATCCACAGTGGACTTCTTCGCCGCGTCCCCGCCCGGGATCGGTGACGCGGGCAGGGCGGTCAGCTCGTCGACGACCTTGCCCGCGAGTCCGGCGCGAACCCCGAGGTTTTCGCTCAGCCAGCTGCGCGTCACCTCGACGCCCGATCCCTGCTTGCTCGCGTGATCGTTGCTGGCCTTGATATAGCCGAACAGTGCGCCGCACATTCCGTCGAGCCAGGCCACCGTCTTCGGGTCGGGCCCGGCGGGTGACGAGGGTGCCGGGGACGACGGGGTGACGGTGACGGTCACCGGTGCCGCCTGCGGCGCCTCCCCCGAACACGCCGTCACCACGAACAGCGCACCTGCCAGGGATGCGAGCAGAAGTTTCGTCTTCATGGGATCTCCCTCCGGGGTGAATACGCACCGAAGGGGCCCGAGGTTGCCACGGGTTCTCAGCCGCAGTGCCCCATGAGCCGTGCCAGCTCCTCGGGCCGCAACGGTGGTTCCGGCAACCGGTTCGCGGCCGCGGCCCGCATCCCGTCGAACAAGAGCGCGAGGTGGCGGCGCCAGGCGTCCGGTCGGAGGGCCGCGGTCGCCTCCACCGTGCGAGCGATGCCCCAGGTCACGAAGGCCATGTCCTCCAGGGTGAAGTCGGCGCGCAGAGCGCCGCTCTCCTTGGCGCGGTCGACGATCCGGGTCATCAGCTCGTACCCGCGTTCGTGGTCGCCCGCCGGCGGCGGCCGGGTCGAGGCCAGTTCGTTGTAGCCGCGGTCCGCGGCCTGCAGTTCGCAGATCCGTTCCACGAAATGCGTCAGCCCGGCCCAGGGGTCGTCGAGGGCCAGCGCGTGTTCCGCGATGCTCACGACGGTCTTCGTCCGGTCCGCGAACACGGCGTCCACCAGCTCCGCGCGCTGGGGGAAGTGGTTGTACAGCGTGCCGATGCTGACGCCCGCCGTCTTGGCGATCTCTTCGAGCGCGACGTCGAGACCGCGCACCGCGTAAAGGCCCCTGGCGGCCTCGACCAGCAGGTCGCGGTTGCGCTGGGCGTCCTTCCGCAGTGGTTTGGCCATACCGGGATCCTAGCCAAGTTGAAGGCGGCCTCAACTTGTGTGTACCTTCGAAGAAGTTGAGGGCATCCTCAACTTAATTCTTCTGGGAGGACGACATGACCAAGACGCTCGCGATCTTCGGCGCCGGACCGGTGCTGGGGCTGTCGCTCGCGCGGCGCTTCGGCCGGGAGGGGTTCCGCGTCGCGCTGGTCGCGCGGACCACGAAGAATCTCGACGCGCTCGTCGCCGAACTCGCCCGCGACGGCATCGAGGCGACCGGGTTCGCCGCCGACGTCTACGAACCCGAGCAGATCGAAGCGGCCGTCGCCGCCATCGGGCGGATCGACGTGGCCGCCTTCAATCCCGGCGGGGGGAACATGGGGGAGGGCATCGTGCCGGTGCTCGACGTCGATCCGGACAATCTGCGGCTGATCCTCGACCGGTTCCTGGTGTCCGCGGTGGCGCTGGTGCGCGCCGTGCTGCCGGGGATGGCCGACCGGGGCGACGGCGCGATCCTGTTCACCGCGGGACAATCCGGTCTGCACCCGGCGCCGTTCCTCGGGAACGCGGGGATGGCGCAGGCCGCGCTGCGGAACTACTTCCACAATCTGAATTCCGTGCTCGCCGAGAAGGGCGTCTACGCCGGAGCCGTCAACGTCGGGGCGCTGATCGAGGGCAGCGTTCCGCACCTGACGCTCACTTCGGGGCCGCTGGACTTCGAGCCCGAGGTGATCCACCCCGACGTCTTCGCCGACGCCTTCTGGAAGCTCCAGGCCGAGCGCGACGCGCCCGAAGCGCTGGTCGGCTCGTTCGGGAAGTAGCTATTTCTCGATGGCGTAGGCCTCGATCTCGACCTTCATCTTCGGGTCGAGCAACGCCGAGACCTCGACCATGGTGGCCGCGGGCAGCACGTCACCGAAGGCTTCACGGTGTGCCCGCGCCACCAGTTCGGCGTCCTTGATGTCGGTCACGTAGGTGACCGTGCGGACCACCGCGGCCAAGCTGGACCCGGCCTCCTGGAGCGCCGTCGCGATGATCGAGAGCACGGCCGTCGCCTGTTCGTAGGCGTCTCCCGAGCGGAACGGCTCCCGCGCCGTCGTCCCGGAAACGTGGATGTGCTCGCCGACGCGCACCGCCCGGCTGTAGCCGAAAATCTTCTCGAAGTCCCCGCCGGAGGCGATGTTCAGCCGCTCAGTCATGATCCGAACGAAAGCACATCCGGGTGAATCCGGTCCAGTGTGTTCCGGTGCGGCGCCGAGGCAGGGGTTGCGTTCTCGGGCAAGGCGCAAGGTTCGTACGGGCAAGGTTGATGCCCGGTAGTCCGCGAAATCGGCGGCGCTGCCCTAGGCTCCGCGTCGTCGGCCCCTTCCCCAGTGGCGACCCTGTCGGATCGAGCCCAAGGCGGCGCATGCACCCCAATTTCGAAGCTGGCGAGGACTTCGCTCTGCTCTTGGAGCGGGAGGCCAGGAAACTCCAGGAAAAGGCCAGCGCCCTGACCGCCGCGTTCACCGCGTCCGCGTCCACGGCACGATCCGCGGACGGCTCGGTGACGGTGAAGGTCGAGGCCAACGGCTCGCTGAGCTCCATCGAGTTCGGCAACCGGGCGTGCGCGCTGGGCCCGGCGAGACTCTCCGCGCTCGTCATGCAGACCGTGCGCGAGGCCCAGCGCATGACCGCGGTGCGGGTCGCGGAGTCCTACACCGAGATCAACGGCGACGACGAGGCCGCGCAGCTGGTCCGCACGTTCCTGCCGAAGATCGAGGACGACGAGGAAGCCGTCCCGGACCACCCGGAGCAGAACAAGTGGGCTCCGGAGGCGCACGACGAGGAACGGCCGCCGCAGCCGGGCCGCTGGACCCCGCCGCCACCACCGCCACCGAGCCCGCCGAAGCCACCGGCGCCGCGGACCCGCCGGCCCGCCAGCCCCGACGACGACGAAATGAGCCCGTGGTGAGCGGATTCGATGTCACGACGGAGGCGCTGAAGAAGTACGCCACCCATCTCGACCAACTCGAAGAAGCGCTGCGGAAGAGCGCCGACATGGTGGGCAGCTGCGTCGCCGACCCCGGCCTTTTCGGCATCTTCGGCGGCCAGGCCTACGGTGCCGGCGCGAGCATGCACTGCGCCAAGGCGCGCGACCATCTGCACAAGTATTCGGAGAACGTCCAGGAGTTCTCGGACAAGGTCCGCGACGCCGCGAAGAAGTACGAGGCCAACGAACAGGAAACCGAAAAGCTGATCACCGCCGCCGGTGACGGGATCGGGGACGTGAAGGTCAAGTGAGCGACGAATACCACCGCAACGATTTCGGGAACGGCAGCGGGGTCCACGCCGACGACTTCAAGGATCCGAAGAACAATTTCCTCGCAGGCAGCGGGGACACCGCGGGCGCGGGCTTCTTCGATTCCGCGTTCGCGCTGAAAAGGGCGGTCAACGAAGGCGACAGCCTCAGCATCGGCATGGCCTCGGCCGGCATGGCGATCGAGATCCTCGGCATGGTCCTCGATCCGATCGGATCGCTGCTCACCGCCGGGATCGGCTGGCTGATCGAGCACATCGTCATCTTCCGCTGGCCACTGGACTTCCTGCTGGGCGACCCGAAGGGCATCGAGGCGGCCAAGGCGGCGATCTACGCCGAGGGCCAGACCGTGAAGCAGTGGTCGGAAGACCACGCGAAAGCCACCAAAAACCTCATGGAGTCCTGGCAGGGTGCGGCCGCGGACCAGTTCCGGGCCGACATGGAGGGCGTGGCCGCGCAGATCGACGCGCTCTCCGACTACGTCAATTTCGCCGGTAAGCAGATGGGCATCGCGGGTGCCATGATCGGCGCCGTCCGCGGCATCGTCCGCGACATCATCGCCATGACCCTCGCGGGCATCCTCAAGGCCGCGATCGTCGCGGTGGCACTGGCGCCCGTCACCTTCGGCGGCTCGATCATCGCGGCGATCACCTCCATCATGACCACGGTCGGCGTGGCCATCGCCAAGATCGCCAAGCAGATCGCCGACGTCGCCAAGCGGCTCGCCGAGATGCTCAAGCTGCTGGCGAAGACGCGGGGGAAGGCCGACGAGGTCGTCAAGCTGAAGCTCAGCGGCAACATCGACAAGATCAAGGTGCCCAAGCCCGGTTCCGGTGGTGCCAAACCACCGCCGAGCGGCGGCGCCGGTGGGCACAAGCCGATCGAGGACGTGAAGAAACCCGACCTGTCCACGGAGAAGCCGAAGAAGCTCAGCGACATCGCCACCTGGGTGGTGCGGGACAAGCTGTCGAAGATGCCCGACGCGACCCCGGAGATGATGAAGAAGTTCGACTACTGGACCAGCATGCCGATGCCCGAGCTGACCAAGAGGCTCGGCAAGAGCGCGGAAGTGCTCGAAAAGGTGGTCAAGATCCTGAGCGACCCGACCTACGGCGCCTCGGGGATGGCGGGCAAGACCGTCATCGAGATGATGAAGTCCATCCCGCCCGCCGCGAAAGAGCCGCCGCCGGAATGATCACCGGCACCGGAGCCCGTACCGTTCGCGGTACGGGGCTTCCGTGTTTTCCGGTCAGCGGCAAGGGTCGGCTTCGGCGGCGGTCTTGAGGTCCTTCAGCCAGATTTCGAGGCCTTGGCCGAGCATCTCGGTGGAATTGGGCACGTCCTTGTCGACCTGGGGCCCGGTGTGGCTCTCCTCGGTGCGGACGATGACGCCGCCGGGCACCTTCACGAAGTTCCAGACGTGGATGCCGTCGATATGCATGCCGCCAGGGCCGTCGAGGGGGCCGGTCCAGCGGATGCACTTCCCGGACTGAAGCTGCCGGACGGTCGAGGTGATGACCACGTCGCCGGGCGGGAAGGGGGTGCCGGGCGGGACCGGAATGGTCCACTGGAACTGGGAATGCTTACGCAGCGGACCCGGATCCAGGCGCTTCATGGTGATGGGGACGACGGGGTTCTGCCAGGTCGGCCAAGCCTCCACATCGGTCTGCAGGTTCCAGATCGTGCGCAGCGGCGCCTTGATGAAGGTCTCGGTCCGATAGTGCACCTTGGCCGCCGGGTCGATGCCTTTGCTTTGGCAGGTAAGCGAAGCGGGTTTGGTGTCGTGAGCGGGAGCGGCGGCCTGGGCGGGCACCGTGCCACCGAGGACCCCGGCGATGGCCAGCGGGAGCGCGAGCAGAGCGGCGCGCGCTCCGATGCGAGTTCCGAACATGATCTTCCTCCGATTCCCGGCCGTTCCAGCCCGCCGGGTTAGTGGCTCTTGCTGTAGTTAGAAGCTATAACCGAGCGGAGGTGAGTGTCAAGAGGAAGAGTGAGAGGTTCTAACTCGGTTGGGTCAAACGTGGCGCGCTCGTGTCCGGTGATGCGAGGGCTCACCCGTGGACTCAGTGGCACCACCAGTCACACCGATGGCGCGTGAAGGCTCCCTTCCTTCGGCTCAGCCGAGAAAACTCGACCTTCACACCTTCACTACCTGGCCGCCGGTGAGAGACTCTTCGACGAGGCATGTAGCACCTCACGAGTGTCCCTTGTGGACAGGCAGTGTCCGGCAGACTCCCGTCGCGCCGACCGTTACTCTCGGCAACCTGCGGTGATTCACACATGTCAACGCACCTTGGTGGGCGAAGGAATCGAGGTTGACCGATGTTGACTCGCCGGAGAACCTGGCAGGGACGGGCGATGCTCCGTCCCGGCATGCTGATCTACGCGGGTGAGATCGCGTCCGCGCACCGGCATCGGCACGCCGCGGTGCAGATCGTCGCCACCAGTGACGCGGTCGAGTTGCGCGACGCGTCGGGCGACCGGGTCCGCGGCGGCTCGATGGTGATTCCGGCCGGTGCGGAACACGAGATGGTCGGCGGGTCGGCCGGGCTGCTCGTGTTCGTCGATCCGGCCGGCGTCATCGGGCACGCGCTGACCGCGCGGGTGCGGCGAACCGGGCTGCCTGTCGACTCGGCCGCGGCATGGGCCGCCGCGGGCCTGGCACCACCCGACGTCGAATTGTCCTCCCTCGAACCGGCGCAGTGGGCGGACCGGCTGCTCGGTGAGGTCGGGGGTGACATCCCGCCGCGCTCGGTGCACCCGGCTTTGCGCCAGGCGATGGCGCTGCTTCCGTCGATGCTCGACGGTGAGGCCGGACTCGCTCGGTTGTCCGCGGCCGTGGGCCTGTCGGCATCGCGGCTAGGACATCTGTTCGGCGAGGAACTCGGATTGCCGTTTCGCGCGTATGTGCGGTGGGCTCGGCTCCGGCGCGCGATCGATCACGCGCGTGCGGGTGGAACGCTGACCGCGGCGGCGCATGCCGCCGGGTTCGCCGACAGTGCCCATCTCACCCGGGTCAGCCACGAGATGTTCGGCCTGGCGCCCTCGCATCTGGTCGACACGGTGCGCTGGTGTGAGCCGGATCGCGAGGGTTAGCGAGTTCGTTCAAGCCGCCGCACGCCTGTGGCCAGCAGGCTCGGGACATGCGAAAACTCGTGAGATACGGCTACGTGCCGTTCATGCTCCTTGCCGTCAACGGCGCCGGCGTCGCCATCGCCGCGGCCGGGGCTTCCAAATTATGGTTGGTCGGTCTGGTCTTGCTGGCCATCGCCGTGTCCTTCGCCGCCGAGCGCGTCCTGCCCTACCGGCAGGAGTGGAACGCGGCGCGTGGCGACGACCGGCGCGATGCCGTCCATGCGGCGGTCAACGAATCGCTCACCATCGCCAGTCTCGCCGTGGTGCCCGTGCTCACCGCGATCACGCCGTTCGACGGGATCTGGCCCGGCGAGTGGCCGTTCGTCGTGCAGGTGCTGGCCGCGATACTCGTGGCCGATCTCGGTATCACGCTGGTCCACCTGGCCAGCCACAAGATTCCGGCACTGTGGCGGCTGCACGCGGTGCACCACAGCGTGAAACGCGCCTACGGGTTCAACGGGCTGATGAAACACCCACTGCACCAGACCCTGGAGACCGCCGTGGGATTCGCCCCGCTCATTCTCCTGGGCATGCCCACCAGCGTGGCCTACGCGGTCGCGCTCTGCGCCGTCGTGCAACTGTTGCTGCAACACTCCAATGTGGACTATCGGGTCGGGCCGCTGCGTGTCGTGCTGGCGCTGAACCAGGCTCACCGCTTCCATCACCTCAAATGGGCGGGCGTCGGCGACGTCAACTTCGGACTGTTCACGCTGCTGTGGGATCACCTGTTCCGCACCTACTCCTACGATCCCCAGCGTCAATTCACCAGCGACGACCTCGGTATGGCCGCCAAGCCCAACTACCCGGACGCCTACCTGGCCCAACTCGCCGAACCATTCCGCTCCAGCGGAGCCTGCACGTCCGACGACCTCGACGCGAAGGCGCCCACCGAACCGGCAGCATCCACTTCACACTGACCGCCCACGTGAGCTCGCTGCAGGCCGCCGCCTGCAGCGAGCTCACGTGTTTTATTTGAGGGGGAGCCGGGCATGTCTCCAATGTGGCATTGGGGACGCTGAGTGCCCCCAATGCCACATTGGAGACATCAGACCGCGGCACGAACCGGCCGCCGAGTAGTGAAGGTCTCCTTCGCTACTTTGAGGGTAGGTAAGGGGACCTTCACGGCATTGAGTCGATCACGCCACGTTTGCCTTACCTCTCAATATCAACGCGGCACGCCATCAGGCGTTCGATGCCCTCGTGGGCAGCCGCCTCGTTCACCGAGCCCACTTCGCCAGCAGCACGATGGGCGCGTTCTGCAACAGTGATCGGGCGATGGAGACACGTTGGCGTTCCCCGCCGAGAGCAGTGCGCCGCGGAGTTCGCGGGCGACAGCAGCAGGACGAACAAACCGGGCGCACCCGCTATCACCGTGATCCTGATCGATCAGGCCAGGTGACAACAGGGTGCGCCCGGTTCGGCGACCGCCGGCAGAAGCGCCAGACCCGCGACAGCGCCGAGGATTTACAGGACCATCACGGTGATGAAGCTCCCGAAACAGGGGCGAAGCAGCCGCGCCATGCTCGTTTCCGCCTCGGCAAGGTCAGTCGCGCTCATCGCGCATCGCACATCGCGCGCTGCTTGAAGGCCGCCAGCGCGCCGTCGATGGGGTGGGGCCGCGGATTCCCGGAGGAGTCCAGCTTGTTCCACCGCGCCAGGTTCACCGCGAAGGACGTCTGCCGCTTCCCATCGGCTCGGATCCAGGACTCCGACTGGGCTCCCCATGTCGAGCCGTCGTGGCCCCAGAAGGTCCCACAGCCCGGGATCTCGGCCTTGTGCAGCCCCAGGCCATAGTCGATCAGCTGCCCGTTCTGGGCGATGACCGGGACCGTGTGCTGCATCTGCGCCAGCGATGACCGATTCACGATCTCGCCCGCGAGCAGCTTGCCGAAGAAGCGGTTGAGGTCCTCGACAGTCGAGACCAGACCGGCTCCCATCATCACCCAGGACATGTTGTAGACGCTGTAGTCGCGCGGCGGGTCGACCAGGCCGAACAGCGCCTCGTACATCCGCGAGTGCGGTCCCTTGACCCACGGCCCGTCCGGGAACTCGGTGTGCCGGAGCCCGGCGCGCTCGATGACGTTGCGGGTGATGTACCTCTCCGCCGTCGTGCCGGTTACCCGCTCCAGGAGCTCGCCGAGCAACAGGTAGTTGGTGTTGGAGTACACGCCCGGGGTGCTCCCGGGCTCGCCGGTGGCGGGCGCCTTGACCCCCATCTCGATCAGGTCGGCCGTGCGGAACTGCTTGAACCGGTTGTCGTCCACGCTCTGCGCCGAGATATCCGGCAGTGAAGGCCACGCCTTGAACGACGGGTACGCGTAGGGAAGGTATTCGGCGAGGCCGCTGGTGTGGTTGATCAGCATCCGAACCGTGATCTTGTCGCCGCGCTCACCTGGCACCAGGTGCGGCAGGTAGCCGCCGATCGGCGCGTCGAGCCGGATCCGGCCCTGTTCGACCTGCTGCATGACCGCGGCGGCGACGAAGGTCTTGGTGATGCTGCCGACGCGCTGTCGCATGTCCGCCCGGATGGGGCGGCCGGTCCGGACATCGGCGACCCCGGACGCGCCGCGCCAGGTCTGGCCCGCGTTGCGCACGTCGGCGTAGACGCCCGGCATCCCGGCGCGATGCACAGCGTCCAATGTGGACTGCAGTGCGGCGCGATCGAGGCGGGGCGCGGGGGCCGCCGCCGCCGTACTCGTACCGACGACCAGCGCGGCCACGCTTGCCATTACCACCAGTTGGATCTTCAAGACTCGTCCTCTCAATGGGCCAGGGCGCGGCGCACGGCCGCGGTGATTTCGGCGAACTGCCGCTGCGAGACGTCGGCGGGGATCGCCCCCGACCCGTGGAAGGTGCCGGGCCACTGGTGCAGCTCGACCGACACGCCCGCCTGCAGCAGCCGCAGCGCGTAGGCGATCGACTCGTCACGGTTCGGGTCGAACTCCGCGCTGGCGATGTAGGCCGGTGGCAGGCCGGACAGGTCGGTGGCCCGAGCCGGGGCGGCGTACTGCGTGGCGGGCGTGGAGCCCAGGTAGTACGCCCATGACCGGGCGACCTTGTCGCGATACAGCCAGGGCGTCTCGGTGAAGTTCCGGGCCGACCACGTCTCCAGCCGGTCATCGAGGCCGGGCTCGTTGAGCACCTGGAAGCGGATCGCGGGGCCCTGCTCGTCGCGAGCCCGCAGCGCCACCGCGGCCGCGAGGTTCGCGCCCGCGCTGTGGCCTCCGACCGCGATCCGTTCCGGGTCGATGCCGAGTTCGGCCGCGTTCTCGGCCGCCCAGGTCAGCACGGCGTAGACGTCGTCAAGGGCGGCCGGGTACCGGTGCTCGGGGGCCCGGCGGTAGTCCACCGAGATCACCACCGCGCCCGCCCCGTCGGCGATCCGGATCGCCAGCGGGTGCTCGGTGTCGAGGTCGCCCATGACATGTCCGCCGCCGTGCGACCAGATGATCGCGCCCTGTGCCTGGAGAGGGCGATAGATCCGCACGGGCACGTCCGGATCGGCGGGCACCGTGCGGTCTTCGATCTCCATTCCGGTCGTATCCGGTGCGGGCCGCGCGCCTGCCAGCTCGGAGTAGGTCTTGCGGTCGGCGACCGGGTCGGTCAGGTCGGACGGCGGGAGGAACGGGATGAATGCTTCGAGTTCGGGATCCATGGCGACCATCCTTCTGGCCGCCACCGCCGGGATCACCCGCCACGCGTCGGGCATTCCGCCCAGATCACGCGCCGATCGTCGCTATCCCCTGTCAGGCGGGCACTTGTCGCACGACTGTCGCAAGTGGACTCGGAAGCGGACATGCTCTGCCCTGCGCGACGACGCTTGGCGGCATGAAGAGCGCGAGGTCTCAGAAATTTCGCCAGATCGCTCGGGTTCATGTCGCGAAAACTCGGCTGGACAAGCTCGCGGAAATCACTCAAGCGGGCGCGGTGCATCGGGGCGTCTCTTGGCAGCCGGGCGCTCGTCTCTACCGAAGACGGTGTCACGGTGCTGCCCGGGTGGTAAAGCGTCAGGTTGGACCTTCGGACGCGCGCGCATGCGGCCATCCGGCTGACTTCTTGTCTGGTGACGACCATCGATCACGGGCACTCATGCTGACGAGCGGAGATTGCCGTAGGTTGTATGCCGGTTCCGGAGTTCGAAGCACCGGCGGCTTGGCCTGAACCGGGCGTGCGGTCGACGGTCGGTGTGGAGGAACGCCACCGCGGGACGGTGATCCGCGCGCGGCGCGACCAGTAGGGAGAGGTTGGGCTTCGGGGGCTGCCGAGTCATCTGTCCTGCGGCACCCGGTCAATGCGTGTCGTGGGCCCGCTGTCGCCGTTCTCGGGTGGTTCGCTCGAGTGTGGTGACTTCGGTGAACCGGTCGGGGATGTGCGGTTCGGCCGCTGTCGAGGTGCGGTCGCGGGGGTGTTCTGGTGCTGGCCAGAACTGGATGAGGAACTTTTCGATGCCGTGGATGGGTTGATCTCCGGCGGTGGTCGCGGCGTTGTCGAGCATGCGTCTGGTGTTGTCTCGGTCGGTTGTGTGGGCGCGTATGTGGTACGAGCCTGGCGTCTCGAGGTCGAAGGTGCCGAAGATTTCTTCGCGTGCGGGGTTCAGGATGTTGAGGACGCCGCTGGAGAAGTGGCATTGCCGCTGCTGGTGAATCTCCCAGCCGGGGCCGGGGGCAGGCGGTGCGGTGGTCCACCGCTGAAGCAGCGCTTCGGGGACGTGCCATTCTCCCGAAGCGCTGCAGACAGCGATTTGGTTGTCGGTGGTGAGCAGCCAGTCGTCGGCCTCCGCGAAGGCCGGGAAGGTCGGTGGGTCGATGTCGTCGTCTTCGATGAGGAAGTGCCCCTCGACGATCCTGACCTGGATGGTGGCCTGAGCGATCGGCTGGCTCATGGGCTCAATCTATGATGTTGACGTAGTAACTGTCCATGTCGCGGTAGAGCATGCGATCCCAGAACACGTACCAGCGCAGATAGCCGCCGGCACGGGTGTTCTCGCGGCCGTTTACGGATTTCGCGGAGAAGTCCCAGTCGGGGCTGGCGGCGCCCTCCATGGTCGAGGCGAACGGGTATTCGTCGCACTGTTCGTCACTCGGGATCGGTCTGAGCTGGTTGCAGGCTTGGCGCACCACGGCACGGTTGGGGCCTTCGTCGGCTTCGGGGATGCGCCGGAGCCCGTTGTCTTTGGGGTTCTCGTAGATGTATTTGCCGGGGATTCTCTTCGGTGTGGGTGAGGGCGGGAAGGTCAAATCGGGTGTGTCTTGTGCCTCGCGGATATGGACCGCGATGTCGTGAACGCTGATGGCCGGGGCGGAGTTGATCTCGTAGGTGATGTAGGGGAGTACCTCGTCGTTAATGCAGGCTTTGGGGCGGCCGGCGAAGTAGGTGGCCGAGTCGCAGCGGATCAGGTGATAGGGCGTGGGGGACGGGTAGGGGCCGCCGTTGCCTCCGGGTACTTCGACGCTCGCGGAGAGGTTCCAGCGGTGCCGCAGCACGAGGTCGGGGGATGTGCTCTTGCTTTCGTCGGAGGTGATCAGCCAGTTATGCCATTCCTGGTCGTTCCCCCACTCGGTCAAGGTCTTGTTCACCGTGGGGTAGTGCACGGCGCATCCGTTTCCGGTGCCGGTGTCGGCGCAGTTCGCGCCGATGATGAAGCGGACGGCATCCGGGTCGGAGAAGACTCCCGTGGGTTTGCCGAGGGTGGTTTTCTGCAATTCGATGAGGATGTCTCGGCTGGTGTAGCTGCCCCAGGCGATCGCGAGGTAGTTGACCGAGGCCTCACCGAGGAGGTTTCCGTTCGTGTCGGTTGCTCTTGCTGTGAATCCGTGTTCCTGGCACCACCACAACCGGTGGAATACGTGTCCTTTTCCGCCATCGGCGCGAGGGTCGTTGCGGCAGGTGTCGATGATCGGCTGAGGCGGATTCTGTTCGGCGATCCGCTTGCTGTTGTTCGCTGACCCGAGTTCTTCGATCTGCTGTCGCACGGTGGCATCGGCGGGCGACACGTAGGAGTGGGCGCCGGTCTTAGCTGCTGCCTCGCGGCCCTCGGCGAACGTAGCTTCTCGAGGGAGAGGCTGCGTATCGGTGCCTGGAGCGCTCACCTGAGCGGGCTGATCATTGTTGGTGACGGTGACAATGAAGCCCTCGCTGCGAGACTCAGCGGAGGCGATCCCTGCGTGCTGGGAAATGAGCAAAAAAGCGCAAGTCAAGACTATGGTGAAATAATGTCTTCGCGAATTTCCGAAACGCACATTTACCCCAATTGTGGTAGCGGGAACCGTGAATCGCAACCAGGCGGGGATGCTGAGAACAATGACGACTGCGTGCAGTCTGGCTATTTCGAATTTATTCTCATTTCCCCCTGGTTGAGAACTAACGATATCTGTCTACCGGGAGTTGTTCTACCGCGTCAAGCGCTGATTGGCTACGAGGTCGATGGAAGTGCGACGTCTCTGAATTTCGTAGAGTCGACGTCGAGATATTCTGCTATTCGGATCGGTCGGAAGATGCATGAAAGTGTTCGGCGAACGACGAGAGCGGCACGGCGCCCTGGGATCCTTGCCGTACTTCGCCGGCAAGACGCGCATTGTCATGATCGAGTCGGCGATGAGTTTGTGCTCACGCCGACGAGCGCCAGGAAGGGAGTGCGGTTCGCCGACTGCCGGGGGCCCTGTGTTGGTTGTCAACTGGGAGCCAGCTTGCTGGTCACCATAGTTCATCGAGGGTTGCGAGTTGTTGCCGGAAGGTTCTGGCGTCCTTGGGCGGAAGGGCGTGTGCGACGAGGTCGAGGGTTCGTCGCAGTTCAGCCGGGTCGGGGCAGCAATGCGGCACACCGCAGCCACCTTGAGGGTCCCAGAGTCGATGCATGGGTTCGTGGACGAACAGTCTCCAAGCTTGAAGTGCTTCGGCGGAGGCGCCGGGCCAAAGCCGGGTGCGTTCGAGGCGGGCGATGCTGGCTCGCCCTCGGGGTGAGAGGCCCTGAAGCGTGAAAATCCGCTCATCAGTGCGGCAGCGGCGATGCATATCCGCCCGGACACGGGCTGGTGATCTACGCGGCATTGCCCTTTCGGATGGTCGACATGGCGTTGATTGTGTCACGCGCGGACTTCCGTGCGGTGACGTTCAAGCGGCTGATGCCGTGGGATGTTGGTAGTGGGTTTGGTCGCGGAGCATGGCGTAGAGGACGTCGCAGCGTCCTCGTGCGAGGCAGATGAGGGCGGCATTGCGGTTTCTTGCCTTCGTCGCGTTTGCCCTGGTAGTAGGTGTGGCTGGTGGGGTTGGACAGGGCTGCGAAGGTTGACAGGAAGAACGCGTGTTGAGCCCGCGGTTGCCGGTGCGGGCGGCGGCCCCGACGCCGATGCCGGGCATCGAGGTCAAGACCTGGACAAGAGGGTGCGCGTCAAGGATCTCCTCGACTTCGATAGCAACGTGTTTCGTTGCTGCAGAACAGTTTTCAGGCTGCCGGCGAGCCTGGGTAGGATCTTGTCCGCGACGGCGGCGCCGGGCGACGGTCTGCTCGTCCAGGGCGGCGAGGATGTCGTCGACCAGGTTCGCGCCCATGCGCGCATTGATCAGAGCTGAACGGATACCGGTGCGTATCAGCGGCAGAGAAGGCCATGGGCGCCGACCGAACCTTCTGGGCGCGCTCGTTGCCAAAGCGGCTGCGGCTGTTGCGGACACCCGCGAGCCTGAGCGCCGTCAAGACGACGTCACGGTATTGGCCGGATCGCTCTCGCGACATCGGCCCACCGCGCTATGCGGGCATCGTGCAATCCGAAAAACCGTAGGCGCCTGCGTCGAGCATTGGAAGCGATGCCGTCAGGTCACTGTAAGCCGCATCCGCGGTGACCCATACGGTCGAGCCGCTCCCTGTGATGGTTCGGTAGCGGTTGGACCCTTCAATGGCAGTCCAGTCGAAGGAGTGACCCACGTCCATGTTCTCGACCAGGAGTCGCCCGAGGGAGCGTTCCACAACGTTGGCCCAGTTGGCAGCAAGACCTAAGAGGCCATACGCAATCGAGTGAAGCCAGTCAAAGGGGCAGAGCCCGCCCATTTGGCGAGTTCATGTCACGAATCATGGTATGACCGATATGGATGAGCAGCTGAAAACACTGTTCATCAGTGTGCCCTCGGCAGGATTCGAACCTGCGACACCTGCCTCCGGAGGGCAGTGCTCTATCCCCTGAGCTACGAGGGCGTTGCCGCCTGGGCGACGTGGGAAGCTTAGCGCATCCCGTCCGGCGTCCTCGCGCGCGGTGGCCCTTAACCGCGGCGGTGTTCTGCGGCGTGGACGACGAAGACGCCTGAGGTGCCTCTGACCAGCGATTTCAGTCGCTTCGGTCGTCGCTGCGGAGAGGTCCCGTCAGCCGCTAGCGTTGGTGGGGACCAACGAACCGGGAGGACGTCGTGATCGAACCGTTCGAGGTGCGGATCCCCGAAGCCGCCATCGCCGATCTGCGGGCCCGGCTGCGTGCGACACGCTGGCCCGAGCCCGCGACGGTGGACGATTGGACGCAGGGTGTCCCGCTGGCGTTCGCCCGCGAGCTGTGCCGGTACTGGGCCGAGGACTACGACTTCGGTTTGGCGGACCGGGTCAACGCTTTCCCGGCGTTCAAGACCACTGTGGACGGTCTGGGGATCCACTTCCTGCACGTCCGCTCGCCGGAGCCGGACGCGACGCCGCTCGTGCTGACGCACGGCTGGCCGGGTTCGGTGGTCGAGTTCCTCGACGTGCTCGGCCCGCTGACCGATCCCGTCGCGCACGGCGGCGAGCCCGCGGACGCGTTCCACGTCGTGGCGCCCTCACTGCCCGGCTTCGGCTGGAGCGACAAGCCGTCGTCGACCGGGTGGAACGTCGAGCGTATCGCCAGGGCCTGGGACGAGTTGATGGACCGCCTCGGCTACGAGCGCTACGTCGCGCAGGGCGGCGACTGGGGTGCCGGGGTGACGAACATGCTCGCCAAGCTCGTCCCGGAACGGCTGATCGGCGTCCACGTGAACATGGCGGGCGTGGCGTACGACGCGGCCGCGCTGGGGGAGCCGACGGCGGACGAAAAGGAGTCGATCGCCGACCTCGCGCGCTTCCGGGAGGTCGGCTCCGCGTACGCCCAGCAGCAGGCCACGCGCCCGCAGACGCTCGGCTACGGGCTCGCCGACTCGCCGGCGGCGCAGGCGGCGTGGATCGCCGAGAAGTTCTGGGAGTGGACCGACAACGACGGCTCGCCGGAGACGGCGCTGTCGTGGCGTCAGATGCTCGACGCGATCTCCGTCTACTGGTTCACCGGGACCGCGGCGTCGTCGGCGCGGATCTACTGGGAGAACAAGGAGCGGGACGTCTCCGAAGTCGAGGTCCCTTCGGGTATCTCGATCTTCCCCCGCGAGATCATCCGGCCGTCCCGGCGCTGGGCGGAGCTGCGCTACACCGATCTCCGCTGGTACGAGGTGCTGGACAAGGGTGGTCACTTCGCCGCGTTCGAGCAACCTGAGGCCTTCGTCGGCCAGCTGAGGGGGTTCTTCCGGGCGCTTCGGTAGCGGTGCGTGTCGGTTTCAGGTTTCGGGAAGGCCCTCCTGGGGGATGGCTTCCTTGTGTGGCTTAAGACATGGTGAACTTAGGCTCACCTGTATTGCACATATGCGCATGTGACAATATATTCGGCCTGTCGACTTCACGAGAGGCGGAGCAATGGGTCACGGGCACGGGCATGGGACGGCCTCGCCGTCGAGCGCGTCAGGCCGCTACCTCAAGAGCCTGACGATCGCCCTGGTCATCGGCGCCGGCTTCATGGTCATGGAGTTCATCGTCGGGTTCGCCACCGGCTCGCTCGCGCTGATCTCCGACGCCGCGCACATGTTCACCGACGTCCTCGGGGTCGGTATGGCGCTGGCGGCGATCATGCTGGCCAGGCGCAGCGGCCCGACCCACACCCGCACGTTCGGGTTCTACCGGGCCGAGGTGCTCGCGGCGCTGGCCAACGCCATCCTGCTGTTCGGCGTCGCGGGCTACGTCCTGTTCGAGGCCGTCGGCCGGATCAGCGACCCGCCCGCCGTGCCCGGTCTGCCCGTGCTGCTGGCCGCGGCCGCCGGCCTGGTCGCGAACATCGTCTCGTTCCTGATCCTGCGCAAGGGCGCCGAGGAGAGCATCAACGTCCGGGGCGCGTACCTGGAAGTCCTCGCCGACCTGATCGGCTCCGTCGGCGTACTGCTGAGCGGCGCGATCACGCTGCTGACCGGCTGGCGCTACGCCGACCCGATCATCGGTGTCGCGATCGGCCTGTTCGTCCTGCCCCGCACCTACGCCCTCGCCCGCCGTGCGCTACGGATCCTGTTCCAGCACGCGCCGAAGGGGGTCGACGTCGCCGGGATCCAGACCGAGCTGGGCGCGTTGAAGGGTGTCGAGGACGTCCACGACCTGCACGTCTGGACGCTGACTTCGGGGATGGAGGTCGCTTCGGCGCACCTCACCATCGCGCCCACCGTTGAGCAGTCCGCGGTCTTGACCGAGGCGCAGAACCTGTTGGCGAACCGCTACTCGATCGAGCACGCGACCCTGCAGATAGAAGTGCCCCAGTGCGCGCGGCGCTGCCGGGAACTCTCCTGGTAGCCGCCCGGCCGCCCGCCCCGTCATGCGTTTCGTCCTCTGGATGCGGTAGTTCGCGTTGCCAACTACCGCATCCAGAGGACGAAACGCGTTCTAGTCGGGGAGGGGAGCGGCGCCGCGCTCCTGCAGCAGGCTCTTCATCAGGGTGACTTCGGCGCCCTGCGAGACCAGCATGCTCTGAGTCAGCGACTTCACGTCCGGCACGGAAGTGTGGTCGTGGCCGTACTGCGCCATCGCCGTCCCGCCCAGGTGGTGCCGCAGCATCAACTGCAGGAAGAAGACGTCCATCTCCTTGCCGGTCAGCGACCGCAGTTTGGCCAGTTCGGCCGACGTCGCCATCCCCGGCATCGGCGCGCCGTTCGACGGCTTCATGTCGGCGCCCCCATGGCCGGGGTGGCCGGACATCGGCTCGGTCATCCAGGTCATGTAGGCGCCGGTCGCCTGTTCGGGCTGGCCCCACAGGCCCAGCCAGCCCTTCATCCGGCCGACCTGACCGGTCTGTGTGCGCTCGATGTCGAACGCGAGGGTCTTGATCGCCGGATCGGTCGTGTGGTCCCGCGCCCAGCCCGCCATGGTGACGGCCTGGAGGTGGTGCACCGACATGTCCTGCGCGAAGCCGACCTCGACCGAGCCCGCCCCCGGGGTCGTCGCTTCCGGATCGGAGTCGATCAGCCTGGTCGTCAGCGCGCCGAGGCCGAAGCCCAGGATCAGCATGACGACCAGGGCGGCCCCGATCACCAGCCATCGGCTCTTGGCCGACCGCGAAGTGTCGTCCGGTTCGTCGACGTACTGGAGATCGGGGTCCATCTGGCTCATTACTTGGTCGCGGGCGCCGACGGCTGGCTGGCGGGCGGCTGCGAGGGCTGTCCGGCGCCGGGCTGGCCGTCCTGCTGCGTGCCCGCGGTGCCCTTGTAGTCCATCGGCTTGGCGTCCGGTCCCGGCGGGGCCGGGTTGAACTCGCCCGGCTCGATCTGCGCGTCGCAGGTGGCGTCACGTTCGGGGTACGCGCCGTACGGGTTGGTGCGCAGGGCGGCGATGAACTGGTCGATGCGCTCGTCCGAAGCGCTGTCCAGCTTCAGCTGGTGACCCCAGGACTGCAGCGAGATCGGCTTGTCCAGGTTCGGGTACGGCGACATCACCGTGTACGGCTTGCCCTCGACGCGGACCTTCAGCAGGTCGAGCTGCTCACCGGTGACCTGCTGCGGGTTGTAGGCGATCCAGACCGCGCCGTGCTCGAGACCGTGGACCATGTTCTCGTTGCGGACGGCGTTCGGGTAGACGACCCCGTTGCACGCGGCCCAGGCCTGGTCGTGCGGGCCGCCGTAGGGCGGGGTCTTGTCGTAGGCGACGCGCTCGGCGGCCGTGACGTGGACACTGCCCTCGTACTTCGTGGTGACGACCCCGTTGATCCGCTTGGAGGGGTCCGGGTCCTGCTGCGAAGGCGCGAAGGCGGCAGCGGCCTCTTCACGGGTCTTCTGCTCGCGCTTCGGCGCCGAGGCGACCATGTAATAGGTGACCACCGAGGCCGCCAGGGCGACGATCGCGACGACCGCGATGATCGTGCCCCACGGCGTGCCCTTCTTGGACACGACGGAACTACGGGCTGCCTTCATGGCGTTCTTCGGCGCGCCCTTTTTTCTGGTTGTCCCGTTAGCCATGGCTCCTGCGTTCTCCAAAGGGGGTGGTCCCTGCGCGGGCCAGTGTAGAGACCGCGCGTCTGATCACGGTGAACAGCCGCAAGATCACCGGCTTGGCTCACACCTTCCGGCGGTCGCTGCGAAGCCCGGACCTGGTCACACCTAGAATTCCGCGAGTGACTCCCGCAGCTCTCGCCGACCTGGTCCGTAACTCAGCCGTGCAGGTTCTCACCGCGCGCGGCCTCGACGATTCCGTGCTGCCGGAGAAGGTGACGATCGAACGTCCCCGCAACCCCGAGCACGGCGATTACGCGACCAACCTGGCGTTGCAGGTGGCCAAGAAGGCGGGCATGAAGCCCCGCGACTTCGCCGACGCGCTGGCCGGGGCGCTCGCGGCCGCGGACGGGATCGACTCGGCCGAGGTCGCCGGGCCGGGCTTCCTCAACCTGCGGCTCGCCGCCGACGCGCAGGGCCAGATCGTCCAGCAGGTCCTCGACGCCGGGGAGAAGTACGGCCTCGGTGACGCGATGGCCGGCGTCAAGATCAACCTCGAGTTCGTCTCGGCGAACCCGACCGGCCCGATCCACCTCGGCGGCACCCGCTGGGCCGCGGTCGGCGACGCGCTGGGCCGCGTGCTGTCCGCGCAGGGCGCCCTGGTCACCCGCGAGTACTACTTCAACGACCACGGCGCGCAGATCGACCGCTTCGTCCGCTCCCTGATCGCGGCCGCCAAGGGCGACCCCGCCCCGGAGGACGGCTACGCGGGCGGCTACATCAACGACATCGCCGCCGAGGTCATCCGCCAGGAGCCGAGCGCGCTGTCGCTGCCGGACGACGAACGCGCCGAGACCTTCCGCCGGGTCGGCATCGAGCTGATGTTCACCGAGATCAAGCAGAGCCTCCACGACTTCGGCACCGACTTCGACGTCTACTTCCACGAGAACTCGCTGCACGAGTCCGGCGCGGTCTCGTCGTCGGTCCAGCAGTTGAAGGACTCCGGGAACCTCTACTTCGAAGACGGCGCCTGGTGGCTGAAGTCCAAGGAACACGGCGACGACAAGGACCGCGTCGTCATCAAGAAGGACGGCAACCCGGCCTACATCGCCGGTGACCTCGCCTACTTCCAGGACAAGCGCAAACGCGGCTTCGACCTCTGCATCTACATGCTCGGCGCGGACCACCACGGCTACATCGCCCGGCTCAAGGCCGCCGCGGCCGCCTTCGGTGACGACCCGGCCGTGGTCGAGGTGCTGATCGGCCAGATGGTCAACCTGGTCTCCGAGGGCAAGCCGGTCCGGATGAGCAAACGCGCCGGCACCGTGATCACCATGGAGGACCTGGTCGGCACGGTCGGGGTCGACGCGGCCCGCTACGAGCTGATCCGCTACTCCGTCGATTCCACTTTGGACATCGACCTCGATCTGCTGCGCAAGCATTCGAACGACAACCCGGTCTACTACGTCCAGTACGCCCACGCCCGGCTGGCCTCCTTGCAGCGCAACGCTTCCGACCTCGGCCTCAAATTCGATGGCGACGTCGACTTCGGTCTGCTTACGTTGCCCGCGGAGGGCGATCTGATCCGCACGATCGGCGAATTCCCGACCGTCCTCCGCCGAGCGGCGCAGCTGCGCGAACCGCACCGCGTCGCCCGGTATCTCGAAGAACTCGCCGGCGCCTACCACAAGTGGAACGCCGTCGGCCGGGTCCTGCCGAAGGGCGACGAGGAGACCACCCCTCTCACGTTTTCCCGGCTCGCGCTGTGTGAAGCGACCCGCCAGGTGCTGGCGAACGGCCTCACCGTGCTCGGTGTCTCCGCTCCGGAACGGATGTAAAAGCAATGGCTCACCCCGCGGGCCCCCGCCACGCCGACGTCTACCCCCACGCCGACGCTTCCGGTTTCCCGCCGTCGAGTCCCGAAGAACTCGACAGGCTGTATCCGAAGGTCTGGCCCCGTAACACCTTCCGCGGCGGAGACGGTGTCGTGCGCATCGCCGGCGTCGACGTCCGCGAACTCGCCGAGAAGTACGGCACGCCGCTGTTCGTCGTCGACGAGGCCGACTTCAAGTCGCGCTGCGCCGACTACGCCGAGGCGTTCGACGACCCGGCGCTCGTGCACTACGCGTCCAAGGCATTCCTGTCCATCGAGATCGCCCGCTGGGTGGCCGAGCAGGGACTGAGCCTGGACGTCTGCAGCGGCGGCGAACTCGCCGTCGCGCAGCGCGCGAACTTCCCGGCCGAGCGGATCACCTTCCACGGCAACAACAAATCGGTCGCCGAACTCGAAGCCGCCATCGAGGCGGGCGTCGGCACGGTCGTGGTCGACTCCTATTACGAGATCGCGCGGCTGGCCGATGTCGCCGCCCGGCACGACATCGTCCAGAACGTGCTGATCCGGGTCACGGTCGGCGTCGAGGCGCACACCCACGAGTTCATCGCGACCGCGCACGAGGACCAGAAGTTCGGTTTCTCGCTGGCCTCCGGTGACGCGGCCGAGGCCGTGCGCCGCGTGCTCAACGCGCCGTCGCTGAAGCTGATCGGCCTGCACAGCCACATCGGTTCGCAGATCTTCGACGCCGACGGCTTCGAGGTCGCCGCCCGCCGGGTGGTCGGCCTGCTGGCCGAACTCGCCAAGGAACACGGCACCGACCTGCTCGACCAGCTGGCGATCGTCGACCTCGGCGGCGGTTTCGGTATCGCCTACACCGACAAGGACAACCCGCCGCCGCCCGCGCAGATGATCACGCAGATCCGCGAGATCGTCCGCAAGGAATGCGAATACGCCGGTCTCCCGGTGCCGAAGATCGCCGGCGAGCCGGGCCGCGCCATCGCCGGTCCCGGCACGATCACGCTGTACGAGGTCGGCACCATCAAGGACGTCTCGCTCGGCGACAAGGCCGCCCGGCGCTACGTCAGCGTCGACGGCGGGATGAGCGACAACATCCGCACCGCGCTCTACGACGCGGTGTACGACTGCCGTCTCGTATCCCGGACCTCGGACGACGACGGGGACGGCCAGGTCTCCGCGGCGCTGTCCCGGGTCGTGGGAAAACACTGTGAGTCCGGCGACATCGTCGTCCGGGACTGCTGGCTCCCCGACACTCTTGCTCCCGGCGACCTGCTCGCCGTGGCGGCCACCGGGGCGTACTGCTACTCGATGGCCAGCGGGTACAACCGGCAGCCGCGGCCCGCGGTGGTGGCCGTGCGCAACGGCAGCGCCCGCGTGCTGCTGCGGCGGGAGACGACGGACGACATGCTGCGCCTGGAGGTCTAGCAAGTGTCTACTGTGGACGGACGTGTGATCAGGGTCGCCCTCCTGGGCTGCGGGACGGTCGGCGGGGAGGTCGTCCGGCTGCTCACCGAACAGGCCGAGGAGCTGGCCGCCAGGGCCGGTGCCAGGGTGGAGCTGGCTGGGATCGCGGTCCGGCGTCCCGACAAGCACCCCGAGCTGCCGCCGGAACTGGTGACCTCCGACGTGACGAAGCTCGTCACCTCCGACGACGTCGACGTCGTCGTCGAACTGGTCGGCGGGATCGAGCCGGTGCGGCAGTGGCTGCTCGACGCGCTCAAGGCCGGGAAGTCCGTCGTCACGGCCAACAAGGCGTTGATGGCCGAGCATTCGGCGGAGCTGTTCGAGGCCGCCGACGCGTCCGGCGTGGACCTGTACTTCGAGGCGGCGGTGGCCGGGGCGATCCCGTTGCTGCGCCCGCTGCGCGAATCGCTGGCCGGTGACCGCATCACCCGCGTGATGGGCATCGTCAACGGCACCACCAACTTCATCCTCTCCGCGATGGACTCCACCGGCGCGGGCTACGCGGAAACGCTGGAAGAGGCCAGCAGGCTCGGGTACGCGGAGGCGGACCCGACGGCCGACGTCGACGGCTACGACGCCGCGTCCAAGGCCGCGATCCTCGCCTCGCTCGCGTTCCACACCCGGGTCACGGCCTCCGACGTGCACCGCGAGGGCATCGCCGACGTCACCGCGTCGGACCTCGCCGCGGCGAAGGTGCTGGGCCGCACGGTGAAACTGCTCGCCATCTGCGAGCGCGTCACCTCCGACGACGGCACCGAATCCGTTTCGGCGCGCGTGCATCCGGTGATGATCCCGCGCAACCACCAGCTCGCCGGGGTCGGCGGCGCGTACAACGCCGTCTACGTCGAGGCCGACGCCGCCGGTGAGCTGATGTTCTACGGTCAGGGCGCCGGTGGCGCGCCGACCGCGAGTGCCGTGCTCGGCGACCTCGTCGCGGTGGCTCGAAACCGGGTCGTCGGCGGCCGTGGCCCGCGCGAATCCGCGCACGCCGCGCTCCCGGTCAGGCCGATGGGCCAGACGCCGACGCGGTACCACGTCAGTCTCGACGTGGCCGATCGAGCGGGCGTCCTCGCCCAGGTGGCCCAGGCGTTCGCCGGGCACGGCGTCAGCATCGCCGCGGTGCGGCAGCGGGACGCCAACGACACGGCCAGCCTGGTCGTCGTCACCCACCTGGCGCCGGACGCGGCACTGCGGTCCACTGTGGACGACATTGCCAAGCTCGATGTGGTGAACCAGGTCGTCAGTGTGATGCGGGTGGAAGGCGAAGACCAGTGATTCCCCAACCATGGCCAGGAATCATCCAGGCCTACCCGGACCGGATCCCGGTCCCGTCCGGCGCGAAGGTGATCACCCTCGGCGAGGGCAACACCCCGTTGCTGCCCGCGCCGCACCTTTCGGAACTCACCGGCTGCGAGGTCTTCCTCAAGGTCGAAGGGGCGAACCCGACCGGGTCGTTCAAGGACCGCGGGATGACCGTGGCCATCACGCACGCGCTCGCCAGCGGGCTCCAGGCGGTCATCTGCGCCTCCACGGGCAACACCTCGGCGTCGGCCGCGGCCTACGCGGCGCGTGCCGGGCTCACCTGCGCGGTGCTCGTCCCGCAGGGCAAGATCGCGATGGGCAAGCTCGCCCAGGCCGTGCTGCACGGCGCGCGGATCCTGCAGGTGGACGGCAACTTCGACGACTGTCTCGAACTGGCGCAGAAGACCGCGATCGACTACCCGGTGACCTTGGTCAACTCGGTCAACCCGGTGCGCATCGCCGGCCAGAAGTCGGCCGCGTTCGAAATCTGCGACGCGCTCGGCCGGGCACCCGACATCCACTGTCTCCCGGTCGGCAACGCGGGCAACATCACCGCGTACTGGGCGGGCTATTCCGAGTACGCGGGCGACGGTGTGGTGAAGAACACCCCGCGGATGTTCGGTTTCCAGGCGGCGGGCGCCGCGCCGCTCGTGCACGGCGAGCCGGTGGCCGATCCGGACACCATCGCGACCGCGATCCGCATCGGCAGCCCCGCTTCCTGGGACGGCGCGATGAAGGCGAAGAACGCCTCCGCCGGGCTGTTCGAAGCGATCACCGACGAGAAGATCCTCGAGGCGTATCGCCTGCTCGCCCGCAAGGAGGGCGTGTTCGTCGAGCCCGCCTCGGCGACCAGCGTCGCGGGCCTGCTCGCCACGGCCGCCGACGGCCGCCTGCCGAAGGGCTCCACCGTCGTCTGCACCGTCACCGGGCACGGCCTCAAGGACCCGGCCACGGCGCTGGAGGGCAACGTCGAGGTCGAGCCGCTCGCCGTCGACCCGACCGCCGTCGCCGCCGCGCTGGACCTGCGATGACGCTGCTCAAGGTCACCGTCCCGGCGTCTTCGGCGAACCTCGGCCCGGGGTTCGACACGCTGGGTCTCGCGCTGGCGCTGTACGACAAGGTCGAACTCCGGATCACCGACGCCGGGCTCAAGATCGAAGTGATCGACGCCGGCGCGGGTGACGTGGACGACGTGCCGACCGACGAATCGCACCTGGTCGTGCGTGCTTTCCGGCGGGGCTGCGAGCATCTCGGGCTCCGGCCGCCCGGCCTGCACCTGCGCTGCTTCAACGCCATCCCGCACGCCCGCGGCCTCGGCTCGTCGGCGGCTGCCGTCGTGACCGGTGTCGCGGCCGCGTACGCGCTGGCGGAGAAGGCCCTGGACGACGACGCGCTGCAGCTGGCGGCCGAGTTCGAGGGACACGCCGACAACGCCGCGGCGAGCCTGCTGGGCGGCTTCGTGGTGGCCTGGAACGAAGGCGAGCGGTTCCGCGCCGAACGACTCCAGCCGCATCACGACATCCGGCCCGTGGTGGCGATCCCGGCGTTGCGGTCCTCGACCGACGCGACGCGCGGGCTGCTGCCCGACCGGGTCCCGCATGCCGACGCGGCGTTCACCGCGGGCCGTGCGGCGCTCGCGGTCCACGCGCTCACGGCGCGCCCCGACCTGTTGCTCTCCGCTACCGAAGATCGGCTCCATCAGCACTATCGGGCATCCGCGTACCCGGCGAGCAGTGAACTGGTGCGCGCGCTGCGGGCCGAAGGGGTGGCGGCGGCCATCTCCGGGGCCGGTCCGACCGTGCTCGCGCTGACCACCGGCGGAATACTCCCGGCCGCTGTCGACGTTACATCTTTCGACGTCACCGAGCTGCCGATCGATCCGGGCGGCGTTCAGGTTGCGGCTCAGTAAAGCCTCGGTCACGTGCGGGAGCCCCGGACCGCCACGCGGGGGGTGGTTGTTGCACGGGGCCGTGGCGCGGTCTACCCTCGGGGGCGTTCGATCACCGTGCGTTTCCGCACCCGGTGCCGGTCCAGGTGAACAGTGACATCCTTGGCCCGCATCCTTCGTTGATCCGCCAGTTCCGCACACCGTCTGGCAAACGGGAGTGGCGGAGGGACGCAGGCGGGTTCCCGGTTCCGGCGGTGCCGAATTCCGCTTCCTCCATTTGGAGGACGCAAACCCCTGTGCTGGAGGCCTTCTAGCTGTGTTCAACACGGCCGAGGAGTTGCTCGCCCGTATCGGGGGCCAATTACGCCGTTTCGCAATCGGACGCGAGCGGCGGTCCGCTGATCCACCTGGAGGCGTGGATCGGTCAGGAAGGACATTTGTGAGCAACACCGATCTTTTGAGCGACGTCGAAGGTGGCGCCGCCGAGTCGAACGGCGTCGTCGCTCCCAAGCGCACGGTCGGCGGATTGACCGGCAAGACCGTCGCCGAACTGCGCTCGATCGCTGGGGACCTCGGCATCGGCGAGACGACGGGTATGCGTAAGGGCGACCTGATCGCGGCCATTCGCGAACGCCAGGGCAAGACCAAGCGCAAGTCCCCCGCCGCGGCGAGCGAAACGCTTCCGCTCGAGGGGATCGAAGCACCACGGAAGGCTCCCAAGGCCGAAGCTCCCAAGGCCGAGGCCCCGAAGGCCGACGCGCCGAAGACCGACGCGCCGAAGGCGGAAGCCGCTCCGGCCGAAGCCCCGCGCGCCGAGAAGGCGGAGAAGGTTTCGGAGAACGGCTCCGCGCCGTCCGCCGAGCGGCCCGCCCAGCAGGAGAACGGGCAGCAGGACGGCCAGCCGCAGCAGGAAGAGGGCGGCCGCAGCCGTCGTCGTCGTGGCTCCAACCGCGCCGCGGGCTCGCCCGACCAGGGTGGCCAGCAGCGTGAGCGCGGGGAGCAGCGGGAACGCGGCGACCAGCGTGAGCGTGGCGAGCGCAACGAACGTGGCGACCGCAACGAGCGCAACGACCGCGGCGACCGCCAGGGCAACCGGGACGGCGGCCGCGACGGCAACCGTGATGGCAACCGGGACAACCGGGGCCAGGACAACCGGGGCCAGCGCAACCAGCAGGGCGGCCAGGACAACAGCCAGCGTCAGGGCCAGAACCCGCAGGGTGACGACGACGAGGAAGGCGGCCGTCGCGGCCGTCGCTTCCGCGACCGTCGCCGCCGGGGTTCCGGCGGGGGCCGCGAGCAGGGCGGTTCGCCCGACACGGAGATCCGCGAGGACGACGTCCTCCTGCCCGTCGCGGGCATCCTGGACGTGCTCGACAACTACGCGTTCGTGCGTACCTCGGGCTACCTCGCCGGGCCGAACGACGTGTACGTCTCGCTTTCGCTGGTCCGCAAGTACGGCCTGCGCCGCGGTGACGCCATCACCGGTGTCGTGCGCCAGCCGCGTGACGGTGAGCAGCAGCGGCAGAAGTTCAACCCGCTGGTGCGCGTCGACTCGATCAACGGCCTGGAGCCGGACGAGGCCAAGCGCCGCCCCGACTTCACCAAGCTGACCCCGCTGTACCCGAACGAGCGCCTGCGTCTCGAGACCGAGTCGCACAAGCTCACCACCCGCGTCATCGACCTGGTGATGCCGGTCGGCAAGGGACAGCGTGCACTGATCGTGTCGCCGCCGAAGGCCGGTAAGACCACGATCATGCAGGACATCGCGAACGCGATCTCCACGAACAACCCCGAGTGCCACCTGATGGTCGTCCTCGTCGACGAGCGTCCGGAAGAGGTCACCGACATGCAGCGGTCGGTGAAGGGAGAGGTCATCGCCTCGACCTTCGACCGCCCGCCGTCCGACCACACGTCGGTCGCGGAGCTGTCGATCGAGCGGGCGAAGCGCCTGGTCGAGATGGGCCACGACGTCGTCGTGCTGCTCGACTCGATCACCCGCCTCGGCCGTGCGTACAACCTCGCGGCCCCGGCTTCCGGCCGGATCCTCTCCGGTGGTGTCGACTCGACCGCGCTCTTCCCGCCGAAGCGTTTCCTCGGCGCGGCGCGCAACATCGAGAACGGCGGCTCGCTCACGATCTTCGCCACGGCGATGGTCGAGACCGGGTCCACCGGTGACACGGTCATCTTCGAGGAGTTCAAGGGCACCGGTAACGCGGAGCTCAAGCTCGACCGGAAGATCGCCGAGCGCCGGGTGTTCCCCGCGGTGGACGTCAACCCGTCCGGTACCCGCAAGGAAGACCTGCTGCTCTCGCCGGACGAGCTCGCGGTCACCCACAAGCTGCACCGGGTGCTGCACGCGCTGGACTCGCAGCAGGCCATAGACCTGCTCATCTCGCGACTGCGCAAGACGAAGACCAACATCGAGTTCCTCATGCAGGTCTCGAAGACGGCCCTCGGCTCGAACGACGACGACTGATCTTCGGTCTGGTAAGTACATGAAGGCCCCCTTCCTTGCGCCTGACTCAAGGAAGGGGGCCTTCATGTACTTCGGCTGAGGGGACGGCGCCGTGAGTTCGCTGCCTGATCGGATCGTGGTCTACGGCGTCACCGGTTCGGGGAAGACGACACTCGCCCGGCGACTGGCGGCACATACCGGGTCGCCCTGGCATTCGGTGGACGACGATCTCGCCTGGCGGCCAGGCTGGGTGGCCGTGCCCACCGAGGAGCAGCGCCGCCGGATCGCCCTGCTGGTCGCCAAGGAGCACTGGATCATCGACGGCATGTTCTCCCAATGGCGTGACATCGCGCTGCCTCGCGCCGAACTGGTCGTGGCGCTGGACTACCCGCGCTGGGTTTCACTGAGCAGGCTGGTGCGGCGGACGGTGATGCGCTGTGTCACCCGCCGCCGGATCTGCAACGGCAACGTCGAAACGGTACGAGGAGTGCTTTCAGGCGACTCGATCATCGCCTGGCACTTCCGGTCCTTCGCCCGTAAACGGCGCACGATCCGCGAGTGGGAGAACGATCCGGCGGTGCCGTTGGTGCGGCTCACGTCACCGCGCGCGACAAGGCGCTGGCTGGCAGCCTGGCCGGCGGGCTCGTGAGTGGTAATGACGGTTCTAACCGTCATTACCACTCACGAGCCCGAGGGCTCAGCGGTGCGGGACGGCCGCGGGGGTCCAGCCGCGGTAGTTGTTGAAGTAGTGCACGCTCGAAGCGTGGCCGATCTTGCCGCCGATGCTGGAGGCGTAGATCCCGCCGGAGCCGTCGGCGATGCCGACGTGGCCCCACTGGCTGATGTTCCAGTACACGAAGGCGCCCTTCGGTGGCGTCCCGGTCGTGTGCTTCGGGCTCGCGCCGTTCCAGTGCGCGTTGGCCGAGGCCCAGACGCCGGTGGTGCCGTAGGCGTTCTCGACGGCCTTCTCGCAGAGGCCCTGGTACGCGGTGGAACCGGCGTGGTTCTTGAACCACTGGACGGCGCCGGCGGGCGTGCCGTCCCCGGCGCCCTGGATCGCGAAGTCGCCTTCGGGCACCGTGGTGAACGTGCCGGCCGCCGGGTTGATGTCGGCGGCGGTGATGACGGCGCCCGTTTCGGGGGCGGCCGGAGCGGCCCCGGCCACGGGAGCGATGGCGAGAGCCGCGATGGCCAGCGCGGCGACGGACGCCGGCTTCGCCACCTTGGCGAGGATGGTGCGCATGATCAGTACCTCCTGTTGAGGAATAACCAACTGGAGGACCGTCCCGTGAACGAATACAAATTTCGTACAACCAGGCGTCGATAGTTGATAACTCAACGTGATGGAATACGCCGGGGGAGGGGTGCGTTAACCCCACTGCCAGCGCATCTGGCAAAATCATCCGCTGAAGTCCGGCACCGGTTCACCCCGCACTGGGGACCCGGGGCCAACGAGAGAGGACACCATGAAGAGCGGTATTCACCCCGAGTACGTGGTCACGCACGTCAACTGTGACTGTGGCAACGAATTCACCACGCGCAGCACCAAGACCTCCGGCAACCTCCACGTCGAGATCTGCTCGAACTGCCACCCGTTCTACACCGGCAAGCAGAAGCTCATGGACACCGGCGGCCGCGTCGCGCGCTTCGAGGCTCGCTACGGCAAGCGCAAGAAGGCCGAAGACGCCAAGTAGCTTGAACGACGGCGCCTACCCGCATGTCCGGGTGGGCGCCGTTTTTCATGGTTTTTTGTCCGTCCAGGCCGTTGAGAGGTGGAGTGGTGGATTCGAGTTCGCTGAAGGGTCTGCTCGAAGAGCACGCCCAGCTGGAAGAGCAGCTGGCCGACCCGTCCGTGCACGCCGACCAGGCGCGCGCACGCAAGCTCGGTCGCCGGTACGCGGAGCTGAGCCCGGTCGTCAAGACGATCCGTGAGCTAGACGCCGCCCGCGAAGACCTCGAAGCGGCGAAGGAACTCGCCTCGGAAGACGCCGCCTTCGCGGCCGAGGCCGAGGAGATCACCGCCAAGATCCCCGTACTCGAGGCCAAACTCTCCGAGCTTCTCGTGCCGCGCGACCCGTACGACGGGTCCGACGTGGTCATGGAGATCAAATCCGGTGAAGGCGGCGAGGAGTCGGCGCTGTTCGCCGGCGACCTGCTGCGCATGTACCTGCGCTACGCCGAGCGTCACGGCTGGAAGGCCGAAGTCCTCGACTCGGTGGACTCGGACCTCGGCGGCTTCAAGGACGTCACCGTGTCCATCAAGAGCCGTTCGGCCGACGTCGACGGTGTCTGGGCCCGGCTGAAGTTCGAAGGCGGGGTGCACCGCGTGCAGCGCGTGCCCGCCACCGAATCGCAGGGCCGCATCCACACCTCCGCGTCCGGCGTGCTCATCTACCCCGAACCCGAGGACGTCGAGGTCGAGATCGACCCGAACGACCTGCGGATCGACGTCTACCGGTCCTCCGGCCCCGGCGGCCAGAGCGTGAACACCACCGACTCGGCCGTGCGGATCACGCACCTCCCGACCGGTGTGGTCGTCTCGTGCCAGAACGAGAAGTCGCAGATCCAGAACCGGGCCCGCGCCCTGCAGGTGCTGCAGGCCCGCCTTCAGGCGATCGCCGAGGAGGAGGCCGCCGCGAAGGCGTCGGACGCGCGCCGCTCGCAGGTCCGGACCGTCGACCGCTCCGAGCGGGTCCGCACGTACAACTTCGCCGAGAACCGCATCGCCGACCACCGGGTGAACTACAAGGCGTACAACCTGGACCAGGTCCTCGACGGCGACCTCGACGGTGTGCTGGACGCGCTCATCACCGCGGACCGCGAGGAACGGCTCGCCGCTCACGCGGGCTGACGGCCGTTGTCCGGCGACATCTACCTCGACACCGCCGAGCCGTCTCACCCGGATTTCTGGTGGAACGCCTCGAGCGGGGTGATCGGCTGGGTCATCGACGTGCTCATCGAGCACGTGACCGATCCCGGGCTGAAGGCCGAGCTGGTCGAGTACCGGGGCATCACCCTGTTCGGGGTCGGCTTGTTCGAGGAGCGGGCACCGGAACTCGTCCGGGTGCTGCGCACGGAGCTCTACGCCGCGGCCGAAAGCGCGGTCGCCGCGGGCGGCCTGGCCGACTGGATGCTTCCGCGTATCGCCGAACTGGCCCGGTACGCGGACTGGTGGGCGGAGCTGAACTGGGATTCCACCGAACTCATGCCGGGACGATCACCGCTCGGATACTTCTTGTTCTGTGGAGAACAGCTCACCGAATCCTGGTGGATCGCGCCGCGGGAACTGGTGCTGTGGGTGCTGGATGTGTTGCTGGAGAACGCTTCTTCGCCCGGCCTCGTGGCGAAACTCGGCAGGCTGCGCGAGGCACGGCAAGCCCTTCTGTCGACGCTTCTGTTCGACGAGCACGAACTCGCGGAGGTGCTCGCGATCCTTCGGTGGCGGCTCCGCCCCGCGGCCGAGCGGACGTTCAGCGATCAGCGGCGCACCGAGGTGGAACGCCTGGCGTCTCTCGCCGCCCGCACGGCCTAGCCGGGTTCGGTGTAGAACGGGTCGTCTTCCAAGCCGGTGTGGATGGCCCGGACGGACATGCTCACCTCGGAGAGCCGCTCGGTCACCTCGTTCGTGACCCGGTCGAGCGCCTCTTCGCCGGTTTCTCCCGCGACAGCGGGAAAAGCCGACAACAGCACCGCTTCGCACGGACCAGCGTCCGTGCTGATCCGGATCAGCGACGCCGAAAGGTCGGCCGCGGGCCGGTCGCACAGCGCCACGGCCAAGCTCAGGTCGTCGGTGGGGACGTAAAGGTGCACCCGCGAGATGACGTCGGTTTCCGCGCGCGGGGTGAAATCGTGCCGGGGGACGTAGGCGGGTTCGCGCGGATCGGTGCCGCCGACGGCCGCCATGAGTGAATAGAGCGTGTAGCCGTCGGCCGGGGTGTCGTAAGCGTCGTAGCTTCCGTATTGGCCGGTTTCGGGTGTTCCGTGGATTTCGAAGAATTCCGCATTGAGACCGAAGTGGAAAAGCGCCGGTATCGCGGCACGACGCAGGGTGCCGGCGGGTTCTTCGCCGTCGGCGGGCGCGGTGCGATAACCGACGGAGACCGAGTAGCCCGTCCAGCCGCCCTCGGGGTCGGCCCGGCAGATCTCCAGCTCGGTGGCCTTGAACTCGGTGATCAAGCGCTCGCCGAGCGCGGCAGCCGCCGCGAAATCATCGGTATCGATATTTGCGGATATCCGCGTGACGACTTCCGTTTCTCGGAGATCCATGGCTCTTTCGCTGGCCCTTCGGCGACAACAGGTGCGTTCAGCCTACGGGCGCCGTGGGACGGGTGCCGATCGGGCCTGTCGTGGATTCCCCGCTTCCGCTGCGGTCCCTTGGCGATGAGGAGCCCTGCCTTGGGGGACGCGAATTCATGACGCGTGTTTCCGACGTGAACGTCGCGGAAAGATCGTTTCCGGAAAGCCGGAAACGTGTTCCGCGTGCCTTCGTGCTCGGCATCGGAATCGTCCTGCTCAGCGTGTCCGTCGTCGCCAGGGTCGGCCGGTTCGGCTTCAACCCGACCGATCAGGGATTCGTGCTCGCCCAGATGTGGCGCGTCCTGCACGGCGAGCTTCCGCAGGTCGATTTCCTCGGGCCGAGGCCGTTCGGATCCGCCTATCTGCATCTGGTCGACCGGCTCGTCCCGGCGCCGCTGATGATCGGGTCGAGTTTCGTGATGATGGTGCAACTGACCGTCGCCACGTTCGCGCTCGCCGCGTTCCTGACCGGGACTTCGCCGCTGGAGTGGGGGCCGCTGCGGACCGGGCTGGTCTTCACCGCCGCGTTGGTCAGCCTGAACACCTACCCGCTGATGGCCTGGCACACCGTCGACGGCGTCTTCCTCGTCGCGGTCGGCTGGTGGCTGGTCGACAGCGGGCTGCGCTCGGATTCACGATGGCGACGATGGCTCGGCCTGTTCTGCATCGGCTTCGCGGTCATCGTCAAACAGAGTTTCCTCTTCGCCGCACCGATCGGGCTGCTGATCCTGCTGTTCCACCCTGCCGCTCAGTCGAAGAAAGTGCCGCGTCTGCTCGGTGATCTTCTCGTGCTCGGTGCGGCGCCCTCGCTCTACTTCGGCATGGTCACGGTCGCCGGGGGACTGCGTTCGGCGATCGCGCAGCTTTCCGGTGGGCAGCAGACCTGGGGTGAGGGCCTCGCTGTGGCTTGGTCCGCCCGGGAACACCTCGGCGAATTCGGCCGGTGGCTTCGCGTCGCGACCGCGACGTGCGTCGCCGCCGTCGTCCGAAGACGGCTGCCGTGGCGGTACCTGTCGATCGCCGCTCTCGGCTGGATGGCCGCCCTGTCGTGGGGCTATCCATTTCCGGGGCTGCTCGCCGGGATCTTCGCGCTGGGCGTGCTGGAAGCCGTGGTGCCCCCAGATCCGCCGCGGCCGCCCAAGATCGCAGGTGCCGCACTCGCCGCCGTCACGTTCGTACTCGTCGCTCTGCTCTTGTTGTCCGCGCATGACAAAGCGCCGTACGCGGACAGGCCACAGGGGGAACTGACGAAGGATCCTTTCGTGGCACCGGTTTTCGGGGTGCGCAATCCCTTCCCGCTGGATTGGCCGCTGCCCATGGAGCTGACCGGCGACAGTCCGGAAAGGATGGTCGAGGCCGCGGAACGCCTTGACCGGGAAGGGAACTATCTCGTGCTGTTCCAGACGGTCAAGGCCGTTTCGCTGACCGCCGGCCTTCCGGTGCCCGATGCCGTGGCCCCGGACGCGCCGACGATCGCCTTGAGCGGCGTGGAGAAGCGGATCCAGGAGAAGCTCACGGGTGCGAAGGTCGCGTGTGGCAGCTTCGTCGGATTCTGGGTACCGGCACGATGAGCGTCAGCCCGAGACGGACGCCGTCTCCGGCTCGCGTTCCTCGACGACCGGCGGCTCCTCTTTGCGCCGCGGCAGAAACGAGAGCGCGGCGAAGGCGGCGGCCAGGAGGGTCGGGTAGATCGTCAGTTGCTGGTGCTTGATGTTCTCGATGCCTTCCGCGAGGCCGGAGACCAGGATCTGGCCCATCGCGAAGAACAGGAACATCAGCACCACGATGCCGACGTCGCGGCGGCCGGTGCGGTTGCGGAAGGCGCGGAAGCCCGCCCAGCCGATGAGCAGCCAGATCGGCAGCAGGGCGAACAGGCCGAGCGGTGCGATCCAGCCGGTGAATCCGGACAGGACCGGGATCCGGTACTCCTTGGCGAGCGGCGGCTGCCCGGCGTGTTCGCCGAAGCTGCCCAGGTTCGGCACCCGCGCGGTCAGCGTCTCCTGCGCGGACCGGTGCAGCATCTCGACCACACGCACCGGATGCTCCAGGTAGTACTGGGCGACATTGCGGCGGCTGATCTTGTCGCGGTACTGGGCGTACTCGGGGGAGCGCCAGGCCGCGTTCGCGCTCCACCAGCCCGTCCCGACGTACTTCGCGAACTCCGGCGGGAGCCCCAGCGCGGCGAGATCGCCGGTGGTGTCGTGCTTGCCGTCCACGATCCCGTTGAACACGACGTGGTACATGTTGGCCTCGCGGTATTCCGCGTTGGCCGAATCGCCCGCGCCCTGCACCAGCGCGGTACCCGTGCCGACTACGGCGAGGACGGCCAGCGGCAGCGCCCACCGCGCCAGGCCCCGGGCGCCCGGCGGGCGGACGAACAGCAGCGCGAGCGCGAACAGCGGGATCAGCAGCAGCGTCTGCGACTTCGCGTTGATCCCGATCATCGCGCCGAGCACGGTGACCGCGGCGCCGGTGTAGCGCCACGGCCCGGTGCGGTGCATCAGCAGGAGCCCGCCGGCGAGCAGGAGCATCCCGACGAACGCGGCGCCCTCGCTCAGCACGGAGGCGAAGTACCCGAAGAAGGCCGAATCCGCGGCGACCAGCAGCAGCGCGACCGTGGCGATGACGCTGTTCCGGACCGAAAGGCGGAGGCCGACGACGATCGCGGCGATCCCGCCCGCGACCAGCAGACAGCCCAGCACACCCAGGACGAGCAGGTTCAGGATCGCGGACGAACCGAGCAACTGCCCGATCTCACTGGCGATCTTGTCGATCCAGCTCTGGCTGGAGATGTACTCGCTGTTGCAGGCCGGGGCGGGGCCGTAGGAGAAGCGGACGAAGTACTCCGAAGGCCTGTCGAGTTCTCGGGCGCCGAGCTGGCACAGAATCCGCCAGCCGTCGCCGTTGTCCGCCATACCGATCGGGCGCGGCACCAGGAAACGCACGAGTAACACCCCGAGGGCGACGAAAAACACGCCGAGGGTCAGTCGGATTTCCCGGATCTTCACCCGCGTCACCTTAGAAGATTCCGCAGGGTGATCAGTTCGTACCCTCTCTAACACTTGCGTGGAGGAACTTTTGAATCGCGGCGAGCCATTCGTCGCGGGCCTCGACGCCGATGCCGTGTCCGGCCTCGATTTCGATCAGTTCGGCACCCGGGATCCCGGCCGCGAGTTCGCGGGAATGCGCGGGCGGGGCGAGGCCGTCCTGTGTCGTGGCGATGACCAGAGCCGGGACCGAGATCCCGGCCAGCTCGGCGCGGGTGTCGACGCCGGCGACCAGGCCGACGTGCTCGGGGCTGCCCACCGGGATGTACCCGGCCAGCCCGTCGATGGCGGCTTCGAGTTCGGCCGGGGTGAGGGAGTTCAGATGCCGCTCGCCGGTGGCGGCGAAGGTGAGGAACTTCGCCAGCAGCCTGCGGTCGCCGTCCAGCAGCTCGCGCCAGATGTCGACGGCCAGCAGGAGCCGGTTGTCCGGCTTCGTGAACCCGGCGGTCAGGATGAGGCCGGTGACACGTTCGGGGTGCCGGGTCGCGATCCGCACGGCGACGCCGGTACCCAGTGAGTAGCCGAGGATCGCGAAGCGTTCGAGCCCGGCGTCGACGGCGATGGCGACGAGTTCGTCGGCGACGGAGTCGAGGTCCAGCGGGCCGGTGGCGCGCGGCGTGGCCCCGGAACCGGGATAGTCGGGGCCGACGACGGTGTGGGTGCGCGCGAGGTCGTCGAGGATGGCGCCGAAGTTGCCCTCGACGCTGCCGCCGCCACCGTGGGCGAGCAGCAGGCCGGGGCCGGAACCGCGGACGACGTGGGCGAAATGATTCGTCATGCCGGCGACGTTAAGTACTGACATCGATGTGAAGGTCAACCACGGATGATGGGGGTCACATGCTGATCGGCGAGCTCTCCCGCCGCACCGGCGTGAGCCAGCGGCTGCTGCGCTACTACGAAGAGCAGGGATTGCTGGTCTCGCGGCGCGACTTCAACGGCTACCGCACCTTCGACGACGACGCGGTCACCACCGTGCGGCAGATCCGCGCGCTGCTCGGGGCCGGGCTGAGCACCCAGGTCATCGCCAAGGTGCTGCCCTGCGCGAACGGGGAACTCCCGGAACTGGACCTGTGCCCGACGGTGGTGACGGAGATCCGCCGTGAACTGGCCGAGATGGACGACCGGATCGACACGCTCCGGCAGCGGCGGGGGACACTGGCCGGATATCTCGTCGTCGACGCGTAGGGAGCAGCGTGGAAGCCCTGGCCAGATTCGGATTCGAACTCGGCGTGCTCAAGCGGATCCGGCGGGCGGGCTGGTGGCAGGCCGGGGTCCGCGATCCCGAATCCGTCGCCGAGCACACCACGCGGGTCGCGCAGCTGGCCGGGCTGCTGGCTGCCGAGGGCGGCGCCGACCCGGCGCGGGCGGCGTACCTCGCGCTCTGGCACGACACGCAGGAGACGCGGACCGGTGACCTCCCGCATACGATCAAGGGTTTCGTCGAGAAGCCGGACCCGCGGGCGATCACCGCGGCGCAGACGTCGGCCCTGCCCGCCGCCGCCCGTGACTCGGTGCGAGACGCCGTCGAGGAGTACGAAACCGCGCAGAGCCCGGAGGCCCTGTACGCGCGCGACGCCGACAAGCTCGAGATGCTGCTTCAGGCCGTCGAGTACCGCGATATCGGCGTAAAGAACGTCGACGAGTGGATCGCTTCGGCGACGAAGAGCCTTCAGACCGACCTCGCGCGGCGAGTGGCCGAAGCGGCGCTGACGTTGTCGTCGCTCTCGTGGCGGGTGCGCTGAAGGGAATCGATACCCTGAGCCCGCGTGTATCGACCCCGGCACGCGTGCCTCGTGTGTCAGGCTTGACTCTGTGAAGGAACATCAGTGAACCGGCAGCCGTTGCGCCTCGCCATCATGGAAGCGACCCGGATCCTCACCGAGGCCGGTGTGGCGTCACCGCGCTCGGACGCGGAGATCATCGCCTCCCATGTCCTCGGCGTCGACCGCGGCCGCCTGCCGATGGTTCCGCTGGTGGACCCGCCGGTCATCGACGCGATCGGCCAGCTGGTGAACCAGCGCGCCAAACGGATCCCCCTGCAGTACCTGACCGGATGGGCCGCGCTGGGCGACATCACGGTCAACGTCGGCGCCGGGGTGTTCGTCCCGCGCCCGGAGACCGAACTGCTCCTGGAATGGGGCCTCAAACTGCTGCACGGGCGCGAGTACCCGGTCGTGGTCGATCTGTGCACCGGCTCCGGCGCGCTGGCGCTGGCCGTGCAGCACGCGCGGCCGGACGCCGTCGTCTACGCCGTCGACATCGACGCGCAGGCGCTCGCCTGGGCCCGGCACAACGCCGACGTGCACGCCGACGCTGGGGATACCCCCATCCGGCTGTACTCCGGCGATGTCGCGGACAGCACGATGTTCGCCGAACTCGACGGGCTCGTCGACCTGGTCCTGTGCAATCCGCCGTACGTGCCGGAGGGGACGCCGGTGCCGCCGGAGGTCGCCGAGCACGACCCGGCGCGGGCGGTGTTCGCGGAGGAGAGCGGCCTGGCGGTGATCCGGCACGCGATCGCCGCCGCCGCGCGGCTGCTGCGGCCGACCGGCGGGATGGCGATCGAGCACGACGACACGCACGGCTCCGCTGTCCCAGCACTGGTCCGGGCGCGCCGGGTGCTGACCGACGTCCAGGGGCACGTCGACCTCGCGGGACGCCCTCGGTTCGTCACCGCCCTGCGCGTCTCCTGACGTCCTTTCCCTCGCGTTTCGTCCTCTGGATGCGGTACTTGCGCGTGCAACTACCGCATCCAGAGGACGAAACGCGAGAAAGCGGAGCGGGTAGTTAGCGGGACTCACGACTTCCGGCGGTGCCCAGGGCAAAGCCCACCTCCTAACGTCGACCAAGGCCGCCTGATCGGCGGTCCGACTGGGAGGTGTACCCCGATGCGATCGTCTCTCCGACGAACCCCACTCAGAACACTCGCCGTCCTCGCCACCGCCGTACTGCTGCCGGGCCTCGTCGCCCAGCCCGCGTCCGCCGCGGCGCCCGTGCGAGGCTGGCCTGCCCCGATCGACGGGTCGACCTGGGAGAACCAGGACCACATGACGTGGGACGACTACCGCAAGCCGCCCGGCACCAACTGGGCCGATCCCGCGCTGAAGCCGACGAAACGGATGTTCAAGGGCGCCGTGGTGCTCGCGGACTACCCGGATCAGGAATTCGCCGTCACGCAGGCCCCGCACTCGACGGTGTTCGGCAACCCCGGTCCCGCCGCCAGCGGTATCCCGAGGGACGGCGTCGCGAAGTTCTATCAGGACTTCCTCAACAAGCCGCAGGCGCTCAACCACGGCCACACGATCAACGAATACTGGATGGAGGACTCCGGCGGCAGGCTGGGCGTCGAACTGACCGCGTTCGGGCCGTACCGGTTGCCGGGCAAGTCCTTCGAGTACGGCATGGAGTTCCAGCCCGACGCCTGCCCGCCCACCGCGAACTGCAAGCGTGACCTGCGCGCCGACGCGGGCGCGGCCTGGCGGGCCGACGTCGGTGACGTCGCCAAGCAGTTCGACTTCATCTTCTATCTTTCCGCCGGTCAGGACGAGAGTTCGACCTGGCAGGAATTCGGTGTGATGAAATTCGGCGAACCGGGCAACGTCCCCGACGAATTCGGTCCCGGTGTCGAAGGAATGCCGAACGCCGCGTCCACCCGGTACGTTCCGTGGACGTCGTGGAAATCCGCGTCGAGCATCTGGCCGAACGCGGTCACCGGCTCCTCGACCCAGGCCGAAAGCTCGGGACAGGCCGTTTACGCGCACGAATTCAGCCACATTCTCGGCATCGGCGACAACTACAACAACCCGTTCGGTGTCCCGCCGTCCCGGTCGTACACCGGGCCATGGGAGATGATGTCCCGCGGCACGTTCAACGGCCCGGGCGGACCGCACACCCGCTGGCAGATCCCGGCGACACAGGGCGGTTCGATGGGGGCGCACCACATGCTGCGCACCAAGATGAAGCTCGACATCATCGACCCCGAAGACGTGCTCAAACTCGACCGTAACCAGCTCGCGAAGTCCGGCCCGGTTTCGGCGCGGATCACCGCGCGTTCGGTTCTGCCGGGACAGGGCGCGTACAGCGGGATCAACATCGCGTTGACCGGCGGGGACCTTTCGCCGAAATGCGATCGCTCGAAGGATCCGTTCTGCGACGGCGGCGGATACAACAATTACACCGTCGAGGTCGTCGACCGGATGGGCAGCGATTCCTTCGCGCCCGATTCCGGTGTCCTCATCGCGAAGACCAAGAACCAGGACAACGCGCCGTTCGAATGGATCGTCGACGCGAACCCGGCCGACATCGGCATGACCGACTACAAGAAGCCGGACGGCACCCCGGTGCCGATCCCCATCGGCGACTACCGCCAGCTCAACGACGCCGCGTTCAAGGCGGGCACCGGTTCGGCGAGCAAGTACGAGTACACCGATCAGGCGAACCGACTGAAGTTCCTGGTCTCGGACGTCGAGCGCGACCGCAAGGGCGTGCTGTCCTACGTCGTCACGGTGGCCTCGCTCGACGGCGCCGGGGCGCAGGCCAGGGGTGTCTCGCTGTGGCCCTCGGCCCCGGCGTTCGCCAAGAACGGCCTCGCGAGCTGCTCGTTCCCGGTGTTCAACACCGGTGACGCGAAGGGCGCGGCGGCGCCGTACGACACCGACACCTATCGCCTGAGCGCGTCCACCAGCGCGAAGGGCTGGGAGGTGCGGTTGCCGAACGAGCTGTCCACCGTCCCGTTCGGCGGACGGTCGTCGGCGACGGCACACGCCAAGCGGGCCGCGGGCGGTGACCACGTCGCGCACATCAAGCTGACCGCGACGTCGATCGCCGACCCGGCGAAGACGGCGACGTCGGTCTGTACCGCGTTCGCCTTCTGATCCGAGTGGGCTCGTGAGTGGTAATGGTGGTTCTAACCGTCATTACCACTCACGAGGCCGCAGGCTAGGCTCCTCTGCCATGAGTGCGGTGTACGACTGCAGCAAGCGTGAAACGCGGGCCGACGGGCTCGCCGCGGCGGCGAGCGCGGTGCGCTCCAGCCGCCTCGTCGTCCTCCCGACCGACACGGTCTACGGCATCGGCGCGGACGCCTTCGACGCCGGCGCCGTCCAGTCCCTCCTGCGGGCCAAGAACCGCGGCCCGGACATGCCGGTCGGCGTCCTCGTCGGCTCCTGGTCCACTGTGGACGGACTCGTGCTCGGCACACCGCCGCAGGCACGCGCGCTCATCGAAGCCTTCTGGCCCGGCGACCTGTCCATCATCCTTCCGCACGCGCCGAGCCTGCAGTGGGATCTCGGCCAGTCGCGCGGGACGGTGATGCTGCGCATGCCGCTGCACCCGGTCGCGCTGGAACTGCTCCGCGACGTCGGCCCGATGGCGGTCTCCAGCGCCAACGTCTCGGGCCGCCCGCCCGCCACCACCGCGCAGGAAGCGGTCGACCAGCTCGGCGACAGCGTCGCGGTCTATCTCGACGGTGGCTCGTCCGGTGAGCCCGTTCCGTCCACGATGGTCGATCTCACCGGCGACGACCCGGTCATCCTGCGGGAGGGCGCGGTCAGCCGTGCCGCGGTCGCGGAAGTACTGGGTGTGCCCGCGGAGTCACTCGCCTGATTCACCGGGTGTCAGTACCGTGTCCGGGCGTATCCCCCGAGCGCGGTAGCGTGTTCAGGTGACTTGGACCTCGGCGGCGTAACGCACCATGCCTCCCACGCAAGGCCTCCCGATCCGGGAATACCTCCTCGTCGCCCTCACCGCGGCGGCCGTTACCTTCCTGCTCACCGGCGTGGTGCGCCGGGTCGCCATCCGGATCGGGGCGATCGCCAACCCGCGGGCCCGTGACGTGCACGTCACGCCGATCCCGCGGATGGGCGGGATCGGCATCTTCCTGGGTGTCGCCGCCGCGATGGGGCTCGCGCACCAGCTGCCCGCGCTGAGCCGCGGCTTCGACTTCTCCTTCGACTCGCTGGGTGTCCTGCTCGCCGCGGGGGTCATCTCCCTGATCGGCGCGCTCGACGACCGGTTCGAGCTGGACGCCTGGACGAAACTCGCGGGCCAGGTCATGTGCGCCGGGATCCTGGTGATCTTCGGCGTGCAGTGGGTGTCGTTCTGGGTCCCGTGGGGCGGTGGCGGCGAGTCCTTCGGCCAGGTGCTGGTGCTGGACAAGAACCAGGGTGCGCTGCTGACGGTCGTGCTGGTGGTCGTCATGGTCAACGCGATGAACTTCGTCGACGGCCTCGACGGGCTCGCCGGCGGCCTCGGCTTCATCGCCGCGGCGGCGACGTGCTCGTTCTCCCTCGGCCTGCTCGACTCCTCGGGCGGCGACGTCGGCGCGTACCCGCCCGCCCTCATCGCGGCCACGCTCGCCGGGGCCTGTCTGGGCTTCCTGCCGTACAACTTCCAGCCCGCGAAGATCTTCATGGGCGACTCCGGCTCGATGATGATCGGGCTCATGCTGGCCGGTGCGACGACGTCCGCGTCGGGCCGCGTGCCCTATCCGCAGTTCAGCGGCAAGGACGCGCTCGCGTTGCTCTCGCCGCTCGTCGTGGTCGCCGCGGTGCTGTTCGTGCCGATGCTCGACCTGATCATGGCGGTCGTCCGCCGCACCCGTCGCGGCGAGAGCCCGTTCGCCGCGGACAAGATGCACCTGCACCACCGTCTGCTGGAGATCGGCCATTCGCAGCGCCGCGCGGTACTGCTCATCTACTTGTGGGCGGGCCTGCTCGCGTTCGGCGCGGTTTCGGTGACGCTCTTCGACAGTGTCGCGGTTTTCTGGATTGTCGGATTCGGCTTCCTGCTGGCGACACTGGTGTCGGTCATCCCCAGACTGCGTTCGCGGAACCGGACCGCCTGAAAGACGCGATCCGCACGGGCCTACACTGGCGGGCTGAGACGACCAGGGAGCTTTCTGTGAGCGAGACCGAGAAGACCGTCGAGGCGGAGGAGAACCCCCACGCCAAGGTGGTTCTGCAGGCGGCCAACGCGATGATGAAGGCATCCCTGAAGCTGGTCCCGCCCGCGGTGCTCGTGTGCGTCGTGGTGTTCACCATCCTCAAAGGACAGCCGGGTCTGCTCGGCTCGGCCATCGGTGGCGTGCTCGCCGTCGGATCCGCTCTCGCGACGCTGGGCCTGATGCGGTTCAGCGCGGGGCTGGACCCGATGTTCGTGATGGTGATCGCTCTCGGTGGTTACGTACTCAAGCTCATCCTTCTTTTCGGGGCGCTGACCCTGCTGCGCGGAGTGGACTCGGTCCACCCGATGGCCTTGGGCGTCACCATGATCGTCGCCATTCTCGTGGCCGCCGCGGTGGAGTTCGCGGCCTTCCGCAAGACCAAGATCCCGACGATCATCCCGGCTTCCCGCTGATTTCGGGACCCAGGTCCTGACCTGGGACGGGACCTAGGTCCTCGGCCGATCAGGGGCAATGTAGTACGCCTGTACGGCCCGTCGGTACCTGCTGATATGGTCCGCGTATGGGCGGCGGCCTCGGCTGCCGGCTCCTGATGACGAACCCCGAACAGCAGTGTGGCGACGGTGTTGAATCGTCCCTCGTTACCCGCTGGTAGGCGTCTGTCTCCCGGGAGCACTGCATCGAGAATCCTCGTGTGCGGAACGTGAAACCGTGTTCAGCACATCGTGGGGTGGCCGCCTCCGACGGCCCGATACGTGTCGGGTACGTTAAGTCCAGATCGTGACGATTCCCCCGGCGGAGTGAACGCCGGCCGGGAGAACCGGAAGGAGCCCAGTGGGCGCGCTGGTACTAGCCGAGGGTGCGGAGTTCGCGCCGCCCGGTGTCAAAGACTTCAACCTGCCGCCGTTGTTCGGTTCCGGCTATTGGTTGAGCTTCACCAAGCCGATGCTGCTGGTGGTCATCTCCCTGATCATCCTCATCACCTACTTCATGGTGTCTTCGCGCCGGCTGAAGGTCGTCCCGGGCAAGGGACAGTTCATCGCCGAATCGATTTACAACTTCGGCCGCAACAACATCGCGCGTGAGCAGATCGGTTCGGCCGACTTCAAGCCGTTCATCCCGCTGATCCTGGGGCTGTTCAGCTTCGTGCTGGTGAACAACCTCTTCGGGATCATTCCGTTCTTCCAGTTCCCGACCATGGCGCGAATCGGCTTCCCGGTCGCTCTCGCGTTCCTTGTCGTTTACCCGGTGTACCACTACGTCGGGTTCAAGCGCCACGGTTTCAAGGGTTACCTGAAGAAGGAACTGGCGCCGGCCGGTATTCCCGGGTTCGTTCTGCCGCTGTACTCCACCATCGAGTTCGCGCAGAAGTTCTTCATCGCCCCCGCCACCCTGGCCATCCGGGTGTTCGCCGCGATGTTCGCCGGTCACCTCATCATCATGGTCTTCACGCTCGGTGGCAGCTTCCTGCTGACCGAGGGCGAAGGTCTCGTGAAGGTCGCGTCGCCGGTGGCGTTCCTCTTCGCCATCGCGATGACCTTCCTGGAGGCATTCATCCAGGTCCTGCAGGCATTCATCTTCGCACTGCTGTCCGCAGGGTACATCGGCGCCGCGCTGGCGTCGGAGCACTGAGAGAACACCAAAAGCCCCCGATCCGCGTGAGTCGCGCGGACCGAGTTTGAAGGGAAACGCACGTGAGCAACATCGTTCTTGCGCAGCAGGCTGCCGAGGCCGTCAGCATCAACAAGGGTCTCGCCGCCATCGGTTACGGCCTCGGCGCGATCGGCCCCGGTATCGGTGTGGGTCTCATCTTCGCCGCCGTCATCAACGGCACCGCCCGTCAGCCGGAGGCCCAGGGCAAGCTGCAGAGCATCGCCTTCTCGACCTTCGTTCTGACCGAGGTTCTGGCGCTGATCGGTATCGTCATCTACTTCCTCGCCTCCGCCTAAGGCTGAGTTCCGCTCATCGCTTAAGGAGACGTTGTGCTGAAGACCGAATTGGTGTTGGCCTCCGAAGAGGTGCCCAACCCGATCGTGCCGCACGTTCCCGAGCTCATCCTCGGGTTCATCGCCTTCCTTCTGCTGCTGTTCGTTCTGAAGAAGTACGTCGTTCCGCGTTTCGAGGCGACCTACGAAGAGCGGACGAAGCTGATCGAGGGTGGCATCGAGCGGGCCGAGAAGGCACAGGCCGAAGCCGAAGAAAACCTTGCGCAGTACAAGGCGCAGCTGGCGGAAGCCCGTTCCGAGGCCGCGAAGATCCGCGACGACGCCCGGCTCGAAGCCGAGCAGATCAAGGCGGAGCTGCGGGCCGAGGCCGAAGCCGAGTCCCAGCGCATCGTCGCCCAGGGGCAGGCTCAGCTGCAGGCCCAGAAGGCGCAGATCATCGCCGAGCTGCGCGCCGAACTCGGCCGTAACTCCGTCGAGCTGGCCAGCCGCATCGTCGGCGAGTCGCTCGCGGACGACGCGCGCCGTCACGGCACCGTGGACCGGTTCCTTGCCGAGCTGGAGACCGCGGGCGCCTCCAACGGAGCGGGAAAGTAGACCAGAATGACGCTGCATGCTGCGAGCCGTGAAGCGCTCGACCTCGCCGAGAATCGTCTCGGCGAGGTACTGGCCGCCGCGGGTACGGACCCGGCGACGGTCGGCGACGAGCTGCTTTCGGTCGTCGCCCTGCTGGACCGGGAGATCGGCCTGCGCCGGGCCGTCGCCGACGGTTCGGCCACGTCCGAGGCCCGGATCGGCCTCGCCCGCGGCATCCTCGCGGGCAAGGTTTCCGAACCGGCCCTGCAGGTGCTCGACTCCGTGGCTGGCAGCCGCTGGTCGAGCCCGCGCGAACTGACCGACGGGCTCGAGGCCCTCGGCCGCTCGGCGCTGCTCACCAGTGCGGAGAAGTCCGGGAACATCGACGCTGTCGAAGACCAGCTGTTCCGGGTCACTCGTATCGTTGCGGGTGCGCCGGAGCTCGAACAGGCGTTGTCCGACCTGTCCGCTCCCGCCGAGGCGAAGCGGACCCTCGTCCGCACCCTGTTCGCCGACAAGGTGGACGTGGTCACCGAGACCCTCGTCGAGCAGGTCGTCCTGCGCGCCAAGGGACGTGGGGTCGCCAATGCCCTCGAGCGGCTGGTCCAGCTGGCCGCGGAACGCCGTCAGCGCTCGGTCGCCCAGGTGACCAGCGCGAGCGCGCTGTCCGACGAGCAGCAGGCTCGGCTGAGCGAGAAGCTCAACGCCCTCTACGGGCGGCAGCTCGCGCTGCACGTCGAGGTCGACCCGTCACTGGGCGGCGGACTCGTCGTCCGCGTCGGCGACGAGGTCATCGACGGCAGCACCGCTGGGCGCATCGACGCCCTGCGTCGCCGGCTGGCCGGCTGACCCACAACAACGACTTTGCACACTGGCACGAACGAAGCGAGAGCGGGATTGAAATGGCGGAGCTGACGATCTCCTCGGATGAGATCCGTAGCGCGATCGAGAACTACGTCTCGAGTTACGCCCCGGACGTGAGCCGGGAAGAAGTTGGCGTCGTCATCGACGCCGGTGACGGCATCGCCCACGTAGAGGGCCTTCCCTCGGCGATGGCCAACGAGCTGCTCGAGTTCCCCGGCGGGGTCCTCGGGGTGGCGCTGAACCTGGACGCGCGCTCCATCGGTGCCGCGATCCTCGGTGACTTCGAGACCGTCGTCGAAGGCCAGCAGGTCAAGCGGACCGGTCAGGTCCTCTCGGTTCCGGTCGGCGAGGGCTACCTCGGCCGCGTCGTGAACCCGCTGGGCGCCCCGATCGACGGCCTCGGCGAGATCGAGACCACCGACCGTCGTCCGCTGGAGGTCAAGGCCGCTTCGGTGGTCGAGCGCCAGCCGGTGTCGGAGCCGCTGCAGACCGGTATCACCGCCATCGACGCGATGACCCCGATCGGCCGTGGCCAGCGTCAGCTGATCATCGGTGACCGCAAGACCGGCAAGACCGCGGTCGCGGTGGACACGATCATCAACCAGAAGGCCAACTGGGAGTCCGGCGACCCGAAGCAGCAGGTCCGCTGCATCTACGTCGCGGTCGGCCAGAAGGGCTCCACGATCGCCGCGGTGAAGAAGTCCCTCGAGGACGCCGGCGCGATGGAGTACACCACCATCGTCGCGGCCCCCGCGTCGGACTCCGCCGGCTTCAAGTGGATCGCGCCGTACACCGGTTCGGCCATCGGCCAGCACTGGATGTACGAGGGCAAGCACGTCCTCATCGTGTTCGACGACCTGACCAAGCAGGCCGACGCCTACCGCGCGATCTCGCTGCTGCTGCGCCGCCCGCCGGGCCGTGAAGCCTTCCCCGGCGACGTCTTCTACTTGCACTCCCGTCTCCTCGAGCGTTGCGCGAAGCTCTCGGACGACCTGGGCGCCGGTTCGCTGACCGGTCTCCCGATCATCGAGACCAAGGCGAACGACGTGTCGGCCTACATCCCGACCAACGTCATCTCGATCACCGACGGTCAGTGCTTCTTCCAGTCGGACCTGTTCAACGCCGGTCAGCGCCCGGCCATCGACGTGGGTATCTCGGTTTCCCGCGTGGGTGGTGCCGCGCAGGTCAAGGCGATGAAGGACGTTTCGGGTTCGCTCCGTATCGACCTGTCGCAGTACCGTGAGCTGGAGGCCTTCGCGGCCTTCGCCTCGGACCTCGACGACGCGTCGAAGGCGCAGCTCGAGCGTGGAGCGCGGCTGTACGAGGTGCTCAAGCAGCCGCAGTACTCGCCGATCCCGGTCGAGGAGCAGGTCGTCACCGTGTACCTCGGTACCAACGGCCACTTCGACACCGTCCCGACCGAGGACGTGCGCCGCTTCCGCGACGAGTTCGTCGACTCCGCGCGCCGCAAGCACGGTGAGCTGCTCAAGGACATCCGCGAGTCGGGCAAGTTCTCCAAGGAGACCGCTTCCGGGCTGGTCGACGCGGTGAACGAGTTCAAGAAGGAGTTCACCACCTCCGAGGGCAAGAGCCTCGTCGAGGTCTCCGACGCCATGGACGCCGAGAAGGTCGGGCAGGAGACCGTCAAGGTCAACAAGCCCGCACCGAAGAAGTGAGCTGATAGCTCATGGCCGCACAACTCCGAGAACTCCGGTCGCGTATCAAGGCGACCAAGTCCATCGGCAAGATCACCAAGGCGATGGAGCTCATCGCCACCGCGCGCATCACCAAGGCGCGGGCGAAGGTCGCGGCGTCCCGGCCCTACTCGGACGAGATCACGAACGTGCTCTCGGCCCTGGCCGGCGCCTCGGCCAACCTCGACCACCCGCTGCTGGTCGAGCGCCCCAACCCGAAGCGCGCGGCGGTCCTCGTGATCACCAGCGACAAGGGTCAGTGCGGTGGATACAACTCCAACGTGCTGAAGGCGACCGAGGAGCTCCTCACGCTGCTGCGTGAGCAGGGCAAGGAGCCGGTGCTGTACGTGACCGGCAACAAGGGCCTGAGCTACTACCGCTTCCGTGGCCGCGAGGTGACCGAAAGCTGGACGGGCTTCTCCGACCAGCCCGGTTACGTCAACGCCGCGGAGGCCGGTGAGCTCATCGTCGAGTCGTTCCTGAACGGCGCCGACGACGAGGCCGGTAACGCCGACGGCATCCTGGGTGTCGACGAGATCCACGTCGTCTACACCGAGTTCGTCTCGATGCTGACCCAGCGTCCGACCGCCAAGCGTGTCGCGCCGCTCGAGGTCGAGTACGTCGAGGGCGAAGAGGAGAAGCCGGAAAGCCTGCTCCCGAGCTACGAGTTCGAGCCCAGCGCCGAAAAGTTGCTCGGCGCGTTGCTGCCGAAGTACATCAACACGCGGATCTTCGCGGCGATGCTCGAGTCGGCGGCGTCCGAACTCGCTGCCCGCCGTACCGCGATGAAGGCGGCGTCGGACAACGCGAACGAACTGGTGAACACGCTGACGCGGGAGGCGAACCAGGCCCGCCAGGCGCAGATCACCCAGGAGATCTCCGAAATCGTCGGTGGAGCGAACGCTCTCACCGCAGCAGGAAGTGATGACTGATGACCAGTACTGAAGCCCGTGCCAAGGGGCGCATCGTCTCGGTGACCGGCCCGGTCGTCGACGTCGAATTCCCGCGCGGTTCCGTTCCCGACCAGTTCAACGCGCTCAAGGTCGAAATCGAGTTCGAGCAGCTCCGCAAGACGGTGACGCTCGAGGTCGCCAGCCACCTCGGTGACAACCTCGTCCGCACCATCTCGCTCCAGCCGCAGGACGGCCTCGTCCGTGGCGCCGAGGTCACCGACACCGGCGGCCCCATCACGGTGCCGGTCGGCGACAAGGTCAAGGGCCACGTCTACAACGCGCTCGGCGAGTGCCTCGACGAGCCCGGCTACGGCGACGACCTCGAGCGCTGGGGCATCCACCGCAACCCGCCGGCCTTCGACCAGCTCGAGGGCAAGACCAAGATGCTGGAGACCGGCCTCAAGGTCGTCGACCTGCTGACCCCGTACGTCGAGGGTGGCAAGATCGGCCTGTTCGGCGGTGCCGGCGTCGGCAAGACGGTGCTCATCAAGGAGATGATCACCCGTGTCGCCCGGAACTTCGGTGGTACCTCGGTGTTCGCCGGTGTCGGCGAGCGCACCCGTGAGGGCAACGACCTCTTCCTGGAGATGTCCGAGGACGGCGTCATCAACGACACCGCCCTCGTCTTCGGCCAGATGGACGAGCCGCCGGGCACCCGTATGCGGGTCGCGCTGTCCGCGCTGACCATGGCGGAGTACTTCCGCGATGTGCAGAACCAGGACGTGCTGCTCTTCATCGACAACATCTTCCGGTTCACCCAGGCCGGTTCCGAGGTGTCGACCCTGCTGGGCCGCATGCCTTCGGCCGTGGGTTACCAGCCGACGCTGGCCGACGAGATGGGTCAGCTCCAGGAGCGGATCACCTCGACCCGCGGTCGTTCGATCACCTCGATGCAGGCGATCTACGTCCCCGCGGACGACTACACCGACCCGGCCCCGGCGACGACGTTCGCCCACCTGGACGCCACCACGGAGCTTTCGCGTGGCGTGTTCCAGAAGGGCATCTTCCCGGCGGTGGACCCGCTGGCGTCGACGTCGACCATTCTCGACCCGGCCATCGTCGGTGAGGACCACTACCGCGTGGCCTCCGAGGTCATCCGGATCCTGCAGAAGTACAAGGAGCTGCAGGACATCATCGCGATCCTCGGTATGGACGAGCTCTCGGAAGAGGACAAGCTCACCGTTCAGCGCGCGCGCCGCATCGAGCGGTTCCTGTCGCAGAACATGCTGGTCGCCGAGGCCTTCACCGGTCAGCCGGGTTCGACCGTGCCGCTGTCGGAGACCATCGAGTCGTTCGACCGCATCACCAAGGGTGACTTCGACCACTACCCGGAGCAGGCGTTCCTGGGTATCGGTGGCCTCGAAGACCTCGAGAAGAAGTACAAGGAAATCACCAAGAAGTGATGTTCCGATGAGCGGCGGGATCAGTGTCTACTGTGGACGCTGGTCCCGCCGTTCGCATAGTTGGAACTTTGACTATTAGACTCGGTGGCAGCACCTGAGGTGAAGGGAAGCTACGTGGCTGAGATTTCTGTCGAGCTGGTAGCCGTCGAGCGCCGTCTCTGGTCCGGTACCGCCACGTTCGTGGTGGCGCAGACCACCGAGGGCGAGATCGGCATCATGGCCGGTCACGAGCCCGTGCTCGGGCAGCTCGTCGAGGGTGGCGTCGTCAAGGTGACGACCACGGACGGCGAGACCGTGACCGCCGCGGTGCACGGCGGTTTCCTGTCGGTCACCGCGACCGGCGTGAGCATCCTCGCCGAGAGCGCGGAGCTTTCGCACGAGATCGACGTCGATGCGGCCAAGAAGGCGTTGAGCGGCGAAGACGAGCAAGAGCGGGCTAGGGCGACCGCCCAGCTCCGCGCGGCCGGTCAGTCAGTCTGACCGGGCGAGAGGCAGGGGCCGGGCCGTGGAAATCGCCGTGGGTGTTCTCGGGGCCCTGACCATCCTGGCCGTTGTCGTGGCCTGGTATTCGCTGCGATGGGTCCGGATGCGCCGCGGTGGTGGCGTGAGCGTCGCACTGCGGTGGCGTCCGGACGAGGCGCGGTCCAGCTGGCATCTGGGGCTGGGCCGCTACGAGGGCGAGCAGTTCGTCTGGTTCCGGGTCTGGAGCCTGCGGACCGGCCCGGATCGCGTGTTCGAACGCGTGAGCATGGAGATCGCGGACCGGCGCGATCCGTCCGGCACGGAGGCGTACGCCGTCCCCGAAGGTTCGATCGTCCTGCGGTGTGAGTCCGCCACGCAGGAGGCGATCGAGATCGCGATGGGCCCGGGCGCCCTCACCGGTTTCCTTTCCTGGCTCGAGTCGGCTCCGCCGGGCCGTCGGCTGCCCCGCGCTTCCTGAATCGGTTCCGCGCGCACGTCGTATGCTCACGGCGTGACCATCGTCGACATCCCCGGTTCGAAGTCGATCACCGCCCGAGGCCTGTTCCTCGCGGCCGCCGCCCACGGGACGACCGTGCTGGGCAGGCCGCTGCGTTCGGACGACTCCGAGGGCTTCGCCGAAGGACTTCTCAAGCTCGGCTATCAGGTCTCCCGCTCCGATGCGGAGTGGACCATTGCCGGCAGGCCCGAGGGCCCCGCCGTCGACCGCGCCGACGTCTTCTGCCGGGACGGCGCCACCACCGCGCGATTCCTCCCGGCGCTGGCCGCCGCCGGGCACGGGACCTTCCGCTTCGACGCGTCCGAGCAGATGCGCGCCCGGCCGCTGGGGCCGCTCACCGACGCGCTGCTCGAACTGGGCGTCGACCTCACCTTCGAGGGTTCGCCGGGCCATCACCCGCTGGTGGTGCGGGCAGCCGGGATCAAGGGCGGTGACCTCACGCTGGACGCGGGTCTGTCGTCGCAGTTCCTGACCGCGTTGCTGCTGGTCGGCCCGCTGACCGCCGAGGGGCTGCGGATCACCGTCACCGACCTCGTCTCGGTGCCCTACGTCGAGATCACCATCGCGATGATGCGCCGCTTCGGCGTCGAGGTCGTCCGGGACGGGGACACGTTCGTCGTTCCGCCCGCGCCGTACCGGGCCTGCCGGTACGAGATCGAGCCCGACGCTTCGACGTCCAGTTACTTCTTCGCGGCGGCGGCCTTGACCGGCCGCTCGGTGACCGTGCCGGGGCTGGGCGCCGGCGCCCTGCAAGGGGATCTGGCCTTCGTCGAGGTCCTGCGGAAGATGGGCGCGGACGTCGAGGTCGGCCCGGACGTCGTCACCGTGACCGGGACGGGCGGGCTGCGCGGCGTCACGGTGAACATGCGCGACATCTCCGACACCGTGCCGACGCTCGCCGCCATCGCGCCGTTCGCGGACGGGCCGGTGCGGATCGAGGACGTCTACAACACGCGGATCAAGGAATGCGACCGGCTGGCCGCGTGCGAGGAGAACCTGCGCGCGATGGGCGTCTCGGTCGAGACGGGGCGGGATTGGATCGAGATCCAGCCGGGCGTGCCGACGGGGGCGCTCGTGAAGTGCCGGCGGGATCACCGGATCGCGATGGCGTTCAGCGTCACGGGGCTGCGTACGCCCGGGATCACGCTGGACGATCCGGGTTGCGTGAAGAAGACCTTCCCCGGATTCCATGACGCTCTGGCCGCACTCCGCGCTTCCTGGGGCGTTTAGTCCTCTGGATGCGGTGGTTTGGCTTGCGAACCACCGCATCCAGAGGACGAAATGCGGTCGACCGGCATTTTCTCCGGCTTCGGACGTGTTCTACCGGGCTTCGGACGTGATCCACGTCTATTCTCGGACCATGACTCAGAGCGAGGACGCGAACCGCTGGAGCCACCTTCCCGAGTCCGTGTCCCTGGAGGACACGATCACGATGAAGGCGATCGACCCGGGCAAGGACGGCACGCCCGACGTCGACCTCGAGCGCTATTGGGCAGCACGAGAACAGGGCTGAACGTGAGCTGAAGGGCGCTTTCCCCGCATCCGATGCGAGGAAAGCGTCCTTCACTACGTCTTATGCGAGGAAAGCGTCCTTCAGCTCGCGCCGCCGGGCTGCCACAGGATGTCCCCGTCCGGGTTCGCCAGCCGCGACAGGATGAACAGCAGGTCCGAAAGCCGGTTCAGGTACTTGATCGCCAGCTGGTTCGTCGTCGCCTGCTCGGCCTCGTACAGCGCCCAGCCGGAGCGCTCGGCCCGCCGGGCGACCGTGCGGGCCTGATGCAGGAAGGCCGCACCCGGGGTCCCGCCCGGCAGGATGAACGACGTCAGCTTCGGCACGCGCTCGTTGAACTCGTCGCACCAGCCTTCGAGCCGCTCGATGTACCGCTCGGTGATGCGCAACGGTTCGTACGGCGGGTTCTCCACGATGGGCGCGCACAGATCCGCGCCGACGTCGAAGAGATCGTTCTGCACCCCGCGCAGGACGTCGGCGATCTCGGCGGGCAGACCGCCCATCGCGAGCGCGAGCCCGATGACGGAGTTGGCTTCGTCGACATCGGCGTAGGCGGCCAGCCGCGGCGACGTCTTCGGCACTCGCGAGCCGTCCCCGAGCGCCGTGGTGCCGTTGTCGCCGACCTTCGTGTACACGCGGTTGATGCGAACGACCATGAAGCCGACTCTACCGGCCCGGCGTAAGGCAAATCGGGACGAGAGGGCATGATTGGCGCCCATGAGTGAGCACTTCGACGTGCACGGCGGAGCACGGCTGGTCGGCGAGGTCGACGTGGTCGGGGCGAAGAACAGTGTCCTGAAACTGATGGCCGCGGCCCTGCTGGCCGAGGGCACCACCACCATCACGAACTGCCCCCAGATCCTGGACGTCCCGCTGATGGGCGACGTCCTCCGCAGCGTGGGTTGCGACGTCGTCATCGACGGTGACACCGCGAAGATCACCACCCCGGCCGAGCTGTCGCACCGCGCCGATTCGGCCGCGATGGGCAAGCTGCGCGCGTCCGTCTGCGTGCTGGGACCGCTGGTCGGCAGGCTCAAGCAGGCCGTCGTCGCACTGCCCGGCGGTGACGCGATCGGCTCGCGGCCGCTCGACATGCACCAGAACGGCCTCCGCAAACTGGGCGCCACCAGCACCATCGAGCACGGCTGCGTGGTGGCGAAGGCCGAGGGCCTGCGCGGCGCGCAGATCTGGCTGGACTTCCCGAGTGTCGGCGCCACCGAGAACATCCTGATGGCCGCCGTGCTCGCCGAGGGCACCACGGTCATCGACAACGCCGCGCGCGAACCCGAGATCGTCGACATCTGCACGATGCTCATCGAGATGGGCGCGAAGATCGAGGGCGCGGGCACCTCGACGCTCACCGTCGAGGGCGTCGAGAAGCTGAACCCGACCGAGCACCGCGTGATCGGCGACCGGATCGTCGGCGCGACCTGGGCGTTCGCCGCCGCGATGACCCGGGGCGACCTGACCGTCCGCGGCGTCAACCCGCACCACCTCGACCTGGTCCTCGACAAGCTCCGGCTGGCGGGTGCCGAGGTCGAGACGTTCGACGAGAAGGGTTTCCGGATCTCGCAGGCCGAACGCCCGAAGGCGGTCGACTGGGTGACGTTGCCGTACCCCGGTTTCGCGACCGACCTGCAGCCGTTCGCGGTGGCGCTCTCGGCGGTGGCCGACGGGACGTCGATGATCACCGAGAACATCTACGAGGCGCGGTTCCGCTTCATCGAGGAGATGATGCGGCTCTCCGGCGACGCGCGTACCGACGGTCACCACGCGGTCGTCCGCGGGGTGGAGAGGCTTTCCAGCGCGCCGGTGTGGGCGTCGGACATCCGGGCGGGCGCCGGGCTGGTCCTCGCCGGACTGTGCGCGGACGGCGTCACCGAGGTCTGGGACGTCTTCCACATCGACCGCGGCTACCCGCACTTCGTGGAGAACCTGAACCGCCTCGGCGCCCGCATCGAACGCGTCTCGGGCGAGCCCGAACGAGCCTGACCCGGGAAGCCTCGTGAGTGGTAATGACGGTTCTAACCGTCATTACCACTCACGAGACCAGCTGTACCGGCAGCTGTCAGGGCAGGGCGACGAACGCCGCGAGGAAGTCGCGGGACGTCGGTGAGTCCAGCCGGTAAGTGACGTTCGTGGCGTAGCAGGGCCCGTCACCGGTGATGGTGGTCGACACCAGGACACGCACGCCGCCGATGGTGGCGAAGTTCGGCCCGCCGGAGTCGCCGTAGCACGCGCCGCCGTTGCCCTGGGGCGCCGTCATCGCGAGCCGGACCCAGGTCTTGTTGAGCGCGTCGAAGGTGACGGGGGCCTTCATCCGGACACCGCCGCCCGGATGGGTGTGCCCGCCCGGCCCGTTCACGGCTTCCTGCGTGCCGTATCCCGCGACCACGAACGGCGTCGAGTTCAGCGCCTGCGGTCCGAGCTTGTCGAGCTGACCGGCGCTGGGCAGCTTCGCGGGGGTGAAGCTCCAGCGTGCGGCGACCTGTTTCGCGGGCAGCTGGACGACGGCGATGTCGTGCGAGTCGGCGGAGTTGCCCGGGTAGCCGGGCTCGCTGTGCGCGACGCCCTCCACGGCGACGGCCTTGGCGATCGCCGCCGGATCGCCGGGGTACTTCTTCGCGGCCGCGTCGAGACCCGCCTGGACGTCCTGGTCGAGTGAAACGAAGAACCGCACGTTGGACGGCCAGTCGGTGGTGCAGTGCGCGGCGGTGAGGAACGTGTCCGCGTCGACCATGGTGCCGGAGCACACCCAGTCGACCCGGTCGGGTGTCGCCGGGTCGCCGTCGTTGTCCCAGGTGGCGACGAGGGCGCCGACTTCGGTGCGCTCCGGCGCCGGGGTGGCGTTGTAGGAGTTGATCGCGGTCGCGGCGTCGGCGCCGCCCAGCAGCAGGGCGGCGGCCAGCGCCGCGACGGTGGCGGCAGGGGTGAACCTCACGAACGGCCTCCTCGTCTCGGTGCTTCTGGAGACGGGATTCAACGTGGTGGACGGCCGAAAGTCATCCGCCGAAAGTAGTCACGCGTCCCGGCGCCGCCGGGTACCCGCGAACACCGCGGCACCGCCCGCGGTCAGCAAGCCCAATCCGGCCGGCAGTGCGGGTTCGAGATCGAAACCGGTCTTGGCCAGCGAAGGGGAGCTCGCCACGGCGACGTCGGCGCGGGGTGCGGCGGCAGCAGCGGCCGCGGCGGGGGCCGCCACCGGCAGGACCGCGGGAGGCGCGACTTCGGCCCGCGGTCCCCCGGGCGGGGGAGGGCCGGCGGGCGGCTTCGTGGCGGGCGGTGTCCGGTCCGGCACGCAGGCGGTATGCGCCGGGTTGCCGCGCCCGACGCCGTGGTTGCGGTCGCATTCGTAGCCCGCGTTCGCGTCGGAGCCGCCGGGCAGCTGCCCGGGCGGGTTCTTGTTGTCCGCCTTGCCGACGCAGCCGGCGCAGGGCTTCCCGACGGCGTCGCCACCGCCGTTGCCGTTGGCGGACGGCGAACCGTCCCTGGTGGAGTCGTACGGGCCGTGCTTGTTCGCGCCGTGGCCGGAGAAGTCCGCTTTGGACGGTGGCTGGGGTTTGGTGGTGTCCTGGGCGTGGCCGGGCGGCGTGCCGCCGTTGCCGTGCTCACCGGCGACGGCGGGGCCGGCGCCGAAAAGGACGAGGGAGAAGGCGGCTCCGGCGATAACGCCGTAGGTCTTCTTGTTCATCGAAGCCTCCTGAAGTCGCGCCATTGCGACATACGGAGTATCGCGTGAACGACCGTAAGGGTTACTCGAACGCCAAAGTCGCGCCGAAACCGACCAGCGCGGTGCCGGTGACGCCGTCGAGCGCGCGGCGGACCTTGCGGCGCTCCAGCCATGTCCGCACGCGGTGCACGAAGAACAGCAGCACCATCAGCCAGACGAAGCCCAGTACCGCGACGGTGTAGGCGAGCAGGAGCGCGTGCCACGCGGACGTCGTCGCCGGGTCGAGGAACTGCGGGAGCACCGACAGGTACAGGACGAGGACCTTGGGATTGGTGATGTTGGAGAGGAAGCCTTCGCGGAAGCGGCGGAATCCGCTCGCCCGTTGGCTTTTCACCATGTCGACGCCGGAGTAGTCACCCCGCCACGCGCCGCGCAGCGCCTGGAAGCCGAGGAAGACCAGATAGGCGGCGCCGAGCCACTTCAGCGTCACGAACACCGGCTGCGACCGCGCGATCACGACCCCGAGGCCGAGCGCGGCGGCGGTGCCCTGGGTCGCGTTGGCCACGAGGATCCCGGCCGTGGCGAGGAAACCGCCGCGGCTGCCGCCGGACAGCGAGTTCTTGAGCATCACCATCGTGTCCGGGCCGGGAGCGAGGACGATCAGGATGACGATGATCAGATAGCTGCTGTAGGAACTCCACGTCACCGCGCCCACGTTAGCCGCCGGGTGGGGGCGGGTCTCGCGGATTTCGGTCACAGTCCCCGGGTCACGATTCGGGCAGGGTCGTGTGCGGCGGGAGGAAGCGGGCTTATCGTCCAGTCATGTATCTGGGGGATACGGGATTGCTGCCCGGGGAGCGCGTGATCTGGGAAGGTGCGCCCAAGCGCCTTCCGGCGTTCGAGAAGAGCGACCTGGCGATCGTGCCGGTGCTGCTGTTCATGGGTGCCTGGTACTACTTCTACACGCGAGACGGGGAGGAGTTCCCCGTTGTCTGGTACGGCGTCCCGGTCTTCGTCGTACTGAGCTGGATCTGGCAGGCGATCCAGCGCTACTTGAAGCTGAAGTCCACTTCGTACGCCGTGACCGACCAGCGGGTGGTGGCCTGGGTCAAGGGCAACGTGAGCACGTCGGCCTATCTGGAGGCGTTGGGGCCGCCGCAGATGGTGGAGCGCGGTGACGGGACCGGGACGGTGACCTTCAGTACCAGGACGGTCGACTCCCGGAAAGGCACGGGATTCCTCGCCGGGCTCCTCCGGACCGACGACGACGCGCTCCCCGAGCTGAGCGGGATCGAGGACCCCCGGCGCGTCCGCGACCTCATCGCGACCGCCCAGCGGCGGCCGAAGCGCTGAAAGGCAAGCGACGAACGGACACTGCCGCCCACGCCGTCGGCGGGTAGTGTGCCTTGGCATGCATGAGGGGCAGATCGACCTCCTTCCGGGCGAGCGGGTCATCTGGGCCGGACATCCGGTGCGCAGGCCCCTTTTCAATCCCGGCGACTACTTCAACGTCCCGTTCGGCCTGCTCTGGCTGGGCGGAGTCACGGCGTTCTTCATCTACCACCACGAAACGACGTTCCACATGATCGCGTGGTTCGTGCTCACCGTCGCGGGCGTGTTCCACCTCGCCGGCAGGCCGCTCATCCGGTACCTCCGGCTCGCCTCGACGACTTACGCCGTCACGGACGGCCGGGTCATCGCGACCAGTTCGCTGGTACGCCGTAAGGACGAGTCCGCGCCGCTGGCGGAGCTGGACGATCCCGTCGTCACCCCCGGCCCCGGCAAGACCGGCACGATCACCTTCGGCAAACTCGGTGTGCTGGCGTGGGCGTCGGCGAACTACGGCACCGGTCACGGGAAGGACCGGAAGGCGCCGGTCATCCTGGTGGGCGTCAGTGAGGTCGGCAAGGTGCGCGAGAAGCTGGCGAAGGCCGTCGAAGAGGCACGCCACCACCGCAACCCATAGAAGAACCCGGGACGGCCACGAGGTGACCGTCCCGGGCGCCGCCGGCTCAGGGCCAGTTGCCGGTGATGCGGTTCGAGACGAAGGTCGCGTCGACGGTGTTGGTGTCTGTGTCGATCAAGGTGACCACGGCGCGGACCTCGTCCTGACCGCTGTCCTCGTTGAGCGCGTTCCCGGTCACGACCGTGTCGAAGTCGCCGCTGAGCCCGAATCCGGCACTCGCGCCCAGCGCGGTGAGCGGGACGGTGAACAGGAACTCGGCGAGCTTGCCGCTGTCGTCACCGCGGATCGTGACCCGCAACGGGTCTCCGGGATCGTCGATGTACTCCTGGGCCCGATCCAGGCTCATGTGCACGTCGATGCCGACGTGGACGGCGAAGAGCCCGTTGTCGAGCCGGTTGATCGCCAAGCACAGGTTGCTGTCCGCCGCCCCGGTGCAGGTCTGTGCCGCCGAGGCCGGTCCCGCCGCCAGGCCGACGGCGCCGGACATCGCCACGACGGCGACCAGCGACCCCAGCAGACGGCGGTTGACGCGGCCGCGCGGCCGGACTCTCACCGTGGACAGTTCGCGACTCATGGTTCTCCTCGAGGTCTTCAGCTCACGAATCCGTGGGCTGCCAATGCCCCGAAGGATGGCCGCGGCCGCCTACGGTTCGTTTACGGTCCGGTTATCCGGGGTCCGATCGGTAATGCGGCCGGGCGGCGGATCGATTACCACGCGGTGCCGGATGTGCGGGGAATGGCGTTCCGGGTGCTCGGCCCGTTGGAGGTCGAGGCCGGCGGGCGGTTGCTGGAGGTGGGCGGGCCCCGGCTGCGGGCGCTGCTGGCCTTGCTGGTGGCGGACGCCGGACGGGTGGTGAGCCTGCCCGCGCTGGTCGAGGGACTGTGGGGACTGCGGGCGCCGCCGGACGCCGACCGGACGACGCGGGTGTACGTGTCGCTGCTGCGCAAAGCGCTGCGGCCGGCCGCAGCGGAACTGATCGTGACCCGCCGTCCGGGCTATGTGCTGCGGCTGGAGCCGGACGCGGTCGACGCGGTCCGCTTCGAACGGCTGGCCGCCGCCGGACGGCGCTCCTTGACCGACGGGGAACCCGCCGTCGCGGTGGAGCGGTTGACCGCCGCCCTGGGGCTGTGGCGGGGTGACGCCTACGGTGAATTCGTCGACACCCCCGCGTTGAGGGCCGAGGCCGAGCGGCTGGAGCAGATCCGCGTTTCCCTGCTGGCGGACCGGATCGAGGCGGGTCTCGCCGTCGGTGACGGGGAGCGGATGGTCGCCGAGCTGAACGCGCTCACCGGCCGCCATCCCGGGCACGAACGGCTGTGGGGCCTGCTGATGACAGCGCTCTACCAGGCCGGGAGGCAGGCCGACGCGCTCACGGCCTACCGCCGCGCCCGCACCGCGCTCGTCAGGAATTCCGGGGTGGAACCGACTCCGGCGCTCAGCGCCGTCCACCGGCGGATCCTCGGCCACGACCCGAGTCTGCTCGCGCCCTCGTCCGTCCGAGGTGCCCCGCCCGCTCCGCCGGCGCAGTTACCCCCGGCGGTGCCGGGCTTCACCGGTCGCGCCGCCGAACTGTCCCTTTTGGACTCCGTGTTGACGGCGGCGAAGGGGATCGCCGTCGTGTCCGGGACGGCGGGGGCGGGAAAGACCGCGCTGGCCGTGCATTGGGCACACGGGGTGGCCGCCGCGTTCCCGGACGGGCAGTTGTACGTGGATCTGCGCGGATTCGATCCGGTGGGTTCCGCCCTCGATCCGGCCGACGTGCTCCGGGGCTTCCTGGACGCGTTCGGCGTGCCGGCGACGCGGCTCCCCGCCGATCGCGACGCGCTGACCGGCCTGTACCGCAGTGTCGTGGCGGGCAAACGGATGCTGGTCGTCCTGGACAACGCCGGTGACGCCGGCCAGGTCCGTCCGCTGCTGCCCGGTTCCCCCGGCTGCCTGGTCGTGGTGACCAGCCGCCACCAGTTCACGTCGCTGATCGCCGTCGAAGGCGCTCACTCACTGGCTCTGGATCTGTTGTCCCCGGCGGAGGCGAAGGAGCTGCTGACCCGGCGGCTCGGGCCGGAGCGGGTGGCGGCCGAACCCGCGGCGGTGGCGGCGATCATCGCCGGATGCGCGCGCCTGCCGCTGGCGCTGGCCGTCGTCGCCGCGCGGGCGGCGCTCCACCCCGGCTTCCGGCTCGCCACGGTGGCGGCTCAGCTGGACGACGTCACCGGCGTGCTCGACGCGCTTCACGGTGGTGACCGGGCCACTGACGTCCGCGCCGTGTTCTCCTGGTCCTGTCGCGCGTTGAGCGCCGACGCCGCCCGGCTGTTCCGTCTCCTGGGCCTGCACCCCGGCCGGGACATCGGGCTGGCGGCCGCGGCCAGCGTCGCCGGTCTCCCGCTCCCGGCGGCACGGCCACTCCTGGCCGAGTTGACCCGCGCCAGCCTGCTGGCCGAACACGCACCCGGCCGGTACACCTTTCACGATCTGTTGCGCGCTTACGCCGCCGAACAGGCCCGCGCACAGGGTGGCGAGCCCGAGGTCCGGCGCCGGTCGCTCGACCACTATCTGCATACCGGCCATGCCGCGGCCTTGCTCCTGCAACCGCACCGCGCCCAGCCGATCACGCCGGCGCCCGCCGCGAACGGTGTCACCGTCGTGCCGCCTGCCGATCTCAAGGAGGCGCTGAGCTGGTTCACCCTCGAACGCCCGGCGCTCCTGGCCGGCATCGAATCGGCCGCCGTCGCCGGTTCGGACACGCACACCTATCAGCTGGCCTGGACCCTGGCGACCTTCCTCGAACGGCGCGGGCACTGGCACGATCTGGCCGCCACCCAGCGTGCCGCCGTGGGGGCGGCGCGGCGGCTGGCCGACCGGTCCGCCGAGGCGCACGCTCACGACAGCCTCGCCGGCGCCTACGTCCGGCTGGGCCGGTTCGCCGACGCCCACACGCATCTCGGTCTCGCCCTCGTCCTGTTCGCCGGGCTCGGCGACCGGATCGGCCTGGCCCATACCCACCTCGACTTCGGCTGGATGTTCGAGCGCCAGGGCCGCCACGCCGAGGCGCTCGACCACGCCGTGCGTGCCCTCGGCCTGTTCCGGGCCGTCGGGCATCAGGACGGCGAGGCCAGGGCGCTCAATCAGGTCGGCTGGTGCCACGCCCAGCTCGAAGACCACGAGGAGGCCATCGTCCGGTGCCGTCAGGCCCTCGCCCTGCATCAGGCGCTCGGCGACCGCGCCGGGGAGGCGCACACCTGGGACAGCCTGGGCCACGCCCACCACCATCTCGGGTTCCGACGGGAGGCCGTCACCTGCTACCAGCGCGCGATCGATCTGTTCCGCCGTCTCGGCGACCGCTACAACGAAGCGGGGACGCTCACCCATTTCGGCAATGTCCACCAGGCCGCCGGGGACTCCGGGGCCGCGAACGCCGCCTGGCAGCACGCCATCGCCATCCTCGGCGAACTCGACCGTCCCGAAAATGACCCGACTGTGTTCGATTCAACTACGCGGCCGATGTTACCGGCCGGTACACTCAGACGGTCGTCCAGTGCCGGAGGTGTACCGTGCCCTATCCCACGGACCGTGAACGGGACCGCCCCTGGGTGATGCGGACCTATGCCGGTCACTCGTCCGCGGCCGCGTCCAACGAGCTTTACCGGCGCAACCTCGCCAAGGGGCAGACGGGTCTTTCCGTCGCCTTCGACCTGCCGACGCAGACCGGCTACGACCCGGACCACCAGCTCGCCAAGGGCGAGGTCGGCAAGGTCGGCGTTCCCGTCTCGCATATCGGTGACATGCGGCGGCTCTTCGACGGCATCCCGCTCGCCGAGGCCAACACGTCGATGACGATCAACGCGCCCGCCATGTGGCTGCTGGCGCTCTACGTCTCCGTGGCGCGCGAGCAGGCCGAAGCCGAGGGCCGTGACGTGGACGAGGTGCTGGCCAAACTCACGGGCACCACGCAGAACGACATCATCAAGGAATACCTTTCCCGCGGCACCTACATCTTCCCGCCGGGGCCGAGTCTCCGCCTGATCACCGACATGATCGCGTGGACCGTGCACCACGTGCCGAAGTGGAACCCGATCAACATCTGCAGTTACCACCTGCAGGAGGCCGGGGCGACGCCGACGCAAGAGGTCGCGTACGCGCTGTGCACCGCCATCGCCGTCCTCGACGCCGTCCGGGATTCCGGGCAGGTCGAGCAGGCCGACATGGCCAAGGTGGTCGCGCGGATCTCGTTCTTCGTCAACGCCGGGGTACGGTTCGTCGAAGAGATGTCGAAGATGCGCGCGTTCACCGCGCTGTGGGACGAGATCACCAGGGATCGTTACGGCGTAACGGATCCGAAGGCGCGGCGGCTGCGCTACGGCGTCCAGGTCAACTCGCTGGGGCTCACGGAGGCCCAGCCGGAGAACAACGTCCAGCGCATCGTCCTGGAAATGCTCGCGGTCTCGCTTTCCCGTGGTGCCAGGGCCCGCGCGATCCAGTTGCCCGCGTGGAACGAGGCGCTCGGCCTGCCCCGGCCGTGGGATCAGCAGTGGGCGCTGCGGATGCAGCAGGTGCTGGCGTTCGAAACCGACCTGCTGGAGTACGAGGACATCTTCGACGGCTCGCACGTCATCCAGGCCAAGGTCGACGAGATCATGGCGGGCGCGCGCGAGGAGATCGCGCGGGTGCAGGATCTCGGCGGCGCGGTGGCGGCCGTCGAGAGCGGCTACATGAAGTCGCAGCTCGTCGCCTCGCTCGCGGAGTACCGCCGCGGTATGGAGAACGGCGAGCGGATCCTGGTCGGTGTCAACAAGTTCGAGACCACGGAGCCGTCGCCGCTGCAAGCCGAAGGCGCCAAGGCGATCGAAACGATCGACCCCGCCGTCGAGAAACAGGCTGTCAGCGCGATCGAGGAATGGCGGGCGCACCGCGACAACGCGGCCGCCGAGTCCGCGCTGGAGAAGCTGAAGGCCATCGCGAAGACCTCGGAGAACCTGTTCGAGGCCACGATCGATTGCGCCCGCGCCGGGGTCACCACCGGTGAATGGTCGGGGGCTTTGCGTGAGGTATTCGGCGAATACCGGGCCCCCACCGGGGTTTCCGCCTCGGCGGCGGCGGGCGAGGGCAACGAGGAGCTTCGCCGCGTGCGCGACCGGGTCAAGGCCACGAACACCGAAATCGGGGAGCGGCTGCGGATCCTGGTCGGCAAGCCCGGCCTCGACGGGCATTCCAACGGCGCCGAGCAGGTGGCCGTACGGGCGCGCGACGTCGGTTTCGAGGTGGTGTATCAGGGGATCCGGCTGACCCCGGACCAGATCGTCGCGGCCGCCGTCCAAGAGGGCGTGCACGTGGTCGGGCTTTCGGTGCTCTCGGGTTCGCATCTCGAAGTCGTGCCGCAGGTCGTGGACGGGCTGCGGGCCGCGGGCGCGGGCGACATCCCGGTCATCGTCGGCGGCATCATCCCGCCCGACGACGAGAAGATCCTCCTGGAGCGAGGGATCGCGAAGGTGTTCACGCCCAAGGACTATGAACTCACCGACATCATGGACGGAATTGTCGGATTGGTGCGGCAGCGCCACGGCCTGAGCACATAACGTCACCGTCGATCACGGTCGAATAACGGCGGCTGGTGGGTGACCCGCTCACACTGCCCGCGCCAAGGTGCCCACCTACGTTTCGATTAAACCGATTAATCGAAAAGAGGTGCTGCTATGGCGCACGGTGAGTGGTCGAGGCGGGAGTTCTTCCGGCGGTCCGCCGTTCTGGGGGCGGTCACGATCGGTGGACCGGTTCTGTTGTCCGCGTGCACTTCGACGTCGTCGGGAGACGCGCTGCAGGCCGCCAAGGACTCGAAGAAGATCAAGATCGGTATCGCGAACGAAGCGCCCTACGGTTTCACGGATCAGAGCGGCAAGGTCACCGGAGAGGCTCCGGAAGTGGCCCGCGCCGTTTTCAAGGCCATGGGCATCGACAACGTCGAAGCCAGCGCGGTCTCGTTCGACCAGTTGATCCCCGCGTTGAACGCGAGGCAGTACGACGTCGTCGCGGCGGGCATGAACATCAAGAAGGAGCGGTGTGACGCCGCGGCCTTCTCCATCCCGGACTATTCGGCGCTGACGGCTTTGCTGGTACCCAAGGGAAATCCGCAGCAGGTGCGGAAGTTCGAGGACATCGCGGCCAAGAAGGTCAAGGTCGCCGTGCTCTCGGCCGCCGTCGAAAAGGGCTACGCCACGGATTCCGGGGTTGCCGAGGACCAGATCGTCACCCTCGATTCGCAGGACAACATGCTTCGCGCGGTCACCGACGGCCGGGTCTACTGCGCCGCGCTCACCGACATCTCCCTCAAGGACGTCCTGGCGAAGAGCCCGGGCGCCGCGGCGGAGGTGACACCGGGCTTCGATCCGGTCAAGGACGGCAAGCCGGTCGTCTCCGCCGGTGCCTTCGTCTTCCGCAAGGACGACAACCCCTTGCGCGAGGCGTTCAACGCCGAACTCAAGAAACTGCACGACAGCGGCGAATGGACCAGGATCGTGACGCCGTTCGGCTTCTCGGCGGACAACCTGCCGAAGGCCGACGTCACCACCGAGAAACTCTGCGCGGTGTGACGGGGCGGACGTCATGTCGTCGTCGGTATCGCACATCATCTCGTCCGTCCTCAGTGGACTGACCGCGACCGTCACCGCCGCCCTCGGCGGGATCGCGATCACCGTGGTGCTTTCCCTGATCGCGGGGCTCGCGCTGCGCTCACCGTCCCGGCTGGTGCGGGGGATTTCCCGCGCCTACGTCGAGATCTTCCGCGGCACGTCGGAGGTCGTCCAGCTGTTCTGGTTGTACTTCGTGCTACCGGTGCTGGTCGGCTTCCAGCTGGTGCCGATGTTCGCCGGAATCCTGGTGCTGGGCCTCAATCACGGGGCCTACGGCGCGGAGATCGTCCGCGGCGCGGTGAACTCGGTCCCGCGAGCGCAGTTCGAGGGCGCCGTCGCGCTCAATCTGTCGCCCGCGCAGCGGATGCGCCGGGTGATCCTGCCGCAGGCGTTCGCGGAGATGCTGCCACCGTTCACCAATCTGTTCATCCAGTTGCTGAAGAGCACCGCCCTGCTCTCGTTCATCGCCGTTCCGGAGATGGCGCGGCAAGGCGAACTGCTGCGGCCGGTGTTCAGTGCCGAGATCGGCTGGATCTACGGTACGGAACTCGTGCTCTATCTCCTGCTCGCGCTCATGATCGCGAGCGGGATGCGGATGCTGGAACGGTTCGCGGCGCGGCGGCTCGGCCGGGCACCCGCCAAGATGACGGCCACGGCGGGGGGTGTGTGATGGACTGGAGCTGGGAAGCGGCGTTCGACTCGATTCCCTTGCTGCTGAAGGGTCTTCTGGTCACCGTCGAGATCACCCTGCTCGCCTCGGCGGTCGCCTACGCGCTCGGCCTGGTGTTCGCGCTGATCCGCCGGACCGGGATTCCCGTGCTGTCACAAGCGGTCCGGCTGTTCATCGAGTTCGTCCGCAGTACGCCGTTGCTGATCCAGGTCTTCGCGATCTATTACCTGGTCCCGCCGTTGACGGGCTTCACGATGTCGGCGTTCGTCACCGGTGTCGTGGCGCTCGGCGTGCACTACGCGACCTACGCCGCCGAGGTGTACCGGGCCGGGATCGAAGCCGTCCCGAAAGGACAGTGGGAGGCCGCGACCGCGCTGAACCTGCCGCGGCAACGGGTGTGGACGGCGGTCGTCCTGCCGCAAGCGGTCCCGCGGGTCCTGCCCGCACTGGGCAACTACACGATCTCGATGTTCAAGGAAACCCCGTTGCTGCTGGGGATCGGCGTCCTCGACGTGCTCAACCGGGCGAAAGAGGTCGGCGCCGAAACGTTCCGCGTCATCGAGCCGTACACCCTGGCCGGGGTGCTGTTCCTGCTGGTGAGCCTGCCGGCGTCGATTCTGGTGAGAAGGTTGGAGCGTCGTGCCGCCCACAGTTGATTCGCCGATGATCCAGTTTTCCCGCGTGGTCAAGCATTACGGTGACCACGTCGTGCTGCGTGACCTCGATTTCACCGTCGCACCCGGGGAGTTCGTGTCGCTGATCGGGCCGAGCGGGTCCGGGAAGACGACCATCCTGCGGTTGCTGATGACCCTGGAACGGGTGGACGGCGGCACGATCGAGGTCTGCGGTGACTATCTCAGCCATATGAAGCGCGGTGAAAAACTCGTCCGCCCGGACGAGAAGTACCTGCGCGCGGTCCGGAAACGGATCGGCATGGTGTTCCAGCAGTTCAACCTGTTCCCCAACATGAACGTGTTGCGGAACATCACCGAGGCGCCGGTCCACTCGCTCGGCGTCCCCCGCGACGAAGCCGAGTCGCGGGCGGTCGAACTGCTGGAAATGGTGGGGCTCTCGGACAAGAAGGCCGCGCATCCCACGCGGCTTTCCGGCGGGCAGCAGCAGCGCGTCGCGATCGCGCGGGCGCTCGCGATGCGACCGGACGTGCTGCTGCTGGACGAGGTCACCTCGGCCCTCGATCCCGAACTGGTCGCGGACGTCCTGCGCGTGCTGCGTGAGATCGCGACGTCCACGGACATCACGATCCTCTGCGTCACCCATGAAATGCAGTTCGCGCAGGACGTTTCGGACCGCGTGATGATGTTCGACCAGGGACAGGTGCTGGAGGACGCCCCGCCGGGAAAACTGTTCAGCGATCCGGAACACGACCGGACACGGCGGTTCCTCAAGGCCGTGATCGATCGCGCCTAGGCCGTGTCCTGTAAGTCTGTTCGATGGGCTTCGTGATCCAGGTGGTTCCTGGCGGTGC
>NZ_ASJB01000092.1 GCF_000478275.1 Amycolatopsis orientalis DSM 40040 = KCTC 9412
CTGGAAGTAGTGGCCCGCCGCCGTCGCCGTGCGCACCAGCCAGTCGGCGAGCCGGTTCTCCGCCGCTTCGACGGCGTCCGGGGTCTCCTCCTGGGTGAGCCGCTCCATCGCGAACACCCGCAGGAGGTCGTGGAACTGGTACCGGCCGTTCTCCTGTGACGTCTGGAGCAGGCTCGCGTCGGCCAGTTCTTCCAGGAAGAGGGCGGCGTCGTCCTCTTCCTGGGCCTCGATGAGCACCATCGCCGCACCCACGGAGAAGTCGGCCGCCGGAACGACCGCGAGCCGCCGGAACACCATCGCGGCGGCCGGGGTGAGCTGACGGTAGGACAACTCGAACACGCCGCGGACGGTGAGATCACCGGCGGTCAGCGTCGTCAGCCGCCTGCTCCGGTCACGGAGCTGTTCGACCAGCCGCGACAGCGGCCACGTGGGACGGCTCGCCAGCCGGTTGCCCGCGATGCGCAACGCGAGCGGCAGTCGTCCGCACAGTTCGACCAGCTCGAGCGCCGCGGACCGCTCCCGGCCGACCCGCCCGGACCCGATGATGGCCGAAAGCAGCGCGACGGCCTCGTCCTCGCCGAGCACGTCGAGACTGTGCCGGCTCGCGCCTTCGAGTCCCACCAGCATCTGGCGGCTGGAGATCAGGGTGAGACACCGCGGCCCGCCGACCAGGAGCGGGCGGACCTGCGCCTCGTCGGCCGCGTCGTCGAGGACGATCAGGGTGGCGCGGTCCTGCAGCAGGGACCGGCAGAGGCTCACCCGGTCCTCCAGATCCGCCGGGATGCGGACGGCGTCGACCCCCAGCGAGCGCAGGATCACGTGCAGCACGTCCGCCGGTTCGTTCGGTTCGGACGACATCCCGCGCAGTTTCAGGAAGAGCCTGCCGTCGGGGAAGTCGGCCGCGAGGTCGTGGGCCGTCCGCACCGCGAGCGTCGTCTTGCCGGTCCCGGGCGGCCCGCTCAGCACCGCGACCCGGCCCGCCCGGCGCCGCCCGTCGCCCAGATCGGCGACGAGTGTGCGCAACGCGCCGAGATCGTGCTCCCGGCCGGTGAGGTCGTCGACGTCCGCGGGCAGGACGCCGATCAGGGGTGATCCGTAGATCCCGGCCGTCGCGGGCGCCGGGGCGGCGACCGGCTGGGTGCGGCTCTGCTTGGCGACCTTCTGCAGGGTGATCAGTTCTTCGTCGGTCAAGGACAGTGGCCCGGCGAGCGATTCGATCGTCCGGCGCTGGGGGCCTTTGGCGATCCCGCGTTCCATGTCGCTGATGGCCCGGACGCTGACCCCGGACCCCTCGGCGAGTTCCTCCTGCGTGAGGCCGGCGCGAACGCGATGCCCCTTCAGCAACGCCTTGAAAGTGGCGGCGTTCTCGCCTCGGGCGGCGTTCGTCATGGGCCGAATTATCCATACCGGCCCCTGCCCGCTCAACGAGACCTTGGTCCCCCGGGCCCGGAGGCGGTGAGTACGTTGCGGTCCCTTCGCCTGCCCGCGGTCCGGAGCTGAAGGACGCTTTCGTCGCATGCGACGCGGGGAAAGCGCCCTTCACCGCATCGCATGCGGGGAAGGGCCCTTTCAGCCCACGAGTATGTCCTTTATGGACCACCGGTGCGGACCGGAGCGGCGTCATCGCCGAGCGCGGTCCGAGGGTGAGAATCTCTTCACTACCAAGAGAAACCACCTGTCCGAACCGGACGCGACGGCCGGGCCCTGTGGGCCACGCCTCGTGACGACGTCGGGTGTCATACCGCCGATCCGGTGAACCCGCGCTACGCTCATCGTGATAGCTGATGCGGAGGCATTGCCGCATGACCTGGTGAAAGGCTCTTCATGGCTCAGAAAGTCGTCGTCCAGATCGTGGACGACCTCGACGGCGGGACCGCGACTCAGACGGTTCCTTTCGCGCTCGACGGTGTCTCGTACGAGATCGACCTCTCGGACGAGAACGCCGAGGCGTTGCGTGAGGAGCTCGCGCAGTACGTCGGCGCGGGCAAGCGTGTCGGTGGACGTCGCGTCAAGGTCGCGGCCGGGCAGGCGACGGCCGCCGTGGCCGACGGTACGAAAAAGCCGACCGACCGCGAGCGCAACCAGCGGGTGCGCGCTTGGGCGAGCGAGAACGGGTACTCGATCGCCGAACGTGGCCGGATCCCGAACGAGATCTACGAAGCCTTCGACGCCGCCGAACTGGCCGCCAAGTCGAAGCCCGTCGCCGAAGCCCCGGCGCGTAAGCGTTCGACCCGGAAGAAGTAGGCGGACGGTACCGAAGGTCCCTGTGGCGGTCGCCCGGCGCGACCACCACGGGGACCTGAAAGCGGTGTTCAGCCCGCCCGTCTCGCCGCGTACGCGGAGACGAGCAGAGCGACCGCGAACACCACATAAGAGGCGAAAAGCCCGCCCGACGAACTCAAGGTCCCGCCGACGGCGCGGCCCAGGAGCTGTCCGAGGCATTCCGCCGTGATGACCGCGGTCGCCAGTTCCGCGGCCGTGAAACCGTCCGGGCCCGCGGTGGTCGCCCGGATGTACAGACCGGGATAAGCGAGCCCGACCCCGATCCCGCCCACGGCCCACGCGCCGAGTACCACGGCGAACGAACCGCCGGTGGCGAGCGCGATCGCCAAGACGGCCGTGCCGAGGGCGGTCAGGCCCAGTCCGGCCGCGGGGAACCTCCGTGCCGCGGTGAACCGGGTGGCCACCAGGCTCGTCACCGCCCAGCAGAGCGGCGCGGCACCGAGGACGATCGCCGCCCGGCCGAGGCTCACCTGGAATCCGCTCGTCAGCAGCACGGTGATCAGGCTGTCCGCGCCGAAATACCCGGCGGCGAACAACACCATCGCGCCGAGGGCGGCGGGCGTCCCCGGCCGCAGGCGCGCGGTCCCGGCGGGCAGGATCGCGATCATCCCGGCGACGGTGACGATCGCACCGGCGATCGTGAGCGGCCACCATCCCCCGCCGAGCACGACCCCCGCCGCACCCAGCGGTACCAGCAAAGTCCTTGCCAGCGGCCGTGGCGGGCCCTCTTCCGGTGGATCGCCCCTGGCGGCGCGCACCACCATCAACCGTCCGAAAAGGACGAACGGGACCGGCAGCAGCAACGTCCAGCGCCAGCCCACCAGCTGTTCCAGGCCGAGGGTCGCGGCCGGGCCTGCCAGGGCGGGGAGGATCCACATCGCCGACGACACCGCGATCACCTGGATCCGCAGCCGTTCGTCGAGATGCCGGATCGCCGCGCTGACACCGAAAACGGCGAGGAGCCCGCTGGCGAGCCCGGCCGAGAACTGCCCCAGTGCGAACATCCACGCCGACCGGGCGGAAGCGGCCAGCGCGAGCCCGCCGAGGTAGGCGACCATCCCGGCGGCCAGAGTGCCGCGCGTGCCCAGCCGCCGCAGCACCCGGCTCGCCACCGGAAGCGCGACGAACAACCCCAGCGTCGAACCGGCGAGCAGAAGCCCGAGGTCGTCCCGCGCGTCCAGGTCGGCGGTGACGACGGGAAGCAGGCTGGAAGCGACGAAGCCGGTCACCGCGGCCGCGAACTCGAGCGTGACGACGCCTGCCGCGAGGAACAGCGGACCCGTCCGCCGGGCGAGGCGGCCTCCGGTCACGTGTAGAGGTCTCGGTCGTACAGGTTGAGCTGCACCCACACCCCGTCGGGATCCTGAACGCGCATGGAGAACCCGAAGCCTTCGTCGACCGGCGGCTCGGGCTCGAATCCGGCCGCCCGCAAGCGTTCCGCGATGTCCTCCAGCGGTTCGCCGACTTCGAAGGCCAGCTCGCACCGGCCAGCCTCTTCGCCGGACGAGCGGTGGAGGGCCAGCATGCCACCCTCGGCGGGCATCTCGATCCAACCGCCGGGACGGGACACCGATCCGACCCGCAGGCCGAGCACTTGATAGAACCGGGTCATGGCCGCGACATCCGGGCTGTAGCGGATCGGCATCACTCGCATCATGATCGTTCCTCGCTGGGGGAGTGGCTCCGTCGCAGGTGGTCCTCGAGTACGCGCTCGACGAACGCCGAGAGCGATTCGTCGGCGTCCACGGACGCGTGCTTCACCCGCCTGATGAGGTCGGCCGGCAGATACACGCTGAATTGCCGTTTGGCGACCTGAGTCATGCCAGCATGCTAGCAAATGAGCATGCTGGCATACTAGCGCTGCCGACAGAGACTTACTTATTGAGAGGTGAGGCAAGCATGGGCTGGGTGGTGCGCCCTGGGCTGGGTGGGGTTTCGTGGCCTGGGGTGTCCTGAAGGCCCCCTTTCGGACGTGGAGCGTTTCGAAGGTTCCCTTCAGAACGGGATCCGGGCCCGTGTTTCGGAGCCGGTGTCTCCAATGTGGCATTGGAGACCTTGAACGTCTCCAATGCCACCTTGGGGACACATTTGCCCCTACACCTCAATGCTTCGGAACCCTGTTGCGTCAGTCGCTCGCGCCGGGCGGGACGAGCCGCCGCACGGCACCGTCGAAACCGGTGCTGTACAGGCTTTCCGGGTCCCAGCCGGGACCGGCGCCGAACCGCACGGACGAGCCCAGGTGCACACCGGTGGCGATCGCGCAGGTCGCGCCGGAGTCCGGGTCGACGCGGTGGACGATGCCGTGTTCACCGGCCGTGTAGAGCCGTCCGTCGGCCCCGAGGGTCAGGTCGTCGATGATGTTCAGCGGCCACGGCGCCTGAAGCCGGATCTTCTTCGTGGGCGCGGCCGGATTCGCGAGGTCGATCGCGGCGATCTGGAAGTCCGGGTCGCCGGTGTTGGCCACGTACAGAGTGCGGCCGTCGTGGCCGACGACCATGCCGTTGGGGCCGAACAGCTCGGGGCCGAACCGTTCCGGTGCGGCCGGATTCTCCTTGCGTACCAGCCAGAGTCCGCGCTTCGGGCCGATCAGGGTGCTGATCACCGCGTCGCCGTTCGGCAGCACCGTGCCGCCGTCGGGCATGGTGAGACCGGTGGCCCAGGTCCGCCGTTTCCCGGTGTCGAAGTCGTAAATGTCGATGGTGCCGGTCTTCAGGCCGAGCAGCCCGTCGGTCGTGATATGGCCGGTGTTGACGTACAACTCGTTGCCGCGCACCGAAAGCGCGCCCGGCCCGTAGACCGGCAGCAGGGTGCTCGCGGCGCCGTCCGGCGTCACGCGCTCGACGGTTCCGTTGCCGGCGAACAGCGTTCTGGAGACCAGGAGGCCGCCTCGCCCGTCGAAGGCGAGGTTCTCCAGTGGCAGGCCGAGTCCCGTCGCGACGGTGCGCACCTGCCACGGCTCACAGCCCGGCGCGGCCGCCGCCGTCGCGCCCGGTGCGGTGAGGGCCGCCGCCATCACGATCGTCGCGGCGACGACGCCGCGGATACGCCCGGTCATACGAGCCTCCACCGAACTAGTACATGTGTATCAATTTTCTGATACGGGAGTATCGATCAGACGTCCGGAGCGTGTCAATCGGCGAGCGGGAGGCTGGTCTGCCGCCGCAGGTCGTCGGCGTCCAGGGCGAAGGCGAGGAAAAGCCCCTGCAGTGAGCGTTTCGTGAGTTCGACGTCCGCTTCGACCGGTTGCGGACTGGCCAGCCGGTGCAGGGCCAAACCGTCCAGCAGCGCCATGAACGCCTTGGCCGCGCGCCGGGAATCGGCGATGCCGAGAGAGGCGAGGAGAGGTGCGGCCGACGCTTCGAAGGCGCCCATCGCCTCGTCGACGACGGCGCGCATCGCCGGGTTCCTGGCGGCTTCCATGTACAGCTCGTACTGCGCGACGGTCACGCCGAACTTGCCTGCCACCAGCGCCCGGGTGAGCCGTTCGCCGACCTCCAGTACGGATTCCGCGTCACGGACCACGTCGGCGAGCAGTGCGCGCACGATCTCGATCCGCTCGTGGATGTGGAACCGCAGGGCCTCCTCGATGAGTTCCTGGCTGGTCGCGAAGTAGTACCCGGCCGCTGCGGGCGGCAGCCCGGCGTGCGCGGAGACCGCGCGGTGGGTCACCGCCTTGACGCCGCTGTCACAGATCAGCCGCATCGCCGCCCGGAGCAGCAGTTCCCGCCGCTCCCGGCTCCGTGCCTGCTGCTTGCCGCGACTGCCGGTCATTGACTTCCCCTTCGGTCGAACCGATACTAACGTCTCACTCTTAATTGATACGTTTGTATTAATATCGGGAGGGCGGATGGGCTTCGGCGCGGCCGAACTGCGGGAGATTCCCAGCCTGTGCCACGTTTTCCAGCGCACGGTCGCGGAGTCCGGCGACGTCGTCGCGCTGCGGACCCCGGATGACGCGGTGTCGCTGACCTGGCGCCGGTACGGCGAACGAGTGCGGCGGCTGGCCGCCGGGCTGCACGCTCTCGGCGTCCGCCGCGGGGACACCGTGGCGCTCATGCTGGCCAACCGGCCGGAATTCCACCTGCTCGACGTGGCGGCGTTCCACCTGGGCGCGATCCCGTTCTCGATCTACAACACCAGTTCCGCGGAACAGATCGAGTACCTGTTCGCGAACGCGGGCAACCGGATCGTGGTCTGCGAGGAGCGATTCCTCCCACTGGTGGGGAAAGTGGACCGCGTCGTCTGCGTGGACGGCGCTCCCGAGGGCACGATCTCCCTCGCGGAACTGGAAAACATCGAGGCGCCGGGGTTCGACTTCGACAGTGCGTGGCAAGCCGTCGGCCCTGACGACGTGCTGACGCTGATCTACACCTCCGGCACCACGGGACCGCCGAAAGGCGTCGAACTCACGCACCGCAACCTCACCTACAGCATGGGCGCCGCGCTGGAATCGCCGGACATCGCCGCCGCGGTCGAAGGCGGTCGCGTGCTCTCGTTCCTGCCGGACGCCCACCTCGCCAACCGGTACTTCGCGCACTACTTCCCGATCGTCTCGGCGGCGACGATCACCTGCGTGGCGGACCCGAAGGCCGTGGTGGCCGCCCTTCCCGCCGTCCGGCCGACGGTGTTCCTCGGCGTGCCGATGCTCTGGTACAAGATCAAGGCGGGGATCGAGCAGGCCGTCGCGGCGCAACCCGGTGTGCGGCGGGCGATCGCGGAATGGGCGCTCGGTACCGGACTGTCCACAGTGCACGCTCAAGCGGCCGGGACGCCCCTTTCACGATGGTCGCGGCTGCGGCACCGGGTCGCCCGGCGGCTGGTCCTCGACCGGCTGCTCGTCAGGATGGGGCTGGACGCCTGCGTGCTGCCGATCAGCGGCGCCGCCCCGATCGCGGTGGACGCGCTGAACTTCCTGATGGCCACCGGCCTGCCGATCTGCGAGGGGTGGGCGATGTCGGAGACCTCGGTCCACGGCACGATCAACCCGCGGCACGCCATCCGGCCGGGCACGGTCGGGAAAGCCCAGTACGGCGCGGAACTCCGGCTCGCCGACGACGGGGAGCTGCTGATGCGCAGTCCCGCCCTGATGCGCGGGTACCGGCACGATCCCGGGCGGACGGCCGAGGCGATCGACGAAGACGGCTGGCTGCACACCGGGGACATCGCCACCATCGACGCGGACGGTTACGTGTCCATTGTGGACCGCAAGAAGGAACTGATCATCAACGCGGCCGGTAAGAACATGTCGCCGTCGAATATCGAGAACACCCTCAAGTCGGCGAGTGCGCTGATCGGCTCGGCCGTCGCGATCGGTGACCGGCGGCCCTGCGTGGTCGCCCTGATCACCCTCGACCCGGACGCGGCGGCGGCCTTCGCCGAACGGCACGGACTGAAGGCCGATCCCGCCGTGCTGGCCGGGAACCCGGTGCTCCGCGGGGAGATCGCCGACGTCGTCGAGCGGGCCAATGCCCGGCTATCCCGCGTCGAACAGGTCAACGAGTTCACCGTGCTGCCGGTCCACTGGGAGCCGGGTGGCACCGAACTGACGCCGACCATGAAACTCAAGCGCGCGTCGATCGCGGAGACCTACGCCGCCGAGATCGACGCGCTGTACCGGACCCCGTCGTGAGTGGTAATGACGGTTATTGAGAGGTAAGGCGAACATGGCCGGGGGGTGCGCCCTGGGCCGGGTGGGGTTTTCGTGGCCTGGGGTGTCCTGAAGGCCCCCTTTCGGACGTGGAGCGTTTCGAAGGTTCCCTTCAGAACGGGATCCGGGCCCGTGTTTCGGAGCCGGTGTCCCCAATGTTCCATTGGAGACCTTGAACGTCTCCAATGGCACATTGGGGACACATTTGCCCTACCCCTCAATAGAACCGTCGTGTTTAGGTACCTGCCGGGGATAGGTTCGTTGGCGGCTCGGACCATCACCACCGGGCTCAGTGGCACCATCAGTCACAGCGGTAGCGCGTGAAGGTCCCCTTCACGCGGCTCAGCCGAGGAAACTCGACCTTCACACCTTGCCTAGTACATGATGGCCCCCTTCCTTGCGCCAGGCGCAAGGAAGGGGGCCATCATGTACTTCGGCGCGAGCAAAGCCGCAGGCTACGAGCAGGTGCCTAAAGAAATGACGGTTAGAACCGTCATTACCACTCACGACTCCGGTCAGTTCAGCTTGCGGGTGTCGGCGGGCAGGCCGCCGCCCGCGTAGACGTCCTCGGCGAGCTTGGCCAGGGCGGTGAGGGCGACGTTCTGGCTCCACGGGCCGTAGGAGACCCGGGAGACGCCGAGTTCCCGCGCGGTCGCCAGCGGGATCGAGCCGGGGATGCCGATCAGGTTCACCTTGCGCTCGCCCAGCGCCTCGACCAGCCTGCCGACCTGCGTCTCGTCGAGCCTGCCCGGCACGAAGACGTTCGACGCGCCCGCGTCCAGGTAGGCGCGGCCGCGGGTGATCGCCTCGGCCAGTACCTCTTCGGGGTCGCGGTCGCCCGCCTTGAGGAAGGCGTCCGTGCGCGCGTTGAGCACGAAGTCCACGCCCGCGGACTGCGCCGCGGCGACGGCGGCCTCGACGGCCTTGACCGACTCGGCCAGCGGCTTCATCTGGTCTTCGAGGTTGCATCCGACCGCGCCGGCCTCGATCGCCCTGGCGACCGTGCCGCCCGGATCGCCGTAGCCCGCTTCCAGGTCGGCGGTGACCGGGAGATCACCCGCCGTCCGGACGATGAGGGCGACCTCGGCGATCATCTCGTCGCGGGGGATCTTCTCGCCGTCGGGATAGCCGCGCGAGGCGGCGATCCCGTGACTCGGCGTGGCGAGCGCCTGCGTGCCGGGGGTCTCGGCGACGACCTTCGCGGTGATCGCGTCCCAGACGTTGACGACGAGCAGCAGATCGGGGGCGGCGTGCAGCTCCTGCAGCCTGGTGGCCTTCTCGGCGGTGGAAACCATGCCTCACCCTAGAACGACGGAAACGGCCTCGGCGCGGGCACCGGTCAGATCACAAGACGGAATTCCTGTTACGCGCTGAGCCCACGCCACGATCTGTAGGGGGTCACGTCCGAGTGGAGGGCCTCGTGGAGCTGACGATCAACGCCGGTGGCGACGAACAAGCGCTGAAAGAGTTCTGTGACTGGCTCCGCGGCGACGTCGACGTGACACGCTCCGCCACGATCACCACGGCGGGGTCGTGGGATTCGGGGGACCGGGGCGCCTTCGAGGTCATCCGGATGTCCATCGGTTCCCTGACCGGACTGGCCAACCTGGGCATCGCGTGGGGGAATTTCCTGCGCTCCCGCGAAGAAACGCCGCCGTTCACCATCACGATCGACGGCGAACCGACGGCCGAACAGGACGCCATGCTCCGCAACCTGGACCTCCCGCTGGGCAGGCCGGAGGACGGCGGATGAGGCGTTTCGTCGTTGTCCACAAAGGACTCACCGCCAGTGGTGCACGCCGGAGTCGTCAATAACGAACCGGTAACGATAGATGTCGCCTCATTCTTTGGGCTCTTTGCGAACGGGTCACGTCGTGGTTTCCTCGGTGGGTCTCTTTGGGAGCGCTCCCAGAAAGTGGGGCGCCGGACCGTGGCGGAGGAAGCAATGAAGCTGACGAGGTCCCTGGCCGCCTTGATGCTCGCGGCCGCCGCGACACTCACCGTCCCTCTCACCGGCGCCGCACCCGCGCACGCCGACACCCTGATCTGCGACCAGTACGGCGCGACGACGATCCAGGGCAAGTACCGGGTGATGAACAACCGCTGGGGCAGCAACGCCGAGCAGTGCATCTCGGTGCACGACTCCGGTTTCCGGATCGCGTCACAGAAGGGATCCACCGCCACCAACGGCGCGCCGCTGTCGTATCCGGCGGTCTACGCCGGCTGCCACTACGACAGCTGCTCGCCCGGGACGAACCTGCCGAAGCAGCTCGGCCAGATCGGCCGCGCGTCGTCGTCCATCGAATACGGCTTCGCCGGGGGCATCTTCGACGCCGCCTACGACATCTGGATGGATCCGACTCCGAAAAGGACGGGCGTCAACCAGATGGAGATCATGATCTGGTTCCACCGCCAGGGCGGTGTCCAGCCGGTGGGCGGCGCGGTCGGCTACACGACCATCGGCGGGCGGTCCTGGCAGGTGTGGCAGGGCAACAACGGCGGCAACGACGTCGTGTCCTATGTGGCCCCGTCCGCGATGTCGTCGTGGTCGTTCGACGTGATGGACTTCGTCCGCGACGTCGACGCCCGGACCCGGGTGGACGGTTCCTGGTACCTGACGAGCATCCAGGCCGGATTCGAGCCGTGGCAGGGCGGTGAAGGCCTTGCGGTGAACCGGTTCTCGGCCGACATCACCGGCCGTTCCGCCGGCTGAGCGGCTTACGCCCCGCTGCCCAGCCACCGCAACGTTTCCAGCGCGACGGCCACGTTCACCGCGTTCTCCGCCAGCGGCCGGGGGAGCAGCTCGTCCGCGCGCGCCAGCCGCCGCACGACGGTGTTGCGGTGGGTGTAGAGCCGTTCGGCGGTCCGGGTCGTGTTGCCTAGTTCGCGCACGTAGGTCCGGACGGTCTCCCGCGTCTCGGCGTCGGCGTGCCGGAGGTCCCCGAGGGTGTCGGTGACGAATTCGCCCGCCTGCGCCGGATCTCCGGTGAGCAGGGCGAGCAGCTGGATGTCCTGGTACCGCGCGATCTGCTGCGGTGAGGTGAGCCGCGCGAGCATCCGCTGGGTGGCCGCGGCGTCGAGGTGGCTGCGGCGGAAACCGTCGATCCCGCTGCCGGGCCGTCCCAACGCCACCCGGACGTCGGGATGCGGAGCGAGTTCTTCGGCGAGCCGGTCGGCCCGGGGCGGGGTCCGGCCGGGCAGCCAGACCCACAGGGCGGCGGCGCTGGCGACGACGGTCAGCCGGTGCGAAGCGCCACTGGCGCGCATGAGCGTCTCGGCGGCGGTCTCGAGCTGTTGCGACGACGGCGTGGCCGAGCCGCTCCAGACGATCGCGGCCGTGTGGAGCCCGGCGAGCGGGTAGCCCAGCTGGGCTTCGGCCCGTGACCGGCTGATGGGCGCGCCTTCCAGCAGCAGGGTGACCGCGGCGCGCCGTTCGGCATGGGCGCCCCTGGTCAGTTCGCTGCGTTCGGCGGCCATCCGCTGGGACACCGCCGCCACCGTGTCCTCGATGAACGTGGTGATCGACAGCGACGAGACGTCCAGCAGTTCGCGGAGCAGGACGGGGTCGGCGGTGAGGTCGAAGCAGATCTCGATCCACCGGCGCCAGGCCACCCCCTGCGCCCGCCGGTAGGCGTCGAGGCCGCCGGAGTCGAAGCCGCGGCGCACCATGTCCCGGGCGCCGTCGAGCACCTCCTGGTTCAGATTGGCCGGCACCCGCCTGCCCGGATGCTGCACGTTGGCGGCCGCCCAGTGCAGCAGGTTCGCCAGGTTCGCGCGTTTGGTCCCCTCGGTGAGCACGGGGTCCTCGGCGACCGCGCGCATACTGTCCCCGCCGAGCGAGGCTTCGTGCAGCTCCTCGATCCATTCGGCGCGCGGATGCAGGACGATCTCCGCGCCGCGCCGGAAGAGATCCCGTACCTCGGGGGACAGGGTCGGCCACCGCGCTGCGGCACTTTGCACCATGGGCCCATGATGATGGTGCAGATAGTGCTAGCGCAATCCCCCGGCGGACCCGCATCGTGGGGGGAACCGAGACGAGCTGGAGTACCGCATGACGACGAGCACGCCCGTCGAGCACCTCGACGTGGTCATCATCGGCGCCGGGATTTCCGGGATCGGGGCCGCGCGCTACCTGAAGACCGAACTCCCGCACAAGAAGTTCGCCATCCTGGAGGCACGCGGCGCGTCCGGCGGCACCTGGGACCTGTTCCGTTACCCCGGCATCCGCTCGGACTCCGATCTCCACACCTTCGGCTACGAGTTCAAGCCGTGGCGGGACAAGCAGTCCATCGCCGACGCGCCGCGGATCCTTTCGTACCTGCGGGAAACGGTCGCCGAGAACGGCCTCGAACCCAGCATCCGGTACCACCACAAGCTGCTCTCGGCCGCCTGGTCGAGTGACGAGGCCCGCTGGCTGCTCGAGATCGAACGCACCGACACCGGTGAACGCACCCGGCTGAGCGCGGGCTGGATGTTCAACGCGGGCGGGTACTACCGCTACGACGAGGGCTTCACGCCGGACTTCGCGGGCCGGGACCGTTTCCAGGGCACGATCGTGCATCCGCAGCACTGGCCGGACGACCTCGACTACGCGGGCAAGCGCGTGGTCGTGATCGGCAGCGGCGCCACCGCGGTCACCCTGATCCCGGCGATGGCGGGGACGGCGGCGCACGTGACGATGCTGCAGCGCACCCCGACGTACGTCATGCCGGTGCCGCGTGAGGACAAGATCGCCAACGGCCTCCGCAAGATCCTCGGCGAGGAACGGGCCTACGCGCTCACCCGCCGCAAGAACATCCGCAAGGGCCTCGCGGTCTGGCAGTTCTGCCAGAAGTTCCCCAAGACCGCGCGCTCGCTCATCCGCTACGTCAACAAGAAGCAGCTCCCCAAGGGCTATCCGGTCGACGAGCATTTCAACCCGCCGTACGACCCGTGGGACCAGCGGCTGTGCGCCGTGCCCGGCGGTGATCTGTTCGCCGCCATCCGCAAGGGGCGGGCCGACGTCGTCACCGACAAGATCGCGACCTTCACCGAACAGGGTGTCCTGCTGGAATCCGGGCGGGAGCTGGCGGCGGACATCATCGTCACCGCCACCGGACTGAACCTCCAGGTGTTCGGCGGGGCGACGCTCAGCGTCGACGGCGAACCCGTCGTCCTGCCGGAAACCGTCGCCTACAAGGGAATGATGCTTTCCGGCGTGCCGAACGCGGCGTTCGCGATCGGCTACACGAACTCGTCGTGGACGCTCAAGATCGGCCTGCTGTGCGAGCACTTCTGCCGTCTGCTCGCGCATATGGACGCCCATGGCCACGACGTGTGCCGTCCCGTCCCCGCCGACCCGGACATGCCGACGCGGCCGTTCCTGGACTTCGCCGCCGGGTACGTCCAGCGCGCTCTCGACCAGCTTCCGCGTCAGGGCGACCGCATGCCGTGGCTGACCTCGATGAGCTACCACTCGGACATGAAGTTGCTGCGCGCGGACGACATCACCGATCCCGAGCTGCATTTCTCCCGCGCCGAGGTCCGGGAAGCGGTGAGCTCGTGACCGACCAGTTCGCCGACCTGCCCGGCGGCCCGCGGATCTGCTACCGCCAGGACGGCCCCGCCGACGGGGTGCCCCTGCTGCTGATCGCCGGCCTCGGCCTGGATCTCACGTCGTGGCCGCGGCAGCTGATCGAGGGCTTCACCGGCCGCGGCTTCCGCGTGACCCGGCTGGACAACCGCGACGCGGGCCGATCGGATCGCATCAAGGCGCCGAATCCGGGCAAGCTCCGGCAGCTCCTGGCCAAACCGCTCCCCGGCGCCTACGACCTGGGGGACATGGCCGCCGACACCGTCGGCCTGCTGGACCACCTGGGCATCGAGAAGACGCATCTTGTCGGTATGTCGATGGGCGGCATGATCGCCCAGACCGTCGCCGCCCGGAACCCCGGTCGCGTCCTGTCGCTGACGTCGATCTTCTCCACCACCGGCCATCGCCGGGTCGGCCAGCCCGCGCGGTCGACGTTGCTGCGCATGGCGAGGCGGCCCGCCCGGACGGTCGAGGAATCGGTGACCGGGCACCTGTCGCTGATGGGTCACCTCGGTTCGGCCACCTTCCCCCTGGACAAGGACGTCGAAACGGCCTGGGCCGAGGGACTGTGGGAACGGGCCGGGGGACGGCGCGCCCGCAGCGGCATCGCCCGCCAGATCGGCGCGATCCAGGCCAGCGGCGACCGCACCGCCGAACTCCGCCGCATCACCTGCCCGACGGTCGTGGTCCACGGGGACACCGACCGCATGGTCCACCACAGTGGCGGGCGCGCGACCGCGGAAGCCGTGAACGGTGCCCGCTACGTCGAAATCCCCGGGATGGGGCATCACATCGCCCCGGACCTCGTCGACAGGCTCGTCGGGCTCACCGCCGAAGTGGCCCTCGATCCGGCAGGAGAAACCCGATGAGCAGTGTCCGTGGCAAGGTCGCCGTCGTCACCGGCGCCGGTTCCGGCATCGGCCGTCAGCTGGCCCTCGAACTCGCGCGGCGCGGCTCGCGGCTCGCGATGTCCGATGTGGACGAAACCGGGCTGGCCGAGACCGTCGCCGAGGTCAAGGCCCTGGGCGCGGAGGTGCAGGGCGCCGCGCTGGACGTCAGCGACCGGGCGGCGGTCCAGGAGTACGCGGCCACCGTCGCCGGGCAGTTCGGCGTGGTCCACCAGATCTACAACAACGCCGGGATCGCCGGCGGCGGGCAGACCGTGCTCGAGGCCGAATGGGAGCTGTACGACCGCACGCTCGCGGTCAACCTGTTCGGCGTCATCAACGGCACCAAGGCCTTCCTGCCGCATTTGATCGACTCCGGCGACGGCCAGGTCGTGAACATCTCCAGCCTCAACGGTTTCATGGCCCAGCCGACGCTCAGCGCCTACTGCGCCAGCAAGTTCGGCGTCCGGGGATTCACCGAAGCGCTGCGCACCGAGATGATCGCGGGTGGGCATCCGGTGCGGGTCACGGTCGTCCACCCGGGCGGCGTCAAAACCGGTATCGCCTCGGCGGCGCTGAAGGAAGCCGAGGCCCGCGGCATCGAACCCACCGCCGAACAGCGGGAGCGCGTCCGGGTGTACAACGAAAAACTGCTGAAGATGCCGGCCGATCAGGCCGCCCGCATCATCCTCGACGGGGTCGAGGCGGGGAAGCCCCGGGTGCTCGTCGGGAACGACGCGAAACTGGTCGACAGGCTCGTCCGGCTGCTCCCGCGCCGGTACCCGAAACTGATCGTCGACTTCGAGCGGCGGCGTCTCGCCCGCTAGACGTCGATGCCGCGGTGTCCGAACAACCCGAGTAGCCACGTGTAGCGGACGGCTTCCCTTGCCTGGCCGTAGGCGTCCTCGGTGGCGTTCCAGATGGCCTGCGTGATCAACTCGATCGTCGCGGCGACGACCGTCCGCGCGGTGAACGGCGGCGGGGCGGGCAGGGTGGGATCGGTGGCGCGCAACCATTTCGCCGTCCGGTCGAAGACGGCCTCGCCCGCGCGCAAGGTGGTCTCGCGCGCTTCGAGCCCGGCGTCGCCGAGAGCGTAGATCTCCAGCAGGGCGGCGCGGACGGCGGTGGGGCGCCGGTGCACGTAGTCGACGAGGAAATCGCAGCAGGCCGCGACGGCGTCCAGCGGGGTCGCGGCCTCGGCGCCCGCGGCCACCCCCTGCGCGATGAACTCGGTGGTGATCTCGCGATAGGCGGCGAGGAAGGCGTCCTGTTTGCCGGTGAACTGTTCGTAGAACGAGGTCCGTGACACCCCCGCGGTGGCGGTGATGTGGCCGACGGTGGTGGCGACATAGCCGCGTCTGCCGGTGTTCTCCAGAACCGCGTCGATCAGCCGGGCACGCTGGGTGCCGGCGACCTCGTCGCGGCTGAGCTTGTGCGGCCCCTTCGGCAGCTTGCGGTGCTCGGTCACGTGCGGCACCGTACCGTCACTGACCCGGACTTGGGCCTGGCGAAGCCGCATAACTACTGGTTCGTGCCGCTCCCAGGACAGCGACCGAGGTGAGGGGTGTGTGGATTTAGGGACGTTCAACGTCCCTAAATCCACACACCCCTCACTGGCGGTAACACTTGCGCGCCGCAGCCGCAGCGAGTGGCCATGTGGGGCCGAAGACGCGGGCCTGCGACGAAACCGTGCGCCTTACCCAAACGGGCGCCTGGGTCCCGGCCCGCCTGACCAGCGGAATCCATGAAGGCCTCCTTCCCTGCCTTGAGAGTAGGGAAGGAGGCCTTCACGGACCTGTGCGGTCAGGCTGCCGGGACCTCCGGCGCCAGCGAGTTGCCGGGCGCGATCTTCCCGCAGCTGGTCGGCGCCTGCTTGCCGGCGAACCGGTCGTTGAGCCAGCCGATCGCCAGCGGCGCCCAGGCGACGGCCGCCCCGACGTGGCTCAGCGTGTTGTACTGGTCGTACCTGATCGACTTGTTGCCAGTGGCGCAGTACTGCCGGGCGAGGGCGCGCACGTCACCCGCGACCATCACCCCGTCACCGGTCCCGATCCCCGGCGGATTGCCGAAAGTGCCTTCCACGACACCGTTGTTGCCCTGCGCGATGAAACCGGGCACGGTGGGCGTCGGCGCGGAGCCGAGATTGACCTTGTTCACGGCCTCGACGTACGGGAGCACCGTGTTCGGGTTGGCGTACTCGGGTTTGACGAACTTCTCCCACGTCAGCCCGGGATAGCGGCCGAGCGCGTCGGCGATCGACGCCTTGTCCAGATCCTTGAGCACCTGCAGGCCATAGGAGTTCGCGTACGGCTTGAGATCGATGTCGAAGGACCGGGAGACGCCGATGAGCGCCATCGGGATGACGCCGGTCCACGCGATACTTCCGTTGACGTACTTGAGATTGTGCGAGGGTTTGACGAGCACCCCGCCTTCGGTGAAACCGACGAGATTCTTGTTGACGTCGGGCGCGTACTCGGGCGCGAGTGCCGCCGCCCAGCCGGTCGCGATGGCGCCCCCCGAATAACCGATGAGACCGAACCGCGTCCCGTCGTTCATTCCCGTTTCCGGGGCGCGGATCGCGGCGCGGACCGAGTCCAGGGTGTTGGTGCCGTATTCCGGCCCGGCCGCGAAGTTCGCGTCCTGGCCTTCGGTGTCGGGAATGACGACGTTGTAGCCCAGCAGCAGCGCGGGCGCGATGAAGAGGGATTCCGCGTTCGCGATCAGGCCGCCGAACGAGACGTCACCGGCGATCGCCCTCGACGGCCCGTGCTCGGGATTGAGGGAGTCGTAGAATGACTGGTACGAAACGGCTTTGGTGCTGTCACCGGTGAGACTGCGGAGCACCGAAGTGACGTTGGCCGACGGTTTTCCCAGCGCGTCGGTGGTCCGGTAGAGCAGCTGGGTCACTTTGAGCGGCGTGGAAATACCGAGGACGTGGTAATTCAGCGTCCGGGTTTTCAACACGGTTCCCGGGCTGTACGACGACAACGGTTCGCTGCCGTCATAGCTGTAGAACGGATCGGTCGTGGTGGCGGCGGAAGCGGCGGGCGCGGCGGCGAAAGTGAGGACGAGCGCGATCGCGACGGCCAGCAGGCGAGCGGGCTTTCGGGTCATGACTCCCCTTTGAATCATGAAGTGGATCACAGTGGGATGTTCCGGAACCTACCAGCCGGTAACTGACGATGTACAGGGGCGTACATCATTTATCCCCGCGAATTTGACAGTTTTCCTTCGCGCGGCGTTCCGATTTGGACGGAGCACGGCTCCGGCAGGGTCCGGGTTGTGATCCAGCACAAAAGCGGCAGGACGATCAGGGGAATCAGCGCCGTCCGCAGGGAGGTGTGGTCGGCGATCGTGCCGATGACGGGACTCGCGAGGCCGCCGATGCTGACGGTCAGGCCGAGCGTGACCCCGCTGGCGGTCCCGACGCGGCGGGGAAGGTAGTCCTGGGAGAGCGTGATCTGCAGCGAGAACGGGATGTACAGGCCCACCGCGGCCAGCAGGACGAAGGGGAAGAACGCCGGTCCGGGAACGAACACGACACCCGCGACGGCGACGACGGTGCCCAGATACGACCAGCGCACGAGCGTGACCCGGCCCCAGCGCCCCGCCAGCCTGCTGCCCAGGAGCGTGCCCCCGGCCCCGCCGAGATACAGCAGGAACAGCGCGGCACTGCCCGTCGTCGTGCCACCGCCGGTCCGCTCCTGCGCGTAGAGCGAGACGAAGGTGCTCAGCCCCATGAAGACGATCGAGCGGAAGACGACGGCCAGCGACAGCTTCCCGAACGACTTCCAGTCGTCGGTTCCCACGCCGCCCGCGGTGCGCCCGCCGGTGCCGGTGGGTTTGGCGAGCAGACGCAGCACGGGCAGGCAGAGCACCGCGCCGGCCAGGGCCGGGACGACGAGCAAGGGGGAGGCGGGCAGGCCGCCGAGGGTCATGACCGCGGCGACGAGCACGGGAGCGGCCGCGAACCCGATGTTCCCGCCGAGGGAGAACCAGCCCATCGCGGTATGGCCGCCACCGCTCGCGCTCCTCGCGACCCTGGCCGCCTCGGGATGATAGGCGGCCACCCCGATCCCGGACACCGCCACGAAAACCAGTGTCAGCGGGTAGGAATCGACGAACCCGCCGAGTCCGATGCCGGCTCCGCCGAGGACCGTGCTCACCGGCAGGAGCCACGGCATCGCCCATCGATCGGTCAGCGCGCCGAACAGCGGTTGCGCCACCGAGGACAGCAGGGACGCGGCCAGCACGATGCCCGACACCGCGGCGTACCCGTAGGCCCGCTCGGCGGCGAAGAACGGCACCAGCGCGGCCACCGAACCTTGGTAGACGTCGACGCAGGCATGGCCGGCCGCCAGCAGGATGATCGCTTTGTTCTTCGGCATCCCGCCATGCTCGTCGGCGGTCACAGTGTCGCGCTTCCGATAAAATGACAAACGATGACGGAAATCCGCCACTTGCCCGCCGCGCCGACGCAGGTCCGGTCCCTGGCCTCCGGCACGACGGTCGACGCGCACCGCCACGACGATCATCAGGTCGTCTACGCCGCCCATGGCGTACTGGCCATCACCACCGACAGGGGCTCATGGGTCGCTCCGGCCACCCGGGCCGTCTGGGTGCCCGCCGGGACCGTGCACGCCCATCAGGCGCACGGCGACCTCGAACTCCACCTGGTCGGCCTGCCCGCGACCGAGAACCCGTTGCGGCTGGACGGACCGAGCGTGCTGGCCGTCGGCCCGCTCCTGCGTGAGCTGATCCGCGCCTACACCGGCCCGCCGCGCGAGGACACCCCGGAACGACGGCGGTTGCGCGCGGTGCTGCTCGATCAGCTTCGCGCCTCACCACAGCGGCCCCTGCACCTGCCGACGCCGGAGGATCCGCGGCTGCGCGCGCTGTGCGAGATCCTGAGCGCCGATCCGGCCGACAACCGGACGCTGGCCGCCCTCGGTGCCCGGGTCGGGGCCAGCGACCGCACCCTGGCCCGGCTCTTCAAGGCAGACCTAGGCATGACGTTCCCGCAATGGCGTACCCAGTTACGGCTCTACCGCGCGCTGGTGCTCCTCGCCGAGAACACGCCGGTGACCGCGGTGGCGCATGCCTGCGGCTGGGCGTCCACCAGCGCGTTCATCGACGTCTTCCGCCGCGCCTTCGGGCATACGCCGGGCGCGCACTACCGCCGGTGAAAAGAAAACGGGGCCGGTCCACAAAGGACCGGCCCCGTTCTTCGTCAGAGTGCTTACGCCTCGCTGCGGCGACGGCGCACCAGCAGCACCATCAGCACACCCGCGCCGAGGAGCGCGCCGCCGATGACCAGCGGCATGGTCGCGGAGGCACCGGTGTTCGCCAGCTCGTTGCCGCCACCCGACTCGGCGCCACCGGGGGTGGTGGGGGCCGGGGTGGCGGGCGCGCCGCCCTGCTTCCAGCTCGCGGTGGCGTTCGCGACGACCGAGGTCTTCTCGGACTCCGCGACGATCAGTGACTGGGCGGGGACCTTGGCGTAGTTCTCGCCCACGAACAGACGGCCGGTGTCGAGGTGGCCGCTGACCTTGAGCGCGAAGGAGCCGGAGCCGTCCTTGGCGTCCTTGGGAACGTCGATGAAGACCTTCGTGCCGTCCTTGATGTTGGCGGCCTTGATCTCCTTGCCGTCGGCGTCGGTGACCTTGACGCCTTCGGGCAGCTTGCTCGTCAGCTCGGTGATGTCACCGGTGGTGGCGATGCTGAACGGCCCGACGCGGGTGCCGGTGGCGCCTTCGGCCTTGGCGGGCCCGATGTCCAGGGTCGGCTTCGGCTGCTGTCCGATACCGGTGTTGTCCTTGCCGGTGAGGTAGTCGTAGAGGGCCAGCACGTCGGCGGACTCTTCGGCGCTCTCGTAGGGCAGCGGCTTCTTGCGGTCGAGGTCCTTGCCGTCACTGAAGTGCCAGACCGCGGCCTGCGTCGCGGTGACGGCCTCCTCGACGGACAGGCCGTCGGTCAGCTTGACGTCCTTCTTGCCGAGCGCGCTTTCGATCGCCTTCACGGCGACGGCCGGGTAGCCGTGGTGCAGCACCCAGTTGATCTTCTCGTTGTTCTTGTTGAACGGCGAGGCGGCGTCCGGGTACTTGTTCCAGGGGCGCTCGATCATGTCCTGGTCGGTGCGCATCCCGACCTCGACCTGCACGCAGTACATCTTGAGCTTGCTGCCATCGGAGAGCTTCAGGCCGAACAGCTTCGTGACGTAGTGCTGCCCGCTTGTGAAGTTGACGCTGAAACCCTCGGTACCTGCGCCTTCGACGACCCGGCCCCGCGCCGCGCCGTCGTCGGCGAGGGCGGCCGGAGCGGCCATCGTCAGCGCGACGGCCGCGGTGGCGACCGCGATCCCGCCGCGAACCAGAACTGACCTGCCGTGCATGTGTCTCCCATCCGAATACGGACCACGAATGCCAGCGCCGTGTGCGACCACAGGCCCCGACCGCAACGGCTCGCTCACATGGGGGATCAGTAATCCCATCGAGCGAGAGCGGAGCATACCGACGTCACACAACCGACTACTCCGGGGTAGGGGCGATGTCCGAATTGCCCCAAAAGAAGAGTGAACGCCACGAGAACGATCTTGGGTGAGTAGATGACTCGGTGTCACGGCCGCCCGTGCCGCGGGCCCGGCCGTCCCGAACCCCGCCGACGGTATTCGGGCGGAATTCCCGCTGTGAAAGAAATCGTTCGGCCTGTCCGAAGTGCTTTGTGAAAAGGTTCCGGTAGTCTCTCTTTTTCCGGTCCCTATCCAGTGCGCCGTAGGTGTGGATTGTGGGCAATGGCGGCCGTCGAAGCGGTGATGAGGGGACGAAGTGCGCGAGATCACAGTACGTAGTGATACCACTCGGCCCTCCTGCATTCAGGGGTATCCGCACCTTCCGATCGCGCAATAACCTTGCTTCTTTCGGGTGGATGTACCGGGCTCGCCGTAGTTGGTCGTGTTCGGCGAGGTAGACAGGGAGGTTCGGGGATTTGTCGGGAGTTCTCGGATGAGACGTGGCGGTACGGCACGATGTGGGTCCGTGTCCGGGTGGTGTGCGGACAAGAGAATACGGTCGTGTGGGGGGATCACGAGCATGCTTTCTTCAGTGCGGGCGCCATCGGGAAAACCGCGTTTTCGGGCATCGCTGAATGCGGTGTTCATCCGAGAAGAATGGCGGCCACGCAAATCGGATCCGTCCGGCGACCGTTCGGGGTGCGGTCATGGGGGATGATTTCGGTACGGCGTCGTCGTCAACCGCCGTGCGATCGCCTTCGAGTCCTCCCATTCCCCGGCAGTTGCCTCCGGTACCCGCGCATTTCACCAGCCGCGTCGCCGAACTCGAGGCACTCGACTCGGCCGCCGCCTGCCAGGAGGGCGACCCGCTCGACCGGTCGCCCGCGGTGACCGTCGTGGTCGGCCCCGGCGGGGTCGGCAAGACCGCGCTCGCCATCACCTGGGCGGTCCGCAACGCCGGGCGTTTCCCGGCGGGCCAGCTGTACGCGGATTTGCGAGGGTTCTCGCCGGAGACGGCCCTCCCGCCCGAGGACGCCCTTGGCGCGTTCCTGCGCGCGCTCGGCGTCCCGCCGGAACGGGTACCGATCGGCCTGGCCGAGCAGACGGCGTTGTTCCGGACCATCACGGCGGGGCTGCGGCTGCTGCTGGTGGTGGACAACGCGATCTCCGCCGCCCAGGTGCGGCCGCTGATCCCGGCTTCGTCGGGGTGCGTCGTGGTGGTCACCAGCAGGCTGAGGCTGGACGGCCTGCACGCGGAGGGCGCGCGCTTCGTCGACATGGCGCCGCTGCCGCAGGAACACGCCGTCGAGCTGCTGGAGCGCTCGGTGGGGAAATCGCGCGTGGCCGCCGAACTGTCCGACGTGACGGCGCTGGCGACCTTGTGCGGCCGCCTCCCGATCGCCCTCCGGGTCGCGGGCGCGCGATTGGCGTCGCGGCCGAAGTGGCCGGTGGCCCGGATGGTGGCGGAGCTTCGCGACGAACGGGTGCGGCTGGCGAAACTCTCGCCGGTGGGAGAGGCGTCGTTGACGGCGACCTTCGACTCGTCGTACGCCGCCCTGCCCCCGCACGCGGCCCGGCTCTATCGGCTGATCAGCGAACATCCGGGTCAGGCCGTCGAAGTGGGGGTCGCGGCCGCGGCCGTCCGGGTCCCCGAAGACGAGGCCGCGGACGGGCTGCAGGTGCTGGCCGACGCGAGCCTCCTCGAAGAGGTCGGCGAGGGCAGCTACCGCTTCCACGATCTGGTGCGGTTGCACGCCAAGTCGCTGCCCGACGACGAACGCTTCGACGTCGTCCCGCGGATCGCGGACTGGTATCTGCACCGGATGACCCGGGCGAACATGGTGGTGATCCCGATGAGATGGCGGGTCAGCACCGTGCGCGCCCGATACGAAGGTTCGCCGCCCCTGTTCGATACGGGCGCGGAAGCCCTTCGCTGGCTGGACGAACGGCTGCCGGACATCGTCGAGGTTCTCGAAGAGACGTTCGCGCTGGGGAACGACGAACTGACCTGGCAACTGTGCGAAGCCCTCTGGGAACTGTTCATGTACCGCAAGCACTATCAGCGGTGGATCCGGACGCACGAGATCGGGATCGCCGCGGCACACCGGTGCTCCCACGCGGTGGCCGAAGCGCGGCTGCGCTGCCAGCTCGCCCGCGCCTATCTGGATCTGGAACGGTTCGAAGCCGCTGAACACGAATGCTCGAAAGCGGCGGAACTGGCACGAGGGGCGGGAAGCCGGCACAACGAGTCCGTGGCACTGGACCAGCTGGGCATGGCGGCCCAAGGGCTCGGCGACTTCGAGCGGGCGGTCGAATTCTTCAGCGAAAGCCTGGTGATCGAAGGCGAACTCGGGATCGACCGGGGCGTGGCGCTGAGGCATCGCCGGATCGGTGAGGCCCTGCTCCAGGCGGGCCGGACCGCCGACGCCGTACGGCATTTGAGCCTCGCGCAAGAGATGTTCCTCGAGATCGGTGACGGGAAGGCCGAGGCCCGGGTCTGCGTGGCGCTGGCGCTGATCGGGGCGCGCGCCGGCGAGATCACCGCGGCGAAGCGCGAACTGGAGCGCGCCGCCGCGGTGTTCGCCGAGTCAGGCTCGCCCGTCTATCAGGCCGAGGTGCAGGTCGCCTTCGCCGAGGTCGCCGAACTCGAAGGCGATTTCGATGCCGTTCGCGTCCGGCTGACCCGAGCGCTCGAGCTGTGCGGTCCGGTCGGCGGGCCGCTGGTGGACCGGGTCCAGGCCCGGCTGGAGGCATTGAGCGCACCACCTGATCGACCTCAGCCGCCGGAGTCGGCGACGGCCCAGCGACCATAGATACGCGCCCGCGCCGGCCAGTGCGGCGGACTCGCAAGGGATGAGGACCAGGTCCCCTGTGCGGTCGCCGAGAAGGCAGTACCCGGGCGGGCACGGGACGGCGGCGATCGTGAGACCGGGCAGGCGGTCGAACGCGCTCGCGATCACGGCACGGGCGTCCGCGGCACGACGCGGTCCGGAGTGGACCAGCACGTCGGCGAGGGAAGCGGGTACGCCGTCACCGGCCGTGGCGAGGAGGAACGAGATCTCACCGGCGCCGACGCGATGGATTCCTTGGTGCGCCGAGGAAAGGACGCGCAGCCGCGTCCACGGGGTCAGCACGGCAGCACCTCCGCCATCCGCACCGGCGACACCGGGATCGCCCTGACGGGTTCGGGCAGGCCGAGGAGCCGGTACATCTCGGTGCGCAGGATCGCCGCGGCCTCGCCCGGACGCGACGACAGGAGAGCACTGACGCGCGAGGCGACGTCCGCCGTGTCCCCGCAGAACAGCTGGGGCACCAGGGGACTGCCGGGATCCCATCGCGGCGCGTGTTCGGCGACGACCGCGCTGGGTGTGCCGGGCAACAGCGGCTGCGTGCCGTTCACGGCCAGGAGAACGGGTTTGCCGATGCCGGCCGCGTAGCCGGTCACGGAGCCGTAGTCGCCGATGACGTGGTCGGCGGCGATCAAGGCGGCACGCCAGCTTCCTTCGGGGCGGAGGAGGGTGAGCCCGGCCCGCAGGCTGTCGGCCAGCCACGAGCGAATCTGCCAAAGGCTGTGGTGTGACCAGATCTGTGGGTGAAGGACACCGACGACCTGAAACCGCTCCGGCGGGAGTTCGTCGAGAACCCGTTCGAACAGATCGGGATGACGGCCGTAGGCCGAGCGATCGGACCAGGTCGAGGTCACCATCACCAGACGCCGGTCGGTGGGCACGCCCAGTCCCCGCCGGTAGTGCTCGCGGAAGGGAAGGCCGGCGGTGAGCCGGTCCAGCGCGATGTCACCCGCTACGATCGCGGCGGGCACCGCCTGGGGACAGGCCTCGGCGAGGACGTCCATCTCGCGGTCGTGAACGAGCACGATCGAATCGGCGCGCACCCGGCCCTCCCGCATCAGCTGGCCCGCGCCGAGCCCGACCTGGGGACTCCAGCCATGGCCGGCGTCCGGCGGCCGCCACGGCCGGTACTGCGCGAACCCGCCGCCGTGCGGGATCAGCAGCACCGGTCCGGTGACCTCGTCGATGCCACGCTGGCTGGCGGCCAGGACGAGGTCGTACTCGCCGCGCCGTGCCTGGGCCCATGGCAGGACGACGCCGCCTTGGGCGGCCACGAAATCGTCCGTGGCGCGCCAGGACTCCCAGGGTTCCGGGATCGTGAAGATCACCTGGAGCCGGTGATCCGCCTCCAGGAGCGGAAGCAGATCGAGGAGCCGGTTTCCGGCGACTATGTACGGGACCATCACCAGTACGGATTTCACGCCTTTGCGTGTCGCCCAGTGCTGATCACGACTTCCCGCCGGACTACGGACCCACGATAACTCGGTCATGACATTTCCCCTCGCCGGATCTTCGGTATCCGTAGCCAGCATGGGAGTGCACGTGAAGAAAACGGCTTCGGCCGGTTGCCAGATCATTGACAAGTGATCAACGGTGATCGCCGATGTTTGACAAATACCTCGATGACCTGGCCTTATGTGCCGCCGGGTGGAAAAATGATCCGGCGGGACAGGGGTGGCGAACCCGGTTCGCCATGGGGAAGGGGAGTACTCGTGGAAATCGCATTCGGAATTCTCGGGCAAACGGCCATGCTCATGCACGGGAATGTGGACGTGAACTGGGCGGGCCCCCGGCCGAGGCAGGTGCTGACCGCGCTCTTGACCGCGCCGAACCGGCGGATGCCACTCGACGTCGTCGTGGACTGGGTGTGGGAAGAACACGAAAATCCCCCGCTGAACGCGCATTCCACGCTGCACCAGTACGCGGCCAGGCTCCGCCAGGCGTTCCACGAAAAATCCGTGCCCGCACAGGTGAGTGTCGGAAAAGCGGGCTGTCTGCTGGAGATCGACCCGGCGCTGATCGACCACTTCGGATTCCGGACCACCATGGACAAGGCCGTTCGATTCCGTCAGGCGGGGGAACACGATCGCGCGCTGATCGAGGCGCTCGCGGCCGTCCGGTTGTGGCGGGACGACGCCTTGTCCGATCTGCGTACCGAACGAGCCGAGGGATGGCGTACCAGCTGGATCCGCGGTGAGTGGATTCCGGCGAACGCATTCGTCGTCACCGAACAATTGGCGATCGGCCAAGCCGAGGCGGCCGTGCGGAGACTCGCGGAACTGGAACAGGCGCATCCGATGGAACTGAGCTTCGCGAAATTGAAGATTCGCGCACTGGCGGAGGCCGATCAACCCGCCGAAGCCGCGGACTTCTTCCGTGCGGCGTATGCCCGGTACCGGGAAGCGGGGGAGACAAGGGCGGCGGAACAACTGCGGGCCGTCAACGAGGAAGTGCTCATCCGGCCCGACCGGACGATTCCGCGGCGAAAGCAGCCCACCCCGGATTCCGGCGAGCACGTGATCCGGCATCTGCCCCCGGATATCGACGATGTCGCGGGAAGAACCGATCTGCTCGCCATGCTCGACGCCTGCACGACCGACACGGCGGGTGCGCCGCGGCGTGCCGTCGTGGTGGTGAACGGAGGTCCTGGAGTCGGGAAGACGACGCTGGTCGCGAAGTGGGCCCATCGCGCCGAACGACGCTATCGGCACGGCGCGGTCATGCTGGACCTTCGCGGTGACAGCCAGGCCGCGCGCGCCGACGCGGGCGAAATCATCGACACCCTCCTGTCCTTGCTCGATTTCCCGGTCGACCAAGTGGTCAACCCGATCGCGCGCGCGGCGAAACTGAGCGCGCTGCTCGCCCGGCGCTCGATGCTCGTCATCCTCGACAACGTGCGCAGCACCGACCAGGTCGCGCCGCTGCTGGGCGTCCTGTCGTCGTGCACCGTGCTGATCGTTTCCCGCTGGCGGCTGAAGTCCTTGTCGGCGAAGCTGACCCCGCCGGTGATCGAGGTCGGCCCCCTCGAAGACCGGTATTCCTCCTCCCTGCTGACCCGGCGGATAGGTCCCCGCGCGCGCGACGAGGCGGAGGGCGTCGAAGAACTGGTGCGGTTGTGCCGGGGCAACCCGTTGGCACTGACCCTCGTGGCCGAACGCGCCAGCTCACGGGCGGGCACGCGGATCGGGACCCTGGCGCATCAGTTGCGCACGGCCGACATGCTGCTGGACCTCGGCGACGAGGGAGACTGGCCGGGTACGAGCCTGCGATCCGCCTTCACCCTCTCCTATCAGGTGTTGCGGCCGGCCGAGCGGCGCGTGTTCGCCTTGCTCGGCCTGCATCCGTGCACCGAGATGACCGGGGACGCGATCGCCGCGGCCGACGGTCGCCCGGTGGGGGAGGTGCGACGGTCACTCGACATCCTGGTCGCCGCCCATCTCGTCGAACATCCCGCGGACCTGGATCGCTATCGCATCCACGATCTTCTGCACCTCTTCTCCGCCTCTCTTGCTCAGCGACTGTCCGATGTGGAGCAATGCCGAAGAAGGATGTTCGAGTTCTATCTGCGGACGGCGTTCGACGCGTATCGCTTGCAATATCCGCACAAAAGACTTCCCGACTTGCCTTCGATGGTGTTGCCGTCGACGGAACCTGTCCTGCGGACCGCGGCAGAGGCCCGACAGTGGGTCATCCGGGAAAACAAGTCACTGACCGCCATAGCGGCCGCGGCGGAATATTTTCAGATGTATGCCATCGCCTATACCACTCCCGCGTTGACCGCGGAGTTCTTCCTCATGCAGGGAAATTTCCCGGATGCCGTCGAAGGCTTGCACATCGCGGTTCGCGCGGCGAAGGCGCAAGGGGCGATAGCTCCCTGGGCATCGTGTCTGAACGATCTCGCGGTCGTGCACATGCTGGCCGGTGACGACGGCGAAGCCGAGCAATGTCTGCTGCGGGCGATGGAACTGGTGGACGCGCACGGAATCGCGATCGGCAGGATCACGGTCATGATGAATCTGGCGCGCGTGCACTTCCATGCCGGGCGGGCCGCCGAAGCGGCCGAAATGTACCGAGAGGCATTACCTCTGGCGCGGGAATCGGGCGATCCGAATCTCTGTGCCAGCGCGGAGCACCGGCTCGCCGACGCGCTCGTCGGCATGGGAGGCCACGAGCAGGAAGCGCTCGACCTGTACCGAGAGGCTTTGCGGCGCCGGGGCGAGACCGGCGATGCCACCGTACGGATCCGGACGCACGTCGCGCTCAGTCAGTTGCTGGTTCAGCTGGGACGACTGACCGAAGCGGCGAAGGAGTGCGCCGCCGCCTCCACGCTGATCGACGAGAGTCAGGACCTTCCGGTGGTCATGAAGCTGAACACCGTACTCGCCCAGTTGAAGCACGCTCAAGGCGACGACGGGGCGGCGCTGCGTCATGCTCACCGAGCGGTCGCCTTGGCTGACAGGTCGCGAAACGCGACCGGCCAGGCAAGGGCACTGGCCGTCCTTGCTCAGATCGTTTGCGACCACGGCAATCCTGACGACGCGCGAAAGCTGTGGCGGGAGGCCGCCGAGCTGTACCGCGGGCGGGCGCGATCAGCGAAGGCGGCGGCCATCGAGACGGTGCTGGCCGAGTTGGACGCGGCCGGGCCACTTGTGCCGGCGGCTCGGGAAGACGTGGGAGACACCGTGGCGATGCCTTCTCCTCACCTCCGCAGCCTCACCGGGAGGAGGTTCTCCTGAGGCGACGTGCACTGTCGCGCAACAATACTGATTGGTAATCGCTGGATGGTGTGTTCTCTCCGGACGATTTGCTACTTAGGGAGTTTTCTGACTGGACGGCGACACTCATTGGGCTGGATTGCCTGTGCCCAGCCAGGCTGGCTCGTCACAGTCCGCTGAGTTCGCGGCCGTCTTCCCCCGCGGGGTCGAAGGCAGCCTGTGATCGGCAGGCGCATACTGACCGCCATCAGGCGGTGCTTGCGGCATGGATAATCCGGCTGCGCAACACAAAGCCGCACTTCAGGCCATCGTGTGGCGTGTCGATGACCTTGGCGGTGTTCGGGGAAGCCGGGGCGGCGCGTCCGGGTGGTTCGCGCCCGCTACGCTGCTGTCGTTCTCGTCGCCTCACACATAGGGCAGGTCGAACGCTCGCCGGTGAACCCGGCCTTTTTTTCAGAGCTTTTTGATTGGGCCCATCCAGGCGCCTGACGAGGCTTCCCGTATCTCAGACCAGCAAAGGAGCGATCAACCCGTGCAGAACTACGCGGATTGGTGGATCGTCTACGGCATGTTGCGGCAGCGCTAGTCTTCGCGACGTGCCGTACTGGTTTCTCCGGGCGAACAGGTCGCCCGGAGAAACCAGGGCGAGGAGCGGCTAAGGCCGGCCTCGTGGGCGGAGAGCGACGCCCTCCGCGAGGAGGATCCGCCGTGCTTGGCTGTAACTCATGCCGTAGGCCTCCGCCAACTGCCGAATGTTTCGGCCTGACAGATAGGCGTTGACGAGTCCGGGCGGCGTAGGAGGCCGCTGCACCTTGGCGGGCCTGAGCACGACACCGGCTTCCAGGAGGGTGGTCCGGACCCTTCGATAGCTCATTCCGAGGTCTTCGGCGAGACCCTCGATCGTCGCGCCCTCGCGGTAACGGCGGACAAGCTCCCCGGTCGAGATCGGGCGGGTGTCTTCGGCCGCATCATGGGCAGCATCGTCGCCCACGCTGTCATCGGTCACCGGATCATCGCCGCCCCGCACAGCTGATCGGTTCTTCTCTGACAAAAGCAAGCCCGGCCGTCCGGGCCTTCTCCGTTCATTCCAGGTAACGACATGTCATCGCAGTGTCACACCGCTGGATGTGTGTACTTGGCCGGTTGTAAGCAGGTTCACCGGCAGGTGGGGTGACGTGCGGCCCCGTGCGCGGGGGAAACAAACCGACAAGAAGCTCGCATCCGGAGGTACCACCACTGCTCCAGCCGCTGTTGAATTGGACCAGACCATTCAACGGTGATTGGAGTCCACATGACGCGACGGCACCTTCGCCGGGGCTTGTCCCTGGTGGCCGGGCTCGCCTTGGCCGGGTCCCTCCTCCCGACCGCGAGCAGTGCTGAACCCGCGGAACCCCAGGCAGCGCGGGGTGTTCCGCTCAGCGAACTGACCGCCACGGCGACCGAGGTCGCGACCGGGCTGGTGAATCCGACCGCAATCACGGCGCTCAACGACGGAAGCGGCCGGATCCTCGTCGTGGAGAAGAGGGGCGTCGTCCGGGCCTACCATCCGCGAACCGGGCTCGCCGCCAAACCGGTGCTGGACATCAGCGACAAGGTGAACGGCGCGGACGTCGAACGCGGGCTGCTCGGACTGGCGATCGCCAGGGACCGGCGGGCCTACGTCGCCTACACCCGCAAGGCCGACAGCGCGGTGACGCTGGCGCGGGTCCGGCTGGACACCGGTGAACTCACCGAGCTGCTCACCCAGTCGCATTCCGAGTATCCCAACCACAACGGCGGGCAGCTGGCGTTCGGGCCGGACGGGTATCTGTACTGGGGGATCGGCGACGGCGGCGGCGCGGCCGATCCGCTGGCCAGCGGGCAGCGGCTGGACACGCTGCTGGGCAAGATCCTGCGCATCGACGTCAGCCGCGCGTGCCGTCCGCTGCGATACTGCGTCCCGGCGGGCAACCCGTTCGCCGGCGTCGCGGGGGCGCGTCCGGAGATCTGGTCGTACGGCCTGCGCAATCCGTGGCGGTTCTCCTTCGACCCGGCCGACGGCTCGCTGTGGATCGGTGACGTCGGCCAGGGCCGGTTCGAGGAGGTCGACCATCTCGCCGCGGGCAAGGGCGGCGCGAACCTGGGCTGGTCCTGCAAGGAGGGGCCGGTCGTGTTCAACCAGGAGCGGTGCAAGGAAGGCGTGACCTACACCGATCCGATCTTCCACTACATCTCCGGCGCCGAGGGTTGCGCGGTGATCGGCGGGCACGTCTATCGCGGCCGGAAGTACGCCGCGCTGGCGGGCGGGACCTATCTCGCCACCGACTTCTGCCAGGGCACCGCCTGGGCCGTGCGCAAGAAGGCCGACGGGACCTACGAAAGCGCCCGGATCGGTGAGTTCCCGCTCGACGCCACCACGTTCGGCACCGACCAGTACGGCGAGCTGTACCTGGCCGACGAACAGCCCGGCAGGCTGCACCGGATCTCGTTCGCCCGCAAGGGATGAGCCCGGTCCCCGGCCGCGTCCGCCCGGCGCGGCCGAGGACCCGGCCCGCGTTTCATCAAGTTTTCATCATCCGTCCCTAGCGTGAGGCCGTCTGGTGAATTCAGTGATGGAGGGCGACGTGGAGCAAGCATTCCCACCCGAAGGCGCGCAGTGGCCGCCGCCGCAGGGCTGGGTTCCCCAGCCGGATCCGGCGCCGCCCGCCCGGAAACCCCGGCGGTGGTTGCTGTTCGGCGGTATCGCCGGACTCGTGGTGGTGCTTCTCGCCGGGTTGACGACCTGGCTCCTGTGGCCGTCGAAGGCGAGCCGCGAACCCTTCGAACAGGCGCTGGCCGGACTCTCCTCGGCGCCGGCGGTGCGGAACAGCACCTCCGCGGTCGGCGGGATGATCAAGACGGACGTCAAGACCACGGCGTACGGCGAGACGTCCGGCACGATGTCGTTCCAGGGCCGGGACATCGAGATCCTGGTCGTCGGCGGCAAGGTCTATTTCAAGGCACCCGACGGGATGCTGCCCGGGGCACGAGTGGACTCTTCGGCGGCGGAAGACCTCAAGGACCGGTGGATCACCGGCGAGGAAGCGCTGTTCGGCCCGGTCCTGCAGCAGTTCGAGACGCCGGAGAAACTCGCCGCCCGCCTCGGCGAGGCGCTGAAGCGGGCGGGTGAGATCCCCGCCGACCAGAACGAGACCGTCCGCGACGTCCCGGCGATCAAGGCGAGCACGCCCGCCGGTGACCTGTACGTCTCGAAGGAGGCGCCGCACCGGCTCCTGCGGTACTCGGTGCAGGTGCCCGGCGGGATGCCGTCCGTTCCGAGGCTGCCGACCATGCCGGGGCCGGAGTCCCGGCCCCAGCTGCCTCCTGGCGCGGGTCTCGGTGAGTCCGATGTGGACGCTCTGTCACCTCAGGAGACCGACGCGGTCTACGAGGACCTGATGTCGAACACCAGGAAGTTGTCCGGCGCGGTCGACACCGGTGTGCGGTTCGACATGGACGGCGCGGCCACGGTCGCGTGCGGTGCCGCGGGCTGCACGGTCACCGCGAACGTGTCCAGCTCCGCGTCGGCGAACAGCGGCGGGAAGGTCACCGGCCAGGTCAACGCCACGATGACCGCGAACGTGACCATCGGCGGCCGCTCGGCGGGCAGCTGCCGGAACACGGCGACGCTGCCGCTGAACGGCTCGGGTTCGATCAGTTGCGTCAACGCCGGCGCGGGCGGCGTCTTCACGGCCGTCGAAGCGGAGAAGAAGGCGGACGCCGAAGCGCGGTCGCGGGCTTCGGGTGGCGTGCCGGTCCAGTATCAGATCGAGAGCATCGCGGCGGTTTCCGTGCTGGCCGAGGCGATCGGCCAGGTGGAGATCACCCGGCTGGTCGACGAACTGGCGGAGCGGCGGTCGAAGGTCGGCGGCAAGTAGCCGTCCGGCCAGAGGAGGACCGGAGAAAGAAACAGCGCCGGGCGAACGGCTTCGATGCCGCGCGCCCGGCGCTTCCGCGTCCCGGTGGTTCGGGTCAGTCCGTGCCGGATTCGATGGCGGCGTGGTCGAGCAGTTCGTCGTCGCCCGAAGCCTTGCCGCGTGAGGCGATCGCCTGGGCGCCGCCCGCGTCCATCGCCCCGATCAGCCCGGTCGACGCCGCCTGCGCTGCCCCGATCAGCGTCGGGTGGCTGCCGCCGACCATGCCGAGCCCGGCGTACTGCTCGAGTTTGGCGCGGGAGTCGGCGATGTCGAGGTTGCGCATGGTGAGCTGGCCGATCCGGTCCACCGGGCCGAACGCCGAGTCCTCGGTGCGCTCCATCGACAGCTTGTCCGGGTGGTAGCTGAAGAACGGGCCGGTGGTGTCGAGGATCGAGTAGTCCTCGCCGCGCCGCAGCCGCAGGGTGACCTCGCCGGTGACGGCCGCGCCGACCCAGCGCTGCAGCGACTCGCGCAGCATCATCGCCTGCGGGTCCAGCCAGCGGCCTTCGTACATGAGCCTGCCGAGACGGCGGCCCTCGTTGTGGTAGCTGGCGAGGGTGTCCTCGTTGTGGATCGCGTTGACGAGCCGCTCGTACGCCGCGTGCAGCAGCGCCATGCCCGGCGCCTCGTAGATCCCGCGGCTCTTGGCCTCGATGATCCGGTTCTCGATCTGGTCGGACATGCCGAGCCCGTGCCGTCCGCCGATGGCGTTGGCCTCCAGGACCAGGTCGACCGCGGTGGCGAACTCCTTGCCGTTGATCGTCACCGGGCGGCCCTGCTCGAAGCCGATCGTGACGTCTTCGGGCGCGATCTCGACTTCGGGGTCCCAGAACCGGACGCCCATGATCGGGTTCACGATCTCGATGCCGGTGTCGAGGTGCTCCAGCGATTTGGCCTCGTGGGTCGCGCCCCAGATGTTCGCGTCGGTCGAGTAGGCCTTCTCGGTGCTGTCCCGGTACGGCAGCCCGTGGCCCTGCAGCCACTCGGACATCTCCTTGCGGCCGCCGAGCTCGCTGACGAACGCCGCGTCCAGCCACGGCTTGTAGATCCGCAGGGACGGGTTCGCGAGCAGGCCGTAGCGGTAGAACCGCTCGATGTCGTTGCCCTTGAAGGTGGAGCCGTCGCCCCAGATCTGGACGTCGTCCTCCAGCATGGCGCGCACCAGCAGCGTGCCGGTGACCGCGCGGCCGAGCGGGGTGGTGTTGAAGTAGGTGCGACCGCCGTTGCGGATGTGGAAGGCGCCGCAGGCCAGCGCCGCGAGCCCTTCCTCGACCAGCGCGGCCTTGCAGTCGACGGCGCGCGCGATCTCGGCGCCGTAGGCCTTCGCGCGGCCGGGGACCGAGGCGATGTCGGGTTCGTCGTACTGGCCGATGTCAGCGGTGTAGGTGCACGGCACTGCACCCTTCTCGCGCATCCACGCGACCGCTACCGAGGTGTCGAGGCCGCCGGAGAAGGCGATCCCGACGCGTTCGCCGACAGGCAGAGAGGTGAGTACCTTGGACATGATGGAAGTATATGCATAGGTGTGTATGACCATGCAAGCCGGGGTGGGCAGCGCAACTCGGGTGGGTGGCGCGGGTGCCGGCGGGGAGACGGTGCTGAAGGGGCCTTTCCTCGCATGCGATGCGAGGAAAGCGCCCTTCACCGCGTGAGATGCGGGGAAGGGGCCCTTCGGCTTCCATCCTCGCGACCGGCTCGGGCTCGGCGGCTGTCGGCCGTGTCCGTTTCGTGACCTGTCCGCGGGCGTGCCCGCCTCGAATACTCCACGAGGCGTTCTGTGGCTACGCGTTTTCCCTTGCAGGAAAAGAAAAAACCAGTCCGTGACGATGTCGGTCGCGAATACCTCACATGAAGACTTCGCGAGCGAGCCAGGATCGACGCCTCCCGCTGCTCGGGGCGGCGGCGCTCGGCGTCGTGGCCCTCGCCGCGGCACTGGCGGCCGGGCATCTGGTCGCCGGGTTCATCAGCGCCAACGCCTCGCCGTACCTGGCGGTCGGCAACGGGGCGATCGATCTGACGCCGGTGGAATTGAAGGATTTCGCAGTCCGGACGTTCGGTGTCTACGACAAGCTCGTCCTGCTCGGCGGGATGGCCGTGGTGATGGTGCTCGCCGCCGCGGCGGCCGGGATCGCCTCGCGCCGGTCACCCGTTCCGGGGCTCGTGCTGATCGCCGCCTTCGGCCTTCTGGGCGGCTTCGCCGTCTCCCAGCGCCCGGACCTCTCCACGGCCGCGCTCCTGGCGCCGCTGGCCAGCCTGATCGCCGGGGTCGCCGTGTTCTTCTGGCTGCACCGCCTGGCCACGGCGAGGGTGCTCGCGACGGACGAGGCCTCCGACGGTGAGGCATCGCCGTCGCGCCGGTCGGTGCTGCTGGCCGGGGCCGGGGCCGTCGTCGCCGCCGGTGCGGCCGGGGCGGGAGGACAGCTTCTCGCCGGGAGTCGCGACGCCGAGTCCTCGCGGGCGGCCGTCGGTCGGCTCGTGCCGGTCCGCCCGGCGCCGCCGATCCCGGCCGACGCGGATTTCGCCAAACTGGGCACGCCGACCTTCCTCACCTCGAACCGCGACTTCTACCGCGTGGACACGGCGCTGTCCGTGCCGCAGGTCCGGACCGAGGACTGGAGCCTCCGCCTGCACGGCATGGTGCGCAACGAGACGCGGTACAGCTACTCCGACATCCGGGACCGGCCGCTGATCGAGCGCACGATCACCATGACGTGCGTCTCGAACGAGGTCGGCGGCACCTACGTGTCCACGGCGAACTTCATCGGCATCGATCTCGGCGATCTGTTGCGGGAGGCGGAGGTCCTCCCGGGTGCCGAGCAGATCTTCTCCACCAGTGTCGACGGCTGGACCTCCGGCAGTCCGGTCGCCGCCGCGCTCGATCCGGAGCGGGGCGCGATGCTGGCGATCGGGATGAACGGGGAACCGCTGCCGGTCGAACACGGTTTCCCCGCCCGGCTGGTCATCCCCGGTCTCTACGGCTATGTGTCGGCGACCAAATGGGTCAAAGATCTGGAGATCACCACCTGGAAAGCGCGCCGGGCGTACTGGCTCGACCGCGGCTGGGGTGAACAGGCCCCGATCAAAACGCAGTCCAGGATCGACAGTCCGAAAGGATTCGAAACGGTACCGGCGGGCAAGGTCCGTATTTCGGGTGTCGCCTGGGCCCAGCACACCGGCATCGACCGGGTCGAGGTCCGGGTCGGTACCGGGAACTGGTTACCCGCAACGCTTTCCCGTGAGGTGGGAGTCAACACCTGGCGGATGTGGTGGGCCGAATTCGACCTCCCGGCGGGGAGTCACCAGGCCGTCGTCCGCGCGGTCGACAAATCCGGTTACACACAGACCGACGCCCGCGCCGGAACCGTTCCGGACGGGGCGACGGGCTGGCACACCATCACTTTCACCACCCGGTGATCGGCGTCACTCGAAAGAGTGGCAATCCGATTCCGTAGCAGTTCCGAATACCCGGCAAGAACCCGAAAAAACAAATGGAGTGATTTTCCGTGAGCAAGCTTCGCGTCGCAGGAATCGGTTTCACCGCGGTCGCCGCGCTGGCGTTGGCCGCCTGCAGCAGCAACGACAGCGCTTCGTCCGGCAGCTCCAGCAGTGCCCCCGCGCCCGCCCCGTCCTCCTCGATGTCGGCCCCGATGTCCAGCGCCGCTTCGGGTGACGGCGTCACCACCAACGCCGACGTGTTCGGCCCGGCGTGTTCGAAGCTGCCGCAGGGCAGCGAGCCGGGTTCGCTGGACTCGATGGGCCCGCAGCCGGTCGCCAGCGCCGCCTCGACCAACCCGCTGCTGACCAAGCTGGTCGCCGCGGTCAAGGCCACCAACCTGGTCGACACGCTCAACAGCCAGCAGGCCATCACCGTGTTCGCCCCGGCCGACCCGGCCTTCGCCGCCCTCGGTGACGCGAAGTTCAACGAACTCGCCGGCAAGCCGGACCAGCTGGCCCCGATCCTGCAGTACCACGTCGTCGGCAAGCGTTACGACGCCAAGGGCCTGGAGTCGGCCAAGTCGGTGGAGAGCCTGAACACCGCCGGTGGCCCGGTCAAGATCGAAGGCTCCGGCGAGAACATGACCGTCAACGGCGCCAAGGTCCTCTGCGGCAACATCCCCACCAAGAACGCTACCGTCTTCGTGATCGACAAGGTGCTCACCCCCGGCACCAACAAGAACTAGTCCCCACCCCCATGATCGCGGTGGCCACACCCTCGGGTGCGGCCACCGCGATTTTTCCTTTGCCAGGGGCCGACTGTCAGGGGGTCAGCGCGGCGGCGTCCACATCGGTCACGACGAGCCGCAGACTCGCGTTCTCCCAAGCGGTTCCGGCCAGGACGGCCCGCAGGACGGCGCCCGCGGTCTCCGTCAGCGGCGGGATCGGCACGCTCAGCGCGACGACGCGGATCTCGACGACGTCCTCGGAGATGTCGACGGCCATCACGTCGAGGTCCCAGGGCAGGTTCGCCGCGGCGGCCGTGGTGGACGGCGTCGCCGGACGCAGCCCCGGCACGTCGCGGAGCGCGCTGAGCAGCGACGCGGTCAGTTCGGAACGGGCGGTCACAACAGGCCTCCACGGATTTCGATGTCCAAAACAGTCACCGAGACGGCGGAGGGGACGAGCCCCGTCGCCTCGGTGACGGCACGGCTGACCGCGCGCTGGACCGCCTGCGCGGTCGCGGCGGCCTGGTCGAGCCCGGAGACCGAGAGATCGATCTCCACCCGCACGTCCGGCGGATCGTGTTCGACGAACGCGCGGACCCCTTCGGTCGGCGCCGGTTCGAGGCCCTTGATGCGCTGCCGCGCGATCCGGGTCAGCGAACCGGCCAGCCCGCGCAGGCCGGGTTCCAGTCGTGCCACGCCGGGGACCTTCGCCGCGGCGTGCGCGGCGACGGCGGCGATCACCGGCGGGGCGATCACCGTCTCGACCAGCTGCCCGGCCGGGGCCGATGGCTGCTCACGCGTCATAGATGTCCTCCACCACCAGGTCGAGCCGGGCGAGCCGGATGCCGACGCGCGCGCCCGCGGCCGCGGTGACTCGCTCGCGGACGACGCTCAGCGAGTCGCCGTCGAAATCGTGCGCGATCGCGAGGCTCAATTCCACGTCCACGCCCGGCGCGTCCGAGGGGTCTTCCGCCGACCGGCGGACCCGGCAGTGCCGGGCGCGGACACCGTCGACGGTGTCCGCGGCGAACCGCAGCACCGCGGCGACGGCCTGGTCGCTCACCTGGACCTCACCCGGTTCGGGGCTGGCCAGCGGCACCAGGTCGCGGCGCCGCACCTCGGCGCGGACCGCCGACATGATCCGGCCGACGAGATCCGGCGACGGCTCGGTGTCGTCCTCGGCGAATTCCCTGGTCAGCCCGCGGAGTATCCGCAGGCTCTCCTGAGTCGCCTGGCAGTGCGGGCAGCCGAGTTCGTGCGCGTCCGCCCGTCCGGCGTCGACCTCGTCGAGTCGTTCCCAGACCTGTTCCACGTCCCGGCCGCACGGCAGTAGGTAGTCCTGAGTCGCGTGGTTCATCGCCATGGCGCCATCACCTCCGCCAACTGTGCTCGTGCTCGTGCGATGCGTCCGCGCACCGCCGTGGTGGTCGCCCCGATCGCCTTCGCGATCTCCTCGTAGGACCGGCCGTGGACCTCGCGCAACAGCCAGCAGGCCCGTTGCTCGGCGGTCAGCCCGTCCAGCGCCCCGGTCAACGCCGTGAGCTGCGCGTTCGTCTCCGCGGTGCGGTCCGGCCGTCCGGCGGAACCGGCGGACTCCTGCTGGTCCAGCTCGACGTCGGCCACCGGTTTCCTGGCGCGGATGACGTTCAGGCACCGGTTGGTCGTCATCCGGTAGAGCCAGCCGACGAACGCGGCGTCCTCCTGGAGCTGGTCGAGTCGTCGCCAGGCGGTGAGGAACACCTCCTGGACGACGTCCTCGGCGTCCCCCTTGTTCCCGAGCATCCGCAGCGCCAGCCGGTACATGTTCCCCTGAAAGCGCAGGACGAGCTGCTCGTACGCGCGGATCTCGCCGTCACGGGCCCGCGCCACCAGCGTGGCGTCGTCCAGCACCGTTTCGCCGGCCGCGGGCGCGGCCTCTCTCGCCGACGTCGTCATCCAGCGCACCTGTGCAGTGGCGCCATGGCGAAGCTCCCTTCACGCCACCCCCGTCCGGTGGCATCTGTAAGACACGGCTTCCCCGGAAACGTCACGCGGGAAACACGGACCAGCCGATCACGGCCTGCCGGATCGCGCACCCCGAAGTCACCCTGGGTCAGCCGCGACGGGCGAGCACGGGATAGTCGTCGAGGACGATGTCGGTGGCGAGCTTGTCGGTCATCCACAGCATCCCGCGCAGCATCAGACGGCGGCGGAACATCTGGTTGCGCAGGGCGATCCGCAGTTTCGTCGACGGCGCGAGGAACGAGCCCGCGCTGGCGCCGCGGGCGATCTTGGCGTACCCGCGGAACTTCTCCTCGTACCGCCGGAACGCCACCTCGTGGTTCCCGTCCGCCTCCGCGAGCTCGCCCGCGATGACATACGCGGCCACGACGGCGAGGCCGGTGCCGAAACCGCCCAGCGTGTTGCCGTAGGCCGCGTCGCCGAGGAGCGCGACCCGGCCGGTGTGGTAGCCGTCCATCACGACCCGGCTGAGCGAGTCCAGGTAGACGTCGTCCGACCGCTTCACCGCCTCCATCAGTTCGGGCAGCCGCCAGCCGCCGCCTTCGAACGCGGTGGTGATGATCTCTTTCTGCTGCTCCATGTCGTACCGGTCGTAGGTCAGTTCGGGGGAGGCGAAGACGAAGAACGCGGGCGCCTTGGGCCCGCCGGTGGCGGCCATGCGGCCGGGCTCGTTGTACATCAGGGAAAGGCCGCCCGCGCCGCGGAAGTCGTCGTGCTCGCCGGTTTCGACCAGGGCGTAGTAATGCCCGAGGTACCGCACGTAGTCGGCCTCGGGACCGAACGCCAGCCGCCGCACGGTGGAGTGGATGCCATCCGCGCCGAAGACGAGGTCGAACCGCCTCGGGGCGCCGCGTTCGAAGGTGACGTCGACCCCGTCGGCGGTCTCGGTCAGCGAGGTGATGGAGTCACCGAAGACGTACTCGCAGTCTCGATCCGTCAGTTCGCAGAGGATCGCGGCCAGATCGCCGCGCCGGATCTCGACGTCGCCGCCGGTGAACTCGCCGGGCAGGACGGCGAGTGGTCGTTCCTCGGCGTCGATGATGGTCTGGTCGTGGCCACCGGTCTGCCGTCGGCGGATCTCGTCGAGGATCCCCATCCGTTCCAGCACCATGCGGTGGGTGGCTCCCTTGAAGTCGACCGCTTGGCCGCCGGTGCGCGCTCCCGCGGATCGTTCGACCACGGTGACCGCGTAGCCCTGCCGGGCGAGCCAGAAGGCGAGGGCGGGCCCGGCGATGCCGGCGCCGGAGATGAGGACTGTCTTGTTCGTCATGACCGGGAGCTTCGCGGCCACCGTTGACGAAGGGCTGACGAGCCGCTGACCGTCGTTCGTCAGTCCCAGCCGGGCAGGGGCAGGATGAGTTGCCCGGGGTCGGCCGGGGGTGCGGTCTCGTACCGGGCCGGGGTCGCGGACAACCCGATCGGGTTACGGGTCAGCCGGACCGGCGTGCCGTCGGGCCGGGGGAGTTCGACCGTCGGGTTCAGGCCGAGTCGCTCCGCGAGCGCGAAGGCGCCCGCGACGTCGTTGACCTCCCCGGCGGGTACCCCGGCCGCGCTCAGTTCGGCGGCCCAGTCGGCGGCCGGGCGGCGACTCAGGTGCTCTTCCAGCAGCGTGCGGAGTTCGGCGCGGTGCTCGACGCGGGCCGGATTGGTCGCGAAACGGTCCTCCCCCGCCAGTTCCGGCAGGCCGATGACCTCGCACAGCGCGGCGAACTGGCGGTCGTTGCCGACGGCGAGGGCGATCTCGTGATCGGCGCAGGGAACGAGTTCGTACGGCGCGATGCTCGGATGCCGGTTGCCCATCCGCGCCGGGACCGTGCCGCCCGAGGTGTAGGCGCTGCCCTGGTTGACCAGCGCGGCGAGCAGGCTGGACAGCAGGTCGATCTCGACGCGCTGGCCTTCGCCGGTCCGGTCGCGGTGGCGGAGCGCGGCGAGGATCCCGACACTGGCGAACAGCCCGGCCAGCACGTCGACCAGGGCGACCCCGGCCTTCTGCGGCTCGCCGTCCGGCTCGCCGGTGATGCTCATCAGGCCGCCGACCGCCTGGATCAGCAGGTCGTACCCGGGCAGCGCCGCGCCGCCGCCCGAACCGAAACCGGTGATGGAGCAGTAGACCAGCCGGGGGTTGGCCGCGCGCAGCGCGTCCGGTCCGAGCCCGAGGCGGTCCATCACCCCGGGCCGGAAGTTCTCGACCACGACGTCGGCCGCCAGCGCCAGCGCCCGGGCCTGGGCGAGGTCGCCGGGATCGCCGAGGTCCAGCGCCACGCTCGTCTTGTTGCGGTTCACCGACTGGAAGTAGGTCGCCTGGCCGGACGCGTCGTAGGGCGGGCCCCAGCTGCGGGTGTCGTCGCCGGTACCCGGCCGCTCGACCTTGACCACCTTCGCGCCGAAGTCGGCCAGGAGCATGGTGGCGAACGGGCCGGCCAGCACCCGGGAGAAGTCCAGGACGCGCAGCGGGCCGAGTGCGGTGTCGGGCATGAGCCCGACCCTAGGTGGCCGCCGAGGGCTTTCGAGTTGTGATCGCGGTCACGAATGGCCTGATTTCCCATTACTTTCCTCTAGGTACCTACTATCCCCAGGAAGGTAGCTTCGGTCCCGTCAAGGAGAACGGACCAAGGAGAGACCATGATCGTGGTGACCGGAGCGACCGGGAACGTGGGACGGCGGCTGGTGGAGACCCTCGCCGCAGCAGGCGAAGAAGTGACCGCGGTGTCGCGCCGGATCTCGGCGGCGGACGTGCCCGAGGGTGTGCGGACCGCCCAGGCCGACCTCGCGGAGCCGGCCGGGCTGAAGACGGTGTTCGACGGCGCGGACCGCGTTTTCCTGCTGACGTCAGGGGATTTCATGGCCGCGGGCGGGAATGTCGCGGACGTAGTCTCGGCGGCGCGCGAATCCGGGGTGCGGCGGATCGTGCTGTTGTCGTCCCAAGGCGTCGGCAGTGGACGGCACGCGCCCGCGTTCGAGACGGCGGTCAAGGAGTCGGGTCTGGAGTGGACGGTGCTACGTCCCGGCGGCTTCGCTTCCAACGCTTTCCAGTGGGCGCCGTCGATCCGCGCCGACCGTGTCGTCGCCGCGCCGTTCGCGGACACCGCGCTGCCGGTGATCGACCCGCTCGACATCGCCGACGTCGCGGCCGTCGCACTGCGGGAAACCGGCCACAATGGACAGACCTACGTGCTGACCGGGCCCGAGCCGATCTCGCCGCGGCAGCAGGCGGCGGCCTTCGGCGCGGCGCTGGGGGAGCCGGTGCGGTTCACCGAGCTGACCGAAGACGAAGCGAGGTCGGAGATGTCGCGGTTCATGCCGCCGGTGGTCGTGGAGGCCACGCTCGCCATTCTCGGCTCGCCGACCGCGGACGAGCGGCGGGTCAGCCCCGACGTCGAACGGGTACTGGGCCGTCCGGGGCGGACCTTCGGCGAATGGGCGGCGCGGAACGCGGCGGCGTTCACCTGAGCCGGACACCACTCCGGGGCCCCTGACCCGACGCCGTCCGAACCGGTTGTGCTTAGACTGAGGTCTAGTTAAGGGGCCCCAAGTGGACCAGCTCACTCTCGGCGTCATTTCCCGCTCGCGCAAAGAAAACGAGCGACGGCTTCCGATCCATCCGCGCCATCTCGAGCGGATCGACCCCGCTCTGCGGCGAAATATCTACCTCGAAGACGGCTATGGGGAGCGATTCGGCATCTCTGACGAGGAGTTGATACCGCTCGTCGCCGGTCTGCGCTCCCGTGAACGACTGATCGCCGACTGTGACGTCATCCTTCTGGCCAAACCAGTGGCGGACGACCTGGCCGAGCTGAGGCCCGGGCAGATCCTGTGGGGCTGGCCGCATTGCGTCCAGGACGACAAGCTCACTCAGCTCGCCCTCGACAAGAAGCTGACGTTGATCGCCTTCGAAGCGATGAACCACTGGCGGAGCGACGGTTCTTTCGGTCTGCACGTGTTCCACAAGAACAACGAGCTGGCGGGTTATTGCTCGGTACTGCACGCGCTGCAGCTGATCGGCTCGACCGGCGACTACGGCCGCCGTCTCCGTGCCGTCGTGATCGGCTTCGGGGCGACAGCGCGGGGCTCGGTGACCGCGTTGAACGCGCACGGTATCCACGACGTGCACGTGCTCACACATCGGGGCGTCACCGCGGTCGGTTCACCGATCCATTCGGCGAACATCGTGCATCTCGACCACGATCTGAAGGGCCCGGCCGATCTCCGCCGGAGTCACGCGATCACCGAGGAGGGCAAGGTACCGCTGGCGGACTTCCTCGCCGGGCACGACATCGTCGTCAACTGTGTCCTGCAGGATCCGAAGGCACCGTTGACGTTCCTCAGCGAAGAGGACCTCGCGGCGTTCAAGCCCGGCAGCCTCGTCGTCGACGTTTCCTGCGACGAGGCCATGGGTTTCAGCTGGGCGAAGCCGACGACGTTCACGGAGCCGACCTTCGACGTCGGCGGCCTCACCTATTACGCCGTCGACCACAGTCCCTCCTACCTCTGGGATTCGGCCACGTGGGAGATCAGCGGTGCCCTGCTGCCGCATCTCGAGAAGGTGCTGGGCGGCCCGTCCGCCTGGGCCACCGATCCGACGCTCGACCGGGCCGTCGAGATCAGCGAGGGCACGATCCGGAACCCGGACATCCTGTCCTTCCAGAACCGTGAGCCGGAGTATCCGCACTCCCGGCGGTGAGCCGGTCCGATGAGAAAGTTCTCATCGGACCCTCATCGGCGGCTCACCCCCGCCGGGCACGCTGAAGGCATGCGAACCCGAATCCTCCTGCTGGCCGGGGCCGCCACCGTCGTGGTGGCGGCCGCCGGGACGTTCGCCGTGGTCACGGCCACCGCGGCCGCCCCGCCCGACCTCGGCCCGGCGGTCGTCGCCCCCGCGGGGCAGGCCGTCAGCGGGCCCGGTGAGGGCGGTGCCCCGCCGGCGGTGGTGCCGCCCCGGCTGGCCGGGCACGACGACGACCCCGATGATGACCCGGATGACGCGGACGACCACTTCGACCTCGACCTCGACGACTGAGCGGGGCCGCCGCCGATGAGCGCCCGCGCCCGGATCCTCGCGTGGGTCCTGCTGGTCGTGCTGCTGGCGCTCGCCGGGTCGCTGCTGGCGACCCGCACGGTGCTGCACAACCAGCTCGACCAGCGGCTCGACAACGAGATCGCGCACGAGGCAGGCAAGCTCCGCGCCTTCCTGGCCACCCCGGACGCCCGTCCGGCGGGTGGCCCGGTGACCGTCGAGGCCGTCCTCGGCCGTCACCTGGAACGGAACCTGCCGGAGAAGTACGAGACCTTCTTCTCGATCATCGACGGCACCGCGTCGAGGCGGAGCGCCATCGAACCCCCGGTCCGGCTCGACACCGATCCGAAGTTCGTCGCCGAACTGGCCCGCGCCACGAGCCCCGCGTACGGCACGGTCACCACCGCCGTCGGCTCCGCCCGCTACGGCGTGATCCCCGTGACCATCGAAGGCTCGCCAGGACGAGGTGCCTTCGTGATCGTCGAGTTCGTCGACCACGCCGCGGGCGAGATCAACGACGTCATCGGCGTCATGGCCGCGATGTCGGGCGCGGCGCTGGTACTGGCCGGGTTGATCGGCTGGCTGGTCGCCGGCCGCATCCTCGCCCCGGTGCGGGAGGTCCGGCTGGCCGCCGAGCAGATCGGCGAGACCGATCTGTCCCGCCGCATCGAGGTCCGCGGCTCCGACGACGTCGCCGCGCTCGGGCGCACCTTCAACACCATGCTGGACCGGCTCGAACACGCCTTCGCCGGGCAGCGTGACTTCATCGACGACGCCGGGCACGAACTGCGCACGCCGATCACCATCGTCCGCGGTCATCTCGAACTGATGGGTGACGATCCCGAGGAGAACGCGGCCACCCGGCACCTGGTCCTCGACGAACTCGGCCGGATGCAACGGATCGTGGACGACCTGCTGATCCTCGCGAAATCCGGCAGCCCCGACTTCGTCACGCCCGGCGACGTCGACCTCGCCGACCTCACCGTGGAGACACTCGCCAAATCCCGTCCGCTGGCCGAACGCGCCTGGCGGCTCGACGCGGTCGCGGAGGTCGTCGTCCGCGCGGACGGGCAACGGCTCACGCAGGCCCTGCTGCAGCTGGTCTCCAACGCCGTCCGGCACACCGGGCCGGGGCAGGAGATCGCCCTCGGTTCGGAGGTCACCGCCTCGACCGCCCGGCTCTGGGTCCGCGACACCGGCGAAGGCGTCCCGCCCGACTCGCGGAGCCGGATCTTCGAACGGTTCAAACGCGGCAGCAATTCGAGCGGAGACGACGGCGCCGGGCTCGGTCTGCCCATCGTCGCCGCGATCGCCGAAGCACACGGTGGCCGCGTCCTGCTCGACACCGTGCCCGGTGAGGGCGCGCGGTTCACCATCGAGATCCCCGTCGCAGGAGGTATGGACCGGTGACCAGTGTGCTGGTGGTGGAGGATTCCGCGCGGATCGGCGCGTTCGTCGAGAAAGGCCTGCGGGCGCAGGGATTCGCGACTCGCTGGGTCCGGACCGGTGCCGAGGGCCTGACCGAGGCCCTGACCGGGGCGCACGATCTGGTCGTCCTCGACCTCGGGCTCCCGGACCTCGACGGCGCCGATCTGTTGCGTGCCCTGCGGGCGGCGGGCCGGACCGTGCCGGTGATCATCCTGACCGCGCGGGACAGCGTCGTCGACCGGGTCGCCGGGCTGTCCGGCGGCGCCGACGACTACCTGGCCAAACCGTTCGCGTTCGAGGAGCTGCTGGCCCGCATCCGGTTGCGGCTCAGGGGAAATCCGGCGTTGGAAGCGGCGGTGCTGCGTGCCGGAGACCTCTCACTGGACCTCCGCACGCGGAAGGCGTCGGTGGCGGGGGAGGAGAAGGACCTCACCGCTCGCGAGTTCGCGCTGCTGGAGACGTTGCTGCGCCACCGCGGCCAGGTCCTGTCGCGGGAGCAGCTGCTCGGCGGTGTCTGGGGATTCGACTTCGATCCCGGGTCGAACGTGGTGGACGTCTACATCCGGTACCTGCGCGGGAAGATCGGCGCCGAACGGATCGAAACCGTGCGGGGGATGGGATACCGGCTCGGTGAATCCGGATGAGACGGTTCTCATCCGGCTCTCACGACGGTCTCTTCTCCAGGCACCACAGTGGTTTCCATGACCACGACACTGCTTCATCTCGCCGTCGACCTCGTCGTCGCCGTCATCCTCGCCTACGGGATCTACGCCCGCCGCCATCACCGCGGTGACCTCGCCTGCGCCTATCTCGCGCTGAACGTGGGTGTCTGTGTTTCGGTCGCCGTCCTGCTCTCGGTGTCGACCGCGAGCGCGCTCGGGCTCGGTCTGTTCGGGGTACTGTCGATCATCCGGCTGCGGTCCGACTCGATCAGCCAGCAGGAGGTCGCGTACTACTTCGTCGCGCTGGTACTGGGACTGGTGAACGGGCTGCCATCCGCGGACTGGCGGGTCGTCGCCGTCTTCAACGTCCTCTTGCTCGCGGTCATGTACGTCGCGGATCACCCGTCGCGCACGCGCGGGCCGCAGCGGCGGACGGTCGTGCTCGACACCGTGTACCCCGACGAGCAGACCATGCTGATGGAACTGCGGGCACGCCTCGGCGGAACCGTCGTGCGGCACACTGTGTCCGAAGTGGACTATGTCCGCGAGGTCACCGTCGTCGACGTCCGGTTCCGGCCGGACCCCGGCCCGGTCGTCCACGGCGCGCCGGCGGCGCACCGATGAGCGCCCGCGGAACGGCCACCGTCACCGCCGTGGCCAAGGGACTGCCCGCGCTTTCGCTCGCCGAGGTCGTCGCCACGAGCGGGTTGATGAGCCGGACGGACCGCAAGTACGTGCTGCGGCTGAACGATTTCCTGGCCGTCGCCGACGCCATCGGCCCGTCGCTGCACTGCCTGGAGATCGACGGGCGACGGGCGTTCGGCTACTCGTCGACCTATTTCGACACGCCGGATCTGGCGATCTACCGAGCACACCGGCAGGACCGGCGCCGCCGGTTCAAGATCCGCACACGCACCTACACCGACTCGGCCGACACGTACTGCGAACTGAAGGTCAGCGGCCGCCGCGACGAAACGGTGAAGGTCCGCCGCCCGCATCCGGCCGAGGCGGCGCACGGCCTGACGTCACCCGCGCTGACGTTCCTCGACGACGCGCTCACCGCCGCCTACGGCCGCCCCGCGCCCCGGCCGCTGACCCCGGCCCTGATCACGGACTACCGGCGGACCACCCTGGTCACCGCCGACCGCCGCACGCGGATCACCTGCGACACGTCGCTGATCTGGCGTTCCGGCGCCCGCGACCTCGCCGCCGGGAGCGACCTCGTCCTGGTGGAGGTGAAGTCGGCGACCGAGCGCAACGCCGTCACCGAGGCGCTGGCGAAACTGCGGATCCGGGAGCAGTCGGTGAGCAAGTACTGCGCGGGCCTGGTGGCGCTGGGGCTGGCGACCGGCGGTAACCGGTGGCGTCCGGCGCTGCGGCGGCTCGGGGTGGCGTAACGCCAGGGGCGGGGCAACCGACCCCTGCTTTCGGGCCGTCCGGCCCGAACCGAGGGAGGACGAGGATGAAGACCAGGGAGAAAGCCGTACTCGCCGTGGCGGGGCTGGCCGTCGCCGCGGCCGGGGGCACGGTGTTCGCCGGGACGTCCGGTGCCGTCGGGCCGTCTCCGGCGCCACTCGTGCAGGCGGCGGAGACGTCGTGCGTGACCGACAGCGCGGGGATGTGCACGGTGCAGCACGGGCTCGGCGCCGTCCCCGCGGTGGTCGTCGTCTCGGCGAACACGCCGGGACAGTTCAACGCGTACATGCTGAACACCGTGCAGGGGTCGTACACGGCGACGACGTTCCAGGTGCGGGCGATGTTCAACCAGACCACGCCGAAGGTGGGCGGGTCGATCTGGTTCAGCTATGCGGCCTATGGCGGTGCGCCGGTGACCCCGACTCCCACTCCGACGAAAACGCCGACACCGATTCCTCCGTCCACCACGGTGGCCCCGACACCGCCTACGACGACGCCGCCGCCTACGACGACCTTCACGCCTACTGGGGAAACTCCGCCGGGCGGCGGTTCGGCCCAGGGGAGCTGACCGTCCAAAGAGGACGGTAATCCGTCACCGGGGTCGCGGTGAGGGCCGGTCGCGCAGTTCGTCGGCGAGGATCGCGTCGATCCGCAGACCGGCCCGCCGCAGTATCCGAACGCTTGCCCTCAGTAGCAACGCGGCGCCGACGGCCACCACGACACCGAGCCCGATGGCGACGAAATTCGCCACGAGCGCCTCCCTGTACTGACGGGCGAGATACCTCAGGCCCATCCCGATGGTCAGCGTGTCCCCGAGCGCGAGCCACCAGGTTCGGTGCACTCGTGGTGCGGCTGGAAAGGCAGGCGTGGATATCACCGTCCCCGCCCGCACTCGGCGTTGGTCCTTGCAACCTAGACGAGCCGGTGTCGTCCCGCGGCGGAAACCAGCTGTTTGGCCTAGGCCGTGTCCTGCAAGTCTTGTTTGCGGTCTTCGCGCCCAGGCGGTCCCTGACGGCACGGGCGGATGCGGCCGAGTACGACCCGGTACGAGGCCGATCCGCCCGCACCGCCAGGAACCACCTGGATCACGAAGCCCATCGAACAGACTTACAGGACACGGCCTGGACGATCGAAGCAGGTGAGCGCTGTGATAACTTGGAGCGAACTGGGACTTCTGTGCGTTAGCAAACCTGCTGGCGGGCCGGTGACGGCTCCCGTGGAGGTTCCGGGACACCGTTGGGGCCGGTAGCTCAGTTGGTTAGAGCAGGGGACTCATAATCCCTTGGCCGTCGGTTCGAGCCCGACCCGGCCCACCACATTCACGTCGCTGCCGACCTGCAGAGTTATCGGTCCTTCGGCGGCAATTTCACCTTGGCGTCAATCGCGACTGGGCTCCGTTTGCTCCGGTGTGCTGATTGCAGGAGAAATGCTCTGTGGCGCCGGTTGGTGGCGTAGCAGCTTTGCTACGTCCTCTCTGTGTTCTCGAGCGGAAGGCCAGAGACGTCCACGGTTTCACCTTCGCACTGCGCATCTTGAACCGGCACTGGCGCGAGCGTTTTGAGTCGTTCTTTTCAAGGGAAAGGCGGAGCCCGGTCACCCGAGGCGCGCGCTGTCCGCGATCCTGGTGAGGTCCTCTTCGGCAGGTGAGTCCGGCATCTGCAGGTCACCCCACACCACGACCAGCAGCGTCCCCTGCGCGGTGGGCAAGGCGACCACCCGGTAGGTGGTCGACGGCGGGTCGCAGTCGTCCCTGCCGTGCGGGGTGACCGTGCCCTGCACCTGTGCCCCGCCGTCCGGGCGGCGTCCGACAGGGCCGGAAGACACCTCACCGCCGCTGCGGAAAGCCCGCGTTCCCCGATACATCAACGCGTCCGCCGCGGCCGCCATCGGATCGGCGGTACGCGCCCGGTCGAGGTACAGCTGGCCGAGGATGGCTTTCGGATTCGTTGCGCAGTAGCCCGGTTTGTACCGCGCGCCTCGGGTTCGAACGTCCGGGATGAAGGTTCCATCGACCGGCTGCCAGGTGGGTGGCACCTCGACGAACACGCCCAGCCCGAGTTCCAGCGTCTTCCAGCCGGGCGCCGACGGGGTTCGGGAGGTACTGCTCTCGCTGATAGGCCAGGGTGAGGCAGCGTTGTCGTCTCTGCTGTTCAGGAACACCAGCAGCCCGGCCACCAGACCGGCGATCACCACCAGCGCGCCGACGGTGATCCCGGCGATCATCCCCGTGCGACGCCGTTTCGGCGAAGGCGCCGGGTAACCGGGCTGGGACGGGAAATCCGGAAACCACTGCTGCTGCCCCTGTCGCTCCACGAGCGCAGGCTAGCCCTCCGGCACGCGGTTCCGGCGCTGCTGTCCGCATCCTGCCAACGTCTTGCCATGCCGACGAAGGTGTAGCTGGACTATCGAAGGAGTGCGGAGTCGCCGAAGCCGATGTCACGCGTCTTCTCGTGCGAGAAGACGACCATGATCTCGTCGCCTCCGACGAACACCCGTTGCTCCTCCGGCGGTTCCGGTATGGCTGCGACAAACTGCTCCCACGGCGAAGTCGACACGCGCAGCCATCGGCACGTCCACAGATGTCGCGGGCTCGACGACGCTGCCGTCGGCTTGCCGGCCCGGCCAGTTCCAGTCGTTCCCAACAAGCCGAGGTCTCGCATATCGGCGTCCGCAGGTGTTGACACCGCGTCTCGGGGGACGGCGACCTCGAAGTTGCGGGCCAGCGCGGCGCGGGCGGTGGCTTCGACGCACACGTTCGTCTGCAGGCCGCCACGATGAGTCGCTGGACGCCGAGGTTGTGAAGCAGCGGATCGAGTTCGGTGTAGTCGGAGAAGCCGGCCCGGGTCTTGTCCAGTACGACGTCATCCCGCTGAGGCGCGACAGCCCATGACCTGCCGCTTCCACTCCTTCTCGGCCGCTCCCACCTCGGGAATGAGGTGCCCGCGGTGAGCCAGCACGAATACTCGATAACGAACTCCCTCACGTGAGTGTCGGCAACTCCGAATTTGTCGTCGAGCGATCGAATCCAGCCCGACCGGGTATCGGCCGCTGCGGGTACGCGACACCATGTTCTGGCCCCCGGAATGTGGAGGCGCAGGAGGGTGGCGCGGACGATGTCACTCATCAGCCGTGTTCGGAGCTGAGCATCTTCCGGACACGATCCAAGGGGGCCGGTTCGTTCGCAGATACAGCTCGATCAGGAGCAGCATCACCGGTTCCTCGCCCGCTTGGGCGAGGGATTCGGCGGTGTCCGTGTTCTCGATCACCACGGCTACTCGTCCTTGCGAAGCGGCCTCTCCCAGGTCGCCCGTCTCCAGTTACCGTCGTCCTTCTCTTGTCTCAGAGTCGCGCACGAAAGCAGCCTGAACACTGGCAGCGATTGTGCCGGAACTTCTCCAATTGCTCGCATTGCGGGGAAACGAGGTCAGTCCGGCGCTCTTCACGCGAGATTTGTTGCATTTCATTCACAATGCCCGCCCCTTGGCTTTCCGTTACATACTTGTGCCCGCCGACACAAATCGTCCAGTTGGCCGCCGGGCTTCCGTGGACGTGTCTTACCGTCTTCTCCGCTGATCAGGAATCAAAGGAGAACAGTGCGTTTTCGTGCTCAGGCCACGCATCGAGGGGGCATCGTCGGTCTCATCGCCGCGATCGTCACGATGCTAGTGGCGCTACCCGCTCCTGCCCAGGCCGCCGGCATCTGCGACCGGCATCCGGAGCTGTCGGTGTGCAAGGCCGCCGACCGGGCCAAGGCGGCGCTTGCCGTGGGCAAGTCGCTCGCCCGCACCGAACTGGGCGCCCTGGTGCTCGGGCACCTGCGCCAGGGCATCGACCAGGTCGCCGGGCACGCGCTCGAGCAGGCCACCCAGACCTTGGAGACGGTCGGCAAGGCGATCGACTCCGGAGACGCCGCCCAGGTGGATCAGGCCGTCGACCAGCTCGAAGAGTCACTGCAGCAGGTGCGCGACACGGTGGTCGCGACGACGGTGGTGGTGAAGTCGCTGCCCAAGCTGGTCGCGATCGCCAAGGACGCCATTGCGCAGGTCAAAGCGTTCCCGGAGCTGGACATCCACGTCGACGTGGCCGCGCTGGAAGCCAACAACCGCGGCTTGGAAGCCACCGCGGCCGGTATCGCGCTGGCCGCAGCTCAGCTGAACGAGAGTGCCATCCAGATCCGCGCCGGCATGGCCAAAGCCGACCGCGATTTCGCCGGAGCCAAGCGTGATCTGGAGTCGGCGAACAAGATCCTCGCCGAGGCGAACCGGACCCTGGACAAGTTCACGTCCACGCCGTGGATGCCGGTGGGTGGGTTGTCACTGAAGGGCATCAAGTTCGACTTCGACGAAGCCTTCGGCCACCCGACTCAGTCGGGCTCGCTCAACCCGGACGTCGCGGCGGTCCTGTCGACGGTGACGGACTTCATTCCCGGGGTCGGCAGCATGAAGAGCGCGGTCGAGGCAATCGTAGGGAAGGACGCGTTCACCCAGCAGGAACTCGACGGGTTCGAACGCGCCCTCTACGGCATGGCCGCTGTCCCGGTGGCCGGTGGCGCACTCAAGAAGCTCCTCGCCGCGGAACGAGCGACCAAGGTCTCGCGCGCGATCGAACTCGCGGCGAAAAACGGTGCCAAAGGTTGGCGTGCTTCGTTCGACGCGCTGCCCCAAGGCAAGAACAGCGGCGTCAAAACCGTGTCGACCGTCGTCGACCTGCGGACACTGTTCGACCACTGGACAACAGGTGCGCAGCGGCTTCCGGGCCGGGGGGATAAGATTCCCGACGTGTTCACGCTGCAAGACGGCACGACGATGCAGTGGCGCCAGACGTCCAAGACGGGTGGCGAGACAATCGACATCTTCCCAAGCGGCAAGAATGCATTGAGGGTGCATCTCGATGGATGACCCGCGGGCGCGGGAACTGCGTGAGATCGAACTGGCCGTGGCCCCCACGCCGGAACTGTTCGAGATCGAACGAGCCGTGGCGCCGACGCTCGACAGGGCTCTCGACGACTGGGTCCCGGTCGACACCCTGATCTGGAACGCCATCCAGGTCGTCCCCGAGGACAGCGACCGCTTCGCGGGATTCTTCGCCACCGTGCTCGACTACCTGCTCCGCGAAGGCCTGATGATCGTGGGAGACATCGGCGACACGGGGTTTGAGCCGTGGACGTCGTCCATTGAGGACACTGTGGAACGGGTCATCCGCGACTGCCAGGCAGTCGATTGGTCACCTCAGGGGAGCCTGTGCTGGCTGTCGAACACCCCTAAAGGGGACCAGCGGGCCCGATGAGCATTGCGGTCGAGGCAGGAATGAGTGCGGGTGTGGTCAGCGGGTGAAGGCCAGGGTGATCCAGTTCGAGAACTCGCAGGCGAGGTGCATCCGGGGCTGGTGACCATGGTGGGCATCGTGAGCCGGGGGAACTCGACGGCTGGTCGCCGACCATCACCTATGTCGAACTATGCCGCGTTCTGTCGACGTGTGCGAGACCTCTCGGGCACGTGCCTTGAGCGGCTGCCGCAAGCCCATGCCGCACACAGAACCCGCTCGGCGAATCGATCTCTGTAACGGAACATCGCGGCGCGGCCGGCCGAGGACGCGCACGATCGCGGACGTCAATCGTCAAGATGGCGGAGCAGGCCGGCGCGATGGGCGATGGCGGCGGCCTCCGTGCGGCGGCCGGCACCGAGTTTGGTCAGGATCCGGGAAACGTGCACGCCCGCTGTGCTCGCGGAGATGAACAGTGACGCGGCGATCTGGCTGTTGGTCAGCCCATCGGCCAGCAGACGCAGCACGTCCAGTTCCCGGGAGGTCAGGCCGAACGGATCGGCAGGCGGTAGCGAGGGTGCGGGTTCGGGCGAGGCGAGGTCGACGCGGCCGCGGGCCGCGAGCAGGTCGATCTCGCGGCGGAGGCGCCCGGCGCCGAGATCGTCGGCGAGAGACGCGGCTTCCCGCAGCGGGTCCTGCGCGGCGGCGCGGTCGCCCGCCGACAGCGCCGACTCGGCGACGCCGAACAGCGCCTGGGCGAGTTCGTAGGGCTGGGACCGGCCACGCCACGCCGCCACCGCGGCGGCCCACAGCTGTGGATCGTTCTGCGCGATCTCGGCGTGGAACGCCGCCCGGTGCGCCGCGGGCACCGGGCGGTCAGCGGTCACCCGCGTCGCCACGTCCTGGAGCTGTTCAGTGCGCCGCTCGACCAGTTCGCGCCGCTGCTGGTCGCGGCCTGCCGCGTCGAGCAGCGCTCGCCGTACTCGGGTGCCCGCGCGCAGGAGCGTCCACGGGTCGCCGCGAGGGCCGAGCAGGCCCGGGTCGTTCAGGGCGTCGACCAGGAGCCGGTCAGCCGCGTCGAGGTCACGCCGGGCGACCGCGAGCCGGCACCGGAACGCGGTGGCGAACACCGGTATCCCCTGCCCGGTCGGATCGGCGGGCGAACCGGCCGCGACCTCCGCCGCCGCGTTCAGGTCGCCCTGGGCCAACAGCACCTCGCCCAAGAGCGTGGTCAGCACCGCGGTCGTCATGGCAGGCGGTTCGTCGGCCAACGCGTCTTCGACGACCTCTCGCGCCTGCGCCCACCGGCCGAGCAGCCAGAGCGCCTGTGCCAGAACGCCTGTGTGGTCGGCGCCTCGCGACCGGGCCTGTCCCACACGATGGGCCGTCGCCCGGCCCTTCGCCGCGACGACGGCGGCCGAGCCGTAGTCGCCGGTGCCCATGAGCAGGTACGCCTGGCCGAGCAGCGCGGTGAGCACGTTGTAGTGGTCGGAGGTGGCCTCCGCGATCGTGGCGGCTTCCCGGAACAGGGCGAGCGCTCGATCCTCGTCGCCCCGCACCGCCGCGACCCTGGCCGACGCGATCAGCGCGGTGGCCTGGACGACGGGCAGCCCGTGATCGCGGCTCAGCTCCAGTGCCTCCCGCGCGTAGCGCCCGCCCTGGTCGGGGTCACGCAGCCCCACGGTGACCGCGAGCATGGCCAGCGTCTGGCCGCGCAGGTCGGGCGGCGCGTCGGCGGGCATGGTGGCGAGGGCGGTGCGGAGGTCGGCGTCGCCGTCGCGGCCGGCACGGCGGTTGAGCAGACCGCGGATGGCCAGGACGCGGGCAGGCCGCTGCGGGTCGGTCGCGGGGTCGAGTTCGTCCAACGCCCGGCTCGCCAGTGCGATGCCCCGCTCGAAGTCCCCGGTGTGGACGCACGCCCTCGCGGCGTGGTCCAGCACGACGGCCCGGGACACACCCAGGCGGGCGGCGGGCTCGGGAACCGTTTCCCAGCGGTCGAGAACCCGGTCGAGCAGCCGGAGCTGCTGTTCGTAGGCGTAGGCGCGGCCCGCGTCGGCCGCCGCCCGCCAGGACGCTTCCAGTGTCCGCGCATGGTCGGCCGCGGCGTTCCAGTGCGCGGCCAGCTCGACGGAGCCCCGCCCCTCGGGCACCAGCGCCGGGTTGTCGTGGATCGCTTGGGCGCAGCGGGCATGCAGCCTGCGCCGCTCGCCGGGCAGCAGGTCGCCGTACACGACGTCGCGAAGCAACGCGTGGTGGAAGGCGTACCCGTCCTCGCGCACGACCAGCAGCCGCCGGTCGACGAGCACGCGCAGCGCGGGTTCCAGCTCCTCGTCCGGCAGCCGGCAGGCCAGCGCGAGCAGTTCGTGCCCGACCTCGTGACCCACGACCGCGGCCGCACGCAGCACCGACCGCCCGGTCTCAGGCAGCCGCGCGGTCACCGCGGCGAACAGATCCCGCAGTGAGGACGGGGTGCCCTTCGCCGGATCGGCGGCCAGCGCCTCCACGAACAGCGGGTTGCCGTCGCTGCGCTCGTGCACGCGTGCCACCAGCGCGCGGTCAGGTCCGTGACCGAGCAGCCCGGCCAGCTGCAGGCCGACTTGTGCCCGGTCCAACGGGCCCAATTCGAACTGCAGGCCCCGGGGCCTGCGCGCGATGTCGAGCACCAGCGGACGCAGCGGGTGAGCTCCGCCGACCTCGCCCGACCGGTAGGTCCCCACCAGCAGCAGCCCCGGCTGTTCCAGGTTGCGCGCCAGATAGGCCAGCAGGTCCCGGCTGCCGGAATCGGCCCAGTGCAGGTCTTCGAGGACGACCACCAGCGGGTGCCGCGCCGCGGCGCCTTCCAGCAGCGTCACCATCTCGTCGAACAGCCTCGACCGGCCCTGCGCCGCGTCCTGGTCGGCCGGAGGATCGCCCAGCTCGGGCAACCAGCGCGCCAGGCTCAGCCGACCGGCGGGCAGAAGGTCCCGGATCGAGTCGCCGCCGAGTTCGCGGCGCAACCGTCGCACCACCGCCGTGAACGGCGCGAACGGCAGGCTGTCCGCGCCGAGTTCGAGGCACTCGCCGCGCACCGTCCGGGCGGCGGTACCGAGCCGGCCGGTGAACTCGGCGACCAGCCGGGACTTCCCGATGCCCGCCTCACCCGCCACGACCGCGACGGCCGCCCCCTCTGCGACAGCGACCTCGCAGACCTCGCCCAACGCGGCCAGTTCGGCGTCGCGTCCGACGAGGACCGACCCGACCCCATGCACGTTCACTGACGCCATGATGCCACCACCCGCAGGGGCGTAAAGAGGTGGCGGCGGGCGCGTAAAGAGTCCGACCGGTCGATAAGGACAGTTCTCCCGATGTGGCCGAGGGGGTGCTTGAACGAGATTTGTCGGCATGGGAACCAAGGAACTGAGCCTCGTCCTCGCAGCCGCCGGTGTCGCCGGCGCCCTCGTCGCACCCCCCGCCACCGCGGCCCCCGCCAACCGGTGGACCGGCACCTGGACCACCTCGATGCAGCGCCCCATGGGCGCGACCTGGCAGGGCGCGAACTGGTCGCTCGACGGGTTCGCCGGCGAGTCGGTCCGCCAGGTCGTACGGATCAGCCGGGGTGGCACGCAGGTGCGCATCCGGTTGTCCAACCGCTACGGAACTTCGCCGCTGCGCCTGGCGGGCGCCACCGTCGCCACCGCGGGCGACGGCGCGTCGATCCGGCCGAGCACAGTCCGCCCACTGCGGTTCGACCGCTCGCAGTCCACAGTGGTCCCGGTCGGCTCGGAGGCGGTCAGCGACGCGACGCTGCTGCCCACGTCCGCACTGGACCGGTTGGCGGTCACGCTGTACTTCGCCGAGCCCACCGGACCGGCGACCTTCCACGAGGCGGCGACCGCGACGACGTACCGCACCAAGGGCGACCACCGGTTCGACGCCACCGGAAGGGCGTACACCGCCGAGAGCCACTCCTGGTACTACCTGTCCGGTGTGGACATCGCGGGCGGCCCGGCCCGGTCCTCTGTCGTCACGTTCGGCGACTCGATCACCGACGGCGTCAGCGCCACCAAGAACGCCGACAACCGCTATCCCGACCAGTTGGCCGAACGGCTGGTCGCGTCCGGTGTGCCGCTGGCGGTGCTCAACGCGGGGATCGCGGGCAACCGGGTGCTCGATGATTCCGACTGCTGCGGTGACAGCGCGTTGTCGCGGTTCCGCCGCGACGTCCTCGACCAGCCGGGCGTGCGCAGCGTCGTCGTCACCCAGGCGCTCAACGACATCGGCTTCGACCCGGAGGTCACCAGCGCCGAGCTGATCCAGGCGCACCGGAAGCTGATCCGGGCCGCCCGCGACCGCGGCGTCAGGATCATCGGCGGCACCGTCACCCCGATGAAGGGCTCGATGCTGGACAGCCCGCGCGGCGAACAGGTCCGCGGCGAGGTCAACCACTGGATCCGCACGGGCGGCGAGTACGACGCGGTGGTGGACTTCGCCGCCGTCCTGGCCGACCCCGCCGACCCGGCCGCGCTGCGGGCCGAGTTCGACGCCGGCGACCGGCTGCACCCCAACGACGCCGGCTTGCAGGCGATGGCCGACGCCATCGACCTTTCCAGCCTCTGACCCGAGTTTCGCGGGGACGCGACCCGCCCACGTGTCGCGTCCCCTTCCTCACCGATCCCGTTCACTCAGAAGGAGAACCATCATGATCCTCGTCACCGCCGCCACCGCGCCCGTCGGCCGTGAGATCGTCGGCCAGCTCACCGCCGCCGGCCACCCGGTGCGCGCCCTGACCCGCGACGCGGAGAACACCGGCCTCCCGGCCACCACCGATATCGTCGCCGGTGACCTGGCCGACCCCGAGTCCCTGGCGATCGCGATGCGCGGTGTGTCGACGGTGTTCCTGCTGGCCGTCGTACCTGGTTTCGCACCGGCGTTCCTGGCCGCCGCGAAGGAAGCGGGCGTGCGGCGCATCGTCTTCCAGTCCTCGGGCTCGGTGGACGACACCGCGGCCGAGCAGCCCCACGCCGTCGCCGCCTTCCACCACGACATCGAGCGGCAGCTCCGCGAGTCCGGTCTGGAGTGGACGATGTTGCGCCTGGAACTGTCCGCTGCCAACCCCATCCAGTGGGCGTTCGACGTGCCGGGGCAGGTGCGGGCAGGCGACGTCGTCCGAGGTCCGTACGCCCAGGCCGCCGGCGCACCGATCCACCCCGCCGACTTCGCGGCCATCGCCGTGGAAGCCCTCACCGACGACACCCACGCCGGCCGGACCTACCCGGTCACCGGCCCGCAATCGCTGACCCACGCGGAGCAGATCGCGCTCTTGGCCGAAGCGCTCGACCGCCCGCTCCGGTACGAGGAACTGCCCGTGGAGCAAGCCCGAACGGCCATGGGCCCGCACGCGCCCGCCGACGTCCTGCTCGACGACTGGGCCCGTCACCTCGACCGCCCGGCACCGATCACCGACACCATCGAAACGATCACCGGCCGACCGGGCCGCACCTATGCCCAGTGGGCCGCGGACTACCGCGGCGACTTCCTGAGTCGTTGAGGGCGTCGGGTCGTGGGGTGCCGCATTCAGTCCTCTGATGGCGTGTGCGGCGCCCCCGGAAGGCCTTGTGCAGCGTGTCGGCCAGCCTGCCATCGATCAGCGAACCGCTCTTCGCCGGACCGAACGGGTATCTGGCCGGGTTGGTGTGGAAGGCGGACAAACGCGTGAACGTGCTGTGGCACAACCGCGAGGTCGTCGAAATGCCGCAGCCGCCGAACGGCACCGCGGGATTCCGTTACCACGACGCGTTTACGAGACCCTTGGCCGTCGGTTCGAGCCTGACCGGCCCACTCCCTGGACAGCCTTTCGGCGGACCAGCCCTGATCCGCGGGCGACCCGGCTCAGAAGTGGGGAAGCTCCAGCAGGTTGTTCTTCCAGATGCCGTCCGACCGCGTGCGCAGGAATTTGGGGCCGAAGGTCGGCTTGATGATCTCGACGGCCACCCGGTGGATTCCCTCGTCCACGTAGGCCTTCCCGTCGTCGTCTTCGATCCACGCGACGATCGCCGAAACGAAACTCTCGCCGGTTTCACCATTGCCGGGGTTGATCCAGCGCAGTTTCGCGATGTTCTCGTGGAATTTTCCGCCTTCGAGCCGCGATGCGACGATCTTGATGGCCATGGTGCTACCTCTTCGGCTGGGTGCCCTCGAAGCGAACAGGGGTAATGCTGTACTCGCCGTCCGTCCACACCCCGTTACGCCACCTGGGCGCCGTGCTTTGAACGTTACGAGTTCGAGCGCGGACCCGTTCGTTCTGAGTCAGATGACGCAGACCGTGACCGTTCCGCCGTGTCAAAGTCCTCTCCACCGGCGGGGAACACCAGCCGGAAGAGAGGGGAAAGAGACATGTGCGCCACCCGAAAGACACCCGCCCGCCTTCTGGCCACGACGGGGATCGTCGTCGCCGCGCTGGCGCTGACCGGCTGTGCCCCGGACCCCGCACCGCAGGCGGCCCCGGCGGCACCGAGTCCGGCGCCTGTGTCGTCCGCGTCGTCCGCCACCGACCCGGCGGCCGCGGTGACCTGGATGAACGGGTTCTGTGGCGCGATCAAGGGCTTCGTCGACGGGAACAACAAGATGCCCGCCGCGGGTGGGGAGACCCTGGACGCCATCAAGAAGAGCACCAGCGACCAGTTGGGGCATTACGCGAGCATTCTCGGCAAGACCGTCGACGACCTCAGCGCCTTGCCGGCCGCACCGGTCCCGGCGGGAGAGGCCGCGAAAAAGGACTTCCTCGCGAAATACACCGCCGCGCACGACAAGACCGTGAAGGCGAAAGCCGACCTCGACGCGGCGGGAAAGAACGACACCGCCGCGCAGGGCCGGGCGGTCGAAGGGCTCATCGCGGCCCAGAAGGACGCGCACAGCGCCCTCGACCCGGTGAAAGCGGTTCTGGGCTCCCCGGAACTGACCACCGCGGCCGCGACCGCCGAACGCTGCCGCCCCTGACTCGATCCATAAGGGGACGCCTTTCCCGCCACTCGACCAATCCGGGTTTCGGCCTACGTTCTGAGGTGCATGGTGTTGCGTCTCGGTTGTCCGGTGGGGTCGAGATAAGCGGGTGGGGTGAACTCGGGCAGGCCGTCTTGGGCGATTTGGACTTTCCATTCGCTGCGGTGGATGAGCCGGTGGTGTTTGGCGCAGAGCAGGACGAGGTGCGGTGCAGCGCGGCACCGGCATGTCACAGCCCGGGAAGGCGCAGCCGCCGTCGCGGAGGGTCAACGCATACTTCTGAGCCAGGGACACGGTGCGTTTGGATCGGCCGATGTCCAAGGGTTCGCCTGCGGTGCCGAGGACTCCGGGCCGGACCCGGGCATCACAGGCGAGGATGCGGGCATCGGTCGCGCTGATCGGCCCGACCAGATCCAAGTGTGCCTCACCAAGA
>NZ_ASJB01000093.1 GCF_000478275.1 Amycolatopsis orientalis DSM 40040 = KCTC 9412
CAGCGCGTGAAGGCCCCCTTCCCTCGGCTGAGCCGAGGGAAGGGGGCCTTCACGCGCTTCAACGAACTAGAGGATTTCGGCGGCCGAGCCGACGTCGGGCAGTCCGCCGATGTCGGGGTTCAGTTCCCCGGCCTCGACGAGTTCCGCCTTGACCTCGTGCGGCCTGATCCGCCCGTCGCGGATGTCCTCCGCGTAGTGGCACGCCACCCGGTGTCCCGCGCCGATCTCCCGCAGCTGCGGGCGGTCGGTGTCGCACAGGCTCTGCTGCTTCCACGGGCACCGCGTGTGGAACCGGCAGCCGGACGGCGGCCGCGCCGGCGAGGGCAGGTCACCGGCGAGCAGGATCTGCTCCCGGCTGTCCTCCACCGTCGGGTCCGGCACCGGGATCGCCGAGAGCAGCGCCCGCGTGTACGGGTGCAGCGGGTTCTCGTACAGCGTGTCGGCGTCGGCCTCTTCGACCAGCGAGCCGAGGTACATCACGCCGATGCGGTCGGAGATGTGCCGCACCACCGCGAGGTCGTGCGCGATCACCAGATACGTCAGGCCGAGTTTCTCCTGCAGGTCCTCCAGCAGGTTGACCACCTGCGCCTGCACCGAGACGTCCAGCGCGGACACCGGTTCGTCGGCGACGATCAGATCCGGCTCGACGGCCAGTGCCCGGGCGATACCGATGCGCTGACGCTGACCACCCGAGAACTCGTGCGGGTACTTCCGCAGCGAAGACTCGGGAAGGCCGACGGCGGCGAGGAGTTCGCGCAGCCGCTTGGCCGTCGCGTCCTTGTCCTTGTCGAGGCCGTGCGCCTTCATCCCTTCCAGCAGAATGGATTCCACCGACTGCCGAGGGTCCAAACTGGACATCGGGTCCTGGAAGATCATCTGCATCCGGCGGCGCGCCTTGCGCAGGTCCTCGCCGCTGAGCCCGGCGACGTCCGTGCCGTCGAAGATGACGTTGCCGTTCGTCAGCTCGGTCAGCCGGAGGATCGCCCTGCCCAAAGTGGACTTCCCGCAACCGGATTCCCCGACCAGGCCGTAGGTTTCCCCCTTGCGGATGGCCAGGTCGACGCCGTCGACGGCGTACACGTGCCCGACCGTCTTGTCGAACACGATGCCGCGCTTGATCGGGAAGTGCACCTTGAGGTCGTTGACCTCCAGGAGCACTTCCTGTCGCGGTACCACTGACGTCATCGGGCCCCTCCTCGTGCGGCCACGGCCGGGATCACCGGGTTGTGGCAGCGCAGCAGCCCGCCGCGATCGGGGGTCAGCTGCGGTGAAACCTCCCGGCACACGCCGAGAGCGTTCGGGCAGCGGGGCGCGAACGCGCAGCCGCCGTCCCATGGGATGTTGTCGGATACGGATCCCTTGATGGGGATCAGTTTCTCGCCGCGGCCCGCGTCGAGCCGCGGGATCGAGGCGAGCAGCCCGTGCGTGTACGGATGCCGCGGCTCGGCGAACAGCGCGTGCCGCTCCGCGCGCTCGACGATCTTGCCGCCGTAGAGCACGTTGACCTCGTCGCAGAGACCGGCGACGACACCGAGGTCGTGCGTGATCATGATCAGCGCGGTCCCGGTCTCCTGCACCAGTTCGCGCAGCAGCGCGAGGATCTGCGCCTGGATCGTCACGTCGAGCGCGGTGGTCGGCTCGTCGGCGATGAGCAGCCGCGGACGGCAGGCCAGCGCGATCGCGATCAGCGCGCGCTGCCGCATCCCGCCGGAAAGCTGGTGCGGGTACTCGGAAAGCCGCCGCGACGGGTCGGGGATGCCGACCTTGTCCAGCAGTTCCGTCGCTTCCACCGACGCCGCCTTGCGCGACATCCCGCGGTGCCGTTCCAGCACCTCGGTGATCTGCAGCCCGATCGGGATGACCGGGTTCAGCGACGACAGCGGGTCCTGGAACACCATGCCGAGGTCGCGGCCCCGGCGGTCCCGCATCTCCTTGTCCGACAGGCGAAGCAGGTCCGTGCCTTCGAACGACACCGAACCGCTGACCTGGTTGCCGCGTTTCGCGAGCAGCCGCATGATCGCCAGCGAGGTCACGGACTTGCCGCAACCGGATTCACCGACGAGACCGACCGTCTGGCCGGGTTCGACGTCGAAACTGACCTCGTCCACCGCGGTGAACGGCTTCTCACCGCGCCGCTGGAAAACGACCTTGAGGTCGCGTACTTCGAGGAGGGCCATCAGAAATCACCGCCTGTTCTTCGGATCGAGGGCTTCCCGCAAGGACTCGCCGAGCAGCGTGAACCCGAGCGCGACGATGATGATCGCGATGGCCGGGTAGTACGCCAGCTCGGGGCGGATGTCGAGGAACTGCCGAGCGCTGCGGCTCAGCATGATGCCCCATTCCGCCCGGTTCGGGTCCGGGTCGCCGAGACCGAGGAACGACAGCGCCGCCGCCTCGAGGATCGCGGTCGCCAGGGTCAGCGTGGCCTGCACGATGAGCGGGCCGAGCGAGTTGGGCAGCATATGCCGCAACACGATCGCCCCGCGTTTGACGCCGAGCGACGTCGCCGCGAGCACGTGGTCGCTGTTTCTCTGCGCGAGCATCGAACCGCGCAGCAAGCGCGCGAAGATCGGTACGCCGACCATCGACACGGCCACGATCACGGTCCACTGGCTCGGCTTCTGGAACAGCGCGGCGACCGAGATCGCCAGCAGCAGCGACGGCACCGACAGCATGACGTCGACGAGGCGCATCAGCACCGTGTCGACCCAGCCGCCGAACGCGCCGGCGAGCCCGCCGATGATCATGCCGATCACGACGCCGATGACCGTCGCGAGCACACCGACCAGCAGCGTGTTCTGCGCGCCGACCAGCAGCCGCGAAAGGTAGTCGCGGCCGAAGTCGTCGACACCGAGCGGGAAACCGGCCTGCGCGCCGGGGATGATGCCCTGGCCGAGGATGACCTCGCTCTGCAGGTACCGCTCGTAGGGGTCCTTCGGCGCGATGAACGGCGCCAGGATCGCCAGCAGCAGGAACAGGAGGGTGATCACGCCGCCGGTGATCGCCACCGGGCTCCGCAGCATCCGGCGGATCGCCTCGCCGCCGAGGCTGTGCCCCTTGGCCGACGTCGCGGCGAGCTTGTCGATCGGCTCTTTCTTCTTGTTCAGCAATGTGTTCATCGGACACGCACCCTCGGGTCGATGAGCCCGTACGAGACGTCGACCAGCATGTTCACCAGCACGTAGACCAGCGCGCCGAACAGCAACAGCGCTTGCAGGCGCGGGTAGTCACGCCGTTCGATGCCTTCGGCGAGCAGGAAACCGAGGCCGCGGAAGTTGAACACCCGCTCGGTCAGCACGGCGCCACCGAGCAGCGCGCCGGTCTGCAGGCCGATGACGGTGACCACCGGCAGCAGGCCGTTGCGAAGCACGTGACGTCGCCGGACGACCGGCTGGGTGAGGCCCTTCGAATTGGCGGTGCGGATGAAGTCCTCGTTCTGCACGTCCAGCACCGACGCGCGGGTGATCCGGACGATCACCGCGAGCGGGATGGTGGCGAGCGCGAACGCGGGCAGGATCAGGTGGGTGATCGCGTCCCAGGCGGCGTCCCATTCCTGGGTGATGATGCCGTCGAAGACCGCGAAACCGGTGACGCTGGTGGCGTCGAGCCCGGCCATCTGACGGCCCTGCGACGGAAGTCCCAGCGGAGCGGCCAGCCCGTCCTGCATCATGTAGCCGAGGAAGAACACCGGCACGGCGACGCCGATCAGCGAGAGCACGATGATGACGTTGTCGACGACCCCGCCGTGGAAGCGGGCGGCCAGGTAGCCGAACGGGATGCCGAGGCCCACCGCGATGAGCATCGCACAGAAGCCGAGCTCGAGGGTGGCGGGAAGGAAGTTCCCGATCTCCGACATGACCGGCTGGGCGGAGACCAGCGAGTTGCCGAAGTCGCCGGTGATGGCCCGGCCGAGGAACTTGAAGTACTGGACGAAGATCGGATCGTCGAGGCCGAGAAGCTTGTTCAGGTCGGCGATCTTCTCCGGGGTCGCCTTGTCACCCAGGAGGGCGCCGGCGGGGCCACCGGGCAGGGACCGGAGCCAGGCGAAGATCAAAATGGACAGGATCAAGAGCGTCGGTATCGCTTGTAGCAGCCGACGCACGAGAAAACGGAGCACGTGCGTTCCTTTGTTGCCAGCCCGGGATGGACTTCAGGGGGTGGGCGCGGTAGCACCCACCCCCTGAGCCACTAGTGGTGGTGGATCAGTTGACCGTGACGGTGTAGAAGCGCTCGTCGGTCAGCGGGCTGGCGACCAGGCCCTTCACCTTCGGGCCGACGACGATCGCCGGGGGGCCGTAGGAGATCGGGATGGCGGGCAGGTACTCCATGATCTTCTGGTTCACTTCCTGGTACGCCTTGGTGTGCGCCTCACCGGCGGGCGCGGCGTCCGCGGCGGAAATGGCCGAGAACAGCTCCGCGTTGTTGAAGCCGAACTCCGGCTTCTCGCGGCCGAAGAAGGTGCCGACGAAGTTACCGGCGTCGTTGTAGTCACCGGTCCAGCCGAGCAGGTGCACGTCCTGCTTGCCCGCCTTCTGCACGTCGTCCTTGTAGCCACCGTTCCACGGCTTGGCGATCGGCTCGACCTTGATGCCCATGGCCTTCATGTCCTCGGACAGCGAGGTGAAGATGTCGGCCGGGTTCGGCATGTACGGCCGGGTGACCTCGGTCGGGTAGTAGAACTTCAGGGTCATGCCCTCGGCGCCGGCTTCCTTCAGCAGGTCTTTCGCCTTCTGAAGGTTGTAGTCGTACTTGGTGACGTTCTCGTTGTAGCCGTCGATCGCCTTCGGCACGAACTGGGTCGCGGTCTCGGCGCCCTCGGGGAGCTTCGACTTCACGAACTGGGCGCGGTTGAGACCGTAGGCCAGCGCCTGGCGGACCTTGAGGTCCTTCAGCTTCGGGTTGTTCTTCTGGTTGATGCCCAGGTACAGGATGTTGAACGACGGGCGGATGAGCACCTGCTCGCCGTCGTTGCGCAGCAGGCCGTAGTCCGCGGGCGACGGGTAGTCGTAGCCCTGGATGTCGCCGGCCTTCAGCGCCTGCTTGCGGGCGTTCTCGTCCGGGATGACCTTGAAGACCAGCTTGTCGAGCTTGGCCGTCTGGGTCGGCGAGTCGGTCGCCTTCGACAGCGTGATCTCACCCTTGGCCTGGTCCCAGCTCTCGAACTTGAACGGGCCGGTGCCGGTCGGGTGCTTCAGCGCGTACTCGGGGTACTGGAACGAGTCACCGCTCTGGGTGACCTGGTCCGCGTTGTACTTCTTCAGCGCGTCCGGGCTCTGGATCGAGAACGACGGCAGCGTGAAGGCCGCCGGGAAGGCGCCCTTGGCCTTGTTCAGGTTCAGGACGGCGGTCGACTCGTCCTTGACCTGGCAGTCCTTGAACACCGGGGCGCCGGAGGCGTCACCCTCGTTCTTGGCGAAGCCCTCGAAGACGTCGCCGTAGTAGATCATCTGGCTCTGGGCCGCCGCGCCCTTCATGTTGAACATGCGGTTGAAGTTGAAGCAGACCGCTTCGGCGTTGAACGGGGTGCCGTCGTGGAACTTGACGCCCTTCTTGAGGGAGAAGGTCCACGTCTTGCCGTCGTTGCTGCCTTCCCACTTCTCCGCGAGGCCGGGCTCGAGGTCCGCGGTGCCCGGCTTGTTCATGATCAGGGTGTCCATCATCTGGCGGATGATGCGGAAGGTCTCACCGTCGTCGTTGAACAGCGGGTCGAAGGTCTTCGGGTTACCGGCGGCGCCGAAGACCATGGTGCCTCCCGAGCCACCTCCTGCGCCCTCTTCACGCTTCGACTCGGCACAAGCGGAAATGGAAACCGCGAGTGCGCCGGCAAGCCCGATCAGGGCCACACGGCGCGCTCGGGTCGCCCGCAGTTGCTGCATCTGGCACCCCTTGAGGAGAATTTCGGTGTTTTAGTCACCGTCCGGTCGGTCGGAAACTCGAACTCCGCGGACGATCGGTGTGCTCGCCGACACTAGCGGGAACTCGGCCCGCACTTAAGCACGTGAGGTTACGATCGCGCTACGCGAAGGCCAATACGACCGCAAAGTGTCCACAATTCCGGACGGAGCGTAATCAATTCTGCTCCACTAACGCGTAGAGTGCCGGGTCACTAACACAAATGGGTGTCCACCACTACACCCAATGGTTGACTGACAAAAGTGGACAACACCCGACTCGGCGAAGTCCGCGAAGGCCGCATCCGCGCTCGCGTGACTCAGGAAATCCGGTAATCCGCTGCCCGCCGTGTCCCGTCGACAGTGAACCAGCCACGTTCGAACAGCTGCCATCGGCGCAGTTCCGCCCGGGACTCCGCACCGTCCCTGGCGACGGCACGGTCGAGGCGCTCGGCCTCGCTTCCGCCGTCCAGCCAGACCAGGAGGGACAACGACGGCCGGATCCGCGCCCTGCCACTGGAAACGCCTTCCAGCACCAGGACGTCGGGGACGTCGATCTCGACTTCTTCACCCGGCCGAGGGACGCCGGTGGACCAGTCCACCCGCCGGTAGCCACCCGGTTCGCCCGCGCGCAGCGGCTCCAGCACGCCGGTTTCCCAGCGGGGCCACCACGAAACGGGTTCGTCCCAGGTGGCGAAGTCGTCCGTGCTGACCAGCGCGACCCGGACCCCGCGGCCGGTGAGATCGGCGACGATCTTCCCGGCCAGCGTGGATTTCCCGGAGCCGGACGGCCCGTCGATGGCGAGTACGCGGACGGCGCCCAGCCTCGGCGGGGCCGCCAGCAGGGCGTCGATCAGCGTGCGCGTGCGGGACTCACTTCGGAGAGCCCTTTGGCGTCGTCGGGAGCCGCCGTCTTGGCCTCCAGCGCGGCGACGCGTTCTTCCAGGTCACGCTGGGCGTCGGCGAGTTCGCAGCGGAGCAGCGCGATCTCCTCGACAGAGGTCCGGACCTCTTCTTCGAGATGCCCGACCTCGGTCGACAGATGCAACGCGACCAGCGCCAGCACGACACCGGCCAAGAGGAACACGAAGTTCGACGGCGTCTGCACGCCGGTTATCCGCGCCATGAAGTCGGCGGCCTGCGGAACGAGCGCGAGCACCATCACGCCGATGGCGAGGACGAGCCACACACCCGCGTACTTCTCGCGCAGTTTCCGCCGCCGCATCATCTCGAGGACGACGAACAGCACCAGACAGGCGACGACGATGCTGAGAACGCGCCAGCCGTCCATAATCAGCTCCTTTTACGCCGAATCCGACGAGTCGACGGCGGGGCGGCGGCGCACCAGCGCCAGCAGCAGGGCGAGTCCGGCGCGGCCGAGGTAGACGGCCGATTTCACCGGTGAATGGCTCGGCGTCCCGCCCGCCCGTTCCCGCATGATCACCGGGATTTCCTTGATCTTCAGTTCGGCGCGGATCGCCAGCACCAGCGATTCGACCGTGTCGCCGAGGTATTCGGCCGGGTAGTACGCGGCGAACAGTTTGATCGCCTTCGGGCCCATCGCCTTGAACCCGGAGGTCACGTCGGTGAGCTTGGTCTTCCCGAGCCGGGAGAAAACGAGGGAGAGCACGACCATCGCGTATTTCCGCGGGCCGCTGGCCTTGTACGAACCCTTGCCCGCGAACCGCGAGCCGATCGCGATGTCGGCGTCGTCGAGCGCGTCCAGCAGGGCGCCGACCTCGTCGGGGTCGTGCTGACCGTCCGCGTCCACCTGCACGACGACGTCGTAGCCACGGGCCGCCGCGTACCGGAAGCCGGTGCGCATCGCCCCGCCGACGCCGAGGTTGACCGACAGGCGGGCCACCTCCGCACCCGCGGCACGGGCGAGCTTGGCCGTGTCGTCGGAAGAGCCGTCATCGACCACCAGCACGTCCATGCCCGGCAAGGACCGCTTGACCTGGGAAATGACCGCGCCGACGCTGGCCTGCTCGTTCAAGGCAGGCATCACGATGAGTACCCGGCGGGTGGTCACGGACGTACTGGACACTGGATCACTCTATCTTCTTACTGGCCGTGAGCGGTGTCGGACCCGGTGGTGGCGCCTGCGGCGACCACACCTTGCTGACCTTCGATTTCGTAGATCGACGCGTCGGAGTTGTGGAAGACGCGCTTGAAACCCGGAGTGATGTCGAGGCGCTGGAGACCCACCGCGGACTGCGCGTTGGGGGCCACCTTGCCCTTGCCGACGAGCACGTACCGTACCTTGAGGTCGGTGAGCGCCGCCCGCACGCGCGGCTCGCGGTTGATGTCGTTCAGGAACACGCTGAGCCAGCCGGCCTTGGTGGTGAACTCGGCGCCGTAGTTGGTCCACTCGACGGGCTGGACCCCCGCGAGGGCGTACATCCACACCGAGCCGTCGGCCTTGTCGTTCATCACGCGCTCGCCGGGGACGACGTGCTGCCCGAGCCAGGCGTAGGCCTCTTCCTCGCCCTTGCTGACCGACGGGCCCTCGCCGTAGTTCATCGCCAGCCGCGCCGAGTTGCGGCCGATGTAGCCGCCGCGGCTCAGCAGCGTCACCACCAGGCCGATCACCAGCGCGCCCGCGATGGCCGCGGTGAACGGGTTCAGGTTCGGCCTGCGTTCGCCGAGCTTCTCGGCGAACCTGCCCGACGCGGTGTGCACGAACTCGCCGAACGCGACCGCGCCCGCCAGCGGCACGAGCGCGCCGAGCCGCCAGTGGTCGTTGTAGAACGGGCCGGTCAGCGTGTGGATGAGCGGGGTCTCCAGCGAGATCGTCGCGGCGAACAGGCCCCCGAGGACGACGTACGCGCCCACCATCCACAGCATCCGCCGGTTCCGGACCAGGAAGAACACCCCGATGATCGCCGGGATGCCGATCCACCACTGCGGGAACGACGCCATCGGCGAGAACGTGATGGTCTGCCCGAGCGCGCCGGACACGCTGGTCTCCGACGCCCAGTACGCGCTGGTCACGCCGCCCGCGTTGTAGAGCGCGGGCAGGACCGTCGGCAGCCCGAGCACGGCCGCCAGCCCGATCGTGGCCACCAGCGAGGCGGCGCTGCGGCGCCAGCCGATCTTCTCGAAGCGGAACAGCACCGCGAGCAGGATCAGCAGGAAATAGACCATGATCACGAAGATCAGGCTGGTGTGCAGCCCCGCCAGCCCGGCGACGCCGACGCCGATCGCGACCGGCCCGGCGATGCCGTGCGGTTTGAGCAGCAGGCGGGCCAGCGCGAGCATCGCGGGCACGAGCGCCACCCCGGCGACGTACGGCCACAGCGGGCCGCGCCACAGCGAGTCGTACGGGAACGCGGTGAACCAGGTGGACACGGCCGCCGCGGCGGCGGTCCCGAGGACCGGCATCCGCCAGGCGTGGCACATGGCCGCGACCCCGACCGGGACGGTCAGCACGACCATGAGCGCCGCCAGGTTCAGCGTCGGCATCATCGTCAGGCCGCCCTTGCCGAAGACCAGGGCGAGCAGCGCGTGATAGGTGTCCGGGTAGAAGTAGTCGGTCTGGTTCGGCAGGTTCGCGATGGTGCCGACCGTCGACGCGCGCGCGTCGCCGTGCTCGGCGATCCAGCGCACCAGGTTGCCGTGGAACGGCGCGTCCCAGCCTTGCTGGACGTTGTTCAGCGAGTGCGAGCCGCGCAGGAAGGTCACCGTGCCGACGCCGAGGCCGACGACGACACCGGCACCGATCAGCAGGTGGTCGCGCAGGGACCGGTTCGGGGCGTCTTCGTCCTCGGCCCAGTCGGGGTGACGCTTCGCCGTGAAGCGGAGCACGAGGAACGAGACGCCGAAGCCGACGACGGACAGGAGCAGGACCCACAGGGAGACGTTGAGCATCGACCAGCGGATGCCCAGGCCACCCAGGATCGGGATGCCGATCGCGACGAGGCCGAAGGTCAGCAGCGGGGCGGCCGCGGCGAGCGTCCAGCCGCGCAGCCTGATCGCGGCACCGAAGACGAGCCCCGGCAGCCAGAACGCCAGTAACACCAAAAGAACGTTCATCGAATTCGCTGTCCAACCCTACTTCGGCGTAAGAAGACCACCCCGGTTCGCGGCGCGTGATGGCGCGGCCACATTACCGAGACGTTTCGGACGGCCGTGCGTTGCCCGTGTCCGGGGTGCCCCGCACCACGAACGCCATCACGACCAGGAGCCCGACGGTCGGTCCGGCGGCGAGGCCGACCACGGCGCGCACGACGGTGTCGCCGGGGAAGAACAGCAGCACCAGCGCGGTCGCGACGACGACGGCGGCCCAGGTGATCAGCACCTTCGTGGCCTTGGCCTGCGCGACCAGCACGGCGGCGAGCAGCTGCATCGCGGCCAGCAGCACCGACGACCAGACCAGCCCGGCCATCCACCAGGCCTCGGGGTCGTTCTTGGCGCCGTAGACCAGGCGGACCACCCACGGGCCGATCAGCCAGCCGATCAGCGCGCCGAGGGCCGCGAGCGCCAGCGCGCCCGCCGAACCGAGCGCGAGCAGCCTGCGCAGCCGGTGCTTGCCCTCTTCGGTGCTGGACAGCCGCACCACGGTCGGGACCGCGAGCGCCTGGACCGGCGCCATCAACGTCAACGGCGTCCTGGCCACGAACAGGGCCAGGAAGAGCACGCCGAGCTTGTCCTTGTCGCCGCCGGGCGCGAGCAGGCTGACCAGCGCCGGGTAGCCGGTGATGACGCTCGCGGTGAGCCCCGCGCCCGCGAGCAGCATCAGCATGTTCGTGACGATCGGCTTCGCGGGCTCGTCGGCGTCGAGCTTGGGGTCGACCAGACGGGCGGCGCCGCGGGCGAAGAGCAGCCAGGCGAACGAGCCGGTGGCGGCGGCGATGGCGAACCAGTACAGCTGGGTGAGCCCGGCGACCACCAGCGCGGCGACCACGAGTATCCGCACGGCCGCCTCGACCAGGATCAGCCACGAGTAGGACCGGACGTGGTCCTGGCCGATGAGCAGGCCGCGCGCCGCGAACTGGAAGGCGAACGAAAGACCGCCGGCGAGCACGATCACGGCGAGCGCGAACTGGCCGCCGTAGACCTTGTCGGTCACCGGGGGGATGAGCGTGAACAGGGCCGCCACCGCGACCGCGACGACGCTGGTGACGAAGGCGACCACCGCGGGGCGCCCGGCCTTGCGGCCTTCGAGCGCGGCGTGCGCGGACTGGCGGGAGATCTCCTGTTCCAGCGGGGACAGGGCGGCGCCCAGTCCCATCAGGACCCCCCAGAAGGAGAGCAGGACGGCGTTGTCCTCCGGCGGGAGGACCCGCCCCCAGACGACGGTGAGGGCGTAGCCGAGCGCGATCGCGATCAGCAGGTAGACGCCGATGCGGCCGGCGGACTTCCCGGTGTCCTTGGCCAGTTGCTCGCCGGTGTTGTCGGTCACGGTGCCGCTCATCGGCGCAGCCGGGCTCGCAGCGCCATGAAGAGGCCTCGAAGTGCCCCGGCACCGAAACCGGCGGCGAACACGGGCGTGAGCTGGGCGACGGCCTTGGCCTCGGCCTTGGTCGCGCCGAACTTCGTCACCGCGAACCCGGCGGCCGTCGAACCCGCGGCGGCCAGCGCGACGGCGGTCTTCGGCCGCTTCGCCGCGACACCGAGTCCGAGTACGCCGACGACCATCGCGGCGAACAGGCCGTTGCGCGCGGGACCGGGCGACGCGAGATACGAATCGACGAACGTGGTGCCGCGGAAATAGGACTGCCCGATGAACTTCTTGAACGAATCGCGGCCGTGGTAGGTCGCGGAGAACTCCGGGGCGAGGAAGATGCGGTGCCGTTCGGCTATCCAGCGCAGAACACCGGTGTCGTCACTGGCGAAACGGACGTCTTCGAAGAGCGACTCGAACGCGTTGGAAGAATCCTCGAGAACGTCCTTGGGCGCGGAAAAGAATCCGGTGCCTTTCGGGAAGACGTCGAACTCTTCGATACCGAAGGACATCAACCGCGGGTTCGCGCAATAACGGCGCCACGGGATCTTGACCAGACCCGCCATGAATCCCGCGTACGGATTGTGTTCGGACGCGACGTTGATGTGACCGTTCCACACCGTGCGCTCCGGATGGTCCACGAGCTGGTCGCGGAGGAAGGTGAGGGAACCGCTGTCCACGATCACGCGGCTGTCGAGCAGCAGGATCTGCCGTCCGGACGCCTTCGCGATCCCCGCCCGGCGTGCCTCGAACCGGCCGCTGTTGGGCTGGGTGAGGACGGTGATCCCGTACAGCTCCTGCAGCCTGGCCAGCTTGTCCGGCGTCGCGTCGGTGCTGCCGTCGTCGACCACGACGACCTCGACCGGCCAGTTCGCCGCCTGCGCGGACGCGATCAGGGCGCCGACACTGCGGTCGATCCAGTCCTGCTCGTTGTAGACCGGGATCACCACGGACAGGGCCGGGAGGAGCGAATTCGCACTCACCCCGGCGAGGCTACCTTGCGCGGCCCACCAGTATCCTTCGGGCACCGCAGACCCCGACAGAATGGCTCTTCCGGTGATTTCCTTCATTCTCGGCACCACGGCGGAACTGATCAAAATCGCGCCGGTCTACCACGGCATCCTCGAACGCGGGGTCCGGCCGAAGATCTGGTTCACCGCCCAGCACGTCGACGAGGTCTCGGACGTTCTCGCCGACCTGAACCTCCCGGAGCCCGACGTCTGGCTGGTCCCGAAGGAGAAGGCCCACAACCTGGAGTCGCCCGCGCAGGTGCCGGGCTGGGCCGCGCAGGTGCTGCGCACCGCGTGGAGCCGCCGCGCCGAGCTGAAGGCCGCGCTGGTCGAGGACGGCCGTCCGCCGCTGGTGCTGGTGCACGGCGACACCTTCACCACGCCGTACGGCTCGCTCATCGGGAAGCGGATCCTCAAGTCGCGCGTCGGGCACGTCGAGGCGGGGGCGCGGTCGGGCAGCATCATGTCGCCGCTGCCGGAGGAGCTGAACCGGAAGATCGCCGCGAAGATCGTCGACATGCACTTCGCGCCGAGCGCCCGTGAGGTGAACAACCTCCGCAACGCCCGCGGCGTCGTCGTCGACACCGAGGCCAACACCGCGATCGACGCGATGCGGCTGGCCATCAACGGGCCGCTCGACATCGAGGGGCTGCCGGAGAAGTTCGGTCTCGCCACCCTGCACCGCTTCGAGCTGGTCTCGCGCGCGGACAAGTACCGCGAGGCGCTGGAGATCCTGCGCGAGCAGAGCAAGCAGATGCCGATCCTCTACATGGCGGGCGCGCCCGAGCGCGAGAAGATCCGCTCGCTCGGCCTGGCGAACCTCTTCGACGAGAAGAACTTCATCATCCAGCCGAAGATGCGCTACCTGAAGTTCCTGCCGCTGGTCGCGCGCGCCGAGTACGTCGTCACCGACTCGGGCGGCCTGTCCGCGGAGTGCTACTACCTCGGCCTGCCGTGCGCCGTGCACCGCGAGCGCACCGAGACGCCGCAGCACCTCGGCGAGACCGTCGTGCTGACCGAGATGCGCGGGGACAAGCTGCAGAACTTCCTCGACACCTACCAGAACCGCCGCGGTGAGTCGTGGGTCGACAAGTTCCACCCGTCGGAGATCATCGTCGACACCCTGGCGCGCCTGGGCTACTGCTGATCCAGTGGGTCGGGGTGGTCGTGAGTGTCAAGTGTCGTTAGAACGACACTTGACACTCACGACCCCCTGGACCCACCGCCCACCGCACCTCACTCGGTGGCCAAGTCCGGACCGCCACCGCCGCATCCCTCGGAACGCTATGAAAGGTCCTTTCCTTGCAAATTTTGCAAGGAAAGGACCTTTCATAGCGTTCGAAACCAGCGAGGCGGCGTTTAGAGAGCCCGCCGTCCCGAGAGAGCGCGGCCCAGCGTCAGCTCGTCCGCGAACTCCAGGTCACCGCCCATCGGCAGCCCGGACGCGAGCCGCGTCACGGTCAGCCCCGGGAAGTCGCGGAGCATCCGCACGAGGTACGTCGCGGTCGCCTCGCCCTCGGTGTTCGGGTCGGTCGCGATGATGATCTCGCTGATCTCCGCGCCGCCGATCCGCGCGAGCAGCTCCCGCATGCGCAGCTGCTCCGGGCCGATGCCGGACAACGGGTCCAGCGCTCCGCCGAGCACGTGGTAGCGGCCCTTGAACTCACGCGTCCGCTCGACGGCGAGGACGTCCTTCGGCTCCTCGACCACGCAGATGACCGTGAGGTCGCGGCGGGTGTCGCGGCAGATCCGGCAGGTCTCCTGCTCCGAGACGTTGCCGCAGACCTCGCAGAACTGCACGCCTTCCTTGACCTTGCCGAGCACTTCCTGCAAGCGCGCGATATCCGCGGGATCGGCGGCCAGCAGGTGGAAGGCGATCCGCTGCGCGCTCTTGGGACCGACGCCGGGCAGCCGCCCGAGTTCGTCGATCAGATCCTGGACGACACCCTCGTACAAAGTCAGCCGCCGAGCCCGGGGAAACCGCCGAGGTCCGGCATCCCGCCACCGAGGCCGCCGGCGAGCGGGCCGAGCTTCTGTTCGGTGAGCTTCTGCGCGTTGGCCGAGGCGTCCCGCACGGCCGCGACGACCAGGTCGGACAGGGTCTCGACGTCGTCGGGGTCGACCACCTTGGGGTCGATGGACAACGACTTCAGCTGGCTGTCACCGGACACGGTCGCGGTGACGAGCCCGCCGCCGGAAGTGCCGGTCACCTCCGTGTTGGCCAGCTCTTCCTGGGCCTCGACCAGCTTCTGCTGCATCTGCTGGGCCTGCTGCATGATCTGCGACAGGTCGAAGCCGCCACCGGGTTGCACCATGATCCGATCGGTCCTCTCCTGGAAAATCCTGTGCCGCCTACCAGCCTAGCCGTCACTCGTATGGCACCGTGGGCGCCGTGCGACGACGGCTGAGCCTGGTGATGGCGATCGGATTGACGCTCTTCGCGGCGTGTGGTGTGGAAACGGCCGCGCCACCGGCGGCGAGTCCGTCCGTCCCGGGTACCACCACGGTCCTCACCACCCTGCCGCAGCCGAGTTCCGCGCCGGGCGCGCCGTCTTCGAGTGCTCCCCCGCCGCCTCCCACCACCGGGCGGCCGAAGACGGGCAAGGTCGTGGTCCTGGATCCCGGTCACAACGGCGGCAACTCCGGCAGGCCGGGCGAGATCAACAAGCAGGTCCCGGCGGGGCGCGGCAAGACGAAACCGTGCAACACCACCGGAACCTCGACGAACTCCGGCTACTCCGAGCACGCGTTCACCTGGGACGTCGCGCAGCGGGTCTCGGAAGCCCTGAGCGCCAAGGGAATCCGCGTCATCCTCACCCGGCAGAACGACACCGGCGTCGGGCCGTGCGTCAACGAACGCGCCGCGATCGGGAACGACGCGGAGGCGGACGCGGTGGTGTCGATCCACGCCGACGGCTCGAATTCCGCCGGTGCGCACGGATTCCACGTCGCCTATTCGGCCCCGCCGCTGAACGCGCAGCAGGGCGAGCCCTCGGCGAAGCTCGCGACGGCGTTGCGGGACGGCATCCGCGCGGGCGGCTTCCCGACGTCGAACTACCTCGGCGCGAACGGGCTCGCGCCGCGTGCCGACCTCGCCGGGCTCAACCTCTCGACCCGGCCCGCCGCGCTCGTCGAATGCGGGAACATGCGCAACGACGCCGAAGCCGCGGCGATGTCGAGCGAAGAAGGACGTCAGCAGTACGCCGCCGTCATCGCGAAGGCCATCGCGGACTACCTCGCGGCCTAGGGGCGCAACAGCACCGGGTTCCCGGTGATCTCGACGGAACCCGCGCTGGTCGCCGGGCGGGCCTCGTCCAGGCGTTCCGCGGTTCCGCCGCCGGGCAGCCACGCCGTACCCGCGTGGGTCCAGGCGATCCGGAACTCCGCGCCGTCCCGATCGAACCGGCATTGCCACAGGTTCCGTGGGAGACCTGCCTGTGGCCCTTCACCGCATGACCGGATCTTCGCACCGGCGAGCCAGCGGCCGAGCCGCTCGACGTGTGCGGCGGCACGCGTCGGCGGACCGCCGACCGGCTGGAGCACGATCGGCACGCGGGCACTGCCCCAGTTGTAGAAGTACATCCGCTTGAAGCGTGCGTACAGCCCGGTCAGGAAGAAGCGGGCGGCGTAGTCCGCGGCGCGGGCGGGGTCGACCGGCGACTGGTACGGGACGTCGAAATCGGTACCGGTGCTCCACACGTTCGCGTGCCCGGCGGCACGTTGGAAGCTCTGCTCGACCTCGTCCGCGAGAGCGAGCATGGTCTCCGGCGGATCGGACAGCCGCCGCGGGTACAGCTTGACCGCGGCGGCGTCGCAGCTCTCGTAGCCCCGGAGGTCACCGAACCGTTCGAGGATCCGCCGAGGCTCGGGTTCGGCGAGCCGTCCCATCGATGGGCAGACGACGACGGCGCCGGGATCACCCGCCTTGATGATCCGGTTCGCCCGCCGGACCATCTCCACCAGCCGTTCGACCGGACCGGTGAAGTACTTCGGGTGATTCGCGTAATCCCACAGTTCGTAGGACTCGATCCGGCCGCGATAGCGTTCGACCACGCTCTCGACGAAGCGGTCCCAATCCCCGAGGTCGTCCGGCGGCGCCGCGCGGGAGCCGTCCGGATAGGCCGACGGCGGCCCGCCGGGCGCCGCCCAGCCGGGCGTACCGCCGAAGACGAACAGCACCGGCAGCCGCGCCCGGTTCGCCCCTTCGACCAGCCTGTCCAAAGTGGACCACTCCGGCCTGCCGCGAGCCGGTTCGAGGTTCTGCCAGCGCGTCCCTGAATCCCAGAGCCGGACCGAGCCGACGCCGAAGGTCGGCATCAAGCCGGTTTCGCTGTTCGCCGTCACCCCGATGAACCCGGTCTCGACCGGGGCCGGAACGAGTGTCCACATGGGAGCATGGAGCTCCGTCACCTGGGCCACCGGTTCGGAGCCGGGTGTCGTCGTGCTGGCGCCGACCAGGGTGAGCAGCGCGAGTACCGCCGCCAGCCGCCATACTCCCCCGCGTCTCGGCGTCCGCCGTGCGACCGGCTCCGGCACGGGGGGCGCGGGCGCGGCACCGTCCCCCCGTGCCACGTCCGCGCGTTCCCACAACCGGAAGAGCTTCGATACTTCGTCTCGCTCGGCACCGCAGACCGTCGCGATCCGTTCCAGCGGCCCGAAAGTGGCGGGGACACTGGCGCCGCTGCAATACCGGTGCACGGTCGAACGGCTCAGATGGGCCATGGCGCCGACGCGTTCGTAACTGCGCCCGCTGCGCCGTTTCAGTTCTTCGAGCAGTTCCGCCAAGGCCCGGTCGTGTGCTCCCCCTGCCATGATCCCTCCCCGGCCCCGATGGTCCCACGGGACGCAAGGGCCGGGTACCGCTTCGGGTCAGCCGCACCCGTCCTGGCTACCGACGTTGTGGCTGTACAGCTTCCACGTCTTGCCCGCGCCGGTGTACTTGTGGCCGTCGAAATGCGCGGCTTTGCGCTGCGAACCCTCGTAACCCCAGGTGGCGGTCGATCCGGTGGAATAGTTCTGTTCGTAGTGCAGGTGCGGGCGTCCGTTCGAGGTCTCGCCGGTGTGCCCGACGGCCCCGATCTTCTTGCCCTGCGCGACCTTGTCGCCCTTCTTCACCGAGCGGTACTTGAGATGGATGTAGGTGGTGAACCAGTTCCCGCTGTGCCGGACCTGGATGATGTTCCCCGCCCCCTTCGGATCGCTATAGGACTGGACGACCGTGCCCGCCTCCGAGGCACGCACCCACAGCCCTTCGGTCTGGTCGATCGGCAGATGGGTGATGTCGAGCGCCGGGTCGTGGCGGGCGGCCCAGGTGTCCACCCGGACGTGCGTCTTGCAAGTGAAGGGCAGCTGGAACTTCGGCTTCGCCGCCAGCATCTCCGCCTCGCTCACAGCGACGTCCGGTGCGGCTGTGGCCGTTCCTCCACCGAGTGCCAGTGCCGTCAAGACGGCGGCCGGCACGGTCAGTTTCCCGCGCATGTTCGTTCCCCTTTCGTTCCGCGATCACCGGGTTCACATGTCGCCCGGTGATCGGAAGCGTCACCGACGAGCCGCGCCGGAGGACACGCCTTTTCACCTGAGCGAAAAGACCGCTCTTCGCCGGAGGTCGCATGGACATCCCAGACCTTCGCGTCTTCGCAGGTCAGAGACGTTTTTCGTCCCAGCCTCCCGGATTCGGCCGAATGGCTTGCTCTTCGGCGCCAGGGACGTTTGAGTTGCCCGCGGGTAATGAAATGCCGTCTTGAGGGGGACATGGCATGACCTTGCGCATGATCTTCGACCGGAAGGATCTCCAGCGGATCCGGGTCGCCGAAGCACCCGACCCGCTGTGGGAACTGGTACTCGGATCGCACCTGCTGAGAGATCGCCGCCCGTCGGCCTGGCGACAGCGGGTCCAGCTGAACCTGCGCCGGGACGAACAAGCGGCACGATCGCTCAAGACGTTGTTCACACTGGTACCCGAGACCGGCGGCTTCCCGGACTTCTTGACCCCGGCCAACCTGCGAGGTTCACTCGAAAGCGGCTTCGAGGCGGTGGCGTGTACGCCTCGCGGGCGACTGCGCGCCGATCTGCGGGCCGTGTTCACCGGTGCCGCCCCGCACTGGGTGAAACGGCTCGCCGACGGCGATCGCGAGCAGGTCCACGGGGTCGTCGGCGCCCTGCGCGACGCCTACGGCCTGCTGATCGCGCCGTTCTGGCAGGACATCCGCGAAACCGTCGCCGCCGACCGCGCGAAGCGGGTCCGCACGCTGGCCGCGGAGGGCGCGGGCGCGCTCGTACGCGGAATCCCCGGCGTCCGCGGCTGGGATGGCGAGGTGCTGGAGATCGCGTATCCGCTGGAACGGACCGTCCACCTCGACGGCCGCGGGCTGACCTTGGTCCCGAGCCGGTTCTGCACGGGCACCCCGGTCACCTTCATCGATCCGGCCCTGCCACCGGTGCTGATCCATCCCGCCGACGCGCCGGCCGTCCGCCCGGCGGACACGACACCCGCACTGGTGGCGTTGCTCGGCCGGACACGCGCGGAAAGCCTCGGCGCGCTGCGGGTACCGCGTACGACCAGCAAGCTGGCCTCCTGCCTCGGCACCTCGATCGGCACCGCGAGCAAACAGGCCGCCGTGCTGCGCGAGGCCGGACTCGTCAGCAGCGTCCGGCAGGGCGGCGCCGTCCTGCATCACCTCACCGGACTCGGTACGGCGCTGCTTTCCGCCGAACTCCACGAAGGGACCTCGACATGAAATCGGTGCTCGCCGCCGTCGCGCTGATCCTCGGTACGGCCGCTCCCGCCGCCGCGGCGACGGATTTCCCGGTGCTGCAGATGAACCTCTGCCGCAGCGGGCTCGCGAAATGCTTCAACCAGGGCGGTACCGATCCGATGGCCAAGGCGGCGAGCACGATCGTCGCGGTGAATCCGGCCATCGTCACGTTGAACGAGTCCTGTTCGGCGGAGACGACGAAGCTGGCCGCCGACCTCAAGGCACAGTCGGGCCGGGCTTACACGGTCGTGTGGCAGCCGGTCGGCAAGAAGGAGAACGGCACGACGACGCCGTACCCGTGTACGTCGGGCCGTGGCGAGTACGGCATCGCGGTGCTGGCGAGGCAGGATCTCGGCGCGGTGCAGGCGCGCGAGGGGGGTCACTACGGGCCGCAGGACGGCGGCACGGAACAGCGTGCGTACCTGTGCGCGAAGTTCGACACGGTCAACGCGTGCACTACGCACCTGTCGACGAAGCAGCCGGCGGTCGAACAACAGTGCCAGGACCTGAAGAACCTGCTGGCGAAGTACGGCTCGGGGACCGTCTTCGGCGGCGACCTGAACCTGCGATACCCAGGGGATCCGAGCGCGCAGGCGTGCGTGCCCGCGGGCTCGTTCCGGAAGGGCGACGGCAGCGTGCAGCACATCATCGCCGACGGCGTCTTCGGCTTCGGAAGCTCCGGAAAGACGTCGCTCCCCGGCACCGATCACCCGGCCTGGCGGGTCACCCTGACCCGCTGACACCCGCGTTTCGTCCTCTGGATGCGGTAGTTCGCGATGCCAACTACCGCATCCAGAGGACGAAACGCGCTCGTCAGCGTTCGTCGAGGGGGCGCGCGTTGAGGTGGTCGGTGAGCAGTTTCCGGGCGATCTCCTCCGGATCCTGCTCGGGCGGGAGCGGCGGAGGGGGCGGCGCGGGGCTCGCGTCCTCCGAGTAGAGCTCCTCGTCGTCCTCGACCGGCTCGGGCGGGAGCGGGATGTCCGGCTCGGACGTCGCCACCTTGGGCCGCTGGGGCTCCGGCTTCGGCTGCGGCGGGGCCGCGGGGGCACCGGACGCCTCGGCGGACCGGCGGGTGAACGATCGCTCGGCCGAGGGCGGCGGCGCGGCGGCCTTGGGCGCGGCGGCCTGCCGGGGCTGCGCGGCACCGTGCACGCACCGCACCTGCCAGTCGCCGCCGAAGACCTCCTTGAACGCGGACGCGATGCGTTCCGTGTGCTGCGGCTCGGAAAGCCTGCGGGCCACCGGTTCCGCGTTGTGCGTGAGCGTGACGGCGTTGCCTTCGACGCCCACCACGCTCGCCTGCGTGAGCATCGCCCCGGTCACGGCGCCACCCGGGAGCTTGCGGATCGCGGCCTGCACCTGCGGCCAGCGGCCGCGGATCCCGTCCGTGTCCGACCCGCCACCCGCGGCCGCCGCGGGCGCCGGAGCGGCCGGAGGCGGAGTCGGCGACGAAGGACGCTGGGGTGCGGGCCGCTCGGCGACCGGCTCGGGCTGAGCCACCGGGGCGGGCTGAGCCGCCGGCTGCTGGACCGGCGCGGCCTGCTGGGCGGGAGCAGGAGCGGCGGCACGACGCGACGGCCGCTGGAACTCGCGGACGGGCTCGCCCGCGGCGGGAGCGACCGGGGCCGGAGCCGCGGCGGCAGGAGCGGCCTGGGCGACCGGAGCGGCCTGGACGGCACCGGCGACGGGCGCGGGCGCCGAAGCGGCACGGCGTTCGAGTCGTTCGAGCCGGGCGAGCAGCGCGTCGGTGCCCTCGGCGACCGACGGCAGCAGCATCCGCGCCGTCAGCAGCTCCAGCACCAGCCGCGGCGAGGTCGCGCCCCGCATCTCCAAGAGTCCATTGTGGACGATGTCGGCGTACCGCGACAGCGTGGCGGGCTCCAGCTTGCCCGCCTGCTCCTTCATCTTCTTGAGTTCGTCGTCCGGCGCGGCGACCAGTCCACGTTCACCGGCGTCCGGTACCGACCGCAGCATCACCAGGTCACGCAGCCTGTCGAGCAGGTCGGTGGCGAAGCGGCGCGGGTCGTGCCCGGCCTCGGCGAGGCTCTCGACGGTGCCGAACACCGCGGCCGCGTCGTCCGCGGCCAGCGCGTCGACCATGCCGTCGATGAGCGCCACGTCGGTGACGCCGAGCAGGGACACCGCCCGCGAGTAGTCGACGCCATCCGGCCCGGCGCCTGCCAGCAACTGGTCCAGCACCGACTGCGTGTCCCGCGCCGAACCGCCGCCCGCGCGGATGACCAGCGGATACACGGCGGGTTCGACGACCGCGCCCTCGGCGGCGACGTTGCGTTCGAGCAGCTCGCGCATGGAACTGGGCGGGATCAGCCGGAAGGGGTAGTGGTGCGTCCGCGACCGGATGGTGGGCAGCACCTTGTCCGGTTCGGTGGTCGCGAAGATGAAGATCAGGTGCTCGGGCGGCTCTTCCACGATCTTCAGCAGGGCGTTGAAGCCCTGCGTGGTGACCATGTGCGCCTCGTCGATGATGAAGACGCGGTAGCGCGAGTCCGCCGGGGCGTAGAAGGCCCTGTCCCGCAGCTCGCGGGCGTCGTCGACACCACCGTGACTGGCGGCGTCGAGTTCGGTGACGTCGACGCTGCCGGGGCCCTCGGGCGCGAGATTGCGGCACGAGTTGCACTCGCCGCAGGGATCCGGCGTCGGCCCCTTCGCGCAGTTCAGCGAACGCGCCATGATGCGCGCGCTCGACGTCTTGCCACAGCCGCGCGGGCCGGAGAAGAGGTAGGCGTGGTTGATCCGGCCGGCCGCCAGCGCGGTCCGCAGCGGATCGGTCACATGCTCCTGCCCGACGACCTCGGCGAAGGTAGCCGGACGGTACTTTCGGTACAGCGCTAATGCCACGGCGGCGAGACTACCGGGAGAGGCCGACAGGGTGAGACCAGCACCGACCCCAGGCACGTATCCGGTCCGCTTCGGCACCGCCGAACTGCTCCGCGACGCCGACCGCTCCAACGCCTGGACGATCTCGGTCGACGGCGTGGCCCAGTCGCACGTCGACCTCGACGATCCCACGGATCTCGAGTTCGACTACATCCGCCGGATCGCCGACGTCGTCGATTGCCTCGGCGAAGGCCCGCTCGACGTGCTGCACGTCGGCGGAGCGGCCTGCACCCTCCCCCGCTACATCACGGCGACGCGGCCGCGCTCACGCCAGCTGGTCTTCGACGCCGACGGCGAACTCGTCGCGCTCGTCCGCGAGCAACTGGGCCTGAAGGGGCTGAAGGTCCGTGTCGGCGACGGCCGCGAAGGCGTCTCCGCGAGGTACGACGCTTCGGCCGACCTGATCATCGTGGACGCCTTCGAACGCGGCGTCCTGGCGGGCGGGCTCGCGACCGTGGAGTTCACGAACGAGGTCGCGCGTGTCCTCCGCCCGGCCGGAACCTATGTCGCCAACGTCTCCGACGGCCCGAACCTGCCCTTCCTCCGGCGGTTCCTGGCCACCCTGGCGACGTCGTTCCCGCATCTCGCCCTGCTCGCGGAACCGGGCGTTCTCCGAGGCCGCCGCTTCGGGAACATCGTGGTCGCCGCTTCCCGCGTCGAACTGCCGATCGGGGACCTGACGCGGCGGGCGGCGTCGTCCGCCTACCCGGCTCGCTGTATGGCGGCGGAGGATCTGCGGGAGCTCCAGGGGAAGGCGCGTCCCGTCTCGGACGCGGAAGCCCTGCCGTCGCCTGTGCCGCCGAAGGACGTCTTCGGGATCTTCTAGCCCCGGAAACGAAAGGGGATCCCGCGCACCCGTCAGAGCCTGCTTATCCTTGCTGCCTTCCGGCCCTGGGGAGGTTCACAAGATGGACGCCGCGCGGGATCCGGGGACCAGTGTAGTCACTCCCGCCCCGGCATGGAGGACAGTGGGGGGTATGAGCACTCCGACCTGGGAAGATGTCCTGAAGGCCGCCGAGGCCGTTCATCCGTTCGTGCGACGCACGCCGGTGTTGCGCGCCGAGGTCGACGGGCGGCCGCTCGTCCTCAAGCTGGAGCATCTGCAGCGGAGCGGGTCGTTCAAACTGCGGGGCGCGGTGAACGCGCTGGTGAGCGGACCGTTGCCGGAGCGGGTGCTGACGGCGTCCGGCGGCAACCACGGGCTGGGGTTGGCGACGGCGGCTTCGCTGCTGAATCTGCCCGCGACGGTGTACGTGCCGGAGTCCGCTCCGCAGGCGAAGACGGCTCGGATCGAGGCCACGGGCGCGAAGCTCATCCGTCACGGCGCGAAGGCGCTCGAAGCGGCCTCAGAGCCCGGTACGCGGTACCTGCACGCGTACGACGATCCCGCCGTCGTCGCCGGTCAGGGCACCGTCGCGGCCGAAGTGGTCGAGGACGCTCCGGACGTCGACGCGTTCCTCGTCGCGGTCGGCGGTGGCGGGCTGGTCGCCGGGACCTCGCTGGCCGGGGTGCCGACGTTCGCCGTCGAGCCCGAGCGGTGCCGGGCGCTCAACGCGGCGCTGGCAGCCGGCGCGCCGGTCGACGTGGAGATCGACTCGGTGGCGGCCTCCGCGCTGGGGGCGACCAGGATCGGGAGCGTCCCGTTCGAGGTACTCCAGGGCCGGGTGACGTCCGTACTGGTCAGCGACGCGGAACTGCTCGCCGCGCGGGACCGGCTGTGGGAGGAGTTCCGTCTCGCCGTCGAACCGGCCGCCGCGGTGCCGTTCGCCGCGTGGCTGGCCGGACGGACCGAAGGCGAGCTGCCCTGCGTCATCCTGTGCGGCGCGAACAGCGAGTGGACGCCCTGATCCCGCGTGATCCAGGCTGCATCAGACGGCATCAGGCGGCCCGGAACCGGACCCGGAACTCCGTCCGCCCCGGACGGCTGGCCACGGCGACCTGCCCGTCGTGGGCGGCGACCACGGCGGCGACGATGGCCAGCCCGAGGCCGGTGCTGCCCGCCGCCCGCGACCGTGAATCGTCGCCGCGGGCGAACCGTTCGAAGACGTCCGGGAGGATCTCCGGCGGGATCCCCGGCCCACCGTCGACAATGGACAGTGTCACCACGGAGTCCACTATGGACAACGACGTGGTGACCTCGGTGCCCGCCGGGGTGTGCGTGCGCGCGTTGCCCAGCAGGTTGATCACCACCTGGTGCAGCTGGTCCGCGTCGCCGAGGACGGTGATCGGTTCGGGCGGAACCTCCAGCAGCCACTTGTGTTCCGGCCCGGCGACATGCGCGTCGGCGACGGCGTCCGCGACCAGCCTGGAGAGATCGACCGGCTCGCGCACCACCGGACGGCCGGAATCGAGCCGCGCCAGCAGCAGCAGATCCTCCACCAGGCCGGTCATCCGGGTGGATTCCGATTCCACCCGGCCCATCGCGAACGCGATGTCCGGCGGCACCTCGGAACCGGACCGCCGGGTGAGTTCCGCGTAACCGCGGATGGCCGCGAGCGGTGTCCGCAGTTCATGACTGGCGTCCGCGACGAACCGGCGCACCCGGGTTTCACTGGCCTGGCGCGCCGACAGCGCGTGGGAGATGTGGCCGAGCATGCGGTTGAGCGCGAACCCGACCTTGCCGACCTCGGTCCGCGGATCCGTGTCCACTTCGGACACTCGTTCGGACAGCGCGACCTCGCCGCGGTCCAACGGGAGTTCCGCGACCCTGGTCGCGGTGGCGGCCAGCCGGTCGAGGGGTTTCATCGTGCGCCGGACGGTGACGGCGCCGAGCGCGCCCGCGAGCACGATGCCGCCGACGGCCACCCCGCCGAAGATGAAACCCAGGTTCCACAAGGTGTCCTTGACGTCCTTCGTGGGCAGGCCGGTGATCGCGATCCCGCCGCCGACCGTCGGTTTCGCCACCACGCGGTACTCCCCGAGCGAGCCGAGATCCACGCTCCTCGGCACGTCGGACGGCCGCTCCCGCAACAACGTGGCCACCTGGGACGGCGTGATCTCGTCGTGCGGGAACGGGTCCGTCACCTTGGCGTCGTAACTGGACCGCAGCACCGCCGCGAGCACCCGCCCGTCCGGGAGCACGGTCACGAACAACGAACCGGTGCTCTGCCCGTACGCGCGCAGCCCCTCCGGGACCCGGTCCCCGCCCGGCCGTCCCGGCGGCGGTGGACGGCTGGCGCGTTCGCTGGTCTCGGCGATCCGGGCGTCGAGCTGGTCCATCAGGAAGTCCCGCAACGCCAGTTCGGTCACCACGCCGACCACCAGGCAGACGAGCGCGAGCAGCCCCGCGACCTGGGCGATCAGCCGCCGTCGCAGGGACCAAGGCCGCCTAACCCGCCGGCTTGAGGACATATCCGGCGCCGCGCATCGTGTGGATCATCGGTTCCCTGTCGGCGTCGATCTTCTTGCGGAGATAGGAGATGTACAGCTCGACGATGTTGGCCTGGCCGCCGAAATCGTAGCTCCAGACCCGGTCGAGGATCTGCGCCTTCGACAGCACGCGCTTGGGATTGCGCATGAGGTAACGCAGCAGCTCGAACTCGGTGGCGGTCAACGGCACCAGCTCGCCGCCGCGATGCACCTCGCGGCTGTCCTCGTCCAGGGTCAGGTCGCCGACGACCAGCGTCGAACCGCTCGGCCCGGCGACCCCGCCCGCGCGCCGCAGCAGCGCGCGCAACCGCAGCGCGACCTCCTCCAGGCTGAACGGTTTGGTGACGTAGTCGTCGCCGCCCGCGGTGAGCCCGGCGATCCGGTCCTCCACCGCGTCCTTGGCGGTCAGGAACAGCACCGGCAGGTTCGGCACCTCGGATCGCAGGCGCCGCAACACTTCCAGGCCGTTCATATCGGGCAGCATCACGTCCAGCACCACCGCGTCCGGCCGGAACTCCCTGGCGACGCGGACCGCCTCCGTACCGTCGGCGGCGGTGCGGATGTCCCAGCCCTCCATGCGCAGGGCCATCGATACGAGTTCGGACAAGGTCGCCTCGTCGTCGACGACCAGCACCCGCACGGGGCTGCCGTCGGCACGGCGCAGGCCTGCCTTCGCGGAACCGGACGACGGGACGTTCACACTGGTCATGCTGTCATCCTCGGCGGCCCCGGTGAGCCTTCCCTGTGTCCCGCCTGTGCGTTTCCTGTGAACGATCACCCGGCCGAGTCACAGCGCGTCCCCACCGGCGGCACAGCTTCCGCACAGCGACGGCGCCGAGCATGGCCGCAACCGAGTCACACGGAGGCGACCAGATGACCGAACCGACCAAACCCGGCGAACCCGCGGGGCCCGCCGGGCCCGTGAGTGGGGAACCCGCGGCCTGGGGCGCGCCCCCGCCCGCCGATGCCCCCAAGAAGGCCTGGTCCGGCCGCAAGACCGCGGTCGCGGCCGGGGTGGCGGTGGTGATCGCGGCCGGTGGGGGTGCCGCGATCTGGGCCGGGACCGCCGCGAACGGCGCCGAACAGGCACAGGGCGGGATGATGGGCGGCCCTGGCGGCCGGATGGTCTTCGGCCCCGGCGGGGGTGTGCCGCGCGACGCGCTGCACGGGGACTTCGTCGTCTCCGACGGCAACGGCGGCTACCGCACCGAGCGGCTGCAGACCGGGGAGATCACCGAGATCAGCGCGACTTCCGTCAGCCTGACCAGCAAGGACGGCTACAAGCAGGTCTACACGCTCGACGCGTCGACCCGGAAGACCGGTGATCCCAAGACCGGCGAGACGGTGACCGTGACCGCCACGGTCACCGGGACCACCGCGACGGCGACGAGCATCGGCAAGCCGGGCCAGAACCAGCGCGGCCAGAACGGCGGCCAGCCGGGCCAGGGCCAACCAGGGCAGGGTGGCCGGCCGGGTCAGGACGGGCCTCCGTCCGGCTACTGACGCAGGGCGGCACGCAACGCGGCGGCCGTCTCGGCGGGTTCCTGCCCGGAGGTGTCGAGGACGACGCGGCCTCCGCCGGACCGCCGCGTCCTGGCCGCCTCGGTGATCGCGCGGGCGGCCACCCGGTCCCGTACGCCGGGTGGCGCGCCGCGTAGCTCGTCACCGGCCAGCAGCGCGGATTCGCCCTCGGCCCGGCGCCGGACGCGTTCGGTGAGCGTCGTGTCGTCCGCGTCGAGATGGACGACGTCGACCTCGTCGAAGACCCGCCGGTGCTCCGGAAGGAATTCCCGGGTGACGACGAGCAGCCGCCTCGCCCCGGCTTCGCGGTAGCCGCGCCAGAGGGCCGCGAGGTTCGCCGCCTCCAAAGCAGGATCCGGACCGGGCGAGACGAACCCGAGTTGCGCGAGATCGACGTAGGCGACCGGTTCCCCCTGCTCCCAGAACTCCCGCAGCACGGTCCACGCGGCCGTCGACTTGCCGACCGCGGTCGGTCCGGTCACCACGGTCACCGGACCTGGCCGCGGTTCCACGCCCTGGGGCGGCAGAACCGGTCCGTCCTCCACGACACAACGACGGAACAGGGCTTCCACGGTCTCCTCGGGCCGCTGCCCGGTCGTGTCCAGCTCTTCCCCGAAACCGGTGCGGTCGTAGGCGTCCGCCACCGCGAGGAGGTCCGGCAGCGCGGTCGCGGGCGAACCACGGCCGAGGAAACGGCTCCGGAGTTCGTCTCGGTCGCACGTCAGCCGGACGAGCGTGAGGTCGAAGTCGCGGCCCTCGAACTCCCGCTCGACGCCGTTCTCGGGGTCCACCACTCCGGACACGACGATCTGCCTGGTGCCCCGGTGGCGCAGGATTTCCAGCACCCGCAGGAGATTGGCCGCCTTGATCGCGTGCGAGGCCTCGCCCCCGCCGGGTGGCGGGCCGATGAGGCCGAGCTGATCGATGTCGACGTAGGCGACGTTGCCGCCCGCTTCCACGGCGCGGGTGTACAAACCCCAAGCGGTGGTCGATTTCCCCGCCCCCGGTGCCCCCGTCGTCCAGAGCACGGGCGTCTTCGTGTTTCCCATCGCTTTGGATCTTAGGAACCCGTGTCCACCGGATTTAGGGCAGAGTTGGGCGGGTGCGGGACATCAGTGGTTCGCTGGCGAGACAGGCGTGGGCGGTCGCGGCCGTCTGCCTGGTCTGCGACGCGGGGCTGTATCTCATCGCCGGGCCGCCGCTCCGCCTCGGCTGGCAGTCGTGGGTGGTCCTGCTCGGCGGGATCCTCGCCAACGCCGCGCTCGCCGGGCCGTCACGGTATTCCGGCTGGGTTTCGGCCGCGCACGCCGTGCTGCTCATCGCCGCACCGCTCCTGCTGTTCCCCTACGACCACTACCTGCAGGCCACCAACGCGGGCGTCCTGATCGCGGGATACCGCGCGGGCGCGTGGCTCTCGGCCAAACCCGCGCTGGCCGCGCTCGGCGCCATGCTCGCCGGGCTCTTCGCCTGCAACCTGATCCCGGTCGACCGGGGCGACCGGGACTGGCGGCTGCTGATCATCGACGTCGGCGTGAGCGGGCTGCTGCCGTGGATGGTCGGCCGCTACACGACCGCGCGGCGCGCGTACATCGCCGATCTCCAGCGGGCGGAGGAACAGCGGCGGCAGCACGAAGCCGAGGCGGTACGGCGTGCCGTCACCGAGGAACGCACGACGATCGCCCGCGACCTGCACGACGTGATCTCCCACCACGTCAGCGCGATCGGCGTGCACGCCGGTGCCGCGCGGCTCGGCCTGCCGGACGGCGAACCCGCCGTGCGCCGTTCGCTCTCCGCCGTCGAATCGTCGAGCCGGGCCGCGATGGCGGATCTCCGGCGGCTGCTGGATCTGTTGCACGGCAAGGAGAACGGGGACGCGCAGCGGCAGCCGGGGTTGGACAACCTCGACGAGCTGCTCGACAACCTCCGTACCGCCGGGCTGCCCGCGCGGCTGACCAGTCACGGCGGGCCACGGGAACTGCCGGGCTCGGTGAACGTCGCGCTGTACCGCATCGCGCAGGAGGCGCTGACGAACGCGCTCCGGCACGGCTCCGGCGGAACCGTGGAGATCGACCTCGCCTACCGGCAGACGGAAGTCGTCCTCGCCGTCACGAACGAGATCGGCGGCCCGGGCCGGAGTTCGCCCGCCGAGTCGACGAAACGCGGTCTCGCCGGGATCAGGCAGCGGGTCGCGTTGTTCGGCGGGCAGGCGGAATGCGGACCGCTCGACGACGGGCGGCGTTGGCGGGTTCGAGTAGGTTTTCCCTTGGAGGCGCAGTGATCCGGGTTCTGCTGGCGGACGACCACGCGATGTTCCGGTCCGGGATGCGCGCGGTACTGGACACCCAGGCGGATTTCACCTGCGTCGGCGAGGCGGCGGACGGGCGCGAGGCCGTCGCGCAGGCGGCCGCGCTGCGCCCGGACGTCGCGGTGCTCGACGTCCGGATGCCCAAATTGGACGGTCTGGCCGCGACCGAGGCGATCATGTCCGCGCCGGGGAACGACACCCGCGTCCTCGTGCTGACGACCTACGACTCCGACGAGTACGTCTACCGCGCGCTGCGGGCCGGGGCGAGCGGGTTCCTGTTGAAGAGCCTCGCGCCCGAAGAACTCGTCTCCGCCATGCGGGTGGCCGCGCGCGGCGACGCGCTGATCGATCCGACGGTGACCCGGCGGCTGGTTTCGACCTTCGCCACCAGCATCGAACCCGCGGCCGCCGAACCGGCGGAACTGGAACGGCTCACCTCACGCGAACGCGAGGTCCTGATGCTGGTCGCCGACGCCTCCAGCAACGCGGAGATCGCCGCGCATCTGCACGTGGGCGAGGAGACGGTGAAGACCCACGTTTCCCGGATCCTGGCGAAGCTCGGCCTGCGGGACAGGGTGCACGCCGTCGTCTACGCCTACCGGAACGGTCTGGTCGGCGGCCGGTGATCGGTTCGCCGCCCGAGGCTCGCGGTGCCAGAATCGGCGGTGTACACGTCGAGGCGGGGAGCTGCGGATGAAACGCTGGGTCACGCTCACGATCGGACTGGTCTTCCTGCTGGTGGGCGGGGTTTGGGTGCTCCAGGGCGCCGGCGTGCTGACCGGCAGCTTCATGACCGGGCAGAAACTGTGGTTCCTGATCGGGCTCGTCGCGTTCCTGGTCGGGGTGGTGCTGGTGGCGGCCACCGCCCGCCGCACCCGGCGGGCGCCCTCGGACGACCGCTCGTAGGCGACGGCGCCGGGCTGCGCGAGGTGTCTCGAAGGGGCCCTTTGAGACGTTCAGCGTCTCAAAGGGGGCCTTCAGGACGCTGCCGCGAGGAGCGGGCCGGGGTGGTCGTGAGTGGTATGTCAGCCGCGAGAGGGTCGCGAGCGCCAAGCTTGAGACGCTGAGCGTCCCAGGCGAGGCGCAGGAGACATCCGCGCTCCTCATCACTCACGACCCACGCACTCTGCGGCCGATTACGGGGCAGGCTGACTCAGCGGAGCTTGAAGATCGGGTAGCCGGGCGCGATCTCCAGCAGCTTTTCGTCGGACGCCTTCGCGTCGACACCGTCGAAGAACACGCCGACCTCGAACTTCCAGCGCTTGAGGTAGGCGCGCAGGATCTCGGGCTTCTCCTCGTCGGCGAGTTCGGTGTAGGTGAACGTCTCGGTGCGGCGTCCGACGGTGAGCTGCCCTTCTTCCGCCACGCGCAGGTTCCGCACCCACTGCGTGACGCCGCGCGGAGCGACCAGGTAGCGCTCGCCGTCCAGCTTCAGCAGGTTGACCGGGACCGAGCGGAGTTCGCCGCTCTTGCGGCCGCGGACCGAGAGGACCCGGCTGCCCAGGACGCTGACGCCGAGCTTCGTCAGCTTGAGCACGAACTCGTTGAACACGGTCGTCGACTTGGCGGGCTTGATGTAGCGGGCTGCGGTGTTCATCTCGGCTCCTGAGGCTTCGGGAGAGCACTGCTCTCTGTTAAGAGCAGTGAACACCAGTGCATCGCACCGTGTCAAGAGCAGTGCTCTCATTTAAGCGCGATGCTCTACTATGAGAGCGTGCCTGCCACCCAGACCGCACGTGAACGCGCCCGTGCCGAGCTCACCCGTGAGATCAAGGACGAAGCCCGCCGCCAGCTCGCCGAAGTCGGCGCGCTCGGCCTGTCACTCCGCGCCGTCGCGCGCGAACTCGGCATGGTCTCTTCGGCGCTCTACCGGTACTTCTCCAGCCGGGAGCAGCTGCTGACCGCCCTGATCGTCGACGCCTACAACGCCGTCGGTGAAGCCGCGGAGGCCGCCGACGACCCCGAGAAGCCCTCGCTGGAACGGTGGACGTCGATCTGGCACGCGGTCCGCGACTGGGCGAAGGCGCACCCGCACGAGTACGCGCTGATCTACGGTTCCCCGATCCCCGGCTACCAGGCCCCGCAGGACACCGTCGCGCCGGCAGGCCGGGTGGCGTTCGCCCTCGTCGCGGTCCTGCGCGACGCGAATCTGCGTGTCGAGACCGAGGTCGGCGAGATGCCCGTCGAGCTACTGCACCAGCTCGACGCCGTCACAGAGATCCTCAGCATCAACCTGGGCCCGGAGACGACCTCCCGGCTGATCATGGCCTGGACCCAGCTGTTCGGGATGATCAACTTCGAGCTGTTCGGCCAGTACGTCGGCTCCGTCGACCCTTCGGACGCCTTCTTCGCGCACGGGATCCGTCAGATGGCCGAGTTCACCGGGATCAGGATGACCGGCTGAGCGCGGTCCACGACCGCATCAGCAGCTGGACGGCGTCCACCACGTCCTCGTCGCCGGTCCCCTCGGGACTGAGGAAGCGCTGCAGCAGGAGACCGTCCTCGAGCGCGTGCAGGATCAGCGCGAGGAAGGCCGGGGCGGCGGGCGGTTCCGCGCCGCGGGCGGCGAGTTCGGTCTTGACCGAGGTCTCCAGCAGTGCCCTTGTCGACTTCTCGCCTTCGCCGACGAGCGGACGCGCTTCGGGATTGCGCAGGGCGTAAAGGGCCAGCTCGGTGCGCAGGATCAGCCAGCCTTCGAGATGTTCGGCGCGTTCGACGTTCCACGCGCGCAGCCGGTCCATCATCTCGGCGAACGAGCCGACGCCCTCAGCCAGCGCGGCCACCTCCTCGGCCTCACGCCGGGTCCGGCGGCGCAGCAGTTCGACGACCAGCTCGTGCTTGCCGTCGAAGTTGCCGTAGAAGGCACCGCGTGTGAACCCGGCCCGTTCCGCGATCTGCTCGACCGACGTGCCGTTGACCCCGCGTTCGGCGAACAGCTCCGCGGCCGCCGCGATCAGGCGCTGCCTGGTCTGCTCGCGGCTTTCCTCCCGCGTCAAGCGCTTCGCCATCACAGGGCGATCTTAGAACCGGGCGGGAAAACGTCCTCAGAGGTTGCGGCTGGTCTTCCGGCCGGTCAGCCACACCCCGCCCGCGAGGACGGCGGAGGCGACCACGACGGCCAAGACGGCGAGCGGCCACAGCGCCTGGCTCGCGAAGAAGGCGGCGACGGCGCCGAAGAGCACGGCGACGAGAAGCAACGGGGTGGTCCGGACGGTCGCGGCGGCGGGGACGGTGGTCATGGGAGGTTTCCCTTCGGGCGTGGTGCGCGGAACACTCGGTTTTCGCGGAGGAGACCGCGCCGGCTCGGTGGCCTTACGCCGAGTGGGGCACGGATCACCCTTCCGGGCGAGATACCCACGTGGCGGCTAACGTCACGCCGGGGACGACATCGAGGGAAAGGCGGCTCGCGGTGGAGAAGTGGGCGGAGCAGGTCGGCAGGATCCGGGTCATCGGAACCGGGGTGATGGGCCGCGGCATCGTCCAGCTCGCCGTGACGGCAGGGCTAGAAGTCGAGCTCGCCGACGCCCAGCCCGAAGCCGTCGAAAAGGCCATCGACCACGTCGGCGCGATGCTCGGCAAACTCGCCTCGAAGGGCAAGATCACCGAGGACGCCGCCGCGTCCGCGAAGGAGCGGCTGATCGCGGTCGCCGATCCGCTGGCCCCCGCCGACGGCGTCGACCTCGTCGTCGAAGCGGTCCGCGAGGATCTGGAGATCAAACGCGCGCTGTTCGCCGGGCTGGAACGCGTCTGCGGCCCGGGCACCGTGTTCGCCACCAACACCAGTTCGCTTTCGGTCACCGAGATCGCCGCCGCGCTGACCGATCCCGGCAGGCTGCTCGGGCTCCACTTCTTCAACCCGGTCCCGCTGATGCGGCTGGTCGAGATCGTGCCCGGCGCCCGGACCGCCGCGTGGCTGCCGCCCGCGATGACCGAACTCGTCCGCGGCTGGGGGCACGAACCCGTCCTCGCCCGCGACGCCCCCGGTTTCCTCGTCAACCACGCCGGCCGCGGACTGGGCACCGAGGCGCTGCAGATCCTCGCCGAAGGAATCGCGAGCCCGGCCGAAGTCGACCGCGTCGCGCGGGACGTGCTCGGCCTGAAACTCGGCCCGTTCGAACTGCTCGACCTCACCGGCCTCGACGTCTCGCACGCGGTGCTGGAAAGCATCTGGAGCGGCTTCCACGGCGAGCCGAGGCTGCGGCCGTCGTGGCTGACGCGCCCCCGCGTCGCCGCCGGGCTGTTCGGGCGCAAGAACGGCGAGGGCTTCTACCGCTACGTCGACGGCGCGCAGGAGACCGAGCCGGAGCCGGTGGCGCCGGAAGCGCCCACGACGCCGGTGTGGGTCGAGGACGAACGCCTCGGCACGCTCCTGTCGTCGGCGGGGATCCAGGTCGTGCACACGGCCTACCCGGACACCGTCCTGATCGTCAGCCCGATCGGTTCGTCCACTGTGGACGCCGCGTTGGCCGCGGGTCTTCCGGCGGAGCGGGTCGTCGGGGTCGATCCTTTGGGCGGTTACGGGAAACGGCTGACACTGTCCGTCCACCCCGCCCTCGACCCGGCCGCCGGCCGCACCGCCTGGGGCGCGCTCGCCGCGACCGGGCTGCCGGTGACCGTCGTCCGTGACGGCCCCGCGCCGATCGCGCAGCGGCTGCTGGCGTCGATCGTCAACACCGCCTGCTTCATCGCCGGACAACGGCTCGCGACGCCGGAGGACATCGACACCGCCGTCCGGCTCGGCCTCGGCTACCCGCGCGGGCCGCTGGCCTGGGGCCAGGAGGCGGGCGCGGAACTCATCCTGCGGGTCCTGCGCGGACTCGTCGCGAGCACCGGCGACCAGCGCTACCGGCCGAGCGGCTGGCTCACCGAACGCGTCGCGCTCGGCCTTCCGCTCACCTCGGCGGGCACCTCCCCGGCCGACCTGCTCTGACCCCTCGCCCTCCGGCCCGCCCGCGTTTCGTAATAAGGGCGAAGGCCCCCTTCCCCGGGCTGAGCCGGGGGAAGAGGGCCTTCGGGTAGGTGCCCGGTTACCAGCGGCGGTCGGTCACCGCACCGTTGGACGCGTTCCAGAAGACGTAACCGCCCTGGAAGTTGTTCTGCCGTCCACCGGTGACCGCGAACTCGTCGGTCGTCGGATATCGCAGGTACCCGGCCTCCCACTTGAGCGCCTCCCAGCGCTGCCGGATGGCACCCCAGACCCCGTGCGCGTCGGTCTGCATCGTCCAGTAGATCGAGCCGGCCTTCGTGAAGTGGACGTACCGGCCGATGCCGTCCGGCGTCGTCGCCTCCTCCATGGTCGGGTACCCCATGGGCCCGGCTTCCCAGCCGAGCGCTTCCCACCGGACGCGGATCCGTCCCCAGATCGCGCGCGCGTCGGTCTGCACCGTGTAGTAGATCGACGCGTTCTTGCTGAAGTGGTTGTACCGGCCGATGCCGTCGGGGGTGACGTGCTCGTCCGTGGTCGGGTAGCCGAGCTCACCGGCCTCCGCGCCCAGCGCCTTCCACTTCACCCGGATCCGGCCGAACACCGGATGCGCACCCGTGTTCACCGTGTAGTAGATCGACGACTGCATCTTGCCGGGCCACAGCGGGAAGTCGTTGTAGCGCCCCGTGGTGTCCGGTGTGGTCATCTCGTCGGTCGCGGGCGGGCCGAACTCCCTGTGGCCGCCGAGGGCGAGGTACTTCTTGAGGATCTCGCCCTCGATCTGCTTGACGCCCGTTTCCTTCGACCAGTACAGCCGCCCGCGTTCGTAAGTACGGAAGCGGACCGTGCCGTCGACAGCCTCGGGCGCGGTCGGCGCGCCGAGTCGTTGCGCCAGCGCGGGTTCGTCGCGGTAGCGCTTGTCGATCGGGGTGATGTAGTTCGCCGTGATCGTCTGGTCGGTGGTGCCCACGGTGATCTTGGTCAGCCGGTCGGTGGCCCCGTTGGACCAGCCGGTGAAGGTCGACGAACCGTCCGAAGCGACCTCCGCCGCCTGGATCTCGATGACCGCACCCTCGACCACCATCGCCGAGGCGGCGCCGCCTTCCGGCGTGATGCCGAGCGCCGCGGCGACGTTGCTGGTCAGCGTGAGCCGGTGCTCGCGCGGCTTCGCGATGTAGGTCTTCGAGACCGTGACACCGGCGCTGTCGGTCGCCGACGCGGTGAACTCCAGGGTGGAGTCCGTGTGGTCGGTGAACGGCATGGTGAACTCGGGGCCGGTGGCGCCGTGGTCCGGATGCGCGTGGCAGACCGCGTTCTCCGGGCAGTGCCGGATCAACGTGGTCCAGGTGACCGGCAGGGCGCCGTCCTCGGCGTCGGTGACCGTCGCGCCGACCTTGACCTCCTCGCCGACCGCGAACAGCCGGTCAGCGGGATCGGTCATGGTCAGCTTCGGCGAGTGGTTCCCTGGAGCCACGGCGATCTGCGTGCTCCCGGACGCCTGCAGGCCGTCCTTCACCGTCAGTTTGGCGGTGAACTTCTCGACGCCCTCCGGGTAGGTGTGGCTGACCTTCGCCCCGGTGCCGGTCTTGCCGTCACCGAAGTCCCACTCGTAGGTCAGCGGGTCGTTGTCGAAGTCGTACGAAGCGGTGCCGTCGAACGAAACCGTGCGGGTCTCGGCGTTCGTCTCCGAGGTGGCCACCGCGACCGGCTCCTTGTTCCCGGTGGTGTAGCTGAGCCGTCGCAGCAGACCGCTGTTGAGGTCGGCGAAGACGATGTCACCGTTGGCCGCGGCCGCGAACTTGACCGGACCGCCGATGCCGGTGAACTTCGGCGGCGTCTCCTGCGGGCGGACGATCCGGCCCTGGGTGTCGTACTTGACGGTCCACAGCTTCTCCGTGGCGTAGTCGCCGAAGAAGTAGGCGCCCCGGTACTCCTCCGGGTAGGACTCTCCATTGTAGACAATGCCGGCGGTGATGCTGTTGCCGTTGTCGATGCCCGTGCCGTGGCGGACCGCCAGCATCGGCGGCGTGTTCACCGCCGAAGCGCACGGCGCCATCGTGGAGAAACCGTCGGCGGGCTGGTTGCCCTCGAAACAGGGCCAGCCGTGGTCCGCGCCCTTCTGGACGAAGTTGAGCTCTTCCCAGGTGCCCCAGCCGACGTCGCCGACCACCGGGAGGCCGGTGGCCGCGTCGAGGGTGAACCGGAACGGGCTGCGGAAGCCGCTCGCGAAGACCTTCGAGCGCAGGGAGTTCGGGTTCGCGGCGGTGTAGTAGGGGTTGTCCGGCACGCCGGCGCCGTCCGCGGTCACGTGGAAGATCTTGCCGAAGATCTTGTCGAGGTCGCGCACGTTGAGCGCGAACGGGTCGGCCTGCCCCTGGAACTCGGAGCTGTCGCCGGTCGAGACCCACACCGTGCCGTCGGGGGCGGCGACGATACCGGTCATACCGTGGATGTCGGTTCTGCCGACCCCCTCGACGAGCACCTTCTCCGCGGTCAGGCCGGTCGGCTGCCCGGTGCCGGACACCGTCCAGCGTGAGGCGCGCATGACGAACCCGCCGCCCGCGATGTCGACCGCGCGGGCGGTGTAGATCGTGCGGGAGGTCGCGAAGTCGGGCGCGATGGCGATCCCGACCAGGCCGAGGTCGCCGCTGCTGCGGACGGGCAGGTTGGCGATGGTCTGGACCTCGCCGGTGGTGGACACCCAGGCGACCTTGCCCTTCTTGCCGGCGGTCAGGATCGAGCCGTCCGGCAGGTAGGCGAAGTCGGTCAGATCCAGAACGGCCTGGCCGCTCGGCTGGTCACGAAGGACGAAGCCGGGCGGCAGCACGGGTGCCGCGGACGCCGATGTGGACGTCAACGGCACCAGCAAGGTCACTATCAGCAACGTCACGAGGGCGTGACAGAGCGCACGGATTCTCGAAGGCATGCAGAGGGCCCCTTTCCCCAGTCGAACGTCTCATCGACGGGGTCTACGTGGGCATTTCACACTTTCGAGTGCCTTTATGGAACTGTGATCACCAGCGCCGGTCGATCACCTGCCCCGTGGTCCGGTTCCAGGTGATGTAGCCGCTCTGGAAGCTGCTCTGCCGTCCGATCTGGATGGTGAACTCGTCCGTCGTCGGATACCGCAGGTACGAGCGCTCCCAGCCGAGCGCGGCCCAGCGCTGCCGGATCGCGCCGTAGACGGCGTGCGCGTCGGTGGCCATCGTCCAGTAGACGGAGCCCGCCTTCGTGAAGTGGTTGTACCGGCCGACGCCGTCGGGCGTCGCCGACTCGTCGGTCGACGGGTACCCGAGCGGCCCCGTCTCCCAGCCGAGCGCCTCCCACCGGACGCGGATCCGGCCCCAGATCGCGCGCGCGTCGGTCTGCACCGTGTAGTAGATCGACGCGTTCTTGCTGAAGTGGTTGAACCGGCCGATCCCGTCGGGGGTGCCGAGTTCGTCCGTCACCGGGTACCCCAGCGGCCCGGCCTCCGCGCCCAGCGCCACCCACTTCACCCGGATCCGCCCGTACACCGGATGCGCGCCGGTCGACATGGTCCAGTAGATCGACGACTGCATCGTGCCCGGCCAGTTCGGGAAGTGGTTGAACCGGCCGACGCCGTCCGGGGTGGCCGTCTCGTCGGTCGCGGGCGGCCCGAACTTCCGGTGCCCGCCCAGCGCGAGGTACTTCGCCAGGATCTGGCCCTCGATCTGCTTCACGCCGGTCTCGGCGCTCCAGTAGAGCCTGCCGCCCGTGTACGTCCGGTAGCGCACGGTCCCGTCGACGACCTCGGGCCCGGTCGGCGCGCCGAGCCGTTGCCGCAGCGCCGGTTCCGCCTGATAACGCTTGTCGATCGGGGTCAGGTAGGTCGCGGTCAGCGTGACGTCGTGTGCCGGAACGGTGATGGTGACCGTGCGCGAGGTCCTGCCGTCGGACCAGTTGGCGAACGTCGAGACACCGTCCGCGGCGACCGCCGCCGCGTCGACCTCGAACGTCGCGCCCTCGGTGACCATCGCGGTGCCGACCCCGCCCTCGGCCGGGATGCCCAGGGCCGCGGGGACGTTGCTGGTCAGCGTCAGCAGATGTTCGCGCGGCCTCGCCACGTAGGTCCTGCTCGCCCGCACCCCGGCACTGTCGGTCACCGTCGCGGTGATCTCGACCCGGGAATCCTGGTGGTCGGTGAAGGGCAGCGAGAACGACGGACCGGTGCCGGATGTGCCGGGATGCGCGTGGCAGGTCGCCTCCTCCGGGCAGTGCCGGATCAGCGTGGTCCAGGTGACCGGCAGGGCGCCGTCCTCGGCGTCGGTGGCCGTCGCGCCGACGACGACCGGTTCCCCGACCGCGAAGGTGGCCGCGCCGGGATCCGTCATGCCCAGACTCGGTGAGTGATTCGACGGCACCACGACGACGTCCGTGCCGCCCGTGGCGCCGAGGCGGTCGGTGACGGTCAGCCGCGCGGTCACCGTTCCCACCCCCGCCGCGTAGGCGTGGCTCACCCGGACGCCGGTCTGGCTCGTGCCGTCCCCGAAATCCCAGTGGTAGGTGAGCGGATCGCCGTCGAAGTCGTAGGAACCGGCGCCGTCGAAGGTCACCGTCCTCGTCGACGGCTCGGTGCTCGACGTCGCCACCGCGACCGGTTCGGCGTTCGTCCCCGGATAGCTGAGCCGCCGCAGCAGACCGGTGTAGATGTCGGCGTACACGATGTCGCCGTTGGCCGCGGCCGCGAACTTGACCGGGCCGCCGACGCCGGTGAACTTCGGCGGCCGTTGCGGCGCCTGCACCAGCCTGCCCTGGCTGTCGTACGTCATCGTCCAGATCTTCTGCGTGACATAGTCGCCGAAGAAGAACGCGCCCCGGTATTCGTCCGGATAGGACGATCCACTGTAGACGATCCCCGCGGTGACGCTGTTGCCTTCGTCGGTCCCGGAACCGTGGTGGTACGCGGTGATCGGCGGGGTGTTGACCACCCCGGCGCAGCCCGCCAGACCGGAGTACCCGGGTGTCGGGGCGTTCGCCTCCCAGCACGGCCAGCCGTGGTTGGCGCCCGGCTGGACGACATCCACCTCTTCCCAGGTGTTCCAGCCGACGTCGCCGACGACGGGCAGGCCGAGCCGCGGGTCGAGGGAGAACCGGAACGGACTGCGGTATCCGCTGGAGAAGACCTTGGAGCGGTTGGCGTTCGGGGCCGCCGCGGAGTAGTACGGATTGCCGGGGACGCCGGCGCCGTCCGCCGTGACGTGCAGGATCTTGCCGTAGAGCTGATCGAGATCGAGGGAGCGCAGCGCGCCCGGATCCATCCTGGTGAAGTCGGCGGCGTCGCCGATGGAGATCCACAAGGTCCCGTCGCCGGCCGCGATGAGCCCCGTGATGCCGTGGACGTCGTAGAAACCGGGAAGGTCGACGAGCACCCGTTCGTTCGTGAGGCCGGTGGGGGTGTCCGTTCCGGTCACCGTCCAGCGCGCGACGCGCATGGTGAACGCGCCGACGCCGGTGTTGAACGACCGTGCGAGGTAGATCTGGCGCGACGTCTCGAAATCCGGGGCGACGGCGAGGCCGACGAGGCCGAGGTCGCCGTTGTCGTGCACGGGAAGCGCCGCGATCGTCCGTGACGGACCGGTCGGGGGCACCCACGCGACCTTGCCGCTCTTGCCGGTGCTGAGCACGGAACCGTCCGGCAGATAAGCGAAATCGGTCAGATCGAACGCGGCCTGGCCGCTCGGCTGATCACGGAGAACGAATCCTGACGGCAGAGTGGGCGCTCCGGTCGCTTCCGGAGCGCCCACCCATCCCGGGAGAAGCAGGATTGAAACCGACAGCGCGACGAACGCGCGAGTGAGTACCCGGCTCCTGAACATCGGCACTTCCCCATTTCCGGCGTGTCATGGCACGTCGCCGGGGCGGGGCCGGTTATTGCCGCCAGGAGCTTTCATTTATCCCAAAGCAACCGAACCGCAACCATCAGGCCACGACCTGCACCACGTCGCCACTCTGCAGAGTCGTGAAGTACCTCTGCGAAGCCGCGGCGGACAGGTGGATGCAGCCGTGCGAGTACACCGAGAGGCTGCCGGTGTGGAACGCGATACCGGGCAGGAAGAACACCGAGTTCGGCATCGGCGCGTCGAAGGCCTTCGAGTGGTAGTTCTTGACCTTGGCCGAAACGTGGAAGACACCGGTCGGCGTCGCGTGCCCCTTCTTGCCGGGCAGCTGCTTGACCGGGCCGTAGATGACCTTGCCGTCCTGCAGCAGCCACGTCTTCAGCGCGGAGAGGTCCACACAGGCGCTCACTCCGGGCGAGGCCAGCGCGGCCTTGCACGGAACGTCGGCCGGGTTCGCGACGGGCTTGGCCGCCGGTTTCGGCGTGGGTTTGGGCGTCGGCTTGGGCTTCGACGACGTCGGCGTCGGCGTGGGACTGCTGCTCGACGTCGGCGTCGGGGATGACGAGCTGGGTGACAAGGATGTCGTCGGCGCCGTGGTGCCGGCCGCCGGGTCGCCCTGCGCGACGGCGCCGCCACCGGGTGCGCCACCACCGGCGTTGCCGGAACACGCGGTCAGCACCAGCGCCGTGGCCAGTGCGGTCACCCCCACCAGGAACCTCTTCACGACCTTTACCCCCGTTTGTCCGTAGTCCGTCTGACATGGGTAAAGACGGAGCTCACCCGCCGGGGGTTGTTGATCGTCAGGTCACGATCCCGTCTCAAGGCCGCTGACCTGCGGAGACACCGAAAATCAGTGAACGCGGCCGACGACTCGCGCGTACATCCGGCCCGGATTGGCGCTTTCGTCCAGATAGCCGGGCAGGGGCGGCAGTTCCCGCGCGAACGCGTCCAGCCGCCCGAACAGTTCGTTCGCGTCCGCGGGCCGCCGTTCCGGATCCTTCTCCAGCAGATCCGCGAGCAGGACGTTCAGTCCACCCGGGACACCGTCCACTTCGGCCGGGCTCTCCTTGACCTGCTTCTCGAACACCGCGTACGCCGTCGGCCCGGTGAACAACTGCCTGCCGGTCAGCATCTCGTGCAGCACACAGCCCAGCGCGTACAGATCGCTGCGCGGCCCCGCGACCCCGCGCTGGATCTGCTCCGGCGCCATGTACGCGGGCGTGCCCAGGATCTGCCCGGCGCGGGTGAACTGGGCGACGTCGGTCTCGCGCAGCATCGCGAGCCCGAAGTCGAGGACCTTCACACTGCCGTCCGGACACAGCATCAGGTTGGTGGGCTTGAGATCGCGATGGCAGATCGAAAGCGCGTGCGCGGCGGAGAGGACGGCGCACGCCTGCGCGGCGATCGCGGCCGCCCACGGCACCGGCAGCGGCCCGTGCTCGGCGGCCAGATCGGCCACGGTCACACCCTCGATGAACTGCATGACCTGGTACAACCGTTCGTCATAGGTCCCGAAGTCGTACAACGTCGGCGCACCCATGTGTTCCAGCGTGGCGAGGATCCGCGCTTCCCGGATGAACCGCTGTTCGAGTTCGGCGTCCGGACCGCCGGGGAGCCCGAGGAACTTCACCGCCACGCGGCGGCCGAGATGCCGGTCGTGGCCCGCGTAGACCGCGCCCATCCCACCCCGGCCGAGCGGCAGCTCGTCGAGTTCGTAGCGGTCCGCGATCAGCAACCTAATTCCCTGGCCTCAGTTGACCTTCCGTCAGTCCGGTCAAGCCTAGCCTCACCAGCTCCAGGCCCGATTCCGCCGCCTCTCGCAAGGCGTCCTCGAAGGCCGCGAGCCGGGTGAACGCCTCCCCGTGGGCACGCTGCGTCTCGATCGGGAGACGGGGGACGCGGGTGCGTTTGAGGTCGATCCTGGTCGACGAGGTCGGCGCGATCTGCCCGGCCGCGCGCAGGCAGCCCGCCAGGAACGCCGCGTCCAGCCGTTCGGGGTCGGTGCGATACCTGGACATCGACGGATCGACGGTGACCGAAGGTCCACTGTGGACATAGGCGGGCACGGCGGGCGACGCGATGACGTCTCCCGCCTCCACCGAGTCCGGCACACTGAGCACACCGGCCTTCATCAGCTCGCCGATCGTGGTGAACGCGGGCTTCTCGTCGGAGACCGCCAGCGACGGCGGTTCCGGCCGGATCGCCTCGAAATGCCGTCGCACTTCGAGGAATGCCTCGCCCGCGTGTTCGTCGCGCGCCTGATGCCTGGCCGGGGAAAGGTCGATCTCCTCGTCGAGCAGGTCGATGATCCGGATCGCGCCCGGCACCTCCGTCCCGCGCAGATGCTCGCGCCACAGTCCATCCACAGTGGACGGATCGGGTTCGGCGAGCAGGAGCAGCCTGGACGGCGGGCGCTCGCCGGGCTCCGGCCGCCTCAGCAGCCAGAGATCCGCGCTGGCGACCGTCACCACCGCCCGCAAAGCCCCGGCGCGCAACAGGTTCCCGCGGATGCGGCGGCCGGTCCGGCGGCCGGCGGCGGCCAGTGGCATGCGGATCGCGACCAGTCCGCCGGGTTTCACATGCGCGAGACAATGCTGCACCCACGCCAGTTCCGGTTCGCCGCGCGGCGGCTGGCCGTACTCCCAGCGCGGGTCGCCGACGAGTTCGTCGTAACCCCATTCCCGTTCGTTGAACGGCGGATCGCAGACGACGGCGTCCGCGAGAAGTCCCTCGTAGGAGTCCATCGTCAGCGCGTGCGCGCCGTACATCTCCATCTCCGCGCCCGCGAGCAGCAGCCGGTGCGCGGCGATGCACGAGATGGACGGATCGTCGACCTGGCCGAGCAGCCGGGCGCCGCCGGAGGCGAGCAGGAGCGTCCCCAGCCCGCACGCGGGGTCGAGTACGACGCCGGGACGGGGGCCGATGAGCCGGGACATCAGCGCGACCACCGGTTCCGCGGTCACGGACAGCTGACGGGAGTGCGCCTCGACGTAGCGTGCGCACAGGAACTCGAAGGCCTCCCGCGCCCCCTGCTCCTCGGCGAAGCGGTCCAGCAGTTCGAACAGCTCCGGATCGTCGTAGCGCGGCGAGAGTTCCCACTCCTCGGAGCCCCGCCGGGACAGGAACGAGCCCATCCTGCCGACCCGCAGGCTCAGCGACAGGTCGTCACCGAGGTTCCGCAGCCGCTGCCAGACGCGCTCACCGAGCGGGACCTCGAACGGCTTCCCGCGCTCACGCAGCCAGTTTTCGACGTCGGACAACGCGAAGAGGGGGCTCGACGCGGTCCCGCCGACGGGCGGCGGAAAATCGCCGTACCGTCGACGCCAGTTGCTCACCGCGGCGCGGCCGACGCCGGCGACGCGGGCGATGTCCGCCGCGCTGACGGTGGCTTGCTCCTCCATCGGCGCATCGTAACCGAAAGCTGAGCATTCCAGCCTCGTGTTTGTGAACTCAGTACACAGATGCTTTACTGGGTACCATGACGTACACCCTTCGGTACGCGGCCGGCTCGGACGTCGGGCAGCGCCGTCAGGTCAACCAGGACTCGGTCTACGCCAGCCCCAGGCTGCTCGCGGTCGCCGACGGCATCGGCGGCCAGCCGCACGGCGAAGTGGCGAGCGCCGAAGCGGTCGGCGTCCTGTCCCGGCTCGACGCGGACCTCCGCTCGTTCGACCTCGCGGAGGTCGACCTGATCGAGGTCCTGTCCGGTGGCGTCCGCGCGATCGGCGACCGGCTGGTCGCGACGGCCGAACGCGAACCGGAGACGCACGGCATGGGCACCACCCTGACCGCCCTGCTGTTCGACGGCGCGCAGTTCGCGGCCGCGCATATCGGCGACTCCCGGGGCTACCTCCTGCGCGACGGGACGCTGCACAAGATCACCCGAGACCACACCCTCGTCCAGGCGCTCGTGGACGACGGGCGCATCGACGCCTCGGAGGCCGAAGGGCACCCTCGCGGCTCTCTGCTCATGAAGGCCCTCCTGAGCACCGGCAGCGGCGAAGCGGACATCTGGACCTTCGACGCGGCCCCCGGAGACCGTCTCCTGCTGTGCTCGGACGGGTTAACGGCAACGGTTGTCGAAACCGTTATCAAGGACGTCCTGGGCGCCTTCCAAGATCCCGCCGAGACCGTGCCGAGACTGATCCACCTGGCCAACGAGGGCGGCGGACCGGACAACATCACCTGCGTCGTCGCCGACGTCCTCGCGCCATCGCGGGCTTGAGACGCTCAAGCCGGAAACGCAGGTCAGACCCGCCTTCGAAGGGGCAAGAAGGCATCCGGTAAAGTTCCCCACGGAGGATTGGCCGAGCGGCCTAAGGCGCACGCTTGGAAAGCGTGTTGGGTTCACGCCCTCGCAGGTTCGAATCCTGTATCCTCCGCCGTCAGCAAGGCCCCGGACGTCCCGACGTCCGGGGCCTTGTTGATTACTTAGCAGGACCTTCACTTAACAGAGTCAGTTGATCACGCTAAGTTTAATGGTGGTCGTTCCAGCCCCCGACGTCCCAAGGAGTCCGCCAAAATGGCCGGAGTCGAAGAGATCCGCGCTGGTATCGCGCTCGCGAACGAAAAAGCATCCGCGGGTATCGCCGCACTTCAGCAGGCAGCGCAATCTCTTGAAGAAGCCCAGCTTTCGCTGTCCCAGGCCACGCAGGGCAGCACCCAGCACGAGGTGAGCCAGGCTCACGGGCTTCTCGCCGAAGCCCTGCAGGGCATCACCGGTATGCAGAGCACCATCCAGGCGGGCATCTCGTCCGCCGAGTCGTACTCCACCCGCCTCTGAGCATGTACCTCGAAGAACTGCACCAGCTGCTGACGGCCGTCCAAACCGGCCTCGCCGACGGGCGCACTCATGCCGAGCGGGCCAGAAGCCTGCTCGAAGAGGCCCGCCGCGCCATCGTGGATCCACAGGCCCAGGCCGTGCCATGGGTGCCGTCGCAGCTGGCGCAGGCCGACGAGGGAATAGAAAACCTCCTGACGCGCCTTTCCGCCGCTGACGACCTGGTCAGCGGTTACCAATCACGCCTCTGAGATCGGCGAGCCGGTATGGGCAGCAAAGCGAGTGAACAGCGCAATCGCGTCGCCACGGCGCTGGAGCGGGTCCGGCACCAGATCGGGCTCGTCCTCGGGGCCGCCGACGGCGCCCGCCAGGCCGCCGAGGCGGAACTGGCCAAGCTGGAACTGGAACGGCAGATAGTCCGGGTGGGGATGAACAACTCCACCTCCGATCAGTACGCCGAATGGTCGCGGCATCCCGCCGCGACCGAGGTGTTCGGCATGCTCGGCAGCGTGCGGGGCCAGTTCTACGCGGACTGGGAAGCGGGGCCGGACGCGCTGCGCGACCTGGTCGCGCACAACGCGCCGGGCCCCGCCGGGCAGCAGCCGGGCAACTGGCTCGGCCGCGTCGGCGGGAATCCCGGCATCACCGCGCCGGGGCTGTGGCGCGTCGGTTCGGCGACCGTGCCGGGCCGCGACATCCCGCGCACGTTCGACGTCGCCATCCCGCTGCTCGACGAGTCGCATCTGTCCATCACCTCGGCGCCGAAGACCCGGGCCACGGTGGACGGCATCGTGCAGAACCTGCTGATGCGCGTGCTGAGCACGTTCGAGCCCGGCGCGGTGCGCATCCACCTGTGGGACGTCGGGCAGCTGACCGCGATCCTGCCGGACCTCTACCCGCTGAGCCGCACGAGCGCGCTCACCCTGTACGACCCGGGACGGCTCGAAGACCTCCTCGACGAGCTCGCCGGGCACATCCGCCGCATCCACGCGACCGGGATGCAGGCGGGCCACACCTCGCTGCGGGAGATCCGGCAGGCGAGCGGCCAGCGCGTCGAACCGTTCCGGGTCGCGGTGCTCTACGGCAACGGGGAGACCCTCGAACCGGAGCGCGCCCGCGAACTGAAACGCGTCGCCACCGGGGCGCTCGCGGCCGGGATCTGCCTGATCCTCGTCGACGTGCCGACCACGCTGTCGACGTCGGTGGAGACCTTGAGCCTCCTCGACGACCGTCGCGCGGTCAGCAGCATGACCGGTCCGGACCTGGTCGTCGACCTCGATCCGCCGATGCCGTCCGCACAGGTCATCCGGGCCGCCGGGCGGATCGCCGAGGCACTGATCGCCAAACAGGGCGGGCCCCGGTCGTTCGCCGACCTCCTGCCGACCGAACTGGGCAAGGAGAGTTCGGCGCGGGAACTGCGGGCGCCGGTCGGGTTCTTCGAGGGCGAGGCGGTGGAGGTCGTCATCGGCGACGCCAGCCCGCACGCGCTCATCGGCGGGCCGAGTGGTTCGGGGAAGACGAACTTCCTGTACTCACTGCTCGGCAGCCTCGCGGCGCGGTACTCGCCGGACGAGCTCGCGCTGTATCTGCTGGACTTCAAGGAAGGCGTGTCGTTCGCCGGGCTCGCGCCGGGACGGCGGGACGCCAGCTGGCTGCCGCACGCCAAGCTCATCGGGGTCAACGTCAACACCGACCGCGAGTTCGGCCTGGCGCTGCTGCGGTTCCTCGCCGACGAGCTGCGCCGTCGTTCGGCGGCGGCGAAACAGCACGAGGTCACCAACCTCGCGGACCTGCGCGAGCAGGACCCCGGCGGGCACTGGCCGCGGATCGTCGCGGTGATCGACGAGTTCCAGTACCTGTTCGCCGGCCGCGACGGGGTGACGGCGACCGCGACCCAGCTGCTGGAGGACATCGCGCGGCGAGGCCGGTCGCAGGGCATCCACCTGGTGCTGGCGAGCCAGGACGTCGCCGGGATCGAGGCGTTCTGGGGCAAACCGGCGGTGTTCGAGCAGTGCACGCTGCGGATCGCGATGCCGAAGGCGCGGCGGGTGCTGTCCGAGACCAACAACGCGGCGGTTTCGGCGCCGAAGTGGCACGCGGTCATCAACCACGATTCCGGTGTCGCGCACGGGAACCAGCTCGCCCATGTGCCGGACGCGAGCAGCAAGGACGTCTTCGTCAAACTGCAGCACCGGTTGTGGGAGCGGTACTCGGAGTCGTTCAAGCGGCCCCGGCTGTTCGACGGGGCGCATTCCCCCGTACTGGAACGGTTCCCGGCGTTCAACGATCTCAAGCCGACGAAGAAGCCGCGGGCCCTGCTGGGCCAGTCCATCGACGTCGACGAGGCCGCCTGCGGGGTCGACCTGCCGAAGGCGCCGGGCCGGAACGTCGCGGTCCTGGGCGCCGCCACGGCGGAGGCACTGTCCATCATGGACTCCGCCGCGCGCTCACTGGCGCGTCAGCATCCGCACGGGTCGGTGGAGTTCGTGCTCAGCTGCCCGATCGAGGCGTCCGTCCCCGCGGTGACGGAACTGGTCGAACGACTCCGAGCGGACGGCCACCACGCGTCGCTGGTCGACGATCTGCCCGGCCGGGTAATCGATATCGCGGAGAACTTGTCCTCTTTGGACACTGCGAAGGTGCTGCTGCTGTACGGCGTCGACGCCTCGATCCCCGCACTGGAGGCCAAGGCACCCGGACAGCTGAAGAGCGGCTTGGACCAGCTACGGGTCCTGCTGAAGCAGGGGCCGACGCACGGCGTCCACACCATCGGCTGGTGGCGCAGTATCGCGCGACTCAAGGACACCCTCGGGTTCGCGGGCACCGACGACATCGGCACCTGGGCCGCGCTGGACGTCCAGGGCAACGAGCTGTCGCCGTTCGCGGCAGGGCAGGTCGTGCACTGGTCGCCGCGACCGGGTCGCGCGCTGTTCTTCGACCGCACCACTCATGGCGCCCCCGAGGTGATCATCCCGTTCCAGCGTCCGGAAGGGCTTCTCGATGGATGACGGCATCACCGCGGCGATGCGGTACAAGGAGATCGTCGGCCTCGCGCGCGCTTCGGCGGAGAACCTCCGGAGCTGGGAGATCGCCCGCACGGACGAACTGGAGGCCCGGCTCGCCGAAGCGCATCAGGCCGTCGCGGACGCCGCCGAACGCGAGCAGCGGGCGATCGACCGGTGCACGCGGTGGTGGAAGATGGCCCAGCACAACGTCGAAGGCCTCTCCTGGCTGCCGGACGACGAGGAACCGCAGCCGGTGCCGACCGCACGGGCCGGTTACCTGGAGCGGTACCTGGAAGAGGTCAAGCCGAGCTACCAGGAACTCGTCCAGGCCGTCCTTTCCCTCGGCTGGCGTGCCAAACGCTCCTGACCCCTCCCGCGTTTCGTCCTCTGGATGCGGTAGTTGCGCGTGCAATCACCGCATCCAGAGGACTGAATGCGTGGGTCAGGGGCGCCCGAAGACCTTTTCCAGGTAGTCGGTCAGGTCATAGAAGGCGTCCAGGACCGGGTTGCCCGTGCTCGGCCGGAACCGCAGCACCTGCGGGTCATGGTCGCTCGCCTGCTTCGCGAACTCCGCGTTCAGGTGGACGACGTCGTACTCGGTCCCGCGCGGCGCCCGCGACGCCAGGATGTGGTCCAGCACCTGCGACTGGCCCTCGAAAACGTAGCTGTACCGCTCGTTCTCCGGCAGCGACGCGATGAGGTCCTTCAGCGCGCCACCGGCGGTCAGGGTCCGCACCGCGGGCGAGAACGGGTAGTCGTTCAGGTCACCGGCCACGATGATGTTCGCGTTCTTGTCCGACGCGAGCACCTTGTCGATGAAACCGCGGAGCACGGTCGCCTGCTTGGCCCGCTGCACCTCGGAGCTCCGCACCGGCGGCTGGTTGCGGCCGTGCGTCGGCTGGTCGCCGCCCTTGGAGTTGAAGTGGTTCGCGATGACGAACACGGTGCGGCCCTGGAAGACGAACTCGCCCGCCAGCGGCTTGCGGCTGGACCCCCACGCCTCGTCGGCGGGTTCGACCCGGCCGGGCGAGACGGTCAGGTGCGTCTTGCCGCGTTCCTTGACCACGCCGACCGGGGTGACCGCGTCGCCGCCGGGTCGATCCACAAAGGACACCCGGGCCGGGTTGAACAGGAAGCCGACGCGGATGTTGCCGCCCGGCTGCCCGCCGTCCTTGCCGTTCTCCGGATCGATCTGACGCCACTCGTAGCGCGGGCCGCCGGCGGCGACGATCGCGTCGACGAACTTCCGCAGCGTCTGATCCGCGGCGACGGTGCCGTCGTTGGCGGGCCCGTTGTTGTCCTGGATCTCTTCCAGGTTCAGGATGTCCGGCTTCGCCAGGTTGGTGGCGATGGCCTTGGCCAGCTCGCCGAACTTCTCCTCACTGTCCAAAGCGGACAGATTCTCGACGTTGTAGGTCGCCACCGAAAGCTCACCGCCGCGCTGCGCGCGGGTGCTCTCCCTCTGCAGCCCGTTGTCCTTGGCGGCACCGAGCTTCGTCGCGAACAGCGTGTAGCCGCCGAAGTTGCTGTACTCGACCGGACCGGAGGTCTCGCCGGTGAGCACGTCACCGGTGTTGACCTTCGGGAACGGCTGCTCGGCGAACGGGATCAGCGACGCGACCTTCAGGACACCGGTGTTGAGCCGGTCGTAGTCCAGGTACACCGCGCCACCGCGGACGCTCGGATTCTGCTTCGGCTTGGTGGTCACGTAAAGCTCGTTGAACGACGACGTCGGGCCGACGACCCGCGCGTCGGAGACGCTGACCAGCTCGCTCTCGTGGGCCTCCCAGAAGTCCAGCGAGTACTTCGCCGGTTCCAGCGGCAGCGGTTCGATGTTGCCGCCCGGCGCGGGCGCGACGGTGTCCGGGACCGAGTCCGGCGTGACGACGGTCGGCGCGGGTACGGCGTTTCCGCTCGAATCGACCGTCCACTGTGCACTCGTCAGCTCGGTGAGCGACTGGTACGGCGAGGTCGCGGGGGCGTCCGGGTAGAACTCGCGGACGGTTCCGGTGGCGGTCACCGCGTCACCGACGGCCACGGCGGGCGTGGTCGAGCCGGTGAAGACGAACAACCCCTCGCTGGTGCGCGGGTCGGCGTCGGGAGCGGTGTCGGTGATCCAGAACCCGCGTGCCGAGCCGAAGCTCCGGATCGCGGTCACGACGCCGGTCACCCCGGCGACCTTCCGGTCCTTGAACGGCGAGATCCGGGTGCTGCCCTGGATGTCGTGGATCTTGGCGGTCACCGGCGGCGGACCGGTCTCGCCCGGCGTCTCCCCCTTGCCGTTGGTCGGCGTGGGCGCGCCGGCGGTGAAGTCGGCGGCGTTGTCGTCGGTGTCGGCCAGCGTCGCCGCCCTGGCGACGGACGTGGTGTTGGACGGCGAGGGTGCCGCGGCGCCCTCGCGGATGACGGCACCGGAGCCGAATCCGACGAGGTCCTTGACCCGGGTGTCGGCGGCGCAGTCGGCGGCGGTCTTGCAGGTCAGCGCCGTGGTGCCCTGGACGAGCGCGATGGTGCCCGCGGTGGCGGACAGGGTGATCGTGCCGGTGGCGTCCGGCGTCGGCAGGGCGACGGTGCCGCCCGCGCCCTTCGCCTCCGCGACCAGGTACCGCGCACCCGGCGCGACGCCGCCGGTCAGCGGCGTGACCTGCCAGCCGCTCCCCGACGCGGGCGCGTACTGGACGCTGAAGCCGTCGAGGCTCACGGTGGCGGCGCCGCGGTTGGCGAGTTCCACGAAGTCGTTGATCAGCGTGGCCCCCGAGTTGCCACCCCCGCCGTAGACCTCGGCGATCACGGCGTCGGCGCTGGGCGCGGCGAGCGCGGCCGGAGCGGCGGCACCGCTCACGGCCAGCCCGGAGGCGACGGCCACGGTCAGGGCCCTTCTCCGGGCAGCACGTCGGGATGTGGTCACGCTGAGTCCCCTCTTCGCAAGATCGGTCGAGGAATACTCCCCCGAACAAGTGAAATGAGGAAGACGGCAAGACAACGATTCGTCACCGCTAGCCCGTTCGGACCCCTGCTTTCGTCGGCTTCAGGACTGGTTTCGCCGTGTTCTCGCGTGAGAGGATCAAGGTCCGCCGCCTGCACACATCAGGAGGCGTCTTCATGCGCGGACTACTTCGCGTGCTCGTCCCTCTCCTCGCGGCAGGTCTCGTGACCCCGGTCTCCCCGGCGGCCGCCGGACCACCCGGTAAGCCCGCTTTCGAGGTGATGACCGCGGCGAGCGCGGTCGCGTCCCGCACCGACCGGCGGCCGAACGCGGGCGGGGTCCACGATCCCGTCGCGCGCAAGACCTTCATCTCGTGGTCCGGCAAGGCGGCCGACACCTACGTCCAGGCCTACGACCACCGGACCGGCGCCTGGAGCGCGCCGAAGAAGATCGCCGACGGCGAGTCCGACCCGCACAACTACCCGACGATGCTGCTCGCCGGCGACGGCCACCTGCTGATCTTCCGCGGTATGCACAACACGCGCACCGTGATCAGCCGCGCGCCGCTGGCCCATTCGCTCGAAGGCACCTGGACCGACACGGAGATCCCCGAGGGGGACTCGGCGAGCTACCCGATGCCGGTCAAGACCGTCGACGGCACGCTGTTCCTGTTCTACCGGGAGACGACGAACGAACTCGATCCCACCGCGAACAGCGATTTCCGCCCGATGAAGTACATCGTCTCCCGCGACGACGGGAAGACGTGGAAGAACTCGGTGCGGCTGACCGGGAAACAGTGGGCGTTCGGTTCGCTGGGCCGCGCCGACCACATGGACGAGGTCTACGTCGGCCAGTTGCGCTATTCGCCGTCGTCCGGGCGGATCCAGTTCGTCTACACGCTGGCGGGCGGCGGACCGGCGCAGCACAAACACGACGTCTACCACCGGAACGTCTACTACCTGTCCTTCGACGTCCGGACCCTGCATTTCTTCTCCGCGGCGGGCCATGACCTCGGCACGCAGGTCGACGACGCCGAACAGGAGCGGTACCTCAAGGTCGTCGAAACCCCGCTCGAACTCCCGGGCGGACTCAAGTCGCCGGACTACATCCTCCAGGTCGGCACGCAGCGCGACGGCAAACCGTTCGTCACCTGGTTCCAGTTCGACGCCGCGGGCTCGCCGCGCGATTTCGCGGGGGCGTGGAACGGCCGGGAGTGGGAAGTGCGCGAAGTCGCGAACGGACTCCGATTGCGCGAGATCGAACCGCTCAAGGGCGGCACTTGGCGCGTTTACGGAACGCGGGACGGACGGCCGGACATCGAAACCTTCCTGCTCGGGAACGGGCGCACCTGGAAGCCGGAAACCGTGATCACCACACCGAAACCGGTCCAGCGCGTCGAGGTGATCGCCGGATTCCGGGACCCCGCCCGCATTCTCGCGACCGGGGCGGCCGGCGCCCGTGACGTCTCCGTGGCCGACGGTGACATTTATGTAGCGGGAGCACCGCGCTAATAGCCCATTGGGGTTTCCCTGCCTTAAATGAACCTCAAGTCCGGGTACAGCCGGGCATTTCCGGAGTTACCTTTGGCGACGTGAGCGAAGACACAATCACCGCTCACGGCGCCGGAGGGCAGGTCTCGCCCCCGGCGGCCGCAAGGCTTCTGGCGCTCGCCGGGGAGGGCGAGCGGGGGGGACCGGGGGAATGGGGGGCGCACCGCCGGTGCACGGGACCCGTCGGGGGAGGACGGAGCCCGTACGCCGGCGGTGCGTCATGTCCGGACCGCTTCCACCCTCGTGAGTGGTGATGACGGTTAGAACCGTCATCACCACTCACGAGTCGCGACCACGCACCTGCCGCGTCCGGTACTTCCCGAGGAGCGACTTCGCCCCGGCGATCGCCGCCTTGCCCGCGCCCTTCGCGCTCGCGGCCAGGAACGTCGTCCAGTCGAAGTAGTCGCGCCACAGCACGATGCGGCCGTCGCGCACCTCGAACGTGCCGCACACCCAGAACTCCGCCTCCCACGAACCGCGCCGCAGGACGTCGGTGCGCTCGGTGAGCACGATCGGGCCGTCGGCGGCGATGTGGTGGGTGCGCGCCTCGAACCCGCTGCCGTAGCGGGCCATGGTGCGCAGCTGCTTCTCCACCGCGGAAAGGCCGCGAGCCGGGGGAAGCGGGACGTTCTGGTAGACGATGTCGATCGCCACGAAGCCGAGCGCGCGATCGATGTCGAGCTCTTCGAGGGCCTGAAGGAAACCGGTCACCACGGTCTTCGGATCCGTCATGCTCACCGAGGCTAATCCGTTTTTGAACCGCCGGAAGGTCACAGCCGTATCACAAGGCGGAGGGGCCGGTTCCCCATGACTACGGAGGTCTCAATGCGACGGCGACTGCCGATGGCCCTGCTCGGACTGCTCGTCTGGGTGCTCGCGGGCTGCTCGACGGCCACGGGTGCCGCGCCGGCGCCGCAGGGCACCCCGGGCGCGGGCCAGGCCGACATCACGTTCTCCCAGCAGATGGTCCCGCACCACCAGCAGTCGATCCAGGTAGCGAACCTGGCCTCGGAACGGTCGGCGTCCGAGTTCGTGAAGGCCATCGCGGCCAAGATCATCAAGGCCGAATCGGCCGAGGTCCAGACCATGACCGGCTGGCTGCAGTCGTGGAACGCGGCCGCGCTCCCCGCCGCGGGCCACGCCGGGCACTCGATGCCGGGGATGATCACTTCGGGGCAGGTCGCCGCGCTGGAGAACCTGACCGGCGCCGAGTTCGACCGGGCCTGGCTCCCGCTGATGGCCGAACACCTGCGCAACGGCGTCACGATGGCGAAGACCGTGCTGTCCTCGGGCGAGCACGCCGAGACGAAGGCGCTGGCACAGGAGATCGTCGAGAACCAGACGGCGGCGATCGACGAGATCACCGCGCGGATTTCCTGACCCCCTGAAGGGCCCGTGAGGCCCTCCGGTATTGTTCTCGGCGGTGGCGTGTCCGAGCGGCCGAAGGAGCACGACTCGAAATCGTGTGACGGTTAATACCCGTCCGTGGGTTCAAATCCCACCGCCACCGCAGCGAAGAAACCCCTGGTCGGGACCACCGGCCGGGGGTTTCTTCGTCTTTCAGGCCCAGGGCAGTGGTCGAACCCGGCGTGCTGCCCCTACCGGCCGCTCAGCGCCGCTCGCGTCAGGGCAGCGGACCTGGCCCCAGCCGCGCGCGAGCCGCAGGACAGTGTCCCCCGCGCCAAGAAGAGATCGACCGCGGCATTCGTAACGGCACGATAACCAGATACACGAGAATTTCGGATACGGTAACGCCTGTTGCGCACCCTGCGACCTACACCGCGTTCAGCGATAGCAGATGTCAGCAATTGACTTCCTGAAAGGTTGGACGGTTTCCGACTTCGCTTGGGAGTCGGAAACCGATGTTCATCACCTGTGCGGCACACATCGGGGAGGTTCCACATGGCCGACAACACCGCCCGCGCGCGCGACCAAGTCGAAGGACATCGGAAGGCGATCCGCGATCATATCGAAAAATGGCGCAAGTACAGCGACCAGAACGACAAGAAGTTCGCACTGAAGACCATAGCCAACGCACAAGGCCAGATTCAGAAGCTGAAGGAACGGCACCCCAGCCTGCGGAACGACCGCTCCTCAGAGGACCAGTGGCGCCCCAACGGCTGACCGACCAGGAGATGGACGGATTCAAAATGGGAAAGTACGATGGGCAGATCGCGAGGTCGAAGCAGCTACTGGCCGACGCCCAGAAAAGATATGACGAGGCGGTCGTCAGCATGGCCGACGCCGCATATCACGTCAGAGAATTCGTTCTGAACACAATCAGGAAAGACATCGAAGAAGCAGAGAACATGATCGCCACGTTCGAGAGCGCGAACGACTGAACACAACCCGAAAAGCCGGACCGCCGAAGACGTCCATCGCACCTTGAGGCGGTGTTTGGGAGACGCCGGACTCGATGCCTCCCAAACACCGCTTGATTCCTCAAAGCCAATCGCCTGTGGCTACTTGTTGAATTTGTCCTTGAGGTCCTGCACGCCGCCTTCCGCGCGATCGCGCAGATCGTGCCCGGCCTCCTTGACCTGGCCCTCGGTCTGATCGGCCCGGCCGGAGTTCGCGAGGTCCTGGTTCCCGGTCTTCTCGCCGAGCTTCTCCTTGGCGGCGCCGATCGCCTGCTCGGCCTTGTCCTTCGCCTTGTCGAAAACGCTCATGGCGGACGTTCCTCCTTCGACCGCGGCCGCCGTATGCGACCGCCTGTCTCCGGGTTACCCACCCGGCCGGAGGTGACACCTCGGCTCACCCGATGCGGTTACCCCGTTGCCCGTGGAAGAAGTCTTCGAGCAGGGCGGCGCATTCGCTCTCCAGCACGCCGCCGACGACCTCGGCGCGGTGGCTGAGCCGCCGATCGCGGACGACGTCCCAGAGCGACCCCACGGCCCCCGTCTTCGGCTCCCAGGCGCCGAAGACGAGCTTCGCGACCCGTGCCATCACGAGGGCGCCCGCGCACATCGTGCACGGCTCCAGCGTCACCGCGAGCGTGCAGCCTTCGAGCCGCCAGCCGTCGCCATAGATCTTGGACGCGGCCCGCAGCGCGAGGATCTCCGCGTGCGCCGTCGGGTCGCCGAGTTCCTCCCTGGCGTTGCGCGCCGAAGCCAGCGGGGTCCCGTCGGGTGCCAGGACGACGGCGCCGATCGGCACGTCGTCGCCCGCACCCCGCGCCGCCGACATCGCCGCCCGGACGGCGGCGATGTCGGCGGCGGAGGCGGAGGGGCTCAGATCTCGTCCAGGATCTTGGTGAACTCGGCGGCGAATCCACACCGCTGCGCGACCATCTGGAGTTGTTCGTCCGGATAGAGGTCGACCTCGCCGACGATCACCTCGAGCTCCGCCCCCGGCAGGCCGAGATCGGCCAGGATCTCCAGATCGCCCTCCGGCCAGACCGCGTCGTCGTCCTCGTCCGGGGGGTCGACTCTCAGCACGTCGAGGACGTCGGCGGCGATGTCGTAGTCGAGCGCCGCGGCCGCGTCGGACAGCAGCAACGACGGCCCCCGGGGACTCGGCCGGACGATCACGAAGAACTCGTCGTCGACCGCCAGCAGCCCGAAGGCGGCACCGGTCGAACGCAGTTTTCCGAGCTCAGTGATCGCAGCGTCGAGTTCGGCGAGCGCCCCTGGATCAAGAGAGCTGCACCGCCATCGACCGTCCTCCCGCACCACGGCCACCGCGAACCCCGTGATCGGCTCTTGCACCGCCATGCGCACACCGTATTCCGCCCGCATTCGGAACGCACGCACGGTGCGCCCGAACCGCCTCATGCGCCACTATCGAGACATGACCGGACCCACCGACCTGCCCACGCTCCCCGACGCGCGCTTCGCCGGTTTGCTGGACGAAGCCCGCGCACTCCAAGCGAAAACCGTGGAACTCCGCCGGGAGATCCACCGGAATCCGGAACTCGGCCTCCAGCTGCCGAAGACCCAGGCCGCGATCAAGGCGGCCCTCGAGGGGCTGCCGCTGGAGATCATCGAGGGCAAATCGACCACCTCGCTGACCGCCGTCCTACGTGGTGGGAAGCCGGGTCCGGCCGTCCTGCTCCGCGGCGACATGGACGCGCTGCCACTGCGGGAGGACACCGGCCTCGACTTCGCCTCCGAGGACGACGGCGTGATGCACGCGTGCGGGCACGACACCCACGTCGCGATGCTGGCTTCGGCGGCGCGGCTGCTCAGCGAGCACGCCGACGAGCTGGCCGGCTCGGTCGTCTTCATGTTCCAGCCCGGCGAGGAAGGCGAGCACGGCGCGCGCCACATGATCCACGAGGGTGTGCTCGACGCGGCGGGCGAACGGGTCGAGAAGGCGTTCGGCCTGCACATCTTCACCCAGGTCGAGTCCGGCATCGTGCAGACGCGGCCGGGGCCGATCATGGCGTCGGCGAACAGCTTCCACGTCACCGTCACCGGCCGGGGCGGCCACGGCTCGGCGCCGCACCAGGCCATCGACCCGGTTCCGGCGGCGGCCGCGATGGTGAGCGCGCTGCAGACGATGGTGACCCGCAAGGTGAGCGTGTTCGAGCCCGCGGTGGTCTCGGTCACCCGGATCGAGGCCGGGACGACGACCAACATCATCCCGGAGACGGCCTTCCTGGAGGGCACGATCCGCACGCTGTCCGAGCGGACGCAGGCGTTCGTGCGCGAGGAGCTGCCGAAGGTGTGCGAGGCGGTCGGCGCGGCGCACGGCGTCCGCGTGAGCGCCGAAGTCCTCCCCGGCTATCCCGTCACGGTGAACGATCCGGGGGTCGCGGGCCGGGTGCTGGAACTGGCGGCCGAGGTCCTCGGTGCCCGCAACGCCGAGGTCATGAAGAACCCGGTGATGGGCGCGGAGGACTTCTCCTATGTCCTGCAGCGCGTGCCTGGTGCCTTCGCCTTCCTCGGCGCCTGCCCGCCCGGCGCGGACCTGGCCACGGTCGAGGCCAACCACTCGAACAAGGTGGTCTTCGACGAGGACGCCATGGCCAACGGCGTCGCGCTGTACGCCGCCTTCGCCCTCGACGCACTGCGGTAGCCATCTCGTCTCGTGAGTGGTAATGACGGTTCTAACCGTCATTACCACTCACGACCATCTGGACCGACCACCCGTCCCAACTTTCAGGACGCACGTCCCGATGAAGCCGTCGTGCTAACGTGACTTGTCACATCATATATCAGATCGGACATGCCAGTGACGACCGCTTCTTCGTTCGACGAGCTGAAACGACGGCTGTCCGGGGTCGTGGCGATCCCGGTGACCCCGTTCGACGCCGACGGCGCCGTGGATCCGGAGACCTACGCGAAGCTGGTGGACCGGTTGCTCACCGGCGGCGTCGACGTCGTGACGCCCAACGGCAACACCGGCGAGTTCTACGCCCTCGAGGAAGCCGAGGCGCGGCACTGCCTCGAAGTGACGGTCAAGACCGGGGCCGGGCGGGCGACCGTGGTCGCCGGCGTCGGACACGATGTCGCCACGGCGATCCGCGCGGCACGGCACGCACACGAGACGGGCGCGGAGCTGATCATGATCCATCAGCCCGTGCATCCGTACGTCTCGGCGGACGGCTGGGTCGAGTACCACCGCGCCATCGCGGCGTCGGTCCCGGAACTGGGCGTCGTGCTCTACGTGCGCGACCCGGCGATCGAAGGCGAGCGGTTGGCCCGGCTCGGTGACGCCGCTCCGAACGTCATCGGGGTGAAGTACGCGGTGCCGGATCCGGTGCGGTTCGCGTCGGTGGCGCGGGACGCGGGCTTCGACCGGTTCGCGTGGATCGCCGGACTGGCGGAGCTGTCCGCGCCGGGCTACTTCGCCGTCGGCGCGACCGGGTTCACGTCGGGACTCGTGAACGTCGCGCCGTCGATTTCGCTGGAGATGTTCCGCTCGCTGCGGGACGGCGACTTCCGCGGCGCGATGGCCTGCTGGGAACGTATCCGGCCCTTCGAGGAGCTGCGGGCCGCGGACAGGAACGCCAACAACGTGAGCGTCGTGAAGGAAGCGTTGGCACAGCTGGGTTCGTGCCGCGCGGACGTGCGACCGCCGAGCCGTCCGCTGACCGGCGCCGAACGGGACCGGGTCGGCGTCCTGCTCGGGAAATGGGGTCTTCGCTAGAAGGTTTTCTGACCGTGGGCACGCCCGCCCTGGGGGGTGGGCGTGCCCACGGTGACAGGTCAGAGGTCGTGGCCATCGACGATCGCGGCTTGGCCCTTATGGGCGCCTCGAGGCACGCCGTGCGGCGTGGCGGGCGGCTGCTCACCGGCGGAGCCGGTGGGACCATGAGCGCGAGGAGATCGATGTCTGGCCGGTGCTCCTGTCTCCGGCCGAAGCTCGCGACCGGACGGAACCGGGGGAAGTTTCCCTCGATGTCCTTGACTGTACGCCAGATCGTGCCGTTCCGGTGAATTGCTTCCGCCGGACGGCCGTGGGACGATGGGGATAGACCACGGAGCTACCGTGGCGTGTTGTGGGACCAGTGCCTCTCTCGGCCGAACCAGACCCTTCGGTGTACCGAAACCCGTTGCTGGACTGACCACTCTCACAAACCAGAACGGTGTGATTCGCCATGACCTTCGCAACGCCGCTGGATCAGCCGGCGTCGCCGTCCAAACAGGGCAGCGACTTCGCCGAACTGTCCAAATTGGTCAAAGACGCCGGCTTGCTCAAACGGAGGCGCGTCTACTACGCGCTGAAAATCTCCTTGAACCTCCTCGCCTTCGCGGGCGGCTGGGTCGCGTTCGCGCACCTCGGGGACTCCTGGTGGCAGCTGTTCCTCGCCGCCTTCTTCGCGATGATGTTCACGCAGCTGTCCTTCATCGGGCACGATGCCGGGCACAAGCAGATCTTCTCCAGCCGCAAAGCCAACGACGCCACGGGATTCGTCCACGGCGGCCTGACCGGGCTGAGCTACGGCTGGTGGATCGGGACGCACAACCGCCACCACGCCAACCCCAACCACGAGGACGAAGACCCGGACGTCAACCTCGCGGCCCTCATCTTCACCAAGGCCCAAGGCGCCGAACGGCGCGGTTTCCTGCGCTGGATGGCGAAGTACCAGGCTTTCCTGTTCTTCCCCCTGCTGTTGCTGGAAGGCCTGAACCTGCACGTGTCGAGCGTGACGGCGATCTTCCAGCGCGGCTTCAAACGCCGGAAGCTCGAATCGGCGCTGATGCTGGCCCACATCGCCGCGTATCTGACGGCCGTGTTCGTGGTCCTCTCGCCGGGTGTCGGCTTCGCCTTCATCGCCGTGCACCAATGCCTTTGGGGTGTGTACATGGGGTGCTCGTTCGCTCCGAACCACAAGGGGATGCCGACGCTGTCGGCGGGCCACAAGCTCGACTTCCTGCGCAAGCAGGTCCTCACCTCGCGCAACGTGCGCGGCGGTCCGGTCGTGGACTTCGCCCTCGGCGGGCTCAACTACCAGATCGAGCACCACCTGTTCCCGAGCATGGCGCGGCCGAATCTCAAGCACGCCCAGGTGATCGTCCGGGAGTTCTGCGAGAAGCACGGCATCGACTACGCGCAGTGCGGCTGGGCGGCGTCCTACGGGTACGTCCTCCGGCACCTGCACGAGGTCGGCGCTCCGTTGCGCGCCCAGGCGATGGCGGGTGCGCGATGACCGCCGCCGTCCACTCACTCGGCGATGTCGCCGAGCCCGCCGCCGGCGACCGCTGCCCGAGCTGCCCGCATCCGATGTCCTCACACGACGCGATCGCGCGGCGGTTCTGCACCGCGACCGCGGCCGGCGGCTTCAGCCGCGGCTGCACCTGTGCCACGAAGCCCGAAACAACCGAATAGAGGAAGCACCGTGAACGCCGAAACCATCCCCGTCTCCCGCTACGAAAAGCGGGTCGACACCGTGAAGAAGATCGTCACCGAACACACCACCCTCGACAACGAGGCGGCGTTCTCCCTGGCCGTGCACATGGTGCGGGCCCTCGACACCGTCCCGGAGCCGATCCGCTGACGGTGTGGCCGAAGTTACTCGCGCGTTAACAACGCGTCAGTGACCCGCCCCTGGCCGTCAGGGAGCTGTTGCCGGAGCGGCCGGGGCGGGGCGATCGGGGTTGTGCTGGCGGAGCACTGACCGATCGACGCGGAGGTAACCGTGACGCTCAGCGAGCTCCTGCCCAGCCTCGGCTGCGAGGCCGCCGACCACCTCGAACCCGGCGTCTGGCCCCGGAGCACCTGTCTCGGCCCCGGCGGGGAACTGCTGTTCGCCGGCGCCCCGGTGTCCCACCTCGCCGCCCGGTTCGGCACCCCGGCGTATCTGCTCGACGAGGACGAGGTCCGGCAGAACGCCCGCGCGTACCGGAGGGCGCTGCCGGACGCCGAGGTGGCGTACGCGAGCAAGGCGCTGTGCATCCGGGCGGTCCTGCGCTGGATCGCCGAGGAAGGGCTCTCCCTCGACACCTGCTCCGCGGGCGAGATCGCCGTGGCCCGGTCGGCCGGCTTCCCCGCCGAGCGGATCCTGCTGCACGGCAACGCGAAGACCCCCGAAGACCTCAAGGCCGCGCTGTCCTACGGCGTCCGCCGGATCGTGGTGGACTCGCTCGACGAGATCGAGCAGCTCGGCGCGCTCGCCACCGGCGCGCAGCAGGTGCTGATCCGTGTGACCCCCGACGTCGCGGCGGGGACGCACGCGGCGATCACCACGGGCACCGAGGGGCAGAAGTTCGGCTTCTCGCTGCGCGAGGAGGTCCGGGACAACCTCGACAGGGCCGTCTCCGCAGTCCTCGCCCAGCCGGGGCTCCGGCTGGCGGGGCTGCACTGCCACATCGGTTCACAGGTGTCCCGTGTGGACTTCTACGAACAGGCCGCGCGCAAGATGATCGGGGTGCTCGTCCGGCTCCGCGCGACCCACGGCGTCACGCTGCGGGAACTGGACCTCGGCGGCGGGCACGCCGTCCGCTATCTGCCCGGCGACACCGGTTTCGACATCGACGGCTACGTGCGCCGCCTGCGTGTCGCACTCGCGTACGAATGCGCGTCGCACGGCTTCCCCCTGCCGAAACTGACGATCGAACCGGGCCGCGCGATCGTCGGCCCCGCCGGTATCACCGTGTACCGGGTCTGCGCGGTGAAACGCGGTTCGCGCACGTTCGTCGCCGTCGACGGCGGGATGAGCGACAACGCCCGGCCCGCGCTCTACGGGGCCGCGTACACCGCGCGCCTGATCGGCAGGCGCAGCCGCGCGGCCCGGCGGCCGATGACGGTGGTCGGACGGCACTGCGAATCGGGCGACGTCCTCGCCGACGGACTGGCGCTTCCCGACGACGTCCACCCCGGGGATCTGCTCGCCGTACCGTGCACCGGGGCCTACCACCACTCGCTCGCGTCGAATTACAACCTTGTCGGCAGGCCGCCGGTAGTCGGCGTCTCGCGCGGTACGGCGACCCTGCTCGTCCGGCGCGAAACCGAGGAAGACCTGCTGAAACGCGACCTCGGCTGACTCGCCTTCCGAAAACCTCCCCACTCGCTCTATCGCACGACAGAATCCTGCGTGCGACGACGCTGGAAAAGAGAATCGCGACAAACAACTTAACGGCGGTAGCATTCTGGACATTGATCGATACGCTGCGCGACAAGAATCGCATGCCGAAACAAAGGGAGGGACGGCATGGGTGACGAACCACGCGCGCAGATGGAGCAGCGCACACCTAGAGGTTTGGACAATACCGATCGCACTCTGATCGCCCTGTTGCAAGTCGACGGGCGGGCCTCGTTCACGGCGCTCGCCAAGGCCGTCGGCCTGTCGGAAGGGGCCGTGCGGCAGCGCGTCCAGCGGCTGCTGCGGGACGAGACGATGCAGATCGTCGCGGTCACGGATCCGACGAACGTCGGACTCGGACGGCAGGCGATGGTCGGGATCAAGGTCCATGGCGATCCGCGAGCGGTCTCCGACCAGCTCTCCGGATTGCCGGACGTGCATTACGTCGTCCTCACCGCGGGAACATACGACCTGCTCGCCGAGGTCGCCTGCCGGGACGACGAACACCTCTTGAGTGTGCTGAACGACGACATCCGGCCTATCCCGGGTGTCGTGAGCACCGAGACCTTGGTCTATCTGAAACTGGCAAAACAGACATACGCCTGGGGCAACCTGACCCGCTAGTACCTCGGTCCCGTGCGATGAAGGGGCCTTTCCCCGCGAAATACGCGAGGAAAGGCCCCTTCGTCGTCGCTCGCTTTCCTCCTGAGGTTCCGAGGGAGCGGGGTCGTGAGTGGCGAGTGACGTTAGAACGACACTCGCCACTCACGACGTCGTTGCGGGACCGGTGGTGTGGCCAAGGTCGTACCTTCGCAACGGGGCCTCCGCGGCCGCGGGACCTCGCTCCCTGCTCTCAGGGGCCATGCCCGGGGCTGAAGGGAACTTTCCCCGCGTCTCATGCGGCGAGGGGCGCTTTCCCCGCATCGCATGCGACGAAAGGCCCCTTCACCCCCGTCCGTCGAACCGCCACGGCTAGACACAGCGCAGGTACGCGTCCGGAGTCCGCCGCCTGGAGTCAAGCCCCCGAAGGACCTTCGGCAGCTGCCCGCTGTACAGCACCCCGAGCCGCTGGGTCGCCCTCGTCAACGCGACGTACAGTTCCGCCTCGCCGCTGGGGCCTTCCGCGAGGATCCGTTCCGGTTCCACCACGAGGACGGCGTCGTACTCCAGGCCCTTCGTCGCGGACGGCGCGATCGCACCGGGGATTCCCGGCGGCCCGATGACGACCGAAGTCCCGTCGCGCTCCGATTCCTCGCGGACGAACTCCGCGATGGCGTCATCCAAGTCCACTTCGGACAGTGGACGCGCCCACGGCCGCACACCGCACGAACGCACCGACTCCGGCGGGACGGCGTCCGGCGCGAAACTCGCGAGGAGCGAGGACGCCACCGCCATGATCTCCGACGGCGTCCGGTAGTTGACGGTCAGCTTCCGGTACAGCCACCGGTCGGCGACGTACCGGGAGAGCATCGCGTCCCACGACCGCGCCCCGGACGGCGACCGTCGCTGCGCGAGATCCCCGACGATGGTGAACGACCGGCTGGGACAACGCCGCATCAGCACCCGCCAGTCCATTTCGGACAGTTCTTGCGCCTCGTCGACCACGACGTGGCCATAGGTCCATTCCCGGTCGGCGGCGGCGCGTTCGGCCAGGTCCCGTTCGTCACGCTTCGCGTAACGCGCCGCCAGATCCTCCGCCTTCAGCACGTCCGTCGGCCGGAGCGCGAACTCGTAGTCGTCGTGATCCTCTTCGACCTCGATGAGTTCGAGCACCCGCTCCGCGTACTCCTGCTGGGCCAGCTGCCGCCGCTCCTCCGCGCGGCGCTCGGCGGTGCGGTCCCAGCCGAGCAGTTCGACGGCCTCGTCCAGCAGGGGCACGTCGGACACCGTCCACGCCGCCGCGTCCTCGCGGAACAGCGCCGGATCGGCCCCGGCGGCCCGCAACCGCGCCGTCGAGCCGTAGAGGTCGGCGAGCAGCCGCCGCGGCGTCAGCACCGGCCACAGGCGGTCGAGCACCGCCCCGAGTCCCACGCTGCCTTCCAGATCCCGCCGGAGGTTCTTCAGCATCTCCGGCCGGTTGTGCGTGTCGTCACGCGGCAGCCAGCCCTCGCCGACGCGGTCGACGGCACGTTCGGCGAGCGCGGTGATCACCTCGCGTTCGAAGACGGCCTTCGCCTCGTTGTGCAGCAGCCCGCTCTCCCTGGCCACCTCGCGCGCGGCCGCGGTGATCCCGGCGTCGAGCGTCACGGTGACGTCGCCGAGTTCGATCGGCTCCGGCCGGGCGGGCAGTTCCTGCCGGTCCGCGACCGCCGCCGCGAGCACGTCCAGGATCGCCAGTGAGCCCTTGAGCCGCTGGACGGCCGGCGGGTCCTCTCGTTCGGTGTGCAGGCCGGCGACGAGGTCTCCCGGCGTCGTGAAGACGGCGCTGGTCTCGCCGAGCGACGGCAGGACCCGGCCGATGTGGTCGAGGAAGCCGCTGCTCGGCCCGACCACGAGCACGCCGCGGCGTTCCATGCGCTCGCGTTTCGTGTACAGCAGGTACGCCACCCGGTGCAGCGCGACCGCCGTCTTGCCGGTGCCGGGGCCGCCCTCGACGACAACGACACCTGGATGCTCCAGCCGGATGATCTCGTCCTGTTCGGCCTGGATCGTCGCGACGATGTCCCGCATCCCCTCGCCGCGCGGCGCGTTGACCGCGGCCAGCAGCGCGACGTCGCCCCGTTCCCCCGCCGCGTCCGGGCGGCCGAAGACCTCGTCGGTGAAGTCGAGGACCTTGCGGCCGAGGGTGCGGAACTGACGGCGTCGCGCCATTCCCTCCGGGGACGCGCCCGTCGCGCAGTAAAACGCGCGTGACGCGGGCGCGCGCCAATCCTGCAGCAAGGGTTCGTAGTCGTCGTCTTCGTCGAAAAGGCCGACCCTGCCGACATAGATCCGTTCGCCCGAAAGGGCGTCCAAACGGCCGAAACAAAGGCCCTCGTCGGCGACCTTCAACCGGGCCATTTCGCGGGCTTTCGCGGCGACCGACACTTCCCGGTCCGAAAGCGCGAACCCTTCTCCGCGCAGCGCGCCCGCGTACGCTTCGCTCACCCGCACACGTTCGGCGTCCAGCCGCCCGTACAGGGACGTGACGTACTCCCGTTCGGACCGCAATTCCTCGTCGTACCCCTGATTTGACAAGTTCCCCTCACAGCGGTTAGACTACTGACACATTCGGCGTATCGATCGGGCAATTCTGATCGGACGCCGATTTTTTATTGTCCACCCCTTGTCAAGAGGGACCCGCCGTTACCGGGAAAAGGATCGTGCGCGATAATGGGGGCGCGAACCCACCATTACCGCGCACGTTTCGTGCCGTCGTTCAGCCGAGCATGAACTCTCCGGGGTCCAGCGCCCTCCCCACCACGCGGACGTCACCGAGCCAGCCGTGGAAAGCCTGCTCGACGATCGAGTCGTAGGCGTAGGCACCGATCAGCCACGCACCACCGGGGTTCGCGATCCCGGCGGCCGCCGTCTTGGGGTTGCGCAGCACCGGGCAGCCGTCGACGTACAACGTCGTCCGCCTCCCGTCGTTGACCGCGGCGACATGGATCCATTCCCGCAGCGGCAGTTCGTGCCCCCAGCAGGTGGAGATCCCGTTCTGGTTCAGCGGGAACACCGCCCACTGGAACGCCGCACCGTCCGAAAGGGACAGTGTCGCGGCCGGCTCGCCGGGATCGTCACCGGTCTTGCCCGCCTTGCCGCCGGACCCCTGCCTGCCGAAGAGCGCGGCCCAGGAATGGTTGCCGTCCTTGAAATCCTCGGGCAGCTTGACGAACGCCTCGACGGTGTAGCCGCGCGCGAACGTCTCCGCGTTCATCGGCGCGGAGTCCGCCGTGCGCAGGTAAGCCCCGCGCGCCGGTTTCTTGCCGCCGTCGAACCGGAGACTCGACCTCGACGGCTGCCGCCCGGAGAACTCGCCGGAGAACCGCAGCGTGTCTTCCGCGCTGCCGGGCAGGGTCACCCGGACCAGGTCGTTGCCGCGGCCGGACAGGTCGCGGATACCGCCGGCGGGTGCGCCGTCGCGGCCTTCGAAGCGCCAGTAGGCCACGGTTCCGCGGACGAGCTGCCGATCGGCGGGACGCGCGGGCGGGACCGGGACCGGCGCGAACCCGGCGAACCTCGTGCCGAAATCGACGTCCAGGCTGAAGTAGTCCACCGGGCCGGTGCGTTCGATCTCCTGCCGCTGCAGCTCGTTCAGCCGCGGCGCCTGCCCGGCCAGCCACGGCGAGAACGTGCGGACGTCGATCACGTTCCGCGTCAGATCGAACCGGTAGAGCCGGATCATCGCGCTGCCGCCGTAGTACCGGTCCTGGTAGTTGGTGATGTGCAGGTGGACGTCGTGGCCGGCCTTGTTCTTCTTCACCGCGCGGCCCGGCGGCCAGAAGTGCCCGTTGAGGGTCAGGAAGATCTGGTCGTTCCCGGCGACCAGTTCGTCCCACACCTTCTGCCCGAACTCGGAGAGCTGCGCTTGGCCCGCGTCGTCGGCCCATACCAATTCATGGATGGTCAGGATCGCCGGAAGCCGCGGATGCCGCGCGAGTACCGACCGCGCCCACTCCAGCCCACCCGCCGACGGCCGCCAGTCGAGCGCGAGCAGCAGCCATTCGCGGCCGCCGCCGCGGAACACGTGGTAGCTGTTGTAGCCGTCCGGGCTCGCGCCGCGGAAGGTCCGCGAACCCCGTTGCCGATGCGGGCCGAACGCGTCGAGGTACGGCGTGCGGCCGCGCTGGTCGTCGGTCGAGGACTTGATGTCGTGGTTGCCCGCCAGCGTGCTGTACGGGAACCGCCGGCGGTCCAGGTGCTGGAACGACCGGCTGATCTGGTCGAACTCACCCGGCTGCCCGTTCTCCGTGAGGTCGCCGAGATGCGCGAGGAAGACGATGTTCTCGTCGCCGCCGGTGACATAGCGCAGTGTGGCGTCCAACGGCGCGGGGTCGCCGCGGTCGGCGTCGAAGAGGTACTGCGTGTCAGGCAGGACAGCGAAGGTGAAGCAGGCGTCTTCGGTGTCCAGGCCGTGGTGGCCGGGGGTCGCCGAAGCCGCCGGGGCGCCGAGCGCGGGCAACGCGGACACCGCCGCACCGGCGCCGAGCAGGCCGGCGCCGCGCAGGAAAGTCCGTCGGGAGGAGTCGTTCACGGCCGCAACCTACGGCGGTGGAGGCAACGCGTCCCGAACCGCGGATGAACACTTGCCCCGCTCGGTAGCTTCGTGGCATGGGGAACGTCAAACGCTGGCCCGTGCTCGCCGGGGTCGGTGTGGTGGTGGCCGCGGCAGGCTGGTGGATCGTGGACGAGATGCCGTCGGTGGACGACGCCGTCGCGCGGGACGCGCTGCCGTCGATCGACGAACATCTTCGCGCGTGGCTGGCGACGGCCGCCCGCTCCGGCGACCCGAACATCCGCTGGGTGTGCACGCAGAAGGTGATCGAGACCCTGGCCGACGGCGAGCGGGTCAAGGTCGGCCTGGTCGCGAGCTGCGACGAGGTCGCGAGGGAAGGCGACGGGCTCGTCACGCGCGGCGGATTCCGCCGTCAGCCGGTGGTCTACCGCGTCGAACGCACGCCGGACGGGTACCGCGTACTCGATCAGGAGTTCGCGAAGGACGGTGCGGCCTATTCACCGTCGGTCAAGGCGATGTTCTCGTGGGTCGGCGCCCGCCGGGTGCTCGACGGCACGAGCACCGACGACCCGGCGAAGCTCGCGCCCGCCGCTTTCGGCCTGCCCGAAGACACCCCGGTCCGCGCCCGGCGGTGATCAGTCGCTGTTCCGGTCGATCATCTTCGGCACGATGAACCACATCACGACGAACAGCACCGCCGAGACCACCCCGAGGATCGTCATCGCGATCGGGCCGAAGACGACCTTGGCGATGAGCGAGACGGTCGTGGTGATCGCGGCCGCGAGGCAGCCGAGTCCGATCAGGACCGAACGGTTGCCGACGGTGAGGATCCGCTCACGGTTCCCGGTGCGGAACAGCAACCGGTGCCACGCGGCGGGCGCCGTCAGCAGCACCGTCGAGCAGACCGTGAGCAGGACCGCCGTCAGGTGAACGGATTTCTCGAACCCGCTCGCCTCGTGGAACTCGTCGGTGAACACCACCGTGAGCAGGAACCCGAAGAGGATCTGGACGCCCGCCTGCGCGACCCGGAGTTCCTGCAGGAGCTCACTGACGTTGCGGGTCAGGCGTTCGTTCTTCGTCTCTCCGGTGTGCTCGACCATGCGGCGACTCCAAGACCATCGGTTGACGGGTGACTTTTTCATGCCAGCCGAGCGAAGTCACCGACACGACCACGACGGCGAGGCCCAGCCACTGCGTACCGGACAAATGCGCGTTCAGGAACGATACGCCTATGACGGCCGCGGTGACGGGGAAAGCCAGCTCCGCCAACGTCGCCCTCGCGGCCGGGGTCGACCGCAGGCCCAGGTAGTACAGGCTCAGCGCCAGCAGACCGGGGACCAGCGCGAGCAACCCGAGTCCGAGCGCGTTGTCCCAGCCGACCGCGAACCCGCCGCCCTGGACCGCCACGATGCCCGCCGCGACCGGGAGCCCGACGGTGAACCGCAGGGTGGTGACCTCCTTCGGCGCCAGTCCGGTGGAGAGCAGCCGGCCGAGCACCGTGCCCGCCGCCCACAACGCGGCCGCGCCGATCGCCAGCAGCGCCGCCTTCGCCGCGGCCACCTGGATGTTCAGCGGATCCTTGAACGCCAGCAGCCAGGCGCCCAGCAACGCCGGGATCGCGAAGAAGGCGTAGCCAGGGCGAACCCGCTCGCGGAGGACGAAGAACGCGGCGAGGACGGCGAACACCGGCTGGAGCTTCTGCAGCACCAACGGTGTCACGGGGCCGCCCAGTTTGAAGGCGGCGGTGAACATCGCCGTCGCCAGCGCGGACGAGCCGCCGCCGATGGCGAGCACGGCCAGCCATTCCCGCGGGCCGCACCTGCGCAGCGCGCGGAAGGCACCCGGGATGAGCGGGCTCAGCGCGAGCACCACCAACAGGTGTTCCCAGAAGACGACCGTGGCCGCCGGGAGCGCCTCGGCGAGCGGAAGGCGTAGAAGGCCGTCAGTGCCCCAGAGGGCCGCGGCGACCGCGACCAGCCAGGTGCGATCCGGAGGATTGGTACTCACATTTCCTGCCCATAGTTTGAGAATGATCGCCCGACCGAGTGATCGGTCTGGCGTGCCCGATGTCCGGCGGACTAGGCAAGGGGGCATGCGCCCCGTCCCCGCACTCGCCATCGTCCTGTCCACGGCCGCACTGGCCCTCACCTCCGGCACCGGACCGGCCACCGCCGCCACCGAATCCCCGGTGCACGTGATCACCGCCAAGGGCAAGCTCACGACGTACAAACCGGACCTGGTCCCGGCAGGCGCTCGCGCGCACGTCTTCGGGTTGACCTCCAAGGCTTTCGGCACCTCGACCGCGCTACTCGTGACCGGTCTGCTGCCCGACCGCGAATACGGCGCCCACGCGCACACGAAGCCCTGTGGTGCCACCGGCGACCTGGCCGGACCGCACTACCAGAACGTCGAAGACCCGGTGAAGCCGTCGGTGGATCCGGCCTACGCCAACCCCCGCAACGAGATCTGGCTGGACCTCACCACCGACGCCACCGGCCGCGGCGTCGCCGTGTCCAAAGTGGACTGGACGTTCGGCGAGCGGCGGGCGAACTCGATCGTGATCCACGAAACGCATACGCACACCGACCCCGGCCACGCCGGGACCGCGGGTGCCCGGCTGGCCTGTGTCACCGTCGGGTTCTAGCCGTGTCCGCTAAAAACCCCAGCCGCGTTCCGGCCGGATCCTGATCCGGACGTTGTACTCCCGATCGAATTTCGGGACGTCGTAGTCGATCGCGGGATAGTGCTTCTCGTACTTCTCGAGGAAGCCCGGCTGCTCCGACGCGAGACCGTCCGGCAGGATCTCGGCACTGCCGCCGATCACCAGGATCGAGCCGCCGTGCTCGTCGCTGTTGAAGTGGAGGCTGACCTCGGGGTTGGCTTCGATGTGCCGGGTCTTCGCCGTGTCCGGCTGGCTGAAGACGATGAAGTCGTCACCGTCGAGTACGAACCACACCGGGCGGGGTGAAGGGCGGCCCTTCGGGCTGATGGTGGTCAGCCAGGCGACGCTCTCCTTGGCCCGCTCGGCGAGCCGCGGGTCGGGTTGGTAGCTCATGTGTCGAACCAACCACGACCCGCGGGCATTTCTTCCTCGCTCGCTCAGCGGGACGCGACGAGCTTGGCGTAGCGCGTCCCGGCACCGAGCAGCACCAGGCCGGCGAGGAGGAAGGCGGCGACCCTGGCCAGGCCGTCGAGCGCGGAGAGGTCGAACAGGACCAGCTTCAGCACCGCCGCGCCGACCAGTACCAGGCCGATCACCCGCAGGCCGACCACCGCGATACCGCGGATGAGCAGCACGAGCGCCGCGACCGTCCAGGACACCGTGATCACCACGTGGCCCACCAGGAAGCCCGAGCGGCCGGGGATGGCCAGCAGCGCGCCGCACAGCACCATCGCGCCCGCGCCGTAGAGCGCGCAGATTCCGGCGAAGAACCACGGCACGACGTTCTCCGACGCGGCCCTGAACATTCCGAGCCGGTGCGCGACCCACGGAAGCGTGATCGAGACGGCCAGGATCGCGACGGCGACCAGCAGGGCGGCGGCGAGGTCGGCGTCCAGGCGGTCCCTGATCAGGAAGAAGAGCGTGGGCGGCACGTCGAAGGCCAGCGCGATGACACCGCCGATGACGGCGAAACCCAGCCCGCCGAAGAGCGCGACGTGCTTCTTCGTCCACAGCGCGACCAACGCCAGCAGAACCCCTTCGCCGAGCAGGATCGCCGACCGGGCGCTGCCGTCGAACAGCGTCATCGTCGTCTGCAGGGCCGCGACGAGCCCCGCCGCACCCGCCAGGTCACCCGTCCAGCCGTCGAGCCACTGCCCGGCCGCCCACACGGCGAGCAGCACCAGCGCGACCGAAGCGGTCACCAGCACGGCCGAGGTCTTCGGCAGGAACAACGCGGCGAGCAACGAGGGCGCCGGAGCGGTGGCGAGCAGGGCCAGCGCGGCGGCGTCGCCGGATCGCTTGGTGGTGACGATCAGGGCGAGCGCGAGACCGACGGCGCCCGCGGCCAGCGCGGCGGCGGTGTTGGCGGTGCTGCCGCCGACGCCGGTGAACGCCGTGCTGAAGACGGACGCGACCAGCGGCGGGATCCCGGCGGCGACCGCGACCGACGGCCACGACTGGCGCAGCTGCACCGGCGTCGAGGCGACCTGGACCACCAGCAGGAACGCGACCAGCTCGGGCTTGAAGCCCTGCGTGATCAACGGCGCGCAGACCACGCAGCCGAGCACGACGGCCGTCGCGAGCAGCGACGACTTCCACCGCACGGCCAGCAGCAACCCGCCGACCGCGATCAGGAGGCCGAGCGCGAGACCGGCGTAGGCCGGGAGGTACTCGTACATCGTCGTCGCGGCGATGGTGTCGAGGTACAACGCCCCGATCCCGGTCGCGGCGAGCGCGAACGCGCCCGTGCGGCCGGCCGGGGTGCGGTGCAGGCGCAGCCCGATCCCGACGAGCAGGACCCCGAGCGCGGCACCGCCGATCACCCGCGGCAGCGGGCCGAACCAGCCGCGCTGGATGGCGAGCACGAGGAACAGCACGACGCCGAGCAGCGTGACCGCGCCGCCGATCCAGGCCAGCAGCCTGCTGCCAGCGCCCTCCTTGCTCAGCTTCTCCGCCAGCGTGGTCTTGGGCACCGGCTGGTACGGGCGGGCCTGCTGCGGCTGCTGGTACTGCTGACGGTATTGCTGCTGCCACTGCGAGTACTGGGCCTGCTGATACTGCTGGTATTGCTGCTGCTGGTGGTACTGCTGCTGGTACTGGGGGTGCTGCGGGTGGGTGAAGTAGCGCGGGTACGGCTGGGGCGGGATCTGGGGCTGCTGAGGCTGGGGCTGCTGGGGTTGCGGGGCTTGCTGCGGCTGCTGTGCGGCGGACTGCTCCGGCTGCGCCGCCGTGGGCTGCTGCGCGGCGGGCTGGTCGGGCTGCGCTGCCGTGGGCTGCTCCGGGGTCTCCTGCTGCGCGGCTGGCTGGTCAGGCTGCGCCTCAGCTGCCTGCTCAGGCGCCGTTTCCTGGGCCGTTTCCGCTCCGGACAGGACGGTCCGCAGCTCCGTACCGACCCGCGCGAGGCGGGCCCCAAGGTCGTCGATCTCCCCGGCGAGCCTGAGGAGCACATCCCCATCGGTGGTCATGGCGATCAGCATGCGGTCTGGAGCGGGCCGAGGGATCCGTAGCACTACTCAATCGTGATGACGATGTGGTCGCGACCTGCGAGATCATCGCGATCGGGGACGGGTCCCGGCACGGAGGCTCCAGGCCAGAAACACAGGGGGAAAATCTCGGATTCTGTTGCATCCCAGCAAGAGGCGGAGAATCTTCACTTCATCTCGCGAACTGTCTAGGCCGCCATTGACGGTTGCGTCTATCCCTGCCTAGACATACTCTGTGAAGAGGCGGGAAGTCATCAAGAAGATCGCGATCGCCGCCAGACGGCAACGCGCGGCGTGGGTCCTCGAGCGCGAAGGGGCCAACCACACCATCTACACCCTGAACGGTGTCGTGGTACCCATTCCGCGACATACCGAGCTGGGAGAGATCTTCGCCGTTGACATCTTCAAAGAATGCGAGGACGTCCTCGGGAAAGGATGGTGGAGGAAGTGAAGACCTACCACGCCGAAGTCACCCGTGACGGCAAGTTCTGGCTCATCCGTGTCCCGGAGATCGGCCGCTCGACGCAAGCACTCCGCTACAAGGACGTCGCGACCATGGCGAGCGAACTCATCGAGGTCATGGAGAAGATCGGTAGCGACGAATACGAACTGCACCTCGAGGTACATCTTCCTGATTCCGTGACGGACCATCAGGCGCGCGCCGAGGTTCTGCGCGAGGAAGCTCAGCGCAAACAAGCGGAGGCGGCCGCCGAACACCGCGCGGCTGTTCACGAACTGCTCGCGCTCGGGGTTTCACAACGCGAAGCCGGCGAAGTTCTCGGCATGTCGTTCCAGCGAGTCAGCCAGTTGGCGCGTTCGTCCTGACATTTCGAAGGCCCCTCGACTCTCCCGGGCCGATCGGCGACGAGACCGGCCCACCTGCGAGTGACAGACACCACAGGCGACAATGGAGGACGTGACAGCCACCCTGAGCAAGCCAACCCTGAAGATCGGCCCCTACGAGGTCGATCCCCCGGTCGTGCTCGCTCCGATGGCGGGCATCACCAACGTCGCCTTCCGGCAGCTCTGCCAGGAGTACGGCGCGGGCATCTACGTCTGCGAGATGATCACCGCCCGCGCGGTGGTCGAACGCCACCCCGGCACGATGCACATGATGACCTTCGGCGAGAACGAAAAGCCCAGGTCCATGCAGCTCTACGGGGTCGACCCCAAGACGATGGCCGAGGCCGTCCGCATCATCACCGGCGAGGGCCTCGCCGACCATATCGACAGCAACTTCGGCTGCCCGGTCGCGAAGGTGACGCGTAAGGGCGGCGGCGCCGCGTTGCCGTTCAAGCGCAAGCTGTTCGCCGACATCGTCCGCGAGTCGGCGAAGGCCGCGGCCGAGGCCGGTGTGCCGTTCACGGTCAAGTTCCGGGTCGGCATCGACGACGACCACCTGACCTACCTCGACGCCGGGCGTATCGCCGAGGCCGAGGGCGCGGCGGCGGTCAGCCTGCACGCGCGCACCGCCGCGCAGCGCTATTCCGGCCAGGCCGACTGGACGAAGATCGCCGCGCTCAAGGAAGCCGTCACCAGCATCCCGGTGCTCGGCAACGGTGACATCTTCTCCGCCGAGGACGCGCTGCGCATGGTCGACGAGACGGGCTGTGACGGCGTCGTCGTCGGCCGCGGTTGCCTGGGCAGGCCGTGGCTGTTCGGCGAGCTGGAAGCCGCCTTCGCCGGGCGCCCGCAGCCCACCCCGCCGAACCTCGGCGAGGTCGCGAAGGTGCTGCGGCGCCACACCGAACTCCTCGTCGAACACGACGGTCACGACAAGGCCATGCGCGACATCCGCAAGCACATGGCTTGGTACTTCATGGGTTTCCCGGTCGGCTCCGAGCTGCGGCGCGGGTTCGCGATGCTGTCCAGCATGGACCAGCTCGACGATCTCATCGCCCGGCTCGACCACGAAGCGCCGTTCCCCGTCGCGGCCACCGGGCCTCGCGGGCGGCAAGGGTCGCCCGGCAAGGTCACGCTGCCGCACGGCTGGCTCGACGACCCGGACGACGACTGCGTCCCCGAGGCCGAGGACATGCACTCCGGGGGCTGAACCGAAAAACGCTCCCGCCGGACGGACCGGCGGGAGCGTTTTCGTTCACGACTCAGGTGCCCCTGGTCTTGTAGGCGAACTTCCACTGGTCGTGGTCGACCTCGAAGCACCGCATGGTGATCGTGTAGTACCGGGCCATGTTGCTCTGCTCGATGAGACACGCTTCGTAGGTCGGGTACGGCCCGAGATGGCAACCCGGGTTGCCATCACAGACCCCGAGCACCGAAACCGGTGCTTCTTGCGCCACCGCGAAGGGGGCCGGACATCTGCCGTCAATCCCTCGCGGGCTCGACCGGAGCGGGCCCGTAAAGTCGGCGACGTGATCGAGCAGCTGAGCATCCCCACCGCCGCCGGTTCCTTCGACGCCATCGCGGCGGGCCCGGAAGACGGCCGTCCCGTCCTTCTGCTGCACGGGTTTCCCGAGGCCGCGGTGGAATGGGAGCATCAGGTCGCGACGCTCGGTGTGCTCGGATATCGCGCGGTGGCACCGGATCAGCGCGGGTACTCGCCGGACGTCCGGCCGGAGCAGGCGTCCGAGTACAGCATCGACCATCTCGTCGGTGACGTCATCGCGATCGCGGATCGCTTGGGGTGGAACGAATTCGATCTCGTCGGACACGATTGGGGCGGCGCCGTCGCGTGGTGGACGGCCGACGCGCATCCCGGCAGGCTCCGCAGTCTCACCGTCATTTCGACGCCGCATCCGGCGGCACTGGCCGACGCCATGAAGACCGACGAGGACCAGCATCTGCGGTCGGCCTACATGACCGAATGGCGGCAGACCCGCGTCACCGAGCGGCGGATGCTCGAAAACAACGCCGACGCGCTGCGCCGCATGTTCGACTGGAAGCTGCCGCCGAGCAAGGTCGACGAGTACATCCGGCGACTGTCCGAACCGGGCGCGCTCACCGCCGCGCTCAACTGGTACCGCGCCGGACGGCCCGGCGGGAAGATCGGCCCGATCGAGGTTCCGACGCTCTACATCTGGAGCACCGAGGACGCCGCCTTCGGATCGACGGCCGCGCTCGACACCGCGAACCGGGTGACCGGCCCGTACCGCTTCGAGATGATCGAGGACGTCTCCCACTGGGTGGTGGAGGAGGCGCCCGAGGCCGTCACTTCATTGGTGGTGGAACACCTTTCATCCCACTAACAGGGGTAACTCTGGTCGCGGTACCGGTTACAGCGAGCCGGATGGTTCAGTGGGCCCGGTGAACAACACGACCGAAGTGGACACCGAACGCATCGTCTACGTCACCGAAGACGGCGAGCCGACCGGTGAAACCGCGCCCAAGCTGGCCGCCCACCACGAGCACACCCGGCTGCACCTGGCGTTCTCCTGCTATCTGTTGCGCAGCAGCGACCAGGCGCTGCTGATCACCAGCCGCGCCGCCACGAAGAAGGTGTGGCCCCGGGTCTGGACCAACAGTGTCTGCGGGCATCCCGCACCGGGTGAACCCCTCGAGGAGGCCGTCCGGCGCCGCGCCGCCTTCGAACTCGGGCTGCCCCGGCTGGACGGCCTCCGCTGCGTCCTCCCGGCGTACCGCTACCGGACTCCGCCGTTCGAGGGTGTGGTCGAAAACGAGTTCTGCCCGGTCTTCGTCGCCTGGGTCGACGAGGATCCCGACCCACATCCGGACGAGGTCGGCGACTGGCGTTGGCTGAGCTGGAATGATTACTCACTGTTGTTGAATGACGATGTGACTGACGTGAGTTACTGGGCGAAGGATCAGTTTTCGCAGCTCAAAGACGTCGAGCCGTTTTCGGCCTTACAGAACGGCACTTCGGTGCGTGACAATGGTGCCGAACCGTCGTCCACTTGAGCGATATTCACTTTGGCCCGTACCGATACCTCAAGAGATCCCTCCTGTACGACGAAAACCAATTCGTGGCGGAGGTGAGCGTGGCAGCCGACGACGAGGCCGCGCTCCCACCGGGCGCGCCGGCCACCGATCTGCTCAGCCTTCACGAGTCGATCGCCGGTGTGCTCGCCACCCAGGGTGACTGGCGACGCGCCTACCACCATCTCAAGTCCGCCTTCGACCTCGCCCGCGCCGGCAGCCTGCGGGACACGCTGACGTCCAGCTACAACCGTCGCTACCTCGACCAATGGCTGCACGGCCCGTCCGTCGAACGCCGCGGCCCGGCCGGGATGGCGATCGCGCTGGTCGACCTCGACCTGTTCAAAGAGGTCAACGACACTTTCGGGCATCTGGTCGGCGATCGGGTCCTGCGCGAAGTGGCCGACCTGCTGCAGCAAGGACTTCCGTCCGAGGGGTTCTGCGCCCGCTACGGCGGCGAGGAATTCGCGCTCGTCATGCCGGACGTCGACCACGCCCACGCGGTGCGCATCGCCGACACCGCGCGTATCCGGGTGGCCCACCATCCGTGGGCCCGGATCCGGCCCGGTCTTTCGGTGACGATCAGCGTGGGACTCGCCCACGAAAACCGCGCGGAAGTGGTGGAACCGGAACGGCAGTTGCGCCACGCCGACTCCTTGTTGTATATGGCGAAACGGGCGGGCCGGAACAAAGTCGCGTATCACGATAAGGATTCGTCGCGGACGATTCCCCGTTCGATGAACTCCGCGGACTCCGCCGGCGCCTAGCCACCCACTCGGTTATCGACACACCGTGCGTAACGGTTCCGAGTGTTTTAACGCGGCTTTAACCAGGACCGCTCACCCGATCGCATGGACCGTTCGGCGCTTCTCGGTACCTTGGGTGAAGAAAATTCCGGGATGGTTGTCGTCACGAACCTGAGGTGTCCGTACGATAACGAAAGAGCTTCGACGCCAGTTGTGAAAGGAGACCGAGTGCCCGACGAGCACCACACCCCGGGGACCGGTCGCCACAGCAACATCGACAGGAGCGCCGGTGAGCGCCGCTCCGGTCGTGAGCAGCGTGGCCGTCGCCGCTCGATGGACACCCACGGCGGGATCAGCGTTTCGGACGTCGTCGCACGTCATACCGGTGAACGCCCGATCTTCGACCCCGAAGCCGAGGCACCGGCACCTCGTCGTCTTCGGCGGCCTGAGCCGGCGCCGGAGCCCCCGAGACCCGGTTCGCACGCCGCCCGGGCGGAGCCGCCCGCGCCCCGTCGTCCTCGGCGCGCCACCCCCGCCGAGAACCCGCCGCCCGCGCCCCCGCAGGCCCAGGCGCCGCGGACCCCGCAGCCCACCGAGACACCGAGACCGCCTCGCGCTCGCCAGCCTCGCCGCACCCCGCAGGCCGCGCCTAGCCCCGAGGCTCCGACGCAGCGCCGTCCGCCGGTGGTGAACCCGGGCGCGCAGCAGCCCGCGGTGCCGCCGCCACCCCGCCGTCCTCGCCGTCCGGCACAGCGACCGGTCCAGCAGCCTCCGGGACGGCAGCCGTCCGGTCCGCAGTCGCTTTCCGCCGGTGTCCCGGCGCGGTCCGAGATGGACCGGCTCACGATGACCGACGAGCTCGAGGCGATCGACGAAGCGACGATCACCAAACGCAAGATCGACCACACGCTCGCCCGGTTCTCCGCCGCGCACGACGAACTCGCGGCCGAAGAAGCCAAAAAGCGGGAGCGCCGCGAACGGCTCGCGTCCCGGCCCGCCGCGTTGCTGGAGCAGACTCGTACGGCGCTGCAGCGGGTGGTCACGACCACCGACAGCGAACCGGCCGAAGCCGCCGAGCAGTCGTCTCCGCAGACCCGCTTGCAGGAGAAGAAGGACCGCAAGACCAAGCAGACGGCCAGGTCGGGCCGGATCGCCGTCGCCGTGGTCGCCGCGCTCGTGTTCCTCTCGCTCGGTTCGGCCTGGGGCGCGCAGACCTGGTTCGACGCGAAGTTCCACACCGTCGTCTCGCTCGACGAGGATTCGGCCGACATCCAGGACGCCGCCGGCCAGACCGGTGACGAGAACTTCCTGATGGTCGGTTCCGACACCCGCGACGGCGCGGCGGCCGAAGACGGCGTCGGCGACGCGGACGGCACTCCGGGTGCCCGATCGGACACCATCATGATCGCGCACGTCCCCGCCGACAGGCAGCGCGTCGTCATGGTCTCCTTCCCGCGCGACCTCGAGATCAGCCGTCCCGAATGCAAGCGCTGGGACCCGGCGACGTCGTCGTACACAGATCAAACCTCTCCGGCGCAGAAGATCGCGAAGCTGAACACGGCCTACGCGGTCGGCGGCCCGCAGTGCGTCACGAAGGTGATCCAGCAGATCACCGGCATGAAGATGAACCACTTCGTCGGTATCGACTTCAACGGCTTCAAGTCCATGGTCGACGCCGTGCAGGGCGTCACCGTGTTCAACGAGAAGCCGATCGACGACGGCACCCTCGGCATGATCATCCCGCAGGCCGGCGAGGTCCGGATCTCCGGCGACCAGGCGCTGAACTACGTCCGGGCGCGGCACGTCAAGGGCGATCCGACGTCGGACTACGGCCGGATCAAACGCCAGCAGACCTTCCTCGGCGCGCTGCTGAAGACGGTGATGTCGAAGGACGTCATCCTGGACACCGGCAAGCTCAGCGGGTTCATCGACGCGTTCGCCAAGGCCACCTTCGGCGAGAACCTCGGCATCAAGCAGATGATGACGCTGGCGAAGTCGATGCGCGGGATGGGTTCGGACAAGGTCAAGTTCCTCACCGTGCCCACCACCGGCGAAGCGAACAACCGCGGTAACGAGGTGCTGGTGCAGAGCAAGGCGAAGGCCGTCTTCGAGGCGCTGATCAACAACACCCCGCTGGAAGAGAAGGCGCCGGAAGCGCCGCCGAGCGAGAGCTCGTCCGCTCCGACGAGTTCCGCCAAGTCCGGCGGCGGCAAGAAGAGCAGCAGCTCAGGCTGAAGATCCGCCGAAGGATCATTCGTTAGTCCGGGTTCACGTCAGGTTCACTCTGGGATGCGGCTTTTGGCCCCTGTTGCCCGTAGGGTTGGGCCATGCGTGAGGCTTACCATGTCGAACTCGAACAGCTCGCCGAGAACCTAGCGAGCATGTCGCTCCAGGTCGCCGACGCGATGGAGCGGGCGACCCGGGCGTTGCTCGAGGTCGATCTCGGACTCGCCGAGCAGGTGATCACCGACGACGCGAAGGTCGATGACGCGCGCGCCGAATGCGAGGAGCAGGCGTACGCGCTGCTGGCCCTGCAGGCACCCGTCGCGACCGACCTGCGGACCGTCCTCGCCGCGATCCACGCGGCGGAAAGCCTGGAGCGGATGGGCGATCTGGCGCTGCACGTGGCCAAGGCCGCGCGCCGCCGTCACCCCGAGCCCGTGCTGCCCGAGGCCGTGCGAGGTGACTTCGCCAAGATGGGCGAGGTGGCCGTCAAGCTGGCCCGGCAGGCCGAGCAGGTCATCAAGTCCAAGGACGTCGAGGCCGCCCGCACGATCGAGTCGGACGACGACGAGGTCGACGAGATCCACAAGCACCTGTTCACGGTCATCATGGACCGGAACTGGGACCACGGCGTCGCCGCGGCCGTGGACGTCACCCTGCTGGGCCGCTTCTACGAGCGCTTCGCCGACCACGCCGTCTCCGTCGCCCGCCGGATGATCTTCGTGGTGACCGGGAAGATGCCCGGCTACGGCCCCGACGAACTCTGATCCACCCGCGCACCAAGCGCGTGAAGGCCCCCTTCCCTCGGCTGAACCGAGGGAAGGGGGCCTTCACGCGCGAGGGGGAGGCTCAGCCGAAGCGGCCCGAGATGTAGTCCTCGGTCGCCTTCTCGTCCGGGTTCGAGAAGATCTTCTCGGTGTCGTTCAGCTCCACCAGGCGACCCGGCTGGCCGACGCCCGCCAGGTTGAAGAACGCGGTCTGGTCCGAGACCCGCGCCGCCTGCTGCATGTTGTGGGTCACGATGACGATCGTGTACTCCTTCTTGAGCTCACCGATCAGGTCCTCGATGGCGAGCGTCGAGATCGGGTCGAGCGCGGAGCACGGTTCGTCCATCAGCAGCACGTCGGGCCGCACGGCGATCGCCCGCGCGATGCAGAGCCGTTGCTGCTGACCACCGGAGAGACCGCCGCCCGGCCGGTTCAGCCGGTCCTTGACCTCGTTCCACAGGTTCGCGCCGCGCAGCGCGCGCTCGGCGACCTCGTCGAGTTCCTTCTTGCCCTTGGTGCCGCCCAGGCGCAGACCCGCCACGACGTTGTCCCGGATGGACATCGTCGGGAACGGGTTGGGCCGCTGGAAGACCATGCCGATCGTGCGGCGGACCTGCACCGGGTCGACCCCGGCGCCGTAGATGTCCTCGCCGTCGAGCAGCACCTCGCCCTCGACGCGGGCGCCGGGGATGACCTCGTGCATGCGGTTCAGCGTGCGCAGCACCGTCGACTTGCCGCAGCCCGACGGGCCGATGAAGGCGGTGACGTTCCGCGGCGGCACCGAGAGGGTGACGCCGTCCACGGCGTGGAACTTGCCGTAGTAGATGTCCACGTCCTTGACGTCGATTCGTTTGGCCATCTCAAACAGCTCACTTCTTCTTCGGGGCGACAAGACGGGCAAAGAGCATGGCGAGGAGGTTCACGATCGCGATGATCAGCACCAGGGTGAGCGCGGCACCCCAGATCCGGTCGAAGGCGACGGTCCCCTCGTTGAACGGGTTGCTGACCCGTTCGTTGTTCATCAGGAGCGGCAGAGCGGCCTGCTCACCACCGAAGATGTCCCAGTTCACGTAGGCCGAGTAGCCCACGAGGACCAGCAGCGGCGCGGTCTCGCCCATGACCCGGGCGAGCGCCATCATCACGCCGCCGACGATGCCGGACAGCGCGGTCGGCAGGACGATCTTCATGATCGTCTTCCACTTCGGCACGCCGAGCGCGTACGAGGCTTCGCGCAGGTCGTCCGGAACGATCCGCAGCATCTCCTCCGACGAGCGGACCACCACCGGGATCATCAGCAGCACCAAGGCCAGCGACACCGCGAAACCACTGCGGGGCAGGCCGAGCGTGGTGATCCACAGCGCGTAGATGAACAGCGCCGCGACGATCGAGGGGACACCGGAAAGGATGTCGACCATGAACGTCGTGGTCTTCGCGAGCTTGCCGCGGCCGTACTCGACCAGGTAGATCGCGACCAGCAGGCCGATCGGCACGGCGATGATCGCACACACCAGGCCCTGCAGCACCGAGCCGATGACCGCGTGCAGCACGCCGCCGCCGACCTCGTCCGACAGCACCGAGCCGAAGTCCTCGGTCCACCAGTTGCTGTAGGGGATCCGCTTGACGCCGTTGATGACGACCGTGGCGAGCAGCCACACCAGCGGGACGACGGCGATCAGGAACGACAGCCAGATCAGGATCGTCGCGAGCCAGTTCTTGCTCTTCCTCGCCAGGCTGACCTGCTGGAAAGCCGGGGTGAGGGCCGGGGTCTTTTCGAGCGTGGTGGACATGCTCAGTCCCCCTTCTTGGCGATGATGGATCGCGCGAGGAAGTTGACCACGAAGGTCAGCAGGAACAGCACGAGGCCGGCCGCGATGTACGCGCCCGCCGAGATCTCGTTGTTGAGTTCCGCGTAGTCCGCGGCGATCTTCGAGGCGAAGGTGGCGCCGCCGTCGAAGAGGCTCCAGGTGAACTCACGGCCCACCGCGCCGGTCAGGATGATCGCGAGCGCGATCGTCTCGCCGAGCGCGCGGCCGAGGCCCAGCATCGAAGCGCCGATGTAGCCTGCCTTGCCGAACGGCAGGACGGTGGTGCGGATGACCTCCCAGCGGGTGGCGCCCAGCGCCAGCGCGCCTTCGATCTGCGGGGTCGGGGTCCGCTCGAACACCTCGCGGGAGAGCGAGGTGATGATCGGCAGGATCATCACGGCGAGCACGATGCCCGCGGTGAAGATCGTGCCGCGCATGTCCGGCGAGACGTTGCCCGCCGCGAAGATCGGGACCCACGAAAAGGTGTCGTTGACCCACTGCGAGAAGGGCTCGATCGTCGGCGCGAAGACCATCAGGCCCCAGAGGCCGTAGATGATCGAGGGGACCGCGGCGAGCAGGTCGATCACGTAGGCGAACGGCCGCGCCAGCCGCTTCGGCGCGTAGTGGGTGAGGAAGAGGGCGATCCCGAGCGAGATCGGCATCGCGATGATCAGCGCCAGCAGCGCGGAGTAGATCGTGACCAGCAGCAGGCCCATGATGCCGAACCGCATGTCACCGGGGTCGGTCTGCCAGACCTGGCTGGTCAGGAAGCTGACGTTGTCCGCCTGCAGCGCCGGGACGGCCCGCACCAGCAGGAACAGCCCGATCAGGCCGATCAGCGCGACGACGAGGACGCCGGCGCCGGTGGTCAGGAACTGGAAGATGCGGTCACCGGGCCGCACCGTCCTGGACTTGGGATTCGCGAGGGGCACCGAGGACTCCTCGGGCGGTGACGCGGCGGATTGCGGCGAAATCGGGTCCTCCGGGACGGTCTCGCGGACGGCAGAACGCCCACCGGGGTCGCCGGTGGGCGTTCTGGTCGAAGACGAATCGCTCATCGACTACTTCTGTCCAGCCTGTCTTTACTCGTCAACCTGGGGGTTGGCAACAGGGTCAGGCGATGGCCTTGACAGCGGTCAGCACCTTGTCCTGCAGGCTCTGCGGGATCGGCACGTACCCCTTGTCCGCGAGCGGCTTCTGGCCGTCCGTGGCGGCGACGGTCAGGAAGGCCTTGACGGCCTTGGCGACCTCGGCGTCGGCGTACTTCGAGCAGACGATCTCGTAGGTGGCGAGCAGCACCGGGTACGCACCCGCGACGTTGCTGGAGTAGATCGAGTCCAGGTCCAGCGCGAGGTCGTTGGTGCCCTCCTTCTTGAACTTCGCCGCGTCGAGGGCCTTGGCGACGTTCGCCGCGGTCAGCTCGACACCGCCGGAGCCGCTGTCGATCAGGGCCGACTTGACGCCGTCCTTCGCGAAGGAAGCCTCGACGTAGGTGATCGCGCCGTCGGTGGACTTCACCGCGTTGGCGACACCGTTGGACTTCTCGGCGCCGTTGCCGACACCGCCGTTGAACTTCTTGCCGTCACCCTGGGTCCAGGCGCCCTTGGACGCGACCTTCAGGTACTTCTGGAAGTTGTCGGTGGTGCCCGACTCGTCGGTGCGGGAGATGACCTGGATGGCCTTGTCGGGCAGGTTGACGCTCTCGTTGCCCTTGACCGCCTTGATGGCCGGGTCGTTCCACTTGGTGATGCCACCGTTGAAGATCTTGGCGGTGACCTCGGGGGTGAGGGTCAGCTTGTCGACACCCTCGACCTTGTAGGCGATCGCGACCGGGCCGATCACGAGCGGCAGGTTCCACGCGTCGCTGGCGCAACGGGCCTTCGCCTTTTCGGCCTCTTCGCCGTCCTTGAGCGGCGAGTCGGAACCGGCGAAGTCGACCTGGTTGCCGTTGAACTGCTTGACGCCGGCGCCCGAGCCGCTCGGGTTGTAGTTCACCTTCTGGCCGGAGCACTTGGCGGCGTACTGCTGCACGAAGATGTCGATCGCGGTCTTCTGCGCGGACGAACCCTCGGCCGAAAGCGGGCTCTTGCCACCGCATTCGACACCGGCCGTGCCGCTGGGCGCGGCCGCGGCACCCGTGCCTTCGGTCTTCGTCGCCGCCGGGTCGGATCCACAGGCGCCGAGCACGAGGGCGGCGCTAGCCACGATGCCGATCGCGCCCGCGGGCCGCATGATCTTCACTGCATTTCCTCCACTGGGAGACATTCGCCGGATCGGTGGAACGGGAACGTTCCTGCCGGACCCGGACATTAGGCACTCACAGTGGACAGGTGGCCGTCAAAGGGTGAACGAAAGGTGAACAAGGCGCCCGATGTGAGCAGCGCGACTACTCCGAAAGGGGACCGTGTCCCGCGCGTGACCTGCGCGTTTGCTCTCCGTGACCGGTCAAGGACCAGACGTGGGAACCCGATTACCGAGCGTATTGAACGTCGACCTCGTACCGGGTGAAGCCGAGCTTCGAATAAACGGCGAGCGCGGGGGCGTTGTCGCCCTCGACGTACAAGATCACCTGACCCAATCCGCGATCACGGAGATACCGCAGTCCGGCGAGGGTGAGCACCTTTCCGAGGCCGCCGCCCTGAGCGTCCGGATCGATGCCGACGACGTAGACCTCGCCGGCGGGCTCGCCTCCGAAACGACCGGGCACCGCTTCGTGGACCTTCGTCCAGTGGAAGCCGATGACCTCGCCATCCCGCTCCGCGAGGAAGAAGCCTCCCACGTCGAACCAGGCTTCGGTCTCGGTCGCGCGGACCTCGTCGGCGGTGAGGGCGCCCTGTTCGGGATGCCAGTCGAAGGCGCGCGCGTTGACGCGGACCATCGCCTCCTCGTCCTGACCGGGGACGAACGTGCGCAGTGTGATCCCCTCGCCGGTCACGGGTTCCGGCCAGTCCGCGGCCTCGACGTCGGCGTGCAGGATCAGCAGTTCGCGAGCGCGCTGGAAACCTTCGGTCCCGGCGAGATGGACGGCGGCGGGGTGATCGCCGTGCGCCCATACGCGCAGCGGCTTCCCCTCGGCCCGCTCCACGAGTGCCTTGACGAGGGTCCTGCCGTGTCCGGAGCGACGGCGCGCGGGATGGACGAACAGTTCGGCGACCTGGTTGCCGTGCGAATCGCCTTCGGTGTCCAGGTGCGCGTACGCGACCAGCTCGCCTTCGAGGCGGCCCAGCAGATGCAGGCCACCGGCGAAACCGGTGTCCTCGGGCTTGCCGTCGGCCTCGCGCACGGCGAGGAGGAAGCGGCGGATCTCCTCCGTGTCCGGTTCACCGGTCCACACCAGATCGAGCATGAAACCGACAGTACCCGGGAACCCTGCTCCCGCCCGGACGTCTTGTCAGAGGAGAAGAGGAAGGAATTCAGTGCGCGGAAAGCTCGCTCGACTCGTAGACGCTCGCGTCCGGGGCGATGGCCTGGTGCTTGGCCGCCGAACCCTTGGCGGGCCGCTCGAACTTGTAGCCGACGTTGCGCACGGTCCCGATCATCTGCTCGTGCTCCGGGCCCAGCTTCGCGCGCAGGCGCCGCACGTGGACGTCGACCGTGCGGGTGCCGCCGAAGAAGTCGTAACCCCAGACCTCCTGCAGCAGCTGGGCGCGGGTGAACACCCGGCCGGCGTGCTGCGCGAGGTACTTGAGGAGTTCGAACTCCTTGTAGGTGAGTTCGAGGGTGCGCTTGCGGAGCTTCGCGGTGTACGTCGCTTCGTCGATGACCAGCTCGCCGACCCGGAGTTCGGCGTCGACCTGGGCGGCGCCGCCGTCGCGGGTGGTGACCAGCCGCAGCCGGGCGTCGACCTCGGCGGGACCGGCCGTCGGGAGCAGGATGTCGTCGGTGCGCCATTCCGCGCTGACCGCGACCAGGCCGCCTTCGCCGACGACGGCGATGATCGGCGTGGAGGCTTCGTCCTCACCGGCGCCCTTGAGCAGACGGCAGAGGCTCTTCGCGGAGGCGAGATCGCTGCGGGCGTCGAGGACGATGACGTCGCGGTGGCCCGCGTCGAGCAGCGCGGTCACTTCCGGCGGGCGGACGCGTACGGTGTGGGGCAGCAGATCCAGGGCGGGCAGTACCGAAGTGGCGTCTGCTTCCGCGGTCAGTACCAGAAGGTCCAGGCTCATCGCCGCACCGCCCTTACTCGTAGTCGCCTCGAACGTGGCTACAGCCGGTGCTTAGTGAGAATAGCGGGTGAACAGCCGGACACCTACCCCGTGCTGGATCGATCACACCTGCACAAAGAACAACCCGAAGGAGATTCGACGCGATGGTGAGCAGGCCCGTGGCGCAGGACGACCGACCGTCCCCCGGCCGGTCCGCCAAGCGACCGAGGCGCCGTGGCCGGGGCTGGCTGATCGCCCTCGTGGTGCTGGTGGTGCTGCTGGTCGGGGCCGATTTCGGGGCGGCGGCCTTCGCCGAGCACACGATCTCCCAGAAGGCCCGCGAGCAGTTGAACCTGACCAACGATCCGGCGGTCACGGTGCACGGTTTCCCGTTCCTGACCCAAGCCCTTTCGGGTGACTACAGTCACATCACCATCAACGCCCAGGGCGTCGCCGTCCCGCCGAAGTTGCGTGACGTGGACTTCAACGCGGAGATGAGCGACGTCACGGCGCCGCTCTCGGACCTGACGTCCGGCAACACGAAGTCGATCGTCATCGGCACGCTCAAGGGCGAAGTGACCGTCAAGGCGTCCGACATCGCGAAGCAGGCTCCGCTGGACAAGATCGAGAACCTCAAGATCGAGCCGGTCACCGAGGACTACGTCCGCAACGGCGAGAACGGCCAGGGCGAGACGACGCCGCCCACCACCAACGCGCAGGGCGAACCGATCGACAGCTCCAGCGCGGGCATCCGGCTGTCGGGCAACGTGCAGATCGCCGGGCAGAAGGTGGAGATCTTCTGCTTCGCCATGATCGAACTGAACGGCCAGAAGATCAGCATCGAGCCGAAGCGGCTGCAGTTCGGGAATGACAAGGAGACCACCGTCGTTCCCCAAGCAGTACAGGACGCGCTGCTGCCGAACTTCAACGCGACCATCGACACCGGCGCGCTGCCGTTCTCGGTGACCCCGACGTCGGTGCGCGTGAACAGCGGCTCGGTGACCATCAAGGGCGAGGGCAAGAACGTCGCCTTCAGCGGAGCGAAGCCACGAGGTTGATCGACACAGGGGTGATCTCGAAGTGACCGGAGTGTGGGTGCTGCTGGGCGTACTGGCGCTCGGCGGAGTGGCCGGCGCGCTGCTGCGGGCGCGCAACGGCCGGATCCGCGCGGCGAAGCCCAGCGCCCCCGCACTGCCCGGCCGCGTCTCGGGCGCCCTCGCTCCCGAGGGCGTCACCCTCGTCCAGATCTCGACCACCTTCTGCGCGCCCTGCCGCCACACCCGCGTGATCCTGTCGGCCCTCGCGGACAAGACCGACGGGCTGACCCACGTCGATCTCGACGTCACCGAGACCCCCGAAGTCGCCAAGGCGCTTTCGATATTGCGGACTCCGACGACGCTGGCCTTGACACCGGACGGCCGGGAGGTCTTCCGTGTCGGCGGCGTTCCCCGAGGTCAGGAGCTTCTCGAAGCCCTGAAGCCCCATCTGGCGAACGCCTGATCCCGCTTTTTGGGAAGCGTCCCAAGGTGTGAACACGGTTCCCAACCTGAGGGAGCTCTGCGTACCCTCGTGCCCGTGAACAGGCTGCCCCGAACCTTGCTGACCCAGCGCCGCGCAGTGGATCTGTGCCGCGTTCGCAGCAGCCTGTGTCCGGCTCGCTGAGCGCGTCTTCGCTGCTTGCGCGTGCCCTTCCGGCGCGCACTTCTTCCCTCTCATCGCAGGAGGATCCATGTCCGCAGGACCGGCCGTCGACCCGCGTGGTCCGCGTTTCGCCGCCATCCTGACGACGATCGTGCTCGCGGTCGTGCTCATCACCCAGTGGTGGCCATTGCTCGCGGCGCAGGCGGTGGTGTTCGCGATCGGCGCGTTCGTCGGCCTCAAGCCGGCGCCGTACTCACTGGTCTACCGGTACCTGGTCGCGCCGCGCCTCGGCCCGACGACCGAACGCGAGGACGCCGCCCCGCTGCGGTTCGCGCAGGCGGTCGGCTTCGTGTTCGCCGTCGTCGGCACCGTCGGTTTCGCGACGGGCCTCACCGCGCTCGGGTTCGTCGCGACGGCGTTCGCGCTGCTGGCGGCCTTCCTCAACGCGGCGTTCAACTTCTGTCTCGGTTGCGAGATGTACCTGCTCATCAAGCGTTTCAGTCCCAGCCCCCGCGCGTCCTAACCCAGAAAGAGAGTCAGCTCCATGAGCCGTGAAGACGTCCTGGTCACCACCCAGTGGGCCGAGGAGAACCTGGACACCCCGGGTGTCGTGTTCATCGAGGTCGACGAGGACACGACCGCGTACGACAACGGGCACATCCGCGGGGCGGTGAAGTTCGACTGGCGCAAGGACCTGCAGGACGGGGTCCGCCGCGACTTCGTCAACAAGGAAGGCTTCGAGAAGCTCCTGTCCGAGAAGGGCATCTCGAACGACGACCGCGTCGTCCTCTACGGCGGCAACAACAACTGGTTCGCCGCGTACGCCTACTGGTACTTCAAGCTCTACGGTCACGAGAACGTGCAGCTGCTCGACGGCGGCCGCAAGAAGTGGGAACTCGACGGCCGCGAGCTGAACTCGGAAGAGGTCAAGCGCGAGCCGACCGAGTACAAGGCCAAGGAGCAGGACCTTTCGATCCGCGCGTTCCGCGACGAGGTCGTCTCCGAGATCGGCAAGAGCAACTTCGTCGACGTGCGCTCGCCCGACGAGTTCTCCGGCAAGCTGCTCGCCCCGGCGCATCTGCCGCAGGAGCAGTCCCAGGTCCCCGGCCACATCCCGGGCGCGCTGAACGTGCCGTGGGCGAAGGTCGCCAACGAGGACGGGACCTTCAAGACCGAGGAAGAGATCAAGGAGCTGTACTCCGACGAGGGCCTCGACGAGTCGAAGTCCACGATCGCGTACTGCCGGATCGGTGAGCGCTCGTCCATCGCGTGGTTCGCGCTGCACGAGCTCCTCGGCCACGAGCAGGTGAAGAACTACGACGGTTCGTGGACGGAATACGGCTCGCTCGTCGGCGTGCCGGTCGAGTTGGGAGCGAAATGATGGCGGCAGACGACAGCTGCGGCGCGCCGGTCCAGGAGGCCACGCCCGCTGATTACGACACGCGTGGCCAGGTCGTGCTCGCGGGCAAGGTGACCGGAGCGGAGGGGCCCGTCGGCGGCGCCTTCGTGCGGTTGCTGGACGGCGGCGGCGACTTCACCGGCGAGGTGGTCTCGTCGGCCGACGGCGACTTCCGCTTCTACGCGGCTCCCGGCGACTGGACGGTGCGCGCGCTGCACAAGAGCGGGAACGGTGAAGCGTCGGTCACCGCCCAGGGTCCCGGTGTGCACCAACTCCAGGTCTCCGTGGCCTGACGAGAGCCGAAAGGGCCCTTCACCGCATGTCATGCGGTGAAGGGCCCTTTCGTCGCATCTGACGCGGGGAAGGCGTCCTTCACGCGCGTCGGGCGGGTTGTGGGGACGGCCACGTGACCTCGGCAGGCCTGTCCGGGCAGGTAGCGACTAAAGTGCGTTTCGTGGAGATCCTGTTTACGACTTTGCTGGTACTCGCCGGCGTCGCGATCACGTGGTTCGCCGTGTACGTCGTCTACCGGCTTTACGCGGACCAGCGCTGACCCATGACGGCTAGTGGCGACGAGGCCATCCAGGCCGCGGAGAAGCGCGCGGAAAACACGCGCGACCGAAACCTCCCCCAGTTCGACGACATGCCCATCCCGGGCGACACGGCGAACCTGCGCGAAGGCCCGAACCTCAACGACGCCTGCCTGGCGCTCCTGCCGCTCGTCGGCGTGTGGCGCGGCGAGGGCGAGGTCGACTACCCGACCATCGACGGCCCGTACCGGTTCGGCATGCAGCTGACCATCGCGCACGACGGCCGTCCCTTCCTCACGCACGAGGCCCGCGCCTGGCTGCTCGACGAAGACGGCAAGGTCATCCGTCCGGCCGCGCGCGAGTCCGGGTTCTGGCGCCCGCAGGCCGACGACACGATCGAACTGCTGCTGACCCACAACACCGGCATCGTGGAACTCTTCTACGGCAAGCCGCGCGGCAAGGCCTCGGTCCCGGCCTGGGAGCTGGGCACCGACGCCGTCGTCCGCACCTCCTCCGCGAAGGACGTCACGGCTTCGCAGCGGCTCTACGGCATCGTCAACGGCGAACTCGGCTACGTCGAGGAGCGCGCCATGATGGGCCAGGAACTGCAGCCGCACACGTCGGCGCTGCTGCGTCGCGTGGTGGGCTGACCGTTTCCCGTGCGGTGGCGTGCCTACGGCGAGCACGCCGCCCTGCTCGACTGCGATTCCCTGCCCCAGATGAGCGCGGCGCACGCCACGATCGCGGCCACGCGCCCGGACGGCGTCGCCGAACTCGTCCCCGGCGCCCACAGCCTGCTCGTGGTGGAGACCCCAGGTTCGGGCGCCCTCGCGGCCGTCCGTGAACTCCTGTCCGGCGCCGACCTCGAACATCCGCCCGGCGGCGAACCCCGCGAGATCACCCTCGACGTCACCTACGACGGCGAAGACCTCGAACTCGTCGCCGAGGACGCCGGAGTGTCCACAGAGGACGTCGTGCGCCTGCACACCGACGCCGTCTACACCGTGGCCTTCACCGGGTTCGCGCCCGGTTTCGGTTATCTGACAGGGCTTCCCGAACCACTCCGGCAGCCGCGGCTGCCGACCCCGCGCACCCGGGTACCGCCGGGTTCGGTCGGGATCGCGGGCGAGTTCACCGGCGTGTACCCGCGGGTCTCACCCGGCGGCTGGCGGCTGATCGGCCATACCCGGGCCGTCCTGTTCGACCCGCGCGCCGATCCGCCCGCGTTGCTGGCGCCCGGCGACCGGGTGCGGTTCCGGAGCGCCGGATGAGGGCCGTCGAAGTGGTCGAGCCCGGTCCGCTCGCGCTGGTGCAGGATCTCGGCAGGCCCGGATACGCGCATCTCGGCGTCCCGCCGTCCGGCGCGCTGGACGTTCCCGCGCTGAAGCTGGCCAACCGGCTCGTCGGCAACGACGAGGCCGCCGCGGGCGTCGAGTGCCTGTTCGGCGGTCTGCGGCTGCGCGCGAAGACGTCCTGCACGATCGCGGTGACCGGACCACCCGTCACCGTTCGCGTGGACGACCGCGACGTCGGCTCGCACGCGCCCGTGTGGCTGGCCGCGGGCCAGGTCGCGTCGATCGGCGCACCCGCCACCGGATTGCGGTGCTACCTGGCGGTCTCCGGCGGGATCGCGATCGACGCCGAACTCGGCAGCCGGTCGCGGGACGTCCTCTCGGAGATCGGGCCCGCGCCGCTGCGGGCGGGCGACGTCCTCCCGCTCGGCCCGCCGTCGGTGTCCGGCGGCGCCGACGTCGTACTGCCCACGGTGGCTCCGGCGGAACTGGTCGTGCGGGTCGATCCGGGACCGCGGGCTCATTGGTTCTCGGGGTTGGCGGCGGGGCTCGCGAAGACCTGGACGGTGACCGCGGAATCCAACCGCGTCGGACTCCGGCTCGACGGCCCCGCCCTGACTCGCGGGGACGAATACGCGGAGCGGGAGTTGCCGAGCGAAGGCCTGCTGACCGGTGCCGTGCAGGTGCCGCCGAGCGGTTTGCCGGTGGTGTTCTTGGCGGATCATCCAACTACCGGTGGTTATCCGGTGGCAGCCGTGGTGAGACAGGCGTCACTCCCGTCACTCGCGCAGGCCCGACCCGGAACCCTTCTCCGCTTTCACTCGTCCACGAGGATGTGGAACAGGTAAAGGTCGCCGGTGGCACTGGTGTCATCGACACGAATTCGGTCCCAACCCAGCCAGAACTGCCGCAGTCGCTGCGGATCGCGCTGGCCACCGGTCAGATGCGGCGCCCGCTCGGCGACACGCTCCGCCCGCTTCTCGATCTCTTCGCCGACGGCGAGTACCAGGTCACCGGCCCCGAACGGCTGGCCGAAGACCGCTACCTGACGCCGAGCGCCGACTGGCCGCCCGCCGACGTCTCGCGGGTCGGCTACTACCGGACCGCGATCAAGAGCGGGCACCGGCCGGTCGCGGTGGTGCTGGAGACCGCCGACGCCGCGGTGATCCTGGACGGGCACCACAAGATCGCGGCCTACCGCGAGGAAGCGATCCTGCCGCATCTGCTGATCATCAGCCCGCTCAGCTGATCGTGTACTCGCTCTCGTAGGCGGCGACCAGTTCGGCGTGTACCGCGCTGGAGTCGCCCAGTGCGACGCCGTCGAGCGTGTGCACGCTGGTCAGCTTGCGGACCGACGAGGTGAGGAAGAGCCCGTCGCCCTCGCTGAGGTCCGAGACCTGGAGCGGCTCGACCTTGATCGACCAGCCCGCCCGCTCGGCCCCGCGGAACAGCGCCGCCTGCGTCGTCCCCGGCAGGATGCCGATGGTCGCCGGCGGCGTGTAGAGCGTCTTGTCCTTCGCGAGGACGACCGTCGAAGTCGGCCCTTCGAAGACCGAGCCGTCGGCGGCGGTGAAAATCACATCGCTCGCCCCGCGGCGGGCGGCCTCCCGCAGCGCGGCCATGTTGACGCCGTACGAGATGGACTTCGCCCCCAGCAGCAGCCACGGCGCGCGCTGGGCGAGTTCGGGGTCGATACCGCGTTCGAGGGTGATCGCCGCGACGCCTTCGACACGGGCGCGGAGGACCTTCTCGTCGATTTCCACGCCGAGCGCGAACCCGAACGGCTTCGCCTCCGGATCGCCGTCGATTCCCCTGGTGTACACCAGTTTCAGCGCGATCTCGGCGCTGCCCGACCAGTTGTCGATGACGGTCTGTGCGGCACGTTCCCAAGCCGCGAGGTCCGGCTCCGGGAGGTCGAGCATGGCGGCGGAACGGGCCAGCCGGTCGAGATGCGGACGCAGCTCGCGAGGTCGTCCGTCGACTACGAGGATCGTCTCGAACACGCCGTCGCCGCGAAGCAGCCCGAGATCGTCCACCCGCAGGTGAGCGGCTTCGGGGTCGGCCAGGGTCCCGTCGAGGAAGGCAAGCACGCGCATACGGACACGGTACTCACTAGCATGGGTTTTATGCCCTACCGCTCCCCCTTGCTGGACCTTCCCGGACCGATCGCGGCACCCGACGGGCATCCTGAAGAGGGTGTCCCGTGGCACTGGGGAGATCCCTTCGCCGAGCAACGGACGGCGACGCGCGGCGCGGTCGTGATCGACCGTTCGCACCGCGAGATCCTGGCCGTGACCGGCGAAGAACGCTTGTCCTGGCTGCATTTGGTGATCTCGCAACACGTCACCGGGCTCGCCGAAGGCACCGGCACCGAGGCGCTCGTCCTGGACAGCCAGGGCCGCGTCGACACCCACATGGTCGTCGCGCACGCGGACGGCACGGTCTGGCTCGACAGCGACCGGGGCGCGGTGGCGTCCAGCGCGCTGCCGTCCGGCGGCAAGCAGCCCCTGCGCGAGTACCTCGAAGCGATGAAGTTCTGGTCCAAAGTGGACATCCGCGATGTCTCCGGTGAACTGGCGCTGCTGACCGTCCTCGGCCCGGACGCGGACCGCGTGCTGGCCACCGTCGGCGTCTCCTTGGCCCCGGAACCGTATTCGGTCGCGACGATCCCCGGCGGTTTCGCGCGGCGGATGCCGTGGCCGGGGCGGTACAGCGTCGACCTCGCCGTCCCCCGCGCCGAGATCGCCGAGTGGTGGCGCCGCCTGACCGACGCGGGCGCGCGACCGGCGGGCAGCTGGGCGTTCGACGCGCTCCGGGTCGAGTCGCTGCGGCCGCGGCTGGGCATCGACACCGACGAGCGCACGATCCCGCACGAGGTGAACTGGGTCGACTCCGCCGCGCACGTCGCGAAGGGCTGTTACCGCGGCCAGGAGACCGTCGCGAAGGTCCACAACGTCGGGCGGCCGCCGCGGTACATGGCGCTGCTGCATCTGGACGGTTCACCGGAGATCACGCCGGAGACCGGCGATCCGGTGGTCGTCGGCGAACGGACCGTCGGGCGGGTGGGCAGCGTGGTGCAGCACCACGAACTGGGGCCGATCGCGCTGGCGCTGGTCAAGCGCTCGACGCGACCGGGTGCCGAGCTGCTGGTCGGTGCCGAGGACCGCGTGGTGCAGGCGGCCATCGACCCGGACTCCGTGCCGGGTGAGGCGCCCGCTCCCGGACGGGAAGCGGCTCAGCGACTGCGGGGCTGAGACTTCAGGCTTGGTGGCTCACGCCGTGACGGTCTCCTTGCCTACCTTGAGGGTAGGGAAGGAGACCTTCACGGCTTCCGCCTGTCGGGGCTTGGCGGCCGGTCCGGGAGCGACCCCTTGGGACCTCTAGGTCTCGTGAAGTTCCCCTCGCCAGGCGGTGCGGCGCGACTTTGGCCTCGGTGGTCACAGCTGCCTCACTTGCCACAACGGCCGCACGCGAAGGCTCCCTTCCCTCGGCTGAGCGCTGGAAACTCGCCCTTCGCTCAGAACCGAAGTACGTGATGGCCCCCTTCACTGCGCTAGACGCAATGAAGGCGTCCTTCACGTACTTCCGCGCACCCGCCGCCCCTCCCCCACCCACGTCAGCCATCCACAAGTTGTCCACAACTCTGCCCACCTGTGGACAACTCGGCCGACCAGCCCTTTTCCACCCCCACCCCCGGTAGACTGGACCAGGGGCCGCCCCCGGGACGGGTGGGGGGCGCGCTCTGGAAGGGACCGAAAGAGCGGTGGGCCGTCGGAGGGTTCGGCAGGGGGCGAAGGATCCTTGTGGTATCGCGCCCTGCGGAACATTTCCGCTGGAGCGCGATAAGCTACGCGCGTGATCGAAGTCCGGCCCGGTGGTCGCCGTCGTATCGACCGCGTGCTCGGCCCTGGGTATCTCAGCGACCTCGGCGAGCTGCCCCTTTCCGTGCTGCGCGAGCGCCGTGACGAGGCCGCGCAGGAGGAGACAGACCTGTCCTACCTGCGGCGGCTGCTGCACGCGCGGATCGACATCGTGCGGGCCGAGCAGGAGCGCCGGAGTTCGGGCGGGGAGCGCAGCGTCGTCGAGCGGCTGGCCGCGATCCTGGCGGACAACGCGATCGGTCCGGCCACGGGTTCGGGCAGGCATCAGCGGCTGGAGCCGTCGCGGGCGGGTGAGCACCGGCGGTTCGCCGAGGCGCTCATCGGCGACACGGACCTTTCCGACGTGAGCACCCTGTCGGACGAGAAGCTGGTCAGCGCCCTCGACAGGTACGCCGACGAAGAGGTCTCCGTCTCCTCGTACCGCCGTGAGGTGCAGGGCGTGATGGACACGATCAACGCCGAGATCGCGACCCGCTACCGGAAGGGCACGGCGTCGGTCGACGATCTGCTCGACACCGAACGCGGCGGGCCCGAGTGACGAATCCCGTCCTGGTCGAGGTCGTCCGGTCGGGTTTCGTGGAAAGCACGCACCGCGGCGCGCTGGTGATCACGGCCCCGGACGGGTCGGTGCGGTTCTCCGCGGGCGACATCGAGCGGCCGGTCTATCCGCGCTCCTCCAACAAACCGCTCCAAGCCGTCGGGATGCTGCGCGCCGGTCTCACCATCGGCGACGAAGACCTCGCACTGGGCTGCGGATCGCACAACGGCGAGCCCGGCCACGTCGAGGGCGCCCTGTCGATGCTGTCCCGCGCGGGGCTGACCGAGGACGCGCTGGCCTGCCCGCCCGCCTTCCCGCTGCACGAGCCGAGCATGCTCGCCGTGGCCGCGGCCGGGAAACGCCGCGCCGCCATGAACTGCTCCGGCAAGCACGCCGCCATGCTCACCACCTGCGCCCAGCTCGGCTGGGCATGCGCGGACTACGCGTCGGCGACCCATCCGCTGCAGAAGATCATCCAGGCCACCATCGCCGACCTCACCAGCGAACCGATCGAAACGGTCGGCGTCGACGGCTGCGGCGCCCCGCTGTTCGCGTTCTCCCTCACCGGCCTCGCCCGTTCCTTCGGCAGGCTGGTCACCGCCATGGGCGGACCGGAACGCCGGGTCGCGGACGCCGTCCGCGCGCATCCCTGGCAGGTCGCGGGCACCGGCCGCGAGGACACCGTGCTGATGCGGAGCGTCGAAGGCCTGCTTTCGAAGGGTGGCGCCGAGGGCGTGCACTCGTTCGCGCTCCCCGACGGCACCGCGCTGGCGCTCAAGATCGACGACGGCGCCGCGCGGGCCAGGCTCCCGCTGCTGCTCGCGACCCTGCGTCACCTCGGCATCGACCCGGGCGGCGAAGCGGAACAGCTGTCCGGGTCGGCCGTGCTCGGCGGCGGGAAACCGGTCGGCGAACTACGCGTCGCCGCCGGTCTGTTCGGCTAGTTGGCGCGTTCCCGCGCGGCCAGGTCGCCCCAGAAGTCCCGCAGGTCGGCGAACAGATCCGCCAGCTCGTCGACGTTGCCGGTGCGGAGCGCGTCGAGAATGTCGTGCACCTCTTCGGCGGTCGTGTCGGCCTGAAGGATCGAGTCCGCGAAGAGCTGTACGAGACCGCCGTAGTCGAGTTCGACCGCGGAGCCCGGGTGGAAGCTGTCCAGCCAGCGTCGCGTCTCGTGCAGTACCCGGCCGGGCCCGGAGTCCCCGAAGGTCGCTTCGAGCAGGTCGCCGACGTCGCGCGCCCGATGACGCGCATCGGCCATCGACACCCGCCACGACACTTCGCGCTCCGGGTCGTCGCGGCCCTTGCCCAGTTTGACCCGGCGCATCCCGGGGTCGAACAGGACGAACCACGGGAGCGGAACGGTCCACGTCGTCGAGAGTGTGTGCGAGGCCGAAGCGGACAAGTCGCCGATAGCCGACTTCGCCCGCGAGCGGATCACGTCGAGCGAAGCACCGCCCGCGTCGAGTACCGCGTTCTTCAGCGCCGGATGCGCGTCGCCGAGGAAGGTCACCAGCGCCGCGGCCGAACGCGCGCGGATCTCCATCGGGCAGACCAGCGGCCCCGGGCCCGCGTCACCGTGCTCACCCTCCGGCACGTCCTCGGGGTCCAGGACGAGCACGTCGGTGAGCAGACTGGGGGCTGGCCGGCCGTCCGCGAGCTCGGCGGGCAGCAGCCGCCCGACATGCTGTGACTTGAGCCACAGTGCCTGCTCGCGCGTCCCCGCGGCCGAACGATCGAGCCGGGCCGCTTCGACGGCCTCGAGCAGGCGTTCGTCCGGTGGATCACCCAGCGCGAGCAGGGGCTCATAGACGCGGAGATAAGCCGCGAACGGACGGGGCACACGAGCATCGTGACACGCCGACCTGCGACTATCGCCACCGACCGGCCGGTAACCGGCGTTCGGGGAACACTGTCGCCACCGGCACACCGTGCCACGTCGCATCCAACCCCCCGGACACGGTACGGTGTCAGCAGGAAAGAATTGTCGAGACGATGCGGGGCCGCCGATTCCCCCGGCCGCCCCGCCCCTGTGCGAGGGGGTCGAGCCATGGGGCGCGGCCGGGCTAAGGCCAAGCAGACGAAGGTGGCGCGCGAGCTCAAGTACAGCTCGCACGAAACCGACTTCGATGCTTTGCAGCGCGAGCTGTCCAGTAGTTCCTCGGAAGACAGGCACGAGGACGACAAGCGGTATGACGACGACCCGTACGACGGGTACGACGAATACCGCCGCTGAGCAACGCGTGACACGCGAGGGTGGTCGGGGCTTGCCCCGGTAACCACCCTCGCGTGTCGCGTGCTGCCCAAAAGATGGAGGAGGTGCCATGTCCGACGTATCGCGAGTAGGTGTCATCGGAGCCGGTCTCATGGGCTCGGGCATCGCCGAGGTGCACGCACGTGCCGGTCTGGACGTGATCGTCACCGAGGTGAACCAGCCGGCGCTGGACTCCGGGCGGGCGCGGATCGAGAAGTCGCTGCAACGCGGCGTCAAGAACGGGAAGCTCTCGCAGGAGGACGCCGACGCGGCGCTCGGACGGCTTCGCTTCACCACCGAGATCGGCGAGTTCGCCGACCGTGACCTCGTGATCGAGGCCATCCTGGAACAGGAGCAGGCCAAGGTCGAGGTGTTCCGGTCGCTGGACAAGATCGTCGAGCGCGAGGACGCCCTGTTCGCGTCCAACACGTCTTCGATTCCGATCATGAAGCTCGGGATGGCCACGAACCGCCCGCAGCAGGTGGTCGGCATCCACTTCTTCAACCCGGTCCCGGTGCTGCCGCTCGTCGAGCTGGTGCCCTCGCTGCTGACCAGCGACGACACCGCCCGCCGCGCGGAGGAGCACGCGACGTCGGCGCTGGCCAAGACGGTGATCCGGTCGCAGGACCGGGCAGGGTTCATCGTGAACTCCCTGCTCGTGCCGTACCTGCTTTCGGCGATCCGGATGATCGAGTCGGGCTTCGCGTCGGCCGAGGACATCGACCGCGGTATGGAGCTCGGCACCGCGCACCCGATGGGGCCGCTGCGGCTGTCGGACCTGATCGGCCTGGACACCATCAAGGCCATCGCGGACTCGATGTACGCCGAGTTCAAGGAGCCGCTGTACTCCTCGCCGCCGCTGCTGCTGCGCATGGTCGACGCCGGCCTGCTCGGAAAGAAGACCGGCCGAGGCTTCTACAGCTACTCCTGATCCCCGTCCTTCTCCCGCATTTAGTCCTCTGGATGCGGGAGCTGTGAACGCAGCTCAGCGACAGACCTGCTGAGCCCAGTGCGCTCGCGTGCGTCGAGGACTTCGGCGAAACTCGTCGGCGGAGCACGCCGGGAATCCGCGATCCGGAGCACCGCTTCGACAACGATTCGCCGGTGCAGGTCGATCCGGTCGAGGATGAAGTCGTCAGCGCTTTGGGCCTCGATGTTCCAGCGCTGAAGCGCGTGCCCCGGAAAGTCCCGCAGGTTCTCGGTCACGATGACCCGGGCCTGCGCCTTGATGGCGGCCGCGAGCACATGGCGGTCGTCCGGATCGGGCAAGCTCAGGGCGGGGATGAGCGGTTCATAGCCGGTGACCAGGCAATCCCGGACCGACCGGTTCATCAGTTCCCGTGTGCGGTCGAGCTTGCCCGGGTCGAGAAGGACCACGAAGGCCACTTGCTAGGTCAGCCCCATCTCCTGGTTCAGCGCGGAAAGCTCGTCCGCCGCCTCGCGGCGCCGCTGATCGTCGCGACTCAGATAGTCGCGCAGTGAACTCGCCTTCACCCGGCGATGTTTGCCGACCGTGCGGAACTCGATCTGCCCCGTTTCGAGCAGCCCGATGAGGTACGGCCTGGAAACGTTGAGCAGATCGGCGGCCTGTTGAGTGGTCAGCTCGGCGTGCGACGGAACGATGGAGACGCTCTCACCGGCCGCCACGAGCGCCAGGATCCGGGCCATCAGATCGACGACACCGCGAGGAATCACCAGCGACTCTTCGCGCTCATCGACGACGACCACACGCACGGTGTCCTGTTCATGGGGCCTGGCCAGATAAGCCTCGACGTGCGGAAGTGCTTCGAGCGCCACGTCGATGTCATGCCGCCCGGGGACGATCTGATCAATGGTCAGCGCACTCATCATCGCTCCCTGCCTGCGTGAACCCAGTACCGGCCATAAACGAATTATTCGCAACGAACGCAATAAACGCAACTCGATGGTGCGTTCACCTTGCGCGAGGGCAGCACACCTAGACTCGGGATCGTGGGACAGGGACAGCTGCGCGCGGGTTTGGTCGGGGCCGGTCCATGGGCGAAGACGGTGCACGCGCCGGGCCTCGCCGATCACCCCGGGACCACGTTGAGCGCCGTCTGGACCAGGCGTCCCGAAGCCGCGAAGGAGCTGGCGGAGGCGCACGGCGCCGAAGCGGTCGACAGCTTCGAAGAGCTACTGGACCGGGTGGACGCGGTCGCGTTCGCCGTGCCGCCCGCCGTTCAGGCGGAGCTGGCGGTCAAGGCCGCCGAAGCGGGCAAGCACCTCATCCTGGAGAAACCGATCGCCGCGGATCTCGACGGCGCGCGGCGGCTCGTGGACGCGGTCGACGCCGCCGGGGTGGCCGCTCTCGTGGTCCTGACCTTGCGTTTCTCGCCGATGACCCGTGACTGGCTCGACGGCATCAAGGAAGCGGGCGGCTGGCGCGGCGGCGGGGCGCGCTGGCTTTCGGGCGCGCTGCTCGGCGGGAAGTACCAGGCGTCGCCGTGGCGGACGGACTCCGGCGCGCTCGCCGACATCGGCCCGCACGCCTTCGACCTGCTGGACGCGGCCCTCGGCGAGATCACCGAAGTGCTGGCCGCCCACCGGACCGATGACGATCTGTGGCAGGTCTTGTTCGCCCACGCGGGTGGCGCGACCAGTACGGCGACCTTGTCGCTGCGGCTGCCGATCCAGCCGACGGTCGTGGAAGTGGCCGTGTACGGCGAGCACGGTTACCGCACTTTAGGACGGAAACCGGGGTCCGCCGGTGAATCGTTCACCGCGCTGCTGGACGATTTCGCCGCGATGGCGGCGAGCGGGACGACGTCCCACCCCTGTGACGTGCGTCGCGGACTGCACCTGCAGAAGCTGATCGAACGCGCGCGCGAACTCGCCGGGCACGGCAAGTAGTACACAGGTCACTCACAAGGCTTTTCCTTGTGCGATAACGCCTTCCACCAGTTGCTTCGCGGTCATCCACAGGTTTGTCCACAGGCTCCATTGTGGACAGTCACCGACTGGACCCAAGCATGGGAAAGCCTTTTCCGCTACCGGAAAAGATCACCTCATAGTGCGGCCGCTCCACCATGCCGAGTTGATCTTGCAATGCGAAGGTGATCTTGGGCGCTCCGGAAAGGAAGGGCCATGGGAGAGCTGCTCCGCGCTTTCGGCGCGATGATCCCGTTGACGATCACCGCGATTCCGTACGCATTACTCGGCTGGCCGCTGCTCGCGGCGCACCGGCGGCGAAGACAAGCCGACCGCTTCTCCGCGTCGGCGACAGCCGCCGTGGACATGACGCTGGCCTTGGCGTGCGTCCTGGTGTTATGCCTGGTCACGATGCCCGTGACCGGCGCGCAGGGCAGCAGGCTGAGCCTCGAACCCGGCACCGACCTGCGTCTCGCGCTCAGCGACAGCGCCAATCTTTGGCAGGCACTGGGCAACGTCCTCATGCTGAGCCCGCTCGGTGCCCTGCTCCCGTTGCGCTCGCGACGGCTGCGTTCGCTGGGCCGGATCGCGCTCGGCGCGCTGGCCGTCTCGGTGCTGGTGGAGGGTACGCAATATCTGATCCAGGCAGGCCGGGTGACCTCCGCCGACGACATCCTGCTGAACACCCTGGGCGCCGTGCTCGGTGCCGCGCTGAGCAAACGCCTCTGGCACCGGCTGGACGTCCGGCCGGCGGTGAAGATCCCGATGCAGGTCAGGAGGGTTTGCGAGGCCCCCGTGCGGCTGCGGGTGCCGAGGTCGGTGTGGGACGAGCGGTATTCGGGTGTCGCGCATCCGCAACGCCGGTAAACCGCTTGACCGTCATGCGAAAGTGACTGCGAAAGCCTTACTCACGCGGAAAGAGGGATGCCTCATGCCTGACGCCTTCAGCGGCGTCGGCACGAGCTAGCCGGCGCCCACGCCAGCTCCACACGCACGCGGTTCTCCCGTGCGTCCCTTCTTCTTGCCCGAAAGGCTTGTCCACCAGTGCTTTCCGAGACGATCCATGCTTTGCAGTCCTACATCCGCACGACCGCGGCGAAGTTCCGCGAAACCGAGCGGATCGGGCCGTTCCTGGCCACGTACTACCTCGAGGCCGACAGCCCCTTCCTCAACTACGCGATCCCCGATGACGGCGCCGTCCCCACCGGGGACGACGTCGACGCGCTGACCGAGGCGTTCCGCAGGCGCGGGCTCCTGCCGCGTCTGGAGTTCCTGACCGAGGCGGTTCCGGCTGCCGAGGCGGTCCTCGTCGGCCGCGGGTACACGCTGGAGCGGCGGGTCCCGCTGATGATCTGCACCCCGGACGACCTCGTCGACCAGCCGAAACCGGCCGGGATCAGCCTGCTCACCCCGAAGACGCCCGACGAGCTCCGGAAGATGATCCGGGCGCAGAACCTGGCGTTCGGGGAGACCGATCCCGATCAGCACCTCGACCCCTCACCGGATCAGCTGAGCGGCGAGACCCTCTCGGTGATGGCCGTCGGCGAAACCGGGGAGGTCGTCGGCGGCGGGGTCGCGACGCCGATCCTCGACGGCGCGACCGAGGTCGCCGGGATCGGGGTGATCGAGGAGTACCGGAGCCGCGGGATCGCCGCGGCGATGACGGCGTACCTGACGCGTGAGGCTCACGCTCGCGGTGGCCGGTCGGTGTTCCTGACCCCGGGAGCCGGGCAGGCGGAACGCGTCTACGGCCGGGTCGGCTTCAAAACCGCGGCCGAATGCGTGCACCTGTCACTCGTCTGAGTAGCCGCCGCGGCGAGTTCGTTTGACCTCGCCGCGGCGCTTCTTCGAGGCCAGACGGCGTTCCTTCGAACCCCGCGAGGGTTTGGTGGGACGCCGTTTGGCGGCCGGGGGCGCCGACGCCTCCAGCAGCAGCATCACCAGCCGTGCCCGCGCGGCTTCCCGGTTCATCAGCTGCGAGCGGTGTTCGGAGGCGGCGATCGTGACGACGCCGTCGACCAGCCGCGACGAAAGCCTGTCCAGCATCCTGGCCCGGAGGTGCTCCGGGACGGACGCCGAACCGGCCACGTCGAAGGACAGTTCGACCCGCGAGTCCGTGGTGTTCACGCCCTGCCCACCCGGACCCGACGACCGGGAGAACCGTTCGCTCAATTCGGCACCCGGGATCACGAACCGGGTGCCGACCACCACGTCATCAGCCACGGAACCAGTGTGACACCCGGGCTCAAGCAGATTCTTGAATGTGCGGGGTTCAGAAGCGAGGGTGGTCACCGGAGAGCACGGCGCGCGGGCCGTCCGGGTCCTCCGCGGGCTGGACGTCGCCGAGGATCCACGCCGGCACGTGCCGGGCGGTCAGCATCGCCAGCGCGCGGTCGACGTCGTCGGGGCCGACGATCGCGACCATGCCGACGCCCATGTTGAACGTCTTCTCCAGTTCGGCGCGCTCGACCTTGCCGCGGTGCCCGATCAGCGCGAACACCGGCGCCGGGGTCCAGGTGCCGCGTTCGAGCCGCGCGACCAGGCCACGCGGCATGACACGGGCGAGGTTCTGCTCCAGTCCGCCGCCGGTGATGTGCGCGAACGTGCGGACTTCGGCCTCGGCCACCAGCGCGAGGCAGTCCTTCGCGTAGATCCTGGTCGGCTCCAGCATCTCCTCGCCCAGCGAGCGGCCGAACTCCTCGACATGCCCGTCGAGCGGCATGCGCGCGATGTCCAGCAGCACGTGCCGGGCCAGCGAGAAACCGTTGGAGTGCAGGCCGGACGAGCCGAGCGCGAGCACGACGTCGCCGGGGCGGACCCGCTCCGGGCCGAGCACCGCGGACGCCTCGACGACGCCGATGCCGGTACCCGAGAGGTCGTAGTCGTGCTCGCCCATCAGGCCGGGGTGCTCGGCGGTCTCGCCGCCGAGCAGCGCGCAACCCGCGCGGACGCAGCCTTCGGCGATGCCGCCGACCAGCGCCGCGATCTTCTCCGGCACGACCTTGCCGACGGCGATGTAGTCCTGCATGAACAGGGGCTCGGCGCCGGTGACGACCAGGTCGTCGACGACCATCGCGACCAGGTCGATGCCGACGGTGTCGTGCTTGTCGAGCGCCTGCGCGACGGCGATCTTGGTGCCGACGCCGTCGGTCGACGACGCCAGCACCGGCTCTTTCCACTTGTCCAGCTTCAGGGAGAACAGCCCGGCGAAACCGCCGACCCCGCCCATCACCTCGGGCCTGGTGGCCCTCTCGGCGTGCGGTTTGAGCAGCTCGACGGCTTTGTCACCGGCGTCGATGCTGACGCCGGCGGCGGCGTACGTGGCGCTCGTGGACTCGCTCACGGAAGCGGACTCCAACTCTGGAAGAAAGGACTAGGGACGCCGGATGGCGTCTTCAGCACCGTACCCGGCAGGGCTGACGGGCTTCGCCGCGCCATTGACCGAGTCCAGGCTCTCCAGCAGGTGCTTCCCGATCAGCGCGTCGTCGGGGAGCGCGATCGGGTATTCGCCGGAGAAGCACGCGGTGCAGAGCCGCGACTTCGGCTGTTCCGAAGCGGCGACCAAACCGTCCAGGGAGATGTAGCCCAGCGTGTCCGCGCCGATGGAACGGCGGATGCCGTCGAGGTCGACGCCGTTGGCCACCAGTTCGGCGCGGGAGGCGAAGTCGATCCCGTAGAAACACGGCCAGCGGACGGGCGGCGAGGCGATCCGGACGTGCACCTCGAGCGCGCCGGCCTCCCGCAGCATGCGGACGAGCGCGCGCTGGGTGTTGCCGCGGACGATGGAGTCGTCCACCACGACGAGCCGTTTGCCGCGGATGACGTCGCGCAGCGGGTTCAGCTTCAGCCGGATGCCCAGCTGGCGGATGGTCTGCGACGGCTGGATGAAGGTGCGGCCGACGTAGGCGTTCTTCACCAGGCCGGTGCCGTAGGGGATGCCGGAGCCCTGCGCGTAGCCGATGGCCGCCGGGGTGCCGGATTCGGGCACCGGCATGACCAGGTCGGCGTCGGCCGGGTGCTCGCCGGCGAGGCGGCGGCCGATCTCGACGCGGGTCGCGTGCACGCTGCGGCCGGCGATCGAGGTGTCCGGGCGGGCGAGGTAGACGTACTCGAAGACGCAGCCCTTGGGCTCGGGGTTGGCGAAACGGGAGGAACGCAGGCCCTCGGCGTTGATCGCGATGAGCTCGCCGGGTTCGACCTCGCGGACGAACGACGCGCCGCAGATGTCCAGCGCGGCCGTCTCGCTCGCGACCACCCAGCCGCGTTCGAGCCTGCCGAGCACCAGGGGGTGTACGCCGTGCGGGTCGCGCGCGGCGTACAGGGTGGACTCGTCGGCGAAGACCAGGCAGAACGCGCCCTTGAGGGTGGGCAGCAGTTCCAGCGCGGCGGCTTCGATGCCCTTGTCGGCGGCGTTGGCCGCGAGCAGCCCGCACACCAGGTCGGAGTCGCTGGAAGAACCTGTCAGGCCCGCGTGCGGCTTGAGCCCGGCCTCGGCCGTGCGGTCGCGCAGTTCGGCGGTGTTGACGAGGTTCCCGTTGTGCGCGAACGACAGTCCACTGCCGGTGGCGGTGGTGCGGAAGATCGGCTGCGCGTTCTCCCAGATGGTCGCGCCGGTGGTCGAGTAACGGCAGTGCCCGACGGCGATATGCCCCTGCAGCGACTGCAGGACCTGCTCGTCGAACACCTGGCTGACCAGGCCGAGATCCTTGAAGACGACGATCTGCGAACCGTCGGAGACCGAGATGCCGGCCGCTTCCTGGCCGCGGTGCTGAAGTGCGTAGAGCCCGTAGTAGGTCAGCTTCGCGACCTCTTCTCCGGGCGCCCAGACACCGAAGACGCCGCATTCCTCGCGGGGTTCCGGATCGGGCTGGTCGGTCACGGGCTGTCCAGGGACGGACGGGTCGGAAACCACCGAGGTGCTCCCAGGGGAGAAGAGGGCAGGCCGCCACCAGTGTAAACGGTGGGCAGGAGATCAACGCGCCGCGCGACGTGGCACTGGACACGCTTCAGTCGGCTACTCGCAGTGAGTCCGCGTCCCACGATCGAAGTGGGCAGGACGTGATCGAAGCTCGCACCTCTACGTATGACCGTGAGTGACGGGCAGGGTTCAGGACCCGGCACTCACGACCCCCGACCAGCCGACCGCTCCCCCTCGACAGAGGCGGTCGACTGTGCTTGAGCGGCTTGATCAACCGGCGGCGAGCCACTTGGACGTGCCACCGCGACCCGGAACCCAGCATCCCTTGGACACCTTCTCCGGGAGATACAGCGAGCCGGGCGTGCGCTCGTCCGGGAGCGCGAGCAGTGCCGTCAGCACCGTCGCCGCGTCGCCGGCGGACCGCCACAGCCACACCTCCGGCTCGAGGATGTCCTCCTCGGTGCCGGGCATACGGGTCGCGATGACATCGTCCTCGGCGTTGAGCCGGACGACGTCGACCACGTTGTCGTGGACTCGCACGCCGACCACGGCCAGGACCTCGCCGTTCGCGTCGCACGGGTGCACGAACTGATACCCGCGGTGGATCAGTTCCTTGAGGCCGCTTTCGATATCGGTGATTTCCGCGGTGATGGTGTCACCCGAGAACATCATCGAATTCGCCGTCCTTGGCACCCGCGAGGAACGCGGCCATCTCAGCCTGGGTGTAGATCAGCGCGGGTCCGGTCGGGAAGCGCGAATTGCGCATCGCGATCTCACCGGACGCGAGCGGAGCCACCTCCACACAGTTGCCGATCGCGTTGCTGTAGCTCGCCTTGCGCCAGTGCGCACCGGTAAGACGATCAGCCGGGATGCCGTTGTCGAACTGTTCAGCCATGGTCCCCACCTTCCCCGACAGAAGACTTCGGGCGATGCATCTGCATGTGCATTTGCTTGTGATCCAAAGTTAGCACGTGTGGCTGCAGCGGTAAATGCACGTGCAGAAGTTTCTGCAGAATTCGCGTGCAGTGAGTATCAGGTCCATCGACCGTCCCACTAAAGCGTGATGATCGCCTTCCCCAATGGGGGAACAACTACAGTTCGTGAGCACGTTTTGGGGCGGGCGCGAGAAAACCCCCACCGTCACCGGGACGGCGGAGAACCCCACAACGGTGAGTGACTCAGATTTCCGCGCGGCGCTTCAGGAGCATCTGGCGGCTGCGGTCCGGCGTCTCCGCGTCGACCGCGAGCATGTCGAGCGCCCGGCTGTACCGCTCGATCTCGTCGCGCTTGTCGATGTAGTGCGCGCCGGTCAGGCATTCGGTGTAGGCGATGTTCGGCAATTCCTCTTCCGCGAACCTGAGCAGCGAGAACGCGCTGTCCGCGGAGTAACCGCTGCGATCGAACGGGAGGATCTGCACCGAGATGTTCGGCTGCTGGATCATCTCCAGCAGGTAGTCGATCTGCCCCTTCAGGATCTCGCGATCGCCGATCGGCCGGTGGAGCACCGACTCGTCGAGCACCAGCCACAACCGCGGCGCGTCCGGCCGGGACAGCATCTTCTGCCGCCGCATGCGCAGCGCGACCCGGCGAAGGACCTGCTCATTGACCATGTCCGGACGGCCGTGGCTCATGATCGCCCGCGCGTAGGCCTCGGTCTGCAGCAGACCCGTGACGTACAGCGGCTCCCAGACCTGGATCCGGGCCGCCGCCTCTTCGAGTCCGACGAGGTCGTTGAACCAGCTCGGCATCAGGTCGCCGTAGCGGCGCCACCAGCCCGGCTCGTTCGACTCCTTGACCATGTCGAGGAACTGCTGCCGCTCGTCGGGGTCGGTCATCCCGTACATGGTCAGCAGGTCGGCGACGTCGCGTTCCTTGAACCCGACCCGGCCGAGTTCGAGACGGCTGATCTTCGATTCGGAACCCCGGATGCTGTAGCCGGCCTCCTGGCGCGTGATCCCGGCGTCCTCGCGCATCCGCCGGAGCTGTGAGCCGAGGATCATCCGGCGCGCGGTGGGACCCAGGGACTGCTCACCACCGGGCGGGTTGACCGCGTTCATCGACCGGGGACCTTTCGTACGCCAATACTCACCAGGGATCAAAACCCGACTACTCAAAGTACACGTTTGGGCCTCGACACGACAGGCATGGCTCGGTTTACCGGTCGCGCACGTGGTTCTACTCTACGTAGAGCCCGAGACTTCCGACACAGTTTTGTGAGGTTCAAGATGCCCGACGCCCCGACCCGGACGGAACGAGTGCCTGTGGGTGTCGACCCGACCCGGGCCAGCATCGCCCGGGTGTACGACGCCTTCCTCCTCGGCAAGGACAACTACGAGATCGACCGGGAGGTGCTGCGCAAGGTCCAGCAGGCCGCTCCCGAAGCGCAGGACCTGGCGACCGAGAACCGCGGCTTCCTGATCCGGTCGTGCCGGTTCCTCGCCAGCCAGACGGGCATCACCCAGTTCCTCGACCTCGGATCCGGCCTCCCGACCGCGGAGAACACGCACCAGGTCGTGCAGCGGATCAACCCGGAGATCAAGGTCGTCTACGTCGACAACGACCCGGTCGTACTCGCGCACGGGCGCGCCCTGCTCGAAGAGAACGAGAACACGCACTTCGTCTCGGACGACATCTTCGAGCCGGAGCGGATCCTGGAGAACCCGGACATCCAGCGGCACATCGACTTCACGCAGCCGATCGCGTTGCTGCAGCTCGGGACCCTGCACCACTACAACGGGCCGCACGAAGCGCCCGCGCAGATCATGAAGAAGTACATCGACGCGCTGCCGTCGGGTTCGTACGTGGCGATCTCGCACTTCTCCGACCCGCAGGACGAGCTGTCCGAGGTCGCCCGCAAGATGGAGGACTTCTTCCTCCACAGCCCGATGGGCTCGGGCACCTTCCGCACCAAGGCCGAGATCGAGGAGCTGTTCCACGACCTCGAGATGGTCGAGCCCGGCGTCACCCTGTGCGCCGACTGGTGGCCGGACGGCCCGCGGATCAAGGAGCTGAACACGGCTCAGCGGACGATCTCGGGCGGCGTCGGCCGCAAGAAGTAAGGCTCCGCCCCCTCGCGTGCGTGCAATGAAAGGACCTTTCCTTGCAAATTTCGCAAGGAAAGGACCTTTCATTGCACGCGGGGACGGGGTTCAGAGCCGGACCAGCGGCAGCCAGCGGGCCAGGTCGGCCCGGCTCCCGGAGGCGGTGACCCGCCCCGATTCGACGGCGTCGGCCCAGGCGAGCAGGCCGGTCGCCAGTTCCAGCCACGTGCGCGGATCCGTTTCGACGACGTTCGGCGGCGTCCCGCGCGTATGCCGCAATCCTTCGACACACTGCACCGCCGCGAACGGCGGCACCCGCACTTCGACACTCTTCCCCGGGGCGTCCGCGGCCAGCGTCCGCAGGCTCAGGCGGACCGCCGCGGCCAGCTCGGGACGGGCCGGATCCGGAGCGGATCCGCTCAACCAGGGGGAAATCGCCGTGATCGCGGCACGTAACTCAGCGGGGTCGACCGAACGCGAAGAGGCCATGGGAGAACAGTAGAGTGAGCGCGAACAAACCTTCAGGCACCCGGAACGTGGGGATGGCGATGGCGCAGCGGGACGAGGCGGATCGGTCGGCGTCGAGCCTGGCGGGCAAGCGGAAACAGCGCAAGCCGAAGATCACCGAAGAGATGCGCGCCAACGCCAAGGCCAATCCGAACAGCTGGCTGTACGTCATCGACGAGGCCTTCGATCCCGATGGCCCGGTGCCGTCCTGGGCGGTCGTCGGCGCGTACCCGGTGAACGGCACGGGCGAGATCGTCGAGGACTTCCACCCCAACGACCGCTACCGCCCCTCGCCCAAGGCGCTCGGTTTCCCGGAGCCGCGCAACGAGCTGGAGCAGTTGCTGCAGCTGGTGCGCACGAACCACCGCCCGGCCGCCGACCTGCCGCGGGTCTTCCTCGACTCGACGCTGTTCGTCTACGCCCTTTCGCCGGTCCAGCGCACGGTGATCGGCTTCCACAACACCGACGGCCAGGTGCTGGTGCCGGCGTACACGGCGAAGACGCTGGTTCCGAGCGAATGGCCGCACGCCCGCGCGGTGCTGGGCCGGGACATGGTCCCGTTGCTCGCCGGGCATCCGGTGGCGATCAATCCGCACGATCGCCTCACCGCGATCGTCCCCTCGGAGCACCTCGACAAAGCCCTTTCGGACGAGCGCCGCTAGGGGCTCGATTAACCCACTCGGCCCAATATTCCGCCGTCGAACGCAACTCTTTCGGGTGATGTTCGAGTCGCTGATTCCCTTTCCGCGGGGGATCGTGGCGACGTGATGAGTCGCAGAGTGTGTTCGAAAGGCTGGGGGGCCGTCCTCGCGGCGGGGGTCTTGCTGCTCGCGCAGACCCCCGCCGCGGCACAGGAAGCCAGGCCCAGATACGACGGGGCCGAGGAGCATTACGCCGGCTCGCAGATCGCGTTGCACGAAGGCGTCGACGCCGTGCTCGGCCCGCTTTACGGCGGCGAGGCGCAGACCCTCGGCCACGACGTCAGCGGACATCAGGGCGACGTCGACTGGCCGGGTGCGGCCAGGACCGGCGCGAAATTCGTCTACGTGAAGGCGACCGAGGGCACGGGTTTCGTCAATCCCCGGTTTCTTCAGCAGTACAACGGTTCCTACGGTGTCGGCCTGATCCGCGGGTCGTACCACTTCGCGCGGCCCGACATCTCGGACGGCGCTTCGCAGGCGCACTACTTCGTCGACCACGGCGGCGGCTGGTCCGGCGACGGCAAGACGCTGCCGGGCGCGCTCGACGTCGAGTACAACCCGTACGGCGAAACCTGTTACGGCAAGACGCCCGCCCAGATGGTGGCGTGGATGGCGTCGTTCGCGGAGACCTATCTGTGGCGGACCGGACGGCATCCGGCGATCTACACGTCGACGAGCTGGTGGAAGCGCTGTACCGGCAACAGCAACGTGTTCTGGCAGAACCCGCTCTGGCTCGCGCGCTACAACACCGAGATCGGTGAGCTGCCCGCCAGCTGGAAGACCCAGACGATCTGGCAGTTCTCGAACAAGGGCAGCCTGCCCGGCGACCAGAACTGGTTCAACGGCACGGAAGATCGAGTGCGCGCTCTGTCACAGGGCTGAGCCCCTCACCTACGAGTGTTACAAGATCACAAATCACCACCAAGATGGAAATGAAAATCACCCACGTGTAGTACCAATTTCACGGAAGTTAGTGACAAACCCGACACCGTCGTCAACAATCGTGGCCGGACGGCTACCTGCAGTTAGTCGTCCTCAGCGAGGGTTATCCGTGAAGGGATTGTCGTATGCGCACTTCCCGAAGAATCGCCATCGCCGTCGGCTCCGCGCTGCTCCTGCTCAGCAGCACGGTTCAGGCGTCGGCCGCCCCGTCCCCGGAGATCATGTCGATCGAACAGGATCTCCAGCGGAACGACCACACGATCGGATCGCAGATCCGGCGCGTGGAAGGCGACACCTCCACCCCGGAGTCCAAGGCCAAGGCCGCTCAGCCGCAGCCCGAAGCCGGGGTGCTCGCGACGGTCGCGGGCATGGACGTCGCCAGCTACCAGCAGAACGTCGACTGGGCGTACTGGTGGGGACAGGGCAAGCGCTTCGTGTGGACGAAGGCCACCGAAGGCACTAGCTACAAGAACCCGTACTTCGCCCAGCAGTACAACGGTTCCTACAACCAGGGCTTCATCCGCGGCGCGTACCACTTCGCGCTGCCCAACGTCTCCGGCGGCGCCGCGCAGGCGGACTTCTTCATCAACAACGGCGGGGGCTGGTCCGGCGACGGCAAGACCCTGCCGGGTGCGCTCGACATGGAGTACAACCCGTACGGGGCCACCTGTTACGGCTTGAGCCAGGCGTCCATGGGGGCATGGATCCGGGCGTTCCACGATCGCTACAAGGCGCGCACCGGCCGCTGGCCCGTCATCTACACCTCGACGAGCTGGTGGAGCACCTGCGTCGGCACGTCGCAGAACTTCGGTGGCACGGTCCCCCTGTGGATCGCGCGCTACGCGTCGACCGTGGGTTCCCTGCCCTACGGCTGGAGCTTCTACACCGTGTGGCAGTACACCTCGAGTCCGCTCGACCAGAACACCTTCAACGGCGCCTACGACCGTTTGCAGGCACTGGCCAACGGCTGAGCTGCGCATTTCGTGAAGAAGCGGCTCCCGGCCTCGGCCGGGAGCCGCCCTCGCGCGCGAGGTACCTTCCGAGCAGAATGCCCCTGAGCTCCTGGCACGGGCGGATCCGGAACCGGTATCGGCCACCGTCCGTCTGATCTCCAGCCTCAGGCCCCAGTACGGAAGGCGAGACCCGATGACCTACCCACCCCAGCCAGGCCAGCCCTACGGCCAGGACCCCCAGGGACAGCAGCCCGGCGGCTACCCGCAGCAGGGTGGATGGGACCAGACCCAGCAGTACGGTCAGCAGCCTCAGCAGGGCTGGGACCAGACCCAGCAGTACCCGCAACAGCAGCAGGGCTGGGATCCGAACGCGCAGCAGCAGGGCTGGGACCCGAACAACCCGGGCTACCCGCAGGGTCACGGCGGCCCGCCCGCGCCGCCGCCGAAGAGCAAGACCGGGCTGATCATCGGGATCGTGATCGGCCTTGTCGTGCTGATCGCCTTCGGTGTCACCGGTTTCGTCGCGCCGGGCTTCCTGCTGAGCAAGGACGAAGGGAACAACACCGCCGCGCCGCCGCCGGCGTCGTCGTCCGGCAACGCGCCGACCGAAGCGCCGAAGAGCAGCAGCCCGAAGTCGAGCGCGCCCAAGAGCAGCCCCAAGAGCACCGAAAGCGGTGGCAGCGGCTCCGAAGGCAACCCGAAGGGCGTCCAGAGCCTCAAGGACTTCATGGCCAAGGTGAGCGCCGGTGACAAGGCGGGTGCGCTGTCGCTGGTCTGCGAGGACATGAAGGCGACCATGGGCGACTCGATCGACATCATGGCACCGGCGCCGTCGCAGCTGGAGATCACCAAGACCTCCGGCATCGGCGACGGTTTCGTCAGCGGCGACATCGAGGGCACCGTCAAGGGCAAGAAGGTGAGTGGTTCGGGGATCGCTTCGGACGACAACCCGGACAAGTCCTTCTGCGTCCGCAACTTCTTCGTATTCTGAGCAGATGAGGCGGATGCTCCGCTCCCCCCTGCTCTGGACGTTCGTGGTCTCGCTCGTCCTCCTGCTCGCCGTCGGCGGCTGGTTGCTGACCGATCCGGCGACCAGCCGCAGCGAGGCGCTGAAGACCGGCGGTATCGCCGGTGGCGCGATCGTCGCGCTCTACGCCTTGTGGCTCAACGACCGGCGGCGCCGCGTCGAGGAGCGGCGGCAGGAGATCGAGCGGCAGCGCCAGGAACTCGAACTGCGGCGGGCCGACCAGGACCGGGACCGGATCTCGGACGAACGGTTCGCGAAGGCCGTCGAACTGCTCGGGCACGACGCCGACCAGGTGCGGGTGGGGGCCCTGCACGCGCTGGCCGGGCTGGCCCGGGGACGGGCGGTCTACACGCAGACGGTGCTGGACATCCTGTGCTCGTACCTGCGGCGGCCGTTCAAGCACCCGCGGTACGCGGACACGGCGAAGCTGCCGGGGAACACGCCTCCCAAGGAAGGCGAGGTGGCGGAGGACCAGGAACTCCAGGTGCGGCAGACCGCGCAACGGCTCATCGGCGAGCTGCTGCCCGCGGCCGATTCCGAGGGTACGCGCGGATACGACCTCGATCTGACCGGCGCGGTGCTGGAGTACCTCGATCTGTCGGACCGCAAGATCGGCAAGCTGCTGCTCCGTTACGGCGGGCTGTACAACAGCACCAATCTGTCCGGCTGTGTGTTCCTGGGACCGGTGTACCTGACCGGCGCGGGCACGAAGGAGGACAAACGCATCGGCTTCTTCCGTTGCCGTGGAGCCAAGTTCACCCAGCGGGCTTGGTTCAGCGGAGTGCAGTTCTCCGAGGACGTCGAGTTCGACGGCACGGTGTTCGCGGGCGAGACGTCCTTTAAGGACAGTGTCTTCGCGAAGAACGCCGTCTTCACCGGAGCGGAGTTCGGGAAGACGCTGGATCTGCGCCGTGCGCGGTTCGAAGGCTTCAGCGACCTGAAGTTCCGCAAGGCACCGGTTTCCGTGTCGTTCTACAACACGACGGTGGAACCGGAGCGGGATCACGAACTCCCGGCGGGCTGGGTCGTCGAGACCCTGCCCGACGGCCGTGCCCGGCTGACGGTGAAGAACGGATGAGGCGGCTGCTCGGATCGCCGCTGTTGTGGACGCTGTTGTCCTCGGTCGTGGTGCTGGTCGGGGTCACCGCCTGGCTGCTCACGGATCGCGCGACCAGCCGCGGTGACGCGCTGAAGACCGGCGCGCTCGCCGGCGGGGCGATCGCCGCGCTCTACGGGCTTTGGCTCAACGACAGGCGAAGGCGGACCGAGGAGGACAGGCACGAGATCGAGCGCAGCCGGATCTCGGACGAACGCTTCGCCAAGTCGATCGAGCTGCTGGGCAACGAGGCCGATCAGGTCCGCGTCGGCGCGATGCATTCGCTGGCCGGCCTGGCCAGGACGCGGCCGGAGTACCGGCAGACGGTGCTCGACGTGTTGTGCGCGTACCTGCGGCGGCCGTTCGACCATCCGAAGTTCAGCCCCGCCGAAGACTGGAAAGACCCCGAACGCAAGGCCGGGGCCGAGCGGGAACGGCTGGTCCGTCGCGCGGCCGAACGGCTGATCCGCGACATCCTCCCGCACAGCGGGACCACCGGGCCGACGTTGTCGCTCAACCTCAGCGACGCCCGGCTCGACAAACTCGAGCTGCTCGGCAGGCGAGTCGGCTGGTTCGGCGCGGATCGCAGCGAAGTGCTGACGCATCTCGACCTCACCGACGCCGAACTCGCGGGGAAGTTCTCGCTCAGGAACGTGACGATCCACGGCAGGTTCGACGTCACCAGGGCCGAGTTCAAGCGGAACGTCCTGCTGGACAACCTCGTCGTCGAGACGCCTGTCGACCTCGGCGCGGCCACCTTCGCGGAGCCGCCGTCGCTGGAGGGGGCCGAGTTCGCGGACTCGTGAGTGGTAATGACGGTTAGAACCGTCATTACCACTCACGACAGCCCTTAGTCGAACAAGGCGGGGAGCGTGCGCTCCCAGGTCTCGCGAAGCTCGTCCAGCGTGAACTCGGTGATGTCCTGGAGTTCGAGCGAGCCCGATTCCGGGTCCACCACACCGGTCTTGCGCCACGGCAGGCCGCGCGCGGTCAGCATCTCGGTGAACCGCAGTTCCTCGGTGCGCGGCACGGCGACCAGCACCCGGCCCGCGGACTCGGAGAACAGCTGCACGAACGGGTCCTGGTCCGCGTCGAGGAAGACGCGGGCGCCGCACTGTCCGATGAGGACGGTCTCGACGAGGGTCTGGATCAGGCCGCCGTCGGAGAGGTCGTGCGCGGCGGAGATCATGCCGTCACGGGAACCGGCGATGAGCACGTCGGCGAGCAGCTTCTCGCGCGCCAGGTCGACCTTCGGCGGGCGGCCGCCGAGGTGGCCGTGGAGTTCGCGCGCCCAGGCGGAACCGTCCAGCTCGTCGTGGGTCTCGCCGAGCAGCAGCAGGGTTTCCCCGGCCTCCGCGCCGATCCCGGTCGGGATGCGGCGGGTGACGTCGTCGATCACGCCGAGCACGCCGACCACCGGGGTCGGCAGGATGGCCACGTCACCGGTCTGGTTGAAGAAGCTGACGTTGCCGCCGGTGACCGGGATGCCGAGTTCGACGCAGCCGTCGGCCAGACCGTGCACGGCCTGCTCGAACTGCCACATCACGCCCGGGTCGGTCGGCGCGCCGAAGTTCAGGCAGTCCGACACCGCGACCGGCTTCGCGCCGCTGGTGGCGACGTTGCGGTACGCCTCGGCCAGCGCGAGCTTCGCGCCCTCGTATGGGTCGAGGAAGACGAACTTGCTGTTGCAGTCGGTCGAAACCGCGACGCCGCGGCCGGTCGACTCGTCGATCCGGATGACGCCGGAGTCCGACGGCTGCGAGAGCACGGTGTTGCCGCGCACGTAGCGGTCGTACTGGGAGGTCACCCATTCCTTCGACGCCTGGTTCGGCGACGAGATCAGCTTGAGGATGTCGGCGCGCAGTTCGTCCGGAGTGGACGGACGCGGCAGCTTCGCCGAGGTGTCGGCCTGCAGGGCGTCCTGTGTGGACGGCCGCTGGATCGGCCGGTCGTACACCGGGCCCTGGTGCGCCACGGTGTGCGCCGGGACGTCGACGACGACCTCGTCGTTCCAGGTGATGACCAGGTGCTCGCCGTCGGTGACCTCGCCGATGTCGGTGGCGATGACGTCCCACTTCTCGCAGACCTTCATGAACGCCTCGACGTTCTCCGGCGCGACGACCGCGCACATGCGCTCCTGCGACTCGCTGGAGAGCACCTCCGCCGGGGTCATCCCGGTGGCGCGCAACGGAACCCGGTCGAGGTAGATGTGCATACCGCCGTCACCGGCGGCCGCGAGCTCCGACGTCGCGCAGGAGAGCCCGGCGCCGCCGAGGTCCTGGATGCCGACGACGAGCTTCTGGGAGAACAGTTCGAGGCAGCACTCGATGAGCACCTTCTCGGTGAAGGGGTCGCCGACCTGGACGCTCGGGAGCTTCTTGCGGCCACCCGAGGATTCGTCGCCGGAGAAGGTGTCGCTGGCGAGCACGGACACGCCGCCGATGCCGTCGAGGCCGGTGCGCGCGCCGAACAGGATGATCTTGTTGCCCTTGCCCGAGGCGAAGGCCAGGTGCAGGTCTTCGACGCGCATCGCGCCGACGCACAGGGCGTTGACCAGCGGGTTGCCGGAGTAGCTCGGGTCGAACACCAGCTCGCCGCCGATGTTCGGCAGGCCGAGGCAGTTGCCGTAGCCGCCGACACCGGCGACCACACCGGGCAGCACGCGGCGGGTGTCGGGGGCGTCGGCCGGGCCGAAGCGCAGCGCGTCCGCCACCGCGAGCGGGCGCGCGCCCATCGCCATGATGTCGCGCACGATGCCGCCGACGCCGGTCGCGGCGCCCTGGTACGGCTCCACGTAGGACGGGTGGTTGTGGCTCTCGACCTTGAAGGTGACGGCCCAGCCCTCGCCGATGTCGACGACGCCCGCGTTCTCGCCGATGCCGGCGAGCATCTTCTCCTTCATTTCGGGAGTGGCGGTCTCGCCGAAGTAGCGCAGGTGCTTCTTCGAGGACTTGTACGAGCAGTGCTCGCTCCACATCACCGAGTACATCGCCAGTTCGGCGTCGGTCGGACGGCGGCCGAGGATCTCCCGGATCCGGGCGTACTCGTCGTCGGCGAGGCCGAGTTCGACGTACGGCTGGCTCTGTTCCGGGGTCGCTTCGGCAAGTGCGGTGGTGTCGACTGGGATGTCAACGGTGCTGGTCACGGTGTCCACATCAGGGTTCGCCACGGCCTTAAGAGTAGGCGAGCGGATAGGGCGGCTCGCGGTCGCCCACGGATAAATCGGTCGCGCCGACGGTAGTGATCCGCTTACCGTCGACAATCGTGCTTTCCGCCACATATCCCCTTCCGAGACTGAGGCTTCCCGCCAAGCCGACCGCCTGGCGCTATCTGGTCACGATGATGCTCGCGCGCCCGGGACTGCTCGCCGTCTCGGCGATCAGTGGCGCGCTCTGGTCACTGCCGATCGCCCTGCTGCCGGTCGCGATCGGCCGCGGCATCGACGCGATCGGCCGCGGCGACGGCGATTCCGTCTGGCTGTGGGGTCTCGCGGCCGCCGGACTCGGCATCGCGCAGACGCTCGCGGGCACGGTGCAGCACTTCGCGGCCTACGGCTGCTGGATCCACGGCGCCGGGGTCACCCAGCGGATGGCCACCGAGCACGCGGCGAAGCTCGGCACGAACCTGCGGGACACGACCACGACCGGCGACGTCGTCGCGATCACCACCAGCGACATCAACCCGATCGGTGACTCCTTCGAAGTGCTCGGCCGGGCCTTCGGTTCGCTGATCGCGTTCATCGTGTGCGCGACGGCACTGCTGACGACGTCCCCGCTGCTCGGCGTGGTCGCGCTGGTCGGTGTCCCGCTGGCGGTGGTGGGCATCGGCCCGCTGCTGAAGCCGTTGGAGAAGCGGCAGACGAAACAGCGCGAGGAGAAGACCGAGGTCAACGCGCTGGCCGCCGACATCGTCTCCGGCCTGCGGATCCTTCGCGGCGTCGGCGGCGAGAAGCAGTTCCTCGACCGCTTCCGCGGCTCCAGCCAGCGGGTGCGGCTCGCCGGTGTCCAGGTCGGACGCAGCGAGGCGTGGCTCGCGGCGACGGAGATCGCGCTGCCGGGCCTGGTCACGGTGGCCATCACCTGGCTGGGCGCGCAGCTCGCGATCGAGGGCACCATCCAGGTCGGCGAGCTGATCACGTTCTACGGCGTCTCGGTGTTCCTGGTGATCCCGGTGACGACGGCGACCGAGTTCGCGGGCGTGCTGAGCGCCGCGGTGGTTTCGGCGCGGAAGGTGTGCAAACTGCTGTCCACCGAACGCACGCTCGCCGAACCGGAGCATCCGGTGCCGCTGCCGGAAGGCCCGTTGGACCTGTACGACGGGACGTCCGGGATCAAGGCCGAGGCGGGCAAGCTGACCGTCGTCGATGTCGGGGCGGACGCCGAGGCGGTCGCTTCGCGCATGGCGCGGTTCACCGATCCGGATGAACCTGCCCTGGCGGGCGGGGTCCCGGTGAACCAGGTCGCCCTCGCCGAACTGCGGCGGCGGGTCGTGTTCGCGCACAACCAGGACATCTGGTTCTCCGGGGTGCTGCGCGAGCAGGTCACCCCCGCCGAGCCCGGCGACGTCGAGATCACCGAGGCGCTGTACGCGGCGGACGCCGACGACATCGTCGACGCGCTGCCCGACGGCGTCGACGAGGTCATCGGCGAACGCGGACGTGAGGTTTCCGGTGGTCAGCGTCAGCGGCTGAACCTGGCCCGCGCGCTGGCGACCGACGCCGACGTCCTGCTGCTCGACGAGCCGACCTCGGCCGTCGACGCGCATACCGAAGCTCGCATAACCGAACGCGTCGCGAAGCTGCGGCGCGGCAAGACCACCGTCGTGTTCAGCCAGAGTCCTTTGTGGACTCATGTGGCCGACGTGGTCGTGAGTACGAAAGTGGTCGCCTGAAGACGGAGTCGCGCCGCGCTCGTGACGGCCGAAGGCCTCGCGAATCCGTTGCCGGGCCGCTGGCTCTGTGGTGCCCACCTGGCGAAGCCGAGGCCCGTAGGCGGGTTCGCGACCACCACCTCGGGGGTAAGGAAATGACAGCATGAAGAAGCTGCCGCTGGCAGACAAGAAAGACGTTCGACGATGGATCAAGGAGACCGCGCGCGAGAACAAGCGCGAGTTCTCCGTGATGCTCGGCCTGTTCTGTGTCGCGACCGCGATCGGGCTGGCCGGGCCGCAACTGCTGGGCGCGCTGGTGGACGAGGTCGTCGAAGGCACGACGACCACCACCATCACGCTTCTCGCGATGGCGTTCGTGGTCGTACTGGGCGCGCAGGCGTGGTTCAAGGGGCTGGCCCGGCTCCGCGCGCGGGTGTTCGGCGAGCGGATCCTGGCGCGCAACCGCGAGGAGTTCGTCGGGAACGCGCTGAACCTGCCGCTCGGGACGGTCGAGGCCGCGGGCACCGGTGACCTGCTCAGCCGGGCGACCACCGACGTCAACCGCATCGACCACGCGGTGCGGTTCGGCGCGCCGGAGATCCTGATCGCCGCCGTCACGGTGGTGTTCACGGTGGTGGCGATGGTGATCACCTCGCCGTTCCTGGCGCTGGGCCTGCTGGTCGCGCTGCCGCTGCTGGTGCCGGTGAACCTCTGGTACCAGCGGCGGATCCCGGACGTGATGCGGCGGATGCTGGACAAGTGGTCCGTGCTGCAGTCGACCACGCACGAGACCGCGGAAGGCGCGCGGACGGCCGAGGCACTGAACCTGACCGGCCGCCGGATCCAAACCGGGCACGACGGTCTTGACGCCGCGATGCTGGGCGAGCGCGAGGTCCGGGCGCTGCAGACGCGGTGGATCCCCTCACTGGAGATCAGCTATGTGCTGCCGGTGCCGGTGATGCTCGGGCTGGGCCTGCTCGCCTACTCGAACGGCTGGGAAGGGCTGGGCACGATCACCGCGATGCTGCTGTATTCGCAGGTGATGACGGGCCCGCTGAACGAGGCGCTGTTCTGGCTCGCGGACCTGCAGGTCGCCGGGGTCTCGCTGCGGCGCCTGCTGGGTGTGCGGTCCGCCCCCGAGTCCACCGTGGTGCCGGAGACCCCGCGCGGCCAGGACATCGAGGTCCTCGACGTGCGCTTCGGCTACAACGCGGACCGCGAAGTGCTCCACGGGATCGATCTGCGGGTGCCCGCCGGTGAACGGCTGGCGATCGTCGGCCCGTCCGGTGCCGGCAAGTCGACGCTCGGACGGCTGCTGGCCGGGATGTCGGTGCCGACGTCGGGCTCGGTGCGGATCGGCGGTGCCGAGGTGTCGACGCTGCCGGACGACGTTCTGCGCGGCGAGGTCCTGCTGCTGACCCAGGAACAGCACGTGTTCGCCGGGACGCTGCGGGACAACCTCACGCTCCCGGCCGGGGACTGGTCCGACGACAAGCTGCTCGCCGCGCTGGACTCGGTCGGCGCTTCGGAGTGGGTGGCCGGACTGCCGGACGGGCTGGACACGCGGGTCGGGGCGGGCGCGGTCGCCGTCCCGGCGGCGATGGCGCAGCAGCTGGCGCTGGCGCGGGTGGTGCTGGCCGACCCGCACACCCTGGTGCTGGACGAGGCGACGTCGCTGCTGGACACGGGTTCGGCGCGGGAGCTGGAGCGTTCGCTGAGCGCGGTGCTCGAGGGGCGCACGGTGATCGCGATCGCGCACCGGCTGCATACGGCGGCCGCGGCGGACCGGGTCGCGGTCATCGAGGGCGGCCGGGTGACCGAACTCGGCTCGCACGCGGAGTTGCTGGCGGCGGGTGGCCCTTACGCGGCGCTGGTGGCCGCCGCTTCCTGACGCATTTCGTCCTCTGAATGCGTTCTCAACGCATTCAGAGGACGAAATGCATGGGGTGTCAGGCGGAGACGAGGGCGTCCACGGCGCTGTAGAACATGCCGAGGCCGTCGTCGGAAGGGCCGGTGAGGGCGTCGATGGCGTGCTCCGGATGCGGCATGAGCCCGACGACGCGGCCGTTCTCGCTGCGGATCCCGGCGATGTCGTTGCGCGAGCCGTTCGGGTTGCCGCCGACGTAGCGGAAGACCACGCGGCCCTCGCCCTCCAGCTCGTCGAGGGTGGCCTGCTCGGCGACGAAGCATCCGTCGATGTTCTTCATCGGGATGAGGATCTCGGCGTCCTTGTCGTACCGGGTGGTCCACGCGGTGTCGTTGTTCTCGACCCGCAGCCACTGGTCACGGCAGATGAAGTGCAGACCCGCGTTGCGGATCATCGCGCCCGGCAGCAGCCCGGCCTCGCACAGGATCTGGAAGCCGTTGCAGATGCCCAGCACCGGCATGCCCTTGTGGGCGGCCTCGATCACCGAAGACATCACCGGCGCGAACCGGGCGATGACGCCGGCGCGCAGGTAGTCGCCGTAGGAGAAACCACCGGGGACGACGACGGCGTCGACGCCCTTGAGGTCCTCGTCCGCGTGCCACAGCGGCACGGCTTCGGCGTCGGCGTAGCGGACCGCGCGGGCCGCGTCACCGTCGTCGAGCGTGCCGGGGAAGGTGATGACCCCGATCCGCGCGCTCACGCTTCGACCCGCTTGATGGTCCACTGCTCGATGACGGGGTTCGCGAGGAAACCCTCGGCGATCTTTTCGAGCGTCGCATCGTCGACGGAGTCGTCGACCTCGATCTCGAAGTGCTTGCCCTGACGGATCTCGGTGATCCCGGTGAAGCCCAGACGACCGGCCGCGCCGAGCGCGGCCTGGCCCTGCGGGTCGAGGATTTCGGGCTTGGGCATGACGTCGACGACAACTCGGGCCACGGCAGGCTGCTCCTTATTCACGCAGGTCGTGGGTACCGCCAGAGCCTACTTCACTACGGTTGACGCATGACCTACGGGCAACCGCAGTACGGGTACACCCCGCCGCCGAAGAAGTCGAAGGCGTGGCTCTGGATCACTCTGGCGCTGGTCTTCGTCCTGCTCGCGGGCGGCGTCGCGTTCACCGGCTGGGTGACGCCCGGGTTCTTCAAGACCAAGGCCGACACCACCTCGCGCGCGACGCCGGAGCAGCTGAGCCGGTCGTTCGTGAACGGCGTCGCCGAGGACCGGGTCAGTGAGCTTTGGTGCAAAATCCGCTCGAAGCGGTCCTACAGCTTCGAGCAGACCATGGCCGTCTCCGAAGGCGCACAGCTCAGCACGCCCGTGCGTCAGCGTGCGGAGCAGGAGTACTCGGCCGCGTTGACCACCGCGGGCGTGACCGTCGGGTTCGCGATGATCCCCGGCGAAGGCGGCTGGTGCGTGCGCGACGCGAAGGTCGGCGGCGAACCCGAGCCGCTGCCGGGCATCGACACGAAGCCCGCGCCTCGCCCTGCGGTCAAGACCGGCGAGGAGGCGGGGAACAAGTTCGTCGACGCGATCAACGCGCGCGACATCCCGGCCGCGTTGTCCGTGCTGTGCGGGAAGGTGCCCGACACGACCCGCGACGGCGTGCAGCAGGTCATCCACGGCGAGGCGCGGTACACCGTCGAGAAGGCCGACGTGCTGACCACCGCCGAGCAGACGATCCTGCATCTCACCGGTGACGTCGACGGCGTGCGGGCGGTCGGCCGGGTGGAGACCGACGACTCGGCCCAGGACGGCCCCTGCGTGGCGTCTTTTTCACCCGACTCCGATTGAGCTCGCCCCAATCCTTCGACTGGGGGATGCTCGGAGCGCGAAGCTGGGCCAAGATGAGGCCCATTGGCGGGACGCCAACACCGGGTGAGCAGCAGCAGGAGGCACCGTGGCCGATCAGGACTCCTTCGACTACGTCATCGTCGGCGCGGGCAGCGCGGGATGCGTGCTGGCGAACCGGCTGAGCGAGGATCCGTCAGCGCGGGTCCTCCTGCTCGAAGCCGGTGGCGAGGACGACGCCGACGAGATCCACATCCCCGCCGCGTTCCCCGGTCTGTTCAAGACGAAATGGGACTGGAACTACGAGACGGTCGAACAGAAGCACACCGGCAAGACCCTGTACTGGCCGCGCGGGAAGACACTCGGCGGCTGTTCCTCGATCAACGCGATGATCTACATCCGCGGCAACCGCGCGGACTACGACGGCTGGCGCGACGGGCACGGCGCCGAGGGCTGGGGTTTCGACGACGTCCTGCCGTACTTCAAACGGGCGGAGGGGAACCAGCGGCTCGGCGGGCCACTGCACGGCACCGATGGGCCGCTGAACGTCGAGGATCGTCGCTTCACGCACGAGCTTTCCCATGCCTGGGTGGATTCCGCGGTCGCGTGGGGCCTCAAGCGCACCGACGACTTCAACGGCGAATCGCAGGAAGGCGCCGGGGTCTACCAGGTGACGTGCAAGAAGGGCCGCCGCTGGTCGACGGCCGACGCGTACCTGCGGCCCGCGCTGTCCCGCCCGAACCTCACCGTGCGGACCCACGCGCAGGCGACCCGCGTCGTCTTCGAAGGAACCCGCGCGGTCGGAGTGTCCTATTTGGACAAGGGCACCGAGACGACGGTGCGCGCGTCGACCGAGGTCCTGCTCAGCGGCGGCGCGGTGAACTCGCCGCAGCTGCTGATGCTTTCCGGCGTCGGCCCGGCGGAACACCTGCGGGAGCACGGGATCGACGTGGTGGCCGCGCTTCCCGGGGTCGGCGAGAACCTGCACGACCATCCGGCCTGCGGAATCATCTGGTCCACCCGCGGCACCACCGACCTCGTGGACGCGGCGACGCCGGGCGGCCTGGTGCGCTACCAGCTCACCAAACGCGGCCCGCTGACCTCGAACATCGGCGAGGCGGGCGCGTTCTTCCCAGCCGCGGACGGGGTTTCGCCGCCGGACATGCAGATCCACGTCGCGCCGACGTTGTTCTACGACAACGGAATGCGCGAGCCGACGGTGCCGGGCTTCACGTCGGCGGCGACCCTCGTGGACGTCGCGAGCCGGGGGCGGTTGCGGTTGAAGTCGGGGAATCCCTTGTGGAAACCCGAAATCGACCCGGCCTACTACGCCGAGTCCGTCGACATGGAGAAGATGCTCGCCGGGATGCGGGCGCTGGTGGAGATCGGGAAGTCCGGCCCGCTGGCGCGGTACCTGGACAAGCCGTTCCTGCCGGAGCGGCACGACCTGACCGACAGCGAACTGGCCGACTACGTACGCGAGAAGACGCAGACGCTGTACCACCCGGTGGGGACCTGTTCGATGGGGACGGACGAGAACGCCGTCGTCGACCCGTCGCTGAAGGTGCGCGGGGTGGACGGGCTGCGCGTCGTGGACGCGTCGGTGATGCCCGTGGTGCCGCGGGGGAACACGAACGCGCCGACGATCATGGTCGCGGAGAAGGCCGCGGACCTCATCCGGGGCAAGTAGGCCTCGTGAGTGGTAATGACGGTTCTAACCGTCATTACCACTCACGAGACCCCAAGCGCACCGTTACCTTTTTCCGTGCAGCACCGTAATCAGCTTCGCCACCAGGGCGTCGGTCTTTTCCTTGCGGGAGAACGAGGTCAGCACGATCGGCGCGGTGAAGCGCTGCCGCGCGACGGCCTTCGGCCGGGCGAACTCGCGCAGGCCTTCCGGGCCGTGGATCCGTCCGAAGCCCGAGTCGCCGACGCCGCCGAAGGGAAGCGAAGCGATACCGGCGAAGGAAAGCGGCGCGTTGATCGACGTCATGCCGGTGCGCAGGCGGGCGGCCAGTTCGAGGCCGCGCGACTTCGAGAACACCGTCGAGCCGAGGCCGTACTTGGTGTCGTTGGCCTTCTCGACGGCCTCGTCCATGTCGCGCACCTTGGCGATGGTGACGGTCGGGCCGAACGTCTCCTCCTTGACCGCCGAGGAATCCTCCGGCACGTCCACGAGCACCGTCGGCTGCACGTACCGGTCGCCGACGGCGTCGACGCCGCCGACCAGCGCCTTGCCGCCGCGTTCGATGGCGTCCGCGATGTGCCGCTTGATCACCGCGAGCTGCGAAGGCATCGTCACCGGGCCGTACTGGGCGGCCTCGTCCGAGCCGGCCCGCACGTCCTTCGACTTCTCGACGACCTTCGCGACGAACGCGTCGTGCACGCTCTCGTGGACGTACACGCGCTCGACGCCGATGCAGGTCTGGCCCGAGTTGGAGAACGCGCCCCATACGGTCGCGTCGGCGGCGGCTTCGAGGTCGGCGTCCGCGTCGACCAGGACCGCGTCCTTGCCGCCCGCCTCGATGATCACCGGCGTCAGCGTCTCGGCGGCGGCGGCCATGATCTTCTTGCCCGTGCCGGTCGAACCGGTGAAGGCGATCTTGTCCACTCCTCCCCCGACGAGCGCCGCGCCGGTCTCACCGAAGCCGGTGACCAGCTGCAGGACCGGCCACTCCGGGACGACCTCGGCGAAGGCGTCGACCAGCCATTTTCCCACGCCAGGGGTGTACTCACTGGGCTTGAAGACGACGGTGTTGCCGGCGGCGAGGGCGTAAGCGATGGAGCCGAGCGGGGTGAAGACGGGGTAGTTCCAGGGGCCGATCACGCCGACGACGCCGAGCGGCTGGTACTCGACCGTCGCCGCCTGGTTCGACATCATCAGCCCGGCCGCGCGGCGCTGCTTGCCGAGCACCTTGCGCGCGTTCTTGCCCGCCCAAGCGATGTGCTCGATGGCGAGGACACTCTCCAGCTGCGCGTCCGCGAGCGGCTTGCCGGTCTCGTCGCGCACGACCTGGCACAGCTGCGGCAGCCGCCGGGTGATGACGCCCTTCCAGCGCCGCAGCCGCTCCGCGCGACCGTCGAAACCGAGCCCGGACCACCATTCGGCGGCGTCCCGCGCGCGGGCGACGGCGGCGCGGACGTCGGCGGCGGTGTGCACCGGGTAGGTACCGACGACCTCGTCGGTCGCCGGGCTGAGGGAATCGAAGGTCTCCCCCACGCTGTGCGCGGTCGGCTTCGGCTGGACTGCGGTCATCGACTTCTCCCGTGTCTCGGCTCAAAGCCCAGGCTACGACGTTACTGACGGCGTGCCAATAGCTTGCCTGGGGTGTACCACCAGCATTACACAGGAGACAACGGCCGCGAGGGCACCGAGCAACGGGCAAAGCCACATCGGCAGCACCCCGATCGCCAGCGAGCCGAGGCCGAAGCCCGACGCCTGGATGGTGAACGCCAGCGAGAACCCCTCCGACCGGCGGCGTTCCGGCAGCAGTTTCTGCAGGTTGACCGACGAAACGGCCATCAGCGGACCGGTGCAGAGACCGATCAGCGCGACCCCGCCGAGCAGCCCGGCCCAGCCGAAACCCGCCGACACCACGATCCCGCCGAGCACGAATCCGGCCAGGAACAGCCGCGGGTCACCGACCTTCCCCCGCGCCGCGTACAGCGCGCTCCCGGTGATGCTGGTCGCGCACAGCACGACGATCACGACCGCGGTCGCCGATTCCGGCGCGCCGAGCCGCTGGACCAGCGGGAGCAGGCCCACCTCGATGGTCGACAGCAACAGCCCGACAGTGAACAGCCCCATCAGCCACGGAACGCAAGCGGCGACCGGGATCGGCTGGTGCTCGACTGTCCTTTGTGGAGTGCGGGCGATCGTTCGCCGGGGCACGAGAAAGGCCGCGAGCAGGGCGACGACGGCCATCGCGAGGACGGGGACCGCCGGGCCGGACGTCGCCAGGAGCGCCACCAGCAGCGGCCCGCCGACGATGACGCCTTCGAGGATCATCGCGTCGACCGAAACCGCCCTCGGCAGCTCCTCCTCGCTCACCGTTCCGGCGAGCAGTGTCCGGAATCCGCCGTTCAGGCCGCCCGCGACCAGCCCCGGCGGGATCGCCAGCGCGAGCAGCACCAGCTCCGGGGCACCGGCGGAAGCGGCCGCGGCCAGCACGAACAGTCCGGCGGCGACCAGCGGCAGCAGCACGACGAGGCCGCGCGCGGGTCCGACGCGGTCGAGCAGTCGTCCGGTCGGCACGGCGCCCACCATCTCGGCGGCGACGAAGACGGCCATCATGATGCCGCCGAGCCGGTACGAACCCGTCGTCGCGGTGGTGAGCACGGTGAAGGCCAGCGGCGCCATCGTGGCGGGCAGCCGGTTCAGCTGTACCCCCGCCGACCAGCGCCAATACCCGGAATTACGCAGCAAGGTCATACCGCGAACCCTGCCGAACGCACGCTGGCGGGCACTATTGATTAGGGAATAGCCTAATCAGATGATCGAGCTGGTCCTCACGGCCGCGAGCGCCAACCGCGTCCGCTTCGGCATCTCCCCGCTCGACGAGACCATGGGCGCGATGCAGACGCTGCTCGGACGGCGCGGGCATCCGAGCCATCTGCCCTGGCTGCGCGAGGCCGCCGCCAAGCTGCCGCACCTGCCCATCGACGACTTCGCCAAGGTGATGGGCGCGCGGCACTACATCACCGACTTCCTCAGCCCGCCGCCGAGCGGTCCGGAGACCACCGCCGCCGCCCAGCTCGCCGAAATCCGCCGCACCCCGCCGGATCAGGTCGCCCGCGAGCTGTCCAAAGTGGACGCGGACCTGAGTGGACTACCCGAGGATCCGGCCGAGGCCAGGGATCTGCTGGCCGGGCAGATGGAGATCGCCTGGACCGAACTGGTCGAACCGCATTGGCCGCGGATGCGCCGCTTCCTCGTCGCGGACATCGAGGAGCGGTCGCGGCGGCTGGCCGCCGGCGGTATCGCGCTGGTACTGGAGGACATCCACCCGCGCGTACGACTCGTCGACGACGTCCTGGTGATCGAGATGAAGGAACGCAGCCGGGTCCATCTCGACCGCCGCGGGCTGCTGCTGATCCCCGGGGTCTTCGCGTGGCCGTCGGTCGGGGTGATCACGATGGAGCCGTGGCAGCCGTCGCTGCTGTACCCGGCCCGCGGCGTGGCCGAACTCTGGTCGGACCCCGAACGCCCGTCCGGCGCGCTCGCCGGAGTGCTCGGACGGACCAAGGCCGCGCTGCTCACGACGCTCAACGAGCCCGCGAGCACCACGGAGCTGGCGCGGAGACTGGGCTTCTCGGCGCCGACTGTCTCCCAGCATCTGACCGCGATGCGTGCCGCGGGTCTGCTCGACACGCGGCGCCGCGGCCGCGAAGTCCGTTATCTGCGTACCGAACTTGGCGACGCCCTGCTTCGAGCCTAGGCTGGAAATGATCCACCGCGAAGGAGAACCCCATGCGTATTGTCCACTTTGGACACGCTTGCACCCTGCTGGAGACCGAGGGCGCACGGATCCTGATCGACCCCGGCACCTTCTCGGCCGGTTTCGAAGGTGAGCGGGAACTGGACGCCATCCTGATCACCCACCAGCATTTCGACCATCTCGACGCGGACAGGCTGCCCGCGCTGCTGGAGGCGAACCCCGGCGCACAGCTGATCGTCGACCCGGGTTCCGCCGAGGCCGTGCGCAAGATCGGCGCCGAGTTCCAGATCGCGAATCCCGGCGACGCCTTCGGCATCGGCTCCAGCGGCATCGACGTCGTCGGGGGTGAACACGCCGTGATCCACGACGAGATCCCGGTGATCCCGAACGTCGGGTACATCGTCGATCACGGCGCCTTCTACCACCCTGGTGACTCGTTCTTCGTGCCGGAGCAGAAGATCGACGTCCTCGGCCTGCCCACCGGCGCCCCGTGGCTCAAGGCCGGCGAAGCCGTGGACTACCTGCGCGCTGTCTCCCCGCGTCTGGCCGTGCCGATCCACGAAGCCGTGCTCGCCCGGCCGCAGATGCACTACGGCCTGTTCGCCAACCTCGCCCCGGAAGGCACCGAGGTCAAGGTTCTCGACGTCGGGGTGCCGGTGAAGCTCTAGCGGTACGCGAGTTTGCGCACCAGGATCTCCGCCGGGCCCCGATAGGACCGGCGGTGCATCAGGTACGCGACGACGACCGAAAGCAACCACACCCCGAATCCGCAGGCGGCCGCGACGAACGTCCGGCCGCCCAGCCCCAGCATGAACGGGGGCGCCAGGATCAGACACGCCACCGACTGGAACAGGTACGCGCTCAAGGTGCGCTGTCCGAGCGCGGAGATCGCGGTGACCACGACGCCGCGGCGCTTCTTGCCGATCGCCATGCCGATGAGGCCGAACAGGCTGATGTAGCCGATCGCGCCGAACAAGCCCGCCCCTTCGTACATCAGCTTCGCGAGCCCGGCGGTTCCCTCGTCGAAATCGACGTAGTCGCCGGCGAAGAGGCCCATCGGCAGCGCGCCCGCGATCGCGACACCGAAGCCGCCGAACACGCCGACGAGGAGAAGGTTCCGGTTCGGCTCCTCCAGCAGGCGCTTCTTCGCGGCCCACGCGCCCACCCACACGAAGAGGATCGATGACAGCAGGACCGCCGTGCTGACCGGCCATTCCGTGAGCCGCTCCCGCACGGCGTCGCCGTACGTCGGCGCGAGTGACGACGCGTCCTCGACGGACGGGAAGGGCGCGCCGCCGCCGGAGTTCCCGCTGATCACCAGGTACATCAGCACGGCGAGATAGCAGAGGCCGAAGCCCAGATACAGCACCGGGATCCGGTAGAAGCCCTTGCCGCGCCGCAGGAGCAGCAAGGCGAACACCACGCCGATGACTCCGTACGCGCCGAGCACGTCACCGGAGAAGAACAGCACGCCGTCGACGGCGCCGAAGACCAGCAGCCAGGCGTGACGGCGAAGCAGGACACCACGTGTCCGCGTCCATGGCTCGCCCAACGCCTCCTGGCGATCCGCGAACTGCACCATCCCGTAGCCGAGCATCATGCCGAACAGCGGCAGCGCGCACGCGTGGACGAGCACGAACAGCGCCACGAAGTACGGCCGTTCCAGGCCCTCAGGCGTCTGCTCGACGCCCGGCGTGTTCCCCAAGAAGATGCTCGCGGTATGCGCCAGCGCGACCAGCAACAGCGCGAAACCGCGGGCCAGATCGGGTGCGAGCACCCGCTCACTCGTCGGTAGCGATGACATCGATCCCCCTTCGAAAGATTTAGTATCCAAAGTACACTAAGTAATGTCCGACGGATACTAATGCCGGGGGTGGTGCTTGTCAGCTCGCGTCGACGAGGGTGGCGATGCCGTTGAGGACGACGTCGAGGCCGAAGGCGAAATCGGGATCGTCGGCCTGGTCGGGTGGCGCGGCACCGAGTCCGGCGGTCAGGAAGCCCGCGGCGTCGGGGAACCGCTCCGGGTCGATCAGCTCGGCGAGCCCCTTGCCGTAGGACTGCTCGGCCTGCGCCTGGCTCAGCCCGCTGTCCTTCCTGCCCTCGGCGAGCTGGATGGCCTGCGCGCACGCGAGGCGGACGTAGCCGCCGATCAGCACCAGGATCCCGCCCTTGGTGTTCCAGTCCAGGCCCGTGTCGCGCAGCGTGCGCAGGAACGCGTCCATCCAGGCGACCGCGTGCGGACCGGCCGGGGGCCCGGAAAGCGGCAGCTCGACCAGCCACGGATGGCTCATCAGCACTTCGCGGTTGGCCGCCGCGAGCGTGGTCAGCCCGGACCTCCAGTCACTGCCGGGGTCCAGCGCGGGCGGATCGCCGATGGCGACGTCGGCCATCAGCTCCAGCAGCTCCGCCTTCGAGCCGATGTGGCGGTACAGCGACATCTTCGTGACGCCGAGGTCCTTCGCCACGTTCGCCAGCGTCACGTTCGCGACGCCTTCGCGATCGGCGAGCGTCACCGCGGCCGCCACGACACTGTCGATGTCGAGCACCGACGGCCTGCCCCGCGTCGGCCGCTCCGACCGCCGCCAGAGCCGCATCAGCGTCGCCTGTGCGTCACCCTGGCCGGCGTCGTCGGTCATCCGGTCAATCTAGCCCGCGATCGGGAGAGCGACCCGTAGGTGGTTCCGAAAGCGCGGTTCTCCAGCGAGACGTCCACGGCGTCGAGGAACGCCTGCCGCAGTCCCGGCCGGGCGAGGTCGGCGGCGTCGATGCCGAGCCGGACGAGCCCGCCGCGGCGCGCGGCCCTGGCGGCGGCGAGCACCAGCGCGAAGCACCGGACGGTCTCCGTCCGCTGCGACGGCCCGCCGAACTCCTGCACCCTGGCGCGCCGGACCTCGCCGGAGACCAGATCCCGCACCGAGACCAGGTCCGCGCACAGCGTGAACCCGTGCTCGCGCAAGGCCTGGAAGGTGCCCTCCGACGCGATCCAGCGCGGCGGCGCGAAGCCGTCGACGGCCATGCCGTTGGCGTCGAGCGCGGCCTTCGCCGCGATCAGCCGCAACCGCGCCTCGTGTGCGGGCAGAGCCGCGAACTCGGCGCGTTTGCCCAGGTAGACGGCGCGATGGGTAGGTGGAATGCGGTGGTCGTATCCGTGGAGGAGGACAGAGTCGCCGCGAGCGCGGCGGGTCCGTACCCACTCGGTCACCGGGCCCTCGCCGGTGCGAGCGGCGTAGAGCACGGACAACGGGACCTTGCGCCGGTCGAGTTCGGCCGCGAGGTCGGCACAGCGGTGCAACGTCCGGGTGGTCACGCCGGACAGGGAAACCAGCAAACGTGCGTCCACGATGCCCATTGGGCCAGACCGGCCTTGCGCCGGACTGACGACGGAGTGAACGCCGCAGGTCAGCCACGCGAGAACCAGCCCCTCCGTTCACCCGGCCGGGCGAATCAGGCGGGCCAGTCGTCGAGCGAACGGCCGGTGATGCGTTCGTACGCGTCGATGTACCTCGCCCTGGTGGCGGCGACGATCTCCTCGGGCAACGGTGGCGGCTCCGGTCTCTCGAGCCGGTGCCAGCCGGAAGCGGGACCGGTGAGCCAGTCGCGCAGCGGCTGCTTGTCGAACGACGGCCGCGGCCTGCCCGGCGTACAGCCGCCTGCCGGCCAGTAGCGGGACGAATCCGGGGTCAGGACCTCGTCGGCGAGCACGAGGTTCCCCTCGCGATCGACGCCGAACTCGAGCTTCGTGTCGGCGAGCAGGATGCCGCGTTCGGCGGCGAACTCCGCGCCGCGGCGGTACACCGCCAACGTCGCTTCCCGGACTTCTTCCGCCCGCTCGCGGCCGAACTGCCCGACGACGTCTGAGAAGGTGATGTTCTCGTCGTGCGAGCCGCGGTCGGCCTTGGTCGCGGGGGTGAAAATGGGTTCGGGGAGCCGGGAGGACTCGGTCAGGCCGGGGGGAAGTTCGACGCCGCAGACCGTGCCGGTCGCGCGATAATCGGCGAGACCGGTGCCGGTGAGATAGCCGCGGGCGACGGCTTCGACCGGCAACATCGCCAGCCGCCGCACCAGCAGCGCCCGGCCGCGGACCTCCGCGGGAATGCGTTCGTCGTCGTAGGAGACCAGATGGTTGGGGAGGACATCGGAGAGCTGGGAGAACCAGAACACGCTCATCGCGGTGAGCACCCGTCCCTTGTCCGGGATGGGCGTGTCGAAGATGACGTCGTAGGCCGAGATCCGGTCCGAAGTGACGAGCAGCAGATGCTCGTCATCGACGGCGTAGAGCTCACGGACCTTGCCGGCGGCGATCTTCGGGTATTCGAGCGTCGTCACGGCTGCACCCTAGCGATCAAGGATGATGGCTGATCATGCCGATCCACTGCGTCTCCTTCACGACCGACTACGGCTTGAGCGACGGTTTCGTCGCCGCCTGCCACGGGGTGATCGCGCGGATCGCCCCCTCGGCACGGATCATCGACGTGAGCCACGAGATCCCTCCGCAGCAGGTCAGGACCGGCGCCGAGGTGCTGGCGCAAACCGCGCCCTTCCTGCCGGACGCGGTGCACCTCGCCGTCGTCGACCCCGGCGTCGGGACCGCGCGGCGCGGCGTCGTGGTCGTCGCCGGGCGCGGAATCCTCGTCGGCCCGGACAACGGGCTTCTCATTCCCGCCGCCGAAACACTCAGCGGGGTGATAGCCGCGTACGAACTCGCGTCACCGGAATACCGCCTTCCGGTGTCGTCGTCGACGTTCCACGGGCGCGACGTCTTCGCCCCCGCGGCGGCGCATCTCGCGCTCGGCGTCGCACCGGAGGAGTTCGGCCCGCCCGTCGACGACCTGGTGCGGCTGCCGGATCCGTTCGTCGCGGTGTTCCCGGGCAAGCTGGTGGCCGAAGTGCTCACGGTGGACCACTTCGGCAACGTCCAGCTGGCCGCGGGCCCGGCCGACCTCGAACTGGCGGGCCTGTCCGGCACGGTCTCGGTCAGCAGTGAGCGCGTGCTGGTGAAGGCGCTGGTCGGCGACACCTTCGGCACGGTGCCGCCGGGGGAGAACGTGCTCTACACCGATTCGGCCGGACGGCTCGCGGTCGCGGTGAACGGCGGCTCGGCCGCGTCGGTGCTCGGGCTCGGGCCCGCCCAGGAGTGCACGATCACCTCGTCGCCGACGGAGAGCTGACCCGGCCGGGTCACCGCCATCTTGATCCCGAACGAGACGCCGCCCTCGGGCTCGCGGCGGTAGTCCGCGAGCGACCGGATGGGCTCCGGGCCCGCTTTTTCGCCGGTCTCCTGATCGACCATCGGCACCGTGCACCGGATGCAGACCTTGGCGTAGCCCAGCTCCACGCCGCCCGCGGTGAGCGAGCGGACTTCGTCCTCTCGATGCGGTTCCGGCCAGCCCGCGACGACGATGTTGGGCCGGAAGCGGTCCATCGGCACGGCCTCGGCGCCCCGCGACGCGATCCGCTCGTTCAGACCGTCCAAAGAGGACTCCGAGGTGAGCAGGATCGCGTGCGCGTCGGCGAACGCGGCGGTGCCGGGGACCTCGCCGTTGGTGACGCGCTCGTGCTCCGGCGCGAGCCCGACGAACACCGACGGGAGACCGAGGACCTCCGAGAACCACTCCGCGGCCTCGGCACCCTGGTGGACCCCCTTGCCCTGCCAGGTGAACGTCGCCGCCGGATGCCGCGGCCCGTCCGTGACCGTCTCGACCAGGAGTTCTTCGACGCCGGGAGCGGCGAGCCGCAGCCGGGCGCCGTCGTCGAGCACGTCGGCCCGGATCGAGGCCATCACCGGATGCTTCCGCTGACTGCGGAACTCGCCGTCGGCCGAAACGACCATCCAGGATCGGTCGAACGTCAGGCCCGCCGGGGTGACGTCGGCCGTGTCGACCGACGTCCCCGCGCAGCCTTTGACCGGGTAATAGACCAGCCTCGCCACTCTCGCCATAGCCGCAGGTTAGCGAGTCGTCCGCGTCAGAGCACCTGGGACAGGAACCGTTGCAGCCGCTCACTTCGCGGAGCGTCGAAGATCGCTTCCGGAGCGTCATGTTCGACGATCTTCCCGGCGTCCATGAACGCGACCTCGTCCGCGACGCCGCGCGCGAACCCCATCTCGTGGGTGACCACGAGCAGGGTCAGCCCGCGTTCGGCGAGCCCGGCCATCAGGGTGAGGACGCCCTTGACCAGTTCCGGGTCGAGCGCGCTGGTCGCCTCGTCGAACAGCATGACCTCGGGCTCCATCGCGAGCGCCCGCGCGATCGCGACCCGCTGCTGCTGCCCGCCCGAAAGCGCGCTCGGCCGGTACGGCGCCTTGTCGGCGAGACCGACCTCGGCCAGCCGCGCGTGCGCGATCTCGGTCGCCTCCTCCTTGCCGAGCTTCCGCACACTGCGCAGCGGCAAGGTGATGTTGTCCAGCACACTGCGGTGCCCGAACAGGTTGAAGTGCTGGAACACCATCCCGACGCGCTGCCGCAGCGCGTCCGGATCGGCGGAGATGACGCTCTCCCCGCCGAGCAGCAGGTCACCGGAATCGGGCTCCTGCAGACGGTTCACACAGCGCAGCAGCGTCGACTTGCCGGAACCCGACGGGCCGATGATGCAGGTCGTGCGGCCCTTCTCGACCTTGAGGTTCACGCCCTTCAGTACTTCGAGGGTGCCGAAGGAGACGTGGACGTCGCGGAGTTCGACGCTGGAGGAACGGACAGCGGTGGTGCTCATGACATCGGGACCTTTCCGCTGTTGACCAGTGTCAGATCGTCACCCTCGTCGTCGACGCGGATCTTCTTGCCGGTGCGCAGCTTCTTGTCGATGTAGTTGACCAGATGCGTCAGCGGCACGGTGATCACCAGGTAGACGATGCCCGCCGCGACCAGCGGTGACAGGTTGCCGGTGTTGGCCGCGAGATCCTGCCCGATCCGGAACAGGTCGCGCTGCTCGGCGAGGAAGCCGAGGAAGTACACCAGGCTGGAATCCTTGACCAGCGCGATGAACTGGTTCACCAGCGCGGGCAGCACACGCCGCACCCCCTGCGGGATGACGACGAGCGCCATCGCCTTGGTGTAACTCATGCCCAGCGCGCGGCTGGCCTCCATCTGTCCTTTTTCGACACTCTGGATACCGGCGCGGAAGATCTCGCCGATGTAGGCGGCGGCGATCAGGCTCAGCGCCAGAATGCCCAGCGGGTAAGGGTTCCGCGCCAGCGACGGGATGAGGATCGCCCCGCCCTGCCCGATCACCAGGATGGTCAGGATCGCGGGCAGGCCGCGGAAGACGTCGGTGTACACCCGGGCGGGCCACCGCAGCCACGCCTTGCCGGACAGGCCCATGGTGGCCAGCAGCATGCCGAGCACGGTGCCGATCAGCGCCGAGAACACCGACAGGATCAGCGTGTTCAGCAGCCCCGTCTGAAGCAGGTCGGGGAAGACCTGCCGGATGTACTCCCAGTTCAGGAAGGTGTTGAGGAAATCGTTCACTTACTGCTGCCCGGCCTTGAACTCCGCGGGCACCGGCGCGTTCGGTTCGAACCGCTGGTGCACCTTTTCCCATGTCCCGTCGGCGATGACCTGCTTCAGCCCCGCGTTCAGCTTGCCGATCAGCTCGGTGTTGCCCTTCTTGACCGCGAAACCGTGCGGAATGGTCGTGGTGATCGCCTTGACCACCTTGAGTTTCGCGTCCGGGTTCTTCGCCGCGTAGTCCTCGGCGGTCGCCTGGTCGAAGATCGCGCCGTCGATCGCGCCCGCCTTGAGCGCGGCGAGCGCGGCGGCGTCCTGCGGGAACCGCACGGCCTGCGCCGCGGGCGCGTTGGCCGCCAGCCAGCTGTCCGAAACCGTGCCCTGCACGACCCCGATCCGCTTGCCCGCCAAGGATTTCTCGTCGGTGATACCGGCGCCGTCCCGGGCTTCGATACCGAGCGACTGGTAGTTGTAGGGCGCCGAGAAGTCGACCGTTTTGCGGCGTTCGTCGGTCTGGGAGATCCCCGAACTGCCGATGTCGAACTTGCCATTGGCGACCTGGCTCAGCAACGTCGAGAACTCCGTGGAGACGAACTCGAGTTTCAGGTTCTGGCTGGTGGCGATGGCCTTCAGCAACTCGTTGTCGAACCCGGTGAACACGCCGTTCTCCTGATAGGCGTTGGGTTTCGAATCGCTGAGCGTGCCGACGCGCAGCGTGCCACCGCTCGCGCTTTCACCGCCGCCGCACGCCGCGAGCACCGTCACGAGAGAGGCGGCGGTGAGAACTCTGACGGCGGCGAGTGACTTCTTCATCGTGATCCTCACGCCTTGAACTGGTCCGGTACCGGCGCCGTCGGCAGGAACTTCTCGTGCAGTTTGACCCAGGTGCCGTCGGCGATGACCTGCTTCAGGCCTTCGTTGATCTTCGTCTGGAGTTCGGTGTTGCCCTTCTTCACCGCGAAACCGTGCGGGACGTCGGTGGTGAAGGACTTGACGACCTTGAGCTTCGCGTCGGTGCTTTCCTTGACGTTCGTCTCGGCGATCGCCTGGTCGAGGATGTAGGCGTCGACGGCGCCGCTCTTGAGCGCGGCCAGCGCCGGGGCGTACCCGGGGAACCGCACGGCCTGCGCGTCGGGCACGGTCGACGACAGCCACTTGTCGCCGACGGTCGCCTGGATGACCGCGACCCGCTTGCCCGCCAATGCCTTCTCTTCGGTGATCGGTGAGCCGTCCTTGGTCTGGATGCTCATCACCTCGAAGTTGTACGGGCTGGAGAAGTCGACGTTCTTCTTGCGCTCGTCGGTCTGCGCGATGGCCGAACTGGCGATGTCGAACTGGTTGTTCGCGACCTGGCCCAGCAGCGAGGAGAAGTCCGTCGAGACGAATTCCAGCTTCAGGTTCTGCTTGGTGGCGATGGCCTTCAGCAGCTCGTTGTCGAAGCCGGTGAAGTTGCCGTTCTCGACGTAGATGTTCGGCGGCGCGTCGCTCAGCGTGCCGACCCGCAGCGTCTTCTCGGTGACGGACTCCCCGCCGCCGCAGGCGGAGAGCACGGCGACGAGTCCGGCGGCCAGTGCCGCGATCAGCGTTTTCCTCATGACTCAGACCCCCGCGTTCTGGACGGGCAGGCCGGGGCCGCCCTGTTCGAGTTCCTTCGGCAACGGCTCGGTCTTGAAGAACTGAGCGTGCAGACGGGCGACGGTGCCGTCGGCGACGGCCTTCGCGAGACCGTCGTTGAGCTTCTTCAGCAGCTCCTTGTTGTCCTTGCGGACGGCGAACGCGGACGGCGTGTCCTTGGTCTCGACGGTGTAGCCGAACTCCAGCGGGACGTCCGGGTTCTGGTCGATGTACTTCTGCCCGATGTCCTTCGGCACGACCCAGCCGTCGAGACTGCCGGCCTTCAGCTGCGCGAAACCGGCGTTGTAGTCGGGGAAGCGCACGACGTTCGCGCCGGGGACCTTGCCACTGGCGAAGTCGTCCTGGACCGACGCCTGCACGACGCCGAGCCGCTTGCCGCCGAACGCGGCGACGTCCTTGAGGCCCGCGCCCTTCTTGGTCAGGATCGTGGTGAACCCGGTGCTGTAGCCGTTGCTGAACGCGACGGTCTTCTTGCGGGCTTCGGTGGTGGAGATCGTGGAGCTGCCGATGTCGAACTTGTTCGTGGCGACGGCGGCCAGCAGCCCGGCGAACTCGGTGCCGACGAACTCGACCTCGAAGCCTTCGCGCTTCGCGATGTCGCGGAGCAGTTCGTTGTCGTAGCCGGTGAAGGTGCCGTTCTCGAGGTAGATGGACGGCGGGGCGTCGGTCAGGGTGCCGACGCGCAGCTTCTGGGCGCTCGTGCCCGCGTCACCGGAGCCGCAGGCGGCGAGGGCGAGGGTGACCGCTCCCGCCGTGACGACGGCGACGAATTTCGACAGCGTGGATCTCATCGCTTCTTCCGTGGGTTTCGGCGCCAAGGCGCGATACAAACACGCCAGGCCGCGGGATGGGCGGCCTGGCGCTCCGGGTTCAGCGATCGAGATTAGGGATTTCGCCCGTTCGAGTAACTTCGTCTCACTCTGTGAACGTCCTGAGGTGGGGCTGCTCACAGAGTGACCTCGGTACAGCGGGTCGTGAGTGGTAAGTGCCGTTCTAACGACACTTGCCACTCACGACCAGCTGTACCGACCGCCCACTCCCGCCTCAGAGGATGGGTGCCGGGCTGTAGGCGGCGGCCTCCGGGAAACGCTCCAGGATCGCCTCGACGCGCGAAGCGATCGCGGCCACCTGACGCGGGGCGACACCGGTGAACGAGATCCGGTCGGCGAGCAGTTTGTCCAGCTCACCGCGGTCGAGGGGGATGCGCTCGTCGGCGGCGAGGCGGTCGAGGAGGTCGTTCTCCGCGAGCCCCTGCTCCCGCATCGCGAGCGCGACCCCGACGGCGTTCTCCTTGATCGCCTCGTGCGCGGTTTCCCGCCCGACGCCCGCGCGGATCGACGCCATGAGCACCTTGGTGGTGGCGAGGAACGGCAGATAGCGATCCAGCTCACGGGAGATGACCGCCGGGAAGGCGCCGAATTCGGCCAGCACCGTGAGGAAGGTCTCCAGCAGACCGTCGAGGGCGAAGAACGCGTCGGGCAGCGCGACCCGGCGGACGACGGAATCGGAGACGTCGCCTTCGTTCCACTGGTCGCCGGCGAGTTCGCCGATCATCGACAGGTATCCGCGCAGCACCACGGCGAGCCCGTTGACCCGCTCGCACGAACGCGTGTTCATCTTGTGCGGCATGGCCGACGAGCCGACCTGGCCCGGCTTGAAGCCTTCGGTGACCAGTTCGTGGCCCGCCATCAGGCGGATCGTCTTCGCCAGGCTCGACGGAGCGGCCGCGAGCTGGACCACTGTGGACAGCACGTCGAAGTCGAGCGAGCGCGGGTACACCTGGCCGACGCTGGTGAACACCCGCTCGAACCCGAGGTGCGCCGCGACCCGCGACTCCAGTTCGTCCAAAGTGGACTCGTCGCCGAGGAGGTCGAGCATGTCCTGCGCGGTGCCGACCGGACCCTTGATCCCGCGCAGCGGGTAGCGGCCGATCAGGTCGTCGAGCCGCTCGAACGCGACGAGCAGTTCGTCGGCGGCGGTGGCGAAACGCTTGCCCAGGGTCGTCGCCTGCGCGGCGACGTTGTGCGAACGGCCTGCCATCACGGTGTCGGCGTGCTCGACCGCGATCGCGGCGAGCCGGGCCAGCACGGCGCCGACGCGGCCGCGCATCAGCTCCAGCGAACGCCGCACCTGCAGCTGCTCGACGTTCTCGGTGAGGTCGCGCGACGTCATGCCCTTGTGCACGTGCTCGTGCCCGGCGAGCGCGTTGAACTCCTCGATCCGGGCCTTCACGTCGTGGCGGGTGACCCGCTCCCGCGCGGCGATCGAGTCGAGGTCGACCTGCTCCAGCACGCGCTCGTAGTCGGCGACGACCCCGTCGGGCACCTCGACGCCGAGGTCGGCCTGCGCCCGGAGGACGGCGAGCCACAGCTCACGCTCCAGCACGACCTTGCGTTCCGGGGACCACAGTTCGACCAGCTCAGGCGAGGCATAGCGGCCGGCGAGCACGTTGGGGATGCGGGGCTTTTGCGTCACGCGGCCAGACTAACCCGCCGCATTTCGTCCTCTGAACGCGCTTGCCCACCCCCCCTAGGCGAGCGCGGCCTGCAGCATGCGGGCGGCGGCGGCCCGGGGTTCCGGGTCGACCTCGATCAGCGCGTTGACGACGGCGCCGTCGACCAGGGCGACCAGCCGCGCCAGCTCGGCGCTGTCCACCGGGGTCCCCGAACGCGCGAAGATCTCGTGGAGCAGTTCGTACAGCTGCGCGGACAGCGTCCGCATCAGGGGCCGCAGGTACGGACGCCTGCCCGTCCCCACCAGACGTTCGTAGCGCAGGAGGACGGCTTCGGCGTCGGCCTCGCGCTCCGGGCGGAGCGGGCCGAGCAGCATGTCCAGCACCAGGTCGACGGTCGCTTCGACACCGCGGTTGCGGGTCGCCAGCTCTTCGAGCCGGTGCCGTCCGGTCTCCAGCTCCTGGTTCGAATGGTGCTCGACAGCGGCGGTGACGAGTTCTTCGAGCGAGTCGAAGTAATACGTCGTCGAGGCCAGCGGCAACCCGGCGCGTTCGGCGACCGCACGGTGCCGCACGGCGTCGAACCCGCCCTCGGCGAGCAGGGACGCGGCGGCCTCGACGAGCTCGGCGCGCCGTCGCTCACCCTTCGGCGTTGTCGCTGCGGCGGTCATGACGGGCTATTTTGCCAGGCGCGCTCAGTAACGGGTGGCGAGCACGCCGACGAGCCTGTCGACCTCGGACGCGGAGTACGCGGGAGCGCCCGAGCCGTCGCCGAGGCTCACCACGACCACGAGTGAGCCCTTGGCTGTCGTCCGCCGCGCACTGGCCGCCCCGGTGGGCAGCGGCGGGACGGAAGCGCCGGCCGGGAAGACCGCCGCGGAAACCGTGCCGCCCGGCACCTGGAACCCCGCGGACCTGGCCCCCGTCGTACAGATGTCGCCGGGCGTCGACTTGGCGACATCCACGGGGACCGGGAGCTCGCCAGCGAGGGCGGTGGCGAGCTCCCGGTCCACCTGGTCGCACCCGTAGGTGCCTTCGGCCGTCATCCGGCCGGTCTTCTCTGGCCCGCCGCCCCCCTGCTGAGGCGGCGGGTTCGAGAAGTTCGAGGACTCCCCGCTGTCAAGAGGACGTGCGGAAGCCGCCTCGGGTTGCCCCGCGGAAGCGGCCTCGTTGTCGGATTTGGCCGCTGTCGGCGACCCGAGATCGACGTCGCCGAGCACGCCGAACATGCCCACTCCGCCCAAGACCAAAACCAGTGCACTACAGGCGACCGCGATACCGTTTCGACGTCGCGCCGTGGCGCGTTTGGAGGCGCGGACGACGTCGGCGGTGTCGAAGCTCGGGGACGGCATGTCGCCGGGGGCGTCACGGAACAACGCCTTCAGGTCATTCTCGTCCATCCCGTGTCACCTCCTCTTTCTCCATGACCTGCCTGAGGTTCGCCAGCCCGCGCGCGGTCTGGCTCTTCACGTTCCCCTCGCTGCAGCCGAGCGCCTTCGCCGCCGCGCCGACGTCCAGCCCTTCGAAGAACCTGAGCACCAGCACGGCCCGCTGTTTCGGGGGTACTTCACGCAACGCGGCCAGCAGGTCTTCCCTGGTGACGACCTGTTCGCCGAGGTCGAAACCGTCCTGAGGGGGTTCGGGCAGCTCTTCGGTCTGCCACTCCCGCCGCCACGGCCGCCTCGACTCGTCGATGGCCGCCCTGACCAGCGTCTTCCGCACGTAGGCGTCGGTCGCCGCCCGTTCCCTGATCTTCTTCCACCTCCGGTGCAACGCGACGAACGCCGTCTGCGCGAGATCGTCCGCGCGATGCCAGTCACCGCAGAGCATGTACGCGGTCCTGCGCACGGAGTCCCGCTTCGCGGCGAAGTACTCCGCGAACTCTTGTTCGTCGCGCTGGTTCACGCGGTTGTTGTCTCCGCTCTTGCCTCGTCGGTGGGTAGGACGGAACCGGGGGCGTCCACGGTTGCATGAGCGGGCCCGGCGGACCAGCCGGGGAGGAGGTTCAGGGCGGACCGGACGATGTGATGTGATCGTACCGTGACCTTGAGCCCCGACCCGCTGATCGATTTCCGCTCCGACACCGTCACCCGGCCCGACGACGTCATGCGCCAGGCCATGGCGAAGGCCGAGGTCGGTGACAACGTCCTCGACGGAGACCCGACGACCGCCGCCCTCGAAGAGCGCGCCGCGGGACTCCTCGGCATGCCGGCCGCGCTGTGGACCCCGAGCGGGACCATGGCGAACCTGATCGCGCTGAGCCTCCACCTCCAGCGCGGTGACCGGTTCCTCGCGCCGCGCGGGGCGCATGTGATCACCGACGAACTCGGTTCCGCCGCCTGGCTCGCGGGTGGCATGGCGGACCCCCTGGAGCACGACGCGGGACCGGGACGCCCGACGCCGGAGACCCTCTCGGCCGCGATCGGCGGCGGTCCCACCGGGCCGTACTACTCGCTGCGGACCACGCTGCTCTGCCTGGAGAACACGCACAATTCGGCGGGCGGTGCGGTCACCCCGCCCGACGAGCACGCCCGGCTACTGGCGGTCGCGAAAGAGGCCGGGCTCACCGTGCACCTCGACGGCGCCCGCCTCTGGCACGCGGCAGTCGCGCTGGAGGTGCCGCCCGCGGCCCTCACGGTCGGCGTCGACAGCGTTTCGGCTTGCTTCTCCAAGGGACTCGGCGCGCCCGTCGGCTCGGTGCTGGCCGGCAGCCCGGAGTTCATCGAGCGGGCGCGGCGGATGCGGCAGATGCTGGGCGGCGGCGTCCGGCAGAGCGGCGTGCTGGCCGCGGCCTGCCTGGTCGCGCTGGACCGCATCGACGACCTTGCCGAGTCACACGAGAACGCGACACGGCTCGCGGGCGGGCTCGCCGAGCACGGCTGGGAGGTCAACGAACCCGAGACCAACATCGTGCTGGCCGCCGCTCCCGACCTCGAAGGCCGGTTGAGGTGGCTGGAAGGGCTCGGGATCCGCGTGCTGCCGACGGCGGGCCGGATCCGGTTCGTGGTGCACCGGGACCTGTCCGCGACCGACATCGAAGAAGCACTTCACCGCATCAGGACCGGGGGCTGAACATGAACTGGATCGTCTTCGACTACGGCGACGTCATCAGCGAGCACACCGACGCGCTGCCCACCCTCGCCGCCGCTTTCGGTCTCGAACCCGCCGATTTCGAGCCGCACTACTGGGCCGAACGGGTCCGGTACGACTCCGGCGGCTCCGACCTCGAGTACTGGCAGAACGTCGGCCGCGCGCTGGACGTCGACGTCGACCCGGCCTTCGCCGAGGAACTGACCCGGATCGACGTCGAGGGCTGGACGCATCTGGAACCGGCGGTGATGGAGCTGCTGGAGGGCCTGCACGAGGCGGGTGCCGCGCTCGCGCTGCTCTCCAACGCGTCGTCGACCTTCGGACGCTGGGTACGCGAACAGGACTGGGCGCAACTCTTCCGGGTGAAACTCTTCTCCGGCGATCTCGGATGTATGAAGCCCGACGCGAAGATCTACCGGATCCTGCTCGGCGAACTCGGCGCCGAACCCGCCGACTGCCTGTTCTTCGACGATCGACAGTCCAATGTGGACGGTGCGCGGGCGGTGGGGATGAAAGCGGAACGCTGGCTGGGCGTGGAAACCGCGCGATCGGCACTCGGCTGAACGGGCGGAGATATCACCCTCATCGTTCATCCGCTTACGCGCGGTGAATCCGATGACCTAAGCTGACTTCGTCCCGAACCGAGTATTTCCACGGTAGGTGCCCATGCCAGGTCCTCACGACCGGCGTCCGTTCGTGCCCGTCGATTTCGACCGGCCGAGCATCGCGCGAGTCTTCGACGCGCTCATGGGCGGCCAGGACAACTACGAGGCCGACAGGGTGGTCCTGCGCCAGATCCTCGAACTGGCACCGGAAGCACAGGTCATGACCAAAGAGGTCCGGCACTGGCTGGTCCGGACCGTGCGCTACCTGACCGACAGGGCGGGCATCGACCAGTTCCTCGACCTCGGCTCCGGCTTCCCGACCGTGGACAACACGCATCAGGTCGCGCAGCGGTACAACCCCGAGGCGCGGGTCGTCTACGTCGACCACGATCCGGTGGTACTGGCGCACGGCCGCGCGCTCCTCGCGGCGAACGACTTCGCGCATATGGCGGGCAACGACCTGACCGAACCGGCCACGGTCATCGAGGAACTCAAGCGCACCCACCGGCTGGAATTCGACCGGCCGATCGGGTTGATCCTGTGCGCGATCGTCCACCACATCCAGGACCTCGACGAGGCGCGGGAGATCGTCCGCGCCTACGTCGGCGCGCTGGCCCCCGGCTCGTTCGTCGTGCTGCTGCACCAGCACAACCCCGCCGACGGCTCCGAAGCGGCCGACCTCGCGACCTCACTCGAGAAGCGCTTCAACGGCACCGGACTCGACACGCTGTACCGCACGCGTGAGGAGATCAAGTCGTTCTTCGGGGGTCTCGAACTCGTCGACCCCGGGCTGACCTACCCCCACCTGTGGTGGCCGGACGGCCCGCGCTTCACCCCGCTTTCGCCCGTGAACTTCACGTCGCTCGGCGGGGTGGCGCGCAAGCCCTAGCGGCTCAGCGGTTCAAACCCTCAGCGGCGAAGCTGCTTCGGGGTGCCCTTGCCCTTGATGGCGCCATACGCGGCCGTGCCGAGGAAGACCGCACCACCGATGACGGCGATCCAAAAGACGGCCTTCACGAGGAAACCGAGCACGGACCCGAGCACCATGAAGGCCACCCAAGCCAGCAACAGCCCGCCGACGATCTTCCAGAACATGGCATCCTCCGATTGCCTCACCGTGCCCGAGCGGGCCCGGTGAGTCCAGGTTGTCAGGCAGAACTCGCGAGCGCCTTCGTTCTGCCCAACGTTCAGGGAGAATTCCGGGTTCCCCCTGACCTACGGGCGCTGACCCGTGAGCCAGTCGCCGAGCCGCCGGATCCCCTCGTCGATGTCCTCACGCGAGCCCGCGAAGGAGAACCGCACGAACCTGCCGCCGTCGACAGGGTCGAAGTCGATACCGGGGGCGATCGCGACGCCGGTGTCGGCGAGGAGGCGCTGGCACCAGCTGAGGCTGTCGTTCGTGTACTCGGAGACGTCGGCATAGGCGTAGAAGGCGCCTTCGGCCGGCGCGAGCTTGTCGATGCCGATGCCCTTCAGCCCGGCGAAGAGCGCGTCGCGGTTCGCACGGTAGCGCTCGACGTGACCGTCGGCCTCCGCGTACGACTCCGGGGTGAACGCGGCGATCGCGGCGTGCTGGGAGACCGCGGGCGGGCAGATGGTGAAGTTGCCGGTCAGGACGTCGATCGCACGGTGCAGCCGCTGGGGCGCGAGCATCCAGCCGAGTCGCCAGCCGGTCATGGCGAAGTACTTCGAGAACGAGCCGAGGACGAGCGCCTCGCTCCCGTACTGCCAGGCGCAGTCGAGTCCGGCTCCGTAGGAGATCCCGTGGTAGATCTCGTCGCTGATCAACTGCACGCCGCGTGACGCGCACCAGCCGCTGATCGCGGCGAGTTCACCCGGTGGCAGCACGGTTCCGGTGGGATTGCTCGGGCTGGCCACGATGAGTCCCTTGACCGGCCCCAGTTCGTCGAGCAGGCCGACGGTCGGCTGGAAGTTCGTCTCGGGTCCGGTGGCGAACTCGACGACCTCGCAGCCGAGCACCTTCAGCAGGTTGCGGTAGGCCGGATAGCCGGGGCGAGCCATCGCGACGCGGTCCCCCGCTTCGAAGGCGCTGAGGAACGAAAGCAGGAAACCGCCGGACGAACCGGTCGTCATGATGACGTCCTGCGGGCTCACGTCGACCGGGTAGGTGCGGTTGTAGTGCGCCGCCACGGCCTCGCGCAGCTCCAGGATGCCGAGCTGCTCGGTGTAGCCGAGGGTGTGGTCCTTCAGCGCCCGCTGGGCGGCTTCGAGCACCGGCCCCGGCGCCGGCGCGGACGGCTGCCCAGCGACCAGCGGGACCAGGTCGCCGTGACTGCGCTGCCGGGCCTGCGCGGCCGAAAGGACGTCCATGACGTGGAACGGCGGGACGTCGGAACGAGCGGCGGGACTGGGGAAGGACATGGGGTGAGGCTAACCCGCCTTCGCGAGGAGAACCGCGAAGCCGTCGAGGAGACGTTGAAGACCGAACTCGAAGAGCGTGTCGAGATCGAAGTCGAACGGGGCGCGCATGACGACATCGGTGAAGTTCGGGAACCGGCCGCCCGAGACGAGGTCCCAGAGGATCGGCTCGTGTTCGGCGAGCCAGTCGTCGGCGGTGAGCGCGGTGCCGGATTCGGATTCCGCCTCGGCCTCGAAATTGAGGGCGGTGCCGCGGACGTGGTTGAAGATCGTGATGTGCGCGTACATGATCGTCGACGGCGGGAGGCCGTGACCGTCGAGTGCGCGGGTGGCCCAGTCTGCGTGCTGGAGCAGATTCGGCAACGGCTGCGGACGGGTGACCGAAAGCGCTTGCGCGAGCCAGGGATGACGGCGGAAGAGCGCCCATTGGGCCCTGGCCATCAACTCCAGTTGCGCCCGCCAGCCGGGCGGCGGATCGGGCGGGAAGCGGATCTCGCCGAGCGCGACGTCGGCCATTTCGAGGATGAGGTCGTCCTTCGCGGAGACATGGCGATACAGCGCCATCGGCGCGACGCCGAGACCGGACGCGATGCGTCGCATGGAGAGCGCGCGGATGCCCTCGGCGTCGGCGATCCGGATCGCGGCCCGCACCACCCGCTCGCGTGACAGCTCCGGCTCGGTTCTCGGCGTGGCTTTCGGGGTACGACCCGTGACGACCGTGCCGGCGCCGGGTTTGGCGACGACCAGACCGTCACGTTTGAGGGTGGCGAGCACCTTCGTCGCGGTCGCCATCGCGACTCCCCACTCGGCGATGATCTGACGCGTCGAAGGGACTTTCTGGCCCTCGCGCAGCTCGCCGGTGACGATCCGGCGGCGGATCTCGGCGGCGATCCGCAGGTAGGGCGGATCGGTCATGGTCGACTCCTCGCCGTAGTGCGCTTGTTCGCCCCGCGGCCCGTTCCCGCCAGTGCACTAGGTGCACCGCACTAGTGCACCAAGGATTCCCAGCTGCTTTTTCCAGGTTCGCTGCCGTGCTGCTCATACGTTGTACGCAGTGCTTCAAAACAGCGTACACAGGGGAGTTCGCATGCGGCAGGTACTGATTTCGGGGGCGGGGATCGCCGGGACGACGCTCGCGTACTGGCTGCGGCGGCACGGCTTCGCGCCGACCGTCGTCGAGCGGGCACCGGCACCGCGGGTCGGCGGGCACGCCGTCGACGTCCGCGGCACGGCACTCGGCGTCGTCGAGCGGATGGGAGTGCTTGAGCGGCTTCGGGAGCTGAGAACTGACATGCGCGGGATGTCGTTCGTGAACGGGGCCGGGAAGACGCTGGCGAAGGTCACCGAACACACGCTGACCGGCGGGCTCACCGACAGCGACGACGTCGAGATCCTGCGGGACGACCTGACCGATGTCCTCGCTTCGGTCGCGCAGGAAGGTGTCGAGTACGTCTACGGCGACTGGATCACCGGGATCGCGCAGCACGCAGAGGGAGTACGGATCACCTTCGCCCACGGCGACGCGCGGGACTTCGCTCTCGTCGTCGGCGCGGACGGGCAGCATTCCGCCGTACGTTCCCTCGTTTTCGGTGCGGAGAAAGAGTTTTCGCACCATCTGGACACGTATCTGGCGGTGTTCACCGTCCCGAATTTCCTCGACTTGGACCGCTGGCAGACCTTCCACCTGACGCCGGGGAAAATGGCGGGCATCTACAGCGCGCGGGGGAACACGGAGGCGCGGGCGATGCTCGGCTTCCAGTCACCGGAACTCGATTTCGACCGTCATGACCTTGAGCAGCAACGAAAACTCATCGCCGACCGATTCCACGGCCAAGGCTGGGAAGTGCCGCGACTCGTGCGGGAAATGGCTTCGAGCGAGCTGTACTTCGACTCGATGACGCAGATCCGGATGGACCGGTTCACCGAAGGGCGGGTCGCGCTGGTCGGCGACGCGGGTTATGGCCCTTCGCCGCTTTCGGGACAGGGCACCAGTTTGGCGCTGGTCGGGTCTTACGTGCTGGCGGGTTCACTTGCCACCGCTCGCGACCATCGCGCCGCTTTCGCCACGTACGAAACGGAAATGCGGCCGTTCGTGCTGCGGAACCAAGCGCTGGCGGCGTTGAACCAGCGGAAACATACGCGGTTCGCGCAGTGGAAACAGATCCAGTCGATGCGGCTGCTCAGCCGTCTGCCGTTCAGCTCGCGGGTGATGAAGGCGGCGATGCGGCCGCTGACCGAAGCGTCGAACGCGTTGGTACTCAAGGACTACTGAGGCGAGACGGCGGGGGCTCAGGTAGTCGTGAGTGGTAATGAGGGTTAGAACCAAGGGTGTTTAGGTACCTACCGGAGGTAGGTTCGTTAGCGGCCGGCCACCAGGCTCAGTGACACCATCAGTCACAGCGGTAGCGCGTGAAGGGGCCCTTCCCTCGGCTGAGCCGAGGAAACTCGACCTTCACACCTTCCCCAGTACATGATGGCCCCCTTCCTTGCGC
>NZ_ASJB01000094.1 GCF_000478275.1 Amycolatopsis orientalis DSM 40040 = KCTC 9412
CCGGTCGATAACGGGAAGTAGACTACGTGATACAAAGAAGGGGACAACGATTCTTTCCACGCTCGAAGGGCGAATGTCTTGCCCGCCCCCGGTTCTCCGGTCAACAGCCCGATTCCCCGGGTTCGTTTCACGTACTCCAGCGCCCGCAGCGCTTCTTGAAACGCTGCCCCTTGATACGCCTCGGACGGGGCGGTTTCTTTCGCAAACGGCTCCCGCGAAAGAGAGTAGAACGATTTATACACCGTGTTCTCCCTCCTTCGCTGGAACTGCCGCAAACGGCGACCGGTGACGCTTCACATGGGCGTTATCCTCCAAACGCACCCGAATGGCTTCCGCT
>NZ_ASJB01000095.1 GCF_000478275.1 Amycolatopsis orientalis DSM 40040 = KCTC 9412
TTTTCAATTTTTTCTCAATGAGCAGCCCACCGCATTTCGGGCAAGGACGAGCGAGCGGCTGGTCCCAGGAAACAAAGTCACAGTCCGGAAAGCGATCGCAGCCATAAAACACTCGCTTCCGCTTGCTGCTGCGCTCCACGATTTCGCCTTCACGGCATTTCGGGCACTTGACGCCGATGGACTTCACAATCGATCTCGTATGCCGTCTTCTGCTTGAAAAAA
>NZ_ASJB01000096.1 GCF_000478275.1 Amycolatopsis orientalis DSM 40040 = KCTC 9412
GGCTCGTGAGTGGTAATGACGGTTCTAACCCTCATTACCACTCACGAGCCTCTGTATCGACGCCTCAAGGCCGCCGCGTTAACCCGTTCGGACCAACGGACCAAAATCCGGAGAAAAAGCACCCCCGAAACCGCGTAAGAGCGGAGGGTCTGCCGACTTTCATTCACGTGAGTGCGCTCATCCCCCCTCGGTCACCGGGGGTGAGCGGTGGAGAAGGTTGGCAAGGCAGGGGTTGGGGAGTGCTGATCGACGCTGAGGCCTATCAGCGGATACTCGGAGACGAGCTCCGCAAGCTCCGCCGTAAGCGTGGCTGGACACGCAAGGAGCTGAACCAGCATCTGCAGAGCGAGATCTCGCTCCAGACGCTGGCCACCTACGAACTGGGCACCCGGCACTGTTCCGTGGTGCGGCTGGTCGAACTGTGCGTCGCGATGGACGAACTGCCACAGGATCTGCTGGCCAAGGTGCATCGCCGCGTGTTCGTCGACGAACCGGGCCGGGTCCGGATCGACCTGCGCCTGGTGATCAAGGACGACCAGGAAGAACTGCTCCCCCTGCGACGGTGGGCGGACGACCGCCTCAAGCGCTCGGGCGACGCCGGGAATGCCGAGGTCAACCTCGACTTCCCCGCGCTGGAACGGATGGCCGAGCTCTGCGGCATCCCCACCGTCGATCTCATCGGAAGGCTTCGCCGGCTCAACCCCTCATGAGCGCGGCTCTCCCTGGTCCGTGAAGGCCTTGCCCCCCCATCTGGGCTTTCACGGACCTCCCCCTTTTTTTGCCCAGCTCGGAGGGCTCTCCCCGAGTGGCAACGGCCCGATGTGAGTGGCGTCGGCTGCCTAGTCGTCATGGTGCAGGCCGTCAATGAAGGAATTGGGACGTTGAGTGTCCCAATTCCTTCATGGACGCGGGGCGCACCGAGCGTGGAGGATTTGGGACGTTGAACGTCCCAAATCCTCCACGCTCGCCCCCCAGGCAAGAGGGAAGCGGACCTCCCCTCTTGCGCGTGAAGGCCCCCTTCCCCTCGGCTGAGCCGAGGGGAAGGGGGCCTTCACGCGCGTTCGGCGGTTCAGCCGAGCAGTTCGTAGTCCTCGCGCCGCACCTTGCGGGTGTCCAGCCAGTATCGCCAGGTGAAGCCGGGCCAGATCGTCCGGTTGACGCCCTTCGCGTCCAGGTACCAGCTCTTGCAGCCGCCCTGCGTCCAGATGCCCTTGGCGAGTTTGCGCTGGATCTCGCCGTTGAACCGCTCCTGCGCCTCCGGCCGCGGGTCGAGCGCCTTGCCGCCGGCGAGCCGCAGCGCCTGTGCGACGTAGGAGATCTGCGCTTCGATCATGAACACCACGGAGTTGTGCCCCAGGCCGGTGTTCGGGCCGAGCAGGAAGAACAGGTTCGGGAACCCGGAGACGGTGATGCCCTGATAGGTCCGCATCCCTTCGGCCGCCCACTCCTTGCCGAGGTTGCGACCGTCCCGTCCGATGATCTCCAGGTCGTCGAAGGCGTCGGTGACGTGGAATCCGGTGCCGTAGATGATCGCGTCGACCTCGTGCTCGACCCCGGCGCCGTCGACGACGCTGTGCTCGCGCACCTCCTTGACGCCTTCGGTGACGACGTCGACGTTGTCCCGCGCGAGCGCCGGGTAGTAGTCGTTGGAGACCAGGACCCGCTTGCAGCCCATGGTGTAGTCCGGCGTCAGCTTCCGGCGCAGCTCAGGATCCTTGACACTCTTGAAGATGTTGCGCTTCGCGATGCGCTCGCCGATCTTCATCACCCATGGCTGCCCGTTGAAGCCGATCGCCCGCGCTTCGAGTCCCCAGTAGAGGACATCGCGGAAAGCACGCTGCAGCAACGGAACCGATCGGAACGCCGTCCGCAGGGCCGTCGGCATCTCGCGGTCCGGCTTCGGCATGATCCACGGCGGCGTCCGCTGGAAGAGCGTCAGCTCCTCGACGTCCTTCGCGATCTGCGGGACGAACTGGATCGCGCTCGCGCCGGTGCCGACCACGGCGACCCGCTTGCCGGTGAGGTCGTAGTCGTGCTCCCAGCGCGCGGAGTGGAACGCGCGGCCCTTGAAGTCCTCGATGCCCGGCAGTTTCGGGATCTGCGGCAGGTGCAGCGCGCCGACCCCGGCGACGAGCGCGGGCGCGACGAACTCGTCACCCGATTTCGACGCGACGTGCCAGCGGTTCTCGTCGGCGTCCCAGCGGGCGCCGGTCATCTCCTGGCCGAAGCGGATGAAGCGGCGAAGCTCGTACTTGTCGGCGACATCGCGCATGTAGCGCCAAATCTCCGGCTGCGGCGAATACGCGCGGGACCAGCCGGGGTTCTGCTCGAACGAGAACGAGTACATATGCGAGGGGATGTCGCAGGCGCAGCCGGGGTAGGTGTTGTCCCGCCAGGTGCCGCCCACGTCGTCGGCCTTCTCCAGGATGACGAAGTCCTCGCGGCCCTCTTTCCGCAGCTGGATCGCCATGCCCAGACCGGAGAAGCCGGTCCCGACGATGACGACACCGGTCTCGGTGCGGTTGCCCATGACCCCGACCTCTCGTTCGCATTACCTGTTACCGGGAGTACACCTTACTCGAAGTAGGTTACCTTCGGTAGAGTGTTGTGGTGACGACGGTGAAGCGCAAACGCATGCCACGAGCGGAGCGGATGCGGCAGATGATCGAAATCGCCGAAGAGGTCTTCTCCGAACGCGGGTACGGCGCGGCGTCGATGGACGAGATCGCCGAACGCGTCGGCGTCTCGAAACCGATGCTCTACGAGTACTTCAACTCGAAAGAGGGACTGCTGCTGGCCTGCATCCAGCAGTCCAGGACAGCGCTGCGCGAAGCCACCGAACAGGCGACGGTCGGCGCCGCCACCGCCGAGGAGGCACTGCGGCGAGGACTGCTCGCCTTCTTCGTCTTCATCCGGGAACGGCGGCAGGCCTGGTCGCTCCTCCGGCACGAAATGGCGCTCATCGGCACACCGGCCGCCGACGAGATCGAGCAGACCCGGCGCCAGCAGACCGATCTGATCGCAGCGCTGATGGGCGGCTACTTCGAAGTGGGCGACGACCTGCGCGCCGAGGCGTCCGCGGAGTTCGTCGTCGGCGCCTGCGAGCGGCTCGCGATCTGGTGCGAGCGACACGAGGACGTCAGCCCCGAAAAGGCCACCGAATACGCGATGGACATCCTCTGGTCAGGCCTCTCGGCGAGGGCTCGCTGAAGCGACTGTGAAGATGCGCGTGCATTAGGCCATTCGGTCGTCACTCAGAGCACATTGCCGCCAGTGTCTTGTGACACAGAGTTGTCCTACTGTATCGATGACACTGTAGAAACTCTGATGGACAGTCACGGCCTCCACCAGGAGGGGGCGCCACTTCCGAAAAGTGGCGTCATGGTGTCGGGGTGGCGAAGTCCACAGGAGTGACGCATGCTCGCGAGGAGAGGGGTGAGGCGGATGACCGAACCGATCACCGCGTCGTACGTCCAGGAGGACGACGATTGGAAGGTCACGGTCAGCGGCTCCGGTAAGGAACTGACCGGTCGCGCGCCGGGCATCATCGCGGCCCGGGACCGGGCCGACCAGCTGGTCGAGAAACTGTCCCCGCCCGAACGGTCGACCGTGGTGCACCTGCTCAACGGCAGTGCGCTCGAGTTCACCGCCGCCTACATGACGGCGAGGCTCACGCTTCCGGAGATCGAACCGCTCGTGGTTCCTCCCCCGGCGAACGGCAAGGCCAAGGAGAAGATCAACGCCAAGCCGCCGGTGCCCCAGGGCAAGGAACTCCCGAAGGCCGTCGACGAGGCGAAGAGCAAGAAGAAGGCTGAGCCCGCCAAGACGCCCGCCAAGGCGGCCCAGACCTCCTGAGACCTACTTCAGGAGCTTGCGGATCAGCAGCACGCCGATCAGCACCGCCCCGCCGATGAGCGGGTACTTCACCTTGGGCTCGTCCAGCTTCGCGCGCAGGCCGGTCTTCGCGGAATCCACCAGCTTCGCGGGGTTCGCCTTCGTGCCCAGCTGGTCGAGCGTGGCGACCAGCGCGTTCCTGGCCTGCTCGATCTCACGCTCGATGGTCTCGGGATCGCGAGCCACGTGTCCTCCTCGCCGCAACGTACCTGCAGGGGCCCCACGTTAGAGGACGACGACCCCGCGGGCGGCATCGGCCACGCCGAGTAAGGCCGATCGTGTCGCACGATACGATTTCGAGGCGGTACTGGGGCCCGTAGCCCAATTGGCAGAGGCACACGGTTTAGGTCCGTGCCAGTGAGAGTTCGAGTCTCTCCGGGCCCACCCCAGACGTCACCGGGGCACGAGAACGATCCTGCCGAACACCTCACCGGCGTCCATTTTCCGGTGTGCCTGGACGGCTTGCTCCAGCGGCAGCACCTCGTGCACCACCGAGGCCAGTTCGCCGCGGCCCGCGGCGGCGAACAACTCGGCGGTCACGACGCGCCGGTCGGTTTCGGCCACGGTGTCCGCGCTGAAGGTCGCGAACGACAGCGACTTCCGGAACGCCGCGAACAGCGCCATGGCGAAGTCGGGCGGCGGATAGCCCGCGACCGCGCCGACGGCCACCATGCGACCGTTCGGATTCAGCTTGCCGAAGAACGACGGCAGGTCCGCGCCGCCGGCGATGTCGATGATGACGTCGTAGCCCGCCGGGCCGTGTCCCTCGCCGGCCCGGTCCAGCACGTGGGTCGCGCCGAGTTCGCGCAGCCGCTCGCCCCGTCCGGCCGACGACGTCGTGACAGCCACCGCCCCGGCACCGGCGCGGGCCGCGAGCTGGACCGTCATGATCCCGATGCCGCCCGCCGCGCCGCGCACCAGCACCGACTCGCCGGGGGTGAAGTGGGCGTGGCGCAGCCCGAAGTGGCCCACCATCCCGGAGGTCCCGAGCGTCACCGCGTCGACGGCCGACAGGTCCGCGGGGAGGGGGATGAGCGCTTCGGCCGGGGCGAGCGCCTGCTCGGCGTAACCGCCGCCCATGCCGATGAACGCCCAGACTCGCTGACCGGCCAAGGCCGGGTCGACACCGTCGCCGACCGCTGCCACGGTGCCAGCGATCTCGCCACCGAGGATGTGACCGTCCGCGATCCCCGCATCGGCGATGACACCGCTCCGGATCATCACGTCGACACCGCCCACACCGATCGCTTCGGTGTCGATGAGCACCTGCCCGGCGGTGGGAGCCGGATCGGGGAGGTCGACGACCTCGAGACCATCCGGGCTTCCGAACGCCCGCACCGCGACTGCCTTCACTGTCGTCTCCATTCCTGGGATCTCGGGGAACTCGACGGCGGACGCTAACGGACGCAGGCGTCCGTTTGGCTAAAGTGAGAGCGTGCCCGATCGTTTGCCTCAGACGTTGCGCTCCGACGCCAGGGACAACCGCGAACGCATCCTCGACGCGGCCCGCACGGTGTTCGCCGCCGAAGGCCTGAACGTGCCGATGCGGGAGATCGCGCGCAGCGCGGCGGTGGGCCCCGCCACCCTGTACCGCCACTTCCCGACCAAGGAACAGCTGGTCACCGAGGCGTTCAAGGACCAGATGCGCGCCTGCTACGTCGTCGCCGACGAGGGGCTCGCCGATCCGGATCCGTGGCGCGGCTTCCGCGGCGTGATCGAGAAGCTCTTCGAGCTGCAGGCGCGCGACCGAGGTTTCGCCGCGGCCTTCATGACGACCTTCCCCCGCGCGCTCGATTTCACCGCGGACCGGGAACACGCCCTGAACTCGATCGCCGAACTGGCGCGTCTCGCCAAGGAGGCGGGCCACCTGCGCCCCGACTTCGTCCTGGACGACCTGATCCTCGTGATCATGGCCAACAGCGGCATCCACGCCGCCTCACCGGCCACCCGGATCGCGGCTTCGCGGCGCTTCGCCGCACTCGCGATCGACGCTTTCCGAGCTTCGCCTCACCTTCAGCCCACCCAAAGCGGGGGCTGAAGGGGCCCTTCACCTCATCTCACGCGGCGAAGGGCGCTTTCCCCGCGTGCGATGCGGGGAAAGCGCCCTTCAGCCCGTCGGCGAGTCGCGGCGCCCAGCCTCCGCCATCGAAGGCGAGGCGCCGGACGATCAGCGCGCCCGGTCGTAGACCACGGCCATCTCCCCCAGTTCCCCGACCTCCTGATAAGCCAGCTTCCACTTCGACGCCGGAAGGCCGTCGACGAACAGCCGCTGCCCGCCGCCGGTGATCTCGGGGCAGATCATCAGGTACAGCCGGTCGATCAGGTCGTCGGCGAGCAGTGCCTTGATGACGCTCGCACTGCTGTTGACCAGGATGTCGCCCTCCCCCTCGGCCTTGAGGCCGGCGACGACCTCCGCGGCGGGGGCGTTCACCACGCGGGCGCGGTCCCAGGGCGCCTCGGTCAGCGTCTTCGAGAGGACCACCTTTTCCGCGTCCACCAGCCACTTCGCGTAGGCACGGTCGCGCGGGTCGGCGTTCTCGTCGGCGGCGACCATCGGCCAGAAGCCCAGGAAGCCCTCCGCGTTCAGTCTGCCGAGCAGCGCCGTCGTCGCGTTTTCGTGGATGCGGGCGAGGTGTCCCCGTGCGACGTCGGTGGTCGCGTACGAGACGATCGCACCCATGTCGCCGGGGCCGCCGGGGCCGCTGTAGTGGCCGTCGAGGGTGAGGCTGATGTTCGCGGTGACGCGGCGGCCGGTCGAGTTCGTCATGTCGTTCAGTCCTTTTCCTTGGTGAGTCGGGCTGCGAGGTTGTCGAGCACCTGGCCCCAGCCGGTTTCGATCCCGGCGATGAAGGGGACGGCCTCGACGGTGGTTTCGGTGATGCGCAGGTCCAGCCGGAGCCGGGTGCCGCCCGGCGTCTCGGTGAACCTCAGGTCGTAGTGACCGGTGAAGAAGGTTTCCCCCTTGGCGTCCAGCACCGAGAGGTCGAACTCGAGGTGTTCGAGTTCCTTCGCGGCGTGGACCTTCCCCGCGGAGCGGTAGCGCCCCTCGGCGTCGCGATAGTCGAGAACGGCACGTCCGCCCGTCCACGGTTCGATGACGCAGTCGGTGACGGTCATCGACGGGGGCACCCACCAGGACGCGAGCAGCTCCGGGTCGGTCCAGTGCCGCCAGACGACGTCCCGCGGCGCGGACAGCGCGCGGTCGAACGAGAACGCGCGTCCGTCCGCCCACCGGTCCCGGTCCGCGGCCTTGGTTTCCGCGTCGATCGCGGACCGGTAGCGCGCGAGGACATCCCGCTCGCCTTCGTTCGCCGTGATGGTCGCGACCAGCGCGCCCAGCCGGTTTTCGAGTTCCTTCAGCGGAGCCGCCTCGACCGCGTAGACGCGACGCTGCCCGAGCGGGAAGACCGTCACGAGACCGACGCGGGCGAGGGTTTGGAGGTGCTTGGTGGTCTGCGGCTGCCGAAGGCCGGTCAGCTCGGCGAGCTCACCGACGGAACGAGGCCGCTCGGCGAGGAGTTCGACGATGCGCCACCGCGCTCCGTCTCCCAGTGCTGCTGCGATCTGCTCCATGCCGAGAAGTATTCATCCAAGAGAATATTCTTGTCAAGGAATATCTTGGATCCGGAATTCCAGGAGGCTCCGCTGGTCGGTGAGCGTGGTGACGGAGTCGAAGACCAGGCCGTCGGCGGCGGCGAGTTCGCGAAGTTCGTCGAGGCGCCGCTCCCTGCCGCCGTAGAGCACGAGCATGACCAGGTCCCACTCGGTCTGGGCGCCGAGTCCGCCGACCGCCTCGATGACGAGGACCCGGCCGCCAGGACCTGCGGCTTCGGCGCAGCGGGCCAGGACGCGGTGCGCGTGCTCGTCGTCCCAGTCGTGGAGGATGTCGGACAGCAGATAGGCGTCCGCCCCCGCCGGGAGCGGATCGAAGAAGCTGCCCGCGGTCACCTCGGTCCGGTCTTCGAGACCCAGTTCGCGGAAGGTCTCCCGGGCGCCCGCCGCGGTGGGCCCGAGGTCCACGAGATGGCCGCGCACGGAGGGGTTCGCCGTCAGGATCGCGGCGAGCAGGCTTCCGTGGCCGCCGCCGACGTCGACGATCGTGCCGAAGCGGGACCAGTCGAAACCGGCGACGAGGCCGGGGATCTGCGCGCTGAACCGCTGGGTCATCTGCCGGTCGAACGACTCACGCAGCCGGGGATGTTCGGCGAGGTCGGCCCAGAAGTCCTGGCCGTAGCGACGGGGGTACGCCGCCTGGCCGGTGGCGATGCTGTGCGCGAGTTCGACCATCGCCAGTTCGCCGCGCCCGCCCGCCGCCTCCATGTCCAGGAGCCCGGCCAGGCCGTTGCCCGCGTCGGCGCGGAGGTTCGCGCCGTACGCGGTGGTGCGATAGCCGCTCGGTGTCGCTTCGAAGACGCCGAGCGTGGTGAGATGCCCCAGCAGCAGGCCGAGCGCGAGCGGGGATTGGCCGAGTTCCGCCGCGAGTTCGTCGGCGGTTTCGGCCCGGCCGGACAACCGGTCCGGCAGGCCGAGGGTGACCGCCACCCGCAGCGCCATCGGCGTCGTCAGTCCGGCCAGCCGGAGGAGTTCGTTCCTGTCATTGTCATGGTTCGCCACGACAATGCACTGTGTCAGCGCGGTCAAACGAAAATCAGGGCACGATCTCCTTCAGCGCGCCGATGAGGCGATCGATGTCCTCTTCGGTGTTGTAGCCGTGCGGCGAGACGCGGAGCCCGCCGGAGCGCGCCGAAACCGCGATCCCGCGCGACTTCAGTCGTTCCGCCAGCAGCGGGACCGGCGGTCCGTCGACGTGGGCGCTCACGATTCCGGACCGATGCCCCTCGGCGCGGTCCGTCAGCACCGTCGCACCGATCTCGGTCAGGCCGGCGGAAAGCCGGTCGCCGAGACCGTCCACATGCGACCAGATCTCGTCGACACCCGCCGAAAGGAGCAGGTCGATCGAGGCACCGAGGCCGAGGATCCCGGCGATGTTCGGCATCCCACCTTCCAGACGCCGGGCGGTGTCGTCCGGCGCGTACGCCAGGTTGTCCCATTCTTCCCGATGGACGACGGAGTTCCAGCCCGGTTCCAGCGGCCGCAGCAGGTCCAAACAGGACTCCCGCACATAGAGCACGCCGCAGCCCTGCGGGCCCAGCAGCCATTTGTGCCCGTCGGCCATCGCGAAGTCGACACCCCAGTCCGCCAGCCGCGCCGGGAGCACGCCGAGCCCTTGGATCACGTCGACGCAGAACAGCGCGCCCGCCTCCCGGCACAACCGGCTCAGCGCGGCGAGATCGACCCGCCAGCCGCGACCGAACTGGACCCAGCTGGTCACCACGAGCCTGGGCGGCGGACCAGCGGCGATCACCTCGGCGAAGGCCTCGGTGGTGAGCCTGCCGCCGGGGCCGTCCGGGCGCACCCGGTCCACCACCACGCCACGATCGGCGAGCGCGAGCCACGGATACAACGTCGATGGGAACTCGAGGTCCGGGATGACGACACGGTCGCCCGCCGACCACTCGAGTCCGTTCGCGACGAAACCCAGGCCGGTACTGGTGTTCTTGACGAAGGCGACGTCGCGCGCGGGTACCCCCATCAGAGTCGCGGCCGAAACGCGGGCCCGTTCGACGGCCTCGCTGTGGGCGGCGTAGGTGAACTCGCCGTCCAGCGACACCTCGACGGCTTGCCGGTGCATGGCCTCCACCGACGACGTGGGCAGCGGGCAGATCCCGGCGTGATTGAGGTAGGCCCAGCGGTTCGCGGCGGGAAACCGCTCGCGCGGCAGCGGAGTCATCGGATCCTCCTTAAGTGAACACCGTGTCCACTTCACCGGGCCGAAGCTAGCCGATAACCGGTCACGGTGTCCACTTCCGTCGTCGATCAGGGCTCCAGCGTCTGCCCTGTCAGGCCGGCGGTCTCCACCGCCTCGACGTAGCTCCGCGCGACCTCCGCCGCCGGGGTGCCGCCGTCCGGTTCGCCGAGCGCGGCCAGCGTCTCGCTCACCCAACCAGGGCTGACGGCGTTGACGCGGAGGCCGCGCGGCAATTCGCGGGCCGCGGCGGCGACGAACGCTTCGAGGCCCACGTTGGTCAGCACGCCGAACGCGCTGCCGCGCAACGTCTCCGGGATCCGGCCCGCGGTCAGCGTCACGGAACCGCCGTCCGGCAGCCGGGGGATCGCGTGCCGCAGCAGGAACACCTGGCCGAGCAGTTTCCCTTGCAGCCCTTGGACGAACTCTTCGTCCGTGCCGCCGTCGATGGGGACGAGCGAGCCGCTTCCCGCGCAGCACACGACGTGCTCGATGTCCGGCTCGGCGTCGAACAGCGCGTCGAGCGTGCCAGGCCGTTCGACGTCCACCCGGAACTCGCCGGAGCGGGACGCGGGGAGCACGGTGTGCCCGCGCGCGGTGAGGGCGTCGGAGACCGCGGCCCCGATGGTTCCGGTGGCGCCGACCACGAGGATCTTCAACGATGTCTTCCTTTCGAGAAGGGGATTCCTACCCGCACGGTAATCAGGTGGCGGCCGTGCCGGGCCCACGGGAAGGATCCGCCGGTGCCCCTCCAGACTCGTGAGTGGTAATGACGGTTAGAACCGTCATTACCACTCACGAGTCTGGAGGGAGTGCACAGTGGAGCTGGATCTGGGCGCGGTCCGCGCGTTCGTCGCGGTGGCCGAAGACCGGTACTTCGGCGAGGCGGCGATCCGGCTGGAGATGAGCCAGCAGGCGGTCTCCAAACGGGTCGCCAAGCTGGAGGCGGATCTCGGCGTACAGCTGCTGTCGCGGACGCGCGGAGGGGCCGAACCGACCGAAAACGGCGAGGCTTTCCTCAAGCACGCCCGGGCGCTGATCGGCCTCGCGGACCAGGCCGTGGAGCAGCTCCGGGGCAGGCGCCGTCCGCTGCGCGTCGACGTCCTCGGCACGCGGCTGGCGACCATGGAGGTGATCCGGGCGTTCCACGCCGACCACGACGTCGAACTGGAACTCGTCACGCCGGGGCTGGGCGCGCAGCGACGGCCGATGCTGCCCGATTCGGTCGACGCCGCCTTCGCCCGCGTCAGCACCGTGACCGACCCTGCGATCAGCCGCACACCCGCCTATCTGGAGCCCGCGAACCTGCTGGTCGGCAGGCGGCACCCGCTCGCACGGCGGCGACAGGTCGCGATGGCGGAACTCGCCGGGCTCACGGCCTGGATGCCGTACAGCGCGCGGGCCAGTGAATGGGCGGAGTTCTGGCAGGAGCTGTGCCCGGCGTTCGGCGTCCTCGCCGACACCGACGGACCGAACTTCGGGCTGGAGCACCACATCGAGGTACTCAGTACGGCGAAGGACCGCGTGGGTTTCGTCGGCGCGAAGACGCATGTGCCCTGGCATCCGGACGTCGTCCGGATCCCGCTCGTCGATCCGACGCCGGTGTACCCGTTCTCCCTGTTGTGGCGGCACGAAAACAAGCACCCGACGCTGTCGCTGCTGGTCGAGCACGTCCAGTCCGGTTACCGGCCCTTCGACGCGGAGCGGCAGTGGCTTCCGGAAGCCGACCGGGCGGCCATGAGCATCTAGAGGACTGAATGCTTGTCCAATCGGGCGCGAAGATCGGGTGACTCAGAGCCAGCCGTTGGCGGTGGCGACCCGGAACGCCTCGGACCGGCTGGCAGCGCCGAGTTTCGTGACGACGGCCGAGAGGTGGTTGCGCACCGTGCCGGCGGAAAGCCCGGTACGACGCGCGATCGCGGTCACCGGGGTGTCGAATTCGGCCAGCCGCAATACTTCCAGCTCACGCGGGGTCAGCGGGCACGGCGGCGCGGTGAGCGCGTCGGCGGCCAATGCGGGGTCGACGTAGCGGGAACCGGCGTGCACCCGGCGGATCACGTCGGCCAGCGCGCCGCCCGGCGATCCCTTGGGGAGAAAGCCTTTCGCGCCCGCGTGCAACGCCTGCCGCAGATGGGGCGGCCGTCCCCGGCCGGTGAGGATCACCACGGCGCAGGACGGCAGGGCCTTGGCCAGTTCGGCGGTGACCTCCAGTCCGTCGAGTCCCGGCATCTGCAGGTCGACGACGGCGACGTCGGGCCGGTGCGCGCGGGCGGCGTCGACGGCGGCCCTGCCGTCGGCCGCCCGCGCGACCACTTCGAGGTCCTCCTCCAGCTCCAGCAACGCCGCCAGGGCGTCCCGGATGAGGTCCTCGTCGTCGGCGAGCAGGACGCGGATCACGGCGCGGGAACCGAGATGTCGAGGGTGAAGACGTCGTCCTCGCGACGGGTGCGCAGGGTGCCGCCCAGTCCGGCGAGCCGTTCGGAGGTACCCCGCAGCCCGAAGCCGAGCCCGTCCGCGACGGCCTTGCCCGCACCGTCGTTGGCGATGGTCATCCGCACCTCCTCCGGATCCCGGCGGATCTCGATCGTGCACCATCCGGCGGTGCTGTGCCGCAGCACGTTCGTACAGGCCTCGCGCAACGCCAGCGCGAGCTGGGTCGCCGTCGCGGCGGGCGGATCGTCTTCCGGATGCCGCACGGTACAACGGATCCCCGCGTCCCGGAGCACGTTCTCCACCGCCAGCAGCTGATCACCGAGGTCCACCTCGCGATAACCGTGGACGGCCTCGCGTACCTCGGACAACGCGGACGTCGCCAGGTTCTGTGCCTCCGCCGCCTCGCGCGCCGCCCGGTCCGGATCGGTGCCGCTCAGCCGGGCGGCCAGTTCCGCCTTGAGCGCGATGACCGCCAGGCGATGGCCGAGCAGATCGTGGACGTCCCGTGCGAACCGCAGCCGCTCCTCACTGACCGCGAGCCGAGCCCGCGCCTCACGTCCGGCCCTGGCCTGCAGGAGCAGCTCCCACAACCGGGACGGCAGCACGATGGTCGCGAGGATCGTGCCCGCGAGTGCGGCGGCGATCAGGCCGTGGACGAGCGGGGAGCCGCCGGTGAACACCCCGGCGACCACCGTCGCGGCGACGATCACCGCGGGCGCCACCCAGCGGAAGCGGCCCGCGAACAGCAGCGGCGCGAACCCCGCCGCGGCACCGCCGATCCACGCCCAGGTGAACATGTCGCCCGGACCGGCCGGGGCGACGAGCGGGATCGAAACCGCGGTCGCCGCGGCGAAACCCCAGCGGCGGCCGGCGGGCGATCGCTCCGCGAACAAGGCCGCGGCGTAGGCGATGGCCAGGATGAGCAGCCCCGCCACGGCGAGCCACTGCCGGACCGGCTCCGGCTCGCGGAACACCGCGACCACCGGCACCGCGAAGCATCCTCCGCCCATCACGGCCACCGCCGCGAGGATCGTCGACCGGACACCGCGCAGCCGCTGGTCGCCGTCGGCGAGGTCGGTGAGGTTCCCGGTCACGGCCCCGATGCTAGAGCTCACCAGAACACCACGATCGTGACGGCGACGACGAGGTCGACCACACCGCACCACTCCGACCACCAGCGCGGCGCGACCGCGTCCGCCCGATGATGCGCGAAGTCCCACACCGCGTGCGATCCCCAGGCCGCCGCGATGACCCAGCGGGCGACCTCCGGATCGGCGTTCGCCGCCACCACGGCCAAGGCGAAGTAGCAGGCGAACCCGGCGATCTGGATCGCGAGCAGCCGTCGATCGCGGAAGCTCCCCCGGATCACTCCGAAGAACAGGTACGCCGCCGGGAGGATCAGTATGACCCAGGACAGGGGCGCGGCCGGGTCGCTCCAGGCACTCATGGTCATGGCCAGCGCGATCCAGGTCGGCGCACGGTGGCCGAGTACGTCGACAAGGGGATGCGCACGGTGATCACCGTGCTGGAGCGAGTACTCCTGACGGTGGATCAGCATCGCGATCGCCATCGCGGGCAACATCAGCGCGTGACCGCCCATGAGGACGTCCTCGCCCGGGATCAGGCCGGACCAGTGCGGGATCAGCAGCAGCAGGTACGGCACGTACATCGCCGCCGCCATCTCGAGCACCCGCGCACGGCCGTGCCCGCGATAGAGCATCCAGACCGTCATCGCCACGGTCATGTCGGTCGCCGCGGCCAGCGCCGCCACCTCGGTTCCGGGCGCCTCGGGCCAGAACGGCGCGAACAGTTCCATGCCCACGAACATCGCGACGGCCATCTCGATCGCGTGCCGGGCGAAGTACCGCCACCGGGGCGCCGTCCTCGGTTCATCCAGGGAAAGTGTCATGGGACGAGCGTCGTTCCGGCGACGCGCGATTCCCATCGGCGATGTTCACGGTCCGGCCGTGCGAATCCGCACGGGTGACCCGTGTGCACGATGCGCGAAGGGCCGCCGGTGCGGAAAAGTGAGGTCATGGGCGAGGGGTTGATCGGCGCGCGGGTGACCCGGCAGGAGGACGTCCGCCTGCTCACCGGCCGGGCGCGGTACATCGACGACGTCACGATGCCCGGGCTCCTCGAAGCCGCCGTCCTCCGCAGTCCCCTTCCGCACGCACGGATCGTGCGCGTCGATGTCACCGCCGCGAACGCCCATCCCGGTGTCTTCGCCGTGGTCACCGGTGAAGACGTGCGGTCGTGCACGAAGGCGCCACAGCCGGTGATCTGGGCGAACCTGCCGGACATGCGGATCCCCGGGACCCACGCGCTGGCCGTCGGCAAGGTGCGCTATCCCGGCCAGGGCGTCGCGGCCGTCGCGGCGAAGGACCGGGCGACCGCCGAAGACGCACTGGAACTGATCGAGGTCGAGTACGAGGAACTCCCCGCCGTCAGCACCCTCGAACAGGCGCTGGCGGACGGCGCCCCGAAGCTCTACGAAGACTGGCCGGGCAATATCGCCGGGACCGGGACGATCCCGATGGGCGACGTGACCGCCGCGTTCGCCGAGGCCGACGTCGTGCTCACCGAGTCGTTCCGCTTCGCGCGCCAGATGGGCACGCCACTCGAAACGCGCGGTGTCGTCGCGACCTGGGACCCGTTCACCGACCGGCTCGACGTCTGGCTCTCCACTCAGGCGCCCAACCTGGCCCGGGAGTTGTTGGGAGAAGTCCTCGGGCTCTCGATCGACAAGATCCGTGTCCGCACCCCCGACGTGGGCGGCGGCTTCGGGAACAAGTTCGACTTCTACCCCGAGGAGGTCGTGGCGGCGATCCTCTCGCGGCGCACCGGGAAACCGGTCAAGCTCATCGAGGATCGCGCGGAGAGCTTCGTCGCCACCGCGCACTCGCGCGAGCAGAAGATCGACGTCGAACTGGCCGCCAAAGACGACGGCACGATCACCGGCCTGCGTGCCACGGTGTACGGCGTGCTCGGCGGCGTGCTCGGTTCCGCCGGCGCCAGCCCGTGCTGGACGACGACGGCGTTGCTGACCGGGCCGTACGCCATCCCGAACGTGGAACTGAGCCTCGTCGCGGTGATGACGAACCGCTCGCCGTACGGGTCGTTCCGCGGTTACGGGCTGCCGAAGGCGAACTTCGTGCACGAACGGCTGGTGGAGCGGCTGGCGAAGCGCCTGGGGGTGGACGCGCACGCGGTACGGCGCAAGAACTTCATCCCACCGGAGGCGTTTCCCTACCAGAGCCCGGTTTTCGTCTACGACAGCGGACGCTACGAAGACTGCCTGGATCTTTGCCTGAAGGCCGTCGAAGAGGCGGGCTGGGCCGAGCGACGCGGGAACGGTGTCGGCATCGGGTACTCGTTCCACAACGAACTCACCGGATTCGGGCCGAGCCGGATCGTCAATCTCGCCGGGCTGGGGCATTCCGGCTTCGACGAGGAGGTCGTCCGGGTCGACTCGACCGGGCACGTGACCGTCCACACCGGACTGTCCGCGATCGGTCAGGGCATCCACACCACGCTGGCACAGGTGGCCGCGCAGACGCTCGGCGTCCCGCTCGACCACGTCACCGTGCTGTCCGGGGACACCGACAGCTGCCCGTACACCGGATACGGCTCGGCGGCGAGCCGGGGAGCGGCCGTCGGCGGTGCGGCGGTACTGAACGCGTCGGCGCGGCTACGGGCGAAGATCCTGCGCGTCGCGGGCCACATCCTGGAGGTCTCGCCGGATGATCTGTCCCTTGAGGACGGAGTCGTTTCGGTGAAGGGCGTGCCGGGCAAGGAGATCACGCTGGCCGCGATCGGCGACGCGGCGTACCGGCGGCTGAACGGCGTCTGGCCGGAAGGCGAGACGCCGACGCTGGAGGAGCGCGAGGTCTACGACCCCGTCAACGTCGCGACCTCGTTCGGCTGCACGGCCGTACTCGCCGAAGTCGACCGGGAGACCGGCGTGGTGACGCTGCTGGACTACCTGATCGCGCACGACTGCGGCACCGTGATCAATCCGACGATCGTGGACGGGCAGCTGCACGGCGGCGCGGCGCAGGCGATCGGCGGGGCGCTGTACGAGGAACTGGTCTACGGCGCCGACGGACGGATGGAGACCACGTCGTTCACCGGGTACCTGCTGCCGACGGCGACCGAGATCCCGTCGTTCTCCGTCTCCCATATGACGACCCCCGCCGAGCACGTTCCCGGCGGCTTCAAGGGAATGGGGGAAGCGGGCGTGATCGGCGGTGGCGCGGCGATCGCGCATGCTGTCGAAGACGCTTTGCGCGAGTACGGCGTCGAGATCACTTCCCTGCCGATCACGCCACCCCGGCTGCTGGCCGCGATGAAACGGGGAGCGCGCCGGTGAAGGCCGCTCCGTTCGACTACCTCCGGGCTTCGTCGCTCGATGAGGCCATCGAGGCGCTGGCGGAGACGCCGGACGCGCGTGTGCTGGCGGGTGGGCAGAGCCTGGTGCCGTTGCTGAACCTGCGTCAGGTGCGGCCCCCGCTGGTGGTCGACATCAACCGCATCGACGGGCTTTCCGTCCTGCACAAGGAGAACGGGCGGCTGGAGATCGGCGCACTCACGCGGCATCGTGTCGTCGAGACGTCCGCCGTCGTCCACTCCGAAGTCCCTCTGCTCGCCGAGGCGCTCGGTTACGTGGGGCATGTGGCGATCCGGAACCGGGGCACCATCGGCGGCAGCCTCGCGCACGCCGACCCGGCCGCGGAGCTGCCCGCGGTGATGGTCGCCCTCGACGCCGAGTTCCGCGTCCACGGCCCCGAAGGCGAGCGGCCGATCGCCGCGCGGGACTTCTTCCTCGGTCCACATCGGACGGCGCTGGGCCCCGGCGAACTGCTGACCCGGATCTCGGTGCCGTCGCACCGAGGCGGCAGCGCGGTCGAAGAGCTGAGCCGACGAAGCCGCGATCTCGCACTGGTCGCCGTCTTCGCCACCGTGACGATGTCCGGCGGCGTCTGCGAAACCGCCCGGATCGCCGTCGCCGGCGCGGGTCCCACGCCGATCCGCGCCACCGCCGCCGAAGAGTCGCTCACCGGCCGCGCCTTGACGGCCGACGCGATCGCCGCCGCGGCCGATCTCGCCGCCGACGCGACGGATCCGCCCGGCGACCTCCACGCCCCCGCCGATTACCGGCGTGAGATGGCCGCGGTCCTCACCCGGCGGGCGATCACGCGAGCGAAGGAGGGCGCATGATCACGGTCACCCTGACGGTGAACGGGCGGATCTACCGCGCGGACTGCGAACCACGGCGGACACTCGCCGACTTCCTGCGCCACGACCTGGGTTTCACCGGGGTGCACGTCGGCTGCGAACACGGCGTTTGCGGCTCGTGCACGATCACCCTCGACGGCGCGAGCGCGCGATCGTGCTGCCTGCTGGCGGTGCAGGTGGACGGATCGGAGATCGTCACGATCGAGGGGCTGGCGTCGGACGGCGAACTGCATCCGCTGCAGGAGTCGTTCCGGAAGCACCACGGACTGCAATGCGGTTTCTGCACACCGGGGATGCTGGCGACGGCGATGGAACTGCTGAAGGAGAACCCGGACCCGACGGACGCCGAGATCCGGCAGGGGATCTCGGGAAACCTGTGCCGGTGCACGGGGTATCAGTTCATCGTGGACGCCATCCGGGACGCTGGTCGTGAGTGGTAAGTGTCGTTCTAACGACACTCGGCACTCACGACCACCTCATCCACGATCAGCCGACGATGTCGATCTCGAACTCCACGTTCGAGCTGTACTCGAAGTCGACCCACACCGCGCCGGGCAGGTGATAACGCCGGTGCGAAACCGTCTTCGGGTTGAATCCGGGCGTCTGCAGGGGATTCCCGCCGACACCGACCTTGTCGCTCCCCCAGGCGTAGATGTTGCCCTGCCAGACGGGCGTGTCGGTGGTGCCGTCGCCGTCGACGCGCGGGCGGACGATGATCGCGGCCGTCTCGCTGCCGGAGAGCAGCAACCGCACGGACGTGGTGGACGGACTGGCCGGTATGGTCCTGCGTTCCATGAGTTCTGTCGTCCCCTTCCGCTTCGGGGCGGCGCCGCCGCCGGTCAAGTGGGCGTTCGTGTAGGACTCGTTGAGATCGACACTGCTCGCCCGGATACCGGGGATCTGACCGGCGTCCGAGTACTGGTGCACGTCGTAGCGGCCCGCGGCGGCGTCGGGTTTGGCGCCGTAGCGCGCGATCCAGATCACCAGGTCCGGAACGCCGAACTGATCCGGGCGCAGCATCCTGGCGAGTGCGTTGTTCATGTACACACCGGGCCGGAACCCGTGCCCCGCGACGCGGTTGCAGAACCGGATCGCGAAGTCCCGCTTGCGCCCGTCGGGGATGTTCGGCGCGCCCGAACCCGGCGGGTTGTCCTCGAGGTCGAGCATCGGGACGCAGCCGGTCGCCCCCAGCCGCCTGACCTCCGAGATGAACACGTCGGCCTGCGCCTCGGGTGACGGGCTCAACTGGGCGAAGTGGTAGCCGCCCACCGGGATCCCCGCGGATCGGGCGCCGCCCACCAGGGCGTCGCCGGTGTTGCGGCCGCCGTTCGGCAGACCGCCGCCGTCAGTGAGCTTGACGAAGACGAAGGACACTCCGTGCTTCTTGACGGCCTGCCAATCAGTAACGGATTGAAAGCGACTGTAGACATCTATTCCCAGCGCCATCGTTACAGCCTGAAGGGTGAACCCGTTGGACAAAAGGGCCTAGCGGGCGATAACTGGTCCGCCCGATTCGCCCTTTCGGGCGGCGCCTCCCTGGCTGACCGGACTCACCCGTGCCCGTACTGTGACAGGCATGGCGTCTCGAAGCCCTTTTCGCTGGATGACCCGGTGGGCGGACTGGTTCGAAGAACGCGGCGTCTACGTCCCGGGCGAGGAGAGCCGCGCGGTCGACCCGATGCGTGATTTCGGCTGGCTGATCGTGGCCTGGGTATCCGGCCTGGCGATCTTCATCCTGTTCTTCGCCTTCGCCGTGTGAGCCCGTGGCCGCTGTGCCACCGAGGTGACGACTGTCACCACCCGTACCCCTGCGATCACGGAACGGCCACGGCTGTACACCAGGTGCGCCTCAACCCGGCCGCGCCGCTCCTCTCAGCTGAGGAAGACCGTCACTCTGGACTCTTCGGCACTAATACCTACCTCGAACGGCCCACCCGACCCGCCGACTGGAGTAACCGCACATGGCGCCCCCGCGCACCCCGAAGCTCTTGATCGCCGCCTGCTCGTTGCTGCTGGCGACCGCGTGCGGGGTCCCGGCACCGGAAAAAGGGGCCGCCGCGCTCGGTGCCGACGCGCCGGCGCACGGGCTGGCCGCGACCCACGCGGAAGGCGACCTCACCTTCGGCGCGCCGCACCGGTTCGCGACCGGGGTCACCATCTCCGTGTCCGCGCCGAAATCGTTCCGGCCCAGCGTGTCGGCGTATCCGCAGAGCCCGCGCGCGGTGGCCTTCGGCATCGAGGTGACGAACGCGGGTGACGGGGTCTACCGGCTTTCCGGCCTGTCCGTGACCGGCGAGGTCGACGGGGAGAGCTCGGCGGTCAAACAGGTCGTCGACGCGGTGCAGGGCTACAACGGCGTCGCCGACGCGGGCAAGGACGTGGCACCCGGCCGGTCGGTCCACCTGAACCTGGCGTTCGCCGTTCCGGACAAGCCGGTGCGCCTGCGGTTGCAGGTACGGCCGAACCCCGCGGAACCGGTCGCCGCGACCTACTGTGGGAAGGTCTGAGGGCTCCGGTTCGCTACCGTGTGCCTCATGACCGAGCAGCGACTCTCCCCCGGCGACAAAGCGCCCGACTTCACCCTCCCCGACAGCGAGGGCAACGACGTCAAGCTCAGCGACTTCCGCGGCAAGTCGGTGGTCGTGTACTTCTACCCGAACGCCGGAACGCCGGGCTGCACGAAGCAGGCCTGCGACTTCCGGGACAGCCTCGCGCAGCTCAACGACGCCGGCTACCAGGTTCTCGGCATCTCCCCGGACAAGCCCGCGAAGCTCGCGAAGTTCGTCGAGGCGGAGGGGCTGACCTTCCCGCTGCTCTCCGACACGGAGAAGACCGTCCTCAAGGCGTACGGCGCCTTCGGCGAGAAGAAGAACTACGGCAAGGTCTACGAGGGCGTCATCCGCTCGACGTTCGTGGTCGACGCGGACGGCAAGATCGCGGTGGCGCAGTACAACGTCCGGGCCACCGGGCACGTCGCGAAGCTGCTCCGGGACCTCTCCCTCGCGTAACGCCTCGTGAGTGGTAATGACGGTTAGAACCGTCATTACCACTCACGAGACTCAGCCTGCCAGCTTCCGCAGCTCTCCCACCAGCGCCCGCAACGCCCGCCCCCGATGCGAGGCGGCGTCCTTTTCGGACGGTTCCAGTTCCGCGGAAGTCCGCGTCTCACCTTCGGGCACGAAGATCGGGTCGTAGCCGAAGCCGTTGGCACCACGGCGTTCCCGGATCAGCGAGCCCCGCCATTCCCCGCGCACCACGGTCTCGTCACCGCCGGGGACGACCAGCGCCGCCGCGCAGACGAAGGCCGCGCCCATCCGCTCGTCCGGGGTGTCGGACAGCTGCGCCAGCACGAGGTCCAAGTTCGCCTCGTCGTTCCCGTGCTTGCCCGACCACCGCGCCGAGAGCACGCCGGGCATGCCGTTGAGCGCGTCCACGGCGATACCCGAATCGTCGGCGATGGCCGGGAGTCCGGTCGCGGCGGCCGCGTCCTGGGCCTTCGCGAGCGCGTTGCCCTCGAAGTCCGGAGCGGTCTCGGGCGCTTCGGGGAATTCGGGGACGTCGGCGAGACCGATGACCTCGACGCCCTCGATCCCTTCCGCCACCAGGATGCGCCGGAGTTCGCCGAGCTTCTTCGCGTTGCGGGTGGCCAGGAGCAGCTTGGTCACTTCGCACCCTTCTTCTTGTCCGTGCGCGGCTCGGGCAGTTCGCCGGGATACGGCAGCGCGAGCGCCTCGGTCTGCAACCGGGTCAGCTCCTCGCAGCCCGCGAGCGCCATGTCCAGCATCGTGTCCAAAGTGGACCGCGCGAAGGTGGCGCCCTCGCCGGTGCCCTGCACCTCGATCAGGGTGCCCGTGTCCGTGGCGACGACGTTCATGTCGACCTCCGCGCGCGAGTCCTCCTCGTACGGCAGGTCGAGGCGCACCCGGCCGTCGACGACGCCGACGCTGACCGCGGCGACCGAGGACGAAAGCGGCTGCGGGTCCGCGAGGCGGCCCGCGGCGCCGAGCCAGGTGACGGCGTCGGCGAGCGCGACGTAACCGCCGGTCACCGCGGCCGTGCGGGTGCCGCCGTCGGCCTGGATGACGTCGCAGTCGATGACGATCGTGTTCTCCCCCAGCGCCGCGAGGTCGATGCAAGCGCGCAGGGACCGGCCGATCAGCCGGGAGATCTCGTGGGTGCGGCCGCCGACGCGGCCCTTGATGGATTCGCGGTCACTGCGGGTGTTGGTCGCCGACGGCAGCATCGCGTACTCGGCGGTGACCCAGCCGAGGCCGGAACCGGCCCGCCAGCGGGGGACGCCTTCGGTGACGCTCGCCGCGCACAGCACCCGGGTGTCGCCGAACTCGATCAACACCGAGCCCGCCGGCCACCGCTGGAAACCGCGGGTGATCTTGATGTCGCGAAGCTGGTCGTCGTTCCTGCCGTCTTTTCTCGCCACGGCCGTCACTCTAGAACCCCGCGTCAGACCTCGTAGACGGCGCCCTGCTCGACCAGCTCGGCGGCGGGGAACCCGACGGCCGCCTCGGCGAGGACGGCGTCACGGTCGGTCCAGGGCGCGACGTGGGTGAGCAGCAGCCGCCCCACCCGCGCCTTGCGTCCCAGCTCCCCCGCTTCCTTGCCGGACAGATGGACGCCGGCGGGACGGTCGGGCGAGTCGGTCCAGGACGCCTCGGACAGCAGGACGTCGACGCCGTCGGCGAGTTCGGTCAGTGCGTCGCAGATGCCGGTGTCGCCGGTGTAGGCGAGCGTCCGGCCGCCGTGCGCGATCCGCAGGCCGAACGCCGGGGTCGGATGGTCGACCGGGATCGCGGTGATCTGGAACGGCCCGATCTCCATGGGCTCGGTCCGTAGGACGTCGAAGGCGAAGACGTCGGAGAGGTCGGTGATCGCCCGCTCCTCCTCGTTCGCCGCGTAGGCGTAGGCGAGCCGCTCGTGCACGTCCGACGGCCCGTACACCGGCAGGCGGCGCGGCCGCCGGGGATACGGCAGCGCCGGGTGGTAGCGCCGCATGACGGTCAGCGCGCTGACGTCGGCGCAGTGATCGGGGTGCAGATGGGAAAGGATCAGCGCGTCCAGATCGAACGGGTCGCGCAGGGCCTGCAGCCGCGCGAGCGTCCCGTTGCCGAGTTCGAGCCCCAGGACGAACCCGTCCGCCTCGATCAGATAGCCGGACGCGGCGGCGTTGGGCCCGGGGATGCTGCCGCAGCAGCCGAGGATCGTGAGACGCACTGTGACACCTTAAGCGCGGAATCGGCTTTTTTACGCGCTGGTGGGAGCCAGCACACCCGGAGCGAAACCCATGAACCGCTGAGCGAGTCTGGTGAACGGCTCGGCGGATCCGGTGGCGACGAACTCGTGCCTCGGCGGGGTGTCGCGTTCGGCGAGGAGGTCGTTCTCGGTGAGGACACGCACGAGGTCACGCGCGGTTTCCTCGGCGCTCGACACCAGCGTGACGTCCTGGCCCATGACGATCTGCAGCACCCCGGACAGCAACGGGTAGTGCGTGCAGCCCATCACCAGCGTGTCGACCTGGGCGTCGAGCAGTGGTTCGAGATATCCCTGTGCGAGGCCGAGCACCTGACGGCCGGTGGTGATCCCGCGTTCGACGAAGTCCACGAACCGCGGGCACGCGACGCTGGTGATCTCGACGCCCTGCGCGGCGGTGAACGCGTCGTCGTAGGCGCGGGACCGGACGGTGCCCTCGGTGCCGATCACCCCGATCCGGCCGGATCGCGTGGCGGACACGGCCCGGCGCGCGGCCGGGAGGACGACCTCGATGACGGGGACGTCGTAGCGCTCCCGCGCGTCGCGAAGGCAGGCCGCGGACGCGGTGTTGCAGGCGATGACCAGCGCCTTCACCCCGCCTTCGACGATGTCGTCCAGCGCCTCCAGCGCGTACTTGCGTGCCGTCGCGATGGGAAGCGGGCCGTACGGGTTGCGAGCGGTGTCGCCGACGTAGCGCAGCTGCTCACCGGGCAGCTGCTCCAGGATCGCCCTGGCGACGGTGAGCCCGCCCACCCCGGAATCGAAGACGCCGATCGGGGCGTCGGCGCTCGGCTTGGTCACACGGCGAGGCTACCGGGACCGGCCGCCGGACTCTTCTTGGCTCGGGACCTGTCCATCCTCGCCACCACCCAGGCCGCGAAGACACCGGACAGCGCACCGAACAGGTGGCCCTGCCAGGAGACGCCCGGATCACCCGGAAGCAGTCCCCAGAGCATCCCGCTCCAGATGCCCAGCAGCAGCACGGCCACCAGGATCTGCCCGGCCGCCCGGTTGAAAATCCCCCTGACCAGTAGGAACGCGAGCCAGCCGAAGGCGACGCCGGAAGCGCCGACGGTCACGGTGTTGTCCGGCGCGATCAGCCAGACACCGAGGCCGGAGAGCACCCAGATGATGGCCGTGACCAGCACCCACCGGCCGATGCCCGCCGCCATCGCGAGGAAGGCGAACACCAGGACCGGGACGGTGTTCGAGAACAGATGACCCCAGCCCGCGTGCAGCAACGGCGCCCAGAGCACGCCGTCCAGCCCGGAGAGGTCGCGGGCGAGGATGCCGCCCTGGTCGAGGTCGGCGGGCAGCACGACGTCGACCAGCTCCACCAGGTAGAGCAGCACGGTGAAGGCCAGCGCCACGATGACGGCGGCCTTCGGGTTCGGCGGCAGGACGCGTTTGGCCGGATCGGTGCCGGACGACTCGCTCGCCGGGACCGGCTGGGGAGGCAAAGTGGTCACCTCCCCAGGCTACGGCCGGTCCGGGCGGGATCGCCTCCGTGAGAACCCTGATTTGTCGGTGGGGACCGCTACGGTCGGTCGCATGGGGATCTCTTCTTCCGAGCACGTCGACGTGCCCGCCTACCTCGCGCGACTCGGCCTCGGGCACGAGCCGCCGAGCCTCGACGCGCTCTTCCGCCTGCACCAGGCGCATGTGGAACGGGTGCCGTACGAGGATCTCGAAGTCCAGCTGGGCCGGGTCACCTCGCTGGATCCGGCGGTGTCGTTCGGCCGGATCGTCGCCGGTCGCGGTGGCTACTGTTATCACCTCAACGGTGCGTTTTCGGCCTTGCTGAAGGCGCTCGGCTACCGGGTCACGCGGCATCCGGGCGGGGCGCACACCGCTCAGGAGACCGCCGGGATCCATCTCAACCACCTGGCGTTGACGGTGACCGGGCTGCCCGAGGCGCCGGAAGCCGGCTGGCTGGTCGACGTGGGGCTCGGCGACGGCATCCATGAGCCACTTCCGCTGAGTGAAGGCGAGTACAAGCAGGGGCCGCTGGTGTTCCGCATGCGGACGTCGGAGATCACGCCCGGCGGCTGGCGGTTCGACCACGATCCGCAGGGCAGTTTCGTCGGCATGGATTTCGCCCCCGAGACGGCCGTGATGCAGGACTTCGCCGAGAAACACGTCGAGCTGTCCACGTCCGAGAGCTCCGGGTTCGTCCGCACGCTCGTGTTGCAGCGCCGGGACGCCGAAAGCCTCGATTCGCTGCGCGCGCTGACGCTCACCCGCCTGCCGGGCGGCAAGACGGTGCTGGAATCACCGGCCGAGTGGTGGACGGCGATCGAGGACGTCTTCGGGGTGCGGCGCGGCCTGTTCACCGATGAGGAGCGAGACAGGCTGTGGCGGCAGGCCGTCGCCCAGCACGAGCGTCACCTCGCCGGAGCGGAGGGGAGCGCGGCCTTGCCGAGCGCGTAGTCCACGGCCGCCTCGGCGTGCAACCTGGTGGTGGGGAAAGTGGGTACCGGGCTGTCTTCGGGACCGACGAGCAGTTCGATCTCGGTGCAGCCGTAGATGACGCCGTCCGCGCCCGCGTCGACGATCCGGGCGATGACCTCGCGGTACCGCTCGCGCGACTCGTCGGTGACGACGCCGTGGACGAGTTCGTCGTAGATGATCCGGTGCACGGTCTCGCGGTCTTCTTCGGTGGGCACAAGCACGTCGAGCCCGTGCGCGGCGAGGCGTTCGCGGTAGAACGGCTGGGCCATGGTGAAGCCGGTGCCCAGGAGCCCGACGCGCTTGACGTTCTCGGCCTTGATCGCCGCGGCCGTGGTGTCGGCGAGGTGCAGGAGCGGGATGCCGAGGCCGTCGGTGAGCTGCTCGGCGACCTTGTGCATCGTGTTGGTGCAGAGCACGACGAAGTCCGCTCCGGCCGCTTCGAGCCCGCGCGCGGCGCGGTTCAGCTCGCGGCCGGCGTCGTCCCAGCGACCTTCGGCCTGCATCGCCTCGATTTCGGCGAAGTCCACGGAGTAGAGCACGGTATGCGCGGAGTGGTACCCGCCGCGAAGTTCACGGACGCGCTCGTTGACCAGCCGGTAGTACTCGGCCGAAGATTCCCAGCTCATCCCGCCCAGCAGCCCGATGACCTTCATGCCCACCATCGTGCCAGCGCCGCGCGGACAGTGCCGCCAACGCTATGAAAGGTCCTTTCCTTGCAAATTTTGCAAGGAAAGGACCTTTCATAGCGCGCGAGAAGAGGGGAATCAGGCCCAGAGCTGCCCGTCGAGCCTTTCGGCGGCTTCGTCGAGCGAGCCGGAGTAAGCGCCCGTCGAGAGGTACTTCCACCCAGCGTCCGCGACCACGAACGCGACGTCGGCGGGCTTACCCGAAGCAGCGGCCTTCTCGGCGACAGCCAGCGCGGCGTGCAGCACCGCACCGGTCGAGATCCCCGCGAAGATGCCTTCGTGCTCCAGCAGCTCACGTGTCCGGCGAAGCGCGTCGTAAGCGCCGACGGAGAAGCGGCCGTTGAGCACGCTCGCGTCGTAGAGCTCCGGGACGAAACCCTCGTCGAGGTTCCGCAGGCCGTACACCAGTTCGCCGTAGCGCGGCTCGGCCGCGATGATCTGCACGTCCGGCTTCGCCTCGTGCAGGTAGCGCCCGACCCCGACCAGGGTGCCGGTGGTGCCGAGGCCGCCGACGAAATGCGTCAGCGTCGGCAGGTCCTTGAGCAGTTCGGGCCCGGTTCCGCGGTAATGCGCGTCGGCGTTGGCCGGGTTGCCGTACTGGTAGAGCATGACCCAGTCCGGGTTGGCCTCGGCCAGCTCCTTCGCCCGGCGCACGGCCTCGTTGGAGCCGCCCGCGGCCGGGGAGAAGACGATCCTCGCGCCGTACGCCTGCAGCAGCTGCTTGCGTTCGGTGGAGGTGTTCTCCGGCATGACGCACACCAGGCCGTAGCCCTTGAGCTTCGCGGCCATGGCGAGCGCGATCCCGGTGTTGCCCGACGTCGGCTCCAGGATCGTGGAACCGCGCCGGAGGATCCCTTCACGCTCGGCGGCCTCGATCATCGCCAGCGCGGGGCGATCCTTGATCGAACCGGTCGGGTTGCGATCCTCCAGTTTCGCCCACAACCGCACGTCGTGGGTGGGCGAAAGCCGGGGCAGGCCGACCAGCGGGGTGCCGCCGAGCGTGTCGAGCAGCGACTCGAAGCGAGCCATGGATCAGCCTCCGGCCACGGCGGGCAGGATGGTCAGCGTGTCGCCGTCCTTGACCTCGGCCTCGAGACCACCGGAGAAGCGGACGTCCTCGTCGTTGACGTAGACGTTGACGAAGCGGTGCAGCTTCTCTTCCTTGACCAGGCGGGCCTTGAGGCCGCCGTGGCGGGACTCGATGTCGTCGATCACCTCGAGCACGGTCTTGCCGGTCGCCTCGACGGACTTCTCGCCGCCGGTGTGCGTACGCAGGATGGTCGGGATGGACACGGTCACGGCCATGGTTTTCTACCTCCGGTGGGTTCTCTACTACGCAGACGTTCGGTCCGGCCCGGGTTATTCCGGGTCCGGGGTTCAGCCGATGATCTCGACGGGCTCCTCGGTGATCTCCCCGTCCACGATCCGGTACGACCGGAACTGGTGCGAGTCGGGGTCCTTGGTGGAGACGAGCACGTAGTGCGCGTCGGGTTCCGAGGCGATCGAGACATCGGTGCGCGACGGGTAGGCGTCCGTGGCGGTGTGCGAGTGGTAGATGACCACCGGGACCTCGCCGTTCGCCTCCAGTTCGCGATGCAGCCTGAGCTGGTCCATCGAGTCGAACTGGTAGAACGTCGGCGACCGGGCCGCGTTGACCATCGGGATGAAGCGTTCGGGGCTGTCCGATCCTTCGGGACCGGCGATCACCCCGCACGCCTCGTCGGGATGGTCACGGCGGGCATGGGCGACGATCTCGTCGACGAGGTCACGGCGGATCCGGAGCACATCCACATCTTAGGTGCTGGACGCAGGCGGTCCACACTCTGAGATTGCCGCCACTCACCCCCGCATTTCGTCCTCTGGATGCGGTCCTTGCGCGTGCAACTACCGCATCCAGAGGACGAAACGTGGGGTCAGGAGAGCGCTTCGGGCCAGACGTCGCGATAAGCGCGCATGCCACCGGCCGAAGTGGCGTTCAGCACGCCGTGCACCATCGCCCGCCCGAACACCCGCGCGGCCGCCGAGCACAGCGTGTCCAGCACCGCCGCGCGCGCCGTGGCCGCGATCGGCCCGGCACCACCGGGCAGTTCCCGCTCGCCGGTCGCGAGCGCGAAGACCGTGTCGCCGTCGAACATCGTGTGCGCGGGCCGCACGGCCCTGGCGAGACCATCCTGCGCGGCCACCGCGAGCCGTCGCGCCTCCGCCTTGGACAGCGCCGCGTCGACCGCGACCACGCCGATCGTCGTGTTCAGCCCGGCCGCCTTCGCCTCGACGTCGCCGGGCCGGTCCGGCCAGCGGACGCCGAACTCGCCGTCGACCTCGTGATCCGCCGCGAAGGCGCGGCCGGTCGAGAGATCCACCGCCTCCCCGGCGGCGTTCACCGCGGCGACGACGCCGACCGTGAACTCCCCGACGCGCTCCGAGGCCGTCCCGATGCCGCCTTTGAGTGATCCCGCCTTCGCCCCGGCACCCGCGCCGACGGTCCCCAACCCCACCGGCCCGGCCGCCGCGGCCTCACAGGCGGCATAACCGAAGGACGCGTCCGGGCGGTTGCCCCAGTCGCTACGCGGCAGGTCGAACAGCACCGCGGCGGGCACGATCGGCACCACCTCGTGCGGCTGCGTCCCGACCGGGATCCCGAGATTCCGCTCGGCGAGCCAGCGCATGACGCCATCCGCCGCGGCCAGGCCGTACGCGCTCCCACCGGACAGGCAGATCGCGTTCACGTGCTGGACCAGGTTCTCCGGCTCCAGCAGGTTGGTCTCGCGGGTCCCGGGCGCGCCGCCGCGCTGGTCGACCGCCCCGACAGCGCCGCCGGGGACCAGTACGACCGTCGTCCCGGTCGCCCAGCCGTCACCGACCCGCTCGTGGTGCCCGACCAGCACCCCCGGAACGTCGGTGATCATGACGTCAGTGACTGGATCAGGGTTTCCTGCACCCAGGTCAGCCAGTGGTAGACACCCAGGTGCGGCGCGCGAGGGTCGTCCTCGGGCAGCTCGTCGGGCATGTCCTCGGTGACGTCGAGCGCGGTGCCCAGCGCGAGCCGGACGTCGTTGAGCGCGCCCAGCCAGGCGTCGGCCTGCTCGAAGGTCAGCCGCACGTTCCCGCCGTCGCGCGGCAGCGTGTCCAGCACGATCTTGGCGACGCCGACCTTCTTGTCCAGCAGATCCGGCTCGTGGATCGACCGCATCGCGGCGGCCGAGTCGATGTCCTCGCGGGTCGGGTTGTCCGGGTCCAGCTTGTGGAAGTCCGGCAACAGCCGCGAGAGCACGGGATCGTCCGGCGACTCCGTCGGGCCCGTCCGGATCCCGGTCAGCTCGGCCAGCTCGTCCTGCGGTGCCTCCTCGGCGCGCGCGGTGAGCATGTCCTCCAGCTGGCTGACCAGGCCACGGAGGACCGCGGCCTCCTGCTGCTCGAACCCCGCGACGATGGTCTCGCCCTTACGGCGCCATCCGTTCACGATGGCTGCTCCATCGTCGCCCAGAGGCCGGCGGCGTGGAGCTTCGCGACGTCGGTCTCCACCTTCTCCTTGGAACCGGAGGACACGATCGCCTTGCCCTTCTGGTGTACGTCGAGCATCAGCTTCGTGGCGTGGTCCCGGCTGTAACCGAACAGCTTCTGGAACACGTACGTCACGTACGACATGAGATTCACCGGATCGTTCCAGACGACCGTCCGCCAGGGACTGTCCTCAGAGACGACTTCTACTCCCTGTGGATCAACCTGCGTCTGCTCGGATGCGACAGGCGTGGACATGCACTCCATGGTGTCACGGGCCCCACCCGGTATGGGCTGGCAGGTCCGGCCATGTGGGTGAATAGGCTGGCCCCATGGGTTTCCCCGAGGCGGCCACTGGCGCCAGCACCGCGCTGCTCACCGACCACTACGAGCTGACCATGCTGGCCAGCGCCCTCTCCGACGGGACCGCGGACCGGCCCTGCGTGTTCGAGGTCTTCGCACGTCGCCTGCCCGACGGGCGCCGCTACGGCGTCGTCGCGGGCACCGGCCGGGTCCTCGACGCGATCGCGGACTTCCGGTTCACCGACGCCGAACTGAGCCAGCTGGAAGCGACGGCCGTCGTCGACGACGCCACCCTTTCGTGGCTCGCGGACTACTCCTTCTCCGGGAACATCGACGGCTACGCCGAGGGCGAGCTCTACTTCCCCGGCTCCCCGATCCTGACCGTCACCGGTTCGTTCGGCGAGGCCGTCGTGCTGGAGACGCTGATCCTCTCGATCCTCAACCACGACAGCGCGATCGCCTCCGCGGCGGCGCGGATGTCGGGCGCCGCGCACGGCAGGCCGATCATCGAGATGGGCGGGCGCCGCACGCACGAGTACGCCGCCGTCGCCGCCGCGCGGGCCGCGTACCTCGCCGGTTTCGCCACCACCTCCAACCTCGAAGCCGGGCGGCGCTACGGAATCCCGACCCGGGGCACCGTCGCGCACGCGTTCATGTTGCTGCACGACAGTGAAGAGGCCGCGTTCCGCGCCCAAGTGGACAAGATGGGCGCCGACACCACTCTTCTGGTGGACACCTACGACATCACCAAGGGGATCGAAACGGCCGTCCGGGTGGCAGGCCCCGAGCTGGGCGCGATCCGCATCGACTCCGGTGACGTGGGCCCGCTGGCCCGCAAGGCGCGCGAGCAACTGGACTCCCTCGGCGCCAAGGACACCCGCATCGTGGTGTCCGGTGACCTCGACGAACACGCCATCGCGGCACTGCGTGCGGAACCTGTCGACGCGTACGGCGTCGGCACCTCGGTCGTCACCGGTTCCGGCGCGCCGACCGCCGGGATGGTCTACAAGCTCGTCGAGGTCGACGGCAAGCCGGTGGCCAAGCGCAGCGCGCACAAGGAGTCCCGCGGCGGCCGGAAATCCGCGCTGCGACGGCACCGCGAGACCGGCACCGCCGTCGAAGAGGTCATCTGGACCGCCGCCTCGGCGGTACCGGAACGGGGACCGAACGACCACGAATTGCAGATTCCGCTGGTCCGGGACGGCCGGACGGTGGATGATTTGCCCACGCTGGACGACGCGCGCCAGCGGCTTCGGCGTGCGCTGGTGAGCCTGCCGTGGGAGGGCCTCAAGCTCTCGCACGGGGAGCCGGCCATCCCGACCGTATTCGTCTAAAGAGAGTTCAGGAGCAACACATGGGGACCGCCCTGATCGTGGTCGATGTGCAGAACGACTTCTGCGAAGGCGGGTCGCTCGGCCTGCCCGGCGGCGCCGCGGCCGCCGAAGGGATTTCGAAGCTGGCCGCCGAGGGCGGCTACGCGCACGTCGTCGCCACCCGTGACTACCACATCGACCCGGGCGACCACTTCAGCGAGACGCCGGACTTCAAGGACAGCTGGCCGCGGCACTGCGTCGCGGGCACCTCCGGCGCCTCGTTCCACCCCGCGCTCGACGTCGTCCCGATCAGCGAGGTCTTCTCCAAGGGCGAGTACACCGCCGCGTACTCGGGCTTCGAGGGCAACGCGCGGGACGGCAAGACGCTCGACGCGTGGCTGAAGGAGCACGACGTCACCGAGGTAGACGTCGTCGGTATCGCGACCGACTTCTGCGTGCGCGCCACGGCGCTCGACGCGGCGAAGGCGGGCTTCACCGTGCGAGTGCTGCTCGACCTCACCGTCGGCGGTTCGCAGCCGACGGTCGACGCGGCGCTCAAGGACTTCGACGAGGCCGGCGTGACCTACACCGGAAAGGCGCCGGTCCCCTCCGCATGATCCAGCACGACCTCCAGGACACCCTGATCGAAAACCGGCTCGTCGCGATTCTGCGGGCCGCCGACGCGAGCCGCTTCGCCGATGCGGCCGTCGTGCTGCAGGCGGCGGGCGTCCGGGTGCTCGAAGCGGCGTTGACCACGCCGGGAGCCCCGGAAGCCATCACGACGATCCGCAAGAAACTCGGCGACGACGTGCACGTCGGCGCCGGCAGTGTCCGCGAGGTGTCCGATGTGGACACCGCCGCGGACGCGGGCGCGACGTTCCTGGTCACGCCGACGGTGAATCCGCTGGTGCTGGAGCGCTCGCACGAACGCGGGCTGCCGGTGATCTGCGGCGCGCTGACCCCGACCGAGATCGACCAGGCCTGGCGCCTCGGCGCGGCCGCGGTGAAGGTGTTCCCGGTCGCCGCCGTCGGCGGGGTCGCCTACCTGCGCGCGATCCGGGCGCCGATGCCGGACATCCCGCTGGTGCCGACCGGCGGCGTCCACCTCGCCGACGTCGCGAAGTACCTCGAGTCGGGTTCGATCGCCGTCGCGGCCGCCACGCCGCTGCTCGGTGACGCGCTCACCCCGGCCGGGTCGCTGACGGATCTGGCGACCCGGGCGAGCGAGTTCGTCGCCGCGGCGGCGAAGTACGTCTCGCGCGTCTGACTCCTTCCGCATTTCGTCCTCTGGACGCGGTACTTGCGCGTGCAAGGACCGCATCCAGAGGACGAAATGCCTGGGATCAGGGCTTCTTGCCGTACGGGTCGCAACGCGCGGTCCCGAGGTAGATGTCGCCCTTCGCCGGTCCCCCGCCCTGCGGGAACAGCTTGATGTGCAGCATGTGCGTCACGAGACTCCCGTCGGGCGGCGTCGGCGTGACGGTCTCGTTGACCGTGAGCGATGCCAGCGCCGTCCCGCCCTTGCCGCCGGCGATGGTCAGCCGGTAGTTCTGCGGGATGTTCTCCGGCAGGGTGAACCCGGTGACGTCGCCGAACTCGATGTAGCCGAGGCTGCCGTCCTTGGTGGTACTGCACTTCGCCATGAAGGTGCGCACCTTGATCACCGGGCCGCCGAACCGCTTGAGCAGCGTGGTCTCGAACCGCCGCCCGGTCGCCTCGCCGACGGCGACGGCCCCGGTGCGGCCGCAACGCGACTCGCCGCCGTTGAACCGGGCGAAGTCGCCGATCGACCCGCCCGCGGTCTTCGCGGTCGACGGCCCGTCGGCGTCGCACGGCGCCAGTTCGCCGGTGGCGACGTGTTCGTCGCCGATCTCCACGTCGACAGAGCCGACCGACGCCGACGCCGACGCGGGTGCCGGTTCGGCCGACGCCACCGGGCCTCCCACCGCCAGCGCCGCGGTCAGCAGCGTCACCGAAAGCAGCCGTCCCGCTGTCGTGGGTTTCGTCATGGCTGGCAGCCTTCACCAAGTATCCGGCCGGCGCAGGCCCACGCCACCCGGACGAGTGGATCGGGCCGGATCGTGAGGTGGCCGACATTCGGTCCGCACTCCGTCTTCTGACGTTAACCTCGGTTCACATTCGTGTACTCATAGGAGGTCTGAGTGTCTTCGCTGTCCGTGGCCGGCCACCGTCCGGTCCTCGCCGACCTCGTTCCCGGCGCCCTCGTCCGTGACGCGATCCTGGTCGCCGGTGGGGCCGCCCTCACCGGTGCGGCCGCGCAGCTCGTCATCCCGGTGCCCGGCTCGCCGGTACCGATGACCGGCCAGACGTTCGCCGCCCTCCTGGTCGGCGCGGCGCTCGGCTGGAAGCGCGGCGCGCTGTCGATGGCGCTGTACCTGGCCGTGGGCGCCGCCGGTGTCGGCTGGTTCCAGGACGGCTCGTCGGGTCTGTTCGGCGCAAGCGCCGGCTACATCGTCGGGTTCGTCTTCGCCGGTGCACTGGTCGGCGCGCTCGCCGGTCGCGGCGGTGACCGCACGCCGCTGCGCATGGCGGGCACGATGGTGCTCGGCAACCTCGTCATCTACTCCTTCGGCGTGCCGTGGCTGGCGGCCTCGCTGGGCGTCAGCCTGTCGACCGCGGTGCAGAAGGGCGTCGTGCCGTTCCTGATCGGTGACGCGCTGAAGATCGCCGTCGCGGCCGCGTTGCTTCCGGGCACCTGGGCACTCGTCTCGCGGTTCCGCAAGGACGCGTGACCGGCCCTTTCACCGCCCCACGCGCCGCCATGAAAGGTCCTTTCCTTGCGAAATTCGCCAGGAAAGGACCTTTCATTGCACGGGGCCCAAGATCTTGACGGTGGGCCCGGCTATCGTCTTGTCCCGTGCCCAACCGTGCTGATTTCCCCGGCGTCCTCGAACTCCTGACCCACGCGGTCGAGTCCGTGGGTGGTGCCGAGCGCGAGGGCCAGGTCCGGATGGCGGACGCCGTCGGCCGCGCCATCCGCACCGGCGAGCATCTGGCCGTCCAGGCGGGCACCGGCACCGGGAAGTCGTTGGCCTACCTCGTTCCCGCGATCCGGCACGCGGTCGAGAAGGAGGCCACGGTCGTGGTCTCCACGGCCACCATCGCGCTGCAGCGCCAGCTGGTCGACCGCGACCTGCCCCGGCTGGCGAAGGCGCTGAAGAAGCCCCTCGGCCGCGAGCCCACCTTCGCGATCCTCAAGGGCCGTCGCAACTATCTCTGCCTTCACCGGCTCGATTCCGGCGCCCCGGACGAGCCGGAGGATCAGCAGCTGTTCGACCCGTTCGCGGTCTCCCGGCTCGGCAAGGAGGTCACGCGGCTGCGGGAATGGTCGTCCGACACCGAGACGGGCGACCGCGACGAACTGGTCCCCGGCGTCTCGGATCAGGCGTGGCGCCAGGTTTCCGTCACGGCCAAGGAATGCCTCGGCGCCTCACGCTGCCCCATCGGCACCGACTGTTTCGCGGAGCGGTCCCGCGCCGAAGCGGGCAAGGCCGACGTGGTGGTCACCAACCACGCGCTGCTGGCGATCGACGCGCTGCAGGGCTACCAGGTGCTCCCCGAGCACGACCTGGTGATCATCGACGAGGCGCACGATCTGGTCGACCGTGTGACGTCCGTGGCGACCGGCGAGCTGACCAGCGGCATGGTGTCCGCCGCCGCCCGGCGCTGCGGGAAGCTGGTCGACGAGGAAGTGGCCGATCAGCTGCTGGAGGCGAGCGACGGGCTCGCCCTGATCCTCGACGACCTGCCCGCCGGCCGGATGGATTCGCTGCCGCAGGCCCTCTCCGGCGCGATCCCCGCCGTCCGCGACGCCGCGCACCGCTGCCTCACCGCGCTCGGCAAGGACCGGAAGGAAGAGGTCGACGAGGCCACCGCCCGCAAACTGGCGCGGTCGCTGCTCGAAGAGGTCCACGACACCGCGGTCCGGCTGCTGGAAGCCTTCGACGACGACAACGCGCACCAACGGGACGTCGTCTGGCTGACCGGTGACCGGTTCTCCACGAACCCGCGTCCGCCTGCGCTGAAGGTCGCGCCGCTCGGCGTGGCGGGCCTGCTGCGCGAGCGCGTCTTCAACCAGCACACCACTGTCCTCACGTCGGCGACGCTGACCCTGGGCGGCACTTTCGACACCATGGCCCGGCAATGGGGTCTCCCGCCCGGCGGGGCCAGGGTCGAGAAGGCACCGGGCGCGGCGACCGACAAGGCCGCCCCGGCCGACAGCGACGACGCCGACGGCCCGAAGTGGACCGGCCTCGACGTCGGCTCGCCGTTCGACCACAAACGCAACGGCATCCTCTACCTGGCCAAGCATCTGCCGCCGCCGGGACGGGACGGGCTGCAGCCTTCCACGATGGACGAGCTGGCCGAGCTGATCGAGGCCGCGGGCGGGCGCACCCTCGGCCTGTTCTCCTCGATGCGCGCGGCGAAACAGGCCACCGAGGAGATGCGGGAACGGCTCGACCTGCCGATCCTCTGCCAGGGCGACGATTCCACCGGCCTGCTGGTGCAGAAGTTCTCCGAGGACGCGCGCACCTGCCTGTTCGGCACGCTGTCGCTGTGGCAGGGCGTCGACGTGCCCGGCCCGTCGCTCCAGCTCGTCGTGGTCGACCGCATCCCGTTCCCGCGCCCGGACGATCCGGTCTCGTCGGCCCGGCAGCGGGCCGTGGAAGCCAGGGGCGGCAACGGTTTCCTCACCGTCGCGGCAACACACGCCGCGCTGCTGCTCGCGCAGGGCACCGGACGGCTGCACCGCTCGGTCACCGACCGCGGCGTCGTGGCGATCCTGGACTCACGGCTGGCCACGGCCCGTTACGGCGGATTCCTGCGCGCGTCGCTGCCGCCGTTCTGGCCGACCATGGACCCGAAGGTCGCCCGCGACGCGCTGCGCCGCCTCGACGCCGCCGCCCCGGCCTGAGTGGTCTGGGACACGGCCGAGTACCGTTAACGGAACGCCGAAGACAGGGAGAACCGGTTGTCCCACGAGTCGCCCAACGCACAATCCCGGACCGTCAGCGTCGATGACACCGGAGTGCGGCGCCAGCTCGCGGACGGAAGCGAGGAAGCCGTCACGTGGTCCGAGCTGTCCGCGGTGGTGGTCAGAGTGATCCCTGAAGGCCCGTGGAAGGAAGACGTCTTCTTCATGCTCGCAGGCACCGACGGGAAGGGCACCGCGATCCCCAGCGGCGACCCGGCCGCCGACGCGCTGATCGAGCGGCTGCAGACGCTGCCCGGCTTCGACAACGAGAAGTTCATCGAGGCCATGACCACCGACGCCGACGAGGCGTACGTGGTCTGGAGCGCCGAAGGCCACCCCGCCAAACACTGACCCCGTGTACCTCGCAAGTAGTCGACTACTTGCGACGGTCCGCACCCCATCAAGCACTGGAGCCAAGTGCCATGAAAGGTCCTTTCCTTGCGAATTTCGCAAGGAAAGGACCTTTCATGGCATCCGGGCACCTACTCAGCCGGGAAGCTTTCGGTCACGGGAATGCCCTTCTTCAGCGTCCGGCTCACCGTGCACAGCCGCTCGATGGCGCGGTCCACCGCAGCCGCGAGCGCCTCACGGTCCTCCCCGGAAAGCGACGACACGTCGACGTCGAAAGCGACATGGACGGCGTCAAGCTCCGAAGCGCCTTCGCGCTGGTCCGCGGTCACGCCGACCCGGAACTTCGAGTCCTCCCCGATCCGGCGCGTGATGAGGTTCTCGGCGGTGACGGCCGAGCAGCCCGCCGCCGCGATCTGCAGCAGTTCGGACGGCGAGAAGGCGCCCTCGGCGCCCTTGCGGCCGATCACGACCTCGGCACCGCGTTCGTTGCGGCCGACGAAGCGGTGCTCGCCGTCGCGCTGGACTTCCAAGGACACGATCTTCCCTTTCAGCTCGTCGCTGCCATGACCCGCTGAGCGATGACGGTGACCGTCCCCGGATCCACCTCGGTGAAGCCCGCGTCCCGGACCGCGACAACCCCGTCGCGCCGCCAAGAACCTTCCGGATCCTCGATCGGGCACAGCGCCTTCCAGACCGCGACCGGCGGCGTCCGCACCGAGCACCGGAAGCCGGTCTCGGCCCAGGCGGCCCGTTCGGCTTCGTCCAGCAGCGAGGCCAGGATCATCGTCGCGTGCCCGACCTGGGCCGCGCCCTTGCCCACGGTCATCGAGACCTCGGGGTTCAGCAGCAGCCGCGGCACACTGTCCGGCGCGGGCCCCGGCTCGTCGGCCGGGAGTTCGCTCCCGGAGATCTGCAGCCGCGAGACCTCTTTCGGCGCGTCGACAACGCGGCCGGGCAGCAACGCCCGTGCTTCGGCGCCGTCGACCTCGATCGTGATGCCCGGCAGTTCCTGCACCGCTTGCCAATGCGCGCCCCGCGCACGGCGGGCGACCTTGCGGATCCGGCCGTCGACCCACGCCTTGAGCGGATCGTGCCACTCGCCCTCGGGCTCGGCGCGTTCGTCGAGACAGACCGCGACAGCGGCCGCCGCGGCGGCCTCCAACAGGGCGGTGCGGGACGGCGGTTCGGCGCGTTCCATCCGCAGGATCACCGGCATCGCGCGGACTTCGGCGGGATCCTCGTCTGAGGTGTCCACCGTGTCCTCGGCGGGCAGGCCGAGCCAGTACGCGTAGCGCGCGGCCAGCGGCTCCAGCACGCTCATGCCTACTCCTCGTAGTGGGTCGCTTTGCGTCGCATGAGCGGGCCCTGTGTTGAATGATTCGCTCGCAAGCTCGCTCATGGCCGTGACAGTTCGAGACCGTCGGCCGCGTCGGCCGCTTCGATCTCGCCCCGCGTGACGCCGAGCAGGAACAGCACGGCGTCGAGGTACGGGTGCGAAAGCGCAGTGTCGGCGACCTCGCGCAGCGCGGGCTTCGCGTTGAAGGCGACGCCCATCCCGGCGACGGAAAGCATGTCGATGTCGTTCGCCCCGTCGCCGACCGCGACGCACTGCTCCAGCGAGATCTCGTACTCCTCGGCGAACCGGCGCAGCGCCGTCGCCTTGCCCGCGCGGTCGACGATCTCCCCGACCACCCGGCCGGTGAGCTTGCCGTCGACCACTTCGAGTTCGTTCGCGGCGGCGAAATCGAGGCCGAGGTCGTCCACGAGGGACTGGATGATCTTGGTGAAGCCGCCGGAAACGACCCCGCAGCGGAAGCCCATCCGCTTCAGCGTGCGGATGGTCGTGCGCGCACCGGGGGTGAGCTCGATCGACGCGGCGACCTCGTCGAGCACCGTCTCCGGAAGGCCTTCCAGCAGCGCGACGCGGCGCTCCAGCGACTCACCGAAGTTCAGCTCGCCACGCATCGCGGCTTCGGTGATCTCGCGGACCTGGGGCTCGACACCGGCGTGCGCGCCGAGCATCTCGATGACCTCGCCCTGGATGAGCGTGGAGTCGACGTCGAAGACGACCAGCCGCTTGGCCCGGCGGGCGAGTCCGGCCCGCTCGACCGAGATGTCGATACCCGCCTCCACGGCGGCGTCGGCCAGCGCGGTCCGCAAGGCGGCGTCGGCTTCCGGCGTGTCCTGGGCGAGCGAGGTGTACAGCTCCAGCCCGGTGACCGGGTAGTCGGCGACGCTGCGGATCGAGTCGATGTTGACGTCCAGCGCGGCGAGACGGCGCGCGACGTCGGAGAACGCCCGCGCGGTCACCGGACGGCCGAGCATCAGCAGGACATGCGTCGAGTCCTTCTGGCCGATGGCGAACGGGTCGGCACCGATGGCCGAGCCGATCTTCACCTCGACCTGCATCCCGACCGACGCCATCGCCTGCTCGACGTACTCCTGCAGGCCCTCGGGGTCGCGGTAGACCCCGGCGAGCACGCCGAGCACCAGCTGGCCGCGGATGACGACCTGCTCGACGTCGAGGACGTCGACGTCGTGGCGCGACAGCACGGCGAACAGCACCGAGGACACACCCGGCTTGTCGGGACCGGTGGTGGTGATGAGAACTGGTGTCTGCGTCACGGGGTCAGTCTCCCTCAGCCCGGTACGAAAAAGGCGCGTGCCTTGCCCCTGTGTGAGGCAAGGCACGCGCCGATTCCGCTTATCGGGTCACTTCTCGCTGGAGTTGTCCTTGGAGTGGTCACCCGGCATGGCCGCCTCGGTGAGCAGCTGGGACGGCGCCCGGTGGGTGTTGACCTTCTGCTTCCCGAAGAAGCCGATCTCACCCTCCTTGTGGATGCGCTCCATCATGTGCGGGTAGTGCAGCTCGAACGCCGGACGCTCGGAACGGATCCGCGGCAGCTCGGTGAAGTTGTGCCGCGGCGGCGGGCAGGACGTCGCCCATTCGAGCGAGTTGCCGTAGCCCCACGGGTCGTCCACCGTGACGATCTCGCCGTACCGGTAGCTCTTGAAGACGTTCCAGATGAACGGCAGCGTCGAGGCACCGAGGATGTACGCGCCGATCGTGGAGATCGTGTTCAGCGTCGTGAAGCCGTCGGACTGCAGGTAGTCCGCGTACCGCCGCGGCATACCTTCGGCGCCCAGCCAGTGCTGCACGAGGAACGTGGCGTGGAAGCCGATGAACGTGGTCCAGAAGTGCCACTTGCCGAGCTTCTCGTCCATCATGCGGCCGGTGATCTTCGGGAACCAGAAGTAGATCCCGGCGAACGTGGCGAACACGATCGTGCCGTAGAGCACGTAGTGGAAGTGCGCGACGACGAAGTAGCTGTCCGACACGTGGAAGTCGATCGCCGGCGCGGCCAGCATGATGCCGGTCAGACCGCCGAAGAGGAACGTGACGATGAAGCCCATCGAGAAGATCATCGGCGTCTCGAAGGACAGCTGGCCCTTCCACATCGTGCCGATCCAGTTGAAGAACTTCACGCCGGTCGGGACCGCGATCAGGAAGGTCATGAAGGAGAAGAACGGCAGCAGCACGGCACCGGTCGCGTACATGTGGTGCGCCCACACCGCCACCGACAGCGCGGCGATCGCCAGCGTCGCCCAGACCAGGCCCTTGTAACCGAAGATCGGCTTGCGGCTGAAGACCGGGAAGATCTCCGACACGATCCCGAAGAACGGTAGAGCGACGATATAGACCTCTGGATGGCCGAAGAACCAGAACAGGTGCTGCCAGAGGATCACGCCGCCGTTCGCGGGGTCGAACACATGCGCCCCGAGATGCCGGTCCGCCAGCAGGCCCATCAGGGCCGCGGTCAGGATCGGGAAGGCCAGCAGGATCAGGATGCTGGTGACCAGGATGTTCCAGGTGAAGATCGGCATCCGGTACATCGTCATACCGGGGGCGCGCAGGCAGACCACCGTGGTGATCATGTTGACGCCACCGAGGATGGTGCCGAGACCGGACACGACCAGACCGGAGATCCACAGGTCGGCGCCGACGCCGGGCGAGTGGATGGCGTCCGACAGCGGGGTGTAGGCGAACCAGCCGAAGTCGGCGGCGCCACCCGGGGTCAGGAAGCCGGACATCACGATGAGGCCGCCGAAGAGGTACAGCCAGTACGAGAACGCGTTCAGCCGCGGGAAGGCGACGTCGGGCGAACCGATCTGCAGCGGCAGCACGAAGTTCGCGAAGCCGAAGAGGATCGGCGTCGCGTACAGCAGCAGCATGATCGTGCCGTGCATGGTGAACAGCTGGTTGTACTGCTCCTGCGAAAGGAACTGCTGCCCGGGACGCGCCAGCTCGGAACGGATCAGCATGGCCATCGCGCCGCCCACCATGAAGAAGGCGAACGACGTGACCAGGTACATGATGCCGATTTGCTTGTGGTCCGTCGTGCGGAACAACCGCAGCAGGTACGAACCCTTAACCGACTCGCGCGCGGGGTACGGGCGCGTGGCGATCGGCTTGGGGGCTACGGCCGTCACTCCTGCCTCCAACACTCAAACCTTGTGGTGGTCAATTTCCGGTCGCCGGGGCGGGTTCGGGACCCACTCCGACGGCTAGTGGGGATCGTAGCCCTCACTACCGACAGTCGCGCGCACCGGCTGGCAAGATCGCGCCGTGACCGACGAACACACGCGTGCGGGAGTGGCCGCGGCGGTCGCCGTCGGTGACCGGTACGGGCTCCCGACGGGCACCCCCGATGTCCTGCATTTCAAGTCGAACGTGCTGGTGAGACTGGGTCCGGTGGTGGCGCGGGTGCCGGGCACGACGCGCCTCGCCCGGCGGTCCCCCGAGGACTGGCTCGCACGCGATGTCGCACTGTCGGAGTACCTCACGGAACGTGGTGTGCTCGTCGTCTCACCCACGACGGATCCCCCGGCAGGCCCGCATTTCGCCAACGGATTGCCGGTCACTCTCTGGCATTACACGCCCCATGAACGGGGCGAAACCCTGTCGCCGCGAGAGGTGGCGGAGTCGCTCGCCCGGGTGCACGCCGCGCTCGCGGACTACCCCGGCGAACTGCCCGAACTCGGGCCGGTCCATGACCTCAGGGCCCTTCTCGAGCGGCATGGTCACACGATGGACGGCGCGGCACCCCGGCTGCGCGAAGAACTCGCACGGGTCGCGGCGACGCTTCCGGCGGACGGTGCCCGGCCGCTGCACGGTGACGCCCATCGGGGGAACGTCGTCGCGACGGCGGCCGGACCGTGCTGGCTCGACTTCGAGGACACCTGGCGCGGACCGCTCGGCTGGGACCTGGCCGTCCTCTACGCGGACCTTGGCGCTTCGGCTCTCTCCGCGTACCCGGCCGACGTCGCGCCTTCGTCCCTTGAGCCGTTCCTCGGGCTGCGCCGGTTGTTCGAGGTCGCCTGGCGGTACGTGATCGCCCAGCGGTTTCCCGAGCGACGCGGAGAGGCCGAGGCGGCTCTGGAGCGCTACTTCCGGCGCATTTAGTCCTCTGGACGCGGTAGTTCGCACTGCCGACCACCGCATCCAGAGGACGAAACGCGGGAAGGGGCTAGACGGCCGCCAGCAGGAGTTCCGCCGCCACCTCGACCCCGTCCGTCCGGACCTCAGCACCGACCCGGCGCGCTCGCTCGGCCACCTCCGGCCGCAACACCTCGGCCAGGGCGAGGGTGAGCGACTCCGCGTCCGGCTCGCCGGTGATCGACGTCCCGATCCCGAGATCGCGGACACGCTCCGCGAAGTACGGCTGGTCGAACATCCGCGGGACGAGCACCTGCGGTACCCCGGCCCTGGTCGCCGCCGTGGTCGTGCCGGCGCCACCGTGGTGCACGGCCGCCGCGACCCGGGGGAAGAGCGCCTGCTGGTTGACGTCCCCGACGGCGACGCAGTCGGGTTCGTCGTCGATCAGCGCCAGTTCGGCCCACCCGCGGGACACGACGGCCCGCCGCCCGTGCGCCCTCGCCGCCTCGATCATCGCCTTCGCGATGTCCTCCGGGGCGCGGATGCTCCCGAATCCGAAGTAGACCGGCGGTTCCCCGGCGTCGAGGAACGCCTCCAACTCCGGGGGCAACGGGCTGTGGTCCGGCAGGATCCAGGCGCCGGTCTGGTGCACGTCCAGCGCGGACGGCCCCCGCCACGGCGCCAGTACCGGATCGGCGGCCAGCCACGGCCCCTCGGTGAAGATGTGCCCGCGGACGTCGTCGACCGGCGGCAGGCCGAGCGGTTTCCGCCGCGCGTTGAGCACACCGCCCCACTGCCCGTTCCATCGTTGCGCGTCTTCGGCCCACAAGGACGGGATGGCGGCATCGGGATTCTCCGGCGCCCATCCCGCGAAAACGGGCGGACGATGGTGCAGTGAAGGCAGCGTTATCGGGCAATAAGCGGTGAAGAAATACGGAATCCCTTTCCACTCCGCCACCGAATGGGTGGCGATGTTCAACGCCATTCCCGCGACGACGGCGTCGCAACCCTCTGCCGCCTCCGGCAGCGTCTCGAACTGGTCGACGACCATCGCCTCGGCCATCTCGCGGCGCCCCTCCGGTGAAGCCATCGCCTTGGTCATCGCGGAATCCGGCTTCGCGGTCGACCGGAGCTCAGGCCCCAGCGGCGCGAAGGAGATCCCGAGACCTTCGGCCCATTCACGGAAATCCGGCGGCGCGCAGAGCCGGACGTCCTGGCCCAGTTCCCGCAACCGCACCGCCAGTGCCACCAGCGGCTGGACCTCACCCCTTGTCCCGATGGTGGACAGGAGTACACGCATGGGAATCCCCCTTCGGAAAATGTGAAGGGGGAATTGTGGACCGGGAACGGGGGCTTGCCGCAAGCCCCCGTGTCCGCTATACCTTCAAAGGGGCGAGGGAGCCGCTATTTCGCGGGGTACCAGCCCAAAATCGCTTCGACGACTCCGGCCGGATCCTCCAGCGGCGTCAGATGTCCCGCCTCCGGCAAGACGACCAGTGTCGCGTCCGGCAGCGTCTCCACCAGGGTGTTCGCCGAGTCCAACGGGGTCAGCCCGTCCTCTTCGCCGACGACGACCAGTGCCGGAACGTCCGCCGAGCGCAGGGTTTCGACCGAATCGGGCCGCGCCGCCATCGCGCGCGCCGCCCACGCGATCCCCGACGGAGGCTGTGTCGCGATCAGTTCACCGAGCCGTTCGGCGACCTCCGGCCGGTCCGCGCGGGTCTTTTCGGCGAGAAGTCCCGGCGTGACGGCTTCGGGCAGCCAGCCGGCGCCTTCCGCCTCGACCCGGGCCGCTACGTCGTGCCTGGCTCGCGCGGCCTCGGGGGTGTCGGCCGTCGCCTTCGTGTCGATGAACACGAGTCCGCCCACGCGTTCCGGTGCGGCGCGCAGCACCGCCATCGTCAGGTAGCCGCCCATCGAGCAGCCGCCGAGCACGACCTTGTCGAGTTCGAGCCGGTCGAGCAGCGCCACGACGTCGCGGGCGGCGTCGTCCAGGTCCGGCTCCCGGTCGGTTTCCGGCAGCGGGCTGCGGCCGAGCCCGCGCTGGTCGGGGGTGATCAGCCGGAGGCGCGCCGAGAGCGGTGCGCGCACCGCGTCCCACATACGGGCGTCGACGGGGAAGGCGTGCAGCAGTACCAGCGGGAGATCCGTCATGGCGATAATTCTGTCGCACCCTGGCGCTACCGTCGGAACCGTGCTGACAGAGATCAAGACGGAGAGGCTGTTGCTCCGGCGGCTGCGCGAGGCGGACCGCGAGAACATCGTCGCGCTGCAGGCCGATCCGGAGACGAACAAGTTCAACGTCGTACCGCATACCGTCGAGGGCGCGCGGGAGCTGTACGACGCCTGGATGAAGCAATGGGACGAGTACGGCTTCGGCTATCTCGCGGTGTCCGCTTTGGACGATCCGGAGGTGATCGTCGGCTTCGGCGGCGTCCGCTATCACGAGTGGAACGGCGAGCGCGTGCTGAACCTCGCGTACCGCTTCTGGCCGTTCGCCTGGGGCAAGGGCTACGCGACGGAGATGGCGGCCGCCGTCGTGGCATGGGCGGAACGGGAGATCCCGGAGGTGCCGGTGATCGCCAACATCATGGTGGCCAACGAACCGTCGATCCGGGTCGCCGAGCGGCTCGGATTCAAGATCCACACGGAGGAGGAGTTCGAAGGAGCACCGTCACTGCACATGCGGCGCTGACTCACCAGCGACCGGGCCGGCGCCGGGACCGCGCGTCCCAGCAGGCCCGGTGCCAATGGCGGCGGTCGGCGATCCCGCCGGTGTCGTCGGCGGGCCAGACGACCAGATGCGGGGTCCCCGGCCGGATCTCGTGGTCACAGCCAGGGCAGCGGTAGTCCTTGGTGGCTTGCGCGCCGGGCACGGTCCGGACCAGCCACTCGCCGTCCGTGGCCGACTCGGAGCGCGCCCAGCCGGTGGACGCGCCGAGGTCTGGGCGTCCACCGCGATCGGGCCGGTTACGTCGAGGCACGCCGAAACGGTATCCGGAGCCGGGGCTCAGCCGCCGAAGTAGGCGCCCGGTGTCACACCGACCGCCCGGCGGAAGGCGACGACGAACGCGCTCGGCGAGGAGTAGCCGATCCGGCGGGAGACCGCGGTCAGCGGCATGCCCTCGGCCAGCAGCGGCAGTGACGCGCGCAGCCGCGCCTGCACCCGCCACGCGCCGAACGTCGTCCGGCATTCGGTGAGGAACAACCGCGCGAGCGTGCGTTCACTCGCGCCCGCCTCGCGGGCCAGGTCGGCGAGGCCGCGACGGTCCGCGGGATCGGCGATCACCGCCCGCGCGACGGTCAGCGCGCGGGCGTCGGACGGCATCGGCACGGTGATCGGGACGACGTCCACCGCTTCGAGCAGGTCGAACGCGACGGCTTCGGACCGGCGGCGGGCGTCGTCATCGAGGTCGGCCGAGCCGAGATGCTCCAGCAGTTCCCGCAGCAGCGGCCGGACGGCGACCAGGGTCGGCACCTCCCAGCGCACCGGGCACCGGTCCGTCGCGGCGTAGATCCCGCGCAACGCCGCGTGCGCGGTGGCGCCGGTCCGATGACGGACACCCGCGGGGATCCACAAGGCCCGGGTCGGCGGCAGCACCCAGTGCCGCTCGCCGACGCTCACGTTCAAGATCCCCCGCGCCGCCCAGGCGAGCTGATGGCCGTCGTGTTCGTGCCACGGAAGCCAGGAGCCGGCGGGCAGGTCCAGCTCGCCGAGCACCATCGCCGTCGGCATCGGAGGAAGGTGGCCGATTCCCGACATCGATTGGCAGCCTATCGCCTACCGGTCACGGCTAGCTTCGGATTCATGCCGATGAACCTGGTGCACCGCAAACTCTGCAGTTCCGCGCTGTGGGCGAAGGCCGTCGCGGCGGAGATGCCGGGCAACGTCGCCGGCTTCGATCTCGGCGACTCCGTCCTGGAGATCGGCCCCGGGTACGGCGCGACCACCCGCGCGCTGGCCCGGCTGGTCCCCCGGCTCACCGCCGTCGAGATCGACGGGGCGTCGGCGGAGCTCCTCCAGCGGGAGTTCGGCGAGCGCGTGCGGGTCGTCCACGGGGACGGCGCCGCGATGCCCTTCGAGGACGGCGAGTTCTCGGCGGTCGTCTGTTTCACGATGCTGCATCACGTGCCGACGACGGCGCTGCAGGACGCGATCTTCGCCGAGGCGTTCCGCGTGCTCCGCCCCGGCGGTGTCCTGCGCGCGATCGACGGCTTGGAGAGCGTGCCGTTCCGGCTCCTCCACATCGGCGACACGCTGAACGCGCTCGACCCGGTTTCGCTCTGGCCCCGGCTCACCACCACCGGCTTCACCGACATCAAGGTCGACCACGTCCCGAAGCGCTCCGTGCGGTTCTCCGCCCGAAAGCCCCACTGAGCGCGTTTAGCCCGCTAAACGCGCTCAGTCAGCCGCGCGCGAGGACCAACGGGACGAGTTGTTCGGCCGGGGTCAGCGAGCCGTGCTGACCGACCAAAGAGGACTCGACGGCCTCGGCCAGTTCCCGCACGAGCCCGAAGCGACCCTTCGACGCCACGACGACGTCGCCGATCCGCGGCCGGACGCGATCGGAGACCGGCCCGAACCAGCCCGCCTCGACGGCCTCGTCGCGCGACAGGATCCACGCCCGGTCACCGATCACCTCGCGCCAGGCCGCGAGCACGTCGGCCTCGGCACCCGGTTCGCTGTAGACGTGCCGGGCCCGGACCTCGCCCCCGATGGCCCGGACGCCGCCGAGCAGCGCGGGCGTCTCGTCGATGTCGAGGGCGCCCTCGACGGTCACCATCCCGTGATCGGCCACCACCGCGAGGAGCGCGCCGGACGGCAAGCCGTCCACAATGGACTCGACCAGCCTGTCGACCTGCCGCAGCTGCATCCGCCACGGCGACGAACCCGGCCCGTAGACGTGGCCGAGCATGTCGAGTTCGCTGTGATAGCCCCAGCAGAACGCCGGCCGCGCCTCGAGACACCGCAGGATGCACGCCGCCAGGTCGCCGAGCGCGTGCACGCCGACGTACCGGCCGCCGGACTGGGTCGCGCGGGTGAGCGCGGTGTCCGCGAACTTCGCCGACGAGACCACGCTGGTGGTGATCCCGGCGGCCGCCGCACGCTCGAACGTGGTCGGCAGCGGCTGCACCTCACGCGGCGGCAGCGCCCCGCGGAGATCGCCGCCGTCCACGTGGCTGCTCCAGCGAAGGGCGTTCAGGACGCCCGCACCCGGAACCTCGAAGGTGTAACCGACCAGGCCGTGCTCCCCCGAGGCCAGCCCGGTGCCGATCGCGCCGAGCCCGGCCGCGGTCGTCGACGGGAAGCCGACCCGCAGCGGCGACTTCGCCAGCTGCGTGAGCACGGGCGCGTCGGCGGCGTACTCGGCCAGCAGCTCCCAGCCGAGCCCGTCGATGAGCAGGACACAGGCGCTGGACGCCTCGGCGAGGCTCAGCGAGTTGGCGAACTCGGCGGCACCGAGGGCGGAGAGGACGGACGGGACGACTTGGCCGAGGTGCGGCACGTGCGCCGCGACAGGCAGTTCCACCCGGCCAGCTTGCCATCCCGGACGGCGGAAGGAGATGGGATAATGCCGGGCATGCCGACCTACGCCTACCGCTGCCGCGAATGCACCGAGACCTTCGAACTCCTGCGGCCGATGAGCGAGTCCGGCGCGCCCGCGCCGTGCCCCGAGGGCCACCAGGACACCGTCAAGCTCCTGACCACCGTCGCGCTGACCGGATCCGCGGCCGGTCCCGCCCCTGTTCCCGCAGGTGGGGGCGGTGGCTGCTGCGGAGGCGGCTGCTGTGGCTGACCACCCGATCGGGTGGCTATACGTGTGACGAAGTAGCCAACGGGTACTCCCCTCCCACCAGTCTGGAACCTCCAGTGGTGGAAGGGAGCAAGTCCAGTGGCCACATCAGCACTGGCGGCCGTCGATTTCGGTCAAGGCGTGTCCAGCGCCTGGAGTTCGGTCGCCACCTTCGTCCCCAAACTGCTCGCGTTCCTGGTCATCCTGTTCATCGGCTGGCTGATCGCCAAGGCGCTCGCCAAGGCCGTGAGCATGGTGCTCGAAAAGGTCGGGTTCAACCGCCTGCTCGAACGAGGCGGCTTCAAACAGATGCTCGCGCGTAGCCAGTTCGACGCGTCGAACATCATCAGCAAGATCGTCTACTACGCGATCCTGCTGATCGCCCTGCAGTTCGCGTTCGGCGTGTTCGGTCCGAACCCGGTCAGTTCGCTGCTCAACGACATCGTCGCGTGGCTGCCGCGCGCCATCGTCGCGATCGTCATCGTGGTGATCGCCGGCGCGATCGCCAAGGCGGTCAAGGACCTGGTGGGCAACGCCCTCGGCGGCGTCTCCTACGGCAAGGTGCTCGCGACCATCGCCTCGGTGTTCATCTGGGGTCTCGGCGCGATCGCCGCGCTGAACCAGATCGGGGTGGCCACCGCGGTCACGCTGCCGGTGCTGATCACCGTGCTCGCCACGGTCGGCGGGATCGCCGTCGTCGGTGTCGGTGGCGGCCTGATCAAGCCGATGCAGCAGCGCTGGGAGACGTGGCTCGGCCGGGCCGAGGCGGAGATCCCGGCCGCGAAGGCGCAGGCCGAGGCCTACCAGCGCGGCCGTGAGGACGCACGCCGCTCGGGTGACGTGCCGACCGAGCAGACCACCGTCCACCAGCCGGTGTCCGCCGGGCACCACGCCGCCGATCCGACCCGGACGCAGCAGGCCGGTGGCGGGATGCAGACCGGTGGCGGGATGCCCGCGCCGCAGCAGCAGTTCCCGCCGAACCAGGGTCAGGTGCCTCCGCACCAGGATCCCGGCCAGCGGCCCCCCGGTGGGTCAATGCCCCCTCCGCCGGAGTACCGCTGACCTGCGACGGGAACGGATGGGGCGTCCGGCCGCCCTATCCGTTCCCGGTCGGCAGCGGTCGCGGGTCGTCCATGGTGGCGGCCAGCGAGCATACCCCGACCAGGCGAGCGGTCAGCCAGTCGCTGGTGGTCCACGCGGTCAGATCGGCCGGCGCGCGGAACGTCCAGCCCTTGGTCCTGGCCTCGTCGAGCAGCCCTCGCGTGTAACCGGCGAGGAGTACCACCCCGGCGACCGCCGCCGAACCTTCGACCCCCGCCGCGAGGATGTCCCGCACCGCGGCCGAGTGCTGGTCGAAGACGGCCGACAGCCCGGGAAGGGCCGCCGCGGCGGCGAGTCCGGCGACGCCGATCTGCTCGTGAAGCCGCGAGAGCGTGCTACGAGCCGAAGATTCCACCCAGGACGACACCAGATCTTTCACCCGACCAGGTTAGCCAGGCGGAGCGATTTGTCGACATCCGCGTGATCACGATCGCAGCGCCGTTCAGCAGGCCTTGAGCGCCTGGTCCAGGTCATGCCACAGATCCTCGACGTCCTCCAGCCCCACCGACATGCGGATGAGCCGGTCGGTGACGCCCGCGCCCTGCCGGTCGTCCTCGGCGACGATCCGGTGGCTGATCGACGCGGGATGTTGGATGAGCGAGTCCACGCTGCCGAGACTGACGGCCGGGGTGATCAACCGGACCGCGCCGATGAGCGCGTGCGGATCGCCCTCGACCTCGAACGCGATCAGCGGGCCCCCGATGCCCGGATAGTGCACCGCGCCGACGTTCTCGTGCGCCCGCAGCCGCTCGACGAGTTCGGCCGCCGTCGCGGCCGCGGCGTTGACCCGCAGCGGAAGCGTCGAGAGGCCGCGAAGCAGCATGTACCCGGCCAACGGGTGCAGAACGCCTCCGGTGGCGAAGCGAATCTGCCGCAACATGCCGGCGTCTTCGGCACCGCAAGCGACCACGCCACCCATGACGTCGCCGTGGCCGCCGAGGAACTTGGTCGCGCTGTGCAGGACGAACCGGGCGCCGTGCCGCCCCGGCCGCTGGAGCACGGGAGTCGCGAAGGTGTTGTCGACCAGCACCGGCACCTCGCCCGCGGCACGCACGATCTCGGCGATGTCGACCTCGCGCAGCGTCGGGTTCGCGGGCGTTTCGAGCAGCACCAGCCCGGTGTCGGGGCGCAGCGCCGAGGCGAGGCCTTCCGGATCGGCCCAGGTCACCTCGGTGCCGAGCAGTCCGGAGGTGAGCATGTGGTCGGTGCAGCCGTAGACCGGGCGGACGGCGACGATATGCCGTTTGCCCTGCGCGACGGCGGCGAGCAGCGAGGCCGACACCGCGGCCATGCCGGTGGCGAACGCGACGGCGTCTTCGAACCCTTCGAGTTCGGCCAGCGCCTTCTCGAACCGTTCGACGGTCGGGTTGCTCAGCCGCCCGTAGACCGGCAGGCCCGACAGCGAGCCCGTGGTGGCGAACTCGTCGATGCGGCTCGCCTCTTCGACGCTGTCCCGCGAGGGGTAGGTCGTGGACAGGTCCAGCGGAGCGGCGTGGACGCCGAGGTCCGTGAGATCGTCACGGCCGGCGTGGACGGCTCGGGTGCGCAGCGTTGCGGTCATAGCGAGATGGTGCGGTTTTCTCCGGATCGGAAGCAATATCTTCGGATATCATTCGCCGATGTCGGATTCTGTCGAACTGAGCACGGTAGACCTCCGGATTCTGCGGCTGTTGCAGAACGACGCACGGATCTCGAACAAGGATCTGGCGGCCGAGGTCGGCATCGCGCCTTCGACCTGTCTCGACCGCGTGAACCGCCTTCGCGAGCTGGGGGTGATCACCGGTCAGCGCGCTGAGGTGGACGCCGCCAAACTCGGCCGTCCGCTCGAAGCGCTCCTGTTCGTCCAGGTCCGGCCGCACCGGCGGGCACTGGTGGACTCGTTCGTCGAGCATCTGCTGGCGCTGCCCGAGGTCCGCGCCGTCTACCACCTGACCGGACCGGACGATTTCCTCGCGCACGTCGCCACCGCTTCGGCGACCGAACTGCAGCGGCTGGTGCTCGACGAACTGACCGCCCGCGACGAGGTCGCCCGGGTGCACACCAACCTGGTCTTCCAGCACTGGAGCGGGGGACCTTTGCTCCCGCCCGGCTGAACGGATCGCCCGGGACGGGTCCCGGGCGATCCTCACCCCCGGCTAGGCCGTGTCCTGTAAGTCAGTTCGATGGGCTTCGTGATCCAGGTGGTTCCTGGCGGTGCGGGCGGATCGGCCTCGTACCGGGTCGTACTCGGCCGCATCCGCCCGTGCCGTCAGGGGCCGCCTGGGCGCGAAGACCGCGAACAAGACTTGCAGGACACGGCCTAGTCGAACTCGATCGAGAAACCGATGCCCCGGCGGTTGTTGGGGCAGTAGGCGGTCGAGCCACGCCGGTCGCCTAGCCAACGCCACTGCCCCGGCGTCTCACCACCGCCCTGGCAGGTGACGCGGAACCGGTAGCTGGCAGGCCCGTTGCCGTCGCACCACCCCGAGTGGCGGCCGGTCGGCACCCGGTCCTTGTTCCAGGTGCTGCACGGCGGCGCGGCGCCCCGGTCCGTGGCGGCCTCCGCGGCGTTCGCCTGGACGGCCCCCGCCCCGGTCAACGCCAGTGCCGACACGAGCACCATCGTGGCGCGTGCCGTCCGTGATCGGTGAACCATTCTCATCTCGTCCTCCCTCGAACCGAACTGAACCGACCGCGCCGAGCCTGGCGACGGCGGTGGAGAGGGAACAAGGTGAGAGGCCGTCCGGATGTGTCCGGATCCGTCCGGATGCGGCCGGACCGCAGGTCAGTCGATGCGGACCTTGAAGGGATGCGTGACGTCGGCCGGACAGGTGAAGATGTTCAGCACTCCCCGCCGGTGGAACGACCAGCCCGCCGGCTCACCTTCGGTGACCTCGCAGCCACAGCCGACCTCGTGCTCCTCCGTGGCGAGCGCGATCGTCTGCCGCAGCTCGGCGCCGCAATCCCGGCAGCCCAGATCGGTGCGCTCGGTCGCGTACCAGGCGGTCCAGCCGCCGATCTTCGAGTACTGGTCCAGCTCCGGCCAGCCCTCCGGGTCGTCGTGCGCACCCTCGGGGATGCCGAGCGCGGCGCGGGTCTCCGGCGGGAAGTCGCAGAGCCGGGGCAGTTCGTCGATCGAGCAAGGTTCGAACACGCAGGGCACCGGCAAGAGAGCGGCGTCGGCGTCCTCGGGCACCGGCGGCGGGTCCGTGATGTCCTCGACTTCGCCGGAATCGCGCCACACCAGCCGGACCGCGGGCCCTCGGTGATGCGGGCTGTCGTGTTCCATCGGGCAGAACAGGATCTGCAGGACGTCGGTACCCTCCGGAAAGGGCAGCTCGGGGAAGTCGCCGCGGAAGAACTGCGCGGCACTGATCATCGCCGGAACCGGTTCGTCGAGCGGATGCCCGCCCGCCCACGCGTCGTCGGACGCGTCCGGGTCCGGCGGCCAGGTCACCGGGCATTCCGGCCACGGCTCGTCCGACGGCCAGAGCAGCGGGCCGCCCAGATGGCTTTCGTCCGGACGGGGGTCGCCCGGCGCGGGGTGCAGCCGGATGGCCGTCCGGACCAGGTCGTTCAAGCCGGGGATGGGCATCCCGTCGTATGTCAGCTGGCGCACCCCGGCGAGCTTAGAGGTCCGGCAGCGGATCTTCAGGTTTTGCCGCGTCACGCATGATCTCCGCGTCGGCCGCGTGCACCACCGAGACGTACTCTTCGTCGATCTCGTAGTCGACGCCGCAGAACTTGAACCACGGCGTGGTCTCGGCCTGCACCGGCCCGATGCGATGACCGCGCAGCGTCGTCGCGACGACCCGTTTCGGTGTCTTCCTCGACCAGTACCCCGTCGTCAGCACCGTGATCGTCTTGCGGGTCACCACGAAGAACACGCTGGGAGTGGTACTGCCGAGGATGTCGGCGGGGAACACGTACTGGATGTCGTCGTCCGGATCGAGGAAATCCCTGATCCGCTCCCTGACCCCCGAGGAAACCGGCATACCGTCAAACTACCGGCCGGGTCACCTCTCGTGAGTGGTAATGACGGTTCTAACCGTCATTACCACTCACGAGGCCCTACCTGGCCGAGTAGTCCTTGAAGCCCTTCCCGGTCTTCCGGCCGAGCCGCCCCGCGGTCACGAGGTGCTCCAGCAGCGGCGCGGGCGCGAAGCCCTCTTCGCGGAACTCGTTGAACAACGTTCGCTGGATCGCCAGCGAAACGTCCAGCCCGACGACGTCGAGCAGTTCGAAGGGGCCCATCGGCAACCCGCAGCCCACCTTCATCGCGGTGTCGATGTCGTCGGCCTCGGCGTAGTGCGCTTCGAGCATCTTCACCGCGTCGTTGAGGTACGGGAACAGCAGCGCGTTGACGATGAAGCCGGCCCGGTCGCCGCAGTGCACGGGGTGCTTGCCCACCGCCGCGCAGACGGCGTCGACGGTCGCGATCACGTCGGGCGCGGTGGAGATGGTCGAGACGACCTCGACCAGTTTCATCACCGGCGCCGGGTTGAAGAAGTGCACGCCGACCACGTCCGACGGCCGCGAGGTGGCCGCCGCGCATTCGATGACCGGCAGCGACGACGTGGTCGTCGCCAGAACCGCACCCGGTTTCACGACGTCGTCGAGAGCGGCGAAGACGGCCTGCTTGACGGCCAGGTCTTCGGCCACCGCCTCGATGACGAGGTCGACGTCGGCCAGTTCGTCGAAGTCCACCGCGGGCGAGATCCGGCCGAGCGCGGCGGTGGCGTCCTCTTCGGACAGTCTCCCCTTGACGACGGCCTTGTCGAGCGACTTCTTCACCTTCGCGACCGACGCGGCGGCCTTGTCGGCGCTCCGCGCGCGCAGGATGACCTCGTAGCCGCGTTTCGCGAACACCTCGACGATGCCTGTCGCCATGGTCCCGGTCCCGACGACGCCGACCTTGCGCACTTCCCTCGGCGCCACGGTGTCCACTGTGGACGTCGTGACCGAGTCGGTCACCGTCGGCGAATCGGGCTCGTCGTAGGTGTAGAACCCCCGCCCCGTCTTCCGGCCGAGCAGGCCCGCGGTGATCATCTGCTTCAACAGCGGCGCCGGCGCGTGCAGCCGGTTGCGCGACTGGTGGTACATCGTGTCGAGGATCTCGTACGCGGTGTCCAGCCCGATGAGGTCGAGCAAAGCCAAGGGCCCCATGGGATATCCGCAGCCGAACCGCATCGCGGCGTCGAGATCCTCACGGGTGGCGTAGCGCTGTTCGTACATCCGCACGGCGTGGTTGAGATAGCCGAAGAGCAGCGCGTTGGCGATGAACCCGGCGCGGTCGCCGATCACCACCGGCGTCTTGCCGAGCCGTTCGGCGAACGCCACGACGTCGGTGATCACCTCGGGCTCGGTGACCACGGTGCGGACGATCTCGACCAGCTTGAGGATCGGCGCCGGATTGAAGAAGTGCATCCCGACGACCTTGCCCGGCCGCGCGGTGTGCACCCCGATCTCGGTGATCGACAACGAGGAGGTGTTGGACACGAAGATCGTGTCCGGACCGGTGATCTTGTCCAGCTCCGCGAACACGTCGGATTTGGCTTCGAGGTTCTCCGGGATCGCCTCGATCACCAGGTCCACATCGGACAGTCCCTGCAGCGACGTGGTGTAGGAGATCCGGTCCAGGAGCGCGCTGCGGCCGTCGGCGTCGAGTTTGCCGCCCGCCACCGCCCGTTCGGTCGAATGCTCCAGATGGCCCCGGCCCCGCCGCACGCCGTCGTCGTCGATCTCCACGGCGACCACGGACACGCCGCTTCGCGCGAGCACCTCGGCGATCCCGGCACCCATGGTGCCGAGACCGATGACTCCCACACTCGAGATTTCCCGCGCCACAACCGGCCTCCGGAGGTTACTCGCTGGTAGTTTTCTCCGATCGTGCCATGCCGGGGCGCGGAAAGCAGCGGCTGTCACCCTCCTAATCGAGTAAGTGTCACTCCCCGAAGTTCTGCTCGACCAGCTCCTTGACCTTGGTGAGCGCTTCGTCGGCCTGCGCGCCCCGCGCCCGGACCTCGATCCGGTCGCCCTGACGTGCGCCGAGGGCCATCAGCGCGAGCACGCTGTTGGCGTCCGCGGTCTCGTCGCCGAGCCGCACGGTGACCTCCGCGTCCAGCCCCGCGATGCTCCGGACCAGGACGGCGGCCGGCCGCGCGTGCAGCCCGACGTCGTTGCGCAGCGTGAGTTCGACACTGCTTTCGCCGTCCCGCGAACCGCTGTCGAACGTCAGATCCGGCGGGGCGCCCGCCGAGGCGGCGGCTTCTGCGACGGCCTTCCGGTCCGCTCCGCCCTGCGCCGCGACGGCGGCGGCGATCGCGCCCTCGACGAGCGGCGCGTCCACGACGACCGCGGCCGACGGATCGGCGAGCGTTTCGACGGCCAGGTCCGCGGTCATCTGCGCGCTGCCGAGGTCGTACAGCAGGACGACACCCGAACCCGAGTCGGCGCGTTGCGTGGCCGCGACGACCTCGTCGTAATCCGTGCCGATCCCGCCGTCCGGCAGGCCGCCCGCCGCCGCGATGGTGACGTCCGGCGCCATCTGCGCGGCGAGTTCGGCGAGCCCTTCGGCGAGTTTGGCACTGTGGGAGACGAGCACGATTCCGACGCTCACCGGGCGGCCTCCGCGAACGCGCGCAGCAGCAGCGCCGTCGAGCGGGCCCCGGGATCGAGATGGCCTATCGCGCGCTCACCGAGATAGGACGCGCGCCCCTTGCGCGGTACAAGGTCCACAGTGGACTCGGCACCCTTGTCGGCGGCGTCGGCCGCCGCGGTCAGGATCGACGCGATATCCGAACCGGCGGCCTCCTCGGCGGCGGACACGGCCGGGATCAGCGCGTCGACCATGGTCGCGTCCCCGCCGACGGCCTTGCCGCGCGCCTGCACTCCTTCGAGCGCCGCGCGCAATGCCTCGACGAGCAGCGGACCGTCCACTTCGGCCGCGGTGCCCAGTTTGACCGACGCGCGCAGGAAAGCCGTGCCGTACAACGGCCCCGCCGCACCGCCGACCTTCGAGATCAACGTCGTCGCGGCGAGTTTCATGACCGCCGCCGGGGTTTCCGGGGTCCCGGTGTCCAAAGCGGACACGATCGCGGTGAACCCCCGGTCCATGTTCTCGCCGTGGTCGGCGTCGCCGATCGCGCGGTCGAGTTCGATCAGCTCGACCCGATGTCCGGCGATCACCGTGGCCGCCGCCCGCAAGGCGGCGGCGAGCGTCTCGGCGGTGCAGGCCATCTCAGACTCCCCACCTCAGGGCCGGGGTGTTCACCGGCGCGTCCCACAACTCGGTCAGCTCGTCGTCCAGTTTCAGCAACGTCAGGCTCATCCCCTGCATCTCGAGACTGGTGATGTACGGCCCCACCAGGCGCCGTTCGACCACGATCCCACGCTCGGCCAGCAGCCGCTCGGCGATCCCGTGCGCCAGATACAGCTCGACCAGCGGGGTGCCGCCCATCGAGTTCGTGAACAGCAGGACCTTGTCGCCCTCGCCGAAGGGCAGGTCCGACACCACCGCTTCGACCATGCGCGCGACGAGTTCGTCGGCGGACACGGTGGGCGTCCGCTCGATCCCGGGTTCGCCGTGGATCCCGATGCCGAACTCGATCTCGTCGTCGGCGAGGTCGAAACTCGGCTCGCCCGCGTGCGGCACGGTCGGCGCGGTGAGCGCGACACCGATCGAGCGGACCTGGCCGATCACCTTGCGCGCCAACGCCTCCACCGCGTCGAGCGCGTCGCCGCGTTCGGCGGCGGCGCCGGTGATCTTCTCCAGCAGCACGGTGCCGCCGACCCCGCGGCGGCCGGCGGTGTACGTCGAGTCCTTGACCGCGACGTCGTCGTCGATCACCACACTGCGCACGTCCAGCCCCTCGGCGGCGGCGAGTTCCGCGGCGGTCTCGAAGTTGAGCACGTCCCCGGTGTAGTTCTTCACGATCAGCAGCGCGCCCGCGTCCCCGGTGGTGGCCTTGACCGCGGCCTCGACGGCGTCCGGCGTCGGCGAGGTGAACACCGCGCCGGGGACGGCGGCCGTCAACATGCCCTGTCCGACGAAGCCGCCGTGCAGGGGTTCGTGCCCGGAACCGCCGCCGGAGATCACCGCGACCTTGCCCGGTACCGGCGCGTCCACCCGCACCACGATCGCCGGATCGTCCTCCACGCGGAGCACGTCGGCGTGCGCCGCGGCGAGCCCCCGCAAGGATTCCGCGACCACCGTTTTGGGGTCGTTGATGATCTTCTTCAAGGTGGCCTCCGGCACGTCGGCGGGTGGGGGTGTCCCCTTCCTACCTCTCGCGGCCGGATGCCGCCAGCGTCAGGGCTTCGGCAGCTTCGAGATCACCGATTTGGCGATCTTGACCGCCTTCTCGCAGGACGCCGCTTCGTCCTTCTTCTCGTCGTAGTTCTGGTAGACCACATTGGCGATCTCGACCTGGTCGTCGACCCACGGCTTGTGCCGCCACTCCACCTTGCACTCGGCGGAGCTGCCCCTGCCCACCTTCTGGTAGGCGGTGACGCCGTCGATCTCGATCTTCTTGTTCCCGTCGCGTTCCTCGGGCGGCAGGCCGTAGCGGAAGCCGATCGAGATCCGCGGGCTGGAACCCGGCGTCCAGTCGCAGGAGTGGAAGGTGGTCAGCGCGGTCGCGCCGTGCGGGGCGACCTCGTTGAGGACGGCGGTGTCCGCGACAGCGCACGGGTCGACCGCGGTCAGCGTGCCCGGGGTGGACGGGTACTTCGCCGGGGAGGCGTGCAGGGTCTTCACGGCCTTCGCCGCCACCGCGCGACCTGTCGCGCACGGGTCACCGCCGTCGTAGGTGACCGAGAAGCTCATCCCGCGCTCGGGTTTGCGCAGTGTCATGATGCCGACTTCGCAGCTCTTGCCGTCCTTGGCCTTGCGCTCGACCTGCGGCAGCCCCTCGACCGCCGTGACGGTCGCGCCGCTGGTCGAGACGTAGGTCGACGCGCCGATGTCGACGCTGACCGAAAGCTCCTTGCCGCCCGCGTCGACGACCTTCGCCCGGCAGGAGCCGAACGAGGAGAGCGACGGCCGCGGGTCCTCAGGGGTGCCGAGACTGCTCAGCACCTCCTTGCCGACCAGCGGGCACGGGTCGATCGTGCGCATCACCGCGGGGGTGACCGCCGGATCGTTGATGTCCCCGCTCGGCACCTCACCACCGGAACCGGCTTCGGCGGCGACGGTGGTACGGGCGAAGTTGGACTTGCCGAGGTTCTGTCCGCAGGCCGACAGCGCGCCGAGGGCGGCGACCAGGGCCAGCGCGGACGCGATCCGGCGACGTTGAGCGTTGAGCAGCACGACGTGCACGGTAGCCGGACCGCCTCGCCGCTGTCCGGACAACCCGGCTATTCGGCGTCCTCGCCGGTTTCGGCCGTGGGCGGCACCACGATGGGCCGCAGCTTCGCCCACAGCGTGAACAGCGCCGCGAACGCCAGCATGCCGATGCCCGCCCACAGGTTGATGTTGACGTCGGCGGCCTTGGCCAGCTCCTCCTCGGTGGTGAAGCCGATGCCCATGATCGTGAGCACCAGCCCGTAGCCGCCGATGAGCAGGGCGATGACCAGCCGGATGTCGAAGACGCCGGCCTTCTTGGGAGCTTGGGACGCAGCCATCTCCGGCCTCCTAGAAGATGATGTTGAGCGCGATGGTCAGGATCAGCACGATGCCCGCGAGCAGGCCCGGCTTGCGGTACCAGCCCGCGTCGTCGCCGGTTTCGTCGTGCTTCAGCGACTCCTTCGGGGTGAGGGAGTAGACGAGGCCGACCAGCTGGGCCTCCGGCTTCGGCGCGGTGGCGAGCGACACCGCGACGCTGACCACGATGTCGACGACGAACGCCGTACCGGCGGCCACGAAGCTGATGCCCTGCCCGGTAAGCCCGAGGACCCCGGCCTGCGACAGCAGCCACACGGTGATCGCGGACGCGGTACCGGACACCAGGCCGACCCAGCCCGCCGTCGGCGTCATCCGCTTCCAGAACATGCCGAGGATGAAGGTGGCGAACAGCGGCGCGTTGAAGAAGGAGAACAGGTCCTGCAGGTAGGTCAGGATGTTCCCGGAGTTCGACGCGATGAACGCGGTGCCGATCGCCAGCACGGTGCCGATCGCGGTGACCATGCGGCCGAGACGGAGGTAGTAGCCGTCCGACTCGTTCTTCTTCACGTACGACTGCCAGATGTCGTAGGTGAAGACGGTGTTGAACGAACTCAGGTTCGCGGCCATGCCCGCCATGAAGGACGCGAGCAGACCGGCGAGCGCGACGCCGAGCATGCCGTTGGGCAGCAGGTCGCGCATCAGCAGCAGGATCGCGTTGTTCGGGGTGACACCGCTGGGCGCGTCACCGCCGTCGAGCAGGACCTGCTTGTCCTGGACGTACTCGGACACGGTGACCGCGGCGATCATGCCGGGGATGATCACGATGAACGGGATCAGCATCTTCGGGAACGCGCCGATGATCGGCGTCCGCCGCGCGGCCGACATGCTCTTCGACGCCATAGCCCGCTGGACCTCGACGAAGTTCGTCGTCCAATACCCGAAGGACAGCACGAAACCGAGACCGAAGACGAGACCGAGGACGGAGAGGAAGCTGTTGCCGAAGCCGGTGAGGTTGTCACCCGGCCACGAGTGGAGCTGCGCTTCGCCGCCGGGGCTCGCGGTGACCTTGTCGACCAGGCCCTGCCAGCCGCCGACCTTCACCAGGCCCACGATGGTCAGCGGCAGCAGCGCCGCGACGATCACGAAGAACTGCAGGACCTCGTTGTAGATCGCGGCGGAGAGGCCGCCGAGCGCGGTGTAGGAGAGCACGACCGCGGCCGCGACGATGATCGACACCCACAGCGGCCAGCCGAGCAGGAGGTTCACCACGCTGGCGAGCAGGAACAGGTTCGCGCCGGCGATGAGGATCTGCGCGCTCGCGAAACTGATGCCGTTGACCAGGTGCGCGGGTTTGCCGAACCGGCGGAGCATGAACTCCGGGACACTGCGGACCTTCGAGCCGTAATAGAACGGCATCATCACGATGCCGAGGAACAGCATCGCCGGGATCGCGCCGATCCAGAAGTAATGGACGGTCGGCAGGCCGTAGAGCACGCCGTTGGCCGACATGCCCATGATCTCGACCGCACCGAGGTTGGCCGAGATGAAGGCGAGGCCGGTGACCCAGGCCGGCAGGGAGCGGCCGGAGAGGAAGAAGTCAAGGCTGCTCGAAACCGACCTTCGCGCCATGTACCCGATGCCGAGTACCAGTGCGAAGTAGAAGGCGAGCAGGACGTAGTCGACAGGACTTGCGTCCAGCCGCAGGTTCGCATCGGCCAGCACGTGCAACCGACCCACCTCCATAGTGAAAATGTCCACGAGAAACGCCGGTAACGCGTCAATCGCGGACCATACTGCATGGATTCAGGAACGGCAGTGCGGGCGTCGGAGTCTGCCCGGATGTCCGTTCCACCTGCACCTTGTGGACTCCGGGGCACCCCATACCGCGCCCGATTTCGCCTGGTCCCGACCGGTAAGCCCGGAAAAAGGGCCGTTCCCCGACGTCTCCGTCGGGGAACGGCCCTCTCCCGTGACCGGCGGGGGTTTACCGGTCCGTGGGCAGGCCCACTTCGCCGTCCTCCTTGATCAACCGGGCGAGGACGTCATCCGGCATGAAGGTGCGATGCGGATAGCCGGGACCCCACGAGTTGAGGAACGGGACGGCGCCGAGTTCGTCCGCGCGCGGGTTGCCCAGCACCTCGTGCACCTCGTCGACGGTCTTCGCCCAGCGGAAGGCCTGGATACCGTTCTTCACGTCGGGCGTGTAGGCGGCCCGCTTGACGTGGTCGTCGTCGGCGTAGGTCTCCGACCACGGGACGTGGCCCAGTTCGAGCAGGACCTCGGCGGCGGCGCGGCACGAGGTGCCGTTGTTGTCACCGGGGTTTGTCTCGTCCCATTCGTCGCGCATCTTCGCCTGGTCCCAGAGCCACCGCGCGGCGTAGAGGTCGCCGTTGAACAACGTCATACAGCGCGACCAGCCGAATCCGACGCAGGCGCCTTCCCTGCCCTGGTCGTAGAAGGCGTACTGGGTTTCCCCGTCGGTCGATTCGCCGGGTTCGAGGCAGACGCAGTGCCCGCCGCGGATCCGGGTGAGCGATTTCGCGCCGCCCTTCGCGACGAAGAACTCGCCGGACTTCTCGTCCTTTTCCGGGACGTCGAATTCCTTGTACCAGTTGACACCGATGACGACCGGTGACCGGGTGGGCCGGTCTTCGGTGGCCAGCGCGGTCAGCGGATAGCGCTCGATGTGGCGCCAGTCGTCCGGGATGAACCGGCCGAGACGATCGTCCACCGGGTCGCTGCCGATCGGGCGATAACGCATGGGATCCTCCTATCCCTCATCCCACCGGAATACCGCCGGCGAGTTCACTGCGGCACAATCTTTTCCAGAAACCGCCGCGCGGCCTCCCGCCCGTTTTCGAAGAGGTGCTTCTTCTCCTCTTCGCCGAGCCCGAAGTCCACGGCGGAAACACCGGTCGTGTCGACGTACACCGTCCGCCGGTTCACACCTTCCTCGTGCAACCGGTAACGATTCCAGTCCGACATCAGGGTTTCGAGCGAACCGATGGCGATCCGCAACGCACTCTTCACCGGTTTGTCCCGGCCGCCCACCGGTTCCCCGGAAAGCTTCACTCCCCAGGTCGGCCAGCGCGCGGGCTTCGAGTCGGTCCGGTCGAAGACGGTGATCGGGAAGTTCGACAGCAGGCCGCCGTCGACCCAGGTGACGGTGCCCTCGGGACGGACGTCGAACTGCACCGGCCGGAAGTAGAACGGAATGGACATCGACGCGCGGACGGCGTCGACGATCCTTTCCGCACCGGGATCGCGACCGTACTGGGAATAATCCCAAGGCAACCGGACGAGCACGCGGCGGGTCAGGTCACTGACGTGGACGACGAGGGAATACCGTTGATAAGAACGCAAAGTGCCTTCGGGATCCTCGATGGCGAGATCGGCGAACGTGCGCACGCCGACCTCGTCCAGCAACGGCGTGAGCCATTCGGCGAGATAGTCACCGGTGTGCATCCCGTCGTGCAGGATCAGATCGAGACCGTCGCCGATCGAGCCGGTGACCTTGTCGAGCAGGGACTGATCCTGGAACCGGCGGCAGTCCATGTCGTTCATCACCGCTTCCAGTCCGCCGAGATCCTTGCCGGCTTTCTGGTAAGCGGCGACCAAAGTCGCGACGATCGCACCCGCACTCGTCCCGGCGATCCGCGGGAACGAATAACCGGCTTCGTGTAACTCCAGCACCGCGCCGAGTAACCCGATGCCTTTGACGCCGCCGCCTTCCAGCACCAGATCGACGTGCTTCCCGGAATCAACCATGGCCCATCACCCCTGCACCCGCGACCACCGGTTTTCGGTGGTACCCCTCGCGGAAATCGAGTGTGACACAGCGCAAGACCGAGGAATCCGGCGTTCACCCGAATGGCACAGAAACAGCTGGTTCTTTTGACGGATGCGCCGAGTTCGTTAATTTCCCGCCGCCCTTTAGGGCATTCTGTGGCGCGAGAAAGAATGCAGATACAAGCCGAAGGACTCGATTGGATATCGGCCTTTCAACGCCCGTCCCGTCATGCATCCAGTCCTCTGGATGCGGTACTTGCGCGTGCAACTACCGCATCCAGAGGACGAAATGCGTGGGGTGGGTGGGGGCTCAGAAGAGGCGGAACTCGTCCGACTCGATGCCGCGCAGCGCGTCGTAGTCCAGCGTGAGGCACCGGATCCCCCGGTCCTCGGCCAGCACCCGCGCCTGGGGCTTGATGATCTGCGCCGCGAAAACGCCCTGCACCGGGGCCAGCAGCGGGTCGCGGTTGAGCAGTTCGAGGTACCGCGTCAGCTGCTCGACGCCGTCGATCTCGCCCCGTCGCTTGATCTCGACGGCGACACTGGCGCCGTCGGCGTCACGCGCCATGATGTCGACCGGCCCGATCGCGGTCGGGAACTCCCGCCGCACCAGGGTGTAGCCGTCCCCGAGGGTCTTGATGTGCTCGGCGAGCAGTTCCTGCAGGTGCGCCTCGACGCCGTCCTTCTGCAGTCCCGGTTCCGCGCCGAGTTCCTGGGCGTGGTCGTGGAAGATCTCGTCGATCGTGATGACGAGCTTCTCCCCCTGCTTGTTCTCGACGATCCACAGCTTGCCGTCCTCGATCAGCCAGCACGGCGGGCTCATCCAGTTCAGCGGCTTGTAGGCACGGTCGTCCGAGTGCACGGACACCGAGCCGTCGGCCTTCACGAGCAGCAGCCGCGTGGCCATCGGCAGATGGGCGGTCAGACGGCCGGCGTAGTCGACCTGGCAGCGAGCGATCACTAGGCGCACTCCGCGAGGGTAGGACAAGCATGGCGATACTGTTCGCATGGACCCCGTTCAGCGTGTCAGCTCGCGTGAGGTGTACCGGAACAACTGGATGACCGTGCGCGAGGACGCCGTCCGGCGGCGCGATGGTTCCGAGGGGATCTACGCCGTCATCGACAAACCCACCTGCGCCGTGGTGATCCCCTTCGACGGCACCAGGTTTCACCTGGTCGAGCAGTTCCGCTACCCGCTCGGCCAGCGGCGCTGGGAGTTCCCCATGGGCACCGCCCCCGACCTCGCCGACGTCCCCCCGCCCGAACTCGCCGCCCGCGAACTGCGGGAGGAGACCGGGCTGATCGCGGGGTCGATGACCGACCTCGGCCTGACCGACGTCGCCGCCGGCATGTCGAGCCAGCGCGGGCGGGTGTTCCTCGCCACCGATCTCACACAGGGTGAGGCCCAGCGCGAGATCGAGGAGCAGGACATGCGGACGGCGTGGTTCGAACGCGAGGAGTTCGAGAAGATGATCACTTCGGGCGACATCACCGACGCGCAGACGCTGGCCGCCTACACGCTCCTGTTGCTGCGCGAACGCGCGTAAGCCGCACGACCATTACCTGCGACTTCGTCCTGAAGGACCCCTTTGAGACGGTGAACGTCGCAAAGGAGTCCTTCAGGACGCCTTCCGTTGCCAGGTCGGTCGTGAGTGGTAATGACGGTTCTAACCGTCATTACCACTCACGAGACACATCCGCGGTTGCCACGCGTGCGAAGGTCAGTCCGGCCAGACTGGGGAGCGCTTCTCCAGGAAGGCCGCCCTTCCCTCCCTCGCCCCGGCCAGCTGCGACGCCGACGCCATCACTTCGAGCGCCAGCGCGTAGGCGTCGGCCTCGGGCCGGTCCAGCTGCGCGTAGAGGGTCTGTTTCCCCATCGCCTTGCTCGCCCGGCTCCCCCGCGTCGCACGCCCCAGCAGCGAAGCGACGGCTTCGTCCAGTGAGTCGTCCGGGACGACGCGGTTCACCAGGCCCCAGTCCAGCGCGGTCGCTGCGTCGATGACGTCCCCGGTGAGCGCCAGTTCCATCAGCCGTTTCCGCCCGATCGAGCGGGCCACCGGCACCGCTGGGGTGTGGCAGAACCAGCCGCCCTTGCCGCCGGGGAGGGCGAATCCGGCGGATTCGGCGGCGACGGCGAGGTCGCACGTGGCCACCAGCTGGCAGCCCGCGGCGGTCGCGAGCCCGTGCACCCGCGCGACGACGACCTGCGGCACCGACTGCATCGTGCCCATGAGATCCGTGCACAGCCGCAGCAGCTCGCGCACGGCCATCAGGTCACGCGCGGCGACGTCGCCCAAGTCGTGTCCCGCCGAGAACACCGGTCCGGCGCCCGCCAGGACGATGCCGGTGGCGTCGGTCTCCCCGGCCTCGCGGAACGCCGCGAGCAGTTCGGCCAGGTGGTCCGCGGACAGCGAGTTCCGCCGCGCGGCGCGGTTCATGGTGATCGTGACGGTCTCGCCGTCCCGTTTCACGAGGATGTGCTCGTACTCGGCCATGCTTCGACGGTAACCGACCGGAACGTCCGGCGATACGAATCGGGTCCGACGCCGACGTCGGCGCGAAGCCGTCGCCGCAGGTTGGCGGCGGTGCCGAGGCCGGACCGCTGCGCGACCCGCTCGACCGGGAGTTCGGTCGTCTCCAGCAGGCGGCGCGCGAGCCGGACCCGTTGCGCGCGCAGCCAGCGGCCCGGCGTCACGCCGGTGGCGGCCGCGAACTCGCGGTGGAAGGTCCGCTCGCTCAGGCCGGCGTGGCCGACGAGATCTTCGACGCCGATGTCCTCGGCGAGCCGCTCCAGCGCCCAGTCCATTGTGGACGAAACACTCGGCCGCGATGGCCTCGGCGGCAACGGGTTTTCGACATACTGCCGCTGACCGCCTTCGCGCGCGGGCGGCATCACCAGCCGCCGGGCGAGTGCGGCCGCGACCTCGGCGCCGTGTTCGCGCCGCACCAGGTGCAGGCACAGATCCAGGCCGCCGACCACGCCTGCGGACGTCAGCACCGCTCCTTCGTCGGTGAACAGGACGTCCCGCTGGACGACTGCGTCGCGCGCGGCGGCTTCGAGGTCGTCCAGGAGCCGCCAATGCGTGGTGACCGACCGGCCGTCGAGCAGCCCGGCCGCGGCCAGGGTGAACGCCCCGGAGCACAGCGACGCCACGGTGATCCCGGCCCGGTGCGCCTTGCGCAGTGCGGCGATGGCGGCCGCGGGCACTTCGGCGTGCGGATCGACCCGGCCGGGTACGAGGACGAGTTCGCAGCCGTCGAGCCCGTTCAGCCCATGGGTCGCCTCGACCTGGCCGAACGGATGGGTGGCGACCGTCGCACGGCTCGGCGAGCAAAGCCGCACCTCGAAGGGGCCGATGCCGCTGTCGGTCCGGTCGACACCCCAGACCTCGCCGATCACACCCACGTCGAAGGACCGGCTGCCCGACAGGAGGAGCACACCCACGGTTCGCATGGCAGAAAAGTACCGCATCGCGCGTCTCCTGCCACTCCCCGACGGCCGGGGAACAGCCGAGACTCGAAGCCATGACCACTGAAGAAACCAAGGCCCTGCTCGTGATCGACGTCCAGCGCGGCTTCGACCGGCCCGTGTGGGGTCCCCGCAACAACCCCGGCGCGGAGGCCAACATCAAGGCGCTCGTCGACGCCTGGCAGGAGCGAGGGCTGCCGATCGTGCTGGTACACCACGACTCCGTCAAACCCGGCTCGTCGCTGCGGCCCGGCCAGGAGGGCAACCACTTCAAACCCGAACTCGACGGCGTGCGCGCGGACCTGGTCTTCGGCAAGAAGGTCAACTCCGCCTTCCACGGCGACATCGACCTCGACGGCTGGCTGAAGACGCGCGGCATCACCTCGTTCGTCCTCGCCGGGATCCAGACGAACTTCTGCTGCGAGACCACCGCGCGCGTCGGCGGGAACCTCGGCTATGACGTGACTTTCGCGCTCGACGCCACGTTCACCTTCGACCTCGCCGGGCCGGACGGGAGTGTGCTGACCGCCGACGAGTTGTCGAAGGCGACCGCGACGAACCTGCACGGCGGCGGGTTCGCCACGGTCACCTCGACGAAGGAGATCCTCGGAACGCTCTAGGCCGTGTCCTGCAAGTCTTGTTCGCGGTCTTCGCGCCCAGGCGGCCCCTGACGGCACGGGCGGATGCGGCCGAGTACGACCCGGTACGAGGCCGATCCGCCCGCACCG
>NZ_ASJB01000097.1 GCF_000478275.1 Amycolatopsis orientalis DSM 40040 = KCTC 9412
ACACGCGGGCCGAATCCACCAACAAGAGGAATGTATTTTTCACGCTTAACTTAGCGGCATTGCACCACATCGAACTGTGGGTACCGGATCTCGCGCGCGCTGAGGAGAGCTGGGGCTGGCTGCTCGGCGAACTCGGCTGGCGGGAGTTCCAGCGCTGGCCCGCCGGGGTCAGCTGGAAGCACGGCACGACGTATCTGGTCGTCGAGTGCTCTCCCGCGCTCAGCGGCGAAAAGCACGAGCGGACCAACCCGGGCCTGAACCACCTCGCGCTGCACGTCGAGTCCCCCGATCGGGTGGACGAACTCGCCGCGAAGGCCGTCGAACACGGCTGGTCGCCGATGTTCGCGGAGAAGTATCCGTATGCGGGCGGTGATCACCACTACGCCGCGTACCTCGAAAACACCGATGGCTTCGAGGTCGAGTTGGTCGCACAACAGGGGAGCGACGTCACCCGGCCGGGTTAAGTCTCGCTACACTCGGCCATCATGCGCCTTTTTCGTGGGGGTCGGCGACCCGCCCGTGTCGTGGTGGCCGTCCTCGCGGCCGGCGCGATTCTCGTGGCGTGCAGTGACGGCCACACCCAGTCCCAGGCCGACGGCAAGGGCGGCGGGATCGGCGGGGCCCAGCAGACGCCGGGGGAGAAGCCCCGGCCGATGGACGTCGAACTCGCCACGGCCGATCCGCGCCAGAGCGGCGCCGTGGTCGCCGCGGGCGACCAGGACGCGGTCTACAACTACGGCCCGACCGTGATGCGGGACGGCGGCAAGCTCCGGATGTGGTGGTGCAGCCAGTACGGCAGCGCCCAGCCCGCCGGTGACGACATCCTCTACGCGCAGTCGCCGTCGCTCGACGGCCCGTTCACCGGCCCGTCCGGTGGCGGTCCGGCCGCGGTGTTCTCCGGCGCTCCCGGCGGCTTCGACGGCATGCACACCTGCGATCCGTCGGTGATCAAGGTCGGCTCGACCTACTACATGTATTACACGGGCGCGGCGGGCGATCACGCCCTCGGCAACTCGATCGGCCTCGCCACCAGCGCCGACGGCCTCACCTGGACCCGGGCCGCCGGCGGGCGGCCGATCATCGGGCCGTCGCACGACGTGCACCGCGCCAACGTCTACGGCGCGGGCCAGCCCTCGGCGGTGTACCTCGACGGCTGGTTCTACGTGCTCTTCACCGACACCACGGCCAAGGCCGCCGGCTGGAACGGTGCAGGGCAGTTCCTGTTGCGCGCCAAGGACGCGGCCTTCACCCAGGGCGTGGAGACGCTGGGGGAGCAGGGCTTCGTGGCGAAGCCCAGCACGATCTCGCCGCGCACCCGCTCCCTGGTCGACGGCTTCAGCACCGACCTGATGTGGGTCGGCGCACTCGACGCCTTCGTGATCGCGCACGAGACCGACACCGGCACCACGCTGACCTTCTGGACCAGGGACTTCACCGCGCAGCCGTACCGGCCGGTGATCATCCCCGGCGCCTGGAAGGAGGGCCCCGGCCTGGTCCGGCGGCCCGACGGGCACGCGCCGCTCTCCTCGGGCGACGTCTGCGACCGGGTCCCGTTCGACGTCGTCCGCGCCACGATCGTCGGCGGCGCGGGGGCGCCGACCGACCTCAGGCATTTCGGCCTGGACGTCCGCGGTTCGCGGGCCTGCGACGGCGACGCCCGGATCCGGACCGCGTTCGAAGGGGTCGCGATGCCTTCGCCGCAGCGGACGATCGACCTGGTGGCCGACGGGCGGCTGGTGCGGGTCGACCGGCGCTCGGTGGCGGCCGCGCTCGCGGGCGAGGTGGTGGACCAGCGGCTCAAGGCGGTCGAGAAGTTCCCGCAGGCGGCGCGCCTGAGCGCCGGGGCGAAGATGGTGCGCGCGCCCGGCCGGGGGGTCGCGGTGGTGCTCGACGGCAAGCTGTTCGCCGTGCCCGACGCCGGGGCGGCGGCGCTGAACGATTCGACCGTCGAGGAGATCAGCGATCAGGCCTGGGACGGCTTCCCGGCCGGTTTCTCGCTCGCGGGCTGAGCTTCGGCCTCGTCGTCTTCCTCTTCTTCCGCGGCGGGTTTGCCGATCCGGCCGCCGACGAACAGGCCGAGCCCGGCCGGGATGAGCACCAGCAGGGCCGAGAAGGCGGCGCCGCCGGTGAGCGCGCCGCCGAGTTCGGAGGCGCCGGTCTGGTCGACGAACACCGCGCGGCCGATCACGTACAGCACACCCGAGACCGGGCCGGCGATCAGCGCCGCGATGAACCAGTTCCTGCCGCGTTCGGGTTTGCCCTGCCAGGCGTCCACGGCGCTCCAGCCCGCCGCGGCGCCGACGAGGACGGCGAGGGCGAGCGAGGTGACGAGGGTCTTGTCGGTGGGGTTGAAGACCTCGTACTTGGCCAGCACGGTGACGGCCACGCCGTGCAGCAGCGCCATCACGAGTCCACGAGTCAGCCACGGTGCCATTGGGAGAGTTTAACTCGCCAGTAGCGACCCGCCCGCCCCCACGCATTCAGTCCTCTGAATGCACTGGACCCCTGTCCTCTGCGCGTGAAGCCCCTTCCCTCGGCTCAGCCGCGTGAAGGGGGCCTTCACGCGGCTGCACGCGGGTGGTGATTCCCCGCCCGACCGCGCCGGAAGTCCACCCGGCGCGGAGACGAAACAGGGTGCTGTCGATGAAGGATCTGGGACGTTCAACGTCCCAGATCCTTCATCAACGAGGAGAGAAGTGGAGGGTTCGAGACGTTCACCGTCCCGAACCCTCCGCTCCCGGCCACACCAGTAGGTCAGCGAACACGAGCGCCTAAGAGGCCTTCACGGACCGCCCCGTCCGGCAGCGGGCCGCCAGTACCGCGCCCACCCCCTAAACTCCATCACGTGCGTGAATACTTCTCTCGCCGCCGCGCGGCGCTGCGTTCCCTGCTGGCCGACTCCGGGGTGGACGCGCTGCTGGTCACCGACCTGCTCAACATCAGGTACCTGACCGGCTTCACCGGGTCCAACGCCGCTCTCCTCGTCCACGAGGGCGGCGACGACAAGACGATCTTCTGCACCGACGGCCGCTACACGGTCCAGGCGGCGACAGAGGTTCCTGACCTCGAACGGGTCCTCGACCGGGCGAGCGCGGCGAAGCTCGCCGATCTGGCGGCCGAAAAACACTTCGGCAAGGCCGGGTTCGAGAGCCAGCACGTCAGCGTCGAGCAGCACGAAGACCTCAAGGTGCGCTTCGACCGCGTCGAGCTGGTCAGGACGCCGAGGCTCGTCGAGCAGCTGCGGCTGGTCAAGGACGAGCAGGAGATCGAGGCGCTGCGCCAGGCGTGCGCGGCGGCCGACCGGGCGCTGGAGGACCTGGTCTCCGCCGGCGGGCTGCGGCCGGGCCGCACCGAGCTGGACGTCGCCCGCGACCTGGAGAACCGCATGCTCGGCCACGGGTCGACCGGGCCGTCGTTCGACACGATCGTCGCGGCGGGCGCCAACTCCGCGATCCCGCACCACCGGCCGACCTCGGCCGTGCTCGCGACCGGCGACTTCGTCAAGATCGACTTCGGCGCGACGGTCGACGGCTACCACTCCGACATGACCCGTACCTTCGTGCTCGGCAAGCCCGCGGCGTGGCAGGAGGAGGTCTACGAGCTGGTCCAGCGCGCGCAGGCGGCGGGCTGCGAAGCCGTCCTCCCCGGTGCCAAGGTGTCCGAAGTGGACAAAGCGGCCCGCGGTGTCATCGTCGACGCGGGACGCGGCGACGAGTTCGGTCACGGCCTCGGCCACGGCGTCGGACTGCAGGTGCACGAGGCGCCCAGTCTCGCTACCACGGGCGTCGGTACACTGACCGCCGGTATGGCGGTCACCGTCGAGCCTGGTGTGTATCTGCCCGGCCGCGGTGGCGTGCGCATCGAGGACACGCTGGTCGTGCGGGAAGGTACGCCCGAACTCCTCACACTGAGCACCAAGGAACTCGTGGTCGTCTGACGGCGGCCCGGAAGATCGACACAGGAGACTGCACACTCGTGGCCACCACCAACGACCTGAAGAACGGGCTCGTCCTCAACCTCGACGGCCAGCTGTGGACCGTCACCGCGTTCCAGCACGTCAAGCCGGGCAAGGGCGGCGCGTTCGTCCGCACGACGCTCAAGCACGTGCTGACCGGGAAGGTCGTCGACAAGACCTTCAACGCGGGCACGAAGGTCGATACGGCCACCGTCGACCGCCGGAACATGACCTACCTGTACAAGGAAGGTCAGGACTTCGTGTTCATGGACTCGGAGACCTACGACCAGATCACCGTGCTGGCCGAGACCGTCGGCGACAACGCGAACTACCTGCTCGAGAACACCGAGGTCCAGGTCGCGGTGCACGAGGGCGTGCCGCTGTACATCGAGCTGCCGACCTCGGTCGAGCTGCTCGTCCAGCACACCGACCCCGGCTTGCAGGGCGACCGCTCCACCGGTGGCACCAAGCCCGCCACCCTGGAGACCGGCGCCGAGATCCAGGTGCCGCTGTTCCTCACCACCGGCGAGAAGATCAAGGTCGACACCCGTGACGGCCGCTACCTGGGCCGCGTCTCCAGCTGATGGCCGACTCAGGTAAATCCGGCAAGTCCCCGAACCGCGGCGGGCCGATCAGCCGCCGTCAGGCCCGCAAGCGTGCCGTCGAGATGATGTACGAGGCCGCCCAGCGCGGCGCCGACGCGGTGACGCTGCTGGCGGACCGCGTCGGTTCGGTCGAGGTCGACCCGATCGGGGACTACACGATCTCGCTGGTCGAGGGGGTCACCGGGCGCAAGGCGCAGATCGACGAGCTGCTGTCCGAGCACGCCCAGGGCTGGACGCTGGACCGGATGCCGCCGGTGGATCTCGCGGTGCTGCGGGTCGGCGTCTACGAGCTGCTGTGGGCCGAGGACGTGCCGGACCCGGTCGCCATCGACGAGGCCGTCGGGCTGGCGAAGGAGCTGTCGACCGACGACTCGCCGCGGTTCGTGAACGGCGTGCTCGGCCGGATCGGCACGATCGCCGACAGGCTCAGGGCCGTTCTCTAGAAAGACGTACTACAACGGGCCGTGTCCTCTGCCGAGGGCACGGCCCGTTCTCGTGCTCGGTGGTGCCGTCTGGCGTTTCCGGTCCCCCCGGACCGAAAACGTCGCCATTTTCAGTCCTCTTTGGACGGTCGAGCTTCCGGCGGCAGCACACCCCAGTCGATCAGCTGCTCGGTGAGCTCGCCGGGGGTCATGTCGTAGATGATCGCGAGGGAGCGCAGGTCCTCGGTGCGGATGGAGAGCACCTTGCCGTTGTAGTCGCCTCGCTGGCTCTGGATGGTGGCCGCGTAGCGGGCGAGTGGCCCGACCTTCTCGGCGGGGAGCTGCTGGAGCCGCTCCAGGTTGATGACGATCTTCGTGGCGGGCTCGGCGCCCGACGGCACCCGTCCCTCCGGCAGCAGCTCGACCACCGGCACACCGTAGAAATCGGCGAGTTCGGCGAGCTTCTGCACGGTGACGGCGCGGTCGCCGCGCTCGTACGAACCGACGACGACGGCCTTCCACCGGCCTCCGGACTTCTGCTCGACCCCGTGCAGGGACAGGCCCTGCTGCTGGCGGATCCCGCGGAGCTTGGCCCCGAGCGCCTTGGCGTAATCGCCCATCTGGTGGTTCTCCGTTTCCTCACCCCCAACCGGTCGGGATGACCGGTCCAGGGGACTCCTAGAGTCGAATACTCAGAGTAATGGTTACGCATAGTTGTCACCAGGTCAAGCGGGTGCTTTCGCGAGGTCTTCGTCACCTGGGGCGCGCCACCCGTAAGAATGAGCGCCCGCTCCTGCTAGTGTCGACTCGATTTCCTCGCCACGCAGGAAGTCGACGTCCTTTAAGGACCCGTCCAGAGAGGCGGGGAAGGAGGTCCGCCTTGTCGTCACGTCCACGTGGCGCGGCGGAACCGGCGGGAGAGCGTGAGCTGCTCTCGTCCGGCGATGTCGCGCGCACGATCGCCCGAATGGCCCATCAGGTCATCGAGAAGACCGCTCTCGGTGCCGGGGGCTCGACTCCACCCGTGTTGCTGGGCATCCCCACCCGGGGTACCCCGCTCGCCCTGCGGCTCGCGGACAAGATCGCCGAGTTCTCCGGCATCCGTCCGCCGACAGGCGCGCTGGACATCACGCTCTACCGCGATGATCTCCGCCGCCGCCCGCCCCGCGCGCTCGAGCATTCGCAGCTGCCGCCGACCGGGATCGACGACGCGGTGGTGATCCTGGTCGACGACGTGCTGTTCTCCGGCCGCACCATCCGCGCCGCCCTCGACGCCCTGCGCGATCACGGCCGCCCGCGCGCGGTCCAGCTGGCCGTGCTGGTCGACCGCGGTCACCGCGAACTGCCGATCCGCGCCGACTACGTGGGCAAGAACGTGCCCACCTCGCGCGCCGAAGGGATCGAGGTCCTGTTGTCCGAAGTGGACGGACGGGACACGGTTCTGCTGCGGTCGTTGAACGAGAGCGCTTCACCAGAAGGAGATCGATCGTGAAGCACCTGCTCGCCACCGACGGGCTCGACCCGGCGCTCGCGACAGCCGTGCTGGACACCGCCGAAGAGCTCAAGCACACCCTGCTGGGCCGCGAGGTCCGCAAGCTCCCGACGTTGCGGGGCCGCACCGTCATCACGCTGTTCTACGAGAACTCGACCCGCACCCGCGTCTCGTTCGAGATCGCCGGGAAGTGGATGAGCGCCGACGTGATCAACGTCTCCGCGTCCAGTTCCTCGGTCAACAAGGGCGAATCGCTGCGGGACACCGCGTTGACGCTCGCCGCGGCCGGCGCCGACTGCGTGATCATCCGGCACCCCGCCTCCGGGGCGGCGCAGCGGCTTTCGGGCTGGCTCGCCGAGGCGGGGACGGCGGTCGTCAACGCCGGCGACGGTACGCACGAGCATCCGACCCAGGCGCTGCTCGACGCGGCGACGCTGCGGGAGCGGCTGGGCTCGCTGGAGGGCCGCCGCATCGGGATCGTCGGCGACGTCCTGCACAGCCGGGTCGCGCGGTCGAACATCCACCTGCTGTCGGCGCTGGGCGCCGAGGTGGTGCTCGTCGCGCCGCCGACGCTGCTGCCCGCGGGCGTGGAAAGCCTGCCGGTCACCGTGTCGCACGAACTCGACGCCGAGCTGCCCGCCCTCGACGCGGTCATGATGCTGCGGGTCCAGGCGGAGCGCATGCACGGGGGCTTCTTCCCGAGCGCACGCGAGTACTCGATCGCCTACGGCCTCAACGAACGGCGGATGAAGCTGCTGCCGGAGCACGCCGTCGTCCTGCACCCCGGCCCGATGCTGCGCGGGATGGAGATCGCCTCGGCGGTCGCCGACTCCCCGGCCTCGGCCATCACCGAACAGGTCCGCAACGGCGTCCACGTGCGCATGGCGGTCCTCTACCACCTGCTCGCCAGCGAAGGAGCCACCGCGTGACCACCGTCCTGATCAAGGGCGCCCGACCCTACGGCGAGGGCGATCCGGTCGACGTGCTCGTCGAGGACGGCGTCATCACCGACATCGGTGCCCTCGACGTCCCCGGCGACGACACAGCCGTCGAAGTCATCGACGCGGGCGGCCAGGTGCTCCTCCCCGGGTTCGTCGACCTGCACACCCACCTGCGCGAACCCGGCCGCGAGGACACCGAGACGATCGCCACCGGTTCGGCCGCGGCCGCGCTCGGCGGCTACACCGCGGTGTTCGCCATGGCCAACACCGATCCGGTGGCCGACAACGCGGTGATCGTCGACCACGTGTGGCGGCGCGGCCAGGAGGCCGGGCTCGTCGACGTGCACCCGGTCGGCGCGGTCACCGTGGGGCTCAAGGGCGAGAAGCTCGCCGAACTGGGCACCATGGCGAAATCCGAGGCCCGGGTGAAGGTCTTCTCCGACGACGGCCTCTGCGTCGCGGACCCGCTGCTGATGCGCCGCGCGCTGGAGTACTCGACCTCGCTCGGCGTCGTCATCGCGCAGCACGCCGAGGAGCCCAGGCTGACCGTCGGCGCCCAGGCGCACGAAGGCGAACGCGCCGCGCGCCTCGGCTACACCGGCTGGCCCGCGTCGGCGGAGGAGTCGATCGTCGCCCGTGACTGCCTGCTCGCCGAGCACGCGAACGCGCGGTTGCACGTCTGCCACGTTTCGACCTCGGGCACCGCGGACATCCTGAAGTGGGCCAAGGAGCGCGGCACCCGGGTCTCGGCCGAGGTCACCCCGCACCATCTGCTGCTGACCGACGAGCGGCTGTCGACCTACGACCCGGTCAACAAGGTCAACCCGCCGCTGCGCACCGAGTCCGACGCCGAGAAGCTGCGCGCCGCGCTGGCCGAGGGCGTCATCGACTGCGTCGCCACCGACCACGCGCCGCACGCGGTCCAGGACAAGGACTGCGAGTGGAGTTCCGCCCGGCCCGGGATGCTCGGGCTCCAGACCGCGCTGTCGATCGTGGTCGAGACCATGGTCCGCACCGGCCTGCTGGACTGGCGGGGCGTCGCGCGGGTGATGAGCGAGCGGCCCGCCGAGATCGGGAACCTGTCCGACCACGGCCGTCCGATCGAGGTCGGTGAACCGGCGAACCTGACGCTGGTGGACCCGGACACCGAATGGACCGTGCGCGGAGCCGAGTTCGCGAGCATCGCGGCGAACACCCCGTACGAAGGAATGCGGCTCCCCGGCGTGGTGACGGCGACGTTGCTGCGCGGGCGGATCACCGCACGGGAAGGGAAGATCGCACAATGAGCGACCGGATCCTGCTGACCCTGGCGGTCTTCGCCTTCTTCCTGCTCTGCGTCTTCCTGATGTGGCGCGGCTGGCGGCGCAAGTCGCGGACCCAGAGCGTCCAGGTGCCGCCGTTCGCCGAGATCCCCGCCGACCCCGGTGCGGCGTTGCTCGAATCGACCGGTCTCTACGTCAGCACGACCACCGCCGGGCACTGGCAGGACCGCGTGGTCACGCGCGGCGCGGGGCTGCGCACCGGAGCGGTGTGGCGGTTGCACGAAGACGGTATCGCCATCGAACGCGGCGGCGCCCCGGACTTCTGGATCCCGCGCGCCTCGGTCACCGGCGTCCGCAAGGACAAGGGGATGGCCGGGAAGGTGATGGGCATCGACGCGCTGCTCGTCATCACCTGGCTGGCCGGGGACGTCGAACTGGACACCGGATTCCGCGGCGACGACGTCGACGACTATCCACAGTGGATCGAAGCTTTGCAAGACACCCGCAACGACATCAAGGGAGGTGCCTGATGAGCACCGTGAACGGCACCCGTGCGCCTGCCGCGCTGGTACTCGAAGACGGCCGGATCTTCCGCGGCTCCGCGTACGGCGCCCGTGGCCGCAGCTTGGGCGAGGCGGTGTTCTGCACCGGCATGACCGGCTACCAGGAGACGCTGACCGACCCCTCCTACCACCGCCAGATCGTGGTCCAGACCGCGCCGCAGATCGGCAACACCGGCTGGAACGACGAGGACGACGAGTCCTCGCGCATCTGGGTCTCGGGCTACGTCGTCCGCGACCCGGCGCGCACGCCGTCCAACTGGCGCTCCAAGCGCACGCTGGACGAGGAACTGGAGCGCCAGGGCGTCGTCGGGATCTCCGAAGTGGACACTCGCACGCTGACCCGGCACCTGCGCGAGCAGGGCGCCATGCGGTCCGGCGTCTTCTCGGGTGACGCGCTCGGCACCGACGAGGAGATGCTCGCCGAGGTGAAGGCCAGCCCGCAGATGAAGGGCGCCGACCTCGCCGGCGAGGTCACCACGAAGCAGGCGTACGTGGTCAAGGCGCAGGGGGAGACCCGCTTCCGCGTCGCCGCGCTGGACCTGGGCATCAAGTCCAACACCCCGCGCATGATGGCCGCGCGCGGCATCGAGGTGCACGTGCTGCCCTCGCCGTCCACTGTGGACGAACTGCTCGCTGTCGAGGCCGACGGTGTCTTTCTCTCCAACGGTCCCGGCGACCCGGCGACCACCGCGCACGCGACGGAGCTGACGAAAGCCGTGCTGCAGCGGGAAATCCCGCTGTTCGGCATCTGCTTCGGCAACCAGATCCTCGGCCGCGCGCTGGGCCTGGGCACCTACAAGATGCGCTACGGCCACCGCGGGATCAACATCCCGGTGATCGACGTGGCGACGAAACGGGTCGCGATCACCGCGCAGAACCACGGCTTCGCCCTCGAAGGCGAACCGGGTCAGCGGTTCGAGACGCCGTTCGGCGCCGCGCAGATCTCGCACTACTGCCCGAACGACGACACCGTCGAAGGTGTCCGCGCGTTCGACGTCCCCGCGTTCTCGGTGCAGTACCACCCCGAGGCCGCCGCCGGCCCGCACGACGCGGCCCCCCTGTTCGATGAGTTCGTGAGCTTGATGGAGAAGGCCAAGTAATGCCGAAGAGGACAGACATCCAGCACGTGCTGGTCATCGGCTCCGGGCCGATCGTGATCGGGCAGGCCGCCGAGTTCGACTACTCCGGCACCCAGGCCTGCCGCGTGCTCCGCGAAGAGGGCCTGCGGGTCTCGCTGGTGAACTCGAACCCGGCGACGATCATGACCGACCCCGAGTTCGCCGACGCCACCTACATCGAGCCGGTCACCCCGGAATTCGTCGAGAAGGTCATCGCCGAGGAGCGCCCCGACGCGATCCTCGCGACCCTCGGCGGGCAGACGGCGCTGAACTGCGCCGTCGCCCTGCACGAGCGCGGTGTGCTGGAGAAGTACGGCGTCGAGCTGATCGGCGCCGACGTCGAAGCCATCCAGCGCGGCGAGGACCGGCAGAAGTTCAAGGACATCGTCCGCACGATCGGCGCCGAGGTGCCGCGTTCGCGGGTCTGCCACGACATGGACGAGGTCCGCGCGACCGTCGCCGAGGTCGGTCTCCCGGTGGTCATCCGGCCGTCGTTCACCATGGGCGGGCTCGGCTCGGGCATGGCGCACACCGACGCGGAACTGGAGCGCCTCGCCTCCACCGGGCTCACCGAGTCGCCGGTCACCGAGGTGCTCATCGAGGAGAGCGTCCTCGGCTGGAAGGAGTTCGAACTCGAGCTCATGCGCGACCGGCACGACAACGTGGTGGTCGTCTGCTCGATCGAGAACATCGACGCGATGGGCGTGCACACCGGCGACTCGGTCACCGTCGCGCCCGCGATGACCCTGACCGACCGCGAGTACCAGCACATGCGCGACGTCGGCATCGCGGTGCTGCGTGAGGTCGGCGTCGACACCGGCGGCTGCAACATCCAGTTCGCGATCAACCCGGCCGACGGCCGCATGGTCGTCATCGAGATGAACCCGCGCGTCTCCCGCTCCAGCGCGCTGGCGTCGAAGGCGACCGGGTTCCCGATCGCCAAGATCGCCGCGAAACTCGCCATCGGCTACACGCTCGACGAGATCCGCAACGACATCACCGGCGAGACCCCGGCGGCCTTCGAGCCGACGCTGGACTACGTCGTGGTGAAGGTGCCGCGGTTCGCCTTCGAGAAGTTCCCCGGCGCGGACCCGACGCTGACCACGACGATGAAGAGCGTCGGCGAGGCGATGTCGTTCGGCCGCAGCTTCCCCGAGGCACTCGGCAAGGCACTGCGGTCCATCGACACCAAGGCCACCGGCTTCTGGACCCGCCCCGATCCCGAAGGCGCGACCAAGGAGTCCATTTTGGACGCTTTGCGCACGCCGCACGACGGGCGGATCTACGAGGTCGAGCGGGCGCTGCGGTTCGGCGCCACGGTCGAGGAGATCCACGAAGCCTCGGGCATCGACCCGTGGTTCATCGACCAGATCGCCCTCATCGGCGAGGTCGGCGCCGAGGTCCGCGACGCGCAGGTGCTCGACGAGCCGCTGCTGCGCCGCGCCAAGCGCACCGGGCTCTCCGACCGCCAGATCGCCGCGCTGCGGCCGGAACTGGCCGGGGAGGACGGCGTCCGCGCGCTGCGCCGCCGTCTCGGCGTGCGGCCGGTGTACAAGACCGTCGACACCTGCGCGGCCGAGTTCGCGGCCAAGACGCCGTACCACTACTCGGCCTACGAGACCGACCCCGCCGCGCAGTCGGAGATCACCGCGCAGTCCGACAAGCCGAAGGTGCTCATCCTCGGCTCCGGGCCGAACCGCATCGGGCAGGGCATCGAGTTCGACTACTCGTGCGTGCACGCCGCGATCGCGCTGCGCGAGGCCGGTTTCGAGGCCGTCATGGTCAACTGCAACCCCGAGACCGTCTCCACCGACTACGACACCTCGGACAGGCTCTACTTCGAGCCGCTCTCGTTCGAGGACGTCCTGGAAGTGGTCAACGCCGAGCAGGAGTCGGGCACCGTCGCCGGGGTCATCGTGCAGCTGGGCGGCCAGACCCCGCTCTCGCTCGCGAAGCGCCTCGCCGACGCCGGTGTCCCGGTGATCGGCACCTCCCCGGACGCGATCCACCTCGCCGAGGACCGCGGCGCGTTCGGCGAGGTCCTCACCGACGCCGGGCTGCCCGCGCCGAAGTACGGCACGGCGACCTCGTTCGAGGGCGCGAAGCGGATCGCCGACAAGATCGGCTACCCGGTCCTGGTGCGGCCGTCCTACGTGCTCGGCGGACGCGGCATGGAGATCGTCTACGACGAGGAGTCCCTCGCCGGCTACATCCACCGCGCCACCGAGGTCACCCCCGAGCATCCGGTGCTGGTGGACCGCTTCCTCGACGACGCCATCGAGATCGACGTCGACGCGCTCTTCGACGGCGACGAGCTGTACCTGGGCGGCGTCATGGAGCACATCGAGGAGGCCGGGATCCACTCCGGTGACTCCTCGTGCGCGCTGCCGCCGATCACGCTGGGCCGGACCGACATCGAGACGGTGCGCCGCTCGACCGAGGCCATCGCGCGCGGCGTCGGCGTCCGCGGGCTGCTGAACGTCCAGTACGCGCTCAAGGACGACGTCCTCTACGTCCTGGAGGCCAACCCGCGTGCCTCGCGGACGGTGCCGTTCGTGTCCAAGGCCACCGCGGTGCCGCTGGCGAAGGCCGCGGCGCTGATCATGACCGGCTCGTCGATCAAGGACCTCCGCGAGAGCGGCCTGCTGCCCGCCGAAGGCGACGGGGGCCACATGCCCGCCGATTCGCCGGTCGCGGTCAAGGAGGCGGTCCTGCCGTTCCACCGCTTCCGCACCCCCGAGGGCCACGGAGTCGACTCGCTGCTCGGCCCGGAGATGAAGTCCACCGGCGAGGTCATGGGCGTCGACGTGTCCTTCGGCAAGGCGTTCGCCAAGTCGCAGGCCGGGGCCTACGGTTCGCTGCCGACGTCGGGCAAGGTGTTCGTCTCCGTCGCCAACCGCGACAAGCGTTCGCTGGTGTTCCCGGTGAAGCGGCTGGCGGATCTCGGCTTCGAGATCCTCGCCACCTCCGGTACGGCGGAAGTGTTGCGGCGCAACGGGATCGCCTGCACCGTCGTGCGCAAGCACTACGAAGGTTCGGCCGAAGGGGAGCAGAACGTCGTGGACGTCATCCTCAGCGGCGAGGTGCAGATGGTGATCAACACCCCGTACGGCAACAGCGGTCCGCGCATCGACGGCTACGAGATCCGCACCGCCGCGGTGTCGCGGGACATCCCGTGCATCACCACGGTGCAGGGCGCCGCGGCGGCCGTGCACGGGATAGAGGCCGTCATCAAGGGCGACATCGGCGTGCGGTCGCTGCAGAGCCTGCAGGCGGCGCTGAAGGCCAAGGCATGACCGAACGGTTCGGGGCGAGGCTGGCGCGGGCGGTCGCGGAGAAGGGACCGCTCTGCGCCGGGATCGACCCCCATCCGGGGTTGCTCCGGGCGTGGGGTCTCCCGGCGGACGCGGCGGGCCTGGAGAAGTTCGCTCTCACGGCCGCTGAGGCGATCGCGCCCGAGGTCGCGGTGATCAAGCCCCAGTCGGCCTTTTTCGAGGCCTACGGGCCTCCTGGGGTCGCTGTTCTGGCCAAGACGATGAAGGTGTGCCGGGAAGCGGGCGCGCTCGTCCTGCTGGACGTCAAACGCGGCGACATCGGTTCGACGATGGCGGCGTACACGGCGGCGTTCCTGCCCGCGGGCGCGGAACTCGAGGCGGACGCCATCACGGTGTCGCCGTACCTCGGGTTCGGTTCGCTGGCGCCCGCGATCGACGTCGCGCAGGCACAGGGCAAGGGGTTGATCGTGCTCGCGCGCACCTCGAACCCGGAGGCGCAGGGACTGCAGAACGCCTTGCTGCCCAACGGAAAGACCGTCGCACAGGACATCGTCGACACGGCGGCCGCGTACAACGCGGGCGTCGGTCCGCTGGGTGACATCGGTGTCGTCGTCGGCGCCACCATCGCGCCGGGGGAGCTCGATCTGAGCAACCTGAACGGTCCGATCCTGGCGCCCGGTTTCGGGGCCCAGGGAGCCACCGTGGCCGATCTCCGGGGCCTTTTCGGCCCAGGACTCCCGGGTGTGCTCCCGGCGTCGTCTCGCGACGTCCTCAAGCACGGACCGGACCCCGAGGCGTTGCGTGCGGCCGTTCGGCGGACACGGGATTCCCTCGGTCCCCTGGAAAACGGCCAATAGCAGGCCCGGGAATCGGTCATGACCAGCCACCCCCGCATTGTGGGCCGAGGTAACGGGTGGGTACCGTCGCCACACCCACCCAGATTTGAGAACTACCGGAGGAAAACGTGGCACTTCCCCAGCTGACAGAGGAACAGCGCGCTGCGGCGCTGGAGAAGGCCGCCGCCGCCCGCCGCATCCGTGCTGAGCTGAAGGAGCGGCTGAAGCGGGGCGGTACCACTCTGGTCGACGTGTTGAAGCAGGCCGAGGAGAACGAAGTCCTCGGCAAGATGAAGGTCTCGGCTCTGCTCGAGGCTCTTCCGGGCGTCGGCAAGGTCCGTGCCCAGCAGACCATGGAACGACTGGAGATCGCACCCAGCCGTCGTCTTCGCGGCCTCGGCGACCGGCAGCGCAAGGCGCTGCTGGCCGAATTCAGCGGCGAGTGAGCGGCGACGGTCAGGACCACCCGGTGAACCCGGGCGCTGACCGCGGCGGTGAGCCGGTGGCGGGAGTTTTTTCCCGGCACCGGCTCACGGTCGTATCGGGGCCTTCGGGAGTCGGGAAGTCGAGCGTGGTGGGGGAGCTGCGCAAGCTGGATCCGGAGATCTATTTCAGCGTCTCGGTCACCACCCGGAAGCCGAGGCCGGGTGAGGTCGACGGCGAGCATTACCACTTCATCGACCGAGCCGAGTTCGACCGCATGGTCGCCGACGGCAGGCTGCTGGAGCACGCCGAGTTCACCGGCAACTGCTACGGCACGCCCCGGGAGCCCGTCGAGCGGGCTCTGGCGGGCGGGCGCAACGCGGTTCTGGAGATCGAACTCCAGGGCGCGCGGCAGGTCCGCAAGGCGATGCCGGAGGCCCGGCTGGTGATGCTGATGCCGCCGTCGTGGGACGAACTGGTCGGCAGGCTGACCGGCCGCGGCACCGAGAACCAGGCGGCCGTGCAGGCCAGGCTGGCCGAGGCCGAACGCGAACTGGCCGCCGCCGGCGAGTTCGACGAGCGCGTCGTCAACGCCGACGTGCGGGACGCCGCCGAGCAGTTGCTAAACTTGATAACCGGCGACCAGAACTTTGAAGATTCGGAGCACCACGAGTGACCCAGGCCATCCTGAACGAAGAACTCGAAGGCATCACCAACCCGCCCATCGACGACCTGCTCGAAAAGGTCAGCTCGAAGTACGCGTTGGCGATCTACGCGGCCAAGCGCGCTCGTCAGATCAACGACTACTACGCCCAGCTGGGCGAGGGCCTGCTCGAGTACGTCGGCCCGCTGGTCGAGCCGGGTCCGCGCGAGAAGCCGCTGTCCATCGCCCTGCGCGAGATCCACGGTGGCCTGCTCGAGCACACCGAGGGTGAATAAGCCCCGCGTCGTACTGGGCGTAGGCGGCGGGATCGCCGCTTACAAGGCCTGTGAGGTCCTGCGCGGACTGACCGAATCCGGTCACGACGTCCGCGTGGTCCCCACCGAAGCCGCGCTGAACTTCGTCGGCGCGGCCACCTTCGAGGCATTGTCGGGGAACCCGGTGCACACCGGCGTGTTCACCGAGGTGCCCGAAGTCCAGCACGTCCGCGTCGGCAAGGAAGCCGATCTGGTGATCGTCGTGCCCGCCACGGCGAACCTGCTCGCCAAGGCCGCGCACGGCATCGCGGACGACCTGCTGACGAACACCCTGCTCACCGCCCGGTGCCCGGTCGCCTTCTTCCCGGCGATGCATACCGAGATGTGGGAGCACCCGGCCACCCGTGACAACGTGGCGCTGCTGCGCTCGCGGGGCCTGGTCGTCGCCGAACCCGCCGCGGGCAGGCTCACCGGGGCCGACACCGGCAAGGGGCGCCTGGCCGACCCGGCCGAGATCGTCGACCTCGCCCGGCTCCTGCTCGCCGTGCCGAAGGCCCTCCCGCGCGACCTCGAAGGCGTGCGCGTGGCGATTTCGGCCGGTGGCACCCGTGAACCGCTGGACCCGGTCCGGTACCTGGGGAACCGCTCGTCGGGCAAACAGGGCTACGCGCTGGCCAGGGTCGCCGCCCAGCGCGGTGCCGAGGTCACGCTGGTCGCCGCGCACACCATCGCGCTCCCGGAACCGGCGGGCGCGAAGGTCGTCCACGTGTCCACCGCCGAGGAGATGCGCCGGGCGATGCACGCCGAGGCCGCCTCCGCCGACGTCGTCGTGATGGCCGCCGCCGTCGCCGACTTCCGGCCGTCGAACCGGGCCGAGCACAAGATCAAGAAGTCCGATGACACGCCGGACCCCGTCGTCGAACTGGCGCGCAACGCCGACATCCTGGCCGAACTGGTGCGAAACCGGGCAGAAGGTCAGCTGGTAGTGGGCTTCGCCGCGGAAACAGGAGACGACAAGGGTGGCGTACTCGATCACGCCAGGGTCAAATTGAAGCGCAAGGGTGCTGACTTGCTGGTGGTGAACGCCGTCGGTGAGGGAAAGGCGTTCGGGACCGAGGACAACTCGGGCTGGCTGCTCGGCGCGGACGGGACCGAGATCCCGATCCCGCTCGGCGCGAAGGCCGAACTGGCGTCCACATTGTGGGACGCTGTTGTGACCTTGATGAAGCGTTGACCGCCGCTCGAACGATAGTCAGTACGCTTGAGTTCAAGCTAAGGGGTGCCTAACTTTCTGGGCATCAGACGTCTAGGTGAGGAAGTGACGGCCACCGTGACCGCGTCCACCAGCAGACTGTTCACATCGGAATCGGTGACTGAGGGTCATCCCGACAAGATTTGCGACGCCATCAGCGACTCCATCCTGGACGGCCTGCTGGCCAAGGACCCCCGGAGCCGGGTGGCGGTCGAAACGCTCATCACGACCGGCCAGGTCCACGTCGCGGGTGAAGTGACCACCGAGGCCTACGCGGACATCCCGACCATCGTCCGCGATGTGATCCTGAAGATCGGTTACGACTCTTCGGCCAAGGGCTTCGACGGCAACTCCTGCGGCGTCAACGTCGCGATCGGCTCCCAGTCGCCCGACATCGCGCAGGGTGTCGACACCGCTTACGAGTCCCGCGTCGAGTCCGACGAGGACGAGATCAACCGCCAGGGTGCCGGCGACCAGGGCCTGATGTTCGGCTACGCCTGCTCGGACACCCCCGAGCTGATGCCGCTGCCGATCGCGCTGGCGCACCGGCTCTCGCAGCGGCTGACCCGGGTCCGCAAGGACGGCGTGCTGCCGTACCTGCGCCCGGACGGCAAGACCCAGGTCACCATCGAGTACGCCGGCGACCAGCCGGTGCGGCTCGACACGGTGGTCGTGTCCACCCAGCACGCCGACGGGATCGACCTGGAGCAGATGCTCGGCGTCGATGTCCGCGAGCAGGTCGTCGCCCCGGAGATCGCCGAGCTGGGTCTCGACACCTCCAACGTGCGGCTGCTGGTCAACCCGACCGGCCGCTTCGTCATCGGCGGCCCGATGGGTGACGCGGGCCTGACCGGCCGCAAGATCATCGTCGACACCTACGGCGGCATGGCCCGCCACGGTGGCGGAGCGTTCTCCGGCAAGGACCCGTCCAAGGTCGACCGCTCGGCCGCGTACGCGATGCGCTGGGTGGCGAAGAACGTCATCGCCGCCGGTCTCGCCTCGCGCGCCGAGGTCCAGGTCGCCTACGCGATCGGCAAGGCGGCCCCGGTGGGCCTCTTCGTCGAGACCTTCGGCACCGAGACGGTCGACCCGTCGAAGATCCAGGCCGCCATCACGGAGGTCTTCGACCTGCGTCCGGCCGCGATCATCCGCGACCTCGACCTGCTTCGCCCGATCTACGCGCCGACGGCCGCGTACGGCCACTTCGGCCGTCCTGAGCTGAATCTCCCGTGGGAGAGCACGGCGCGCGCGGCGGATCTGAAGTCGGCCGCGGGCGCCTGATCGCTACCGCCCCGGACCGGACCAAAGGGGGCAAGTAGTCGACTACTTGCGACGTCCCGCACTTCTCATCCTGGTTGGGGCTCGGGGGCTGAAGGGCGCTTTCCCCGCATCGCATGCGGGGAAAGCGCCCTTCGCCGCGTGAGATGAGGGGAAAGGGCCCTTCAGCCTCGGAACCCCAGGATGAAAAAGGCGCCATGAAAGTCCCGTTCGTGTCACGCCGGTGACAGCCCATGGTGAGCGAGTCTGGTAGAGATCACCGGGTGAGCAGCAGTTCCGAACCGACCCCGCTGTGGGAGCTTCCGGAGCCTCCGAAGGCCGAGCCGGCGCGGAAGGCCAAACCGTCACGCGCCAAGACCGCCAGCCGCCGGGGAGCGCAGAACCCGGCGCCCGAGAACCCGGTCGCGCGCATCGTCGTGGACATCCCGCTCACGCATCTCGATCGCACCTTCGACTACCGGATCCCGGAGAAGCTGCACGAGGCCGCCGTCCCCGGCTGCCGGGTGCGCGTCCGGTTCGCGGGCCAGCTCGTCGACGGGTATCTCGTCGAACGTGCCGAAACCACGGAGTTCGCGGGGAAGCTCGCGTATATCGACAGGGTGACGTCCAGCGAGCCGGTGCTGCCCCCGGCGCTGCACGCGCTCTGCCGGTCGGTCGCGGACCGGTACGGCGGCACGCTCAGTGACGTCCTGCGGCTGGCGATCCCGTCCCGGCACGCGAAGGTCGAGGCCGAACCGCCCGCCGAACCCGCGCCGACGCCGGAGCCGCCCGAAACCACGGCCTGGGAGAAGTACCAGAGCGGTCCGGCGTTCCTCGAAGCCGTCGCGGAACGGCGTCCGGCCAACGCCGTCTGGCAAGCCCTGCCGGGTGAGGACTGGCCGCGCCGCCTCGCCGAAGCCGCCGCGGTGGCCGCGGCCGCCGGACGCGGCGTGGTGATGGTCGTCCCCGACCACCGTGATCTCACGCGTCTGCACGACGCGTGCGTTTCCTTGCTGGGGGAGGGCGCGGTGGTCGCGTTGATCGCCGGGCTGGGCCCGGCCGAGCGCTACCGCCGCTGGCTCGCGGTGCTGCGCGGCGCGGTGCGCGTCGTCGTCGGCACGCGCGCGGCGATGTTCGCGCCGGTCGCCGACCCCGGCCTGTTCGTGGTGTGGGACGACGGCGACGATGTCCACCTCGACCAGCACGCGCCGTATCCCCACGTCCGCGACGTGCTGATGGACCGCGCGCACGCCGCGAAGGGGTCGATGCTCGTCGCCGGGTTCGCGCGGACCGCCGAGGCGCAGTTCCTGGTCGAGTCGGGCTGGGCGCAGCCTCTCGTCGCCGCCCGGCCCGAACTGCGGGCCGCCGCGCCGCGCGTCACGCCCGTCGGCGAGGACTTCGACGTCGCGCGGGACGAAGCGGCGAAGGCGGCACGGCTTCCTTCGGTCGCTTTCGAGGCGGCGCGGCAGTCGCTGGCCGGAGGATTCCCCGTCCTGGTCCAGGTTCCGCGTCGCGGATACGTTCCCGGGCTCGCCTGCGGCAACTGCCGGACGTCGGCGCACTGCCGTCGCTGCGCGGGTCCGCTTTCCTTGCCCGGCGGCCTGATCGACGGCGCGCCGAGGCCGCCCGCCTGCCGGTGGTGCGGCGTCCCCGAGACGAACTTCCATTGCGCCGCTTGCGGTTCCGTGCGGCTGCGGGCGGTCGTCGTCGGCTCCAAGCGGACCGCGGAGGAGCTGGGCCGCGCGTTCTCCGGATTCCCGGTGCGGACCTCGGGCGCGTCGGAGGTGTTGGCATCGGTGCCCGGAAAACCGGCGCTGGTGGTGTGCACGCCCGGAGCCGAGCCGATCGCGGAAGGCGGTTACGGCGCCGCCCTGCTGCTGGACGGCTGGGCGCTGCTGGGGCGGCAGGACCTGCGCGCGGGGGAGGAGACCCTGCGCCGCTGGATGGCGGCCGCGGCCCTGGTGCGGCCGGGGACCGAGGGCGGACGCGTGTTCGTCGGCGCGGAAGCGGGCCTTTCGGTCGTCCAGGCCCTGGTGCGGTGGGATCCGGGCTGGCACGCGAGCCAGGAACTCGCCGAACGACGGGAACTCGGCTTCCCGCCCGCGATGCGGATGGCGAGTATCGAGGGCACCCCGGACGCCGTCGCCGGGCTGCTGGACGACCTCGCCCTCCCGGACACCGGCGAGGTACTGGGCCCGGTGCCGCTCGGCGAGGTCGACGAGGACGGCAACGCCGAACGCGAGCGCGCCCTGGTGCGCGTCGCCCGTCCGCAGGGGAAGGCGCTCGCCGCCGCCGTCCACGCGGCCGCGGCCCGGCGGGACGCCCGGAAGGCTTCCGAGCCCATCCGGATCCAGCTCGACCCCCTGGAACTCATCTAGCTCCCCGCCCACTGCCGCATTTCGTCCTCTGAATGCGGTGCTTGCGTGTGCAAGTACCGCATCCAGAGGACGAAATACAGGGGATCAGAGGGTTGTGCCGGGGACCGCGAGGACGTCGGCGCGGGGCGAAGCGCCCGGAGTGGGTGTAGTGGGAGTGGCGGGCGGAGCGGGGGTAGGTGCGGTGCCGCCCAGGGCGGCGGTGAGCAGCGTGACGATCTGCGCCGAGATCGCCGCCCGCCGCGCCTCGAAATCGGCGTCGGTCAGGGCCGCCGGGTCGGCGGGCGTGCCGAGCACCGGCGTGTGCAGGTGCCCGCCCGCGACACCGTCGAGGCCGAGCCCGGTCCGGAGCCGGTTGCTGCGGTACATCGACTCGTTGGACAGGTAGTTACCGCCGCCTCCGGACGCCGCGATCTCACCGGGCTTCGGTGCGTCGGTCCGGCAGACCGCGGTCCCGGTCCCCGGTTTCGTGCTGTCCGGCCAGACACAGAACGCCTGGTTGTACAGCACCTGGTACGCCCCGGCGGGCGCGGCGAGCATCTTTTCGTACGGCAGCGTGGTTTCGATGAACTGGACGGCGGGCTGCGGCCAGCCGCTCGCGGGCGGGACCTGGCCGACGACCGAGGCGTCGAGGTTGTCCGGGAAACCACCCCGCCACGCGCCTGCCCACCGCTCGATGTCGAACCGGCCGGGACGGCCCTGGCTGATCGTCATGATCAGTTCCGGGCGGCGGAAACGGTTCTTCAGCGCCTCGCCGTAGGCCGCCTCGACGATGCCCGCGTCGAAGTAACTCCACACCACCGGGAACGACACGGCCTGCACCAGCGCCGGCCCGGCCGGGGTCTGGATCACCTTGCCGTCGAGGTGCAGCGCGGCCGCGCCGGACGGGTTCGCGATGCGGACGCCCGCGCCGTTGAGCGTGAACGGGTCGAATCCGCTCACCAGCACGCGGCGCAGCGACGGGCCGAGCGGGAAACGGGCGTCGTCGAGGCCGCGGGCGCCGAGGTCGAAGGTCTTCAGCAGGTTCGCCCGGGCGGGCGCCGTCAGCGGGAAGCGCGGTGTCCACTGCCGGAGCGCCTTGCTCATCTGCAAGCGCGCCCAGTACAGCGGGCGGTCGTCGGCCTTGTCGATGCCGCCGAGATCGGGACGACGGCCCTGCGCGCGGTCGACGGCGGTCCGCCAGAGCCCGTCACCGGCGGTCTCAGCGAGCTTCTCGGCGCGCGAAGCGGTCTTCGTGGCGCAGAGACGCGTCGTGAAGTCGGAGACGAGCTTGTCGAATCCGGCGAGCCGGACGAGTTCCGGGCCGACCGCGGGACCGCCCGACGGAAGCGTCGCGGTGAGGCGGTTCTCCTCGACGGTGATCGCGGCCGAGCCGTCGAAGCAGTCGCGGGCGGTCTCGGCTTGCGCGACGCCGGGGACCGCGAGCACGGGAAGGGCGATGAGCAGCGGGAGGAGCGCGCTCCAGCGCCTGCCGGGAGTCTTCATGGCACCGCATTCTTCTCATCCCGGCGGGGCCGCACTACCGACGAACGCAGGTGTGGACGGGTCTTGTCCGGGGTGGACAGGCGGGGCAGACTCGCGCCATGGCCGCGCACAGAAGCATTTTGGGACGCATCACCGCAGTCACCGCCATCGCCGCGCTGGTCGGCGCCGCCGTACCGGGGACCGCTTCGGCCGCTCCACCGACGCCGAAGTCCCCGGTCGCCGTCGGCTATCTGGGCGCCGTGTCGAGCATCGACGCGGACGCGACCGCGATCGGCACGAAGATCCTGCGCGAGGGCGGCAACGCCGTCGACGCGGCCGTCGCGACCGCCGCCGCGCTCGGCGTCACCGATCCGTTCTCCGCCGGATTCGGCGGGGGCGGCTTCTTCGTCTACTACGACGCGCGCACCGGCAAGGTGCACACCCTCGACGGCCGCGAGACCGCGCCGTCGAGCGCGAACGAGAACCTCTTCGTCGAGAACGGCAAGGCGATCCCGTTCGCCGAAGCCGTCACCAGCGGGCTCGGCGTCGGTGTGCCGGGCACGCCCGCCACCTGGCAGGAAGCCCTGCGCAAATGGGGGACCAAGTCGCTGGCGAAGGCGATCAAGCCCGCTGAGGACCTCGCGCGCAACGGCTTCACCGTCGACCAGACCTTCACCACCCAGATCTCCAACAACGCCGCCCGCTTCTCGGCGTTCCCCTCGACCCGGTCGCTGTACCTGCCCGGCGGCGCGCCGCCCGCGGTCGGCACGACGTTCAAGAATCCGGACCTCGCGGGCACGTACGCGCAACTCGCCGCGAAGGGCACCGACGTCCTCTACCGCGGGCCGATCGGCGCGGACGTCGTCAACACGGTGAGGAAGCCGCCGGTCGACCCCGCGTCGGCGCTGAAGGTCCGTCCCGGTGACCTGACCGCGGCGGACCTCGCGAAATACCGTGTCGTCGAGCGGAAGCCGACCAAGACCCGGTACCGGGGCCTCGACGTCTACGGCATGCCCGCGCCGTCGTCCGGTGGGCTGACCGTCGGCGAGGCGCTGAACATCCTCGAGAACACGAAGCTCTCCAAGCTGGAGAAGGCCGACTACCTGCACTACTTCCTGGAGTCGACCAGGCTCGCCTTCGCCGACCGCAACCGGTGGATCGGCGACCCGGCGTTCGTCGACGTCCCGGCGAAGGAACTGATCAGCCAGAAGTTCGCCGACAGCCGCGCGTGCCTGATCGACCCGGCGAAAGCAGGCGTGAGCCCGGTCGCGCCCGCCGACCCGCGGAACCCGGTGCCGTGCGCGGCGGGGACGAACTCCGCGCCGACGCCGTACGAGGGCGAGAACACCACGCACCTCACGGTCGCCGACAAATGGGGCAACGTCGTCGCCTACACGCTGACCATCGAGCAGGAGGGCGGCAGCGGCATCGTCGTCCCGGGCCGGGGGTTCCTGCTCAACAACGAACTGACCGACTTCTCCTTCACCCCGGTGACGCCGGGCGTGCCCGACCCGAACCTGCCCGGCCCGGCCAAGCGGCCGCGTTCGTCGATGGCACCGACCATCGTGCTCGACCACGGCAAGCCGCTGCTCGCCGTCGGTTCGCCCGGTGGCGCGTCGATCATCACCACGGTGCTGCAGATCCTCACCGGCCGTCTCGACCGCGGCCTCCAGCTGGTCGACGCGATCGCGGAACCGCGCGCATCACAGCGGAACTCGGCGGCCGCGCAGGTCGAGCAGGCGTTCCTCGACCAGACCGAGGTGCTCGCGGCACTGAAGGCCAAGGGACAGGGGTTCTCGACGGCGCCCGCGGAGATCGGCGCCGCGACCGGTGTCGAACGGCTGCGGGACGGCCGGTGGCTCGCCGCCGCCGAACCGACCCGGCGGGGTGGCGGCTCGGCGGCCGTCGTGCTGCCCTGGCCGCCTCGCTAGAACGCAATTAGTCGGCTAAATGCGGGGCTCCGACCAGGTCGCGAGGTGCTTAGGTACCCAGTGGACTCTCGCTGCGCACGACAAGACGGACTCCGGGACCATCACCGGCCACGGCGACCGCGCGTGAAGGGTGAGAGACACCGCGACCCGACCTCGCTTCGCAATCAGTCGACTGATTGCGCCGGTCTTCACGAGCCCGGACCCCGCCTGACCTCTCGAAACCGAGGGTCGAAGCACCAGGTCGGGCCGATGCGGAGAGCGAGCGCGCCGGGGGCGTGGGGCCCTTCTAGACTGAGCGGCGATGTTCGCCCAGTCAGAGGTACCCGTCCCCCCGGCGGAGGTGCGTTGATGCGCCTCGTCTTCGCCGGCACCCCCGAACCCGCCGTCCCGTCGTTGCGCGCGCTCCTCGCGTCCGAACGGCATGAGGTCGTCGCCGTCGTGACCCGTCCGGACGCGCAGGCAGGCCGAGGCCGCCGGGTCGTCCGGTCCCCGATCGGCGCGCTGGCCGACGAGCACGGGATCGAGGTGCTGACCCCGCCGAAGGCGAGTGACCCCGCGTTCCTCGCCCGGCTCGCGGAGATCGCCCCCGACGCGTGCCCCGTCGTCGCGTACGGGGCGTTGCTGCCCCAGGCCGCGCTGGACATCCCGAAGCACGGCTGGGTCAACCTGCACTTCTCGCTGCTGCCCGCGTGGCGCGGCGCCGCGCCGGTCCAGGCCGCGATCCGCGCCGGGGACGAGATCACCGGCGCCTCGACGTTCCGGATCGTCAAGGAGCTCGACGCGGGCCCGGTCTACGGCGTGATCACCGAGCAGATCGCGGTCACCGACACCGCCGGGCAACTGCTCGGCAGGCTGGCGGAGTCCGGGGCGAAGCTGCTCGTGTCCACGATGGACGGTATCGCCGACGGCACGCTGCGCGCGGTCGGGCAGACCGGCGACGGCGTGAGCTACGCGCCCAAGGTGACCGTCGAGGACGCGCGGGTGTCGTTCGCCGACCCGGCCACCGCGGTCGACAGGCAGATCCGCGCGGTCAGCCCGGAACCGGGCGCGTGGGCGGAGTTCCGGGGCGAGCGGCTGAAGCTCGGCCCGGTGACGGTCGTCGACGAGCCGGGGCCCCCGCCGGGCGAGCTGGTCGTGGAACGCAAGCGGGTCCTGGTCGGCACGGCGTCGAAACCGGTGCGGCTGGGCGAAGTGCAGGCGCAGGGCAAGAAGCGGATGGCGGCCACCGACTGGGCGCGCGGTACGAGGATCGAACAAGGAGAGCGCCTGCAGTGAACGAGCGTAGGGAACGCCGGCCGTCGAGGCCGGAGCGTGGCCGTCCCGGCCCGCGTAAAGAGGGGCCCAGCCGCCCGCCGCAGGTCGATCCGGCCCGGCAGGTCGCGTTCGACGTCCTGCGCGCGGTACGGGAAAAGGACGCGTACGCGAACTTGGTGCTGCCGGAGCTGCTGCGCAACCGCCGGATCACCGGCCGGGACGCGGCGCTGGCCACCGAACTGACCTACGGGACCTCCCGGGCGATCGGCATGCTGGACGCCGTCATCGGGGCCTGCCTGGTGGACCGGTCGCTGGACAAGGTGGACGCGCTGGTGCTGGACGGGCTGCGGCTCGGCGCGTACCAGCTGCTGCGCACCCGTATCCCCGAGCACGCCGCCGTCGGGTCCACTGTGGACCTCGTCCGCGCGGAAGTCGGTTCCTGGATCGCGGGTTTCGTCAACGCCGTGCTGCGTTCGGTGTCCGAAAAGGACGAACAGACCTGGCTCGACGAACTCGCGCCGGACGAGGCCGTCGACCCGATCGGCGCGTACGCGCTGCGGACGGCGCATCCGCGCTGGGTCGCGCGGTCCTTCGCGGAGGCGCTGGGGGACAAGGGAGCCGAACTGAAGGCGGCCCTGGAGGCCGACGACAAGCGGCCGGACGTGCACCTGGTCGCCCGCCCCGGCGAGATCAGCGCCGACGAGCTGGCCGCCATCACCGGCGGCGACGTCGCCCCGTACTCGCCGTACGGCGTCCGGATGCCCGCGGGCTCCGGCGATCCCGGCGACGTCGAGCCGGTCAAGGAGAAGCTGGCCGCGGTCCAGGACGAGGGCAGCCAGCTGTGCGCGGTCGCCGTCACGAAGGTGCCGCTCACCGGCTCCGACGAACGCTGGCTGGACCTGTGCGCCGGACCGGGCGGCAAAGCCGCGCTGCTGGGCGCGCTCGCGTCGATCAGCGGCGCGACCGTCGACGCCGTCGAGAAGGCACCGCACCGCGCGAAGCTGATCGAGAACGCCGTCCGCGGGCTTCCGGTGACCATCCACGTCGCCGACGGCCGCGAGACCGGCCTCGAACCGGGCTACGACCGCGTCCTGGTCGACGCGCCGTGCAGTGGCCTCGGTTCGCTGCGGCGCCGTCCCGAGTCGCGCTGGCGCCGTCAGCCCAGCGACATCTCGGATCTGACGAAACTGCAGGGCCAGCTGATCACCGCGGCGCTGGACCTGGTCCGGCCCGGCGGCATCGTCACCTACGTCGTCTGCTCGCCGCATCTGGCCGAGACCGAAGGCGTCGTGGGGGAGACGGCGCGCCGCGCCGGCGTCGAGGTCGTCGACGCGCGGGAGTTCTTCCCCGGCGTCCCGCAGCTCGGCGACGGTCCGTACGTGCAGCTGTGGCCGCACCGGCACGGCACCGACGCGATGTTCTGCGCCGTCCTGCGGAAGCCGGATTCCGCAGGGTGAGCAGGGTTCTCGGCCTGGTCGCGAGCTCGTGCGGCGGACTGGACACCCGGTTCGCCGCGCAGCTCGCGCGACCGGCCGCGGACCGCGGCTGGGAGCTCGCGATCACGCTCACCCCGACCGCGGCCCGCTGGCTGGAGGCGACCGGCGGGATCGACGACCTGGAGAAGGTCACCGATCTGCCGGTCCGCAGCACCGGCAGGCTGCCGGGCGAGCCCCGGCCGCATCCGGATCCCACGGTGTTCCTGTTCGCCCCCGCGAGCGCGAACTCCGTGGCGAAACTGGCGCTGGGCATCGCCGACAACCAGGCGCTGACCCTGCTCGGCGACGTCCTCGGCACACCCGGCGTGACGATCGTGCTGGGCTACCAGATCCAGGACACCCGGGTGCACCACCCGGCCTGGCGACGGCATCTCGACACGCTCGCCTCCGCCGGGGTCACCACCGCCCGGCTCACCCCCGAGGCACCGTGGACGTCCGTGCTGGACCTGCTCCCGGCGGTCTAGCGGGCGCAGAACCCCGTGTCCAGTGCCTTGGCGAGATCGTCCGATGCCTTGTCCGGCAACGGGTCCTGGTTGACCACGACGTTCACCCGCCTGCCGTGCGGGACGGCGCCCGACAGGTTCGCGAAACCGACGATGTTCCCGCCGTGTCCCCAGAACCTGCCCCCGCACGACAGCGGGACGGACGCGATGCCGAGCCCGTACTCCGCGCCGGGGATGCCGACGGGCGCCGGGATGGTCCGCTGCATCTCCGCCAGTTGCGCCCGTTTCAGGACCCGGCCGTCGACGAGCGCGCCGAAGAAGCGGTTCAGGTCTTCCCCGGTCGAGACGAGCCCGCCGGAGGCCCCGGCGGCCGACGGGTCGAATTCGGTGAAGTCGGCGAGACCCGTCCCTCGCGGCGTGTACCCCCTGGCGTGCGGGAACGGCAGGCGTTCGTCACCGCGCGAAGGCAGAGCGGTGCCGCGCAAGCCCAGCGGCCGGACGATCCTGCCGTCGATCTCGTCGGCGACGGAGCGGCCGGTGAGCTTCTCGATGAGCATTCCGGCGATGACGTAGTTCGTGTTGGAGTACGACCAGCTCGTACCGGGCGCGAACAGCGGCGGATGCGCGAGACCGATCGCCACCAGCTCTCCGGGCTCCGCACCGCGATGCCGCCATTCGTCGATATCGAGATCGCGCACGTAGTTGTAGAGCCCGCTGGTGTGCTGGAGCAGCTGCCGCACGGTGATCTTCGTGCCGTCATTGCCGTTCCCGCGCACGAGACCGGGCAGATACGACTCGATCGGCGTGTCCAGCCGCACCTTCCCCTCGGCGACCAGCTGCAGCACCACGACGGCGACGAAGGTCTTGGTGACACTGGCCGCCCGGAACTTCGAGCCGTGCGGGAACGGCGTCCCGGTCTCGATGTTCCCGGCGCCTTCGCGCTCCGACCACGTCCGCCCGGAGGCGCTCGTCACGGTCGCCTGCGCGCCGGGGACACCGTCCCGCACCAGCGTTTTCAGCGCCTTGTCGACTTCGTCCCGCGGCTTGGTCACGGCGAGAGCCGGGGTGGCGGTCGTCGCGGCGAGCAGCGCGACCAATGCGCTGACGGCGATGATCTTCTTGCCTGGCAAGGATTTTCGCATGGTCACCAAATTAGGGACGCCGAAGCCGGGTGACCATGGGGCAGCCCCCAACGCCGTACCGGGGGCCTGCCCCACCTTCCCGGCGCCGCCTCAGCGCAGGCTGTGCCCCGGCGAGACGATGCCGGTCTCGTAGGCGAACACCACCGCCTGGCTGCGGTTGGCCGCGCCCAGTTTCCCGAAGATGTTGCCCACATGGGTTTTGACGGTCTCGAGACTGATGACCAGCTCGGCCGCGATGTCCACATTGGACATCCCGGTGGCGATGAGCCGCAGCACCTCGGTCTCCCGTTTCGTCAGCGACGACGGCCGGGGCGCGAGGCCCGATGCCGCCGGGCGCGCGGTGACCATCCGCCGGATCGCGTCGGGGAACAGCAGGGTCTCCCCGGCCGCGATGGTCCGGATGGCGTGCGCGAACTCCTCCTTGCGGGCCCGTTTCAGCAGGAACCCGCTCGCCCCGGCGAGCAGCGCGTCGTAGACGTAGTCGTCGTTGTCGAACGTCGTGATCACGAGGATCTTCGGTGGTTCGGGCACTTCGGCCAGCACCCGCCGGGTCGCCTCGATCCCGTCCACGCCGGGCATGCGGACGTCCATCAGAACCACGTCGGGACGCGTCCGCCGCACCAGGTCCACCACCTCACCGCCGTCGCCCGCCTCGCCGACGACGGTCAGGTCGGGCTGGTTGTCCAGCAGCGAACGGAGACCGGCGCGCAGCAGGGGTTCGTCGTCGACGATCAGTACCCGCAAGGTCATGAGCGTGACCGTAGCGGGATGGTGGTCACCAGCCGCCACAGCGGCTCACCGTCGACGGCCGGGCCCGCGACGAGCTCGCCGCGCAGCGCCTCGACCCGTTCGGTGAGACCGGGCAGCCCGTTGCCACCGCGGCCGGACGCGGCCACGGTCTCCTTGAGCGGGTTCACGATCTCGATCCGCAGCGCGTCGGCGAGCACCGCGACGCGGACGGTCACCGGGCCGGGATGGGCGTGCCGCAACGCGTTCGTCAGTCCTTCTTGGACGATCCGGTACGCCTCCCGGGACAGCGTCGCGGGCAGTTCGGCGGCGGGGCCGGTCAGTTCGTAGTCGATCACCGCGCCGCCGGAACGCGCCCGTTCGGCCAGTGTCGCGGCCTCGACGAGCCGTCGTTCGGGTTCGCGGGACGAGTTGTCTTCGCGCAGCAGGCCGAGGACGTGGTCGAGGTCCTCCAGCGCCATCCTCGACGACTCCTCGATGGTGCCCAGTGCCCGCCGCACGAGCTGCGGTTCGGAATCGACCAGCTCGGCGGCCGCGGCGGCCTGGATGGTCGACGTCGTCAGCGTGTGCCCGATGGAGTCGTGCAGTTCGCGGGCCAGGCGGTTGCGCTGGGCGAAATGGTTCGCCCGGACCTCGGCGGCGGCGACGCGTTCGGCGGCCGACGGCCCCAGCAGCGCGACCGCGCTGTACTGGAAGAGCTTGGTGAAGCCGGCGAGGACATACGCGATCGCGACCAGCGTCAGCAGCGCGATCGGCAGCGTCCACAGCCCGGCCGTCCCGGGTTCGACCGTCACCCGCTCACCGAAGAACTCGATGGGGCTGCCACCGCCTCCCGCCCAGACCAGGGCGAACACGAAGCCGATCATCAGGAAGCCGCCGATGCCGAACAGCACCCAGCTGAGCCCGGTGTGCACGACCAGCCAGGCCGCCGAACGCCGCCGCTCCGCCCAGGCGACCTTCGCGTGCGGCGGAGGCTGGGCGATCCGGGTGCCCAGCATCTGGTTGGCGAACCACACGCCGACCTTCCGCATCGGGCCGGGAAGTCCGGCGAGAGCGACCAGCAGGCCCATCGCGAGGACCCCGTAGAGCAGTCTCAGTGTCACGTCGCCCGGGATGAGGACGGCGGGGATGAGCGCGAACGGGAACGGCAGCGCCGTCATCGCCATACCGAGGAGGCCGAACGGCACGCTGCGGTAACTTCCGATCCGCACCAGGGGCTTGAAAGGGTTGACCATGACCGGAACGCTATTCGGCGGCGGGTGCGCGCACCTCCCACTCCGGGGCCATTTCACGTCATCCTCAAGGCCACCCACACCGGTCACAGCCGGTTAGCGGCCGTTAGCGGCGGCCTCCTACACTCGGGCGCGTGGCTCACCGACCTTTGATCGCACCCAGCATCCTCTCCGCGGACTTCGCCCGGCTCGGCGAAGAGATCCGCGCCGTCGCGGGCGAGGGGGACACCCGCGCGGACTGGGTCCACGTCGACGTCATGGACGCGCACTTCGTGCCGAACCTGACCCTCGGCCTGCCCGTGGTGAAGTCACTGCTCAAGGCCACCGACGTGCCGATCGACTGCCACCTGATGATCGAGAACCCCGACAAATGGGCCATCGGGTACGCCGAGGCCGGTGCCTACAACGTCACCGTGCACGTCGAGGCGGCGCATGACCCTGTCGCGCTGGCGAAGAACCTCCGCGCCGCCGGGGCGAAGGCCGGCCTGTCGATCAAGCCGAACACCCCGCTCGAAGACCACCTCGAGACCCTCAAGCACTACGACACGCTGCTGGTGATGTCGGTCGAGCCCGGCTTCGGCGGCCAGTCGTTCATCGCCGACGTCCTGGAGAAGGTGCGCACCGCGCGGCGCCTGGTCGACACCGGTCACCTCAAGCTCGTCGTCGAGATCGACGGCGGGATCAACGCCGACACGATCGAGCAGGCCGCCGAGGCCGGGGTGGACTGCTTCGTCGCCGGTTCCGCCGTCTACGGCGCCGAAGACCCTGGTAAGGCGGTCGCGGCGCTGCGTGAGCAGGCCGCCCGCGTCCGCGGCTGATTCCCGGGTCCCGGCCCGTGCTCGGGTCAGGAGAAGGAATCGGCACCGGTGGGTGTTGGATGAAGGGAGCATCGTTTCCAGCGACGGTGCGACCAGGAGGAGGGCAGCAGGAGTGTTCACCGGCATTGTCGAGGAACTCGGCGAGGTCACCGCGGTCGAGCAGGTACCGAACGCCGCGCGGCTGACCGTGCGAGGGCCGCTGGTGACCAGCGACGCCGGGCACGGCGACTCCATCGCGGTGAGTGGCGTGTGCCTCACCGTGGTCGCGGTGGCGGGCGGTGAGTTTACCGTCGACGTCGTGCACGAAACCCTGCAGCGCTCCAGCCTCGCGAAGGTGAACGTCGGCGACGTCGTGAACCTGGAACGCGCGACGCCGGCGGGCGGCAGGCTCGGCGGGCACATCATGCAGGGCCACGTGGACGGCACCGGCGTCTACCTCAAGCGGGACGAGCAAGGGCTCACCACCTTCGCCCTCCCGGGGAAACTGTCACGGTACGTGGTCGAAAAGGGGTCGATCGCGGTCGACGGCGTCTCCCTCACGGTCGCCTCGGTGACCGACGAGGAGTTCTCCGTCGCCCTGATCCCGACCACGCTCGAACTGACCACCCTCGGCCGTAATCAGCCGGGTGACCTGGTCAACCTCGAGGTCGACGTGGTCGCCAAGTACGTCGAGAAGCTGGCCATGCCGCACCTGCGCACGCAGGGGGACAATGGTGGCGCGGAGGAGCGGGCGTGACCGAAACGAGTGCGATTCCGGGGTCGGCGGATCTGACCCCCTGTGGAGGCGGGGTGGCTGTGAACGCCGAAGCCATCGAGGCGGCGATCGCCGATATCAAGGCGGGCCGTCCGGTCGTCGTGGTGGACGACGAAGACCGCGAGAACGAGGGCGACCTGATCTTCGCGGCGGAGAAGGCCACGCCGGAACTGATGGCCTTCATGGTGCGCTACACCTCGGGTTACGTCTGCGTGGCGCTGACCGAGGCCGAGGCGGACAGGCTCGATCTGCCCCCGATGTACCACACGAACCAGGACCAGCGCGGCACCGCGTACAGCGTCACGGTCGACGCCGCCGAGGGCATCACCACCGGCATCTCCGCGGCCGACCGGTCGCACACCATCCGGCTGCTCGCCGACCCGGCGTCCAAGGCGTCGGACTTCCGGCGCCCCGGCCACGTGGTCCCGCTGCGCGCGAAGCAGGGCGGCGTCCTGCGGCGGCCAGGGCACACCGAAGCCGCCGTCGACCTGGCCCGGCTCGCCGGGCTCTCGCCGTCCGGCGTGCTCTGCGAGATCGTGTCGCAAAAGGACGAAGGCGACATGGCCCGCCGCGACGAGCTCGAGGTCTTCGCCGCGGACCACGACCTGAAGATGATCACCATCGCCGATCTGATCGCCTACCGGCGCCGGACGGAGAAGCAGGTCGAACGGGTCGCCGAGGCGCGTATCCCGCTGGCGGCCGGCACCTTCCGCGCGGTCGGCTACGACAGCCTGCTCGACGGCATCGAGCACATCGCCTTCGTCTACGGCGAGATCGGCGACGGCGAGGACATCCTGGTCCGCGTGCACTCCGAATGCCTCACCGGCGACGTCTTCGGCTCGCTGCGCTGCGACTGCGGCCCGCAGCTGGAGGCGGCCCTGGAGGCGGTGGCCAAGGAAGGCCGCGGAGTCGTGCTCTACATCCGCGGCCACGAGGGCCGGGGGATCGGGCTGCTGCACAAGCTGCAGGCCTACCAGCTCCAGGACGCCGGTGCGGACACCGTCGACGCGAACCTGCAGCTCGGCGTCCCCGCCGACGCGCGGGACTACGGCACCGGCGCGCAGATCCTGTGCGATCTGGGTGTCAGCTCGATGCGGCTGCTGACGAACAACCCGGCCAAACGCGTCGGGCTGGAGGGCTACGGCCTGCGGGTCAGCGGCCGGGTGTCGCTGCCGATCTCGCCGAACCCGGAGAACCTGCGCTACCTCAAGACCAAGCGGGACCGGATGGGGCACGACCTGTCCCAGCTGGAGCATTTCGACCAGGTCGGCGCCGAGGTCGACCAGGGCAACGGAGGTGGCACGCGGTGAGCGGCGAGGGCCGTCCGGACGTCGAACTCGACCTGTCCGACTGTAAGAACATCCGCCTCGGGATCGTGGCCACGCGCTGGCACACGAAGATCACGAGCGCCCTGCTGGAACGCGCGCTGGAGGCGGCCAAGGCCGCCGACCTGGAGGAAGAGCCGACCGTGGTCCGCGTCGCGGGCGCCGTCGAACTCCCCGTCGCCGCGCAGGCGCTGGCCCGTACGCATGACGCCGTCGTCGCGCTGGGCGTGGTCATCCGGGGTGGGACACCGCATTTCGAATACGTCTGCGACGCGGTCACCGCGGGCCTGACCAGGGTGGCGCTCGACGAGAGCACCCCGGTCGGCAACGGCGTGCTCACCTGCGACACCGAACAGCAGGCCCTCGACCGCTCCGGCCTGCCGGGCTCCGTCGAAGACAAGGGCTACGAAGCGACCGTCGCCGCTCTGGACGCCGCGCACGCGCTGCGCAACCTGCGCCAGCCGTGGACCGAGCGGGGCTTCGTGTGAGCGTCGAGGCGGATGTGATGACAGAGTCCGAGGTCGTGGTGGTGCGGCCCCGTCGTGCCCTGGTGATGTGCTCGGTGCTGGCGGTGATCCTGCTGGCGACGTTCGTGGTCGTCGCGGTGCTGCTGCGCGGCTCGGACACCGGCGTGATCTTCCAGCCGTCCGACCAGGCGGCGATGATCGGCATCGGCATCCTGCTCGCGGCCGGGACGATGCTGTTCGCGACCGCGCGCGTGAAGGCCGACGCCGACGGCATCGAGGTCCGGAACGTGCTGATGACCAAGCGGTTCGCGTGGAGCGAGGTGCTTTCGGTGAGTTTCCCCGACGGCGCCTCGTGGGCGCGGCTGGAACTGCCGGACGACGAGTACTACTCGGTCATGGCCGTGCAGGCCGTCGACCGGGAACGGGCGGTGACCGCGGTGCGGGCGCTGCGGCGGCTGCACAAGGCGGCCTGGAACGGCTGACGGCCTTCCGGTCTCGTGAGTGGTAATGACGGTTCTAACCGTCATTACCACTCACGAGAACGCACGCCTCAAAGCTCCAGGTCCACCACGATCGGCGCGTGGTCCGACGGACCCTTCCCCTTCCGCGCCTCACGGTCCACATAGGAATCGGTCACCGCGGCCGCCACCGTGGCGTCGGCGTACACGAGGTCGATCCGCATTCCCTTGTTGTTCGGGAAGTTCCCGGCCCGGTAGTCCCAGTAGGTGAACGGGTGGTCGTACTTCAGCGGCCGGGGGAACACGTCGGACAGCCCGAGGTCCCGCAGCGCCGCGAGCGCCTTCCGTTCCGGCTCGGTCACGTGCGTCGAACCGGCGAACACGCCGATGTCCCAGACGTCCGCGTCGGTCGGCGCGATGTTGAAGTCGCCGAGGACGGCGAACGGCAGCCCGCGCGCCTGCTCCTCGCGCACCGTGGCCTCCAGCGCCGAGAGCCAGGTCAGTTTGTACTCGTAGTGCGGGTTTTCCAGCTCCCGCCCGTTCGGCACGTACACCGACCACAGGCGCAGCCCGCCGCAGGTGGCGCCGATGGCCCGTGCGTCGGTCTTGTCCTCGAAGGTGGGCTCGCCGGTCAGCCCGCGCGTGACGTCTTCCAGTCCGACGCGGGACAGGATGGCCACGCCGTTCCAGCGCCCGATGCCGTACGCGGCCGTCTCGTAGCCCAGTTCCCGCACGGCGTCGACCGGGAACGCGTCGGTGCCGGATTTGAGTTCCTGCAGGCACAGTACGTCCGGCCGTACCGAGCCGAGCCAGTCCAGCACCCTCGGCAGCCGGGGCCCGATCGAGTTCACGTTCCACGTCGCGATCCGCATGCCCGCGAGCGTCCCACACCGCACCGACACGCTCACGCGAAAGGGCCCCTCCGAGACGGGTCGCGTCTCGGAGGGGCCCCACCGGGGTTGAGGTCAGACCCCGGTGGTCGTGCGGATCCAGGAGCGGGCCGAAGCGACGCTGCCGTAGTTGTTGGTGCCGCGGATGTTCGAGCCGCTCTGGTTCTGGACCGTCGAGGCGACGCCGACCTGGACACCGTTGGAGACCTGGGGGCCGCCCGAGTCGCCCTTCCATGCCGAACCGTCGATGCCGACGCTCTGGATGGCCGGGCCGCCGTAGGCGTCGGTCGAGCTGCCGGTGACGCGGACGTTGGCCACCTTCAGCGCCGAGGCGGGCGGGCCGGTCGGGGTCTCACGGCCCCAGCCGTAGAGCTGGTTCGTGCTGCCGACCGACGGGTTCGAGCTGGCCAGCGCGATCGGCGTGACACCGGCGTCGGCGGCCAGGTGCAGCAGCGAGATGTCGGAGCCGGCGGGCGAGGACACCTTGCGGTCCACGGCGATCTCGCGGCCGCCCTGCAGCTGGTTGCTGCCGACGCGGACCCGCATGCCGGTGCCGTCGGAGTCGAGGCAGTGCTTGGCGGTCAGCACCCAGCGCTGGGCGATGACGCTGCCGGAGCAGTTGAAGCCGTCCCACTGACGGCCCGGGGTGTTGACGTAGACCTGGGCGCCCCAGCTCACGGTGGGGGCGGTGCCGCCGCCCACGATGTTGGGCTGGACCCCGGTCGGGGTGCCCGCGGAGGCGACCGCGCCGGCGGTCATGGTGAGGGCTGCGGCGGCGAGGGTGGCGGCGCCCAGTGTGCGAAGACGGCTCACGGTGCAGGAGTCCTTTCGAGCGTCATGAGGACGAAGAACCGAGTGAAGTGGAACTGGGACGGAAAGTAATCAACTGATTCACCCGCTAGGAACCAACGAAGGTCGGTTACGGCAGAAGACCCGACTTAGGTCGGTATACGTAGTGAAAGACGGACCGGATGGTGGGAATGGCCACTCGAAGGGTTGACTGGACCGCGCGTAAGGACGGGGCCTCGTAAGACTGTCGGTGGTGCCCCATAGGCTTGGCGACGTGGCTGACCCGACCACCTACCGTCCCTCGCCGGGGAGCATCCCGGACGCCCCCGGCGTGTACAAATTCCGTGACGCCACGAAGAGGGTCATCTATGTCGGCAAGGCGAAAAGCCTCCGCAGCAGGCTGAACTCCTACTTCGCCGACATCACCGGCCTGCACCCGCGCACGCGCCAGATGGTGACGACGGCGGCGAGCGTCGAGTGGACCGTGGTGAGCACCGAGGTCGAGGCGCTCCAGCTGGAGTACAACTGGATCAAGGAGTTCGACCCGCGGTTCAACGTCCGCTACCGCGACGACAAGAGCTATCCGGTCCTCGCCGTCACGATGAACGAGGAGTTCCCGCGCCTGCACGTCTACCGCGGCGCGCGCAAGAAGGGCGTCCGGTACTTCGGGCCGTACGCGCACGCTTGGGCGATCCGCGAGACCCTCGATCTGCTGCTCCGGGTCTTCCCGGCGCGCACCTGCTCGGCCGGGGTCTTCAAACGGCACGGCCAGATCGGCAGGCCCTGTCTGCTCGGCTACATCGGCAAATGCTCCGCGCCGTGCGTCGGGAAGGTGTCCGCTGACGAACACCGGGAGATTGTCAGCGACTTCTGTGATTTTCTTGCCGGCCGCACCGACGCGATGATCCGCCGCCTGGAACAGGAAATGGCGGCCGCGTCCGAAGAGCTGGAGTTCGAGCGCGCGGCCCGGCTGCGTGACGACCTCGGCGCGCTGCGGCGGGCGATGGAGAAGCAGGCCGTCGTGCTCGGCGACGGCACGGACGCCGACGTCGTCGCCTTCGCCCACGACGAACTCGAGGCCGCGGTCCAGGTCTTCCACGTGCGCGGCGGCCGTGTCCGCGGCCAGCGTGGCTGGGTGATCGACAAGGCCGAGGAGATGGACGTCAAGGACCTCGTCGACCACTTCCTCACGCAGTTCTACGGCGAACAGGCCGAACGCGCCGACGATCCCGACGGAGGCCCGCCGGTGCCGCGCGAGGTGCTCGTCCCCGAACTCCCCGCCGACGCCGAAGCGCTCGGCGAATGGCTTTCCGGGCTGCGTGGTTCGCGGGTGAGCCTGCGGGTGCCGCAGCGCGGCGACAAACGCGCGCTGGCGGAGACGGTGACCCGCAACGCGGGCGAGGCGTTCACCCAGCACAAACTGCGCCGGGCCGGTGACCTCACCGCGCGGTCGGCCGCGCTCGCGGAACTGCAGGACTACCTGGCGCTGGAGACGGCGCCGCTGCGCATCGAATGCGTCGACATCAGCCATATCCAGGGCAGTGACGTGGTCGCGTCGCTCGTGGTGTTCGAGGACGGCATCCCGCGTAAGTCCGAGTACCGGCGGTTCGCCCTGCGCGAGGCCGCGGAGGAAGGCGACGTCGCGTCGATCGCCGAGGTCGTCCGCCGCCGCTTTTACCGCTACCTCAAGGAGAACGCCGAAGGTGCGGTCGATCCGGACCGGCCGGGCATCGATCCGGAGACCGGCAAACCGCGCAAGTTCGCCTACGCGCCGAACCTGCTCGTCGTCGACGGCGCGGGGCCGCAGGCCACCGCGGCCGCGGACGTCCTTTCCGAACTGGGCGTCACCGACATCGCCGTGATCGGCCTGGCGAAGCGGCTGGAAGAGGTGTGGCTGCCCGGCGACCCCGATCCGGTGATCCTGCCGCGTACCTCCGACGCGCTGTACCTGCTGCAGCGGCTGCGCGACGAGGCACACCGCTTCGCCATCCGGTACCACCGGGAGAAGCGGTCCAAGCGGATGCAGGTGTCCGCATTGGACGGTGTGCCGGGACTGGGGCAGGCTCGTCGTACCGCGCTGATCAAGCATTTCGGCTCGGTGAAGAAACTCCGCGAAGCAAGGATCGAGGAGATCGAGGCGGTGCCCGGCTTCGGCAGGCGCACCGCGGAAGCGGTCGTCGCGGCGCTCGCAGGGGAGCCCGTGACGACGGGGGAGTCCGGTACGACGTGATCGGGGAAAGGACCATCGTGAGTGCGCAAGAAGAAGGCCGCGGTTCCGGCATGGAGGTCGCGGTCGTTTCCGGGCTGTCCGGGGCGGGCCGCAGTACCGCGGCGAAATGCCTGGAGGACCTGGGCTGGTTCGTGGTGGACAACCTGCCGCCCGAGCTGATCGCCACCATGGTCGAACTCGGCGCGCAGGCGCGGGGCGCGATCACCAAGGTGGCCGTCGTGATGGACGTGCGGTCCCGCGCGTTCACCGATGACCTGGCGTCGGTCATCAAGGACCTCGACGCCCGCGGCTACAAGCCCCGCGTGCTGTTCCTGGAGGCCACCGACGCGGTGCTGGTGCGCCGGTTCGAGGCCGTCCGCCGCGGGCACCCGATGCAGGGCGACGGCAGGCTCGCCGACGGCATCACCGCCGAGCGCACGCTGCTGGAGCCGCTGCGGGAAGAGGCCGACCTCGTCCTCGACACGTCGTCGCTTTCGGTGCACGACCTGCGCGCCAAGATCGAGGACGCGTTCGGCTCCGAGGCCAGTACGCAGACCCGCGTCACCGTGCTGTCCTTCGGCTACAAGTACGGCCTGCCGATGGACGCGGACCTGGTGATGGACGTCCGGTTCCTGCCGAACCCCTTCTGGATCCCCGAACTGCGCGACCACACCGGCCTCGAGGGCGAGGTCCGCAACTACGTGCTCAGCCAGGAAGGCGCGGACGAGTTCCTGGACCGCTACCACCAGCTGCTGCGCCTGATCGGCGCGGGCTACAAGCGCGAGGGCAAGCGGTACCTGACGCTGGCCGTCGGCTGCACGGGCGGAAAGCACCGCAGCGTGGCCATTTCCGAGGAACTCGCCCAGCGTCTGTCCAATGAGGACGGTATGGCCGTGAAGGTGGTGCACCGCGACCTTGGCCGCGAGTAGCGCACCGCGCGCGGTGGCACTGGGTGGCGGGCACGGCCTGCACGCCACCCTCACCGCGTTGCGCCGGGTGACCTCGCAGGTCACCGCCGTGGTCACCGTCGCCGACGACGGGGGCTCGTCCGGCAGGCTGCGCCGGGAACTCGGCCTGCTGCCGCCGGGTGACCTGCGGCAGGCCTTCGCCGCGTTCGCCGCCGAAGACGGCGGGACCTTGTGGGCGGAGGTGTTCCAGCACCGCTTCGGTGGTGACGGCGCGCTCGCCGGGCACGCGGTCGGGAACCTGTTGCTGGCCGGGCTGTTCGAGGTGCTCGGCGATCCGGTCGCCGCCCTCGACGAGGCGAGCAGGCTCATGGGCATCTCCGGCCGCGTCCTCCCGATGTCACCCGAACCGCTGGAAATCCAAGGTGAGGTTTCGGGTCTGGACGCGGAGAACCCCGAGGCGCTCAGGCGGATCCGCGGTCAGGTGGCGGTGGCGACCACCCCCGGACAGGTGCACCGGATCAGCCTGCATCCGACCGCGCAGGCCGACCGGCCGCCGCGAGGCTGCACGGAAGCGATCGAAGCGGTGCTCGGCGCGGACGTGGTGTTCCTCGGCCCCGGGTCGTGGTTCACCAGTGTGCTCCCGCATCTGCTGGTGCCGGACCTGCACGACGCGCTGGTCCGGACGAAGGCCACGAAGGTCGTCATCCTCAATCTGATCCCCCAACCGGGGGAGACGGCGGGTTTCTCCCCGGAGAAGCATCTGGACGTACTCTTCGAGCACGCCCCGGAATTGCGGGTGGACGCCGTCATCGCGGACCGGGACTCGGTGCCCTCACCAGCCCGCTTGCGGGACGCGGCCGGAAGACTCGGCGCGCGGGCGTTGCTGGGGGCGGTGGCTGACCCGGTCGTGACGGGGCGGCATGATCCTGATGCGCTCGCGGGCTGTATGCGAGACGCTCTGGAGTCTCACCGGGGGAGGAGCTGAAGGTATGGAGGGGCAGCGATGGCGATGACCGCCGCCGTGAAGGACGAGCTGAGCCGGCTGGAGATCACCAAGATCGGCCCGCGCCGCGCGGAGGTCGCGTCGATGCTGCGATTCGCGGGCGGGCTGCACATCGTGGCCGGCCGCGTCGTGGTGGAGGCCGAACTGGACACCGGTTCGGTGGCGAGGCGGCTGCGCAAGGAGATCCACGAACTGTACGGACACCAGTCCGACGTCCACGTCATCTCCTCCAGCGGGTTGCGCAAGGGGACGCGGTACGTCGTGCGGGTGGTCAAGGACGGCGAGGGCCTCGCCCGGCAGACCGGCCTGATCGATCAGCGTGGCCGCCCGGTGCGCGGGCTGCCCGCCGCCGTCGTGTCCGGTGGCGTCGCCGACGCGGAGGCCGCCTGGCGTGGGGCCTTCCTGGCGCACGGTTCGCTCACCGAACCCGGACGCTCGTCGTCACTCGAAGTCACCTGCCCCGGGCCCGAGGCCGCGCTGGCGCTCGTCGGCGCCGCCCGGCGGATGGGCATCCAGGCCAAATCGCGTGAAGTCCGTGGCGCGGACAGGGTCGTGGTGCGCGACGGCGACGCCATCGGTGCCCTGCTGACCCGGCTCGGCGCGCATACGAGCGTGCTCGCGTGGGAAGAGCGGCGGATGCGCCGCGAGGTGCGCGCCACCGCGAACCGGCTCGCGAACTTCGACGACGCCAACCTGCGGCGTTCGGCCCGCGCGGCTGTCGCGGCGGCGGCCAGGGTCGAGCGGGCACTGGACATCCTGGGCGAGTCCGCCCCGGAGCACCTGCTCGCCGCGGGCAAACTGCGGCTGTCGAACCGGCAGGCCTCCCTTGAGGAACTGGGCCAGCTGTCCGACCCGCAGATGACCAAGGACGCCGTCGCCGGCCGGATCCGCCGCCTGCTGGCGATGGCCGACAAGAAGGCGAAAGAACAGGGCATCCCGGACACCGAATCCGCCGTCACCCCGGACATGCTGGAAGAGGACGAGGCCTGACACCCCGCATTTAGTCCTCTGGATGCTTGTGCCTGCCGCATCCAGAGGACTAAATGCGGTGCGTGCCCCTCACTCTCGGGCGTTCCAGAACGCGATGTCGTCGCGGACGCTCACAACGTCTTCGTCGCCTTCGCCCAGCGTGGCGGTGACAACAGGCAGCAGCTCCTCGAACCGCCTGAGGGCCACGGCGACGTCTCCCGCCTTGGCGGTCCAGGTCGCGTGCCTCGCCTTGCAGCGCAAGGTGATCCGGTGGGTCTCACCGAGCTGCCGGGCTGCCCGGTAGGCCCAGGCCGCCCAGCGTTCCCGGTTCTCGACGGGAAGAGGAGAGGCCCGGCGCTCCAGGGCGTGCAAAGCGTCTTCGTGCAGACCGGCGAGCCAGAAGTACTCCGCTTCGTTTGCCGCGGCGTAACTTTGTTCGAGCGTCGGCTCGTCGTCCCCGGTCACCGGTGCCACCTCCGAGGCCGCCTCCGCCAGCCGCATGCGCAGGCGGGTGGCCACGTCGGGGAAGGTGAGGGACTCCTGGCCCGTCCACAGGACGGTTTCCTCGGCGAGCCCTGCCCGCGCCCGGCTCACGGAGGCGCCGAGTTCGGCGAGGACGTCGCGGACGTGCACCCGCCTGTCCGGGCCCCCGCTCGCCGCGCTCGCCTTGGTGAGGATCGAGATCGGGATGGGGCCGCGTACGGCGGCCAGCTGAAGCAGATCCAGCAGGATCGCCCTGGCGGGCAGCGGTGAAGCCGCCGCGCCGGTGGATTCGTCGGCCTCCGGCCACCGCTCTTCCTGGGTGACGCTGATGAGGGTGACCGTCGAATCGCCGAGCCGGACGACGTCGCGATGGGTCAGGACGGCGTTCAGCACGCGGCGCCCGTTGAGGAAGGTGCCGTTGGCGGAGTCGAGGTCGGTCAGCCACGCTGTGTCGCCGTCCCAGCGGATCTCGCAGTGGAGCCGGGAAACCCGCGAGTCGGTGAGGCGGAGCGCGGCCTTCCGGCTGCGGCCGAGGGTGACGAGCCCGTAGGACAGTTCGTGCTTGACCGGCGGCTGCCCGGGGACGTCGATGATCAGGGTGCCGGGCGTGAGCTTCGGTGACGTGGGCGAACCGTCGCGCGGTTGCCAGTGTTCCCCCCTAGGTTGCGGCTGGGCGAGCACCACCTTGGTCGGATACGGATTTGAACGATCACCCGAAACCCAGGTCTGCCCCGTGGCGTACATGTCGACGGTGACGGCGGCGGCCCTGAGGATGCTCCGTTCACGTGTCGCCAGCACCGTCTTGACCCACTCCAGCGCCGGATCGGCCGACAGGGTCCGGAGAAAGTCGCTCAGCCGGGCGCCGACGTCCGGGTCGAGGTCGTCGAGCCCGTCGACCGCGATCCGCACGTGGCCGTCCGTCCATTGTGGAGCGAGGGTGCGCAGGGGGCCGAGGAGGGCCAGATCGAAAGCGCTTGCGCGGCTGCGCGCGTCGTCGTCGAGCCCGCTCGAAAACCGCTCGCCCGCCTCGCCGAAACCGGGCACGGTGCGCCGCAACTGGCGGGCCAGTTCCCGCGCGAGCTGCTCCGCGGACTGGCCGCGGGTGGCGAACAGTACGGCGTGCAGGAACTCCGGTGGCACGTACGCACCGGCCACCGACGGCCGCGCCAGCGCGGCGAGCATGGTCGACTTCCCGGATCTCTCCGCGCCGGTGATCGCGACCAGGCGGGCCCCGGTGAGCAGGTGCCCGACGGTCTTCCCGAGCCGGGGGTCCGGCTCGTAGTCCTTGGTGAGCCGCTCGATCAGCGGGGCGGCGGGGTTGCCGGCCAGCGGCGAGCGGCGCCACGCGGGCGAGGAATTGAGCGCGATCCAGAGTCCCTGATCGGCCTCGGTCACCTCGCGGGTGCCGTCGAAACCCAGGTGTACCGCGGTCTGCAGGGGGCACAGCCCGGCGATGACCCGTTTGAGATCCGCGCAGCGGACGCGCTCGCCGAGGCTCTCGTGCCCCGACCGCAGCACGGTGACCAGCGAGCGGCTGAAGCAGCCGTTGGCCGCGACGCGGTCGTCGGACGCGGTGAGCAGATCGAACCGTTTCCCCGCCTCGCCGACGATCCGCAGCCAGCGCCTGCCCGCCTGCACCGCCCCGATGCCGGCGTGGCAGGTGTCGAGCAGGATCACCAGCCCGTCCAGCATCGAGTAGCGGCCGAGGAGTTCCTTGATCCGCTGCGCGAAAAGGAACGACTTCCGGCTGTCCACCGGCAGGCTGGTGTCCTTGGTGAGGAAGTAGAAATCGTCGTCGGCGTATTCGCCGTGCCCGACGAGTGAGAGGAAAAGCGTCGCTTCGTCCTCCGAAGCGCGCTCGAACGCCTCGGTCAGCGCGTCGTCGAGTTCGGCCATGGTGGGGTCGACGAGCAGTCCGCGGCCGTCCGCGAGAGCGGGGACGCAGCCGCCGATCCCGGGATCGAGCAAAGCCGAAGAGAGCTGCCTGCCCGCGTCCGGGAGGAAGGACAGCAGATTGAGCGCCTCACACTGCGACGCGACGACCAGCGACCTTCGCTCTCCCACGGAGATCACTTTGTCCCATCGGAGGGTCACCGGCAAGGGCATCCGCGATACTGTGCGCCATGGCCCGGATCGTTCTGGTGCACGGCATCGCCCAGGAACAGAAGTCCGCGGACACCCTCGAGGCGGAATGGCTGCCGAGCCTGGCGGGCGGGGTCCGCCTCGCCGGTGACGCCGCGCTGGCCGACACCCTGTGGCGCGACGCCAGGCCCGGCTCCGCGCGGATGGCCTTCTACGGTGACCTTTTCCTGAAGGACGGCCAGCAGGGCGGTGCGGACGAACTCACCGAAGACGAATGGGCGCTCGCCGGGGCACTGGCCGCGGAATGGCTCCGGAACGCGGCGATTTCGGCGTCCCGCGAGACGGACCGGAACCGGGCCCGGACCGAACTGGCTCTGCTCACCGGGGCACAGGGGGAAGAACAGGGCGTGCGGGCCGCCGTCCGTCCGGTGCTGAACGCGCTCGTGCGGCTGAAGCCCTTCGCGAGGCTCGGCGTGGCGTTCGCCGAACGCGTGGTGGTCAAGGCCCTCAAACAAGTGACGTTGTACCTCACCGACGAGACGATCCGGAACCGCGTCCAGGACCGCGTCGCCGAACACCTCGGCTCGGAAACCGAAGTCATCATCGGGCATTCGCTCGGTTCCGTCGTCGCCTATGAAGCCGCGCATCTGCACGGCCGCCCGTTGCCGCTGCTGCTCACCCTCGGTTCGCCGCTCGGCCTGCGCACGGTGGTCTACGAGCGGACCCGCCCGCAGCCGCCGTCCGTCCCGCCCGGCGTCGCGCGCTGGGTGAACCTCGCCGACCGCGACGACCTCGTCGCCGCACGCCCGGATCTCACGCCGTTGTTCCCGGGCGCGGACGGCGTGCTCGACAGCGGTTACACGGTCGACAACGGGGCGAAACCGCACGAGGCGGAGTTCTATCTCGCCAAGCGCCGCACCGGCGAGGTCGTCTCGGCCGCGCTGTCCGGCCGTTAACCTGCGGCGGGCAGGCGTAACGCGGCGGTTTCCGCGGCGACGACGGAAGGAAACAGCGTCCCTCGAAGCTCACTCCCGAGGTGATCTTCGAGCGAAGGGGACGGACATGCGGGTATCGGCGGAGGTCGGCACATGGCTCACCCGGCGCAGCAGCCGGGCGGGCGACTGGTGGCCGGCGGAACTGGTCGCCGCCAAACGCGGGACACGGGTTTCGGTGGTGATCCCGGCCCGCGACGAGGAGGAGACCGTCGGCGCGATCGTCGGCACCATCCGGCGAGAACTCGTCGAGCGGTTTCCCCTGGTGGACGAGATCCTGGTGGTGGACAGCCAGTCCACCGACGCCACCGCCGAGGTCGCGCGGGCGTCCGGGGCGGACGTCGTCGCGCAGGACGCGGTGTTCCCGGAGCTGGGAAGCCTGACAGGCAAAGGGGAAGCGCTCTGGAAGGGCGTCGCCGAAACCACCGGCGACCTCATCGTCTTCGTCGACGGCGATCTCCGCGACTTCAGCGCCGACTACGTGACCGGCCTGCTGGGGCCGCTGCTGACCGACCCGGCGATCGCCTACGTCAAGGGTTTCTACCACCGCCCGCTCGTCGGGCAGACGGGCACCGAACCCGACGGCGGTGGCCGGGTCACCGAACTCGTCGCCCGCCCGCTGCTCAACATGTACTGGCCGGAACTCGCCGGTTTCGTCCAGCCGCTCGCCGGTGAGTACGCCGGGCGGCGGGAGGTGCTCGAAGGCATCCCGTTCGTCACCCACTACGGCGTCGAAGTCGGCCATCTGATCGACCTGCTCGAACTGCACGGGCTCGACGCGCTCGCCCAGGTGGACCTCGGCCACCGGACCCACCGTCATCAGGGCACGCAGGCACTCGGCCGGATGGCCGCGCAGATCATGCTGACGCTGATGGACCGGCTGGAACGCGGTGGCCGGGTGATCTCCGCGGCGCCGCCGTCCACGTCGCTCGCGCAGTTCAGGCGCGGGGCCGGGGCTGGGATCGATCGGGAGCTGGTGCTCACCGACGTGGCGTTCACGCAGCGGCCGCCGCTGGAGAGCCTCTCGCCGGAGATCCGGCCGGAGAACTCATCCGCGCTGCGCAGGACCGCTTAGGCTCATCTCCTTCGCGGGCCGCCAGCCCGGCGGGCCGAACACGTATCCGAGCCTGTCCCGCCACGAAGCGGCCGCGCGGACGTCGCGCAGGATCGAGCCGTACTCGTGGAAGCCGACCTTGAGCAGGTTGTAGGACCCGACGTTCTTGGTCAGCCCGTAGGTCGGCCGTTTGCCCTCGGGCACGAAGCTGCCGAACATCCGGTCCCAGATGATCAGGATGCCGCCGTAGTTCGCGTCCAGGTACTCCTGGTCGCTGCCGTGGTGCACCCGATGGTGTGAAGGTGTGTTGAACACGTACTCGAACCAGCGTGGCAGCTTCCGGATCTTCTCGGTGTGCACGAAGAACTGGTAGACGAGGTCGATCGACAGGCCGGTGAGGATCATCCACGGCGGGATACCGGCGAAGGCCAGGATCGACCAGAACGGCAGCTGGAAATAGGGGGTCCATTTCTGCCGCAGCGCGGTGGAGAAGTTGTAGTGCTCACTCGAATGGTGCACCTGGTGACCCGCCCACATGAGCCGGACGCGATGACTGGCCCGGTGGTAGGCGTAGAAGACGAGTTCCTGGCCGAGCAGCATCAGCACCCAGGTCCACCAGTCGGCCGGGCTGAACTTCACCGGCGCCAGTTCGTAGAGCGCGGCGAACACGAACAGCATGGCGATGCGGAAGACGCCGTTGATCACGACCGCCACCGCGCCCATCGCCATGCTGGTCCGGGTGTCCTTGACGCTGTAGCCGATGACGTTGTCGTCGTGCCCCAGTACGTGCAGCGCGAGGATCTCGATCGCGACGAACAGCAAGAACACCGGGGTCGCCATCAGCACCGGGTCACTCAGATGGGCAAGGAAATCCGCCACCGCACCGCTCCCTTGTCTCGCCGTCGAGATCTGACCTTAAGGTAACTTACCCTAGGGTCATTTACCTCAGGGTAAGATAACCGCCGTGACAGAAGCAAGGGCCGTCGGCACGAAGGGCGTGCCCCGTGAAGAGCGGGAAACCCAGATCGTGCGCGCCGGTACGGAGGAGTTCGGCAGGAACGGGTACGCCGGGGCGTCGATGGTGGAGATCGCCCGCCGGGTCGGTGTCACGAAACCCTTGCTGTACCAGTACTTCGGCTCGAAGGACGGGCTCTACCTCGCGTGCCTGCACCGAGCGGGGGACAGGCTGACCGAAGGCGTCGCCGAGACGATGGCGCAGGAGAGCGAACCGCCGGAGCGGATGCCGCTGGCGGTGCTTTCGGCCATTTTCGAGACTTTCGACCACGATCGCTACGCGTGGAAGCTGCTCCGCGATCCGACAGTGCCCTCGACCGGCGAGATCGCCGGCGTCGCCGTCGACTACCGCTTCCGGCTCGACGGCTTCGCGCTGATCGGCGCCGCCCAGCTGATGCGCTCACGCGGCCTCGACGACGAACGTGACATCGAGGCGATCGCCCAGGTGTGGACCGGCGTGGTCGATTCGCTGATCAGCTGGTGGATCGACCAGCCCGATCAGGACGCCGCGGCGATGACCGAACGGTGCGCGCGGATCATGCGGAACCTGTTCGGTTGGTGAGTGCGGCCGCCGCGGCCTCGCCGTCGACGAAGGCGAGCGGCGGACGCTCGTCCAGCGGGAACCAGGCGTACTCGGAGTTCTCTTCCGACAGCACGATTTCCGCGTCCGGCGGGAGCGCGCAGGTGAAGGCGAACGCGATCGTCGTCAGGCCGGTGTCGCCGTAGACCGAGGAGTACGACCCGGTGAACCGGAGGTCCCGGAGTTCGCAACCGATCTCTTCGAGACCCTCGCGGACGAGGTTCTCTTCGGCGGTCTCGGCGCCGGAGAGGAAGCCGCCGACGGTGTCCCAGCAGCCCTTCCTGGGCTCATGCGCCCGGCGCAGCAACAGGATCCGGTCACCGTCGAGGACGAGACCGACCGTGGTCGGCAGCGGGTTGTCGTATTTGGTGAAGTCGCAGGCCGGGCATTCGACATGGGTGTCTTCGCCGTGCCCGGCGAGTCGTGTCCGGTCGCCGCAGCGAGGGCAGAACGTCCAGTCCTTCACCGGCCGAAGCCTAGCGGCCGGGCGCTGAACCCTCGTGAGTGGTAATGACGGTTCTAACCCTCATTACCACTCACGACCCCAGGATCACGCCGCTGTGAAGGCAGGGCGAGTCCCATGACTGTCCGCAAGGGATGGTTACCAACGGCTCTTTGTCCGATTGATGCCTACCTGTACGGTCCTGAAGGGGGTCGTGAGTGGTAAAGAGCGTTATTGAGGGGTAAGGCAAAGCTGTCGTGCCCCGGCGAGCGTCCGGACTGGCTGGCGGAAGCCGGGCCGCGGGCTCCGAGAGACACTCTTCTGAAGACAAGTGTCCGGCTTGGGTCGTTTGTGCGGTTTCGCGGGGTGGTCGTGAGTGGCAAGGAGCGTTAGAACGCTCTTTGCCACTCACGACCCCGTTCAGGAACGTGCCTTTAGGCATCAAACGGACGCCGAGTCGCCGAAAACTGTCCTTTGTGGACAGGACCCCGGTCTCGTGAGGGAGACCCACGCAGGTCGCCAAGTAGTGAAGGCCTCCTTTGCTACCTTGAGGGTAGGCAAGGGGACCTTCACGGCATCGAGTCGATCACGCCCCGTTTGCCTTACCTCTCAATAACCCTCATTGCCACTCACGACCCCAGGACCACGCCGCTGTGAAAGCAGGGCGTCCTGGAGGGGTCGTGAGTGGTAAAGAGCGTTATCGGCGAGTAAGGCAACCTTGGCGTGTTGCGTGCGCTATCTGCTCGTGCCGCGGTCTGATGTCTCCAATGTGGCATTGGGGGCGCTCAGCGTCTCCAATGCCACATTGGAGACATGTCCGGCTCCCGGAGTCTTCACCGAGGTGATCGGCAACAGCGGCTTCGGGAGAACGCGGAGTCGGGGGTGTCGGTCACGACAACTTTGCCTTACCCCTCAATAGAACGCTACTTATCACTCACGACGCCTTACCACGCCGCGAAGCACCCCCGCGCCGAAGCGCCAGGACCACGAAAACGCCACCCTGCCGGGAAAACCCGGACAGGGTGGCGTCCGTCCAGTTCACACTGGAAACGGCTGGGGTGCCCGGCGCCGCTCCGGACACCCCAACCGTGCTCAGGTCGCGGCTTTGGAGTTGCCGCGCAGTTTGACGTTGCCGGTCGAGGCGTTCTTGATCGCCGTCTCGATCTGCGCCATCGTCGAGGACGACGTCAGGCCCGGCACCGTCGCGGTGTTCAGCGCGTAGAGCGTGAACGTGTACGGATGGGTGGATCCGCCGGGGCAGGGGCCGAAGTACTTCTGCGCGTTCGCCCCGCTGCCCATGGCCTTCTGCTTGGCGCCGTTCTGGTTCGGCACGGTGTACCCCGCGCCCAGTCCTTCCGGCAGTGACGTCGCGGACGCCGGGATGTCCCAGATCGCCCAGTGCAGTTTGTTGCCGCTGTTGGCCACGTCGGCGAAGACGATCGCGTACCCCTTGGCGGCCGTGGTCCCGGCGCCCCAGGTCAGCGGCGGGGAGGTGTCCTGGCCCGCGGTGCCGTCACCGGCGCAGGTGTACTTGTCCGGAATGGACGCGTTGTCGGCGAACGCGGAGCTGGTCAGCTTGAACGCCCCCGGCTGGCTGCCGCCCGGGAACTTCAGGCGCACCACCACGTTGTCGATCGTGGTCGGCGTCCCACCGTTCTTGTCCGCGTTGGTCGAGGTGACCCACAGGCCGCCGTCCGGGGTCTTGGTGACCGAGCGGAGCCTGCCCCAGCGACCGGAGAACAGCGACTGCACCGAGCCGACGCCGGTCCCCGCCGCGTTGATCTGCGTGGCGAACAGCTGCTGGCTGGTGACGGCCGCGACGTAGATCCAGTCGTTGACGATCTCGATCCCGCTCGGCCCGCCGGAGCTGGTCGACCAGGTCTTCTTCGGTGCGATCGTGCCGCCGCAGCTGCCCGTGGTGCCTTCGCACTGGGGCCAGCCGAAGTTGCCGCCCTTCTGGATCAGGTTGAGCTCGTCCTGGGTGCCGTCACCGAATTCCGACGCCCACAGCTGGCCGCGGGAGTCCCACGCGAGACCCTGCGGATTGCGGTGTCCGTAGCTCCAGACGTACCGGGCGTTCCCGCCGGTGGAGAAGAACGGGTTGTCGCCGGGTGCCGACCCGTCGGCGTTGAGCCGCAGGATCTTCCCGTTGAGGGAACCCTTGTTCTGCGGGGTCTCCTTGTTCTGCCCGTCGCCGACGGTGGCGTACAGCTTGCCGTCCGGACCGAAACGCAGCCTTCCGCCGTTGTGGTAACGGTTCTTGGCGATCCCGGTGAGGACCGGCGTCGACGTCGAGGACAGCGTTCCGTTGTCGTAGGTCATCTTCACGATCCGGTTGTCGCCGGACGCCGTGTGGTACAGGTAGATCGCGTGATCGGTGGCGTAGTTCGGCGAGATCGCGATACCGAGCAGGCCGCCTTCGCCCGAGGTGCCGACCGCGCCGGGAACCTTGCCCACCGTGGTCTTCTGGCCCGACGGGGTGATCCGCAGGATCTCGAAGCGGTCGCGTTCGGTCGCCAGCGCCGTGCCGTCCGGCAGGAAGTCGACGGACCAGGCGAGGTCGACCTTGGCGATGTCCTTGTCGTACTCGGGGATCCCGCCGCCCGCGGCGCCGCTCGTCTTGGCGGTGAGCGCGTTGCTCGCCGCGGAGGTGTTCCCGTCCAGGTCCCGTGCCTTCACCGTGAACGTGTACGACGTGTTCGCCGTCAGCCCGGTGATGGTGGCTTCGAGCGAAGGCGTCGTCGCGACCTTCGTGGTGCCCTGATAGACGTCGTAGCCCGCGACGGTGCCGCTGTCATCGGTGGAAGCGTTCCACGCCAAGGAGACGCTGTTCGCGGTCACCGACGTCGAGCGCAGGTTCCCCGGCACGGTCGGTGGCGTGGTGTCCCCGCTGGGCGGCGTCGTGAACTGGACGACATTGCTTTGCTGCGAAGGGTTCCCGGCCGCGTCGAAGGCGCCGACCGAGATGTCGTAGGCGGTGTTCGGCGTCAGGTTGTCGACGGTCGCTGTGAGTGTGGTCCCGTCGACGGTCTTCAGGATGTTGCCGCCGCGCATGACCTCGTACCGGACCACGCCGACGTTGTCGGTCGCGGCTTCCCAGGTGAAGGTGGCGGAACGGGCCTTGACGTCCTTGACGGCCAGGTTCTTCGGCGGCGTCGGCGCTTCGGCGTCGGTCGTTCCACTCGCGGTGAGCTTGTCCGCGTTGGGGCCGCCGTTCGCGGTCGTCGCGGTGGTGCGGATCTTGTTGGCCCCCGCGGCCAGCGCGACGTCCTTCGTCACGGTCTTCCACGTCGTCCACGCGCCGGTGCCGGGGAAGGACAGCGTCCCGGCGGCGGTGCCGTTGACACTCAGCGAGACCGGCCTGTCGGTCGTGGTTCCGTTGGCATAGCGGAAGGTCAGTGTCTGGGTACCGGCCTGCGCCGCGTTCACGGTGTACTCGACGTAGCTGCCCACGACGTTGTCGAAGTTGACGAACCCGGTGCCGGAATAGCCCGCGTGGTTCGATTCGACGGCGCCCTGGGAGATCGTCGCCAGCTCGGACTCATGGTCTGTCGGTGCCGCGCCGGCGGGGAAGGCCGGCAGGACGGCGAGGGTCATCGCCGTTGCGGCGGCACACGTGAGAAGCGCGCGCCACGGTGGTCGGGGTGCCACTGGAGCCTCCATGCGTGAAGTGGGGTCGGGAGGTACAACGGCGGACCGGGCGAGCCCGGCGGGGAAGCGGAGTTTTAGTTAGGAAACTTTCCTATCTATGGTTCAGATCACACACCAGCTCGTGCTTTGTGTCAATAGCCCACCACCATCAACACGGAGCGTCACGCCAGAACGCATTTAGTCCTCTGGATGCGGTACTTGCACGCGCAAGCACCGCATCCAGAGGACTAAATGCGTTCTGGAAGAAGGAGGGGGGATCAGCCGGCGATGTCGGCCCGCGCGATCACCTTCGTGATCCTCGCGCGCACCAAGGACTCCTCGGGGACGGCGTTGCGCTTGCCGTAGGCCTCGGCCTTGTCCTCACCCATGTACCGGCCACCGAGCCTGGTCGCCCATTCGAGCATCTCGTCGTAGTCGTGGTGCAGTACCGCTTCGGCGGTGAACTGCACGTACGAGAACGGCGGCTTCTGGTCGTCGACGGCCAGCGAGATCCGGCCGTCGCGGCGGATCGCCTTGCCCTTGAGCGTGTCCGTCCCGGTGGTGAAGATCAGCTCGTCGCCGTCGGGGCCCTCGTTCAGCAGGAACCACACCGGCGTCACGATCGGCGCGCCGTTGGCCCGGACCAGGCCGAGCATGCCCGTACGGGTGCCCTCACTCGCGAACCGCCACCATTCGTCCCGACTCATTTCATGCATGGACCAGACGCTACCGCCGACAGCGGCGCCGGGCAGGCAGGTCACCCGTGCGGGGTTCAGGGGGTGACGACTAGCCTGGCCTGCTGTGCGAGACGACGAGCTGACCGGGATGGGGCTGGCCGACGAGGGGCTGACCCGCCGCCTCAAGGCGCTGGCCTGCACTGCGCCCTTGCACGACCTCGACGCGCGCAAGGCGAAGCTGGACTGGGCGGACGCCACGATCTACCAGATGGCCGAGATCGCGTTGCACACGATCGACCAGGTCACCGTGTCGATGGATTTCGACACCGGCGCGGACCACGAACAGGTGATCGTGCGGCTGCTGCCGTTCGTCGCCCTCCAGGCGCCCGGCCGGACCCCGGACGAGCACGCGAAGGTCGCCCGGTGGGTCCTCGACAACCTGATCAACGTCGGCACCACCGACCGCGGGTTCCGCCGCGTCTACGGTTCCATCGGCCCCGGCGGCGGCTACCAGCGGCGCCAGTTCGACTTCAAGCTGCTCGTCGAGCTGGCCGCGCCCGACGGCGAGGTCTACCTGCGCGCCACCGACGAGGCGATCAACGTCCTCGTCGGCGCACTGGACACCGACGTCGAATCCGCGCAGATCGCGGCCGAGGTCAAACTGGAGAACCTGATCAACCGCGGCCGCCTCGCCGACGCGAAGCTCGCCGCCGAACAGGCGCGCTACCGCACCGTCCAGTACGGCGAGACACTGCGCGCCAAACTCGACGCCACCCGGCGCGACGTCCGCGCGGTCGACTGGGAACGTGAGGTCCCGGACCTGCTGGACCAGGCGCTGTCCCATATCGAGTCCCGCTTCCGCGCCGAGAACGCGATCCTCAAGAACATCACCGCGTCCCGTGACGAGACCGAGGACCTCGACCGCAAACGCCGCGCCGCCGAACTCGTCGACATCGTCAGCGACTGCATCCGCCGCCATACCCGGCTCCAGTCCCGGCTGGCCGACGCCGGGGCGGTGTTCCGCGCCGAACAGGACCGCCAGCAGTTCTCCGGGCCGCCGCAGCGCGCGACGATCGACCTGTTCGGCCAGCTCCTGATGCCGACGCTGGGCCTGCCGATCGCCGACGCCGCCGCGCCTGCCGAGTCGTTCTTCCACGCCGGTGCCGGGATCTCCCCGCCGACCGTGCCGTCGCTGTCCTCGCTGGTGTCGCTGCTGCTCCGGCCCGCCCCGGAACGCGACCAGCTCGTCGGCGAGATCCCCGAGCCGGAGCTGATGCCCGCCGAGGTCACCGACAAGTTCGGGGACGAGCAGTGGCGGCTCGCCGACGACCTCCTCGATCTGCCGGAGGTGCCGCGACGGCTGTCCGGGCTGCTCGAAGAGGCCCGCCGGATCGACCCGGGGCTGCCCGCCCTGGTCGCGTTGCGGGCGGTGCACGCCTACAGTCCCGAGGTCGGCGCGGCGCTCCGGCTGGGGGAGCGTCAGGTGCTGCTGGCGGTGGACGACGGCACGCTGCTCGAAGACCCCGAGTTCGGCGGAGCGGATCTGCTGCTTTCGTCGGCGCGGGTCGACCGTGAAGACCAAGAAGAGGAGGAGGTCGCGTGACGACATCAGGGGACGTCGAATCCGCGGCCCGGCTCGTCTCGTTCGGCATGCGCCCGAAGCAGCTGCCGTCGCGGGACGTCGTCTACGGCGATCTCGTCCGGCGCTACGGCGAGGACAGCGCGTTCAAGCAGCTCACGCACGCGGTCGCGGCCGGGCTCGGGCTGATGGTGCTGGAGGTCAACCTCCAGGCCGGCGCCGTGCTCGCGGCGACCGACGAGTCCGTCTTCGAGATCAAGATGGACAGCTACGCGCGGCAGAGCAAGATCCGTGAGCGCCGCGAGACCGAGAAGGTCCTGCACGGGCTCGTCCACCTGGCCACCGCCGCGCTCGGCTACCCGCGCCCCGACGACCTCGCCAACGACACCTACATCGGCCGCGTCAGCGTCGAGCAGGTGGACGCGATGGTGCGGGAAGCCTGCCGGATCCTCGACGAACGCGCGGCCGAGGCCGAGACGAACAACGATCCGCTGGCCGACGCGCCCGAACTGGAACAGGCTTGGCGCGCCTACGCCCGGCGTCCCGCTGCGGCGGCGACCAAGGACGGAAGGCTGGCTTCGGACACCACCCGTGGCATGGTCGCGCGTGCGCTGCGGTTCCTCGCGGATCAGGGTTTCCTGGTCCAGGTCAGCGGGGAACAGGGCGGGACCTACCGGACCACGCCGCGCTACCAGGTGCAGGTGCGCGAACTCGCCGCCGACGCGGCCTTCGACGATCTGCTCGCGCTGAACGTGGTCTCGGTCGCCAACGGCGGCGGGACGCTGCGCGCGGCCGCGTCGGACACGCTCTAGAGGGGAAGAGATGTACGAGCTTTCGCGGGTTCGCCTGCATTCGGTGGGTCCGGCGGGTGCCCGCTACCAGGACGTCGTGCTGGACTTCAGCGGTGTCGGCGCGGCCATCACCGCGCCCAAGCAGGACGCGCTGTTCAGCGCCGGGATCCACCTGGCGGGCGAGGGGCCGCCGCGGCGCCCGTCCCCGGCGAGCGTGCTGTTCCTGGAGAACGGCGGCGGCAAATCCGTGCTGATCAAGCTGATCTTCTCGGTCATGCTGCCCGGCCGCCGTCAGGTCGTCGGCACGACGAACACCAAGGTGCTGGAGAAGTTCGTCGCCGCCAAGGACGTCTCGCACGTGGTGCTGGAGTGGCTGCAGGTCGAGACCGGCCACCGGGTGATCACCGGCAAGGTGTCGGAATGGCGCGGGCACGTGGTGTCGGCGGATTCGGAGAACCTGGTCGATTCCTGGTACTGCTTCCGCCCGACGCCTTCGCTCGACCTGGACTCGCTGCCGCTGACGTCGGACGGCAGGCTGCTGACGATGTCGGGCTTCCACGACCAGCTCGACAAGGTGCACGGCGGGGAGCCGGAGCTGGAGCTGTTCTGGACCCGGCGCCACCATGAGTGGACATCCCGGCTGGACGGCCTCGGTCTCGACACCGAGCTGTTCCGGTACCAGCGCGCGATGAACGCCGGTGAGGGCGAGGCGGCGGACGCCTTCGCGTTCAGCACCGACGAGGCGTTCGTCGAGTTTTTGCTGCGCGCGGTGCTGTCGGAGGACGAACCGAAGGACCTCGCCGAGGTCGTCGCGACCTACGCGCACAACCTCGCCCAGCGCGGGGATCTGCTGTCGGAGCGGGATTTCGTCGCGGGAGCGCTCGATCTGCTGACGCCGCTGGCGGAGGAGGAAGGCGTCGCCGCCGCGTCGCGGAAGCTCGCCGACGCCGCCCGCGCCGAGATGCGGACTCTCGCCGGTCAGGTCGCCGCTCGCGACAAGCTGGAGAACGAGCGGCTGAGCGGCCTCGAACAGCACGTCGACGAGGTGAAGTCGGCGGAGAAGCTGGCCGAGGGCGACCACCGCCGTCTCGCCGCCGGGGTCACCGAACTCCGCCGCCTGGTCGGGAAACTGCGGCTCGACGAGGCGCAGGAGAGCAAGAAGCGGATCGACGGCGAACTCGCCGAGGCCAAGACCGCCGCCGAAGCCTGGCGTGAGTGCTCCACCGTCCTCAACCACCTCAACGCCGCCCGCAAGGCCCGCGATTTCCGTGAACTGGTGGGGAATCGCGAGCAGAAGGCCCAGCCTGCGCTGCAGGCGCGCAACACCGCCGCGGCCGCGCTCGCCCGGGGTCTGCTGGCACTGGCCAAGAACGCGACCGATCAGGCGTCGAAGGCCGAAGCCCACGCCGGCGCCCTGCGTGCCGAAGCGGAGAAGGCCCAGGCGGAACGCGACGAATCGGCGAACCTCGCGGCCTCACGCCGGGCGGAGGCTCGCGGGCTGGGCGCGCGGATCGCCGAAATCCGGGAGGAGATCGCGGAAACCGTCCGGTCCGGCGCGCTCAAGGCCGGGGCCGACGTCGCCGACGCGGCGCGCGCGGCCAGGACCGAGGCCGAGACGACCGCCGCGGAACTGGTCCGCCGCGAACAGGAACTCGAACGCGTCGCGGAGGATCTGCGTGCCGCGCAGGCGACCGTCAACGACGCGCACCGGCTCGCCGGGTCCACAAAGGACCGCTTGGAGCGCGCGGCCGAGGAGCTGGACCGGGCCAACCGGCGCACCGACGCGCTCGCCGTCGAACCCCGGCTGTCCGAACTCCTCGGCACGGACGACGTCGCGCTGGAGACGGATCTGCCGGTGCTGCTGGAACGTCTTCGCGAGGCGGGGGCGACCGCGGAGAAGGAACAGACGGCGTTGCGGATGGAGGAGTCCGTCGACGAGCGAGCCCTGAACGCGCTCGGCTCCGGTGGTCTCCTGCCCGCCACCGAAGAGGTCCAGTCCGCTTTGGACGCGCTGGAAGCCGCGGGGATGAACGCGTGGTCCGGCTGGCGCTACCTGTCCACTTTGGACAAGAAGCGGCGGGCGGCCGTGCTGGCCCGCGCGCCCCAGCTGGTCTCGGGGATCCTGCTCAACGAACCGGAGCAGGTCCGGCTCGCCGAGAAGGTGCTGGCGGAGCGGCGCTTGCTGCCCACCACGATCATCCCGGTGGCCACCACCGAGGCCACCACGACCGACCGCCTGCCCGAGGAGGCGGGTATCGCCTTCCTCGTCCCGCCCAACCCGGCGATGTACGACGAGGAAGCCGCCGACGCCGAGCGCGAGGCCATCGCGCTTCGGCACGCCGAACGGCAGCGCCGGCTGGAAGCATTGACGACTTCGCTGGCTGACGACAGTGCGCTGTCGTGGAAACTCAAGACCTGGCGGGAGGACTACCCGCCCGGCAGCATCGCGACGCTGGCCGAGCAGCTGCAGAGCGCGCGCACCGCCCACGAGACCGCGCAGACCGCGTTGGACCAGGCGGAGAAGGAATTCCAGCGCCTTGGCGAGAAGGCGGCCGGGCTGAGGGAGCGGATTCCCGAACTGCGCACGGCTTCGGCCGAGGCGGGGGAGCGGGCTCGCGGACTGGAGGCGCTCGCCACCCGGGCCGCGAAGATTCCCGAGTGGACGGACGACGTCGAACGCGCCACCGAGACAGCCGAGCGGGCCGAGTCGACGGCGTCGGAAGCCGCGGTGAAGGCTTCCCGGCTGCGCGAGCAGGCCGGTGAGGAACAGCGCACCGCCGACGGGCACCGCCGGACGGCGACGACGGCGAAGTCGGAGCTGGCCGAAGTCCCGGGTTCGAGCGACGTCACCGAAAACGACCCCACGCCCGCCGAACCGGTGGACGCGTTGCGGCGCACCTTCGCGTCGGCGTCCGAGGCGTATTCGAAGGTCGAGGTCGGCAGCGATCTGCGCGCCGAACTCGAGCAGGCGGAAAGCGTCGAGGCGTCCGCGCGGGCGGCCGTCGAGGCGCTGGACGACGCGGTCCGCGAGCGGGCCCTGACATTGCTGGAGACGCCGGACGGTTCCGACGCTTCGGCGCGGGCGGCCGCGCAGGCGCGGGCGAACCGGGCCGTCGCGGTGCTGGAGGAGGAACGCACCGAGATCGTCGGGCTCGTGGCGACCCGCAAGGCGGAACTGAGTCAGCTTCCGGAACAGCCGTCGGCACTCGCGCTCGACGCCAGGCCGAAGGACATCGAGCACGGCCTGGAGCTGATCGACGAAGCGAGTCTCGAGGTTTCGGCGGCCGCCCGGAAATGGGAGGAACTGCAGGAGCGCCGCGCCGCGGCCGAAGCGACGTTGGAGTCCGCGAAGACGTCCGCGTCCGGATTCGGCCTTCTGGCCGAGTCGATGGCGCATCTGCTGTCCAAAGAGGACGAAGCGGTGGCCTTCGATGGCGACGTCGAATCCGCGCGCGCCAAGCATTCCCGGCTCAACACCGCGCTCACCGAGGCGCAGGACGCGGCTGACGCCGGTGATCGCCGGGTGCGGGCCGCGGCCGATCAGCTGGCGCAGTACGCCACCGACAAACGCTTCGAGAAGCTCAGCACCCCCGTGCGGCAGCAGGTGATCTCGGTCCGCCGCGACCAGCTGCCCGCGCACGCCGCCGAATGGGCCGAGGCACTGCGCCCGCGGTTGCGCACGCTCACCGACGATCTCGCGCAGATCGACCGGCACCGCGGCGGCATCATCACCCGCCTGCAGGGCATGGTCGACGGTGCCCTGCGCACTCTCCGCGCGGCACAACGGGTTTCGCGGCTGCCGGACGGTCTCGGCGACTGGTCGGGCCAGGAGTTCCTGCGGATCCGCTTCACCGAACTCGAAGAGAACGTGCTCGCCGAGAAACTGGGCGAGGTCGTCGACGAGGCCGCGGTGGGGAAGACCTCCGACGGCCGGGACGTCAAACGAGACGGGCTTTCGCTCGTGCTGCGCGGCGTACAGGCCGCCGCGCCCAAGGGTTTCCGCGTCGACATGCTGAAACCGGACTCCGTGCTGAGGACCGAACGCCAGCGCGTTTCGGAGATCCGCGACGTGTTCTCCGGCGGCCAGCAGCTGACCGCCGCGATCATCCTGTACTGCACGCTCGCCGCGCTCCGCGCCAACAACCGCGGAAAGGCGCGCAACCGGCACTCCGGCGTGCTGTTCCTCGACAACCCGATCGGCCGCGCGTCGGCCGGGTACCTGCTGGAACTGCAGCGGGCGGTGGCCGAGGCGCTGGGCGTCCAGCTGATCTACACGACCGGCTTGTTCGACGCGGGCGCGCTGAGCGAGTTCCCGCTGATCGTCCGGCTGCGCAACGACGCGGACCTCCGGGCCGGGCGCAAATACCTGTCCGTCGACGCGACGATCCGGAACGCGACCGACGAACTCGGGGAGCCGGACGGCGTCGCGCGGCTTTCGGCGACGCGGCTGTTCACGCGGCCCTCGGACGAACCGGAGCCGGAGGAGGAGACCGCCTAGGTGGCACACGGTGGCACTTTGGGGCACGGGAGCGCTATAGTGCGCTAATGAGCGTTCAACACGAGATCTCCCAGCGTGATCTCCGGAACCGTTCCGGCGAGATCATGGACGCGGTCGAGCACGGTGAAACCTTCACCGTGACCCGTAGCGGTTCGCCCATCGCCCAGCTGGTTCCGTTGTGTCGACGGCACGCCGTTTCCCGTGACCAGTTCGCCACTGGCTCGGCCAACGCTCCGCTCATCGACCCGGACAGGTTCCGCGCGGACCTCGACGACGCTTTCGAAGGGGAGGCGGAAGATCCCTATGGCCGCTGAGGTCCACGGCCTGCTCGACACGAACATCCTGATCCTCCGGCGGACGATCGACCACGCCCAGCTGCCGGATCTGATGTCGATCAGCACGATCACGCTCGCCGAACTGTCGGCGGGGCCGCACTATGCCACCGATCCGGCCGAGCGAGCCCGGCGTACGGATCTGCTGCAGCGCGTGGAATCCGAGTTCGACCCGCTGCCTTTCGGCACCGAGGCGGCGCGGATCTTCGGCCGGGTTTCGGCTTCCGTGCTCGCGATGGGCAGGACACCACGGCGGCGCGTGGCCGACCTGATGATCGCCAGTGTGGCCATCGCGCACCGGATGCCGCTGTACACCACCAACCCGCAGGATTTCGAAGGCCTGAAAGAACTTCTCGACGTCGTCCCGGTCACCCGGCCGGGGAGCTGACTCAGACTGGTGGCGCGCTGGGAACTCCTGGTCGTTCGGCGAGCCGCGCTCAATCCTTGCGGCCGGTGAAGGCGAGAGACGTCCCGAGCCCGATCATCACCAGCCCGCTCGTGCCGCCGACGAGCCGCAGCCGTCGCGGCGACCGCGCGAACCAGGCCCGGGCCGTCCCGGCGGCGAGCGCCCACAGGGTGTCGGAAACGAGGGCGATCAGCGGCAGGCAGATCCCCAGCACCAGCATCTGAGCGGGTACCGACCCGGCCGAGGCGTCCACGAACTGCGGCAGGATCGCGGCCAGGAACACGATCGACTTGGGGTTCGCGAAGCCGACGACGAGGCCGTCGCGCATGACCGTGAGCGTCCGGCCGGGGGAGGCTTCGACATCGGCCGTGAAGGCCTCGGTGAGCTTGCGGCGGTGCCGGATGGCCTGCACGCCCAGGTAGACCAGGTACAGCGCGCCCGCCAGCTTGATCGCGGTGAACACGGCCGCGGAGCTGGTGACCACGGCGCCGAGGCCGAACGCGACGGCCAGGACCTGGAGGTACACGCCGATCGCGTTCCCGGCGACGGTGAGCAGCGCGTCGCGCCTGCCGACGGTCAGCGCGCGGCTGATGGTGAACAGCACGCTCGGCCCCGGCACGACGATCATGAGGAAGGTGAGCGCGGCGAAGGCCGCGAACTGCCCGGCGGTGACCATCCCCCGAGGCTAGAGCTTCGGGTGGGCGGCGCGCAGCCGGTTTCCGGGCTCCGGGTTTGTCGGGGGCCGGTGGTAGGAACGATCCGTGACCCCGAAGATCGGCATCCAGCAGCGCCGCGCCCGGCTCGCCGTGCGCCACCGCCTCACCACGCCCGCCCCGTCCGTGCTCGCCGCGGCGGACGCGGTCGTGGCGCTGCACGCCACGGACCCGGCCACGGTCCACCTCTCGGCGTGGGCGCGCGTCAAGGGCGATGGCGTCGCGGAACTGGAGAACGCGCTCTACGAGGAGCGCACGCTGGTGCGCATGCTCGGCATGCGCCGCACGGTCTTCGTCCTCGGGCACGAGAACGCGGCCCTCGTCCAGGCCGCGTGTTCGGCCGACATCGCCAAGAAGCAGCGGCGCCTGCTCGAACAGCACCTCGGCACGCAGGGGCATCCGGGGAACGTCCCCGATCCGGAACGCTGGCTGGCCGAGGTCGAGGACGCGACCGAGCGCGCGTTGAAGGTCCGTGGTTCCGCGACGGCGCAACAGCTGGCCGAGGACGAGCCGCGGCTGAAGCAGCAGCTCATGATGGCCAGGGGAAAGCCGTACGAGGCGATCGCCAACGTCACCAGCCGGGTCCTGTTCCAGCTCGCGGTCGACGGCCGCATCGTGCGCGGGCGCCCGCGCGGCAGCTGGATCAGCAGCCAGTACTACTGGGCCACGATGGCGGACTGGCTTCCCCAGGGCATGGCCGCGTGGGACGCCGACGAGGCCAGGGCCGAACTCGCCCGAAGATGGCTCTACGCCTACGGTCCCGCCCCGATCGCGGATCTGCGGTGGTGGACGGGCTGGACGGCGGGGCAGACCAAGAAGGCGCTCGCGGCCGTTCAGCCGATCGAGGTCGACCTCGACGGCGTCCCCGGAGTCGTGCTCGCCGACGATCTGGAGCCGGTCGCGGAGCCGGAGCCCTGGGTAGCGCTGCTCCCGTCCCTCGACCCGACGTCGATGGGCTGGATCGAGCGCGACTGGTATCTCGGCCCGCACCGGGCGCCGCTGTTCGACGGCACCGGCAACATCGGTCCCACCGTCTGGGCCGACGGCCGGATCGTGGGCGGCTGGGCGCAGCGCCCCGGCGGCGAAGTCGTCCACCACTTCCTGGAGGACGTCGGCGCGGAGGTCGAACGGGCCGTCGAGGCGGAGGCGGACCACCTGGCCGAGTGGCTCGGAGAGGTGCGAGTCACGCCACGGATGCGCACGCCGCTGGAGCGACGGCTAGCACAACAAAGCTGAGAGTTTTCCGCAGAGTTCCTGGTGGCGATGGTCTTAATCGATTCTTGACCTGACCCACCGAGTGGTGGAAGTCTCGTCAGGGCAAAGAGGGCCGCCCGAGCGCGCACGCTAGGGTTGCGCCCGAGTAACGGACGTCTTTCCGGGGCGTTCCCGGACGAGTCTCAAGGGAGTGGCAGCAGTGACGGTTCGCGTAGGTGTCAACGGCTTCGGCCGCATCGGCCGCAACTTCTTCCGGGCCGTGCAGGCCGCCGGTCACGACATCGAGGTGGTCGCGTTCAACGACCTCGGCGACGTCGCCACGATGGCCCACCTGCTCAAGTACGACTCCATCCTCGGCCGTTTCCCGGGCGAGGTCAGCGTCAGCGACGAGGGCATCGTCGTCGACGGCAAGACCATCAAGGCGCTCGCCGAGCGCGACCCGGCCAACCTGCCCTGGGGCGACCTGGGCGTGGACGTCGTCGTCGAGTCGACCGGCTTCTTCACCAGCGGTGACGCCGCCAAGGCGCACATCGCCGGTGGCGCCAAGAAGGTCATCATCTCCGCGCCCGCCAAGGGCGAGGACCTGACCGTGGTGCTGGGCGTCAACGACGACAAGTACGACGGCTCGCAGACCATCATCTCGAACGCCTCCTGCACCACCAACTGCCTCGGCCCGCTGGCCAAGGTCCTCAACGACGCGTTCGGCATCGAGCAGGGCCTGATGACCACGATCCACGCGTACACGCAGGACCAGAACCTGCAGGACGCCCCGCACAAGGACCTGCGCCGCGCCCGTGCCGCCGCGCTGAGCATGGTCCCGACCTCGACCGGTGCCGCCAAGGCCATCGGCCTGGTCCTGCCGGAGCTCAACGGCAAGCTCGACGGTTTCGCGGTCCGCGTCCCGGTCCCGACCGGTTCGGCCACCGACCTCACCGTCACGCTGACCAAGAGCGCGACGCTCGAGGAGATCAACGCCGCGTACAAGGCCGCCGCCGAGGGCCCCCTGGCCGGCATCCTGCGCTACAGCGAGGACCCGATCGTTTCGGCCGACATCGTCACCGACCCGGCGTCCTGCATCTACGACGCGCCGCTGACGAAGGTCATCGGCAACCAGGTCAAGGTCATCGGCTGGTACGACAACGAGTGGGGCTACTCCAACCGCCTCGCCGACCTCGTCAAGCTCGTCGGCACCAAGCTTTCCTGACCCATGGCGCTGAAGAACCTCGAAGACCTGCTGAGCGAGGACGTCTCGGGCCGGTTCGTACTCGTGCGATCCGACCTGAACGTCCCGCTCGACGGGGAGACCATCACCGACGACGGCCGCGTCCGCGCGGCCCTGCCGACCCTCAAGCGCCTCGCCGAGGCGGGCGCGAAGGTGGTCGTCACGGCGCACCTCGGCCGTCCCAAGGGCGAGCCGGACCCGAAGTTCTCGCTCGCGCCCGTCGCCGCGAAGCTCACCGAGCTGCTCGGCGTCGACGTCCCGCTGGCCGGTGACCTGGTCGGCGAGTCCGCCAAGGCCACCGTCGCCGGTCTGACCGACGGTCAGGTGGCCCTGCTGGAGAACGTGCGCTTCGACGCGCGCGAGACCAGCAAGGTCGAGGCGGAGCGCCAGGAACTGGCCGCCGAGCTGGCCGCGCTCGTCCCGGGCGGGGCCTTCGTCTCCGACGGCTTCGGTGTCGTGCACCGCAAGCAGGCCTCGGTCTATGAGATCGCCCGGACGCTTCCGGCCTACGCCGGCGGTCTGGTGCTGGCCGAGGTCGATGTCCTCAAGAAGCTCACCGAGGACCTTGCGCGGCCGTACGTCGTCGTGCTCGGCGGCGCGAAGGTGTCGGACAAGCTGGGCGTGATCGCCAACCTGCTGACCAAGGTCGACAGGCTGCTCATCGGTGGCGGCATGGCGTACACCTTCCTCAAGGCCCAGGGCCACGAGGTCGGGAACTCGCTGTTGCAGGAGGACCAGCTGGAGCAGGTCCGCGGTTTCCTCGCCGAGGCGGAGAAACGTGGCGTCGAGCTGATCCTGCCGGTGGACGTCCTCGCCGCGACGGGCTTCGCGGCCGACGCGGAGTTCGACGTCGTCGACGCGAAGGCCATCCCGGCCGACCGCATGGGTCTCGACATCGGCCCCAAGTCGCGCGAGCTGTTCGCGGGCAAGCTGGCCGACGCGGCGACAGTGTTCTGGAACGGCCCGATGGGCGTGTTCGAGTTCGAGTCCTTCGCCGGCGGCACCCGTGCCGTGGCCGAGGCGCTGGTCGAGAGCGACGCCTTCACCGTGGTCGGCGGTGGCGACTCCGCCGCGGCCGTGCGGCAGCTGGGCCTGCCCGAGGACGGTTTCTCGCACATCTCGACCGGCGGCGGCGCGTCGCTGGAGTACCTGGAGGGCAAGGAACTGCCCGGAGTCGCTGTGCTGGGAGAGAACGACTAGTGGCGCGCAAACCGCTCATCGCCGGCAACTGGAAGATGAACCAGAACCACCTCGAAGCCATCGCGCTGGTTCAGAAGATCGCCTTCGCCCTGCCGGAGAAGTACTACGCGAAGGTCGACGTCGCGGTCCTGCCGCCGTTCACCGACATCCGCAGCGTCCAGACGCTGACCGACGGCGACAAGCTGTCGCTCACCTACGGCGCCCAGGACCTGTCGCCGCACGACTCCGGTGCCTACACCGGTGACGTGTCGGGCCCGATGCTGGCGAAGCTGGGCTGCAGCTTCGTGACCGTGGGGCACTCGGAGCGGCGCGAGTACCACGGCGAGACCGACGAACTGGTCAACAAGAAGGTCAAGGCCGCGCTCAAGCACGGCATCAAGCCGATCCTGTGCGTGGGGGAGAAGCTCGAGGTCCGCGAGGCGGGCGAGCACATCGCCCACACCACGGCCCAGCTGGTCGAGGGCCTGAAGGGGCTCAAGGCGGAGCAGGTCAAGGACGTCGTCGTCGCCTACGAGCCGGTCTGGGCGATCGGGACCGGCAAGGTCGCGACCCCGTCGGACGCCGAGGAGGTGTGCGGAGCCATCCGCGCCACCCTCGCCGAGAAATACGGTGCCGAGGTCGCGTCCTCGGTGCGCGTGCTCTACGGCGGCTCGGCGAAGGCCAACAACATCAGTGACCTCGTCGCCTGCGAGAACATCGATGGTGCTCTCGTCGGTGGTGCCAGCCTGGATGGTGAGGAGTTCACCAAACTCTGCGCACTCGCCGCGGGCGGGCCCCTGCCCTGATCGGGGCACCAACCGGGTAACCTGTGTATCCGGTCCGTCACACAGCAGTGGACGAGTCCAGGAGTACGGTGTGTTCTGGTGGTCAAGAGCCACCCGCGGCACACCGTTTTCCTGCATTCTCCAAGAGCGCAGAGGATGACATGAAGCTGTTCCTGCAAATCCTGTTGATCGCCTCCAGCTTTTTCCTGATTGTGGCCGTGTTGCTGCACCGGGGCCGGGGTGGCGGTCTGTCTTCGCTGTTCGGTGGCGGTATGCAGTCGAGCCTTTCGGGTTCGAGCGTGGCCGAGAAGAACCTCGACCGGATCACGCTGCTTCTTGGCGCGGTGTGGCTGATCAGCATCATCGGCCTCGGGCTCCTGCTCAAGGTCTGATCGATCCAGGTGTTTCGGCGTGCCTATGGGGGGCGCGCCGCCGATCCCTATAGGTGTGAGGATTCATGGTTGGCGGTAACGCGATTCGGGGCACCCGTGTGGGTGCCGGTCCTTCGGGCGAATCGGAACGGGGTGAGTCGGCGCCGCGGCGCCGCATTTCCTATTGGTGTGCCAACGGGCACGAGGCGCAGCCCTCGTTCTCGATGGACGCCGAGATTCCCGACGAGTGGGACTGCCCGCGCTGCGGGCTCCCCGGTGGGCAGGACGAGCAGAACCCGCCTGCCGCGCCGCGGACCGAGCCTTACAAGACCCACCTGGCTTACGTGAAGGAACGGCGTTCCGACGCCGACGGCGAGGCCATCCTCGCCGAGGCGCTGGAGCGGTTGCGCCAGCGCCGCGAGATCTGAGGAATCGCGTTCAGGCCTCGTGAGTGGTAATGACGGTTAGAACCGTCATTACCACTCACGAGGCATAGGCGCTCACCGGTCGAGCGGGTACCGGGCACGCACCCGGAACCCGCCGTCCTCGGTGTCGGCGGTCTCGAAGCTCCCACCCAGCAATCGAGCGCGTTCGGCCAGCCCGGTCAGCCCGTGCCCTCCTGAGGGAAGGGCCGCACCGGGTGTCCGGGCGCGCTCATTGCGTATCTCGACCTTGAGTGAGCCGTGCTCGCCCTGGATCCGGATCGTCGCGGTGGCGCCCGGTGCGTGCTTGTGCACGTTGGTCAGGCATTCCTGCACGGTGCGGTAGGCGGCGGCGGAAACCTGGCTGGGCAGCAGTTCGGGGATCCGCTCGACGGTGAGGTGCACGGGGACGTCCGAGCCCCGGATCAGCCGGTCGAGTTCGTTGATCCCCGGCCGCGGCCCGTCGTCCTCGGAACCCGAGCGCAGCACGCTGACGAGTGAACGCAGTTCTTCCAGCGTCTTGGTGCTCAGTTTGCGGATGACCTGCGCGGTTTCGAGCGAACGGGCGTCGGTGGTCTGCGCCTGCAGCGCGCCCGCCTGCATCGCGATCAGCGTGATCTGGTGCGAAACGACGTCGTGCATCTCCCGCGCCAGCCTGGCGCGCTCTTCCGCGCGGACGGCGTCGGCGTGGAAGCGGCGCTCACGGTCGCGGCTGGCGGCGAGTTCGGAGAGTTTCTGCGAGATCTCGGTCCGCGCCCCGATGAGCAGGCCGATGGCCACCGGCATCCCGGCGACGATGACGCCGTAGATCCCGTCCAGGACGTGTTCACGCCAGCTGAGTTCGACGAAGTCCGGCAACGGCCACTGGACGAACCGGCAGGTGAAGATGAGCGCGAACCCGGTCCAGGTCTGCCAGTGCATCTGCTTGCGGGTGGCGAGGAAGCCGAGCGCGATCATCGCGGCCAGCTGGGACCAGCCGGCGAGGAAGCCGGGGACGGTGGCGATCACCGCGAGGAACGGCAGCTTGCGACGGAAGGCCAGGCCGAGGCACGCGGCGCCGGAAAGGTAGATCGAGTACGGCTGGGCCTTCTCGGGGATCACCAGCCAGACGTCGAGCGCGGCCAGGAAGATCGCGAGTGTGTCGACGCCCAGCGCGACCAGCGCCGGACGTTTGATCTTGGCGAACGACATGACCCCGGCGGCACGGCGCATCCGGTCGGCGGCATCCTGCCCGGAGCCGCCCACCGAGATACCTGGCATCGAGAGACCCTCTGTGCTCATCGCTGGCGACCTCACTCGTCTTGTGGACTTGGATGGTGAGACGTGTTCTTCGCCCGATCGGGACGCGCAGGAACGAACAAATGTGCGGATGCTAACGGCAGGGTGTAGTGAGGCGGTAAGTTTCCCCCAGTCGGGCTAGCGACTGTCTGGTCACTGTCCGTTCTGCGGACAAGTGCATGAACGTTCGGTCGGTCAAGGCGCGGACCGGACCACCCGGGCTCGGTGGTCCGTTGATCGTTCCGACGCGCGAACAAGCCCTCTCTGATGCGAATGTCGGTAAGAGTTGATCTACATCACGTTTCGTGGTCGCGCGGTGACCCTGCCGCGCGAAAGTCCGTGAAGGCCTCCTTCACTACCCTTAGCGTAGTGAAGGAGGCCTTCACGGACTATGGCCCACGCGGGTGCCTCCCCTTGTCTCAAAGCGCGTGAAGGCCCCCTTCCCTCGGCTGAACCGAGGGAAGGGGGCCTTCACGCGCGATGAGGGTCAGGCCGTAGGAGGCTGATAGACCTTCGTGAGCTTCGACGCGGCACCCCGGTCCAGCAGCCAGAGCGTGCGACGTCCGCCGCGTGCTCCCGCCACCGGGATCTGGACCTCGCCCGCACCGGCCAGTGCCAGCGCGACGGCGTCCGCCTTGGCTTCGCCGCCGGTGACCAGCCAGACGTCCCGCGCGCGACGGATCGCGGGCAGGGCCAGCGAGATCCGGGTCGGCGGCGGCTTCGGGCAGTTGCGCACCGCGACGACCGAACGCTCCTTCTCGTACACCGCCGGGCTCTCGGGGAAGATCGAGGCGGTATGCCCCTCCCCGCCGAGGCCGAGCAGCATGATGTCGAACGCCGGGACGTCGCCGTGGTCCTCGGGACGGGCGTTGGCCGCCAGGACCTCCGCGTAAGCGGCGGCCGCGGCGTCGACGTCGTCGCCGAACTCGCCGTCCGAGGGTGCCATGGCGTGCACCCGCTTCGGGTCGAGCGGAACGTGGTCGAGCAGGGCCTCGCGGGCCTGCTTCTCGTTGCGCTCGTCGGAGTCCGCCGGGACGAAACGCTCGTCGCCCCAGTAGAGGTCGAGACGCGACCAGTCGATGGCGTCCCGGGCACTGGAGTCGCGCAGTTCCTTCAGGATCGCGATCCCGGTGCCACCCCCGGTGAGCACCACCGAAGCCGAGCCCTTGGCCGCCTGGACGTCCACGATCCGGGTGACCAGCCTGGCCGCCGCGGCGGCGGCCAGGAGGTCCGGGTTCCTGTAGACGACTACCTCGGTCTTGCTCATGAGTCGCTCTTCTTCGCGGCGACCGTGGCCTTCTTCTTGGCGGCCGCCGGAGCCTTCTTCGCCGGAGCGGCCTTCGAGGCCGTACCGGAGGAGATCTTCGTGAGCCCGTTCAGCGAAGCCTCGTAGACCTCGTCCGGGTCGAGCCGCCGAAGCTCCTCGATCAGGCAGTCCTTGTTGTCCCGCCGCTGCAGGGCGATCCGCCGCGTCGGCTGGCCGGGCTGGGTCAGCGTGCCGACCCGTCCGTCCGGCCGGTGCAGCTCCACCGGGCCGGAACGCCGGTCCAGCGTCACCGAGATGATGCCCGCGGCGCCGGTGCTCTTGACCCGCTTCACCGGCACCTTGAGGTACTCCGCCAGCCAGCCCGCGAGCAGTTCGGTCGACGGCGAGTCGGCCTCACCGGTCACGGTCGCCCCGGTGACCTTCTCATGCGGCGGAAGGTCCAAGGCGGACACGAGCTGTGCGCGCCAGCTGGTCAGCCGGGTCCACGCCAGGTCGGTGTCACCCTCCACATAGGACTTCGCCCGGGTGGTGAGTGCCCTTATGGGCGCCTTTTCCGCCGCGGAGTCGGTGATCCGGCGCTGGGCCAGCTCACCGAGCGGGTCCTTGGCAGGCGCCTTCGGGCCGGTGCCCGGCCACCAGGTGACGATGGGCGCGTCCGGCAGCAGCAACGGCACGACCGCGCTCTGCCCCTGAGCGGCCAGCGGGCCGTAGAGCCGCAGGACGATGACCTCGCTCGCGCCGGCGTCGCCGCCGACCCGGATCTGGCCGTCGATCCGCGGTGCCGCGGTCCGCGCGCCCTTGGCCACCACGATCACCCGCGAGGGGTGCTCCCGGCTGGCTTCGTTGGCGGCTTCGATCGCCTCTTCGAGCTTGTCGTCGTCGTCGGCCACGATGACGAGCGTCAGCACCCGGCCGAGCGCCACCTGCCCGCCCTGTTCGCGGATCTCGACGAGTTTCTTGTTCAGCTGCGACGTCGTGGTCGACGGCAGGTCGATGATCACGGACGCCTCCAGTTCCGGCCGGTACGCTCCAGCATTTCGTCCGCGGACGGCGGGCCCCACGAACCCGGCGGGTACTGCTCGGGCGCGCCCTTCTTGGCCCAGGTGTCGAGGATCGGGTCCAGGATCTCCCAGGACAGCTCGACCTCCTCGTTCACCGGGAACAGCGACGGCTCACCGAGCAGCACGTCCAGGATCAGCCGCTCGTAGGCCTCGGGCGAGGACTCGGTGAACGCGTGCCCGTAGCCGAAGTCCATGGTGACGTCGCGGACCTCCATCGTGGTCCCCGGCACCTTCGACCCGAACCGCAGCGTGATGCCCTCGTCGGGCTGCACCCGGATCACCAGCGCGTTCTGGCCCAGTTCCTCGGTCGAGGTCGAGTCGAACGGCAGATGCGGTGCCCGCTTGAACACCACGGCGATCTCGGTGACCCGGCGGCCCAGCCGCTTGCCTGTCCGCAGGTAGAACGGCACGCCCGCCCAGCGGCGGTTCTGCACCTCCAGGGTCACCGCGGCGTAGGTCTCGGTCGTCGAGTCCTTCGCGAAGCCCCCTTCCTGCAACAGACCAGGCACCTTCATGCCGCCCTGCCAGCCGCCCGCGTACTGTCCGCGCGCGGTCGTCTCTTCGAACGGCCCCAGCGGTTTCGTCGCCGAAAGCACCTTGACCTTCTCGGCTCGCAGCGCGCGCGGCGCGAACGAGACCGGCTCCTCCATCGCGGTCAGCGCGAGGAGCTGCAACAGGTGGTTCTGGATGACGTCGCGTGCGGCGCCGATGCCGTCGTAGTAGCCCGCGCGGCCGCCGAGGCCGATGTCCTCGGCCATGGTGATCTGCACGTGGTCGACGTAGTTGGCGTTCCAGATCGGCTCGAACAGCTGGTTCGCGAACCGCAGCGCCAGCAGGTTCTGCACCGTCTCCTTGCCGAGGTAGTGGTCGATGCGGAACACCGACTCCTCGGGGAAGACGTCGTTCACGATCTCGTTGAGCTCCTTGGCGCTCTTGAGGTCGCGGCCGAACGGCTTCTCGATGACGACGCGGCGCCAGGTCTCCTCGCTCGCGTCGGCGAGGCCGGAGCGGGCGAGCTGCTTGGTCACCACGGGGAACGCGCTCGGCGGGATCGACAGGTAGAACGCGGTGTTGCCCCCGGTGCCGCGTTCGGCGTCGAGGTCCTTGACCGTCTGTGCCAGCCTGTCGAAAGCGTCATCGTCGTCGAAGGTGCCCTGGACGAAACGGATGCCTTCGGCGAGCCGGTTCCACACCGACTCCTTGAACGGCGTCCGCGCGTGCTCCTTGACCGAGTCGTGCACGAGCTCGCCGAAGTCCTGGTGCTCCCAGTCCCGGCGGGCGAAGCCCACCAGGGAGAACCCGGCGGGCAGCAGCCCGCGGTGGGCGAGGTCGTAGATCGCCGGCATCAGCTTCTTGCGGGCGAGGTCTCCGGTGACGCCGAAGATCACCAGGCTGGACGGCCCGGCGATCCGCGGCAGCCGCTTGTCGCGCGGATCGCGCAGCGGGTTGTTCCAGGCTCGGGTCACTCGCCTGCCTCCTGTACCGCGCGGACCAGTTCGGCCAGGCCGGCGGCCCGGTCGGTGAGGTGCAGGCGCAGCACCGGACGACCGTGCTCCGCGAGCACCTGGCCGTCACCGAGTGCCTGCGCGTGCTGGAGCACGCCGAGCGTGTACGGCCGGTCCGGCACGTCCAGATCCTGCTCGACGGCGCCGGTGATCTGCAGGAAGACCCCGTTCTGGTGGCCGCCCTTGTGATACTGCCCGGTGGAGTGCAGGAACCGCGGCCCCCACCCGAAGGTGGTCTGGCGGCCCGTGCGCTTGGCGATCTCGCCGCGCAGGATCGCCGTCGACGCGTCGTCGAGCCGGTCGAGGTAGGCCTGCACCGCGATGTAGCCGGTTTCGGGGGCGGAGTCGAAGAAAGCCCGCAGGATGTCCGCGAGCTTTCCCTCGGTGGCCACTCCCGCCGAACCGAACACCTGGACCGCGCCGTCCACAGTGGACGGCTCTTCGCCGCCCTTGAGCGCGTCCGGGTTGTCGAGCAGCGACCGCGCGGCCTTCTTGGCGGCCTCGACGTCGGGCTGGTCGAACGGGTTGATCCCGAGCAGCCTGCCGACGAGCGCGGTGGCGAACTCCCACAGCAGCATCTGGGCGCCGAGCGGGCCGGTGACCGAGATCTTCGCCGCGCCTTCGGCCGGTCCGACCGCCACCGGGGTGGCGTCGGCCTTCGCGTCGGCGAACCCGGGGGAGTCGGGGCCCTCGACGGCGACCGGCAGGAGACCGGTGCCCTGCTTGCCGGTGGACTCGGCGATCAGCTGCTCCGCCCAGTCGGCGAAGCCCTTGATGCCCGACCCGGTGTCCGCGATGACGACCTTCTCCGCGCCGTCCTCGTGCGCCGCGGCCCACGCCGCGGCCAGCTGTACCGCCGGGTTGTCGGTCGAATCGGCCGCCAGCGCCTCGGCGACCGAAGCGGCCTGGTCGAGCAGGCGGGCGATGTCCGCGCCGGCGAGTCCGGCGGGGACGAGGCCGAACGCGGTCAGCGCCGAGTAGCGGCCGCCGACGTTCGGGTCGGCGAGGAAGACCTTGCGGTAACCCTCCTTTTCGGACAGTTCCGCGAACGGGGAGCCGGGGTCGGTGACGACCACGATCCGCCGCGCCGCGTCGATGCCCGCGTCGGCGAAGGCCTTCGCGAAGATCCGCCGGTGGCTGTCGGTTTCGACGGTGCCGCCGGATTTGGAGGAGACCACGATGACCGTGCGCTCCAGGTCACCGGCGAGTGCGTCGGCGACCTGGCCCGGGTCGGTGGTGTCGAGGACGGTCAGCGCGACCCCTTCGGTCGCGGCGATCACCTCGGGTGCCAGCGACGAACCGCCCATGCCGGCGAGGACGACGCGGTCGACACCCTCCGAGCGCAGGTCGGTCCGCAGTGCCTCGATCTCGCCGATCAACGGCCGCGAGGACTTGTGCAGCGTCGTCCACGAGAGACGGATCGACGCTTCGGACTCGGCTTCGGGACCCCACAGTGTGGCGTCCTGGGACGCCAGTTTCGATGCGACCTGGTCGGCGACAAGCCGCTCCGCGAACGGAGCGGCTTTGCCGGCCAGGGCGGCGTCGGCGATTGCGACGCCGGTCGTTTCCCCTGCCATGGTCCAGATCAGTCCTTTGCCTTAGCCAGCTGTCCGTTGACGGTCTCGAGAAGCTCGGTCCACGACTTCTCGAACTTCTCGACGCCTTCGTCCTCCAGGACCTTGAAGACGTCGTCGATGTCGATGCCGACCACACGCAGCTTGTCGAAGACGATCTGCGCGTCGGGGCCCTTGCCGGTCACGGTGTCACCAGTGATCTCGGCGTGGTCGCCCGCGGCGTCGAGGGTCTTCTCCGGCATCGTGTTGACCGTGTCCTTGACGACGAGCTGGTCCACGTAACGGGTGTCGGAGTACTGCGGATCCTTCACGCCGGTGGAGGCCCACAGCGGACGCTGCGCGTTCGCGCCGGCGTCGGCGAGCGCCTTCCAGCGGTCCGAGGAGAACAGCTCCTCGAACGCCGCGTACGCGAGCCGCGCGTTGGCGATGGCGGCTTCACCGCGCAGCGCCGTGGCCGCCTCGGTGCCGATGGCGTCGAGCCGCTTGTCGATCTCGGTGTCCACACGGGACACGAAGAACGACGCGACCGAGTGGATGCCCTTGAGGTCGTGGCCGTTGGCCTTGGCCTGCTCCAGCCCGGCGAAGTACGCCTCGATGACCGCCTTGTAGCGCTCGACCGAGAAGATCAGCGTCACGTTCACGCTGATGCCTTCGGCCAGCGTCTTGGTGATCGCCGGGAGACCCTCTTCGGTGGCCGGGATCTTGATCAGCACGTTCGGCCGGTCGACGGTCTTCCACAGGTCCTGTGCCTCGGCCACCGTCTTGTCGGAGTCCTTGGCCAGCCGCGGGTCCACCTCGATGGACACCCGGCCGTCGACCCCGTTCGTGGCGTTGTAGACGTCGCGGAACAGGTCCGCGGCGTTGCGCACGTCGGTGGTGGTCAGCTCGCGGATGGTGGCCTCGACGTCGGCGCCGCGCGCGGCCAGTTCGCGAGTCTGCTCGTCGTACGCCTCGCCCTTGGACATCGCGTTGGCGAAGATCGTCGGGTTGGTCGTGACGCCGACGACGTGCTTGTCGCGGATCAGGCCGGCGAGGTTGCCGGTGTTCAGGCGCTCACGGGACAGGTCGTCGAGCCAGATCGATACCCCGGCCTCGGACAGCTGAGCGAGCTTGTCGTTGCTCATGTGCTGCGTCATCCCCTTCAGTTCTTGGTGTTGGCGATCGAGCGACGGGCGGCGTCGACGACGGCTTCCGCGGTGAAACCGAACTCGCGGAACAGCGTGGCGGCGTCGGCCGAAGCACCGAAGTGCTCGATCGAGACGTTCTCCCCGGCGTCACCGGTGAAGCGGTGCCACGACTGGGCGATCCCCGCTTCCACCGAGACACGCGCCTTGACCGACGGCGGGAGGACGGAGTCCTTGTAGGACTGCTCCTGCGCGTCGAACCACTCGACACACGGCATCGAGACGACGCTCGCCGGGATGCCGTCGGCTTCCAGGGTCTTGCGGGCCTCGACGGCCAGCTGGACCTCGGAACCGGTCGCGATCAGCACGACCTCGGGGCTGCCGTTGGACGCCTCGGCGAGGACGTAACCGCCCCGCTTGACGCCCTCGGCGCTGGTGCCCTCCAGCACCGGCACGTTCTGCCGGGTCAGCGCGAGGCCCGACGGGTGGTGGACGTCCTCCAGGACGGCCTTCCACGCGTACGCGGTCTCGTTGGCGTCCGCCGGGCGGACGACGTTGAGACCGGGGATGGCGCGCAGGGCGGAGAGCTGCTCGATCGGCTGGTGGGTGGGGCCGTCCTCGCCCAGGCCGATCGAGTCGTGCGTCCACACGTAGGTGACCGGCGCCTTCATCAGCGCGGCCAGCCGCACGGGCGGGCGCATGTAGTCGGAGAAGATCAGGAACGTCGCGCCGTAGGGGCGGGTGCCGCCGTGCAGCGCGATGCCGTTGAGGATCGAGCCCATCGCGTGCTCGCGGATGCCGAAGTGCAGCGTCCGGCCGTACGGGCTGGTCTTCCACATCTCGGTGGAAGCCTTCTCCGGGCCGAACGAGTCGGCCCCCTTCATCGTGGTGTTGTTGCTCTCCGCGAGGTCCGCGGAACCGCCCCACAGCTCGGGAAGCGGCTCGGCGAGCGCGTTGAGCACCTCACCGGAGGCCTTGCGGGTCGCGATGCCCTTGGCGTCCGGCTCCCACTTCGGCAGGTTGTCGGCGAAGCCCTCGGGCAGCGTACGGGTCGACATCCGGTCCGCGAGCTTCTTGCGCTCCGGGTTGGCGGCGCCCCACGCCTCGAACTTCTCCTGCCATTCGGCACGCGCGGTCTTGCCGCGGTCGACGGCCTGGCGGGTGTGGGCGATGACCTCGTCGTCGACCTGGAAGCTCCGCTCCGGGTCGAAACCGAGGATCTCCTTGACCGCGGCGACCTCTTCGGCGCCGAGCGCGGCGCCGTGGGCCTTGCCGGTGCCCATCTTCTTCGGCGCCGGGTAGCCGATGACGGTCTTCAGCGCGATGAACGACGGGCGCCCGGTCTCGGCCTTGGCGGCCTTGATGGCCTCTTCGATCGCGACGACGTTCTCGCCACCCTCGACGACCTGGGTGTGCCACCCGTAGGCCTCGTAGCGCTTCACGACGTCCTCGGACAGCGCGATCTTGGTGTCGTCCTCGATGGAGATCTCGTTGTCGTCCCAGAAGACGATCAGGTTGCCCAGCTCCTGGCGACCGGCGATCGACGAGGCCTCGGCGGTGACGCCTTCCTCGATGTCACCGTCGGAGGCGACGACGTAGACGTAGTGGTCGAAGATGCTCTCGCCGTGCGGAGCGTCCGGGTCCAGCAGGCCACGCTCGCGGCGGGCCGCCATCGCCATGCCGACCGCGTTGGCCAGACCCTGGCCGAGCGGGCCGGTGGTGGTCTCGACGCCCTTGGTGTGGCGGTACTCCGGGTGACCCGGGGTCTTCGAGTCCCACTTGCGGAGCTGCTTCAGGTCTTCCAGCTCCAGGCCGAACCCGGCGAGGTACAGCTGGATGTAGAGGGTGAGGCTCGAGTGGCCGGCGGAGAGGACGAAGCGGTCACGAGCGGGCCACTCGGGGTCCGCCGGGTCGTGGCGCAGCGTCCGCTGGAACAGCGTGTAAGCGAGCGGCGCCAGGCTCATCGCGGTGCCGGGGTGGCCACTGCCGCAGTTCTCGACCGCGTCCGCGGCGAGCACCCGGACGGTGTCGACGGCCCGCGTGTCGAGGTCGGTCCAGTCGGCGGGCACGTTGCGCTCCAGGAGTGGGTTCTTCTCGCTGGTAGAGGCGGTTTCGGACACTGAACTCGAACTCCCCGTCATCAGGTTGTGGCTTCTCTTCCCTCGTGGATGACCCACGTGTACCGCTACTAATCTCAATCGATCCGGAAGGGACGATATTCCTGCTCCGGACCGTTCGCAGAAGCACGCCGCGAGCTACCCCGGCCAGCCTAATGGTTCGGCCGGTGAAGGACCCGCGATCACCCTCTGGAAACAGCACGTCTAACATCGAGGGAGGGTTCAGAACGCGGGGATCCGGGGCCGCCACATCACCCGGAAGCCTGGCGGGACCCGGCCCGAAAACTGACGCAGGGAGTGAAATGTCGTTGGTGAACGCTGCGCACGGACGCAGTGACAGCACCAGCGCCGTACATCCGACCGGTGAACGACCGCACGGTGGCCGGCGAACAATCCGCCAGGTCGTCGGCGCGTACGCCGCCCTCGCGAAGCCCAGGGTGATCGAGCTCCTCCTCGTCACCACGATCCCCGCGATGTTCCTGGCAGGCCGGGAGATCCCGTCGCCGTGGCTGGTGCTCGCGACGCTCGTGGGCGGCACCATGGCCGCCGGAAGCGCCAACGCCTTGAACTGCGTCATCGACGCGGACATCGACAAGGTGATGAACCGCACGAAGCGCCGTCCGCTGGTGAAGGAATCGGTGCCCCGGCGCGGCGCGCTGATCTTCGGCCTCGCACTCGGTGTCCTGTCGGCCGTCGTGCTCTATTTCACGGTGAATCTGCTCTCGGCGATCCTCGCCGTCGCGACGATCCTGTTCTACATCTTCGTCTACACGCTGGTGCTGAAGCGGCGTACGTCACAGAACGTGGTCTGGGGCGGCGCGGCGGGCTGCATGCCGGTCGTCATCGGCTGGGCCGCCGTCACCGGCACCGTCGAGTGGCCCGCGTTCGTGATGTTCGGCGTCATCTTCTTCTGGACCCCGCCGCACACCTGGGCGCTGGGCATGAAGTACCGCGACGACTACGAGCGCGCCGGCGTGCCGATGCTGCCGGTGGTCGCCACCCCGCAGCACGTCGCGCGGCAGATCGTCATCTACTCGTGGGTGATGGTCGCCTGGACGCTGCTGCTGGTCCCGGTGACGAGCTGGATCTACACCACGTTCGCGATCCTGGCGGGCGGCTGGTTCCTCTTCTACGCGCACAGCCTGAACGCGGCGGTGCGGCGGGGCGAGGAGACCAAGCCGATGTCGCTGTTCCACCGGTCGAACACGTACCTGATGATCGTGTTCGTCGCGCTGGCCGTCGACTCGGCCATCGGCCTGCCCGTCCTCGGCCTGCCCTTCTGATCTTGTAGCGCGCGAAGGCCCCCTTCCCTCGGCTGAGCCGAAGGAAGGGGGCCTTCACGCGCGGGCGGGAATGAGAAGATGGCGGGCACCGTTGTACTTCGTTCGGCCCCTGTCCCTCTCTCGAAAGCAGGCAGCTTTTGTCCGTGTCCCCGGACCGGGAACTCGATGCGACGGACACCGACGTCGCACTCGAACAGGAGTACGTCACCACCCTGTACCGCAAGCTCGACGCCGAGCGGGTCGACGCGCAGCGCAGGCTCGACCGGACCCTGCGCCAGACCGGCGGCACCCCGCAGGCCCGCACCGAACGCGACGTCGCCACGACGCTGTACACCGACAGGCTGGCCCAGCTCGGTTCCGTCGAGCAGGGCCTGTGCTTCGGCCGTCTCGACTTCGTCCCCGGGCACGCGGAGGAGACCACCTACATCGGGCGGCTCGGCCTGTTCGACGAGGACGACGACTACCGCCCGCTGCTCGTCGACTGGCGCGCGCCGGTCGCGCGTCCGTTCTACCTCGCCACCGCCGCGTCACCCGAAGGTGTCCGCCGACGACGGCACATCCGGTCGCTGAGCCGGAAGGTCGTCGGCGTCGACGACGAGATCCTCGATCTCTCCGCCGCCGACCAGGGCCAGGACCTCGGCCTCGCGGGGGAGGCGGCGCTGCTGGCCGCGCTCGAACGCCGTCGCACCGGTGAGATGAGCGACATCGTCGCCACCATCCAGGCCGAGCAGGACCGCATCATCCGCGCGTCGCCGAACGGCGTCCTGGTGGTCCAGGGCGGTCCGGGCACCGGCAAGACGGCGGTCGCGCTGCACCGCGCGGCGTACCTGCTCTACACGCACCGGCAGCAGCTCACCACCCGCGGCGTGCTCGTCGTCGGGCCGAACAGCACGTTCCTCCGCTACATCGGGCAGGTCCTGCCGTCGCTGGGCGAGACCGGGGTGCTGCTGGCCACGATCGGGCAGCTGTACCCGGGCCTGGACGCCGCCGGCCCGGTCACCCGCGAGGCCGCCGAGATCAAGGGCCGCGCGGTGATGGCCGACGTCCTCGCCAACGCCGTCCGCGATCGCCAGCGCGTGCCGGAACCGGTGCTGGAGATCGAATTCGAGCGCGAGATCCTCATGCTCGACCGCAAGACCTGCACCGAGGCACGGACGCGCGCCCGCCGCTCCCGCCGTCCGCACAACCTCGCCCGGCGGATCTTCGTCTCCGACGTCCTCGACGCGCTCACCCGGCAGGCCGCCCGCAAACTGGGGGAGGACCTGCTCGACGCGCGCGACGTCCAGGACATCCGCGCCGAGGTCGCCGCCGACAAGAACGTGGCCGCGGCCCTTGACGGACTGTGGCCGACGCTCACCCCCGAAGTCGTGCTCGACGAACTGTTCGCCGACCCTGAACGGTTGCGCGGTGCGGCCGGGAAAGCCTTGTCGGCCAACGAACGTGAGCATCTCTACAGCCCTACGGACGCGGCGTGGAGTCCGGCGGACGTCCCGCTCCTCGACGAACTCGCCGAATTGCTGGGCGAGGACGACACCGACGCCCGTGCCGAACGCGCCCGCCGTGAGCGGGAAGACCGCGCGTACGCGGAAGGCGTGCTCGACATCCTCGAACAGGACGAGGAGATCATCGACGAGGAACTGCTGCGGGTGAGCGACGTCCTCGACGCCGAACTGTTCGCCGAACGCCAGCAGCGCCGCGGCGAGATGACCGCGGCGCAGCGGGCCGCCCAGGACCGGACCTGGACCTTCGGACATGTGATCGTCGACGAGGCGCAAGAACTGACCGCGATGGACTGGCGGCTGCTGATGCGCCGGTCGCCGAACCGGTCGATGACGCTCGTCGGCGACGTCGCCCAGACCGGGGCGGCCGGGGGAGCCCGGTCCTGGGCCGAGGTGCTGTCGCCCTATGTCGCCGACCGCTGGCGGCTGGAAGAGCTGACCGTGAACTACCGGACCCCGGCGGAGATCATGACCGTCGCGTCCCGGGTGCTCGCCGAGGTGGATCCGACCCTCGAAGCGCCGGTTTCGGTGCGGGAAACCGGTTTCCAGCCTTGGCTGCGTTCCGTGGCGCCCGCGGATCTGGGCGCCGAGCTGCCGGGGCTCGTCGAGGCCGAACTGTCCGCTGTGGACGGTGGGACGGTCGCCGTGCTGTGCCCGGCTTCGCGGATCGCCGCTGTTTCGGAGACGCTCGGTGAGGCGGGGGACCGCGTGTCGGTCATGGCGGTGGACCGGGCGAAGGGCCTGGAGTTCGACTCCGTCGTGCTGGTCGCGCCCGACGAGGTCGTCACCGAGTCGCCGCGCGGGCTCAACGACCTTTATGTGGCCCTGACCAGGGCGACCCGTCGGATGGGCGTAGTGCAGACCGGTGAGGCTGTTCCGGCGCTGGAAGGTCTTGGCTAAGGTCGGCCGCATGCGCACATTCGGCAAGATCGTGGTCATCGGCGCGGGCGTCCTCGCCCTGGCGGCCTGTGGCGAGAAGCAGAACACCGCGGCCCCGGCCCAGTCTTCCGGCGCGGCCCCCGCGTCGGCTTCGTCGTCGGCCGCGGCCGCCCCGAAGGGCAAGGAGTGCACCGCGGACGACGTCAAGACCACCGGGAAGTTCGGGGAGGCGCCGACCATCACGATCCCGGACGACTGCGACCCGCCGAAGAAGCTCATCACCAAGGACCTCGAACCCGGCACCGGCGAGGGCGCCAAATCCGGCGCGAACCTGAAGATGAACTACTCGCTGGTCACCTGGTCCAACAAGAAGAAGCTGGACAGCTCGTTCGACCGCGGCGAGCCGTTCGACCTGACGCTGGGCGCGGGCATGGTCATCCAGGGCTGGGACCAGGGGCTGGAAGGGATCAAGCAGGGCGCGCGGCGGCTGCTGATCATCCCGCCGGACCTCGGCTACGGGCAGGGCGGCCGCGGCATCGCGCCGAACGAGACCCTCGTCTTCGTCACCGACGCGGTGAGCGTCCCCACCGACAAGGGCTGACAGCTGCCACCCCGTCTCGTGAGTGGTAATGACGGTTAGAACCGTCATTACCACTCACGAGTCAGCGGGCGTGCTCCCAGGTGAGCAGGGTGCGCTCCAGCCCCTTCTCGACCTTGGTCTCCGGTGGAACGTCGGCCGGGGCGTAGCCGACGCGGCGGGCGACGGCCTCGCTGGCCGCGTTCTGCGCGTCGATCTTCAGCCGCAGCGGCCCGAGACCGAGTTCCAGCGCGTACGCGGTGAGCACCCGGAGGGACCGTGCCGCCAGATCCTGCCCTCGGTGGGCCGGTCCGACCGCGTAGCCGAGTTCGGCGTGTCCCTCTTCGTTCAGGAACAGCACCACCTCGCCGAGCGGCTCACCGCCGTCGGTCGTGATGGCGAGCCGTCGCCCCGAGCCCTCCGCCCGGCGGGTGACGGCTTTCTCGTAGTGCGCCTTCGCCGCGACCTCGTCGAAGGGCGAAGGCAACGGCGTGAACTTCGCGACGGCCGGATTGTCGAACAGCCCGGGCATGAACGCGATGTCGTCTTCGACCCAGTCCCGCAGGACGAGCCCTTCGCCTTCGAGCCGGACCTCCTCCGGCGAGAACACCGTCACGGGATCAGCAGGAGCTTGCCGGTGGTACGGCGGCCCTGGAGGTCTTCGTGCGCCTGGCGGGCATCGGCGAGCGGGTAGCGGCCGCCGATCCGGATGTTCAGCGAACCGTCCTGGACGGCGGCGAACAGTTCGTTCACCCGCCACTCCAGTTCCTCGCGGGTGAGCACGTAGTGCGCGGAGGTCGGGCGGGTGAGGTACACCGACCCGCTGCGGTTGAGCAGCTGCGGGTCGATCGGCGGCACCGGGCCGCTGGCCGCGCCGTAGAGGGCGAGCAGGCCGCGGATCTTCAGGCTCGCCAGGCTGCCGTCCACAGTGGACTTGCCGACGCCGTCGTAGACCACCGCGACACCCTTGCCATCGGTGAGGTCGCGGACCGCCTTGGCGAAATCCACCTGGTCGTAGCGGATGACGTCGTCCGCGCCCGCCGCCTTGGCGAGTTCGGCCTTCTCGTCGGTGGAGACGGTGCCGATCACCCGTGCGCCGCGCGCCTTGGCCAGCTGGACCAGCAGCAGGCCCATCCCGCCCGCGGCGGCGTGGATGAGGACGTCGTCACCGGCCTTGACCTCGTACGTCGAGGCGATCAGCGCGTGCGCGGTGACACCCTGGAGCATCGTCGCGGCGGCCGTCTCCTCGGTCACGCCGTCCGGGATCTTCACCGCGATCGAGGCGGGGAGCAGACGGCGCTGGGCGTAGCTGCCCAGTGAGCCCTGCCAGGCGACCCGGTCGCCGACGGCGAAACCGGTCACGTCCTCGCCGACCGCGGCCACCGTGCCGGCGCCCTCCATACCCAGGATGAACGGCGTGTCGACCGGGTAGATGCCTTCGCGGTGGTAGGTGTCGATGTAGTTGACACCCGCCGCGGCGACGTCCACGAGCAGTTCCCCGGCACCGGGTTCACCGACCTCGACTTGCGCCAGCTCAAGGACTTCGGGACCGCCGGTGCGCCGGATCTGTACTGCCGTGGGCATACATCCTCCTCGTTCAAGGTCATTCCGACCGGGGACAACTATGGCCGACGCCACGCTTATTCCGCGTCCCGGGCATTTCCTGGTTAAGCTCGGCCCGTGGCTGAGACCGAAGAGAAGACCGAGACCGCCGCCCCCACGTCGCGCCAGGTCGCGGCCGCCCGCGACTTCGTCAAGCGGCACGGGAAGCCGTCGCGTGCGGTGGTGGAGAACATCGGCCGGATCGGCGCCCGGGTCGTGCTCGTGGGCGCCGACGGCGCGCTCGGCGACGTGGTCGTCGCCTCCACGGAGGCCGGTGACGCGCTGGTCGAGGCCGTCGAGGACCTCGAACCCGCCGAGTGGGACAGCGAGACCGTGAAGGCGACCAAGATCGGTGCCGAGCACCGCCGCCGGATGGCGGGGAAGTGAGCGGTTCCGCGATCCTCGTCTCCTGCTCCGCGCTGCCGGAAGGCGACGGAGACGAGCACGCCGTTCCCGAGGCGCTGGCCGACCTCGGCTTCAAGAGCCGTTGGGCCGCGTGGGACGACACGACCGTCGACTTCGGTGCGGCGGACATCGTCGTCTTGCGTGCCACCTGGGACTACGCCGAGCGCCGTGACGAGTTCCTGTCCTGGGCCGAATCGGTGCCCGCACTGGCCAACGCGGCCGAAGTCGTGCGCTGGAACATCGACAAGTCCTATCTGGCCGAACTCGGCGGCGCCGGTGTCGCGGTCGTACCCACGACCGTGATCGCCCCGGGTGACGACGCCCCACGCTGGCCCAAGGGCGAGTTCGTGCTGAAGCCCGCGATCGGTGCCGGGTCCCGTGGGGTCGGGAGGTTCGCGTCCGGCGACGCCGCCGCCCCGCATCTGGCGAGCCTCCACGCCGAGGGGCACACCGCGCTGCTGCAGCCGTATCAGTCCACTGTGGACACCGACGGCGAACTCGCGCTGGTGTTCTTCGGCGGGGTGTACTCGCACGCGTTCTCGAAGGCCGCGATGCTGGGCAGGGAACTCGACGAATCCGGTCTGTACGTCACGGAAAAGCTCGCGCCCGCGCAGCCCGCCGCGAAATTCCGCGCGCTGGCCGAGGACGTCTTGGACGCCACGGCGGCCCTGCTTGGCATCCTGCGCGCGGAACTGCTCTACGCCCGCGTCGACCTCGTCACCGGGCCGGACGGCAGGCCGCTGCTGCTGGAACTGGAGCTCGTCGAGCCTTCGCTGGGCTTCCGGCAGACCGACGACGCGGCCGCCTGGCGGTTCGCTTCCGCCGTCCGGCAGCAACTCGCCTGACCCCTCCCGCGTTGCTATGAAAGGACCTTTCCTTGCAAAATTTGCAAGGAAAGGTCCTTTCATAGCGTCCGTGCGCCCAGGACAGCTGTCGCATTCAGAGGACGAAACGCGCGAGAGAGGCTAGGCGTCAGGCGGGTTTCACGCGTTTGGCGGCCAAGCGCTCCGGCTTCGGCCACCGCACGTCCCGCGCCCAGCCGAGCTTCTCGAACAACCAGATCAGCCGTGCCGACACGTCGACCTGCCCGCGCAGGACGCCGTGCCGCGCGCAGGTCGGGTCGGCGTGGTGGGAGTTGTGCCACGACTCGCCCATGGACAGGATCGCCAGCGGCCAGAAGTTCGCCGCCTTGTCACGGCTGGCGAACGGCCGCTCGCCGATCAGGTGGCAGATCGAGTTCACCGACCAGCTGACGTGGTGCAGGAAGGCGATCCGGACCAGGCCGGCCCAGAAGAACCCGGTCACCACACCCCACCAGGACCAGCTGATCAGTCCGCCGAGGACCGCGGGCAGCGCCAGGCTGAGCGTGATCCACAGCCAGAAGTAGCGGTTCACCAGGCGAAGATCCTTGTCGGCCACCAGATCCGGCGCGAAACGCTCGTAGTTGGTCACCTCGCGGCTGAACATCCAGCCCATATGCGCGTGCCAGAACCCGCGCAGCAGCGCCGTGGGCGAGGTCCCGAACAGCCAGGGGGAGTGCGGGTCGCCTTCGCGGTCGGCGAAGGCGTGGTGACGACGGTGGCTGGCCACCCAGAAGATGACCGACCCCTGCACCGCGAAGCCCCCGGCGATGGCCAGCGCGATCCGCAGCGGCCGTCCGGCCTTGAACGCGCCATGGGTGAAGTAGCGGTGGTAGCCGACGGTCACCCCGAGCGTCCCGACGGTGTAGAACACGGCCGCCAGCACGAGATCGACCCAGGTCATGCCCCAGCCCCACACGATCGGCACGGCGGCGAGCAGTGCGACGAACGGGACCAGCAGGAAGGTCTTGAGGATCAACATCTCCCCGGAGCCCCGGCGATGGGAGATCAGGGGTTTGGCTTGACTGGCCGGTGCGTCCGGCTCGGTGCTGGCGGTCATACGACACCTCGTGCCTCGACTCGGTGGTGAACCCCCGTGCGGGGCACCGAAACGCAGCGTAAGGGCAGTGTCTGGCGAGCACGCCGCCCGGGGGTTACGTCCGGTTTGCCAGGGGGTCAGTTCGAAGTGGCGAGTTCCCGGTCAGCGGCGGGGGAAACCGGCGCCGGACCACGATCGCGTGATCCGCACCACAGTGCCGCGGTCGAGATGATCACCAGCGCGGAGCCGAGGACGTGGAAGGAGACCAGCGCCTCCGGCACGCCCAGGGCGTACTGCACCGAGCCCAGGACGCCCTGCGCCAGCGCGACCACCCACACGACGGTGTAGCGCCGCCACAGTCCCTTCGGCGTGCTGCCGCGCATCAGCTGGAGGCCGAAGACGGCGAGCACGATCAGGTAGACCACCAGCAGACCGCCGTGGATCTGGGTGAGCGTCTCGATCGGCGCCTGGAGCCGGTGGGTGCCGGGGTCGCCGCCGTGCGGGCCGGCGCCGGTCACGGTGGTGCCCGCCACGAGGACGGCCCACATCGACGCGGCGAGCACGATCAGGGTCTTGCGGCCCGCGTCCGGGATGAGCCGGCGGGCGGGCTCGTCACCTTCGGAGAACGCGCGCAGCAACAGGACCGCGAGCCAGACCAGGGGAGTGGAGGCCAGGAAGTGCAGCGCGACGGTCCACCATTCGAGTTTCGCGAGCACGGTGATCCCGCCGACGACGGCCTGCAGCAGCACGCCCGCCGGCATCGTCCAGGCCAGCTTCACCAGACGACGGCGGCTCGGGTGCTCGATCTGCACCCGCCACGCGGTGATCACGCACAGCGCGGCGACGGCGATGACGACACCGGTCAGCATCCGGTTGCTGAACTCGATCCACTGGTTGAGCGCGTCGAACTCGGGATGCGCCTCGGGGACGATGCTGCCTTCGACGCACTGGGGCCAGGTGGGGCAGCCGAGCCCCGAACCGGTGACCCGGACGACCGAGCCGGTGACGCCGATTCCGGCCTGGGCGATCACCGCCGCCATCGCGACCGCTCGCTGAACCGCGAACGAGGGATACGGCAGACGCGCTACAAGGCTCTGGAACGGCACCGCTCGATGCTAGAACGCCGTCGCTGAGAGCGTTCCACCGGCCGCACCGGCCTGTGTCGGCCGCCTCAGGTGAGCTTCGTGGTCTTGCTGGCCAGCGCGCCCGCGACGACACCCCAGCCGATGAGGACGGCGAACGGGCCCCAGCCGAACGACCCGTCCAGCAGGACCGAGCGGAGCCCTTCGGCGAGCGCGCCGGAGGGCAGCAGCTCGACGAACGTCGCCAGTCCCGACGGCATCGTCGACGGTGCCAGCAGGATGCCGCCCGCGAGCAGCAGCACGAACCAGACGATGTTCGCCAGCGCCAGCACGGCCTCCGCGCGCAGCGCCCCGCCGAGCAGCAGCCCCAGGGCGCCGAACGCGAACGTGCCGGCGATCAGGAACGGGATCGCGCCCAGGAGTCCGCCGAGTGACGGGGACCAGCCCAGCAGCGCGGCCACGACGCCGAGGATCACCGCCTGCAGCGCGACCACGACCAGCGCGGCGGCCACCCGGCCGGCGATCAGCAGCCAGCGGGGCAGGGCGGTGGCGGAAAGCCGTTTGAGGACGCCGTAACGGCGGTCGAAACCGAGTGCGATGGCCTGTCCGGTGAACGCGGACGACATCACCGCCAGCGCGAGGATCCTCGGCGTTATCCAGTCCACTTTGGACGACGAGCCGAGCTGTGCCGACGGCAGGATGTCCAGCAGCGACAGGCCGATCAGCAGCGCGAGCGGGATGAGCAGGGTCAGCAGGATCTGCTCGCCGTGGCGCAGGGTCAGGCTCGCCTCGACCTTCGCGTGCGTGCGCAGCATCTTGCCGAGCGAACCGCGACCGGGGGCCGGGGTGAAAGTGCCCGCGGCGAAGCGCGGCGTGGGCGATGTGGGCAGCGTGGTCATGCGCGCAGTTCCCGTCCGGTCAGCTCCAGGAAGACCTCTTCCAGCGTGCGCCTGCCGACCTGCAGTTCCTCGGGCATGACGCCCTGCTGCGCGCACCAGGCCGTCACCGTGGACACCACCTGCGGGTCGATCGCGCCTTCGACGAGATAGGTCCCCGGCGCGGACTCGTGCACGAGGTGGCCTTCGGGCAGAGCCGCGGTCAGCAGTGCGGTGTCGAGCCGCGTGCGGGCCTTGAACCGCAGCTGCGCGGCCTCACCCGCGTCGACGGTCAGCGCGCGCGGCGAGCCTTCGACGACGACCTTGCCGTGATCCACGATCACCACGGTGTCGGCCAGCGTCTCGGCCTCCTCCATCAGATGCGTGGTGAGCAGCACGCTGACCCCGTCTGCGCGCAGTGCTTCGAGCAGATCCCAGACCAGGCGGCGGGCCTGCGGGTCCATCCCGGCCGTCGGCTCGTCGAGGAAGAGCAGTTCCGGGCGCCCGACGAGCGCGCAGGCGAGCGAGAGCCGCTGCTGCTGCCCACCGGAAAGCCGTTTGAACGGTGTCTTCCGCGCTCCCGCGAGACCGAGGACGTCCAGCAGCCACGCCGGATCCAGCGGGTTCGCGGCGCACGCGGCGACCAGTCCGAGCATCTCGTCGGCGCGGACGCCGGGATAGGCGCCGCCGCCCTGCGGCATCACGCCGATCCGCGGCCGCAGCGCGGATCCGTCGTGCGAAGGATCTAATCCCAGCACGCGGACTTCGCCGTCGTCAGGCCGCAGGAAGCCTTCGCAGATCTCGACGGTGGTGGTCTTGCCGGCCCCGTTCGGGCCGAGCAGAGCGAGCAGTGCGCCACGTTCCATCCGCAGGTCGAGTCCATCGACCGCGGTGGTGGATCCGTAGCGTTTCACCAGCCCGGTGATCTCGACGGCGGGGGCGTTCACGACAGGTCACGATACGGCCTCACGCCGGGACCGAATGCTCCGGGGACGGTCTGGACAGCAGCAGCGGCGAGAGACGGTGGACGATGAACAGTCCCAGTAGCGTGACGGCCCCGGCGGCGGCCCAGGCGAACGGCAGGACGTAACCGCGGCCGTCGAAGGTGCTGCCCGTGGTGGGCAGCAGGAACGGCAGGACGGCGGTGACGATCGTCGCGGCGATGCGGAAGCGCGAGGTGCCCGCCGCGGCGGCGAGCGGGATGATCGCCCACAGCAGATACCAGGGCTGCAGCGCCACGTGCAGCACCATCACCGCGCCCAGCGAGACGCCGAGGCCGATGATCGGCCGGTAGCGCCATTTGAAGCTGTCCCAGAGGAACTTGACCGTCACCGCGCCCGCGACGAGATAGCCGAGCGTGCCGAGGATCGGCACCATCGCGTTGGTGTGGTTGCCGAGGCCGAGCGCGATGCCGAGGACGCCGCCGAGCGCGGCGAGTTCCGACGTCGGCGAGATCCACGAGCGGACCAGTCCCGGCGTGCCGAGCGCGCCGACCCAGCCGAAGCCCAGGCCGGTGCCGTAACAGACGGCCACCAGGACCACGCCGAACAGCAGGGCCATCGGGATCGCGGCGGTGAGGAGGTCCTTGATCCGGCCGTGCCAGCGTCTGGCCACCATGACGGTGAGGAACGGCAACGCCAGGATCGCGTTCAGCTTCACCGCGACGCCGAGGGTGATGATCACCACGCCGAGCCCGATGAACAGTATTTCGCCCTTCGCCAGCGACGGGACGGCGTCGTGCTTGTACCGCACCGGCATCCGCTGGATGCCGATCTCCAGCCCGGCCACCATGAGCCCGATCGCCAGCGCGTCGTTGTGGGCGCCCGCGACGAAGTGGAAGATCAGCAGCGGGTTCGCCGCGCCGAGCCACAGCGCGGTGGCGGGCTGCACGCCGAACCGCCGGGCCAGTCTGGGCAGCGCCCAGATGATCAGGATGACGCCGATCAGCGCCAGACCGCGCTGCAGCAGCACCCCGGTGACGATGTTCCCGCTGCTCAGCGGGGCGAGCCAGCCGCCGAGGCGGAGCAGCAGCGGACCGTAGGGCGCCGGGGTCTCGCGCCACATGTTGGAGACACCCGAGGTCAGCGGGTCGGAGACGCCGAGCGCCTCGGCCGGGCCGAGGGAGTACGGGTCCATCCCGCGCGCCACGATCTCGCTCTGCGCGAGGTAGCTGTAGACGTCGCGGGAGAACAGCGGGGGGATGACCAGCAGCGGCGCGCACCAGAGCGCGATGGTGCGGGCGAGCTGGCCCTGGGTGGCGAGGCGGCGGCGCGCGGGCTGGGCGAACCGGCCGAGCATCAGCCAGCTCAGCACGATGATCGCCATCCCGGCGAGGCCCATCGCGAGCGAGACGGTGGGAATACGGGTGAACAGCCGCAGGACCGGGATCTCCTGGACCGGGTTGATCACCGGCGCGGCACCGGCGCCGAGTGAGCCGAGGGCGAGGAACAGGGAACCGACCGCGCCGAACCGGCGGACCACGTTCAGTCCGCGCGTTTCCTTGTCATCGAGGGGCTCGGGCTCGTGCGGACGCGCCGGGGACAGTGTCGCCACCGATCCCGCGGCCGGATCTTCCTCCGGCCTTGCCCCGTCCGTGTCCCGTCGCGCCGGGTGCTCGCCCACTGCCACGCACGAAGGGTAGCGATCGCGGGAACAGACTGAGCGGGTACGTGGTTACCGAGGGCTGAAAGCGTCCTTCACCGCATGCGACGCGGTGAAGGACGCTTTCGTCTCATCGCATGCGGGGAAAGCGTCCTTCGGCTCCGACGTGACGCGCGCCACTCCGTGAGGCACCCCTCTTTGCCGTCTCCCCGGAAATACGTCACACTTGTGTTGTGAAAAAGACGGGGACGCGGAACGAGGCCGGTGGCGACATGCCCCGCGCCGAGGTCCAGCCTGTCCCCGCGCAGGTCGGCCCCGAGGGCCGGACCAGGCACGAAGTGGCCCGCTTGCTGCTGGAACAGGGTCCGATGACCGCGGTCGTGGTCGCCGAGCAGCTGGGGATCAGCGCCGCCGCCGTCCGCCGCCATCTCGACGCGCTCCTGGCCGACGGCGAGGCCGAGACCCGCGACGCGCCCCGTCGCGGCCCGCGCGGACGAGGCCGTCCCGCCAAGAACTTCCTGCTCACCGAAGCGGGCCGGGCCCGGTTCGGGCACGCCTACGACGACCTCGCGTCCTCGGCCATCCGGTTCCTCGCCGAGCACGCCGGAGAAGACGCCGTGAAGGCGTTCGCCGAGGCCCGTGTCGCCTCGCTCGTCGGCCCGCACCGGGACGCGATCACCAGGCACGCGGACCCGGCTCTCCGTGCCGAGGCCCTCGCCGCCGCCCTGACCAGGGAGGGCTACGCTGCGTCGACCCGTCAGGTCGGGGCGGGAGAACAGCTCTGCCAGCACCATTGCCCGGTCGCCCACGTCGCCGCCGCGTTCCCCCAGTTGTGTGAAGCCGAAACCGAGGCATTCGCGCAGCTGCTGGGTACACACGTGCAGCGGCTCGCGACCATCGCACGCGGTGACAACGCGTGCACCACACACGTACCCGTCGCTTCGGCGGGTCACCCGGCCACACCCGGGCCGGGAAGCACGGCGCCCTCTCCAGGGCGCACAGCACGGATCCCGAATGGAGGGAAACCCGCATGACTGCCGCTGCCGAGCAGCGCACTCCCACCACCGCGCCCATGAGCCAGGAAGAGACCATCGAGTCCCTTGGCAAGTACGCGTTCGGCTGGGCGGACTCCGACGAGGCGGGCTCTAGCGCCCGTCGCGGACTGAACGAGGACGTCGTCACCGACATCTCCTCGAAGAAGTCCGAGCCGGAGTGGATGCGCGAAGCGCGACTGAAGGCGCTCAAGCTCTTCGACTTGAAGCCGATGCCCAACTGGGGTGCGGACCTCTCCGGGATCGACTTCGACAACATCAAGTACTTCGTGCGGTCCACGGAGAAGCAGGCCACCTCCTGGGAGGACCTGCCCGAGGACATCAAGAACACGTACGACCGCCTCGGCATCCCCGAGGCGGAGAAGCAGCGCCTCGTCGCCGGTGTCGCCGCGCAGTACGAGTCCGAGGTCGTCTACCACCAGATCCGTGAGGATCTGGAGGCGCAGGGCGTCCTGTTCCTGGACACCGACACCGCGCTCAAGGAGCACCCGGAGATCTTCAAGGAGTACTTCGGCTCCGTGATCCCGGCCGGGGACAACAAGTTCTCCGCGCTGAACACCGCGGTGTGGTCCGGCGGCTCGTTCATCTACGTGCCCAAGGGCGTCAAGGTGGACATCCCGCTGCAGGCGTACTTCCGCATCAACACCGAGAACATGGGTCAGTTCGAGCGGACCCTGATCATCGTCGACGAAGACGCCTACGTGCACTACGTCGAGGGTTGCACCGCGCCGATCTACCAGTCCGACTCGCTGCACTCGGCGGTCGTGGAGATCATCGTGAAGAAGGGCGCCCGCTGCCGTTACACGACCATCCAGAACTGGTCGAACAACGTCTACAACCTGGTCACCAAGCGCGCCAAGTGCGAAGAGGGCGCGACCATGGAGTGGATCGACGGCAACATCGGTTCCAAGGTCACGATGAAGTACCCGTCCGTCTTCCTGATGGGCGAGCACGCCAAGGGCGAGGTCCTCTCGGTCGCGTTCGCGGGCGAAGGCCAGCACCAGGACGCCGGCGCGAAGATGGAGCACCTGGCGCCGCACACCTCCTCGACCATCGTGTCGAAGTCGGTGGCGCGCGGCGGTGGCCGCACCTCCTACCGAGGCCTGGTCAAGGTCGCGAAGCGGGCGCACCACTCGCGGTCCAGCGTGGTCTGTGACGCGCTGCTGGTGGACACGATCTCGCGGTCGGACACGTATCCGTACGTCGACATCCGCAACGACGAGGTCTCCATGGGCCACGAGGCGACCGTCTCGAAGGTCAGCGAAGACCAGATGTTCTACCTCATGTCGCGCGGTCTCGACGAGGCCGAGGCCATGGCGATGATCGTGCGCGGGTTCGTCGAGCCCATCGCGCGTGAGCTGCCGATGGAGTACGCGCTCGAGCTGAACCGCCTGATCGAGCTTCAGATGGAAGGGTCCGTCGGCTAGTCATGTCGGTTACCGAGAACAACGTTTCCGAAGCGATGCGCGAGGGCGTGGTCATTCCGGCCACGTCCCGCGCGGAGCGCTTCACCTCCTACGACGTCGAGGCCTTCGAGGTCCCCGGCGGCCGTGAGGAGAACTGGCGTTTCACTCCGATGAAGCGGCTGCGCGGCCTGCACGACGGGTCCGCCGCCGCCTCGGGTTCGGCCACCGTGGACGCCGACGCCGCCCCTGAACTGAAGATCGAGCAGGTCGGCCGGGACGACGAGCGCCTCGGCGCCGCGGGTGTCCCGAGCGACCGGATCGCCGCGCAGGCCTACTCCTCGTTCACCGAGGCCACCGTCATCACGGTGCCCAAGGAGACGAAGACGTCGAAGCCGTCGACGGTGAAGATCACCGGTCCCGGCGAGGGCAAGGTGGCCTACGGGCACGTGCAGGTGCGCGCCGAGCAGTTCTCCGAGGCCGTGATCGTCCTCGACCACGTCGGCTCGGGCACCTACGCCGACAACGTCGAGTTCGTCATCGGCGATTCGGCGAACGTGACCGTGGTCAGCGTCCAGGACTGGGCCGACGACGCGGTGCACGTCTCCGAGCAGCACCTCAAGCTCGGCCGCGACGCCAGCCTCAAGCACATCGTCATCACCCTGGGCGGTGACCTCGTCCGCGTCTCCCCGACGGCGACCTTCGCCGACAAGGGCGGCGACGTCGAGATGCTCGGCCTGTACTTCGCGGACGAGGGACAGCACCAGGAGCACCGTCTCTTCGTCGACCACGCGGTGCCGAACTGCAAGTCGCGGGTGATGTACAAGGGCGCGCTGCAGGGCGACGGCGCGCACACCGTGTGGGTCGGCGACGTGCTGATCCGGGCGGCCGCCGAGGCCACCGACACCTACGAGCTCAACCGCAACCTGGTGCTGACGCCGGGCGCGCGGGCGGACTCGATCCCGAACCTGGAGATCGAGACCGGCGAGATCGAAGGCGCCGGCCACGCGAGCGCGACGGGAAGGTTCGACGACGAGCAGTTGTTCTACCTTCAGTCGCGCGGAATCGGCGAAGACGCCGCGCGTCGCCTGGTCGTACGCGGGTTCTTCCACGAGATCCTGGTCAAGATCGGCGTTCCCGAGGTGCGCGAGCGTCTCGAGGCCGCGATCGAAGCCGAACTCGAAGCCGTGGGCGTCTAAGCCCTCGTCCGTCCACATCAGACTTTAGGAAAGAAATGCCTACGCTGGAAATCAAGGATCTGCACGCCTCGGTCACGACCGAGGAGGGCCCCAAGGAGATCCTCAAGGGCGTCAACCTGACCATCAAGTCGGGCGAGACCCACGCGATCATGGGCCCCAACGGTTCGGGCAAGTCCACGCTGTCCTACGCCATCGCCGGTCACCCCAAGTACGAAGTCACCTCCGGGCAGGTCCTGCTCGACGGTGAGGACGTGCTCGAGATGAGCGTCGACGAGCGCGCCCGCGCGGGCCTGTTCCTCGCCATGCAGTACCCGGTCGAGGTTCCGGGCGTGTCCATGTCCAACTTCCTCCGCACCGCGGCCACCGCGGTCCGTGGCGAGGCCCCCAAGCTGCGCCACTGGGTCAAGGAGGTCAAGGAGGAGATGGGCAAGCTGGAGATCTCGTCCGAGTTCGCCGAGCGTTCGGTGAACGAGGGCTTCTCCGGTGGTGAGAAGAAGCGTCACGAGATCCTGCAGCTGGCGCTGCTCAAGCCGAAGATCGCCATCCTCGACGAGACCGACTCCGGCCTCGATGTCGACGCGCTGCGCGTCGTGTCCGAGGGTGTCAACGAGTTCAAGGCCACCAACGACGCCGGGGTCATGCTGATCACGCACTACACGCGGATCCTGCGGCACATCACGCCCGACTTCGTGCACGTCTTCGCCGGCGGCAAGATCGTCGCGTCCGGAGGCCGTGAACTCGCGGACGAGCTGGAGGAGAACGGGTACGTCAAGTACGCGGGCTCCACCGAGACCGCCGCCGTCTGATCACTGAACTTCACGACTACACCGAGAGGAGTTGGCCCGATGACCACCACCACGGCTAACTCTGCTGTACCGCTGGACGTAGCGGCCATCAGGGCCGACTTCCCGATCCTGACCCGCACGGTGCGGGACGGGAAACCCTTGGTGTATCTGGATTCCGGTGCGACGTCCCAGAAACCGGCGCAGGTGCTCGAAGCCGAGCGCCGGTTCCTGGAGACCTCGAACGCCGCGGTGCACCGCGGCGCGCACCAGCTCGCCGAGGAGGCGACCGACGCCTACGAATCCGCCCGCGTGCGGATCGCGGAGTTCGTCGGCGCCTCGCCGCACGAGCTGGTGTTCACCAAGAACGCCACCGAGGGCATCAACCTCGTCGCCTACGCGATGAGCAACGCCGCCACGGCCGGTCCCGGGGCCGAGCGGTTCAAGATCGGCCCGGGTGACGAGATCGTCATCACCGAGATGGAGCACCACGCGAACCTGGTGCCGTGGCAGCAACTCTGCCAGCGCACCGGCGCGACGCTGAAGTGGTTCTCCGTCACCCCCGACGGCCGCCTCGACCTGTCCAATGTGGACGAGCTGATCACCGAGCGGACCAAGGTGCTCGCGTTCACGCACCAGTCCAACGTGCTCGGCACGATCAACCCGGTCAAGCTCCTGACGGAGAAGGCGCACAAGGTCGGCGCGCTGGTCGTGCTGGACGCCTGCCAGTCGGTGCCGCACTTCCCGGTCGATCTGCACGACCTGGACGTCGACTTCGCCGCTTTCGCCGGGCACAAGATGGTCGGCCCGTACGGCATCGGTGTCCTTTACGGCCGCCGTGAGCTGCTCGAAGCGATGCCGCCGTTCCTGACCGGCGGTTCGATGATCGAGCTGGTCCGCATGGAGCAGACCACCTTCGCCGCGCCGCCGCAGCGGTTCGAGGCGGGTACCCCGATGACGTCGCAGGCCGTAGGCCTCGGCGCGGCCGCCGACTACCTGTCGGCGATCGGCATGGACCGGGTCGCCGCGCACGAGCACCTCCTCACCGAGGCGGCGCTGGCCGGGCTCGGGGAGATCCCCGGTGTCCGGATCATCGGCCCCACCGACATGGCCGACCGCGGTGGGCTGGTGTCCTTCGTCATCGACGGCGTGCACCCGCACGACTCGGGCCAGGTGCTGGACAGCCTCGGTATCGCCGTCCGCGTCGGGCACCACTGCGCGTGGCCGCTGCACCGGGCCTGCTCGGTCCCGGCGACCGTGCGCGCGTCGTTCTACGTCTACAACACGATGTCCGAAGTGGACGCGCTGGTGAACGGTGTGCGCGAGGCGCAGAAGTTCTTCGGGGTGGCCTGATGAACCTCGAAAGCATGTACCAGGAGATCATCCTGGACCACTACAAGAACCCGCACGGCCGCGGTCTGCGCGAGCCGTTCGACGCCGAATCGTTCCAGGTCAACCCGACCTGCGGCGACGAGGTGACGCTGCGGGTGAAGGTCGACGGCGGGAAGGTCGCCGACGTCTCCTACGAGGGCCAGGGCTGTTCGATCAGCCAGGCGTCCACGTCGGTCTTGACGGATCTCGTCGTCGGGCACACCGTGGAGGAGGCGTTCACCACCATGGACGCCTTCGTCGAGCTGATGCAGGGCAAGGGTCAGATCGAGCCGGACGAGGAAGTGCTGGAGGACGGCATCGCCTTCGCCGGCGTTGCCAAGTACCCGGCCCGCGTGAAATGCGCCCTGCTCGGATGGATGGCGTTCAAGGACGCCGTCGCCCGCACGACCAACGGAGTTGAGACGGCATGACCGAACAGCAGACCGAAACCCGCGAGGGGCGCACAGCCGCCGACCTCGACGCCGAGACCACCGCCGCCCCCGACGCCGCCGACCTGGCGAAGGTGGAGGACCTCGAAGAGGCGATGCGCGACGTCGTCGACCCGGAGCTGGGCATCAACGTCGTCGACCTCGGCCTGGTCTACGACATCCGCGTCGAGGCGGACAACACCGCCACCATCGACATGACGCTGACGTCCGCGGCCTGCCCGCTGACCGACGTCATCGAGGACCAGACCGGCGCCGCGCTCGTCGGCGGGGGAACCGGGCTGGTCAAGGACTTCCGGATCAACTGGGTCTGGATGCCGCCGTGGGGTCCGGAGAAGATCACAGAGGACGGCCGCGAACAGCTGCGGGCCCTCGGCTTCACCGTCTGACCCTCACTTTTGCGCGCTTCGGGAGTTTTGTATAACGCCCTATACTGTGGCTGAAGGGGCCTTTCCTCGCATCAGATGCGGCGAAGGGCGCTTTCCTCGCATGAGATGCGGGGAAAGCGCCCTTCAGCCCCTCCAAGGCGCGCGATCCCCGTCGTTAAGCTCCGAGGGTGATCTTCAGGTCCATCGCGCTGTTCGCGCTCGCCGCCTTGCTGGAGATCGGCGGCGCGTGGCTGATCTGGCAAGGCGTCCGGGAGCACCGCGGCTACCTGTGGATCGGGGCGGGCGTCGTCGCGCTGGGCCTCTACGGCTTCGTCGCGACACTGCAGCCCGACGCGAACTTCGGCCGCATCCTCGCCGCGTACGGGGGAGTGTTCGTCGCGGGCTCGCTCGCGTGGGGGATGGTCGCCGACGGCTACCGGCCGGACCGCTACGACGTCCTCGGCGCGCTGATCTGCCTGGTGGGCGTCGGGGTCGTCATGTACGCGCCCCGGGGTTGAGCGTTCGCCGGAAAGTGTCGGCCGACGGCGCTATCGTGCGCTGTGACCGAAACGGACTTCCCCGCTCCGCCCGCCGACAGATCCGGGCCGAAGCGAAGATTCTCCCCGCTCCTGCTCGTGATGATCCTGGTGGCGATCGTCGGCGTGGGCACCGGGGGATACGGTTTCTGGACCCTGATGGGTTACCGGATGATGAACTTCGCCGATGGCGCGATGGCTTCCACGGTCCCGCGCGGTTCGGTCGTGCTCTACCGCTGGGCCGACGTGCCGGAGATCCCGCGTGGCGCGGTGGTCCTGATGGATCTGAGCGCCTACCCGGGGACGTCGGCCCAAGCGGGGCTGGCCATCCAGCGGGTGATCGGCGTCGGCGGCGATCGGGTCGTCTGCTGCTCGGCCGACAACCTGATCACCGTCAACGGGAAGCCGGTCAAAGAGCCGTACGCCGATGACGACAACGGGTACGGCCGCAAGGAGTACCGGTCGTTCGACGTCCAGGTTCCCCCGGGATCGGTGTACCTGGCCGGCGATCAGCGGAACAATTCCGCCGACTCGCGGCTGTTCGCGGACATGCCGGGCCAGGGCGCCGTTCCCCTGTCGAAGGTACGCGGGATCGTCGTCGGCCTGGGGAGCATCCTCAGCGCGGAACCCTTCCCGCAGACCACCGCGTTCGTCGAGGCCGGGCTTCCCGGCGATCCCGTGTCCGACACCGGGTTCCGTACCTCGCGATACCTCATGTTCGCCGGAATCGGCCTCGTCGTGCTCGGTGTCATCGGGGCGATCGTGAGCGTTGTCCGGTCCGCCGGAAAACGACGAAGAGCAGCCGCAGTCCCACCAGGGCACTGATCACCAGCAGGTTGTAGCCGAACATCTGGTGCAGGGTGACGCCGGGCAGCATCTCCGGGCCGGTCGTACTGCTCAGCAGCAGCACGGCCATCAGCCCGGTGGCCGCGCCGACGAAGGCCAGCAGGAGTTCGTGCACCAGTCCGGTGACCACGTCGCGGTCGCGTTCGTCGGAGAACAGCCGGACGTTGACCGAAAGCCTGCCCTGTTCCAGCGCCTCGCCGATCCGGTCGACCCGGCGGGGCAGGCGGCGCAGCACCGGCAGGAGCGCCAGCAGCTCGTGGGTGGCGGTGGAGCGCAGCGATTCCGGGCGCAATCCGGCACCCACCTGCTCGGCGGCGTAGGCGCGGGATTCGACGACGATGTTGAATCCCGGCGCCAGCGCGGCCAGCGTTCCCTCCAAAGTGGCCAGTGCGCGGAACACCGCGGCGATCGGCGGCGGCACGCTGAGCCGGAAGTCGGCGATGACCCGGAACAGGTCGGTGAACATGTCCAGATCCGGGGCCTGTCCGTGGTTGAAGTGCTTGGCCACCAAGGCGCCCAGCGCCCGCTCCAGCCGCCGCTCCTCGATCTCGTCCGGCCGGTCGACGATCTCCAGCAGGCCGTCGCGCAACGCGGCCGGGTCGCCGCGGTCGAGGGCGAGGAGCAGGTTCCGCAGCCCGCCGCGCAGCCCGGAGTCGAGCCGTCCGACGGAGCCGAAGTCGAGCAGGCCCAGCCTGCCGTCGGTGAGCAGCAGGACGTTGCCGGGATGCGGATCGGCGTGGAAGACGCCACTGCCCATCACCTGTCCGAGCACACAGCGCAGCATCGACCGCGCGAGCTTGGCCCGTTCCGCGGCCGGGACCTGCTCCCGGGCGGAGGCGAGCGGCTTGCCGTCGAGGCGCCGCATCACCAGCACGCGCTCGGTGGACAGTTCTTTGTGGACGGACGGCAGAGCGACCTCGTCGCCGGCGTAGGCCGCGGCCACCGCTTCGATGTTCCTGGCCTCGGTGCGGAAATCGAGTTCCTCGACCAGCGCGTCGGCGAAGCCTTCGGCGAGGTCGACGACGCCGAGGGAACGGGCCCAGCCCGCACGCCGGTCCAGTGCGGCCGCCACACGGCGGACGATGTCGAGGTCCCGCTCGACGAGCGACTGCACTCCGGGCCGCTGCACCTTGACGACCACTTCCCGCCCATCGCGCAGCTTCGCCCGGTAGACCTGCGCGATCGACGCGGCCGCGATCGGCTCCGGATCGAACTCGGCGAAGATCTCTTCCGGGTTCCCGCCCAGTTCTTCCCGCAGCACCGTCGCGACCTCGTCGGCGTCGGCGAAGGCCACCTGGTCCTGGAGTTTGCCGAGTTCGTCGATGAACACCGGCGGCAGCAGATCCGACCGCGTGGAGAGCAGCTGGCCGAGTTTCACGAACGTCACGCCGCCCTCCTCCAGCGCGCGTCGCAGCGATCGCGCCAGTTTGGCGTGCCGGACCTGGGCGAGGCCGGGTTCGCGACGGCCGGTGAGGTAACGGCCGAGGCCGTGCTTGACCGCGATCCGGGTGATCTGCGAGTAGCGCCGCGTCCGGGCCGCGCGACGGCGCAGCGAGCGGATCCTGCCGATCACCCCTGGTCCGGAACCCGACGGCAGGACGAACTCCGCGACGAACAGGAAGATCAGGGTCGCCAGGAAGGCGCCGCCCGCCACCGGGATGACCAGTCCGGCGAAGGCGCCCCCTGCGTACATCGGCCGGGGGAACGCGCTGAGGATGCCACCCGCGACGAGCCAGCCGAAACCGGCGGCGCACAACGCGCGGAGCACGCCGATCCGCACACCGAGCACGCGGCGGGCGGCGACCACGAGCGGCCACAGCATGAGCGCGTAGGCGGGCAGGCTGAGCAGGCCGAGCAGCAGGTTCATGCCGACGAGGACATCACGCGCGGCCCGCGCGGGATTCCCGCTCCGGCGGGACGGAACTCACCCTTGAGAGGGAACGGAGCCCGAAGTTGTAGGTCGCCCTCGCCTCCGTGGGCGCGAACAGGAGGCCGAGGACGGCCATGGCGGCCGCCGCGAGGAATCCGGCGCGGAGATCGATGAGGTCGCCGAGGAAACCGATCAGCGGCGCCCCGGCGGCCTGTCCGAGCGCCAGCAGCAGGAAGGCCACGCCGACGCCGAACGCGGGCGAGCCCGGATAGGCCCTGGTACCCCACAGGATCAGCACCCCGGTCAGTCCGATGTAGACGGCCCCGAAGAGCGCCGCCGCGATGATCAGCGCCGGGAGGGACCGGGTGGCGAGGGCGAAGAGCGCCGTGGCGGCGGCGAACAGGATCATCCCCGCCGACCAGGCCCGGCGCAGCCCCGCCCGGGAGGTCAGCTCGGCGGTGAACGCGCCGGCCAGGCCGACGGCGCCGAGGACGATCCACACCACGGTCGACTCGGTCTCGCCGAGTCCGCCGACGCTCACGGCGATGTCGCGGCCGAACGTCCAGACGGCCGCGCTGGCCAGGCCCAGTGTCGCGGCGGCGGGCAGCAGCCGCCTGGTGGACGGCGGGAACAGCGGCACCGGCAGCCCGTGCTCGCGGCGCTCCCTGACCGGCGGCACGACGCGGGCGATCCACGCGGTCACCAGCGCGGAGGCCGCGGCGAAGGCCCACCAAGCCAGCCGCCAGTCGCCGACGGCGAGCAGCGAGACCGGTCCGGAGACGAGCACGCCGAGTCCGGTTCCGGCGTTCACCACGGCCTGGGCCCGGTCGCGGCGGTTCGCGCGGACGACACGTGAGACCGCGTCGGCGAGCGAAGGGGAGGCCAGGCCGGTGCTGGCTCCGGCGAGGACGACGCCCACGGCGAGGACGGCGGCGTTCGGGGCGGCCGCGATCAGGGCGGTCCCCGCGGTCGCGGTCGTCCCGGCGGCGAGGGCGCCCGCCCGCGCGCCCCAGCGGGCCGTGACGGCGGTCGAGGCGATCACGGCGAGGCAGTACGCGACGTAACTGCCCGACGCGATGGTGCCGAGCGTGCCCCCGTCGAGGCCGAACTCCGCCCGGAGGGCCGGCGCGAAGAGGCCGTACGCGTACCTCGCGAGTCCGTATGAGACCGCGATCAGCGACAACCCCGCCGCGGTGAGGGTCAGCTCGCGTTTGTACGAAGAAACCATCAGTTCTCCTCCAGATGTATACCGATCGGTATACCTGTGGAGTGTTCCCGCATTTCACGCTCGGGTCAACCGATCGGTATAGTCGAGGCATGCTGACCCCCGCCGGCGAGCGTGTCCTGAGTGCCGCGAGCAAGCTCTTCTATCGGGAGGGCCTGAACGCGGTGGGCGTCGCGGCCGTGGCCGAGGCCGCCGGTGTCACGAAGAAGACGTTGTACGCGTGCTTCGGATCGAAGACGGAGCTCACGGTCGCTTATCTGCGGCGGCGCCATGACGTCTGGTGGGCGTATCTCGAAGAGCGGCTGGCCGAAGCCTCCCCGCCTCGCGCGCTCGTGGTCTTCGACGCCTACATCGACCATCCCGGGCTCGGCAGCGATCGGGGCTGCGCGTTCCTGAACGCGGCCGCCGAACTGACCCCCGGGCATCCCGGGCTCGACGTGATCCGGCGGCACAAGGCCGCGGTGCGGGCGAAGTTCGCCGAGCTCCTCCGCGAGGACGCGCCGCGCGCCGCCGATCCGGAGCGGCTCGCGGAGCAGCTCTTCCTCCTGCTGGAGGGCGCCGTGGCGCATACCGGCATCGACGGCGACGCGCACCGGGTCGCCCTGGCGCGGGAGATCGCGGAGACCCTCGTGAGTGGTAATGACGGTTAGAACCGTCTTTACCACTCACGAGGGAAAACGCATGCGAGTCTTCGGCCCGCTCACGGATCGGGCGACCTACCGCCGGTGGGTGTACTTCATCCTCGGCGGTGCCCTGAGCGTGCCGTATCTGCTCTTCGCCGCCGTCATCGTGCCCTCGCTGCTGCCACTCGCCACGACGATGGAGTACGGGGTGATCATCGGGCTGGTCGTGGTGGCCCTCGTGATGATCGCGTCGTCGTTCCTCCCCGCCGTCCGGGTGCTGGAGGGCGCGGCCGTGCGGGAACTGCTGGACGACCCGGTGCCGGGAGCGACCTTCGGGCCGGCGGGAAGCTGGCCGGTCCGGCTGCGGTCGAGCGCGATGTTCCTGCTGCACGTCGGGACCGGCTGCGTGGTCAGCCTGATCAGCCTGGTCGTCCCGGTGGTCTTCGGGTTCGCGGTCGCGGCGCCGTTCACCGGCCGGATCGCCCTGTCCACCGAGAACCCGATCCTGGTGCCCGAAGGCTGGGCGAGCGCGTGGATCCCGGCGGTGCTTTTGCTCGGTCTCGTGGCGCTGGCGTACGGCGTCTGGATGGCCGGTGCGGTGCTGACCCGCTGTGCCCGGAGCCTGCTGGGCGTCTCGGCCGCCGAACGGATCGCCGAACTGGAGAAGCGCACCGAACAGCTCGCCGAACGCAACCGGCTGGCGCGGGAGCTGCACGACTCGGTCGGGCACGCGCTCAGCGTCGTGACCATCCAGGCCGGGGCCGCGCGCCGGACCCTGCGTGCCGATCCCGACTTCACCGAGCAGGCGCTCACCGCGATCGAGGACTCCGCCCGCGCCGCGCTCGACGATCTCGACCACGTTCTCGGGTTGCTGCGGGAGGAGACGTCGTCGAGGACGCCGCAGTCCGGACTGGGAGAGCTGCCGTCGCTGATCGAGGCGACCCGGCTGGCGGGCGCGGAGGTGTCGGCCGAGGTCCGCGGCGAACCGTCGGCTGTGCCGCCGGTCGTCTCCCGCGAGGCCTACCGCATCCTGCAGGAATGCCTGACGAACGCGTTGCGGCACGCCGGTAAGGTTCCGGTGACGGTGCTCGTCGACGTCGGGCCGGAGCTGGTGCGGCTGCGGGTGTCCAACCCGCTCGGTGCCGCAGCGCCGTCACGGGACGGGGGCGGCCGGGGGCTGCGGGGGATGGCGGAACGGGTGGACGTGCTGGGCGGCACGATCACGGCGGGCCGCGCGGACGGACTGTGGAAGGTCGAGGTGGCGGTGCCATGGGGGAACCGGCGATGAGCATCGGCGTGCTGCTGGTCGACGACGAACAGCTCATCCGCGCCGGGCTGCGGGCGATCGTCGCCGCCGAACCGGATCTGGAGGTCGTGGGCGAGGCGGCCGACGGCGCGGAGGTGCCGGGCCTGGTCTCGCGGTTCCGCCCCGACGTCGTCCTGATGGACGTCCGGATGCCGTCGATCGACGGAATACAGGCGACCGCCCATCTGATGTCCACTCTGGACAATCCGCCGAAGGTGATCGTGGTGACCACCTTCGAAAACGATGACTACGTCTACGACGCCCTGCTCGCGGGCGCGAGCGGGTTCCTGCTGAAGCGGACCCGGCCCGAGGAGATCGTCGCGGCGATCCGGACCGTCGCAGCGGGGGAGTCCCTGCTGTTCCCGGCCGCGATCCGGCGGCTGGCCGCGCTGCAGGCGAAACGGGGCCCGCAGGACGGTCTCGCCGGCGCCGGGCTCACCGAACGCGAACGCGAGGTGCTGCGGCTGATGGCGGGTGGACTGTCCAATGTGGAGATCGCCGGGGAGCTGTATCTCGGCGTGCAGACGGTGAAGACGCATGTCGGGAACATTCTCGCGAAACTCGGCGCGAGGGACCGGACACAGGCGGTCATCAAGGCCTACGACACCGGATTCGTCACCCCGGCCGGCTGAACGCGGTAGGGTTCCGAAGTGGATACCAACGTCAATCGTCGTCGCCTGCTGGGGCTGGGCACGGTCGCCGCCGCGGGCGCTGTGCTCGGGACGACGCAAGTCGCTCACGCCGTCGAAGAGTCCGAAGCGGACACTGCCGCCCCCGACGCCTCGGCCGCCGCCCGCCGGATTTCCGAGGCCTACACAAGGGAAACCGCCAAAGCGGGCGGAACCTGGTCGTCGTACGTCAGTGTCGCGGACGCCGCCGGGAACCTGGTGCCCGCCGTCGCCGAGCGGGCCGACGAGGTCGTCGAGGCCTACAGCGTCAACAAGATCGCCGTCGCCTCCGCGGTGCTCGACAAGATCGATCGCGGCCTGCTCACTTTGGACCAGCGCGTCGAGGTCACGGCCGACATCGTCATCAAGGACACCGACGGCATCTTCGGACTCGACGGCGCGTACCCGAGTTCGGTGACCCTCGGGCACGCGATGGCCGCGCTGCTCACGCTTTCCGACAACACCGCCGTGCGCCTGTGCGGGCTGGTCTGCTCGGCCGCGGAGGTCAACGAGATCCTGCGCGGCAAGGGATTCGTGCACACCCAGGTCGTCCCGGTGGCGAACCCGAACCGCTTCTTCCTCGGCAAGACCACCCCGGCCGAGACGCACACGCTGCTCCGGAAACTGGTCGGCGGGACGCTGCTCTCGGCGAAGTCCACCGAGTACCTGCTGACCATCTTGCGTTCGCTCAGCGCCTTCACCGACGGTGTTCGGCTCAACCTGACGTCGGCGGAGAGGCTGCGGGTCGCCACGAAGGCGGGCTGGTTCAAGGACGGGCGCAACGAGGCCGGGGTGATGTTCAGCGCGGACGGCAAGCCGATCCTCACCTACGCGCTGTTCGCCTCCGGCGAGTTCGCGGGCGACCCGGCGGTGAACAAGGACGACTACGCCGCGACGCATCCGGCGCTGAAGGCGCGGGCGAAGCTCGGGAAGACGATGTTCCGCTCGGTCGAAAAGCTGACCGCGGTCACGGCCCGTACCTACGCGACCGCTCCGTACCGGGCCTCCAACGGCGGCTGAAGGACGCTTTCGTCGCATAGGACGCGGCGATGGGCGCTTTCGTCGCATGTAATGCGGGGAAAGCGCCCTTCAGCTACTCCAGGAGGGCGAGGATCAGCGAGGCCATCGCGGCCGGATCGCCGTTTTCCGGGGTCAGCACCAGATCCGGTGACTCCGGCCGTTCATAGGGGGCGTCCACCCCGGTGAACCCGCTGATCTCGCCCGCCCTCGCCTTCGCGTACATCCCCTTGGGGTCGCGGTCTTCGCAGACCTCGAGGGGAGTGTCGACGAAGACTTCGAGGAACGGCAGCCCGGCCGCCTCGTGGGCGGCACGGGCGAGTTCGCGATCGGCCTGGTACGGGCTGATCAGCGAGACCACCGACACCACCCCGGCGTCGGCGAACAGTTTCGCGACTTCCGCGACGCGCCGGACGTTCTCGGCGCGGTCCGCCGGGCTGAAACCGAGGTTTCCGTTCAGCCCGTGCCGGAGATTGTCGCCGTCCAGCAGATACGCGGGCCTGCCGGAGGCGACCAGCCGCCGCTCCAGTTCCACGGCCACGCTCGACTTCCCGGACGCGGAAAGCCCGGTGAGCCAGACGGTGAGCCCGCGTGTCGCGCGTTCCGCCCTGGTGACCGCGGCGGTGTGCCAGACGACGTTCGACGCCGTCACACTCGGACCGGTGATCATGCCGGCCGCGACCGTCGCCCCGGACTGCTCGTCCACGAGCAGGAAACCACCGGTGGACCGGTTACGGCGGTAGGAATCGAACAGCAGCGGCCGCCGTGCGCGCAGCCTGATCCGGCCGATCTCGTTGAGGGACAGCGCTTTCGCGGTCTCGTCGCGGTGCAGGGTGGTGACGTCGAGCCGGTAGTCGAGATCGCGGATCTCGGCCTTGGTTTCGCTGGTGGTGTGCCGCACGAGGTAGGTCGCCCCGGCTTTCAAGGTGTTCTTCTCGGCGAACCAGCACACCATCGCGTCGACGTCCCGGCCGGTGTGCGGACGGTTGCCGGGGCGGCAGATCAGGTCGCCGCGGCCGAGATCGAGGTCGTCGGCGAGTTCGATCGTGACGGCCTGCGAAGCGAAGGCTTCGGTGATCGTGGTGCCACCCGGGCCCCAGATCGCGCGTACCGTCGTGGTGAACCCGGACGGCAGCACGGTGACCTCGTCGCCGGGTTTGAACACGCCGCCCGCGACGGTGCCCGCGTAACCGCGGAAATCGCGGCTGTGCTCCCGGATCACGTACTGCACCGGGAACCGCGCGTCGACGAGATTGCGATCCGAGGCCACATGCACCTGTTCGAGATGATGCAGCAGGGAAGTCCCTTCGTACCAAGGCATACTGGCGCCGCGGTGGACGACGTTGTCGCCGTGCAGGGCCGACATCGGGACGAAGGTGAGGTCGTGCACCTGGAGCTTCATGGCGAAGCGGCGGAAGTCCTCGCGGATCTCCTCGAAGCGTTCCTGCGACCAGTCGACGAGGTCCATCTTGTTGACGCACAGCACCAGGTGCGGGATTCCGAGCAGTGAGGCCAGGAACGCGTGCCGCCGCGACTGTTCGAGCACGCCTTTGCGGGCGTCGATCAGGATCAGCGCGAGATCCGCGGTGGACGCCCCGGTGACCATGTTCCGGGTGTACTGCACGTGTCCCGGTGTGTCGGCGATGATGAACTTCCGCTGGGGCGTGGCGAAATACCGGTGGGCGACGTCGATCGTGATGCCCTGCTCCCGTTCCGCGCGCAGGCCGTCGGTCAGCAGCGCGAGATTCGGGTACACCTCGCCGCGGGCGCGGCTGGTGCGTTCGATGGCTTCGAGCTGGTCGGTGAGCACCGTCTTCGCGTCGAAGAGCAGCCGTCCGATCAGGGTGGACTTCCCGTCGTCGACACTGCCCGCGGTGGCGATCCGGACAAGCTGCGAAGCGCCCATCAGAAGTAGCCTTCCTTCTTCCGGTCTTCCATGCCCGCCTCCGAGATCCGGTCGTCGGCGCGGGTGGCACCGCGTTCGGTGAGCCGGGTGGTGGCGACTTCGGCGACCACCTCACCCGGCGACGAGGCCGTCGACTCGACGCAGCCGGTGCAGGTCGCGTCGCCGACGGTGCGGAAGCGAACCGTTGCCTCGTAAGGGGTTTCGTCCTCGCCGAGGGTGAGGAACCGGGTGTGGGCGAGCAGCATCCCGTCCCGCTGGATCACCGGCCGCCGATGCGAGTAGTAGATCGACGGCAGATCGATCCCCTCGGCCTCGATGTACTGCCAGATGTCGAGTTCGGTCCAGTTCGACAGCGGGAAGACGCGGATGTGCTCGCCCTTGCGGTGCCTGCCGTTGTAGAGATCCCAGAGTTCGGGGCGCTGATTGCGTGGATCCCATTGGCCGAACTCGTCGCGGAAACTGAACACTCGTTCCTTCGCGCGCGCCTTTTCTTCGTCGCGCCGCGCGCCACCGAAGACCGCGTCGAAAGCGTGCTCGCGGATCGCCCGCAGCAGGGCGGCGGTCTGGAGCCGGTTCCGGCCTGCTTTGGGATCTTCGACGACACGGCCCGCGTCGATGTCATCCTGGACGCTGGTGACGACGAGGCGGAGGCCGTAGGTCTCGACGGTGCGGTCCCGGAACTCGAGGACCTCGTCGAAGTTGTGCCCGGTGTCGACGTGCATCACCGGGAACGGCGGCGGTGACGGCCAGAACGCCTTGGTCGCGACGTGGAGCATCACCATCGAGTCCTTGCCGCCGGAGAACAGCAGTACCGGCCGTTCGAACGTCGCCGCGACCTCGCGGAAGATGTGCACGGCTTCGGCTTCGAGTGCTTCGAGATGGGTGAGCTCGTATGCCGGGGACACCATCGGGACCTCCGTGGTTGGAGATCAGAAAAGTAGAACAAGTTCTTGTGCTTGGTCAAGGGGAGGAGGACGCTGTCGGCATGGACCTGGTCGCACTCGAAGAGATCCGACGCCTCAAAGCCCGCTACCTCCGGTGCCTCGACCTGAAGCTGTGGGACGAGATGGGCGAGACCCTGACCACCGACGCGCACGCGCGTTACGGCACGCCGTCGTACGGCAAGCCTCTGGACTTCGAGGGTCGCGACGCGATCATCGAGTTCATGCGCAATGCCGTCGGGCCCGGTGTCACGACGGTGCACTTCGCCGGCCAGCCGGAGATCGACATCGACGGCGACACCGCGCGGGGCAGCTGGCTCATGCGGGACAAGGTGATCGTGCCCGAACACCGGGTGGTGATCGAGGGCGCGGCGTTCTACGAGGACACCTACCGGCGTGTGGACGGCGCCTGGCTGGTCGCCTCGACCCAGTACGACCGGCTGTACGAGTCGATGATGTCGATGGACGACCTGCCGAGCTTCAAGCTCACCGCCAACCGGTGGTCCTCCTGACCCGCTCCGTTCTATGCATTTCGTCCTCTGGATGCGGTCCTTGCGCGTGCAACCACCGCATCCAGAGGACTAAACGCGGGGGCGGCGGCCGCCGGATTCGGCGGTGACGGCGTCGGCGGCGGCGACCAGGGCGGCACCCCGCCGGGCGATCTCCGCACCGGTGATCGGCTCGCCGACCGACAGCGTGAGCACCAGTTCCTGCCGTCCGGCGGCGTCGAACGTCGGCGCGGCGAGCAGGCTCACCGCGTGCTTGCGGCGCGGTTCCAGATCGGCGCCGAGGTAGACGCGCTCACCGAGACTCGAGACGAGTTCTCCCACCAATCCCCGCACTTCCGGCGGCAGCTCCTCCGCGCCGACGCCGGCCATCAGCGAGTAGAGCCGTCGCCCGGCCGAGGTCAGGCTTTCCACCAGATATCCGTGTTCGCGGCATTCGGCGACGACGCGGCGCAGGTGGGCTTCGTCCAGCCGCACCGGCACGGCCGGGGGTTTGGCGAGCCACGCGTCGAACGCCGCGTCGGAGTCCCACAGCACGTACATCAGGCCGACCGGTGGCGCGAACGGGTAGGTCTCGCCGAGTTTGACCCGTCCGGGCCCGGCGCTCTGCAGCATCAGGATCCGGTCGCCCGCCACGGCCGACGCGGTGCACGTGGCGTTGTAGCGCTCGCTCAGTTCCCGCAGCTGCCGCAGCGCGACCTCGCTCGCGCCGAAGCCCTCGCCCGCGACGCGGCCCGCGGCGATCATCGCCGGTCCGAGCCGGTAGGTGACCGGGCCCGGGTCCCGGACCAGGTAGCCGCCCGCGGCCAGTTCGGTCACGATGCCGAGGCAGGTCGGCTTGGCCAGGTCCAGTTCGCGCGCGAGTTCCGACAGTCCGAAACGCCGGCCGGGATGCGCGGCGAAGAAGTCGAGCAGCCGCACGACCCGCTCGGTGGGCGGAGAGCGCCGAGTCACGGTCATTGACCCATCCTTAGAACGCGTTCTAGTCTGATCGCGGGTAGAACGTACCAAGTCGGTACGTATTTGTACCAGTATGAGGAGTCGCCGGTGCTCACTCAACCGTTCGCCGACGCGATCGTCGAAGCCGAGAAGGTCATCGCCGAGGCGCCGCACATCCGCACCGAACAGGATCTGGTCGAGGGGTACGACTACCTCGCCGGCAGTATCCGCGCCTCACTGCAGATGGCGTGGGCCTACGAACGGGACTATCCGTACTTCACCCAGTCCACCGGCCCGTACACGAAGATGGGCCTGGACAACCCGGACACGCTGTACTTCAACGCGAACATCCGCGAGGACCGCGAGTACGTCGTCACCGGGACGCGGGGGAGCACGGCCGACGTCAGTTTCCAGGTCCTCAACGGTGACTACTCACCCGTCGAGGTGCCGGACAGCCTCGCCGCCTTCGACGACCGCGAGATCGAGATCGCCGAGGACGGTTCGTTCGAACTCCGCTTCGGACCGGCGAAACCCGATCCCGGCCCCAACTATTTCGTCCTCGGCCCCGGCTCGTCGATGCTCGTGGTGCGCGAGGTCTACAGCGACTGGGCCACCGAACGCCGCGGCACCATCCAGATCCAGTGCGCCGACACCGCGGGCGGCGCCCCCGCGCCACTCACGCGCGACGTGCTGGCCAAACGCTACGGCGTCACCGGCAAGATCCTGCTGAGCAGGCTGCGCACCTTCCTCGCCTTCCCGAAGTGGTTCTACCTGAACCTGCCGGTGAACACGATGACCGAACCGCGGCCGACTCCGGGCGGCCTGACCACGCAGTACTCCTCGGCCGGGCACTACGAACTCGGTGACGAGGAGGTCATGATCGTCACGGTGCCGCGGTCGGACGCGCCGTACCAGGGCATCCAGCTCGGCAGCATCTGGTACCTCTCGCTGGACTACATCAATCACCAGACCAGCCTCACCGCCGACCAGGCGCGGGTCGACCCGGACGGCAAGATCCGGTTCGTGATCAGCGAACGCGATCCCGGCCTCGCCAACTGGCTCGAACGCACCGGGCACGATCGCGGATACGTCCAGATCCGGTGGCAGCGCCTTTCCCGCGCGCTGGACGCCGCCGACGGTCCCGAGGTCGAGGTCGTCAAGTTCGGTGAACTCGCCGACAGGCTGCCGTTCCACGACGAGGCATGCGTGAGCCCGCAGGAGTGGGCGGAGCGGATCGCCGCCCGTCAGACCGCCGTCGCGGCGAGGATGCTGGGATGACGGATCTCTTGCGGGACAAGGTGGTCGTGGTCTCCGGGATCGGCCCGGGACTCGGCCGGTCCATCGCCACCCGCTGTGCCGCGGCGGGCGCCGACGTCGTCCTCGCCGCCCGCACCGAAACGCGGCTCGCCGAGGTCGCCAAGGAGATCGACGCACTCGGCCGCCGCGCGGTCACCGTGCCCACCGACATCACCGACGACACCGCGGCCGCGAACCTCGCCGAGACCGCGTTGAAGGCGTTCGGCCGGGTGGACGCCTTGGTGAACAACGCCTTCGCCATCCCGCCGATCATGGATCTGGCCGACGTCGACCTCGACGCCGTCCGTGCGGGCTTCGAGACCAACGTGCTCGCCGCGCTCCGGCTCACGCGGCTGTTCACGCCGTCGCTCGAAGAGAGCGGCGGTTCGGTCGTGATGATCAATTCGGCCGTGCTGCGGCATTCGCGGCGGACGTTCGGCGCGTACAAGATGGCGAAGGCGAGCCTGCTCGCGCTCGCGCAGAGCCTCGCCTCGGAACTCGGTCCGCGCGGGATCCGGGTCAATTCCGTGGCGCCCGGGTACATCTGGGCGGATTCGCTCAAGTGGTATTTCGCCTACCTGGCCAAGGAACGCGGCGTCCCGCCGGAGCAGGTGTACGCCGAGACGGCGGAGACGATCGACCTGCGCCGCCTGCCGGAACCGGACGAGATCGCCGACACCGTCGTGTTCCTGGTCTCGTCGCTGGCCCGGTGCGTCACCGGGCAGTGCCTCGACGTCAATGCCGGTGAGTATCACCACTGAAGGGGAGAACATGTTGCCAGGGCGGGAAAACGTCGGCACCGTGGAGGATCTGCACGCGTCGGCGGCGAAACTCACCGGGTTGGACGACTTCGGCGGCGAAGACCATCTGGAAGGGCTCCGCGTACTGCTGGATTCATACGCCGCGGAGGCGGGATTGACCCCGTACGGCAACAAGATCCATCGCGCGTTCCTGCGCGGCGCCCTGGTGGCGAGATCGTTGAGCGAAGTCTCCTGGAAGCAGAACCCCGAGTACGCCGAGGTCCCCATCGAGCGGCCGATCTTCGTCACCGGACTGCCGCGCACCGGGACCACGGCGCTGCACCGGATGCTCACCGAGGATCCGGCGCACCAGGGACTGGAGGTCTGGCTGACGGAGGTGCCGCAGCCGCGGCCGCCGCGCGAGACGTGGGCGGGGAACCCGGTCTTCCAAGGAATCCAGGCGGGCTACGAGAAACACCACGTCGAACACCCCGAATTCATGGGCCTGCACCACATGTCCGCGGATCAGGTCGAGGAATGCTGGCAGCTGCTGAGGCAGTCGCTGAAATCGGTGTCCTACGAATGCCTCGCGCACGTGCCGACGTACTCGCGCTGGCTGGACGGGCAGAGCTGGACCGACGCTTACCGCAGGCACCGCCGCAACCTGCAGCTGATCGGGCTGCCCGACGCCGGACGCCGCTGGGTGCTCAAGAACCCGAGCCATCTGTTCGCGCTCGACGCGCTGCTGGAGGTGTACCCGGACGCGCTGATCGTGCAGACCCACCGCGCGCCGAGCACGATCATCGCGTCGGTCTGCAGCCTGAACGAGCAGGCTTCCGAAGGCTGGTCCGACGTCTTCCGGGGCGAGGTGATCGGGCGGAGTCAGCTGGATCTGTGGGCGCGGGGCGCGGAAAGGGCGCTCGAAGCGCGGAAAAGGCACGACCCTGCCCGGTTCTGCGATGTCCGGTACGAGGATTTCGTCGCCGATCCGATCGGGACGGTCGCCGGTGTCTACCGGCATTTCGGGCTGTCGTTGTCCGACGGGGCGCGGGACGCGATGACCGCTTTGCATGCCGAAAGCCGCTCTGGGGCGAGGAAACCCCGGCACCGGTACGACCTCGCGGACTTCGGCCTCACCGAAGGCGAGGTCGACGAGCGCTTCTCCGCCTATCTGGCCGCCTACGACCTCTGAACCTCCCGCGTTTCGTCCTCTGGATGCGGTACTTGCACGCGCAACTACCGCATCCAGAGGACGAAACGCATGGGGTCAGAAGCCGGCGGCGGCGCGCTGGGCGGGCAGGCGCCGGGTGGTGATCCCGCGCAGCACCTCGACGCGGTCCGAACCCGGCCGCCCGAGCACCCAGCTGGACCCCGGCACCTCCTTGGCGCGCTTCTTCAACGGCGCCAACAGCCGGGAAGCGTCCTTATAGGACCGGATCGCGCCGTTGCCGCACACCAGGGTCGCGAGCGACACCGTCACCGGCATCCCGTCGGCCGACCACGGGGTGTCCAGCAGCGCGGCGGCGACCGTGCCGATCTCGTCGACGTCGCACGCGATCAGGAAATCGTCCCCGCCGACGTGGCTGACGCGCATCCGCCGCAGCCGGGACTCCAGATCGGTGAGCGTCCGGCCGAGGGTGCGGATCAGGTCGTCGCCCGCGGCGAACCCGGCGGTGTCGTTCACCGTCTTGAACGAGTCGACGTCCAGCCAGGCCGCGACGAACGGTTCCCGCGCGTTGATCCGGCGGTCGACGTCCCTGGCGACGGCGTCGCTGCCGGGCAGCCGCGTCAGCGGGCTCAGCGACACGGCTTCCTCGACCTTCGCCTCCGCCACCCCGCGGACGACCTCGGTCACCAGCACCACGCCGAGGCAGCGGCCGCGATCGTCGACCACCACGACGTCGTCACCGGTGCGGCCCCAGTCCGCGTCGGTGACCAGTTCCAGGAATTCGAGCGCGCTGGCGTCCACGTGGATGGTGTGCGGGGCGTCGGCGAGCCGCGAGGCGGGACGCTTGGCGTGCAGGGCGTGGCCGTACATCCCGGTGACCGACACCAGGAACCGCGTCCGGTCGACCGACCACTGTGGCCGGTGCCGGTCGTCGATGCCGACGACGCCGCTGGGCCCGTCGGCCGCGGCCAGCACCTCGCGGACGTCGTCGCAGGTGGCGTCCTCCGGCAGCGTGGTCGCGGGCCGCAGGAAGTCGCCGACGCGGCGGGCGCGGGCGGTCCCGGGGATGAACGGGCCCGGCGCGTCCGGGGCGGGCAGCGGCGCGTGGTTGCCGTCCGGCGGGGCGAGCAGGTTGCCCTGCGCGATCCGCACGCCGAGCCGCCGCGCGGACTCCAGCTGCTCGGTGGTTTCGAGGCCGGTCGCGACCAGCCGGTTGTCGGTGCGTGACGCGAAATGCAGCACCGCCTCGACCACCGCGACGGCGGCCGGATCGTGCGGCAGGCCGCGCAGCACGCTGCGGTCCAGTTTCACCAGGTCGATCGGCGCGGAGGCGAGCAGCGTGAGCGGGAGGTCGCCGCGGCCGAGGCCGTCGAGCGCGAGCCGGAAGCCGAGGTCGGTGAGCCGCCGCATCCCGGTGAGCAGCTGGTCGGCGGGGACCTGGGAGAACGGCGGCCCGATCTCCAGCACGACGTCCCTGGTCCGGCGGCCCGCGAGGCCGAGTGCGTCGGTGAGCGGGTCGAACTCCGGCGGCGGCGCGGCCACGGTCCTGGCGGACAGGTTCAGGTGCAGGGGGAGGGTGTTCTGCGGATCTTTCTGCTGGCGCACGGCTTCGGCGGCCAGGCCGATGTCGACCTCGGCCAGCTTGCCGCTGCGCCGCGCGTCGGCGAGCAGTTCGTGCGCGGTGCCGCGTCCCGGCCGCGCCAGTGCTTCGAACGCGACGACGCCACCGGTGTGCAGGCTGTACAACGGCTGGTAAGCGAAGCGGACCGCGATCTGCAACGTCACAATCGCATGTTCGCTGGTGACGGTCCGAAACGAAACACGTGTCGACTGATGTTCATCGGGAAGGCACCGGGGTTACCCGGAACGGAGCAATCCGCGGGGCCCATGCCACCCGATCAGGTGTTTTCTCACCGGCCAAGGCGCCATCCGGAAAAGTACCGTCATCGCTTCGGTGGTACGTGGCAGGTCTTCGCGACCCGATGTGAACGCTCGTTGCAGCTCGGCAGGGAGTGAGAAGAACAGCTCGAAGAACGCCGGGACCAGCTCCGGCGGCATCCCGCAGAGGGCGCGCAGCCCATGCCGCCGCAGGCCGTGGACGGCGCGGGCCGAGGACGGCCAGAGCGCGCGGTGCGCGGCAGCCGCGGCCTCGGCGGGACCTCGCTCCCAGGTACGGGCGACCGCGTCGGCGACAGGCTCCGCCAGCCGCACCGACGTCGCCACGCTGTACCCCGTCGCCGGATGCGTCAGCCCGGCGGCGGCACCGAACGGCACCGTCCGCCCGCGCCGGGGCACCGGCACGTCGAGCACGATCCGGACGCGTTCCTCGCGACCATGGGGAGTCAGCCCGGCGGCCGCCAGCCGGGCGCGCAGCCGGGCCGCCAGCAGCCCCAGCGGCAGGCCGGGCCTGCGGGCCAGCGACGTCTCCTCGACCAGGACCGTGCCGTCGCCGAGCGGCAGCACGTACAGGAACCCGGACTCGGCCGACCGCCAGTCCATGAACACCGCGGTGTCCGGGCTGTCCACCAGCCGCAGCGCGTCCTCGGCGGGGAGGACGGCGCCGAAGGCCGTCTGCTCGTACCGGTCGCCCCGGAGCCGGGCGCCGGAGGCGTCGAAGTACAGGCCGGCCGCGAGGACCCGGCCGTCCTCCAGCCGCACCGAGGAGCCCTGCCGGCCGTGGTCCACACCGGACACCGTTCCCCGGACGACGTCGTAGCCGCCGGTCAGCCACGTACGCAGGCCGGCGTTGTCCAGCACGAGGTACTGGCGTTCGAGGACGTGCGGCCCGGTGCCGAAGGCGAGCGTGGTCGAAGGCGCGCAGGCGACGACGCTCTCGGGCAGTGATGGCAGTTCGTCGGCCCACAGCCCGTAGGTCGCCCGCCAGCGCCTCTCCGGCGCGGGGTCGATCAGGACCGTCGCCAGGCCACGTCGCGCGCAGGCACGCGCCAGCGCGCGCCCCGCCGGGCCGCCGCCCGCGATCACCACGTCCGCCACCTGGGCAGTGTCCCAAAGCGCGCTTTCGGATTTCCGTCCGCAGGTAACTCATCATGCCGCCGCGACGGATACGGTGTGACGCATGGAACAGACGGATCCACGGACGTGGCGGCGCGAACCGGAGAGCGCGAGCGCCGGGTTCAGCGATCTCGCCACGAGCCCGTTCCGGATCGACAGGGACCGCATCGCGGCGTCGCCGTTCTTCGCGCGGCTCGGCGGGGTGACCCAGGTGGTCAGCGCCGGGGGCGCCGGGCTGCTGCACAACCGGCTCACGCACAGCCTCAAGGTCGCTCAGGTCGCCCGCGCGATCGCCGAACGGATCAACTCCACCAGCGACTCCGCCGAACTCGCCGCGAAACTGGGCGGCTGCGACCCGGACGTCGCCGAGGCCGCCGCGCTCGCGCACGATCTGGGGCATCCGCCGTTCGGTCACCTCGGCGAGCAGACCCTGGACCGCATCGCCCGGCACCGGTTCGGCCTCGCCGACGGCTTCGAGGGCAACGCGCAGTCGTTCCGGATCATCACCACGACCGACGTGCGGGGCCCGTCCGCCTCCGGGCTCGACCTCACCACGGCCGTGCGCGCCGCGGTGCTGAAGTACCCGTGGGCCCGGCTGCACGTGCCCGACCCGCATCCGACGTCGATGGCCGTCCAGCCGCGCGGCGCCGCCGAACCGGCCGACGCCCCCGGCACCGGCGCGAGCAAGTTCTCCGCCTACAGCACCGAACTCGACGACTTCGTCCAGGCGCGGGCGCCGTTCGAGGGCCGGATCGAACCCTGGCAGCAGACCGTCGAAGCGTCCGTGATGGACACCGCCGACGACATCGCCTACGCCATCCACGATCTCCAGGACTTTCACCGGATCGGGGTCCTGCAGCACGCGCCGGTCGCCGCCGAGTTCACCGGCTGGGTCGATCACGCGCTGGACCTGGCCGCCCTGGACGACGCGACCCTGACCGCCGAACGGCGGCTGCCCGGCCGTTCGCTGGAGCGGCTGCGCCGCCGGATGCACGCCAAGGACGGCTGGATCGTCGACGACGACGCCTTCACCAGCGCCGTCGCCCGTGTCCGCGCCGAACTCGTCGACGGCCTGCTGGCCACCGGTTTCGACGGGTCCATCGAGGCGGAGCAGGCCACCGCCGCCTTCTCGGCGAAATGGACCGCGCGGCTCGTCGACGGCGTCCAGGTGGTGGCCTCGCCCTCGACCCGGACGGGGCATCTCACGCTGCGGCCCGCGCAGTGGCACGAGGTCCAGGTGCTGAAGTTCGTGCACCGCCGGTTCGTCCTGCTGCGCCCCGAACTGGCGCTGCACCAACGCGGACAGGCGAGCCTGGTGACCACGCTGGTCGACGCGCTCGACGCGTGGCTGCTCGACCGCGACGAGTTCTACCGGCTGCCGCGGCGGCTGCACGATCTGATGGAACTGGCGCAGTCGGAGTTCTCCGCGCTCGCGCGGACGTCACCGGAACTGCTCATCGGGGCGACCGGGGAACCGGTCACCGGTGCGGACGCCGTACGCGGGCTGGCGCGCGGGCGCGCGGTTGTCGACTTCGTGGCGTCGCTGACCGACAAGCAGGCGGTGACGCTTCTGGACGGGCTGTCCGGTCGTGCTTCGCAGCCTTGGTCGGACTCCTTCGTACTTTGAGCGTTAGGCCTCGTGAGTGGTAATGACGGTTCTAACCGTTACTGCCACTCACGAGAATTACGCTGAACGGCCTACGAGCTGCGGCCATGAACGGAAATTCTCTTTCCGAAGTCACTCGAACGGCTCCTGCCGCCGGTGCACGCCCGGTACTTAGCTTGATCCAGCCGGTGATCGCCGGCGTCGGTCAGCGTGAGTCGGGGCACGCGCCTAGGAATCGGAGGCGCACGTGCGTCCAACCCGTTCTAACAGGAGAAGAAGAACGATCCTGACCGCGGGCACCGCGGCCCTCGTCACCGCGCTCGGCCTGGTCGGCCCGCCCGTCGCGGCGGCCGAGCCCGGCCAGACCCCGGACGCGTTCTCGGAGAACACCGTCCGGCAGATCGAGGCCCTGCAGTCGGTCAAGAAGAGCCAGAGCGCCACGGAGTCCAAAGTGGACAGCCGGTTGCTCGTCGAACAGAAGATCCGCGCACAGCGCATGTCGGCCTCCGCGGTTCCCGCACTGGGGTCTGGGGCGATGGTCTCCGCGGCCGGCACCGTACTCGTGGACATCCGGGGCCAGGTCTCGGAAGAACTCCTCAAGAGCCTGCGTGAATCCGGTGCGGGGATTCGCGCGGTCTCGGCCCGCTACGGCAGCGTCCGCGCCGAGGTCCCGCTGAACGCGCTCTCCACGATCGCCGGCCGCGCCGACGTCAAGAAGGTCGAAACCGCCAACGAGGCGTTCACCGCCCGTCAGCTCGCCGAACCCGCCACCGCGGGCGAGCAGGGGGACCGGGAGACCAAGGAACAGAAGGCCGTCCGGATCGCGGACGAGCTGAAGAAGGCCGTCGAGGCCAAGGGCCAGCCCGGGATCGCCGCCGGACCGGTGAACAGCGAAGGCGACCGCGCCCACAACGCCGACACCGCGCGCCAGCAGTTCGGCGTCACCGGCGTCGGCACCAAGATCTGCGCGCTGTCCGACGGCGTCGACTCGCTCGCGACCTCGCAGGCCCGGGGCGAACTCCCGGCAGGCGTCGACGTCATCCCCGGCCAGGAGGGCGACGGCGACGAGGGCACCGCGATGCTCGAGATCATCCACGATCTCGCGCCGAACGCGTCGCTCGGTTTCGCCAGCGCGTTCAACTCCGACGCCAGTTTCGCCGACAACATCCGGAAACTGCGCTTCGACGCGAGCTGCGACATCATCGTCGACGACGTCCTGTACTTCAAGGAATCCCCGTTCCAGGACTGGATCATCGCCCAGGCCGTGAACGACGTGACCGCCGACGGCGCGCTGTACTTCTCCTCGGCCGGTAACGAGGGCAACGTCGCCAACGGCACCTCGGGTCACTGGGAAGGCGACTTCGTCGATTCCGGCAAGGGCGTCGGCAAGTTCGCCGGTGTCGCGCACAACTTCGCCGGTGCCGCGGGCAACCAGATCTTCCAGCCGATGTCGAGCGCGTCGCCCGGCGTACCGGTCACGCTGTTCTGGTCGGACCCGCTGGGCCGCTCGGCCAACGACTACGACCTGTACCTGCTGAACGCGGCGGGCAACGTCGTCGACTTCAGCCAGGACAACCAGACCGGCACCCAGGACCCGTACGAGCGGGTGGACACCACGGGCGGCGCCGGTCTGCGGCTGGCCATCGTCAAGTTCTCCGGTGAGGGTCGCTACCTGTCGCTGTCCGCGCTGCGTGGCCGCTTCTCCGATTCGGCCGACGGTCTCAAGGCCTACACCACCCCCGGCGTGACCGTCGGGCATTCCGCCGCGCGGGACGCGTTCAGCGTCGCGGCGGCACCGGCGGCCAAGGCGTTCCCGCGGGCCCTCGAACCGAACGACCCGGCCAACCCGGCCGGCCCGTTCCCCGGCGCGTTCAGCGCGGCGTCCAAGGTCGAACGGTTCACTTCGGACGGACCGCGGCGGATGTTCTACCAGGCCGACGGCACCCCGATCACCCCGGGGAACGTGTCCGGGACCGGTGGTGAGGTCCGCGCCAAGCCGGACATCACCGCGGCCGACGGCGTCTCCACCAGCGTCACCGGCTTCACCACGTTCTACGGCACGTCGGCCGCCGCGCCGCACGCCGCCGCGATCGCGGGCCTGGTGCTCTCGGGCAACCCGGGGCTGCCCCCGGCCGAGGTGCGCGCGGCGCTGATCAACACCGCCGTCGACATCCTGACCCCGGGTCGCGACAACCCCAGCGGCGCCGGTGTCATCCTCGCCGACAAGGTCCTCGCCTACACCGGTGCCAGCCCGCAGCCGCTCGCGACCGCGGGTCAGCCGACGGTCACCCCGGCCGACGGCGGTTCCGCGCTCGACCCGGGCGACACGGCCAAGGTGACCCTGCCGGTGACCAACCGGGGCGACGGCACGGCGACCTCGACCAGCGTCGTGCTCACCAGCCCGACCCCCGGCGTCACGGTGGCGCCGCGGGCGAAGTCGTACGGCACGATCAGCCCCGGCCAGACCGGGGTCAACGACTTCACCATCACCGTTCCCACCACCCAGGAACTGGGCGTGCCGGTGGTGCTGAACGCCCGGGTGACGTTCGCGGGCTCGTTCTCGCCGACCACGTCGACGTTCTCGCTGCCGGTCGGCACCCCGTCGCCGGTGACGCGGAACTTCGCCTACGCCGGTGCCCCGGTGGCTATCCCGGACAGCGACCCGACCGGCGTGACCGTGCCGATCGCGGTGAGCGGTGTCGGGCGCGCGTCGAAACTGACGTTCTCGGTGGACGGGGCCACGTGCAACACCGACCAGACGTCGGAAACGGTGGGCATCAACCACTCCTACGTCGGTGACCTGGTCGGCACGCTGACCGCGCCCTCGGGCGCCAAGGCGACCGTGTTCCAGCGCAACGGCGCTTCGGGCAACAACCTGTGCCAGGTCGTCTTCGCCGACAACGCGGCCACTCCGTTCAGTTCGGTGACGGCGTCGAACGCGCCCTTCACCGGAACTTACAAGCCGGCGCAGGCCCTCGGCGGCCTGACCTCCGGTACGGCCGCCGACGGCACCTGGACGTTCACCGCGACGGACGTCGCCGGGGGCGACACCGGTTCGATCCGCTCGGTTTCCTTGCACATCAACGGTTTCGTTCAGCCCGGTGTGGCGGAACGGCCCGCCGGTGTCGGCAAGTCCGTCGGGCGCGGGCCGGTGAAGCCGGTCTAGCAAGGCGTCGAGCTACAGGGGGTCGTGAGTGGCAAGTGCCGTTAGAACGGCACTTGCCACTCACGACCCGCGCGACGGTCCCGCACCGGCACGTACCTTGGGCACATGGCGAGGGAGCGGCAGGTGGCGGGCGGAGGCCGGGCGGTCGAGGTCGCCCCGGACCGCCTCGAAGGCTGGTATGCCCGGTTCGCCGTGCGCAACGACGGCATCCGCTCGACGGAGATAACGCCGGACACCGTCACGGTCACCGCGGACAACGGCGTCGTCGCCGTGGCGAAGGTCCCCTTCGGCCCGCTCCCGGTAGAAGCCGTGACCGTGGACGGACTCGCCATCGCCCCGCTCGTCGACCACGCGCTGATCTCCCGCCGGATCGCGCTCCTGCTGGTCCGCCGCGGCGGGCACAGCGTCGGGATCGCGCGCGGGGGAGTGGTCGTCCAGTCCAGGACCGACCGGCATCTCGTGCAAGGCCGGTCCGCGGCGGGTGGCTGGTCGCAACAACGCTTCGCCCGGCGCAGGGAAGGACAGGCGCGCACCGCACTCCGTTCCGCCGCCGAGGACGCGTTCGAGGTGCTCGTGCCCCAACTGTCCGAAGTGGACGCTGTCGTGCTCGGCGGTGACCGCCGGGCCTTGGAAACACTGCGCGAGGACAGGCGGCTGGCCCCGTTGTTCGCCCGCGCGGAGCCCCGCGTCCTCGACATCGCCGAGCCCCGGCGCACGGTGCTCGACGACGCGGCCGAACGCGCCATCGCGGTCGAAATCACCCTGTCCGGGCCGTGACGTCGGGCACGGTCGGATAAAACCGCTCGACAGCGGCCCGTACACTGATCGCGTGGACATCCTCTTGGAGTGAGCTCCCCGCCGGCCGTCGGCCGGCGGGTCGAAGCTGTCCACTCATCCACCCCCTGTACCGGGAGTTCCCGTGATCACGGCCTCTGGCCTGCAGCTGCGCGCTGGTTCGCGCATTCTGCTCGACAACACCAACGTCCGCATCCAGCAGGGCGACCGCATCGGCCTGGTCGGCCGTAACGGCGCCGGCAAGACCACTTCTCTCAAGGTGCTGGCGGGGGAGGGCGAGCCGTACGCCGGCGAGGTCCGCCGCAGCGGCGAGCTCGGCTACCTGCCGCAGGATCCGCGCGAAGGCGACCTGTCCGTCACCGCGAAGGATCGCGTGCTCTCCGCGCGCGGCCTCGACACGTTGCTGCGCAACATGGAAAAGGCGCAGACCGCGATGTCGGAACTCGTGGACGAGAAGGAACGCGACAAGGCGGTCAACCGCTACAGCCGTCTCGAAGAGCGCTTCGCGTCCCTCGGTGGTTACGCCGCCGAGAGCGAGGCGGCGCGGATCTGTTCCAACCTCGGCCTCGCCGACCGCGTGCTCGCGCAGACGCTGCAGACGCTCTCCGGTGGTCAGCGCCGCCGCGTGGAGCTGGCCCGGATCCTGTTCGCCGCCGCCGAGGCGGGCGCGGGCGGCAAATCCGAGACGATCCTGCTGCTCGACGAGCCCACCAACCACCTCGACGCCGACTCCATCAACTGGCTGCGCGGGTTCCTGAAGCAGCACGACGGCGGTCTCGTGGTGATCAGCCACGACGTCGAACTGCTCGCGGACGTGGTCAACAAGGTGTGGTTCCTCGACGCGACCCGCGGCGAGCTGGACCTGTACAACATGGGCTGGCAGCGCTATCTCGACGCGCGCGCCACCGACGAGAAGCGCCGCCGCCGCGAGCGCGCGAACGCCGAGAAGAAGGCGTCCGCGCTTCAGCAGCAGGCCGCGAAACTCGGTGCCAAGGCGACGAAGGCGGTGGCCGCCAAGAACATGGCGCGCCGCGCCGAGCAGATGCTCGCCTCGCTCGACGAGACCCGGCAGGCCGACAAGGTCGCCCGGATCAAGTTCCCCGAACCCGCCCCGTGCGGCCGGACGCCGCTCACCGCGGAGGGGCTTTCGAAGTCCTACGGTTCGCTCGAGATCTTCACCGGCGTCGACCTCGCGATCGATCGCGGTTCGAAGGTCGTCGTACTGGGATTGAACGGCGCGGGAAAGACGACTTTGCTCCGGCTGCTCGGCGGAATGGAAACTCCGGATACCGGCGAGACCATTCCGGGTCACGGATTGCGTTTGGGCTATTACGCACAGGAGCATGAAACGCTCGACCATGATGCTTCCGTGTGGGAAAATATCCGTCACCTCGCGCCGGACACCGGTGCGCAGGAGTTGCGGAACCTGCTGGGTTCGTTCCTCTTCACCGGGGAGCAGCTCGATCAGCCCGCCGGCACCCTCTCCGGCGGTGAGAAGACAAGGCTCGCGCTCGCCGGACTGGTGTCCAGCGCTGCCAACGTTTTGCTGCTCGACGAGCCGACGAACAACCTGGACCCGGCCAGCCGTGCCCAGGTCCTGGACGCCTTGCGCAGTTTCGCCGGAGCCGTCGTCCTGGTGACGCACGACCCGGGCGCGGTCGAGGCGCTGGAGCCGGAACGCGTGATCCTGCTGCCGGACGGAACCGAGGACCATTGGTCCGCCGATTATCTGGAACTTGTCCAGCTTGCGTGAGGTCTGCGTCCGTTCGGGTGCTTGATCGATGCCATCCGGCCACTGAAATGGCCCAATGTGATCGCGGTTTCAGCAGTTTTGCGCTCGTCGTCTGGCATTCCGGCGCTCAGTGTTCGATCATTGCGGCGACAGGGGCCGTTATGTGGCCCAGAACACTCTCGGCGGGAAGGCGATCGACGTGGCTGATCTCAAGAAAGGCGCGCGGATCACCGGCAACACGCGTGACAAGCTGGCCGCTGACCTCAAGAAGAAATACGAGAAGGGTTCGAGCATCCGCGCCCTCGCGGAGTCCACGGGCCGCTCGTACGGCTTCGTGCACCGGGTCCTCTCGGAGTCCGGCGTTCAGCTGCGGGGCCGTGGTGGTGCCACCAGGGTCAAGAAGAAGTAGTCACGAAGAAGTAGCGGACTGCTGCGCGGGGGGCGCAGTTCCCTTCTCCGGGACCGCTGTTTCCGAGGATTCACCGGCGGCGAACACCAGCCTGGCACCGAGCAGGATCAGCGGATACACCAGGTAGCCGTACCTCGTCGCCGGGGTGAGCAGGATCAACGCGCCGAGCCCGACGGCCATGCGCAGAAGCGCGTCCGAACCGGTCGCGGGGGGCCGGCGCACCAGCCAGACCAGGATGGCGACGGCCGCGATCCCGAGCAGGGCGAAGGAAAACGCGGTTCCGACGGGGCCGAGCGAGGCGATGAGATGACCGGGCAGCGGGCTCGCCGCCGGTGACTTGATCACGCCCAGTCCCAGTGGGAACCGGAAGACGTGCTCGACGAACGCTTTCGGGTCCACGAGATAGACCGGTACATGCAGGACCAGGGTCGTCACCACGAGTGCCGCGGCGAATCCGCCCAGTGCGCGAGGACCACGCCGCGTGAGCAGCAGGACACCCAGCACCACCGCCGCGGGCGCGACGATGAGTTTCGCGCTGATCACCAAGGCCAGCACGAGACCCGAGACGAGCGGGCGGCCGCTCGCCGCCAGCGCGAAGGACAGCACGAGCAGCCCGGCGATGGCCAGATCCGGTCCGGCGACGGCCCAGGTCAGCGCGGTCAGCGGGCAGGCGAGGGCGAGTTGTGCGGCGCTCACCGGGATTTTCGGCCACTTCAGCAGCCGCAGTGTCAGCAGTACACAGGCGACGGCCGCCAGCGCGAACATCCAGCGCGCGTCGGTGAGGGCGTCGGCCACCGGTCCGCCGCCCAGTAGCGCGCGCGGCAGACCGAAGACGGTCATCACCGGACCGTATGGCGTGTAATCGTTTACTTCCGCCGCGCGGCCGAGCGCGGTGACGTCGACGTACGGGGTTCCGTTCTCCAGAAGGAGTTTCGCCGACCGTTCGATGACCCAGACCTCGGGCTGGGCGGCCCAGGAGTTCGGCGTGATCAGCCAGTCCACTCCGGTCAGACGGCGAATGACGAGCATTCCCAACGGAAGGATCATCGCGAACAACCCGATGGCGCCGATACCGATCCACCGCGAGCCGAGCACGCCGGACGGCCGCGCGCCGCGCCGGGTGGCGATCGCCAGCCAGGTGGTGTGGACCACGGCGAGCCCGTACCCCGCCACCGCGAAATTCGCCCACACGCGGTAGCCGTAGAACTCCGCCACGGCCGTGTTCACCACGGCGAAGACGAGGCAGCCCGTGTAGAAGACCAGGTCTATGGTCAGTCGTCGCCGGTCCGGGTCCTTGGTCACCGGCTCAGGCTACCGACGCGGCCACGTCCGCCGGAAAGAGGACGCGGAAACCGGGAAGTATCCGGTGTGCTGCGGTGTTGGTGCTGGTTATATCCGGAAATAATCTCGACCAAGGTCGAGGTTTACTGGGGGCGAGGAGAAGGATCCCATGGACAACACGTGGTCGCTGATGAGCTCGGCGATGAAGTCGGCCGACGTTCCGAAGGGGCTGCACAAGGGGACGCTCCGCCGCGTCGCGCGGTTCGCCAGGCCGCATTGGCGGAGGCTGCTGATATTCCTGGTGCTCACCGTCGTGTCGGCGGTGCTGGCGGTGAGCACGCCGGTGCTGGCCGGGAAGGTGGTCGACGCGATCGTCGGCGGGCACGACACCGCGCTGGTGGTGTGGCTGGCCGTGGTGATCGCCGCGCTGGCGCTGATCGACGCCGGACTCGGGCTGGCGGAACGGGCGCAGTCGTCGAGGATCGGTGAGGGGATCATCCTCGACCTGCGGGTCGCGGTGTACCGGCATGTGCAGCGGATGCCGGTCGCGTTCTTCACCCGGACCCGCACCGGCGCGCTGGTGAGCAGGCTCAACAACGACGTCATCGGCGCGCAGCGCACCTTCACCGCGACACTGTCCGGTTTGGTCACCAACGTGATCCAGCTGGCCCTGTCGCTGGTGGTCATGATGACGCTGTCCTGGCAGGTCACCCTGCTGGCGCTGGTGCTGCTGCCGGTGTTCATCCTGCCGACGCGGCGGCTCGGCAGGCGGATGGCCACGCTGCAGCGGGAGGCCGGTCAGCTCAACGCGTCGATGACCACGCAGATGACCGAACGGTTCTCCGCTCCCGGTGCGACGCTGGTGAAGCTCTTCGGCGATCCGGACCGGGAAGTGGGCGACTTCGGCGCGCGGGCCGGGCGGGTGCGTGACATCGGGGTGCGGACGGCGATGCTGACGCGCTGGTTCCTGACCAGCCTCACCACCGTTTCCGCGCTCGCGCAGGCGCTGGTCTACGGCCTCGGCGGCTACCTCGCGCTGACCGGGGCGCTCGCGCCGGGCACCGTCGTGGCGCTGGCGTTGCTGCTGACCAGGCTGTACTCGCCGCTGACCGCGCTGGCGAACGTCCGGGTGGACGCGATGACCGCGCTGGTGTCGTTCGAGCGGGTCTTCGAGGTGCTCGACCTCAAGCCGATGATCGAGGAGAAGCCCGCCCCGCGCGCGCTGCCCGAAGGCCCGGTTTCGGTGGAGTTCTCCGACGTGCGGTTCGGGTACCCCGCGGCCGACCGGTACTCGCTGGCGTCGCTGGAGGATGTGTCCACTTTGGACCACCGGGGTGGCGAGGAGGTGCTGCACGGCATCAGCTTCCGTGCCGAACCCGGGCAGATGGTGGCATTGGTCGGTTCTTCCGGCGCGGGCAAGTCGACGATCGCCTCGCTGTTGCCGCGGCTCTACGACGCCGACGCCGGATCGGTCCGCTTGTCCGATGTGGACGTTCGCGAGCTGAGTTTCGCCTCGCTGCGGGAAACCGTCGGGGTGGTGACCCAGGACGGGCACCTCTTCCACGAGACGATCCGGGCCAACCTCGAATACGCGCGGCCCGGCGTCACCGACGACGAGATCTGGTCGGCGCTGGAGCGCGCGCGGCTGGCCGAGCTGATCCGGGAACTGCCGGACGGGCTGGAAACCGTGGTGGGGGAGCGGGGCTACCGGCTCTCCGGCGGCGAACGGCAGCGGCTGACCATCGCCCGGCTCCTGCTGGCGCAGCCGCGGGTCGTCGTCCTCGACGAGGCGACGGCGCATCTGGACTCGCAGTCGGAGGCGGCCGTCGGCGAGGCACTGACCGACGCGCTGGAAGGGCGGACCGCGCTGGTCATCGCCCACCGGCTGTCGACCGTGCGGGCGGCGGACCAGATCCTGGTCGTCGAACACGGGGAGATCGTCGAGCGGGGAACGCACGAGGAACTCCTCGCGCTGGACGGGCGCTACGCGACGCTGTACCTGACTCAGTTCTCGGAGGAACCCGCGGCCGCGTGACCCCGGTCGTGAGTGGTAATGACGGTTCTAACCGTCATTACCACTCACGAGCGTTCGGGCCGATGCTCACCGCGCCGGGCGGTCCAGGCCGGTGAGCCGGACGACGACCGCGAAGCCGTCGTCGGTACCCGGCCAATGCGCGCGGACGGCGTCCAGGCCGGCGCGGCGCACCACCCCGCGCAGGACCGCGGTGACGATGATCGCGTCGTCCGCGTAGCCCAGCACCGGGATGAAGTCCGGGATCACGTCGAGCGGCAGGGCGAGGTAGGCGAGCAGCAGGCCCAGCCGGATCCGCACCCCGCGCGGCAAGGACCTGTCGGCCGCGAGGCGCCGGACCAGGCGCAGTACGTCCGGCAGCAGCCGAAGCGCCTCCCGCAGCAAGCCGCCGCGGGGCCGGACGATGGCCAGCACGACGACCAGGACGACCCACGTCAGCAGCAGGGCGGCGCCCACGCCGATCAGCAGGTCCACCCCCACGAGCCGGTCATGGGAGCCGATGCTACGGGTGCCCGGAAAGGGACGGCGCCGCGTTCCTACCGCAGGGCGGGAACGCGCGGGCCGTACTTGGCCAGCAGCGCGGCGTTGGCCTCGTCGCCACCGTCCACGTTGGAGCTGCGCCACAGCGGGATCTCGACGCCCTGCGCCGCACCGAGGTCCACGACCTCGGCGAGGACGAGGTTCCACAGGAACGCGTTGATCACTGTGGACAGTGGCGCGGTCCGCGGCGCGTCCGGCGGGTAGCTCGAGTCGCCGGGGCGGACGTGGGAGTCGAGCACGATGCTCGCTTCTTCGATCAGCGTCGTCGCCGAGCGCTTCGGCGCCGCGGCCACGGACGCGGCCGAACTCACCGCGATGACCGACGCCCCGCGTGCCCGCGCCCCGGCGGCCAGCTCGACCGGGTACGGGTTGACGCCCGAGGTCGAGAACACCACCAGCAGGTCGTCGGGTCCCGGCGCGCGCTCGGCCAGTACCTCTTCGGCCAGCCCGGAGCGGCGTTCGGTCCTGGTGCTGTGCTGCGCGCCGTGCAGCGGCAGGAGTTCGGGGTGGTACACCGGATACACGCAGGCGAGGCCGCCGGCGCGGTAGAAGGTCTCGGCGACCGCGGCCAGCGAGTGCCCCGCGCCGGCGGTGAACACCAGCGCGTCCGCCCGGATGACCCCCAGTACCAGCTCGGCCGCTTTCCGGATCTGCTCCGCGTTACCCCGTTCGGCTTCCGCGAGCCGTTCGGCGACGTCTGCATAACGTTCGGTGGTGCTCACCACATCCGCCCTTCCGTCTGGAGGTCAGCGACGAATGTATCGCGTGGACCAATGGCCGAAGTGGAATACATCGGGTCATGATCGAGGTTGACCCGATCGCTGCGGCCGGGTTTCGGAGACTGGAGGGTCCAGGGTGAGCGAGGCTGATCCCGCGGTGCGGACTTGGCGAGCGCGTGGCCGGGCGGAAGCCGTGGTGCTGGTACTGCACGGCGGTGCCGAGCACAGTCATGCCCGCGTGGCGCCGTGGCGGCTGGCGTACCAGCGGATGGTGCCGCTGGCGAAGGACGTCCACCGGGCGGGCCGGGGGCACGGGGTCGAGGTCCGGCTCCTGCGCAACCGGATCTACGGCTGGAACGACACGGGCACCGACGCGCTCGCGGACGCGCGCTGGGCCCTGGAACGGATCCGCGCGGACCATCCCGGGGTGCCGGTGATCCTCGTCGGCCACTCGATGGGGGGACGGGTCGCGCTGCGCGTCGCGGACGACCCCGCCGTCGTGGGGGTCTGCGCGCTGGCGCCGTGGACACCACCGGGTGAACCGATCGGGGCCGTCGAAGGCCGTTCCGTGGTCATCGTGCACGGGACCAAGGACCGGATGACCGATCCGGTGGCCTCCCACGCTTTCGCGGAACGCGCCGAAAAGGTGACATCGCGGTCCGCGCGATTCGAAATCGATGGCGAGGGGCACGCGATGCTGCGACGGTCTCGAGTGTGGAACCGGCTCGTACGGGCTTTCACCCTCGAGCTGATCGAAGCGGGGGGAACTGACGAAACGGTGAGCGCGGCCTGGAACCGGCCGAGCTCCGAGCGGCTGCGGATCCCGGTCTGACCGGGTGGGAGGGAGCACCTATGTCCACCTCGAGCGTCGACCGGGCGGCAGGTCCGTCCGGCCTGCCCGTCCCTGACGAAACCCGGTGGCCGGGACTGGCCACGCCACCGCATTCCCCGTTACGGGCGCGGATCGCCGAGCAGTTGTTCCGGCAGGCGATCCGCCCGCTGAACGTTCGCGTGCGCATGCCCGACGGCTCACATCTCGGTGCGGGCGGTCCGGACGCGCCCGAGATGCGGCTCAACCGTCCCGCCGCCTTCTTCCACCGCCTCGGCGTCGACGCGAAGATCGGCTTCGGCGAGGCATACATGGTCGGCGACTGGACGAGCGACGCGCTCGCCGAGGTGCTGACCCCGTTCGCGGAGCGGATGGCGACGCTCATCCCTCCGCTGCTGCAACGGTTCCGCCGGTTCGTCGATCGCGGTCATCCCCCGGAGGAGGAGAACACCATCGAGGGGTCGCGGGCGAACATCCATCGCCACTACGACCTGTCCAACGAGCTGTTCGGCGCCTTCCTTGACCCGTCGATGATGTACTCGTCGGCGTTGTTCGGCCCGGGCGACGACCTCACCACCGCGCAGCACCGCAAGATCGACAGCGTCCTCGACTACGCCGGGGTCCGCGGGGGCAGCACGGTGCTCGAGATCGGCACCGGCTGGGGTGAACTCTCGATCCGGGCGGCCGCGCGCGGGGCACGGGTCACGTCGTTGACCATTTCCCGGGAACAGGCCGCGCTGGCGACCGAACGGATCGCGGCGGCGGGGTTCGCCGACCGGGTCGACGTCCGGCTCTGCGACTACCGCGACTCCACCGGCGAGTACGACGCGGTGGTCAGCGTCGAGATGATCGAGGCCGTCGGCGAGTCCTACTGGCCCACGTTCTTCGAGACCATCGGAAAGCGGCTGAAGCCGGGCGGCCGGTTCGGGCTCCAGGCCATCACCATGGACCACGAACGCATGCTCGCCGCGGCCCGTTCGTACACCTGGGTGCACAAGTACATCTTCCCCGGCGGGCTCATCCCGTCGACCACCTCGGTCGAACAGGGCATGCTGGAGCACACCCGCCTGAAACTGCAGGGGGTGCGCGAGTTCGGCCAGGACTACGCCCACACGTTGCGACTGTGGCGGGAGAAGTTCACCCAGCGGTGGGACGAAATCACCGAACTCGGTTTCGACGACGTGTTCAAACGGATGTGGGAGTTCTATCTGGCTTACTCCGAAGCGGGGTTCCGTTCGGGGTATCTGAAGGTCCACCAGTTCGGATTCGCCGACAACGGGCGGTGAACGCCACCCAACCGATGCGGGGTGCCGGACGTCCTTCACCTAGGGTCTGCGGTTGACTGGGCCCCACACGCGAAATCGGGACGGGTGATTCGGCATGACGTATGGAGGCGACGACCGAGGGCGACGGATGCCGCCACAACGGCCGCCGTCCGGCCGCCCCCGGCAGCACCAGCCCGCGCAGATGATGCCGCTGCCGGGCCGGGGGAGCAGCCCGTACGACGAACGGACGGCGCCGATGGGCCACGGGGGCGGGGAACGCCCCGGTGGCCCGCCACCGCGCCGTCCAGGGCCGCCGCAGCCCCCTCCCGGCCGTCCGGCCGGCGAGGCGCGCCCGCCGCGTCGTCGTCGCTGGGGCTTCGGCCGGGTGCTGCTCACGTTGCTGACCGTGTTCGTGCTGTTCCTGGCCGGCGTCTGGGTGTACCTGGAGTTCTCCATCAACCGCGTCGACGCGCTGGCCGACTACGCCGGCCGCCCCGCCGCGGCCGAGGGCACCAACTGGCTGATCGTGGGCTCCGACAGCCGGGACGGGCTGACGCCGGAGGAGCAGGAGAAACTGGTCACCGGCGACAGCAAGGCCGCCGGCGGCGGCAGGCGGACCGACACCATCATGGTCGCGCACATCCCGGACAACAGCACCAAGCCGACGCTGCTGAGCCTGCCGCGTGACTCCCAGGTGAAGATCCCCGGCCACGGTACGAACAAGATCAACGCCGCGTTCTCGATCGGCGGCCCGGCGCTGCTCGCGCAGACCGTCGAAGGCGCTACCGGCCTGCGCATCGACCACTACGCCGAGATCGGCTTCGGCGGGTTCGCCAAGATCGTCGACGCCGTCGGCGGGGTCCACATGTGCGTCGAGAAGCCGATGGAGGACACCCTCACCGGGATCAAGATCGCGCCGGGCTGCCAGGACCTCCAGGGCCCGCAGGCACTCGGGTTCGTCCGCATGCGGCACAGTGCGGCCACCCCGCGATCGGACCTCGACCGCGTCGCCAACCAGCGGAAGTTCATCGGCGCGCTGGTCAGCGAGATCGGCAGCCCCGGCACGCTGCTGAACCCGTTCTCGCTGTTCCCGCTGCTGTCGACCGCGCCCGACGCGCTGACGATGGATTCCGGCGACCACGTGCACAACCTGGTGGGGCTGGCGCTGGCCATGCGCGGGATCTCGTCGGGCGGTGTGGTCACCACGACGGTGCCGGTGACCAACGGGTCGGCGGAGAACTGGGACAAGACCAAGTCGAAGCTGCTGTTCGACGCGCTGAAGAACGACACGGACATCCCGGACAGCGCGATCCTCACGTGATCTGCCAGTGAGGTCCTGAGTGGCGGGACCAAGGCCGGCCCGGGGCTGAAGGGCGCTTTCCCCGCATGTGATGCGAGGAAAGCGCCCTTCGCCGCGTGCGATGCGAGGAAAGGCCCCTTCATCGCGTGCCCGGAACCCACCACCTGCGGCGAGCGAAAAGCGGAGGCGTTCCTCGACGCCCTCCGTCACCATGGAGCGATGGAAGCGCCAGCCGAGACCCTCGCCGACGACGTCATCGTCCTGCGCCGCTGGGCGCCGGAGCAGCTCGACACGTTGGCGGCCGTCGCGGGGGATTCCGCCGGGCACATCGGCGCCTGGCTGATCTGGGCCTCGAACGGCTACAGCACCGAGGAGGCCGCCGAGTTCCTCGAAACCACCGCGCGGAACTGGGCCGAGGGCAAGACCTACGACTTCGCCATCTTCGCCGGAGGTGAGGTCGCCGGCGGCACGGGCATGATCGTCCGGCCGGACGGGGTCGAGATCGGCTACTGGCTGACTCGCCACCACACCGGCCGGGGACTCGCGACGAGGACCGCCCGGCTGCTGACCGCCGAGGCCTTCCGCCTCGGCGCGGCGGAGGTGCTGATCCGGCACGACGAGAAGAACGTCGCGAGCGGCGCCGTGCCCGCGCGGCTGGGGTTCACGATGACCGGCGCCGAGACCGTCGAACCGCCGCTCGCCCCCGCCTGCACGGGTGTCAACCGGATCTGGCGGCTCAAGCGTCCTTGAGACAAGGGCGACGGACGCCTAACCCTCAGCGGTCTTGCGCTCACGCAAGGCCGCCAGGGCCTTGTCCGCGTGCACGGTGAACTTCAGTTCGCTCTTGATCACCTCGAGCACCTTGCGGTCGGTGTCGATGACGAACGTGTGCCGTTTGGCGTGCAGCGGACTGAACTTCCGCCAGACGCCGAACTGCCTGGCCACCACACCGTCCACATCGGACAGCAGCGGGTAGTCGAAGCCGTGCTTGGCCGAGAACTCCTGCTGCTTGGCGACGGCGTCCGGGCTGATCCCGACGCGGTGCGCGCCGACTTCGGCGAATTCCGCGGCGAGATCGCGGAAGTGGCAGCTTTCCGCCGTACAGCCACTGGTCATCGCGGCGGGGTAGAAGAACAGCACGACCGGGCCGGACGAGAGGAAGTCCGACAGCGTGCGCTCCTCGCCCTTGTCGTCGGGCAGGGTGAAGTCCGGGGCGATGTCACCTTGGTCCATGGACGGATCCTGTCACGTCAGTGGGCGTGCCGTTCGATCAGTTCGTCGACCTCGTCCCCGGTCGCGGAATCGGCGACGAACGGGCCGCGTGCGGCGAGTACGCCGTACCGTCGCAGCCGCTCGGCCTGTTCGTGACTGCGGACGCCTTCCGCGCCGATGCGCAGCTTCAGTTCCTTGGCACGCGCGACCAGCTGGCACAGATGCCGTACGTCGGCCTCGTCCTCGCGGTCGGCCAGCGCGTCGACCACCGCGCCGGAGAGGATCACGTGGCGGACCGGCAGCCGGTGCTGCGGGATGAGCTCCAGATCGGCCGAACCGGAGATGGTCAGCACCAGCTGGGCACCCAGATCGGACAGCACCGCGAAGGAGTCCAGTACCTCGCCGCACCGCGGGTCGAGGACGGATTCGCGGTCCGTGCAGAGCCGCAGTGCCTGTGCGGGCAGGTTGTGGCGGTCGAGCTGTTCCTTCACCAGCAGTACCAGGTCGGGGTCGATCGCGAGCCGGTTCGGCAGCCGCACGCAGACGTCCGGGGCGGCGTCGCCGAACCGGTTCCGCCAGCGCGCGGTGGCGGCGAGCGATTCGGCCAGCAGCCATCGGCCGAGCGGGATGGTCATCCCGGTGATCTGCGCCAGCGGGTAGAACTCGTCGGAGTCCAGTTCGCCCTTCTCCGGATGGTTCCACCGCAGCCCGGCGTTGACCGCGGCCAGCTGATCCGGGCTAGCGAGTTTCACCGTCGGCTGGTAGATCAGCGAGAACTCGCCGTTTTCGAGTGCGCCCGCGATGACGGCGCCGAGCTGGTAGCGGCCGCGGTCGCGCGCGTCGAGTTCGGGATCGAACAGCATCCACTGCGCCTTGCCCGCCTCCTTGGCCCGGTGCAGGGCGATCTCCGCGGCCCGGAGCAGGTCTTCCTGCCTGCTTTCGGTGACCGGCCGGACGACGATGCCGGCGCTCGCGCTGACCCCGATGCCGTGCCCGCCGACGTAGATGGGCTCGGCCAGTTCCTCCAGCGCCTGCTCGACCAGGCCGATCACCTGGGTCGGCGAGAACTCGCCGCGCAGCAGGACGGCGAATCCGTCACCGGACAGCCGTGCGACGGAACCCTCGTGCGTGCCGGTGAACACGCTCTTGAGCTTGTTCGCGACGCCGCGCAGCACCTGGTCGCCGACACCGGCGCCGAGCCCGTCGTTGATCACCTTGAAGCCGTCGACGTCGAGATAGACGAGCGCGACCTGATCGCCGCCGGAACCGGCCAGCGCGGTTTCGAGCGCGTTGCCGAACGCGGTGGCGTTCGGCAGGCCGGTCAGCGGGTCGTGCACGTTCTGGTGCCGCAGCCGTTCCTGCAGCAGGTGGATCTCGTTGGCGTCGGCGACCATCAGCACCGGATAGGACGAGCCGGGCCGGTCACCGGGGAGGTCGGTCAGGGTCACGTCGACCCACAGAGTGCCTTCCTCGCTGTGCTTCAGCAGCAGGCGGTCCTGCTGGATCTGCCGTCCGAGTTCCCTGAGCTGGGACAGCCCGTTCCGCAGCCGGGCGATGTCGTGGTCGGCGGAGCCGAGGTCGGGAATGGCCCGCCCGCGCAGCGTGGTGGGAGAGCAGCCGAGCAGCTTGCCGAGCGCCTCGTTGGCCTCGACGATCTTGCCGTCGGAGTCGGCGAGCGCGATCCCGACGGGGGAGGCGGAATAGAGCTTGGTGAAGCGCAATACGGCGGCCTGGTGGTCAGGCTCGCTCCGCACGGCGTCCTGGGCGACGCCGAGCAGGAGCTGTTCGAGTTGCTCTTGGGGAAGCGATACTCCTTTAGTGTCAGCGAGCGTCGCGGCCCATCTCCGAGCGACGTCCACCAACCCTGGCGTGGCACCAGGCTCAGGCACACTTCACCTCTTCATGCGCGGTTAATGGCCAGCTCAGACGGGATGTCCGGGCTCAGGGACCCACACTAGGTATGAGCCGACCGGGAATAGTGCCACGGCATCACGCGCGATCCGGGGTGTCTACCGGCTGAAAGGGTGATGGCCACTACACGAGTGGTGACCGGAAGTTACCAAGAGTACTCGTTCGTGTTGTCCCGTTCGCCGGGATTCAGCGTGGTGCGAGCCGGATCGGCAGGCTGTCCGCGGGAACGGGCAGCGAGACGTAGTCCCAGCGGGCGGTGTAGTCCCCGGGGACCGACCAGCGATACGCCCGCAGCATCTCGTGCAGCAGCGCCTTCACCTCGAACGTGCCGAAATGCAGGCCGATGCACTTGTGCGCGCCGCCGCCGAACGGCATCCACGCGTAGCGGTGCGACTTGTCCTCGCGGCGTTCCTCGCCGAAGCGGTCCGGATCGAAGCGCATCGGGTCGGTCCAGTGCTCCGGTGCGAAATGGTTGACGGTGGGGGAGACCCCGACCAGTGTCCCTTCGGGAATGAAATGCCCGAGAACCTCGGTGTCCTTCACGGTTTTCCTTGCCAGGGAAGGTACCGGGGCGACCAGGCGCAGGGATTCCTTGATGACCAGGTCGAGAGTCGTCAGGGTCTCCAGCGCCTCGATGTCCGGCACGTCGTCGCCGAGCGCGAGGGACTCTTGGCGCGCGCGTTCCTGCCAGTCCGGGTTCTTGGCGAGGTGGTAGACGGCGGCGGCGCTGGTGATGGTCGAGGTGTCGTGCGCGGCCATCATCAGGAAGATCATGTGGTTGACGACGTCGGCGTCGGTGAAGCGGTCACCGTCTTCGGTGGTGGCGTGGCACAACGCGGTGAAGAGGTCGTCGCCGTCGCTTCGCCGTTTCGCGGGCAGGTTCGCCGAAAAGTAGCGTTCGAGTACCTTGCGGCCGTGCAGACCCGCCGCCCAGCGGCCGCCGGGCACGGGGAAGCGCACGATGGCCGTGCCCGCGCGCACGGAGTTCACGAACGCGCGGTTGATCGCGGCCGCGTCGTCGCCGGACCGCATGCCCATGAACACGCGCGTCGCGACGTCGAGCGTGAGTTGCTTGAGGGACCAGTAGATCCGCGGGTTCGGCTTGTCCGACCAGGTCGCGACGCCCTCGCGCAGCGCCGGTCCCATCTGGTCGACGTAGCCGGTGAGCCGTTGGCGGGTGAACGCCGCCTGCATGATCCGGCGGTGCAGATGGTGCTCGCCGAAGTCGAGCAGCATCAGGCCGCGGTCGAAGAACTGCTCGATGAAGAACTTCCAGCCCTCCTGGGAGAAGGCCTTGTCCTTGTTCACCAACGCGATCTGGGTGGCCTCCGGGCCGGAGAGGGCGACGATGCGGCGGCCGAACGCGCCCATCCAGGACACCGGGCCGTAGGTTTCGTAGCGTTTGAGGCCGAATTCGATGCCGAACCGCATGAAGTCCAGTGCGTGCCCGATGACCGGCGGGCCTTCGTCGCCGAGGACGGGCTTGAGGCCGGGCGGGGCGGGCGCGAGTTCACGGACCGGCCAGGTCGCGCCGAGCCAGCGCTGGTCGACCGAACGCGGCAGGGGGATCGACGTGAGCGGCGGAACCCGCTCGCGCAGCGCCCCGGTGACCTTTTCGACCGTGCTCGCCATGGTGACCATCTCCCCGCTGAGATCGGCTACCGCCCCACCATCGCATCCTTATTGACGTCCTGACAATACCTCGAAGGAAGTCCGTGAAGGCCTCCTTCCCTACCTTCAGAGTAGGGAAGGAGGCCTTCACGGAACGGTCAGGCGAGTTCGGACCGGACCGCGCGCGCGGCCGCGACCAGGTTCCGCAGGGCGGGCTCGACCTCGGCGTAGCCGCGGGTCTTCAGCCCGCAGTCCGGGTTGACCCAGATCCGCTCGGCGGGCACGGCGCCGACGGCGGTCCGCAACAACCCGCCGACCTCGTCGACACCGGGAACGCGTGGCGAGTGGATGTCGTACACGCCCGGCCCGACGCCGCGGCCGAAGCCCGCCGCACCGAGATCGGTGACGACCTCCATTTTCGACCGGGCGGCCTCGATGCTGGTGACGTCGGCATCGAGCGCGTCGATCGCCTTGACCACGTCGCCGAACTCCGAATAGCACATATGCGTGTGGATCTGCGTCGCGTCGTCGATCCCGGACGTCGCCAGCCGGAACGACGAGACCGCCCAGGCGAAGTACGCCTCGTGCGCCGCGGCCCGCAGGGGGAGCAGCTCCCGCAGCGCCGGCTCATCCACCTGGATCACGCGGATCCCGGCCTCCTGAAGATCGTGCACCTCGTCGCGGATGGCCAGCGCGACCTGGCGGGCGGTCTCGCCCAGTGGCTGGTCGTCGCGGACGAACGACCACGCCAGGATCGTCACCGGCCCGGTCAGCATCCCCTTGACCGGCTTCGCGGTCAGACTCTGCGCGTAGCGCGCCCAAGCGACCGTCATCGGTTCGGGCCGCGAGACGTCGCCGTACAGGATCGGCGGCCGGACACAGCGGGAACCGTAGGACTGCACCCAGCCGAAGTCGGTGGCGGCGAATCCGGCCAGCCGCTCGGCGAAGTACTGCACCATGTCGTTGCGCTCGGGCTCGCCGTGCACCAGCACGTCCAGGCCGAGGTCCTCCTGCAGCCGGACGACCCGCTCGATTTCCGCCTTCATCGCGGCTTCGTAACCCGCGTCGTCCAGCGAACCCGCCTTGTGCGCGGCGCGTGCCTTCCGGACTTCGGTGGTCTGCGGGAACGAGCCGATCGTCGTGCTCGGCAACGGCGGCAGCTCCAGTGCGGCCTGCTGGGCGGCCGCCCGCCGCGCGTAGGGGGAGCGGACGGTGTCCTCGGGGCGCAGAGCCTCCAGCCGGGCGCGTATCCCGGCGTCGGCCAGGTCGGCCGCCGTGGCCCGGTCCGCGGCGGCGGCACGGGCGGCGGACAGGTCGACGCCCTCCTCCTTCAGCGCCCGGCCGAGCAGGACGACCTCGTCGACCTTCTGTTTCGCGAAGGCGAGCCAGCCCTTCAGGCGCGGATGGAGCCCGGTCTCGCGCTCGACGTCGTAAGGCACGTGCAGCAGCGAGCACGACGTCGAGACGCTGACCGCTTTCGCGGTGCCGAGCAGTGTCGCCGCCCGGCTGAGCGCGCGGGCCGGGTCGGTGCGCCAGACGTTGCGCCCGTCCACGACCCCGGCCAGGACCTCCTTGTCGCGCAAGGCGGGCTCGGCCGCGACAGCGTCCACAAAGGACTCATCGGTGACGAGGTCGACGGCGATCGCGTCGATCGGGGAGCGGGCGAGCACGCCCAGCCCGCGGCCGAGGCCGCCGAAGTAGCCCGCGACCAGGATCTTCGGCCGCGCCGTCGCCTTCGCGAGCCGGTGATAGGCGCGGATGAGGGCGTTGAGTTCCTGCTCGGTGCGATCGGCCGCGAAGGCGGGTTCGTCGAACTGAACCCACTCGACGCCTTCGTCGTGCAGCCGCCGCAGCAGCTCGACATAGCCGTCGAGGAGATTGTCGAGCAGTTCCAGCGGGCGGAAACCCTCAGGAGCGCTCTCGGCGGCCTTGGCGAGCAGCAGGAAGGTCACCGGCCCCACCAGTACCGGCCGTGTCTCGACACCGATCGCGCGGGACTCGCGGTACTCGTCCAGCGGTTTGGTACCGGTGAGCGAGAACGTCGTGTCCGGGCCGAGTTCGGGAACGAGGTAGTGGTAGTTGGTGTCGAACCACTTCGTCATCTCCAGCGCCGGCGCGTCCTGCACCCCGCGCGCGGCGGCGAAGTAGGTGTCGAGCGGTGAGAGGCCGAGGTCGGTGAAGCGTTCCGGCAGCGCGCCGAACAGCTCGGCGGTGTCGAGCACCTGGTCGTAGTGGGAGAAGGTGTTGGAGGGGACGGAATCCAGTCCGGCGTCCTTGAGCTCCCGCCAGGTCCGCGTGCGCAGCGCACGGCCGGTCTCCAGGAGCGCGGCCTCGTCGATCTTGCCCGCCCAGTAGCGTTCGAGCGCTCGTTTGAGTTCCCGGTCCGGTCCGATCCGGGGATAGCCCAGCACAGTGGTGCCGATTTCGGTCACAGCTCTCTCCTCGCGAGCTTGTCGGGGAGCCCGGAGCGCGCGCGGGAATGACCGCCGTTCGGTCGTGCCCATCCCACGAGGCCCGGACTCACGCACGCCGTCGGCGCGCGTACCACGGGCAGGTCTTCGGACTCGTGGGCGAAACGCTCGCTCCTACCGGCCGTCGCTTCCCGGGTCGCCATGACCCAGTGCTTTACCGTGTCTCGCACGGTGACGGCTTTCGTTCCCACATACCGCTGCGGGGCAGTCCCGGATTCCCACCGGGTTCCCTGTTACCTCGACCGGCCTGGGAGGCCGGGCGAACCAGTAGCACTGTGGAGCGTACTCAGTCGAGCCTCGTGAGTGGTAATGACGGTTAGAACCATCACTACCACTCACGAGGCGCGTGAAAAGGCCCGCCCGGCGCGAGTGCGCGGGGCGGGCCTTTCCTCGGCTCAGGTGATCAGTCCCAGTCGAGGGCGCCACCGGACTGGTACTCGATGACGCGGGTCTCGAAGAAGTTCTTCTCCTTCTTGAGGTCCATCGCCTCCGACATCCACGGGAACGGGTTCTCCGTCTCGCCGAAGATCGGCGCGAGGCCGATCTGCTGCGCCCGCCGGTCGGTGATGAAGTGCATGTACTGCTCGATCAGCTCGGCCGAGAGCCCGAGCATGCCGCGCGGCATGGTGTCGCGGGCGTAGGCGACCTCGAGTTCGCACGCCTCGGTCAGCATCGTCCGGATCTCCGCCTGGAACTCCTCGGTCCACAGGTGCGGGTTCTCGATCTTGATCTGGTTGATGCAGTCGATGCCGAAGTTCAGGTGGATCGACTCGTCGCGCAGGATGTACTGGTACTGCTCGGCGATCCCGATCATCTTGTTCCGGCGGCCGAGCGAGAGGATCTGCGCGAAGCCGGTGTAGAACCACATGCCTTCGAAGATCACGTAGAACGCGACCAGGTCCCGCAGGAAGTTCTGGTCGGCTTCGGGGGTGCCGGTCTCGAAGTCCGGGTTCTCCAGGTTCTGCGTGTACTTCAGCGCCCACGCGTCCTTGTCCGAGATGGACGGGACCTCGCGGTACATGTTGAACAGCTCGCCCTCGACCAGGCCGAGGCTCTCGCAGATGTACTGGAAGGTGTGCGTGTGCACGGCCTCCTCGAACGCCTGGCGCAGCAGGTACTGGCGGCATTCGGGGTTGGTGATCTGCCGGTACACCGCGAGCACGATGTTGTTGGCCACCAGCGATTCCGCGGTGGCGAAGAAGCCGAGGTTGCGCTTGAGCATGGTGCGCTCGTCCTCGGTGAGGCCGTCGGGCGACTTCCACAGCGCGATGTCGGCCTGCATGGCGACCTCGGTCGGCATCCAGTGGTTGTTGCAGCCGGCGAGGTACTTCTCCCAGGCCCAGGTGTACTTCATCGGCAGCAGCTGGTTGACGTCGGCGCGGGCGTTGATCATCCGCTTGTCGTCGACGTTGATGCGGGCGGCGCCGACTTCGATCTCACCGAGGCCGGTGGCGTCGGTCGAAGCGTCAAAGGTGGTCATCAAGGCTCACTTCACGATTCGGGGGTCGTGAGTGGTAATGACGGTTAGAACCGTCATTACCACTCACGAGGGCGGCTTACTGGCAGGCTTCGCAGTCGGGGTCGTCGATGCGGCAGGCCGCGCCGTCGGTGGCGACGAAGTCGACGTCGGCGACCTGCGGCATCTCCTTCGGCTCCGGCTTGGCTGCCGGTGCCGGAGCGGTCACCGGGACGGCCGGGACCGCGGCGGCGGGCGACGGCGAGACCGCGGCGGAAGCCGACGGGGCGGGCGGGGCCGCAGGGGCCGGTGCCGGTGCGGCGGCCTTCGGCGTGGGCGGGGCCGGGGTGGCCGAGACCGCGTTCAGCTTGCCGTCGGTGCCGCGCAGGGTGCTCTTCTCCACGTGCGTCGCGGACCGCGCCCGCAGGTAGTACGTGGTCTTGAGGCCCTTGTGCCAGGCGTAGCGGTACAGCTCGTCGAGCTTGCGGCCGCTGGGCGCCGCGATGTACAGGTTCAGCGACTGCGCCTGGTCGATCCACTTCTGGCGCCGCGAACCGGCGTCCACCAGCCACTTCGACTCGATCTCGAAAGCGGTGGCGTACAGCGCCTTCAGGTCGTCGGGCACGCGGTCGATCTGGCCGAGGCTGCCGTCGAAGTACTTCAGGTCCGACACCATGACCTCGTCCCACAGCCCGCGCTCCTTGAGCGAGCGGACCAGGTGCGGGTTCACCACGGTGAAGTCGCCGGACATGTTCGACTTGACGAACAGGTTCTGGAACAGCGGCTCGATCGACTGCCCGACCCCGCAGATGTTGGAGATCGTCGCGGTCGGCGCGATCGCCATCACGTTGGAGTTGCGCATGCCGACGGTCTTGACTCGCTCCCGCAGCGGCGCCCAGTCCAAAGTGGACGAGGTGTCGACGTCGAGCGCGTCGCCCTGCCGGGCGTCGATCAACAGCTGCAGCGAGTCGATCGGCAGGATTCCCTTGCTCCACAAGGAACCCTCGAACGTCTGGTACTGGCCGCGCTCCTCGGCGAGGTCGGTCGAAGCCGAGATCGCGTAGTAGCTGATGTGCTCCATGCTGGTGTCCGCGAACTGGACGGCCTCGTCCGAGGACAGCGGCACGCCGATCTCGAACAGCGCGTCCTGGAAGCCCATCAGGCCCAGCCCGATCGGGCGGTGACGCAGGTTGGAGCGGCGCGCTTCCGGGATCGTGTAGAAGTTGATGTCGATCACGTTGTCGAGCATGCGGACCGCGGTGCGCACGGTCTTCTCGAGGCGCTTCGTGTCGAGGCCCTCGGGGGTGACGTGCTTGAGCAGGTTCACCGAACCGAGGTTGCAGACCGCGACTTCGTCGGTGGTGGTGTTCAGGGTGATCTCGGTGCACAGGTTGGACGAGTGCACGACACCCACATGCTGCTGCGGCGAACGCAGGTTGCACGGGTCCTTGAAGGTGATCCACGGGTGGCCGGTCTCGAACAGCATGGTCAGCATGCGGCGCCACAGGTCGACCGCGCGGACCTTGCGGAACACCTTCATCTCGCCACGCTCGGCGGCGGCCTCGTACTCGCGGTAGCGCTCGGCGAACGCGGTGCCGTAGAGGTCGTGCAGATCCGGGGTCTCGTTCGGCGAGAACAGGGTCCACTGCGCGTCGGCCTCGACGCGGCGGAGGAACTCGTCCGGCACCCAGTTCGCGGTGTTCATGTCGTGCGTACGACGACGGTCGTCACCGGTGTTCTTGCGCAGGTCGAGGAATTCCTCGATGTCCACGTGCCAGGTCTCGAGGTACGCGCAGGCCGCGCCCTTGCGCTTGCCGCCCTGGTTCACCGCGACCGCGGTGTCGTTGGCGATCTTGAGGAACGGCACGACGCCCTGCGACTGGCCGTTGGTGCCCTTGATGTGCGCGCCGAGGCCGCGGACCGGGGTCCAGTCGTTGCCGAGACCGCCCGAGTACTTCGCCAGCAGCGCGTTGTTCTTGTACGCCTGGAAGATCGAGTCCAGGTCGTCGTCCACCGTGGTCAGGAAGCAGGACGACAGCTGCGGGCGGGTGGTGCCCGAGTTGAACAGCGTCGGGGTGGACGCCATGAAGTGGAACGACGACAGCAGTTCGTAGAACTCGATGGCGCGGTCTTCGCGGTTGTCCTCGCGGATGGCCAGGCCCATCGCGACGCGCATGAAGAACGCCTGCGGCAGCTCGAAACGGACGCCGTTGTGGTGCTGGAAGTACCGGTCGTACAGCGTCTGCAGGCCGAGGAAGCCGAAGTCGAGGTCACGTTCGGCGCGGATGGCCGAGGTGATCTTGTCCAGGTCGAAGGTCTGCAGCTCGGGGTTGACCAGCTCCAGTTCGATGGCGCGCTTGAGGTAGTCCCGGAAGTACTGCGGGTACCGCGCGGTCATCTCGTCCTGGCTGGCCTGCTGCGGAACGCCCGCGAGGTAGCTGAGCGCCTCGCCGCGGAGCTTGTCCGCCAGCAGCCGGGCGCTGACGTAGGAGTAGTTCGGCTCCTGCTCGACGAGCACGCGCGCGGCCATGATCTGGGCGAGGGCGAGTTCGTCGGCGCTGATGCCGTCGTAGAGGTTGCGCTTGGCCTCGGCCAGCACCGGCTCGGCCGAGACGTCCTCGAGTCCGGCGACGGCCTCGCCGACGACGTGCGAGACGCGGGCCCAGTCGAGCGGGCGGAGCGTGCCGTCGGCCGCCTTGACGCTGATGGCGACGTCGGAGGAGGCGGGCTTCTCGGCCTCGCGGGCCTTCGCGCGCTCATCGCGGTACAGGACGTAGGCGCGGGCGACCTTGTGGTGCTCGCCGCGCATCAGCGCGAGTTCGACGATGTCCTGGATCTGCTCGATGTGCAGCGCGGTCTCCGGACCGGCGTGGCGGAGCAGGGTGGTCTCGATCTGCTCGGTCAGTTCCTTGACCAGGTGGTGGATCCGCGACGAAGCGGCCGCGTCACCGCCCTCGACGGCGAGGAAGGCCTTGGTCACCGCGACCGAGATCTTGTTCGCGTCGAAGGGGGACACGCTGCCGTCCCGCCGGATGACTCGCACGGTCGCGGGCGTCGTGTCCGAAGACGAAGGCGGCCGCTGACCGGTTTCCACTGACATGCGTCACTCCACTGTGTCTCTCGAAAAAGGGCGCGTTGAAGCACCACAAGGCCTCACAAGGCCGTGCGCTGCAGGTTCACCAAGCTGTCCGACAACCGCTCCCGAGCGGTCTCCCCGTCGCTGGGCGATGTCGGTTCCCAGAGACTACATGTAGGGGTCGGAGGCTGCACGTGCCCCAATGGGTGGCGTGTCGCTGGCTCACCCTGCCGGGTTAGACGATCACGCTCAGCGGCTGGTCAGCCGCCGAAAACGATCTTGAAATCACGCAGGTGAGCGCTCAGGACGGGCCGCTGACCGGCGAGGAAGCCGAGTGGCCCGGAGTCGTTGATCCGCCAGTCCGCGGCCGCCGGATGCGGGCGAGCCGTCGCCCGGACGGGGCTGCGTTTGAGACGGCCGTCCAGCATCTGGACGACGTCGAAGGCGGCGGGCAGCTTCACCGGGAGGCTCGGGCGGGCGGTGAAGGCGGCCGTCGCGATCCAGTCCTCGTGAGTGGCCGCCGAGGCGGTGAAGGTCCGCCCATGGGTGAAGTCGAGCGCGGCGAGGTCCTTCGGGATGCCCCACAGCGCGCGCCCGCCGGCGAGCGAGACCTCGCTGTCGACCCAGATGTCGGTGATGGAGCTGGAGAGCCGCTCGCCCCGGACGGCCACCGTCGCCAGCAGTTCGTGGTACTGGAGCTGACCGGGCTCCTGGTAGTCGATCCAGGCCGTGAAGACCTGCGCGCGGCCGCCGACCACGATGGGCTCGGCCCCTTCGGGCAGGCCGGGAAGTTCGCTCACCGGGACACGCCAGACCGACAGGTACGCCTGGCCCGCCAGGTTCCACGGTTCCGGGGGATAGGCGGTCACGCGTTCCGCCAGGGCAGGTAGGCGGGCTGGTCGGTGTCGACACGCATGGAGAACTCCGGTGGTCGTTTCTGCAGGAAGGACATGACCCCCTCGACGGCGTCCGGGCTGGCGCCCAGGCCGCCGATCAGCCGTGAGTCCAGTTCGTGCACGGGGAACGGCGACGCGGCGCTCGCCATCCGGTACAGCAGCTGGCGGGTCACCGCGACCGACACGGGTGCCGTGGTCGTGGCTATCTCGTGAGCCAGTTCGCGGGCCTTGCCGAGTACCTCTCCCGGCTCGTGGACACTGTGGACCAGCCCGGCGCTCTTCGCCTCCTCGGCGCCGAAGACCCGGCCGCTGATCATCCAATCGAGTGCCGTGCCCATCCCCACCAGCCGGGGCAGGAACCACGCGGACGCGCCTTCGGGGTAGATCCCGCGGCGGACGAACACGAACCCGAACCGGGAATCGGTGGACGCCAGCCGGTAGTCGCACGACAGCGTGATCGTGATGCCGCCGCCGACGGCCGCGCCCCGCAGGGCCGCGATCACCGGTTTGTTCATCGTGAAGATCCGCTTCGAGCAGCGTCCCGCCGGTTCCTGCCAGGCCGCGTCCGGGCCGGTCTCCGGGTCGAAGTCGAAACCGCCCTGGGAAAGGTCGGCGCCCACCGAGAAATCCTTGCCGTTGCCGGTCAAGATCACCACCCGGACGTCTTCGTCGCGGTCGGCCCGGTCCATCGCGTCGCCGAGTTCGTCGGCCATGCGGATGGTGTAGCCGTTGCGGGCCTCGGGCCGGTCGAGCGTGACCGTCGCGACGCGATCGGCGACCTCGTAGGTGATTTCGGCGTACGCGCTCATGACGTGAAGGTAAGCCAACCCGAGTGTGTTGACAAGATGTCAATAAGGCTTCATTCGACGTCGTCCAGGTGGTCCGCGTAGTACTCGACCGCCCGCCGGTACCGCTGGACTCCCGCGTCGGCGCTGGTCGCCGCGAGCACCTTCAGCAGCGTTCCCGCGGCCTCGCGTGCTTCGCCGACGTTGTAGAGCGCCATGGCGAGGAACGTCCTCAGTGCCGCGTCGTCCGGGAACTCGTCCAGGCCGCGACGCAGGGTTTTGAGCGCTTCGTCGTAGCGGCCGAGTACGCGATACGTGCTGCCGAGTCCGACGAACACGCCGTGTCTGTCCTCTGTGGACAGCCCGTCGCCCGCCAGTGCCCTTTCGTAGAAGGGGGCGGCTTCGGCCTCCAGGCCGGCGGAATCGTGTGCCCACGCCGTCTGGTAGGCGATCACGGCGTCCCGCGGGTGCTGTTCCGTCAGTGCGATCAGCCGCAGGCGGGCCTCGTCGGTGCCTTGTTCCCGGAGCCGGATGGCTTCCTGTGCCTCGTTCATGCGGCGGCGCCGTCGAAGGGCGGATAGCTTTCGCCGCCGACACGCTCGGCCACGACGATGTACTCGGCCAGCGCGTCACGCGAACGCGCCAGCTTGGCCATCTGCTCGTCCAGACGTCCGAGGCGCTCTCGCATCGCGGCCAGCAGTTCGGGACAGCCGATCAGTTCGGGCTCCTCGCCGATCGCGCAGGGCAGGAGGTACGCGATGTCCTCGGACGACAGACCGGCGGCGAGCAGGTGGCGGATCTGCTTGACCCGCAGCAAGGCGGTCTCGTCGTACTCGCGGTAGCCGTTCGTGGCGCGGTCCGCCTCCAGGAGACCTTGGGCCTCGTAGTAGCGCAACTGATGGGCGTTGACGCCCGTCCGGTGACTCAGTTCACCGATCTTCATCGTTTCCCCACTTGACCTTCATACCGATATCAACGTTGACGATCGTGCCATGACAGACGCGAAAACCCCGGTATCGATCATCGGCCTCGGTCTCATGGGCACCGCGCTCGCCCGCGCGTTCCTGACGGCCGGGCATCCCACGACCGTGTGGAACAGGACCGCCGCCAAAGCGGACGCGCTCGTGGCCGACGGCGCCCGGCTCGCGCCCACGATCGGCGACGCGCTCGGTTCGGGCGGTGTGACGATCCTGTGCCTCACCGACTATTCGGCCGTCCGCGAACTGCTCGGCGGCGCCGAGCTGGCGGGCACCACCCTGCTCAACCTGACCTCGGGTGACTCCGCCCAGGCCCGGGAAACGGCCACCTGGGCGGAAAAACAGGGCGCCCGGTACCTGGACGGCGCGATCATGGCCGTCCCGTCGGCGATCGGGACCGACGAGGCGGTGATCCTGCTCAGCGGGCCGCGGCCGGACTTCGAGATCGGCGCGCTCGGCACGATCAGCCATCTCGGCGAGGACCCGGGGCTGGCTTCCCTCTACGACGTCGCCGGTCTGGCCATGATGTGGAGCATTCTGAACGCGTGGCTGCAGGGCACCGCGATGCTCAAGACGGCGGGCATCGACGCCGCGACCTACGCGCCGTTCGCGCAGCAGATCGCCGTCGGCGTCGCGGGCTGGCTGCCCGGGTACGCCGAGCAGGTCGACGCAGGCGCGTTCCCCGCGGAGGTGGCGGCCTTGGAGACCGACGCGCGGGCGATGGCGCATCTGGTCGAGGAGAGCGAGGCGCTCGGCGTCAACGCCGAACTGCCGAAGCTGCTGAAGGCGATGGCCGACCGCGCGATCGCCGCCGGACACGGCGGGGAGCAGTACCCCGTACTGATCGAAGAGTTCAGCCGCCCGGGCCGGTGAGTTAAGACGGACACGATGGCTGAAGCCGCCCGTTTCGGGTGGGTCGCGTGGGTCGTGAGTGGCGAGTGTCGTTCTAACGGCACTTACCACTCACGACCCACGCGAGGTCTGGGCCCAGGCAGGGGGCCTTCAGGACGGTGCCGCCCGGGCTGGGGGGTGGGCGGGTAAAACAATCAGGCGTGCTTGCTTTTTTCGGGCACGGGTGCCAGCCTGGGGAGGACGCGAGGAGGCGGGCATGGCTGACCTTGGCGTGATCCTTGGGGATCTCGCGGCGGAATCACAGGCCATCGACGACGTGGTGGCGGAACTGCCCGCGTCGGACTGGGCGCGGCAGACCCCGGCCGAAGGCTGGACGATCGCTCATCAGATAGCCCATCTGGCCTGGACGGACAGGAAGGCGCTGATCGCGGCGCGCGGGTCCGAGGCCGACTGGCAGGCCGAGATCGAAGGGCTCCTCGCGACGGGGGAGAGCTACGTCGACGAGGGCGCGGCCGAGGGTGCGAAGACACCGCCCCGTGCGCTGCTGGAGCAGTGGCGCGCCGGCCGCGCGGAACTCGCCGAGGCGCTCGCCGCGGTGCCCGACGGCCAGAAGATCCCCTGGTACGGCCCCCCGATGAGCGCGGCCTCCATGGTGACCGCGCGGCTCATGGAGACCTGGGCGCACGGCCAGGACATCTTCGACGCGCTCGGCCTCCCGCGCGAGAACACGGCCAGGATCTGGCATATCGCCCGGTTCGGGACCCGCACGCGCGACTTCGCCTACAAGCTCAACTCACTCGCCCCGCCCGCGGAGGAGTTCCGCGTCGAGCTGGCCGCGCCCGACGGCGCCACCTGGGCGTTCGGGCCCGAGGACGCCGGGCAGCGGCTCACCGGGAGCGCGGTCGACTTCTGCCTGGTCATCACCCAGCGCCGTCATCCCGACGACACCGACCTGGTCGCCACCGGGAAGGACGTCGAGGAATGGCTCGGGATCGCGCAGGCGTTCGCCGGTCCTCCGGGTGCGGGACGGCGGCCGGGGCAGTTCGCATGACGGCGGCCCCGATCAGGATCGGCAACGCGTCCGGGTTCTACGGCGACCGCTTCTCCGCGGTCCGCGAGATGCTCACCGGCGGTCCGCTCGACGTGCTGACCGGCGACTACCTGGCCGAGCTGACCATGCTCATCCTCGGCCGCGACCGGATGAAGGACCCGAACCGCGGCTACGCCAAGACGTTCCTCCGTCAGATGGAGGAGAATCTCGCGCTGGCGAAGGAAAAGGGCGTCAAGATCGTCGCGAACGCCGGTGGGCTCAATCCCGCCGGGCTCGCGGACGCGCTGCGTGAACTGGCCGGGAAACTCGGTGTCGACGTCGCCGTCGCGCATGTCGAAGGGGACGATCTCCTCCAGCGCGCCGAAGAACTCGGTTTCGGGAAGACGCTGACCGCCAACGCCTATCTCGGCGCGTGGGGGATCGCGGAATGCCTGAACGCCGGCGCCGACATCGTGGTGACCGGCCGGGTCACCGACGCGTCGGTGATCGTCGGCCCCGCCGCCGCGCACTTCGGCTGGGCCCGCGACGACTACGACGCGCTGGCCGGTGCAGTGGTGGCCGGGCACGTGATCGAGTGCGGCGCGCAGGCCACCGGCGGCAACTACGCCTTCTTCACCGAGCACGAGATCGGTGTCCCGGGATTTCCCCTCGCCGAGATCTCCGCCGACGGTTCCAGCGTGATCACCAAACACCCCGGTACCGGCGGTGTGGTGAACACCGGAACCGTGACCGCGCAACTGCTCTACGAAATCACCGGAGCCCGGTACGCGGGCCCCGATGTCACGGCGCGGTTCGACACGCTGACCCTGACCGAGGACGGCCCCGACCGCGTCCGGATCAGCGGCGTCACCGGCGAACCCCCGCCGCCGACGCTCAAGGTCTGCCTGAACGGTCTCGGCGGCTTCCGCAACGAGACGACGTTCGTCCTCACCGGACTCGACATCGAAGCGAAAGCCGCGCTGGTCAAGGAACAACTCGAAGGCTCGCTCAAGGCCAGGCCGCCCGCCGACATCCGGTGGACCTTGGCGCGGACCGACCACCCGGACGCCGAAACCGAGCAGCAGGCGAGCGCACTGCTGCACGTCGCGGTGAAGGACGCCGACCCGGAGATCGCCGGACGGGCCTTCAGCGGCGCGGCGATCGAACTCGCGCTGGCGAGTTACCCCGGCTTCCATGTCACCGCACCGCCCGCGGCGGCCTCACCCTATGGCGTCTACCGGGCCGCTTTCGTCGACGCGCGGGAAGTCCCCCACGTCGCCGTCCTTCCCGACGGCACGCGCCGGGACATCGCCCAGGCCGGCGAAACCCAGGTCCTGTCCGAAGTGGACGAACCGGGACCGCCCGCTCCCTTCACCCAGGACCGGATCCGCCGGGCGCCGCTGGGCAAGGTGATCGGCGCCCGCAGTGGGGACAAGGGCGGCAGCGCGAACGTCGGCGTCTGGGCGCGGTCCGACGAGGCATGGCGCTGGCTCGCGCACCGGCTCACCGTCACCGAGTTCAAGCTGCTGCTCCCGGAGACGGCGGAGCTGGAGGTCCGGCGCCATCTCCTGCCGAACCTGCGGGCGATCAACTTCGTCGTCGAAGGCATCCTCGGCGAGGGCGTCGCGTCGCAGGCGCGGTTCGACCCGCAGGCGAAGGCGCTCGGGGAATGGTTGCGCTCCCGCGAGATCGACATCCCGGAGGCCCTGCTGTGACCGACCTCTTCACCACGCCGGAACGCGTCGAGCTGCGCAAGACCGTCCGGCGCTTCACCGAAACCGAGATCCTGCCCCACCTCGACGACTGGGAGCGCGCGGGCGAGCTGCCGCGCGAGCTGCACCGCAAGGCCGGGGAACTCGGGTTGCTCGGTGTCGGCTTCCCCGAGGAGGTCGGCGGCGGGGGCGGCGACTACCTCGACGCCGTCGTCATCGCCGAGGAACTGCACTACGCGGGTGGATCCGGCGGTTTGTTCGCCTCGCTGTTCACCTGCGGCATCGCCGTCCCGCATATCGCGGCCGCCGGGGATCCGGTGCAGATCGAACGCTGGGTCCGGCCGACGCTGGAAGGCGCCAAGATCGGCTCGCTCGCGGTCACCGAACCCGACGGCGGCTCCGACGTCGCCGGGATCCGCACCACCGCGGTGCGCGAAGGCGACGAGTACGTCATCAACGGCGCCAAGACCTTCATCACCTCGGGCTGCCGCGCCGATTTCGTGACCACCGTGGTCCGCACCGGGGAATCCGGCGCCCACGGGATCTCGCTCATCGTGGTCGAACGCGGGACACCCGGTTTCACCGTGTCCCGCAAGCTGGAGAAGATGGGCTGGCTCTGCTCGGACACCGCCGAGTTGTCCTATGTGGACGTCCGGGTGCCCGCCGAGAACCTGATCGGCGCCGAGAACAGCGGTTTCGCCCAGGTGGCGACGCAGTTCGTCACCGAGCGGGTCTCGCTGGCCGTGCAGGGGTACGCGCACGCGCAACGCGCGCTCGACCTGACGCTGGACTGGTGCCGTCTGCGGGAGACGTTCGGTCGTCCGCTGATCTCGCGTCAGCTGGTACAGCACAAACTCACCGAGATGGCCCGCAAGATCGACGTCGCCCGGAGCTACACCAGGCAGGTCGCGCAGCGGCACGTCGCGGGTGAAGAGGTCATCGCCGAAGCCTGTTTCGCGAAGAACACCGCCGTTGAGACCGCCGAATGGGTGGTCAACGAGGCCGTGCAGCTGCACGGCGGACTCGGCTACATGCGGGAGTCCGAAGTGGAGCGTCACTACCGTGACGTGCGCATCCTCGGTATCGGCGGCGGCACCAACGAGATCCTCACCGGCTTGGCCGCGAAGCGATTGGGATACACCGCATGAGCACCATCAGGTCCACTGTGGACACGCGGAGCGAGGAGTTCGCCGCCAACCGCGAGTCCATGCTCGGCAAACTCGCCGAGATCGACGGGGAGCACGCCAAGGCGATCGCGGGCGGCGGCGAGAAGTACGTCGCCCGGCACCGCAAACGCGGCAAGCTGCTCGCCCGTGAACGGATCGAACTCCTCCTCGACGAGGACTCGCCGTTCCTGGAACTTTCGCCACTGGCCGCCTGGGGTTCGGACTACCAGGTGGGCGCCAGCGTGATCACCGGGATCGGCGTGGTCGAAGGCGTCGAGTGCATGATCTCGGCGAGCGACCCCACGGTCAAAGGCGGCGCGAGCAACCCGTGGACGGCCAAGAAGAGCTACCGTGCCGCGGACATCGCCGCGCAGAACCGCCTGCCGGTGATCAACCTCGTCGAGTCCGGCGGCGCGGATCTGCCGACGCAGAAGGAGATCTTCATCCCCGGCGGCCGGATCTTCCGCGACATCACGCGGTCTTCGGCGGCGAAGGTGCCCACGATCGCGCTGGTGTTCGGCAACTCCACCGCGGGCGGGGCGTACCTGCCCGGCATGTCGGACTACGTCGTGATGGTCAAGGAACGCGCCAAGGTGTTCCTCGGCGGCCCGCCGCTGGTCAAGATGGCCACCGGTGAGGAGTCCGACGACGAATCGCTCGGCGGCGCCGAGATGCATGCCCGCACCTCGGGCCTCGCCGACTATCTCGCCGCGGACGAAGAGGACGCGATCCGGCTAGGCCGCAGCATCGTAAAACGGCTCAACTGGACCAAGCAGGGGCCGACACCGAAGCCGGATTACGCCGAGCCGCTGTACTCCGCCGAAGACCTGCTCGGCATCGTGCCCACCGACCTCAAGGTGCCCTTCGACCCGCGCGAGGTGATCGCCAGGGTCGCCGACGGTTCCGACTTCGACGAGTTCAAACCCTTGTACGGCAGCAGCCTCGCCACCGGCTGGGCGAGTATCCACGGTTACCCGGTCGGCATCCTCGCCAACGCGCAGGGTGTGTTGTTCGGCGAGGAATCGCAGAAGGCGGCGCAGTTCATCCAGCTGGCCAACCAGATCGACACGCCGCTGGTCTTCCTGCACAACACCACCGGCTACATGGTCGGCAAGGAGTACGAACAGAGCGGCATCATCAAACACGGCGCGATGATGATCAACGCCGTGTCGAATTCGAAGGTCCCGCATCTGTCGGTGCTCATGGGCGCCTCGTACGGCGCCGGGCACTACGGCATGTGCGGCCGTGCCTACGATCCCCGGTTCCTGTTCGCCTGGCCCAGCGCGAAATCAGCGGTCATGGGGCCGCAACAGCTGGCGGGCGTGCTGTCCATTGTGGCCCGTGCCGCCGCCGCGTCGCGCGGGCAGGATTACAACGAGGAGCACGACGCGGCCATGCGCGCCATGGTGGAGGGCCAGATCGAGGCGGAGTCGATGCCGATGTTCCTCTCCGGGATGCTCTATGACGACGGGATCATCGATCCCCGCGACACCCGCACGGTGCTCGGGCTCAGCCTGTCCGTGATCCACAATGGACCAGTGAAGGGCGCCGAGGGCTTCGGCGTCTTCCGTATGTGACGGGAGGCGGAGCAGACTGATGTCGCGGCAACCAAATGTACGTAAAGGCGCGCGCTCAGCCGAAGGCCCCGCTATCGGGGCGGCAGGGCGCTTGTCGACCAAGAGTGCGGATGCTACGCGAAGTCGCGCCCTGGCGACCCGATCGCGGACGCGCGCAATCTCGCGTAAAGGACAGTGAGCGGCATGATCGAGAAATTGCTGGTCGCCAACCGCGGGGAGATCGCACGCCGCGTGTTCCGCACCTGCCGCGACGCCGGGATCGGCACGGTCGCGGTGTTCTCCGACGCGGACGCCGACGCCCCGCACACCGCCGAGGCGGACGTCGCCGTCCGGCTGCCGGGGAACGCGCCGTCCGACACCTATCTCCGTGCCGAACTGCTGATCAAGGCGGCCGTCGAGACCGGTGCCGACGCGATCCACCCCGGCTACGGTTTCCTGTCCGAGAACGCCGCGTTCGCCCGCGCCGTCCTCGACGCCGGGCACACCTGGGTCGGCCCGCCGCCGGAGGCCATCGAGAGTATGGGCTCCAAGGTCGAGTCCAAGCGGATGATGGCCGAAGCCGGTGTCCCGGTCCTGTCCGAATTGGACCCGGCCGAGGTCACCGAAGCCGACCTTCCCTTGCTGGTCAAGGCCTCCGCCGGGGGTGGCGGCCGCGGTATGCGTGTCGTGCGCTCGCTCGGCGAACTCGCCGAAGCCGTCGAAGGGGCCAGCGCCGAAGCGGCGTCGGCCTTCGGCGACCCGACGGTGTTCTGCGAGCGGTATCTGGAGACCGGACGCCATATCGAGGTCCAGGTGCTCGCCGACACCCACGGCACGGTGTGGGCGGTGGGGGAGCGGGAGTGCTCGATCCAGCGCCGCCACCAGAAGGTGGTCGAAGAGGCGCCGTCCCCGTTCGTCGACGAACCCATGCGGGAGGCGCTGTTCGACGCCGCGCGCAAGGCCGCGCAGGCGATCGACTACGTCGGCGCCGGCACGGTCGAGTTCCTCGCCGGTCCGGACGGGCGGTTCTACTTCCTGGAGATGAACACCCGGCTCCAGGTGGAGCATCCGGTCACCGAGGCCACGACCGGACTCGACCTCGTCTCCTTGCAGCTGCGGATCGCCGAGGGCGAGCACCTGCCCATCGAGGAGCCGGAAACGCGGGGCCACGCGATCGAGGTCCGGCTCTACGCCGAGGACCCGTCGGCGGGCTGGCAGCCGCAGAGCGGCACCCTGCACCGGTTCGAGGTTCCCGCGGCACAGCGGGAATTCGAGGTCGGTCCGGGTGTCCGGCTCGACTCCGGGTTCGTCAGTGGCCAGACCGTCGGTGTGCACTACGACCCGATGCTCGCCAAGGTGATCGCCTACGCTCCGGATCGCCGGAGCGCGGCTCGCGCCCTGGCCGGGGCCTTGGCCGGTGCCGAGATCCACGGTGTGGTGACCAACCGCGACCTGCTGGTGAACGTCCTGCGCCATGAGGCCTTCCTGGCGGGCGAGACCGACACGGCGTTCTTCGATCGCCACGGGCTCGAAACTCTGGCCCGGCCACTGGCCACTGTGGACAGTGTACGGATTTCCGCGCTGGCCGCCGCGCTGGCAGGCGCGGCCGCGAACCGCTCGGCCGCCGGGGTGCAGGGACGACTGCCGAGCGGATGGCGCAATGTCCGCTCGCAAGGACAGCGCAAACGTTTCCGTCGAGGTGAAGACGAGATCGAGATCGTCTACACCCTCGGCCGGGACGGTCTGCGCGCCGACGGCTTCGAAGGCGTCGAACTGGTTTCCGCCGAGAGCGACGGCGTGGTGATCGAGGTTTCCGGGGTGCGGCGGAAGTTCGCCGTCGCCCGGTACGGCGACACGGTGTACGTCGATTCGCCGGAAGGCACCGTCGAACTGGGCGTGGTGCCGAGGTACACCGACCCGGACGCGGCACTCGCCGCGGGTTCGCTGGTGGCGCCGATGCCGGGCACGGTCGTCCGGCTCGCGGTCGAGGCCGGGGACACCGTCAAGACCGGCGATCCGTTGCTGTGGCTGGAGGCGATGAAGATGGAACACCGGATCGCGGCGCCCGCCGACGGCGTCGTGACGGAACTCCCGGTGGTCGTCGGACAACAGGTCGAAGTGGGCACGATCCTCGCGGTGGTAGGAGAGAACGAATGAACGCGATGAACTTCACCGAACCCGAGGAGCGCGTCGCGCTGCGGGCGGCGGTCGCCGAACTCGGCAAGAAGTACGGGCACGAGTACTACGCCAAACAAGCCCGCGCCGGGCTCAAGACCGAAGAACTCTGGGCCGAGGCCGGGCGGCTGGGCTACCTCGGCGTGAACCTGCCGGAGGAGTACGGCGGCGGGGGAGCGGGGATCGCGGATCTCGCCGCGGTGCTCGAAGAACTCGCCGCGGCGGGCTGCCCGCTGCTGCTCATGGTCGTCTCGCCGGCGATCTGCGGCACGGTCATCTCGCGCTTCGGCACCGACGAGCAGAAGAAGCGGTGGCTGCCGGGGATCGCCGACGGCACCAGGCGGATGGTCTTCGCGATCACCGAACCGGACGCCGGGTCGAACTCGCACAAGATCACCACCACCGCGAAACGCGACGCCGACGGCTGGGTCCTCAGTGGACGGAAGGTCTACATCTCCGGTGTCGACGAGGCGGACGCCGTCCTGGTCGTGGGCCGCACCGAGGACGCGAAGACCGGCAAGCTCAAGCCCGCGCTGTTCACCGTCCCGACCGACGCGCCCGGCTTCGAGTACAAGCAGATCGAGATGGACATCGTCTCGCCGGAGAAGCAGTTCGGCCTGTTCCTCGACGACGTCCACCTGCCCGCCGACGCGCTGGTCGGCGAGGAGGACGCGGCGATCGCGCAGCTGTTCGCCGGGCTCAACCCCGAACGCATCATGGGCGCGTCGTTCTCGCTCGGCATCGCCCGCTACGCGCTGGGCAAGGGCGTCGCCTACGCCAACGAGCGCAAGGTGTGGGGCGCGCCGATCGGCACCCACCAGGGGCTCGCGCATCCGCTGGCCGAGATCAAGATCGAGCTGGAACTGGCCAAGCTGATGACGCAGAAGGCGGCGTCGCTCTACGACTCCGGCGACGATTTCGGCGCGGGTGAGTCGGCGAACATGGCGAAGTACGCCGCCGCCGAGGTCGCCATCCGCGCGGTCGACCAGGCCGTGCAGACCCACGGCGGCAACGGTCTCGCCAGCGAATACGGGCTGGGCACGCTGGTCACCGCCGTCCGGCTCGGCCGGATCGCGCCGGTGAGCCGCGAGATGGTGCTCAACTTCGTCGGCCAGCACAGCCTCGGCCTGCCGCGGTCTTACTGAAAGGCGAACCATGAGCACGCTCCACGGCAAGACGATCATCATCTCCGGTGGTAGCCGCGGCATCGGCGAGGCCATCGCGGTCCGAGCCGCTCGCGACGGGGCGAACATCGCCCTGCTGGCCAAGACCGCCGAGCCGCATCCGAAGCTGCCGGGCACGCTCTACACCGCGGCCAAGGCGATCGAGGACGCCGGCGGCCAGGCGCTGCCGATCGTCGGCGACGTCCGCGACGACACCTCGGTCGAGGCGGCGGTCGCCCGGACCGCGGAGCAGTTCGGCGGAATCGACATCGTGCTCAACAACGCCAGCGCGATCGACCTGACGCCGACCGAATCGGTCAGCATGAAGCGCTACGACCTGATGCAGGACATCAACGCGCGTGGCTCGTTCCTGCTGTCGAAACTCGCCATCCCGTACCTGAAGCAGGCGGAGAACGCCCACATCCTGACCCTGTCGCCGCCGATCAGCCTCGACGAGAAGTGGTTCCAGGCCGGGCATCTCGCGTACAGCATCGCGAAGTACTCGATGAGCCTGGTGACCGTCGGGCTCGCCGCGGAGCTGCGGCAGTACGGGATCGCGGCGAACTCGCTGTGGCCGAGGACCACGATCGACACCGCGGCGATCCGCAACGTCGTCGGCGCCGAACTGGCGGCGAAGTCGCGGACGCCGGAGATCATGGCGGACGCGGCGCACGCGATCCTCACCAAACCGAGCCGGGAGGCGACGGGGAACTTCTATCTCGACGACGAGGTGCTCGCCGCCGAAGGGGTCACGAACTTCTCGAAGTACCGCATCGGCGGCAGCGAGGAAGAGCTGCAGCTCGATTTCTGGGTCGAAAGCCGTACCCCGGAATCAGGGCCATGATCCGCGAACCGCAGCAGGAGCGCAGCCGCACCACACGGCGGCGGCTCGTCGAGGCCGCCGTCGAGACCATCGGTGAGCTGGGCTGGAACGGGACCACGGTCGCGGTGATCGCCGAACGCGCCGGGGTCTCGCGCGGTGCCGCGCAGCACCACTTCCCGACCAGGGAGGATCTGGTCGCGGCGGCGGTCGAGCACGTCGGTGAGATCCAGATCGTGGAACTGCGCTCCCGGGCGGCCGAGCTGCCGTCCGGGCGGTCGCGGATCGAACGGGCCGTCGACATGGTGCTCAATCTCTACAGCGGGCCGATGTTCCGGGCCGCGCTCCACCTGTGGGTCGCGGCGTCGACCGACGAGGCGCTGCGCGCGACCCTGGTGCCCCTGGAGGCGCGGGTCGGCCGGGAGGCACACCGGGTGACCGTCGAGCTTCTCGGCGTCGACGAGTCCCACCAGGGCGTCCGTGAGCTGGTCCAGGCCACTCTCGATCTTGCCCGCGGGCTGGGGCTGGCGAATCTGCTGACCGACGACACGAAGCGCCGCAAACAGATCGTCGCCCAGTGGGCGCGGGTGCTGGAACCGACGCTGACGCTCGCGAAAACCACGGAAAACTCACGGAACCGAGAAGTCACCGACAACGTCTGAGATCTTGTTAACACTGATGGAGCAGCGACCGATAACACGGTGTAAGTGCTGCCGATTCAGGTGGCTGATCGAGAGAGGTCCAGTCCGGTGTCCGGTTCAGAGGTCGAACTGTCCCATCGAGCCATGGCGATGCTGCGAGCGGTCGCGGCCCGCCGCGCCCAGATGTCGTGCAGCTGCGAGCCGGATCTCTTCATCGACGGTTTCGCCTGTTGTGACCAGATGACCGCGCACGCCCTCGCGCACGGCGGCTACATCCGCCCCGCCGAGTCCACCGGCCTCTCCGCCGTCACCGGCCGCGTGCCCGCCGAACTGACCGAGGCGGGCGAAGCGGCGCTGGCCGTCACGGCCGCCGCCTGACGATCTCCTCGTCTTCGTCCGTCCGGTGTGGACCACACCCGTTTACAACCGGCTGCCGCGTTCCTAGGATCCACCCCGGGATGAGGCCGTCGCGCTACGCGACGGACCGGGGTTGGGAGGTGCCGATGGCACGCACGGCTCGCCGCGAAAACGGTGGGGACGCCCTGAGCGAGTTGATGCGGGAGGCCGGCGCGGCACCCCGTCGCCGGGGACCGCGCGGGCCGAAGCACCGGGCTCCGGACACCACCGGCCCCGGCAGCCGGAAGGTCCGGCGGATCTCCGCGCTTTCGGCGGGCGGTGTCGTCGTCTGTGGCCTGCTCGCCGTGTGGCTCACCCCGGGCGATCCGGCCGAAGTCATTCCCGGTGCGCCGCTCCCGCCGCCGTCGTTGACCATCGCCCCGCAGGCGGTCGAATTCCCGGACGACGCGGCGCCTTCGCCCGTCCCGTCGGGACCGTCGGGCGGCAGTGTCGCGCCCCCGCCGCCGCTGACCGCGTCGATGAACGGCACGGAGACGCCGTCTCCCACTCCGGCGCCCGCGCCTTCCGAAGAACGGCAGGATCCGCGCGCCGGCCGTCACGACAATGACGGGTACTACGACTGGTATCACGACTGGTACGGCGGCGGATATCGCGGTGGTTATCCCGGTGGCCGCCAGCCGCAATGGGGCGGATAGCGCCGATCGGGTGATCGGCGCTCTCGCTCACCGTCGGTAGAGAATCACGATTCGGGCCGGATTGCGTCCTTTCGTGTCTGGTGTGAAATTTCCCGTGTCCCGGCCCCGATCAAGTACCTACGATGATCCGCACTCTCTTTCCCTTCCGGAGCAGAGCTAGGGGCTGAACAGGAAAAATGAGTGTGGGCCGACATTCTCCCGCGGTGATGTTCGCCCGGAGGATGCTGATCAACCGCGAGACGGGGAAACCGTCCCGCCCGCAGCCGGTGACCCTGCTGCTGGGGCCGGTCGGTTCGGGTAAGAGCACGGCTTTGGAGGCGATCCGCCAGGATCTGGGCTGGGGTGTCGTGCACGCCGGATTCGCCTTCGGGGCAGGCGGACGGCCGAGCACGATCGACGTGCTCACGAAACTGGCCTACTCGTTGTCGAGTAAATGGCGGAACCGACCGAAACCGCAGTTCGTTCGTTTCACCATCGCGCTGATCGCGGTTCAGGCGGAGCTTTCCGGCCGGAATCGTGACGAAGACCTGAGTCAGCTGAAGTCGTTGATCAACAGCTTCCACGGAATCCGCTGGACCCCGGCGATGGACACACTGCTCGACACGCTGACCGAGACGGCGAAGGCCACCGGTCTCGTGGAACCCGCGTACGCCGGAGTGTTCCGCCAGACGTTCCCGCATCTGGTGCGGAACATCCGGCCGAGACTCGGCAAGGCACTGCGCTCGCTCGCCGATTTCCCGAACGCCGAGGGCAGATCCGCGTTCGACGCGCTGCTGGAACTCAACCGGCTCGCGCACGGCAGCGCCCGTGACGCCAAGGCGGTCACCGAATGGCTGATGTCGGCGTTCCTCAACGACGTCCGGGAGAACCATCCGCGGATGGCCAGACCGGAGGAGAAGAGTCCGTGCGCCTGCGACATCTCGCAGCAGCGCAGGCACTGGCACAACTGGGTGGTGACGCTCGACGACGTCGATCACGCCGGCGGGACCGAGTTCCTCGCCGACCTGATCGCCGCACGGGAACGGTACGCCGTACAGCATCCGAACGATCGTGAAGCCCACGACGCGCTGCTGATCATCGCCACCAGCGGACGGTGGCACGACGACTGGGGCACCGCCTGGCTGGCGCCGTGGAAACCGGCGTCCGGCGCGCCGCCCGCCGTCCGGCCGGTGGCGGACTGCGAGGAGGCGTCCTACGAAGGCTGGGCGAATCCGGGCAGCGGCGCGCTCGAATCGCCCTACTACCCGGTCCGGCTGGCACCCCAGCCGATCGGGCGGATCGCCCGTGTCCTCGATTCCGGCGCGCTGACCCCGAAGGTCGCGCTCGCGCACCGGGCGACCGGTGGGCTGCCGTCGGCGGTCGAGCAGCTCGCCGACCAGCTGCGGGCGAGCGACGTGCGGGAAGGCGACCGCGACGTGCTCACCACCGATCCCCGCGGCGGGCAGGATCCTTGCTATCGCAGGCTGACCGAACTGAAGCTGACCGAGCATCTCGACGACGTCCACATCGACGATTTCGTGACCGCGGCCCCGTTCGCGACCGCGCCCTGGCTGATCCCGGACGCCGCGCAGAGCCGGATCGCCCAGCCGCACGTCGGGCGGATCCTGACCGAGCTGCGCACCGCGCTGTGGGTGACGGCGAAGAACTCGGCAGGCACCACCGACGACCAGGCGGCCCTGCATCCGTGGATCGCCGCGAACCTGGTGTCCGCGCTGGCCCGGCGAGGGGACGGGGACGGGCCGACCTACACCGGCCAGTTCAAGGCCCTGCGCGACGATCCGGACACCGCGCAGGACCCGGTGCGCCTGGCCTACTGCAACCTCGCGCTGGGCGACATCGGCGAGGTGGTCACCTTCTTCGAGCACGAGTTCAACCGGATCCCGCACGCGGAGTGGGTCGCGAAACTCGAACTGGTCCTGAACGCGCCGGACGATCTGCCGCCCGAGCGGGATCACGCGGAACTGTACGACGAGCTGGTCAACCTCGACGCCGAACTCCATCCCACCGGCCGGTCCGAGATCCGCAACAACGTCGCCCGGCTCATCGCGGCGGGCAGGCTGGCCGCCAACCCGTTCGCGGTCCGCGGGCAGGACCAGCACCAGGTGATCGCGAACGCCTTCGCCGCGCTGGCCACGACCTCGCATCGTCCCGACGTCGGCGCGCTCGTGTCGGCCAAAGACCTCGCCCGCCGCGGCGAATTCCCCTGAACCCGAACGGAATACCGTCATGTCCTGGCTCGACGCGTTGAGAACCCGTATGTCCCGTGCCCGCGAACGCGCGGCGACGGGCCCGCCGGTGCGGCCTCGCGGCTGGGCCCGCCGCCATCGCGCGTTGCTGATCGCTGTCGTGGTCGTGCTGGTGGGTGCCGGGCTGGCGGGGCTCAGGCCGTGGGAGTCCTGTGGCGCCGGGCTGCGCGCGGTGGACGCGGACGACGAGTCGGTCGGCTCGTCGTACGTCTGCGTCGGACTGAACCTCGATTCCGGTCCGATGCGGGAGAACGATCCGCTCACCAAACTGGAGGAGCTCATCAAGGGCCGCAACGACGCGGCGGGCGAGAACTTCAAGACCATCGTGGTACTGGAGAACCTGGCCCCGGATCCGAAAATCGACAGCCAGCCGTTCCCGTTCGTCCAGCGCGAGGTCCAGGGCGCGATCACCGCCGCCTGGCCGAAGAACGGGCCGCCGGGAATCAAGCTCCTGCTGGCGAACTACGGGAGCAACGCCGACCACTGGCGGGTCGTCGCCGACGAGATCATCGCCGCGGCCGCCGCCCAGCGGATCGTGGCGGTGACCGATATCGGCACCAGTTCGGAGAACAGCCGGGCGCTGGTGGCCGAGCTGTCCCAGCACGGTATCGCCTCCATCGGCGCCACGGTCACCGCGGACAACATGAACACCGATCCGAAGGGCGCACGGATCGACAACTTCTTCCGCGTGGGCCCGACCAACACCGACGAGGCGCGCGCGGCCGCGGGGTACATCTCGGCGCACGGCTTCCGCCGCGTGATGATGATCCAGGGCGTCAGCAAGGAGGACACCTACGCGACCACGCTCGCCGAGGCCTTCAAGAGCGCGTCGAAGGTCCCTGTCATCTTCACGAAGACCTACGACGTCAAACCGCTCGCCGACACCTCGCGCGAAGCCTATCTGCGGGGACTGTTCAGCAGATGGCACAACGACATCTGCGGGGCCAAACCCGATCTGATCTACTTCGCCGGCCGCGGGCTCGACCTCGGTGCCCTCGTGGCGGCGCTCGCCGGGGACGGCGCCTGCGAAGGGCTCGAATCGGTCACCGTGATGACCGGGGACGACGCGAGCACCCTCGCCGGAAATCCGTTGCCCCTGGACAAGGACATCGGCGTCCGGCTTCGCTACACGGCGCTCGCCTATCCCGACCAGTGGGACATGTTCACCGCAGATCCGGCGCATCCGACGTACAAGAAGAACTACGACAACTTCATCGCCGAATTCACCGGAACCCATGGTTTTCCCAAGGAGGAACTGTGGGACGGCGCCGCGATGATCGAACACGACGCGGTGGCCGCTGCGGTGGAGGCGGCGGTGCAGAACGTGTCGGCGGATCCGGTTTCGGTGGCGAACCTGCTGCGCAGCATCGACTGCAACTCCCCGGTGCCGGGCGCCACCGGGTTCGTCGCCTTCGACCAGGCGACCGGGAACCAGCTCGACAAGGCGCTGCCGATCCTGTCCATCGCGCCGGACGGATCCGTGCATCCGGTCGACCTCGTGTGGTCGCGAGGACGTCCGCTGAACACCGCCCCGGACTGCGGCCGTTGAAGGACTGCTGCCGGCTCGTGAGTGGTAATGACGGTTCTAACCGTCATTACCACTCACGAGTCCTTTTCGTCAGCCGGTGTAACCCGCCACGATCTTGGTGTAGTCGTACTTGCCCTGTGCGATTCCCGCGCAGTTGTTGCAATCGCGGTTCACCGCCCAGAACGACAGCCGGGCGAGATGTTTGCTCGCCGCGTAGTCGCGGATCGCGCGGAAGTCGGCGACGCTGACGGTCTCGCCGGCCACGTCGGTCTTCCCGTTCATCGACGAGAGCCCGCTGCGCCGGTAGGCCGCGTCGTCGCTCAAGCCGAAGGTGGATTTCACGACGTTCTTCAGTCCGTCCACGGCACTGCGGGTCTTGCCGGCCATGTCACCGCCGCTGGAGAAGTCGAACGGCATGACCGACCACGCGTCGACGCCCGCGCCGAGCACCTTCGACTGGTTGATCAGCCGTTTGCCGGTCGCGTTGGGGCCGCCGACCTCGGTCGGGATGGTGATGACCACGCGCAGGCCGGGATTCTTCTGCTTCGTGATCTTGACGGCGTTCAGGATCCGGTCCTGGACGGTGTAATTCTCGAACTCGTCGGTGTTCTCGATGTCGAGGTCGATCGCCTTGAGCTTGTAGGCGTCGATGACCTTCTGGTACGCGCCGGCGAGTGCCGTGGCGGTGCCGCATTTCGAGCCCAGCTTCGTACCGGACCAGCCACCGAACGACGGGATGACGTCCCCGCCCTTGGCCCGGATGTTGGCGATCATCGTGGCGTCGGAGCCGGTGAGCGAACGGCTGCCGTCCCATTTCGGGTTGCAGCCGCCGTCGGAGAGGATGAACGCGAGGGTGAAGGCCTTGACCCCGGTGGCGTTCATCGCGGCGATCGGGTCCGTCTGTCCCGACCACTGGTACAGATACGGCGAGGCGAGCACCGCGTCCGGGGCCGCCGAGGCGACGGGGGCGAGGCCGACGGCCGTGGCGAGAGCGGCGCCGACGGTGGTGGCCAGTGTCGCCCAGCGTCGTAGGGATTTCATAGGTCCTCCAACTGGTACGCGCGTGACGAGACGCGCAGGTGTGGAGCACCTCCGTCTTGACGCGGCGTATCAACCAGGAGGCCACTGTGTGCTCACTCACGGTGGACTAGACCATTGAGGACTGTCAAGAATTCACCGGGTTTCCCGGCGGGAACGACCGACCTTAGTAGGGGGTCATGACCCGGAAAGCGGATCGACAGCATCGCGATTACCGGCTAGTTTGCCGAAATGGTGGGGGACTCCCTGATGGCGACCGGAAGCCGCGGCCGAAGAGACCGGCTCGCCGCGCCGCGGCGCCTGCTGGGGACCTGGAGCCTGTGGGAACTACCCAGGCGGGGCCTGATCGGGTACCTGCTCCTCGTCGACGCGGCCGCACTGGCCGCCACCACCTACCTCTTCGCGCTGCGGCCGCCGGCGACGTCGTCGCTGCTCCCGTTTTCCGCTCTGCTGGCGGGAATGATCCTGAGTTCGGAGTTCTCGCGTCCCGTCGAGCGGTCCCGCGCCGACACCCGGCTCGGCGCCGGACTGGACGCGGCCTGGATCTTCGCGGGCGCGCTGCTGCTGCCGCCCGCGCTGGCCGCCGTGCTCGTCGTCGTCTCGGCGGGGTACCGCTGGTTGCGGATCCGGCGCGGGATCCCGCATCGCCAGGTCTTCGCGGCCTGCGCCACCATGTTGTCCGCCGTCGCGGCGGCGCTGGTGCCCATCCTGGTCGGAGCCGCGCCGTTCGCCGAAGCGGAAAGGGATTTCCAGGGCTTCGCGCTGGCCTTCGCCACCGGTCTGGTGTTCCTGTCCGTCGACGCCGCCCTCGCCGCCCCGGCGGCCGAATTCGGGGCGGAACCGTCGGGATTCGCCTTCGACGCGGCGATGGTCGCGTTCGGACTGTTGCTCGCGTGGTCGGCGGTGGACTGGCCGTTCGTCACCGTGGTACTCGCCGGGGCGCTCGTGGTACTGCACCGGGCGGGGACCATGCGCGCGCTGCGCGGCCACGCCGGCACGGACGCCGGAACCGGGCTGCTCACCGCGTCGTCCTGGTTGGACGGTGCCCGCACGCAGTTCGAGCTGCTTCGCGGCGGTGGTACCGATCTTTCACTGCTGATGCTCGATTTGGACCGCTTCGCGCGGCTGAACGACGAGCACGGCAGGCACGTCGGCGACGACGTCCTGCGCGCTGTCGCGGACACGTTGCGCGCCGAGGTCCGCGCCGCGGATCTGGTCGGCCGGTTCGGCGGCGAGGAGTTCGTCGTCCTCCTCCCCGGCACGAGCCGGTTCGACGCGCACGCCATCGCCGAGCGCATCCGGCTGCGGATCGCGTCGACATCCGTCTCACTGGGTGGGAGGTCGCCGGGTGACCCGCTGTTCGCCGGGGTGACCGTTTCGATCGGCGTCTCCTCGCATCCCGCCGGCGGCGAGACCCTCGACCGGCTCGTCGGCGCGGCGGACCAGGCGCTGCGCGCGGCGAAGTCGGCGGGCCGCAACCGGACCGTCGTCTTCGAGGCCGAGGAATCGCTCTAGCGCTCTGTCGGGACCCCGATGTCCTCGAACCACAGGTCCGGATGATCCTGGATGAACTCGGTCATCAGCGCGGTGCAGGCCGGATCGTCGAGCAGGGTGATCTCGACGCCGTTCTCTTCGAGCCAGCCGTGCCCGCCCTCGAAGGTCGCCGCTTCGCCGATGATCACCCGGCCGATGCCGAACTGGCGCACGAGCCCGCTGCAGTACCAGCACGGGGACAGTGTGGTGACCATGATCGTGTCGCGGTAGTGCGGCCGCCTGCCCGCGTTCCGGAACGCGGAGGTCTCGGCGTGCATCGACGGGTCGCCGTCCTGGACCCGGCGGTTGTGCCCGCGGCCGAGCAGGACACCGGCGGTGTCGAAGAGCGCGGCGCCGATCGGGACCCCGCCCTCGGCCTTGCCGAGTTCGGCCTCCTCGCGGGCGACGGACAGCAGGTGCGCGGGATCGATCACCCGGCCACCTTACGGTCTCGTGAGTGGTAATGACGGTTCTAACCGTCATTACCACTCACGAGCCGATTGCGGACCGGAGCTGTCCTCGATATCTGCCAGACTCCTTCCCATGAAGCGAGCGAACCGATGACCACGGCCACGTCGGCACGGCTGCTGAGGATGCTCTCCCTGCTGCAGGCGCGGCGCGACTGGCCGGGCGCGGATCTGGCCGACCGGCTGCAGGTGGACGTCCGCACGGTCCGGCGCGACGTCGAACGGCTGCGGGAACTGGGCTACCCGGTGCACGCCACCCCCGGTGTCGCGGGCGGCTACCGGCTCGGCGCCGGGGCCGCGCTGCCGCCACTGCTGCTGGACGACGACGAGGCCGTCGCGGTCGCCGTCGGGCTCCGGACGGCGGCGAACGGGACGGTGTCGGGGATCGAGGAGACCTCGGTCCGCGCGCTCGCGAAACTGGAGCAGGTGCTGCCCGCCCGGCTGCGGCACCGGGTGACCGCGCTGAACACCGCCATGATCCCGCTCGGCGGCGTCGTCCCGGTCATCGACGCGGAGGCGCTCACGGTCATCGCGTCCGCGTGCCGCGACCATCAGCGGCTCCGGTTCGGCTACCGCAGTCACCGCGGCGACGTCAGCGAGCGCTACATCGAGCCGTTGCGCCTGGTACACACCGGGCGCCGGTGGTACCTGGTCGCGTTCGACCTCGACCGGGACGACTGGCGGACCTTCCGCGTCGATCGCATCGACGGCGTCCCGGACACCAGTTTCCGGTTCACGCCGAGGGAACCGCCCGCCGAGGACCTCGCGGCCTACGTCTCCCGCGGGATCACCTCCTCGCCGTATCCGCACCAGATGGTGCTGCGGGTGAACACACCGGCGGAAGCGCTCGCCGAATACGTGTCCCCGACCGTCGGGACGATCGAAGCCATCGACGAGCACACCTGCCGGGTCAGGGTCGGTTCCAACGACCTGTCCGTGATGCCCTACTACCTCGCCCATTGGGACGTCGACTTCGTGGTGGAGGAGGCGCCGGACGAGGTCAAGGAGCGGCTACGGCTGGTCGCCGACCGCTTCGCGCGGTCGGTCGACTGAGTCCGGAGTGGACTGTGCCGCCCGGCGCGCGCGTTTGGCCAGCAGGCCGATCGAGCCGAGCGAGATCAGGGCCAGCACGATGATGTAGAGCGAAACCGACATCGAAGTCCCGGTGGATTCCAGCAGCAGCACCATGATGAACGGTGCGAGCCCGCCGCCGACGACCGCGCTGATCTGGTAGCCGAGCGAGGCGCCGGTGTAGCGCATCTCAGCGGTGAACAGTTCGGCGAAGAGCGCCGCCTGCGGGCCGTACATGATGCCGAGGAACAGCGATCCGACGAACGAGGCGACCACGAACAGCGGCAGCGAAGCCGTGTCGATCAGCAGGAACATCGGGATCGCCCAGAGCGCGACACCCGCCGCGCCGAAGGTGTAGATCTTGAGCCTGCCGATGCGGTCGGACAGTTTCGCCGCGAGCGGGATGATCGCCAGCTGCAGCGTGCTGATCAGCAGGGTCGCGACGAGCACGGTGGTCCGCGACATCCCCAGATGGCGGGTGGCGTAGTCGAGGACGCCGTTGAGCAGGATGTAGAACGTGGCGGTGTTGACCATGAACGAGCCGCCCGCCAGCAGCACGGTGCCCTTGTGGTGGCGCAGCACCTCACGCAGTGGCGACTTCCCCCGGCCGCGTTCCTCGGCCGCGAGTTTCGCTTCGGCACGGCGGTATTCCGGCGTCTCGTCGATCTTGACGTGCATGTACCAGGCCAGCGCGAGCACGAGGATGCCGACCAGGAACGGGATGCGCCACGCCCAGGTGAGGAAGTCGGACGGCGGCGCGACCTGCGCGGCGATCAGGAACACCGTGTTCGCCAGCACCACGCCGATCGGGACACCGAGCTGCACCAGGCTTCCGTAGAGACCGCGTTTGCCGGGGGGCGCGTATTCGGTGGCGAGCAGCATCGCGCCGCCCCACTGGGCGCCGACGGCGACCCCCTGAACGAGTCGCAGCAGCACCAGGATGATCGGCGCGGCGATGCCGATCGTGTCGTAGGTCGGGAGCAGGCCGATCAGCGTGGTCGCCGCCCCCATCAGCGCGATCGCCATGACCAGTACGGGTTTCCGCCCGCGTTTGTCGCCGAGGCTGCCCGCGATGATCCCGCCGAGCGGCCGGGCGAGGAAGCCGACCGCGAAGGTGGCGAACGAGGCGAGGACGCCGGCCGCGGCATTGGCGGTGGGGAAGAAGGTCTTCCCGAAGACCAGGGCGGCCGCGATCCCGAAGACGAAGTAGTCGTACCACTCGACGGACGAGGCGAGGGCCGCGGCGGTCGCGGCCCTTCTGCGCTGGGACACGGTGATCGTCGGTTCGGTGACGGGCTCGGGGGCTGTTTCGGGGGCGTTCTGTGCACTGTCGGCCATCGGTGTGCCCTTCGCTCGGCGCTGCTGCGGCGATGCAGTCCGGGCAAATTAACAACCGCTTAGTATGTGGTCAACGTCTCACCGGGTATTTCTCGATACCGACCGGTTGGTATGTCACTCTGGTGGCGGTATCGCCGACGGATGCCGATTCAGTACCGGTCAGGAGAGTTTCGTGCCGAGCATGCGGAGCACCAGCTCGCTGTACTCCTGGCCCAGCTTCTTCGGTGTCTGGCGGGCACGCTCGGTGTACCAGCGGGCGACGTCCACGCCGAGCGAGAGCACGGCCCGCGCGGCGGTGTGCGGATCGCCGACATGGAACACGCCCGCGTCCATGCCCTCGGTGATGACCTCGCGCACGACCTGCTCGATGCGGCGCCGCAGTTTCGCGACGATCTCGAACTCCTCGTCCGGCAGCGCGTGGAGTTCGTACTGCACCACCCGTGCCACGGTGTGCCGCCGGGCGTGCCAGGCCACGAAGTCCTCGACCAGCAGCCGGATCCGCTCGACCGGATCGGTCTCGCGCGCCACGACGCTTTCGACCAGTGCGAGGGTCTGCTCGTGGCCGTATTTGGAGATCGCGAACAGCAGGGCGGCCTTGGACGGGAAGTGCACGTACAGCGCCGCGGGGCTCATGCCCGCCGCCGAGGCGATGTCCCGGGTGGTGGTCGCGTGATAGCCGCGCCGCGCGAAGGATTCGACGCCGGCCAGCATCAGCCGTCGTGCCGTCTCCGGCTGGACATCGGGCCACAGTTCGGCCGACAGCGACATGGTCATCCGCAGATCCTCCCAGAGGCTCATGCCGGATGGTGGGCTTGACACCGGTTCCGGCGCTTCCCATTGTAAGTGAGCGCTCGCTTAGTGATGGCGCTCGCCAGTGAACTACAGAGGAGATCGAAGAGTGAACTCGTTCAAGGATCGCGTCGCGATCGTCACCGGCGCGAGCCGGGGTATCGGCCTCGGGATCGCCAAGGACCTGGTCGAGCGTGGCGCGAAGGTGTGCATCACCGCGCGCAAACCGGAACCGCTGGCCGAGGCGGTCAACGAACTGGGCGGGCCCGGCGTGGCCATCGCCGTCCCCGGCAAGGCCGACGACACCGCGCACCAGGACGAGGCGGTGGCCAAGACCATCGAGGCATTCGGGCGGCTGGACATGCTGGTCAACAACACCGGCATCAACCCGGTGTACGGGCCCACGCTCGACATCGACCCCGAAGCCGCCGCCAAGATCTTCGCCGTCAACGTGCTGGCGCCGCTTTCGTGGACCCGCCGGGCGCGGGACGCGTGGATGGGGGAGCACGGTGGCGCGGTGGTGAACGTCGCGTCCGTCGCCGGGCTCGGCGCGTCGCCCGGGATCGGCATGTACGGCGTCAGCAAGGCCGCGCTGATCCGGCTCACCAAGGAACTCGGCTTCGAACTGGGCCCGAAGATCCGCGTGAACGCCGTCGCGCCGGCCGTGGTGAAGACCAAGTTCGCGACCGCGCTGTACGAAGGCCGCGAGGAAGAGGTCTCGGCGTCCTACCCGATGAAGCGTCTCGGGGTCCCGGCCGACATCGCGGGCGCGGTCTCGTTCCTGCTGTCGGAAGAGGCGGGCTGGATCACCGGGCAGACCATCGTGCTCGACGGCGGCGTGACACTGGCGGGTGGCCTGTGACCGCGTCGTTCGCCGGATCCGGTGTCGTCGTCACCGGGGGCGGCGGTGGCATCGGCGCCGTCCTTGCCCGCCGGTTCGCCGCCGAGGGCGCGCGGGTCGTCGTCGGCGACCTGAACGGGGATGCCGCGGCCGAGATCGCCAAGGAGATCGGCGGCACCGCCGTCGCGGGCGACGCCGCGAGCGAGGCGGGTGTCGCGTCACTGATCGAGACGGCGCGCGAAACCCTCGGTGAGATCGATGTTTTCTGTGCCAACGCCGGTATCGCGCCGATGGGCGGCGTGGACGCGCCGGAGGAGGACTGGGCGCGGATCTGGGACGTCAACGTGATGGCGCACGTCCGCGCGGCACGGCTGTTACTGCCGCCGTGGCTCGACCGCGGGCGCGGGCACTTCATCTCGACGGTGTCGGCGGCGGGATTGCTGACCAGCCTCGGTTCGGCGTCGTACTCGGTGACCAAACACGGCGCGCTCGCGTTCGCCGAATGGCTTTCGGCGACCTACCGGCACCGCGGCCTCACCGTGCAGGCGATCTGCCCGCAGGGCGTGCGGACGGCGATGCTGGAGAACTCCGGCCCCGCGGGCGAACTGCTCATGGGCGCCTCGGCGATCCAGCCGGATCAGGTCGCGGACGCGCTGTTCGAGGCCATCGCCGAAAAGCGGTTCCTGGTGCTGCCGCATCCCGAGGTCGCGGAGTACTACGCCGCGCGGGCCACGCAAACCGACCGGTGGCTCGGCGGGATGAACAAACTGCAGCGCAAGGTGGAGCAGGTCGTCGGCGAGTGAGTTTGGTGGGTCTTGCCTGACGGGAGTGGGATGCTCGCGATCTTCCGGCTCACGTCGGCCGAGGAGATCGACTTCGACATCGACCTGCGAGAGCTGCAGGGGCAGGAGGGGGTCGACAAACTCTGCGGGTTCCTCGGCGAGATCGGGCGGAAACTGGGCAAGCCGGTCCTCATGACGGCGGAGGGTGGAGGCCGGGAACACGTGGTTCTCGGGTTCGATCCGGTGCTTGACCGAGTAGTGCTGCTGGCTGATCCGGTGGTTCGCTAGCGATCACATCGAGCCTTTCCCATCCTGGGGTTCCGAGGTGGGGGGTCGTGAGTGGTAAGTGTCGTTAGAACGACACTTACCACTCACGACCGGGTCCTCAATCCTCCACGCTCGCGCATGCCCCGTCGCCGGTCAGAGTCGTTGTCCGCACGATCCCGCTCCCTCGCGACTTCACGCCGGGCGGGAGGGGCTGAAGGGGCCTTTCGTCTCATCTCACGCGGCGAAGGGCGCTTTCCCCGCATGCGATGCGGGGAAAGCGCCCTTCAGCCCCGAGTCACAACCAGGATGAAAAGTCTCAGTGCTCAGGTGTATTGACCTGAGCATCTTCATCGGAGATGAAGAACGATGCAGGCGAGGATGATCTCGGTGCGGTGGTAGGCGGCTCGTTTGGCGAAACGAGTTATCAGGCCTCGGGATTGTTTGAGCCGGTTGAAGCATCGCTCGACGACGTTACTTGGCTTGTAGAGGTCGGGGTCGAAGGCCGGTGGTCTGCCACCACCTTCGATCACTTGCCGGTGACTACGCCACCGCCCACCCCGCTGCCCTGTCTCCGCAGGCGGCAACGGTCCGATCGCCGCCCATGCCCGATCCGTCAGCTCACCACGACCCGCCACACAGTCATTGTCTGCACACGATCATGAACAAGATCCGCAGGACACGCCATAGTCCGGTTCACGCGATCTATCAGACGTTGTTCCTGCGGCCAAAGGGAACGATGAAGTGCGAGGCAAGACCGGTCAGTGCCGAGGTTGAATTCGACACTGTTACCGATAAACTGAATTCGGGCGATGTGCCGACTTTTGAATCAGCCTCACCCACAAGTATTAAAACGAACACATGTTCGATTTGTTCGGGTATTCTGGAGAGGTGTCCGGCAGACGAACCCTCGAACCGCCACAGGAGCTGTGGCGTGCTGGTGCACGGGAACTCGCGCACGGCGTGGTCGAGCGTCTCTCGCTGGCACGTCAGGCGTTGGCGGAGGTCGGGCAGTTTCTGGCGGAGATCGAGTCGCGGGGACCGATGGAATTGTTCGGTCACGGTTCGACCGCGGGCTGGTTCGCCGAAACGGCGCGGATCACGCCCAAGGAGGCACGCGACACCGTGGCGCGGGCACTGGCGCTGAACGAGGGCCGTAACCTCGACGGCACCCCGGCCGCCGCGTTCGCTCCCCTCGCCGGTGCCGCCGCGGCCGAGGGCGACCTCGGTCCTCGGCAGCTGGATCCGCTTCTGGAGGTGCTGAAGAAGATCCCGGCCGAGATCTCCCCTGAAGAACGTTCCGGCGCGGAGCGAACGCTGGTGACCCTCGCCCGCCACGCGGGTCCGCGAGAGATCATCATCGCCGGCGCGGACCTCCTGGCTCATCTGGACCCCGACGGCGACGAGCCCAAGGACGAAGACCTCAAACCGCCGTCACGCGAGGTGTTCCTGCGTAAACGCGATGACGGCTGGTGGCGGCTCAACGGCCTCATCGATCCGGAATTCGGTGCCAGGGCCAACGCCCTGTTCGAGACCTGGGGCCAGCGAAGGCCGGTCGACGAGGACGGCAACCACGACCTGCGCGGCCCCGCCGAACGCAACGGCGACGCCTTGTTCGACGCGATTCATTACGCGATGACCAACGACAAAGCCCCGACCCTGTCCGGGGATCGGACCACCGTGGTGGTCACCATCCCGTTGGAGACGTTGTCCTCGGGATTGGGGAGCGCGTGCGTGGACGGGGTCGCCCGGATCACCGCACGCCACGCCAGGATGCTGGCCTGCGATGCCAAGATCATCCCCGTTGTGCTGGGCTCGGAGAGTGAACCGCTCGACATCGGGCGTGCCGCCCGCACGGTCACCCCTGGGCAACGCCGGGCGCTCAATCTCCGGGACCGTGGTTGTGCGTTTCCCGGGTGCCGACGGCGGCCGAAGCATTGCGAGGCCCACCATGTGCTGCCGTGGGGCAGCCTCGGGGATACGGATCTCGGCAATCTGTGCCTGTTGTGCCGGTACCACCACATGGTGATCCATGGGCGGTCCGGCTGGCAGGTCAGGATGGCGGCGGATGGGCGGCCGGAGTTCATTCCACCCCAGTATCTGGACCCGCTACTGACACCTCGCCGGAATACGCGCTGAACCCGAGGAGCCCGCCTGCCACGTCGGGGGCGGGCCCCTCGGCGTGCCTCGAAACCTCACCTGATGCGGATCAGCGCGATCACGAAAGCGGTCACCGACGCCAGGACAGGTGCACCGATCGCGACGGCGGACGTCAGCAGGTACCGCTTCCTGACCAGTTCCTCTTTTCTGAACTCCTCCAAGGTCATGGGAACCACCAGGGCGAAATGGCCGACCCGCTTCGGAGCCGTGAATCCGCGATAGAGCAGCCACGTGAGGAGCAGCGAGGAGAATAGGCCGAATCCCGCTGAAACAACCGTACTTCTGGTGGAGTCGCTCCGAACCACGCCCAGCCACGACAGCGCCTGTGCGAGTACCAGGAGCGTCAGTCCGGCGCGCTCACTCCGGGAGGTCCTCTCCGTATGCGCCAATACGGTGCGTGGCGGCAGCCCGGCGAACTGGCGAGGTCTTGCCCAGTCTTCGACCAGGTATACCAGCGGTTCGATGCCGACGGCGAACGCGTCGTCGATGCCCAGTTGGACGACGAGGTCATCGTGCGTCAACTCTGGTGCCGCCCTCTCTCCCCATGGCGTTTTGCCCGAGTTCGAAACCACGGTTATGGAAAGCGTCCGTAGGTCCCTGTCGGTGGACATGCGCAGGTCATCGGGAGAATAGATGGCCGTTCCGGCGTGGAGTACCACGCTCTCCGCAGGATAAGCCTTGCGCAGTTTGACCAAAAGCGCCTCGATGTCGCTGATGGTCACCTGCAGTCTGCCCAAGCTGGAATGTCTTTCCCTGACCAGCTCTGCCACGCGTCCATCCGACATCGGGTGTCTCGGGCAGTGCCGAACCGTCCGCGCGGTCAGGAATCCCTTTCATACGGCGGGAAGTCCGGCGCCCGGCGCTCCTCCCAGCTGGCCAGACCCTCGGGGAGTTCAGGACGGCCGAAGGAGTCGAGCATCAGCGCGGTGGCTTCGCGCGCGGCTTCTTCGAGGGAGAGCCCGGCTTCCCTCGCGACCTGGCGTTTCATCAGCGCCATCGAGCGGGGCGCGCTGTAGGTGGCGAGTTCGGTGGCGTAGGCGTGTGCGCGCAGCGGGAGTTCCTCCGCCGGGACGATTTCCTGGACCAAGCCGTATTCGTGCGCCTGTTCGGCGGTGAAGGTCCGGCCGGACAGCAGCAGGTCGAGTGCCCGGCCCCGGCCGACGAGTTGCGGCAGGAGTTTCGCGATCCCGTATTCGGCGATGAGGCCGCGCCGGGCGAACGCGGTGGTGAACTTGGCGCCCGCGGCGGCGAACCGGACGTCGGCGGCGCAGGCGATCACGAAACCGAGTCCGGCGCAGCCGCCGTTGATGGCCGCGACGACGGGCACGTCGGCATAGGCGGCGGCCAGGACGTTCCGGAAGCCATCGTGCTCCGGCGGGGACACGGTGCTCGACGAGACGTCCGCCAGCAGGCCCAGATCCGCGCCGGGGCAGAAAGAACGCCCGCTTCCGGTGACGACGACGGCGCGCACGCGAGGGTCGGCCGACGCCTTGCCCAGCAGGTCCCCGTAGCGGACCTGCATCTGGGGATCCATCGCGTTGCCGCGTCCGGGTTTGTCGAAGGTGATCGTGGCGACGGCGCCGTCGACGGCGAACCGGACAGTGTCCACATCGGACTGGGTCACGTCGGGCCTCCTTGCCTCATAGTCATACTAAGCGGACGCTTAGGTGTTCGTCGAGGCCTTGACGGGTCCTGGGGCCGCTCCTACGGTCAGTCGTACCGACTGGTCGGTGTGGGGATGGTCAAGGAGGACACCTGCATGAGCCCTTACGACGCGAAGCCGTGGCTGGCCGCCTACGACGACCGGATGAAGGCCGCGGAAATCCCGGAGGCGACCACCGTGCCGTCGGCGTTCCGGCGGACGGCGCGGCGCTCCCCGGACGCCACCGCGATCGCCTACTTCGACGGCAGGATGAGCTACCGCGAGGTCGACGAGCTTTCCGACGGCATCGCGCGGCATCTGATCGCGTCCGGCTTCGCCCCCGGGGACAGGCTCGCGCTGATCCTGCAGAACATCCCGCAGTTCGTGCTGGCCCTGCTCGGCGCGTGGAAGGCGGGCGGGATCGTCGTCCCGGTCAACCCGATGTACCGCGAGCGGGAACTGCGGCACGTCTTCGGCGACGCCGGGGTCCGCGCGGTCGTGTGCTCGCAGAGCGGCTGGAACCGCCGCGTCGCGCCGCTCGTCCCCGGCAGCGGCGTGAAGATCGCGCTGACCACCAGTGAACTCGATCTGCAGACCCGCGACGACCCGCGCGTGTTCGGCAGGTCCGTCCGGGAGCCCACGCCAGGCGCGGCCGATCTGCTCAAGGTGGCGCGGGCCGCCGCCGGGGGACCGCCACCGGATCTCGCGTCCGGCCTGGACGACGTCGCGCTGATCAGCTACACCTCGGGCACCAGCGGAACCCCGAAGGGCGCCATGAACACCCATGGCAACCTCGGCGCGAACGCGGCCGTCCTCAGCACCTTCAGCGGTCTCGGCGAAGGCGCCACGCTGTTCGGCCTGGCGCCGCTGTTCCACATCACCGGCATGGTCTGCGAAATCGCCTCCGCCATCGACATCGGCGGCACGCTCGCGCTCGCGTACCGGTTCGAGCCCGGTGTCGTGCTCGACGCCTTCCTGGAGCACAAGCCCGCGTACACGGTCGGCCCGTCAACGGCGTACATGGCGCTGATGGCACAGCCCGATGTCGGCCGACGGCATTTCGAGTCGTTCCAGCTGCTGTACTCCGGCGGGGCGGCGCTGCCGCCCGCGGTCGTCGACGTGTTCCGCGAGCGGTTCGGGCACTACATCCACAACGGCTACGGCCTCACCGAGACGACCGCCGGCTGCATCGTCGTGCCGGGCAGCCTGGAGGCGCCCATCGACGAGGAGTCGGGGACGATCTCGATCGGCCTGCCCGTCCCCGGCACCGTCGTGCGCATCCTCGGCGAGGACAGCGAGGAGCTGCCGTTCGGGGAGGCGGGCGAGATCGCCGTCGAAGGACCGATGGTGATCCCCGGCTACTGGAACCGGCCCGAGGCGACCGAAGCGGCGCTTCCCGGCGGCAGGCTCCTGACCGGCGACATCGGCTTCATGGACCCACGCGGCTGGGTCTACGTCGTCGACCGCAAGAAGGACATGATCAACGCCTCCGGGTTCAAGGTGTGGCCCCGCGAGGTCGAGGACGTCCTGTACACGCATCCGGCGGTGCGTGAAGCGGCCGTCGTCGGCGTTCCGGACGACTATCGCGGCGAGACCGTGAAGGCCTACGTCAGCCCGGCGCCGGGCAGCACGCCCGATCCGGGGGATCTCGTCGCGTTCTGCAAGGAACGCCTCGCCGCGTACAAGTACCCGAGGGTGATCGAGGTGCTGGACGAACTGCCGAAGACGGTGAGCGGCAAGATCCTCCGCCGCGAACTCCGGGCCAGGGGCTGAGCCGGTGACCAGGAGCGGAACCGTCGGCTGTCCCGCTCCCCGGACCTCGACAAACCGGCCGGTATGCTGAATGTCCGCACGAGAAGGAGCCGGCCATGACACGAGCGACCACCCGCAAGGCGGGGACGGCCGAGGCGAGCGGCGACGACCAGGCCGCCGTACCGCGACGGCTGTTGTCGCACGCCACGAAACTCTTCGCCAAGAAGGGTTTCGACCGCACCTCCGTGCAGGAGATCGTGGAGGCGGCCGGGGTCACCAAGGGCGCGATGTACCACTACTTCGGCTCCAAGGACGACCTCCTTTACGAGATCTACGCCCGGGTGCTGCGTGCGCAGACCGAGCAACTGGAAAAGGTCGCTTCCAGTGAGGCGCCGCTGCGGGAGCGGCTGCGTTCGGCCGCCTCCGACGTCGTCGTCAGCACGATCGACAACCTCGACGACAACACGATCTTCATGCAGTCCATGCACCAGCTCAGCGTGGAGAAGCAGAAGGCCGTCCGCGCGGAACGCCGCAAGTACCACGAGCGGTTCCGCACGCTGATCGAGGAGGGCCAGGTGTCCGGCGAATTCCGCGCGGACAAACCGGCCGACGTGATCGTCGACTTCTTCTTCGGTTCGGTGCACCACCTTGGTTCCTGGTACCGGCGCGGCGGCGCGCTTTCGGCCCGCCAGATCGGCGACCACTACGCCGATCTCCTGCTGGCCGCGCTGCGACCCGAATAGCGCGGTGACCCGCCGGGTGCTCAGCCTGGCGGCGCGGCCACGAGACGTTCGGCGAACCAGTCGCAGCGGCGTTCGAGCACCGTTCCCACCTCCCATCCGGAGGTGAAGGCCACCATGCCTCTCGCCACTTCGTCGGCGGCTTCCGGTGGCCAGCCCTGGGCGGCCAGACTCGACCGCATCGCTTCGGCGTAGTCGGAGTAGGTGAAGCCGGGCAGTTCGGCGACGAGCGCCGTCGTCGTCCCTTCGTGCGAGTTCAGCCCGCAGAACGACCGGCCGCAGCCGCAGGCGGAATCCGGCGAGGTGTCGCCTTCGTCGCAGCACGGGGCGATCCAGATCAGTTCGCCCTCGACGCAGTGGTCGAAGTCGTTCTCCCGCGCACCCTGGGTCTTCGAGGTGGCCACGAGTAGTTTCATGATGACTCCCTGTTCGCTCTGATGTTCGAACAGGTTTTACCGGCGGGGTCCGACACTTTCCGGGGCGGACCCCGCCGGGAGGATCAGGCGGGCAGGTCGATCAGCGGCGCGAGGGCCGCGCGATGCCGTCCAGGAGTGCCCAAAGCGATCTCGTCGCTCTTCGCGCGTTTGAGGTACAGATGCGCGGGGTGCTCCCAGGTCATGCCGATCCCGCCGTGCAGCTGGATCGCCTCTTCGGTGGCGTGCACGGCGATGAGGGAGTTGCGCGCCTGCGCCACGGCGACGGCGATCGCGATGTCGTCACCGGAAGCCAGGCAGTCGGCGGCGTAGCGGGCGGTCGCCCTGGCATTGACCAGATCCGTGTACAGATTCGCCAGCCGGTGCTTCAGCGACTGGAAGGAGCCGACCTGACGGCCGAACTGGTAGCGCTCCTTGAGGTAGCGCACCGTTTCGGTCAGCGCCCATTCGGCGATCCCGAGCTGTTCCGAAGCGAGCAGGCCCGCCGCGGTCACGAGCGCGGTGTCCAAAGCGGACGGTGCGGTGGCGGGGTCGGCGACCCGCTTCGCGACCACGTTCTCCAGCGTGACGTCGGAAATGCGCCGGGTCAGGTCGAGCGAGGTCGCCTCGGTGACCGTCACCCCCGCCGAAGCGGCGTCGACGGTGTAGAGGCCGGGACCGTCGGGGCCGACCGCCGGGACGACGATCAGTTCGGCCACCGAGGCGTCGGCGACACTGCGGACCTGACCGCTGAGCGTGCCGTCCGCGGCCGCGGTGACCGTCGAGGGGAACCCGGTGCCGGGTGCGGTCGACAGCGGGACGGCCAGCGCGCCGATGAGCGTGCCCGCGGCCAGTTTCCCCAGTCGTTCGGTCACTTCCGGCTGTGAGGTGTCGGTCGCCAGCAGGGCCGTCGTCGCCAGCACGGCACTGCCGAGATAGGGGACGGGGGCGACGCTGCGCCCGAGTTCCTCCATCACGACGGCGACTTCGCGCGCCGAAGCGCCGTGCCCGCCCAGCGCCTCCGGGACGGCGAGGCCCGCCGCGCCGAGATCGGCGGCGAGGGTGCGCCACAGCTTCAGGTCGTACGGTTCCGCCGTCTCGGTCCTGGCGATCAGCGACGCCGGTTCGGCGCGGTCCTTGAGCAGGTCGCGGACACTCGCGCGAAGGTCCTCTTCGACCTCGGAATACAGCAGGTCGCTCATCGGGGCAGGTCCTTCCAGGCGACGTCCTTGTCGATCCGCGGCTCGGACGGCAGTCCCAGCACGCGTTCGGCGATGATGTTGCGCAGGACCTCCGAGGTGCCGCCCTCGATGGAGTTCCCCTTCGCGCGCAGGTAGCGGTAGCCGGCTTCGCGGCCGAGGAAGTTCACGCCGTCGGGACGCCGCATCGTCCAGTCGTCGTAGCGCAGGCCCTCGTCGCCGAGCAGTTCGATCTCCAGCCCGGACGCGGCCTGATTCAGTTCGGAGAACGCCACCTTGACCGCCGAACCCTCCGGTCCCGGCGCGCCGGCGGCCAGTTGCTGCCGCAGCCGCGAGGCGACCAGGCGCAGGCTCTCGCCCTCCACCCACAGTTTCAGCAGGCGGTCGTGGAGTTCCGAAGTCCGCAGTTCCGGGCGCTCGCGCCAGGTTTTCGTGACGACGCCGACCATCCCGCCGTCGCGCGGGAACTCGGTCCCGCCGATCGCGACCCGTTCGTTCATCAACGTGGTCTGCGCGACCTTCCAGCCCTCGCCGACCGCGCCGAGGCGGTGCGCGTCGGGGATGCGGACCTCGCTGAGGAAGACCTCGTTGAACTCGGCCTCGCCGGTGATCTGGCGCAGCGGCCGGACTTCGACCCCGGGGGCGGTCATGTCGCACAGGAAGTACGTCATGCCACGGTGCTTCGGCACGTCGGGATCGGTGCGGGTGACCAGGATGGCCCACTGCGACTTGTGCGCGCCCGACGTCCAGACCTTCTGCCCGGTCACCACCCAGTCGTCGCCGTCGCGTACCGCGCGGGTGCCCAGCGCGGCGAGGTCGGATCCGGCGCCGGGCTCGCTGAACAGCTGGCACCACACCTCCCGCTCGGTCCACAGTGGACGAAGGAAGCGCTGATGCTGCTCCGGCGTGCCGAAGGCGAGGATGGTCGGCGCGGCCATGCCGAGGCCGATCCCGATCCGCCGTTTGTCGTTGTCCGGCGCGCCCGCCGCGGCGAGTTCTTTGTCCACAACGGACTGAAGGGACCGCGGCGCGCCGAGTCCGCCGAGTCCTTCGGGGAAGTGGATCCAGGCGAGCCCGGCGTCGAACCGGGCGTCGAGGAAGTCCTGGCGTGGCGTGCTTTCCGGCGGATACGCGGCCAGCAGCTCGGCCACGCGCCGCTTGAGGTCCTCTACGGTGGTCACTTCGAGCCCTCCCCGCGGTACTTCTTCAGTTCACGGTGCGCCAGCGAACGCTTGTGCACCTCGTCCGGACCGTCGGCCAGGCGCAGCGTCCGCACCTGCGCCCACATCTCGGCGACCGGGAAGTCCTGGCTGACCCCGCCCGCGCCGAACAGCTGCACGGCCTTGTCGAGGATCCACTCGACGGTGATCGGCGTGGAGATCTTGATCGCCTGGATCTCGGTGTGCGCGCCCTGGTTCCCGACGGTGTCCATCAGCCACGCGGTCTTGAGCACCAGCAGCCGCTGCTGTTCGATCTTGACCCGCGACTCGGCGATCCAGTCCTGCACCACGCCCTGTTCGGCGATCGGCTTGCCGAAGGTCTCGCGCGAAAGCGCCCGGCGGCACATCAGTTCCAGCGCGCGTTCGGCCATCCCGATGGCGCGCATGCAGTGATGGATCCGACCGGGGCCGAGGCGGGCCTGGGCGATGGCGAACCCGTCGCCCTCGCCGGCGATGAGGTTCTCGGCGGGCACGCGGACGTCGTCGAAGATCACCTCGGCGTGCCCGCCGTGGTCGCCGTCGGTGTAGCCGAACACGTGCATGCCGCGCTTCACGGTCATGCCGGGGGTGTCGCGGGGGACCAGGATCATGCTCTGCTGCTTGTGCGCGGGCGCGTCCGGATCGGTCTTGCCCATCACGATGAAGATCTTGCAGTTCGGGTTCATCGCGCCGGAGATGTACCACTTACGGCCGTTGATGACGTACTCGTCGCCGTCACGGCGGATGCTGGTGGCGATGTTGCGCGCGTCGGACGAGGCGACGTCGGGCTCGGTCATCGCGAAGGCGGACCGGATCTCGCCCTCCAGCAGCGGCTGGAGCCACTGCTTCCGCTGCTGTTCGGAGCCGAACATGGTGAGGACTTCCATGTTGCCGGTGTCCGGGGCGGCGCAGTTGAGCGCGGTCGGGGCGAGCCGGAGGCTGCGGCCGGTGATCTCGGCGAGCGGCGCGTACTGGAGGTTCGTCAGCCCCGCGCCGTGGTCGCCGGGGAGGAAGAAGTTCCACAGACCGCGTTTGCGGGCCTCGGCCTTCAGTTCTTCGACGATCGGCGGCTGCGACCATTCACTGTCGCGTTCGGCGAGTTGCCGTTCGAAGACGGATTCGGCGGGGTAGATGTGCGAATCCATGAACTCGAGGAGTTTTCCCCGCAGTTCCTCGGTTTTCGCGTCGAAGGCGAAGTCCATCCTTATCCCTCTTCCTTGAGAGTCTCATTGCCGTGCGCGATCAACGGGACGACGCCCGCGCCGATGCCGTCGAATCCGGCGCCGACGGTCTTGCCCTGGCTGTAGCGGAGGTGGATGCCTTCCAGGATCACCGCGAGTTTGAAGAAGGCGAAGCCCACGTACCAGTTCAGCCGCGAGACATCGCGGCCCGAACGCTCGGCGTAGCGCGCGACGACCTCGTCGTTGCTCGGATATCCCGGCGCCGAACTGGCGTTGGACACGAACTGCAGCGAGACCTTGTCTCGTTCGGCGTAGGCCACCAGCAGTGCGAGGTCGGTCAGCGGGTCGCCGAGGGTGGACATCTCCCAGTCCAGTACCGCGGTGATCCGGTCGTCGGCGTTCACCAGCACGTTGTCCAGCCGGTAGTCCCCGTGGACGATCGACGGCCTGCCCGATTCCGGCACCGACGACGCGAGCCGGTCGTGCAGTTCGTCGACGCCGGGCAGGTCGCGGCTGCGGTTGCCGTCGAGCTGCTTCTTCCAGCGCCGCAACTGGCGGTCGAGGAAGCCCTCCGGACGGCCGAAGTCGCCCAGCCCCACCGATTCCGGCTCGACGGCGTGCAGATCGACCAGGGTGTCGACGAGCGCGTCCGCGATGGCCTTCGTCCGGGCGGGGCCGAGCACGGCCAGTTCGGTGTCCGTGCGGAAGGGCGTGCCCTCGACGAACTCCATCACGTAGAACCGCGAGCCGATGACGTCGATGTCCTCGCACAGCAGCACGGTTTCCGGCACCGGGACCGCCGTGCCGTGCAGGCCGGAGATCACCCGGAACTCGCGGCCCATGTCGTGCGCCGTCGGCAGGACATGGCCCAGCGGCGGGCGGCGGACCACCCAGCGGGACCGGCCGTCGCCCACCACGTAGGTGAGGTTGGACCGGCCCCCTTCCACGATCCGGCCGCTCAGGTCGCCCTGGACGAGGCCCGGCCGGTGCTCGTCCAGGTGGGCCTTGAGCCTGGCCAGGTCGAGGCCCGGCAGGTCGGTCTGGTTCATCGTGCCTCCAGCGTCTGACTTTCCGGTTACAGTACCGACCAGTCGGTATGTCGGGAAGTGGTGGTCCGGCCGGGTGCCGGAGGTCACTTCCTCAGGCGATGAGCCGGGCGACCATCTCCGCGACGCACGCCGGTTTCGGCTCGCCGTCGATCTCGATCGTCCACCGCACGACGGCCTGTTTGCCACCGGGGACGTCGGTGACCTCGACCAGTTCGGCGCCCGCGCGGATCTTCGAGCCCACCTTGACCGGCTGGGGGAACCGGACCTTGTTGAGGCCGTAGTTGATGCCCATCTTGAGCCCGTTGACCCGGTAGATCTTCCCGACGAAGCCCGAAATGAGCGACAGCGTCAGGAAACCGTGGGCGATCGGCGCCCCGAACGGGCCCTCGGCGGCCTTCTCGACGTCGACGTGGATCCACTGGTGGTCGTCGGTGGCGTCGGCGAACAGGTTGACCCGCTCCTGGGTGAGCGTCATCCATTCGCTGTACCCGAAGTGCTCGCCGACGGCGTTCTCGAAGTCCTGCAGGGAGGCGAATTCGCGCATGGCTCAGTCCTTCGGTCCGCCGGCGACGTAGATGACCTGGCCGGAGATGAATCCGGCGCCGTCGCTCACCAGGAACGACGTGAGGTTGGCGATGTCGTCGGGGGTGCCGACGCGCTGCACCGGGATCTGCGACGCGGCCGCCGCCTTGAAGTCCTCGAACGACATGCCGAGCCGTTCGGCGGTCGCCGCGGTCATGTCGGTGGCGATGAAGCCGGGGGCGATGGCGTTCGCGGTGACGTTGAACTTGCCCAGTTCGATGGCGAGGGTCTTGGTGAAGCCCTGCATGCCCGCCTTGGCCGCGGAGTAGTTGACCTGCCCGCGGTTGCCCAGTGCCGAGGTGCTGGACAGGTTGACGATGCGGCCCCACTTCTCCTGCGTCTGGTACTTCTGCACCTCGCGGGTCATCAGGAACGAGCCCTTCAGGTGCACGCCCAGCACCGAGTCCCAGTCCTGCTCGGTCATCTTGAACAGCAGGTTGTCGCGGGTGATGCCGGCGTTGTTGATCAGCACGGTCGGCGCGCCGAGTTCCTCGGCCACCCGGGTCACCGCGGCTTCGACCTGCGCGGCGTCGACCACGTCCAGCGCGACACCGACGGCCTTGCCGCCCTCGGCGACAATCGCTTCGGCTCCCTGCTTGACGCCCGCCTCGTCGAGGTCCAGCAGGCCGACGGCGAATCCGTCGGAGGCGAGCCGCTTGGCCACGGCGGCGCCGATGCCACGGCCGGCACCGGTGACGATCGCTACGCGGGAGGGGTGTTCGGTCACGGGTGACTCCTCGTCGTCGAGTGGAAGTGCCGTCGAGTCTGCCGTACTAAGCGGTTGCTTTCCAAGGAAACCAGGGGACGTGTCCCGCATCGGCGACGGCGTCCGTATCGCGATCGCCGAGCTGGCTGCCCCGGACGGCCTTTCCTGTGACTGGGATCACGTCACCTGGGGTTATCGGGTCAGGGCCGATCAAGGTCGCGTTCGACTGGCTGAAGGGGACTTTCCCCGCATCTCATGCGGCGAAGGGCGCTTTCCCCGCATGCGATGCGGGGAAAGCGCCCTTCAGCGCTGCGACGTCGTGCGGCCGACGGCGTGCCACGACCGCTGATGGCGCCCAGGCGTGCGCGGGGCCGGGCGCTCAGCGCCGGATGAGGCCGAGGCCGGTCGCGGTGGCGACGGCCGAGGTCCGTGAGTCGACGCCGAGCTTGGTGTAGCTGCGGGCCAGATGGGATTTCACGGTTCCCTCGGTCAGGTGCAGCCGATCGGCGATGGCCCGGTTGGACAGGCCGTCGGCGACCAGGGTGAGGACTTCGATCTCCCGCCGGGTCAGCGCGAGAGCGGGTCGGCGCATGCGGTTCATGAGGCGGTCGGCGACGGTGGGGGCGAGAGTGGTGCGCCCGGCGGCCGCGGTGCGCACGGCGGCGGCCAGATCCTCGGGAGGGGCGTCCTTGAGGAGGTAGCCGGTGGCCCCGGCTTCGATCGCGGGCAGCGTGTCGGCGTCGGTGTCGTAGGTGGTGACGATCAGGACCCGGGGCGCTCCCGGCCGGGCGGTGATCGCGGCGGTGGCCTCCGCCCCGTTCATGCCGGTGCCGAACTGCAGGTCCATCAGGACGACGTCGATGTCGCCTTCGGCGGCGCGGGCCACCGCGGCCTCGGCGGTCGCGGCCTCGGCGACGACGAGGAGACCGGGTTCGGTTTCGAGCACGGCGCGGAGCCCCGCCCGGACCACCGGGTGGTCGTCGGCGACGAGAAGACGGATCGGGGTGCCGGTCACGGGCGGTCCTCGGGCTCGGCGGCGAGGGGCAAGCGGGCGGCGAGGGCGGTGCCGTGGCCGGGGGAGGACTCGATGGTGAGCGTGCCGTCGAGCGCTTGGGTCCGGCTTCGCATCGCGGCCAGTCCGAAGCCGCCGGTCTCGGGGTCCGGGGAGGATGGCCTGTCGACGTCGAAGCCGATCCCGTCGTCGACGACGTCCAAGGCGATGTGCCCGCCCAGGAAGCTCAGGGTGACGTCGACGGTGGTGGCCTCGGCGTGGCGGACGGTGTTCGCGAGCGCCGCTTGCCCGATCCGCAGCAAGGCGACCTCGTGCGCGGTCGGCAGCGGCGTGGGGTCGCCGGTGAGGTGGAAGCGCGCGGTGATCCGGTGGCGGGCGCTGGTGGTGGCGCACAGCCGTTCCAGCGCACTGGCCAAAGTGGTGTCGTCGAGGGCGGGCGGGGCGAGGGCCGCGACGAACCGGCGGGCCTCGGCGAGGTTGTCCGCCGCCGCTTGGCGTGCCTGGTCCACGTAACGACCGGCGTTCCCGGCGGTCTCGGGCAGGGTCCGTCCGGCCGCGCGCAAAAGGAGCTGGATGCTGGACAGCCCTTGCGCGAGGGTGTCGTGGATTTCGCGGGCCAGGCGTTCCCGCTCGGCCATCACCCCGGCGACGTGCTGGGCCTCGGCCAGGTCGGCGCGGGTGGCGGTGAGTTCCTCGATCAGGTGACGGCGTCGCTCGCTTTCGCGGTACAGGGCCTGGTATCCCCAGACGACGGCGACCGCGACGGCGGCCCCGAGCGCCGGGCCGATCGCGGCGGCCGGGCTGAAGAACCCTTGGTGGGCGGCGAACGCGGTGATGGCGGCGATCGCGGTCGCGATCACCGCGAGCAGCCCCGCCCGCCGGGAGAGCAGATGGAGCTGCAGGAAGTACAACGGGAAGGCGACCCAGACGCCGTCGGCGGTCAGTACCAGCAGGACGAGCCACACCGCGCCCAATACGGCCAGCCATCCCGCGGCGAGCCCGCGGGAGGCGCGCACCCGGGGCAGCAGGGGCCCGGCCGCGTACACCAGCCCGCACACCACCGCCACCGCCACGATCGCACCGGTCCGGGGCAGGCCGCCGGTGACGGCGCGCCCCACGGCGAGGACCAGCAGGGCGACGAGCAGCAGGTGCAGGCACCAGGTCAGGACCCGGCCGGTCGGCGGCAGGGCGGGAGCGGCGGTGTTCACGATGCGTCCAGGCTACGGAGACGGACCGGGAACCGCCTCTATCGAAAGGTGGAACCGGCGCGCCGTCCTTCGGCGTGCGAAGAGCCATCTCCGGCCGGACGCCCCGGCGCCCGGCGTCGGCGATCGTGGAGACGTACCCCATCCACCCGCCGGAAAGGACAGCCCGGAGCCGTGTTCGTCGCCTGGAGAGACCTGAAATTCGCCAAAGGGCGCTTCGCGCTGATGGGCACGGTCGTCGTGCTGATCACCCTGCTGGTCGGCCTGCTGTCCGGGTTGACCGCCGGACTGGGGCAGCAGAACATCTCCGCCGTCACCGGCCTGCCCGCCGACAAGATCGTCTTCGCCGCTCCCGGTGCCGGGCAAGGCCTTTCCTACGCCAACTCGGTGGTGACCGAGGAGCAGCGACGGCTGTGGGCCACAACCCCCGGTGTCACCGGCGTCGAACCGTTGGGCATCGCCACCACCAAGGCCACCGCCGGGGATCGCGGCGGCGGGGTCTCCGTCTTCGGTGTCCGGACCGGCTCGCCGCTCGCTCCGGACAGTGGTGCGATCGCCGGAGACTCGGTGGTGCTTTCGGCGTCCGCCGCCGACGACCTCGGCGTCGGGACCGGGGGAACCATCACGCTGGCGGGGCGGCCGCTCACCGTGGCCGCGGTGGCGGGTGACGCCTGGTTCAGTCATACCCCGGTGATCTGGGCCAGCCTGGCCGTCTGGGCGAAGACGGCGCCACCCACCGGCGGCGAGCCGATCGCGACCGTGCTCGCGCTGACCACCACCGCTGACGCCGCCGTCGCCGCCACCGACCAGGCCGCGGCCACGACGACGGTTTCGAAGGACGAGTCGTTGTCCGCGATCGGTTCCTACACTTCCGAAAACGGCTCCCTGCAGCTGATGCGCGGCTTCCTGTTCGCCATCTCCGCCCTGGTGATCGGCGCGTTCTTCACCGTCTGGACCATCCAGCGCAGTGGCGACATCGCCGTCCTCAAGGCACTGGGCGCCACCACGGCGGGCCTGTTGAAGGACGCGCTGGGCCAGGCCGTCGTCCTCCTTGTCGGCGGCACCCTTCTCGGCACCGGGCTGGCTGCCGGGCTCGGCGCCGTCCTCGCCGGCTCGGCCGTGCCCTTCGTGCTGACACCCGGCACGGTCCTCTTCCCCGCCGCCGTGACGATCCTGCTCGGCGCGCTGGGGGCCGGGCTGTCCGTCCGGCGCGTCACCTCCGTCGACCCGCTGACCGCCTTGGGGAGCGCACGATGAGCTTGAACCTGACCGGCATCACCCTCACCTATCCCGACGGCGACTCCCGGCTCACCGCGCTCGACGACGTCACCCTCGACGTTCCCCGCGGCAGCCTGACCGCGGTCGCCGGCCCGTCGGGTTCCGGCAAGTCCAGCCTGCTCGCCGTCGCCGCCACCCTCATCACGCCCGACAGCGGGACCGTCACCGTCGACGGCACCGTGACCACCGGTCTGAGCCGCGGCGAACTCACCGACCTCCGCCGCCGCAAGATCGGGATCGTCTTCCAGCAGCCCAATCTGCTGCCCTCGCTCACCGCCGCCGAACAGCTCCAGGTCATGGCCCGGATCGACGGCCGTTCACCCGCCAAGGCACGCGGCCGGGCCATGGACCTGCTCGACGCCGTGGGGCTGGCACCCCAGGCGGGCCGCCGTCCGCATCAGCTCTCCGGTGGCCAGCGACAGCGCGTGAACATCGCCCGCGCGCTGATGAACGAACCCACCGTGCTCCTGGTCGACGAGCCGACGAGCGCACTCGACCACGAACGCGGCGCCGCGGTGATCGCCCTGCTGGCCCGCCTCACCTACCAGCGCGCCACCGCGACCGTCCTGGTCACCCACGACGCCACGCATCTCACCGCCGTCGACCGGATCGCCGAAGTCCACGATGGACGGTTGGGCGCCCGCGTGGTCAGCCCGCCAGGGCTTCGGCCTGCTCGGTCACCGGTGCGGTGACCACGCGCGCCGGGATGAGCAGCGACGCCAGCGCGATCAGCCCGGTCAGCGCCATCGCCCGTTCGACGAGCCCCAGCGGGATCGCCTGCCACCACGGCCTGCCGCCGTTCATCGAGACCACGATCGCCCCGAGGATCACGCCGAACCAGGCCAGCGCCGCCACCGCGAGCACCCGCGTCACCGCGCGGCGGGCGGGGGAGGAGGAGAAGACGGCCTTCGCGGCGAACCACACGGCCAGTGGCAGCGCGATGAAGGCGACGACACTGGCGATGCGGTGCACGGTGCCGCCGGTGCTCGGGCCGATCGCCCAGTTGTTCTTCGGGAACGCCACGATCACCACCAGGCTCACCGTCCAGAGCGCGCAGAAGAGCGAGGCCGCGGACAGGGCGGGAAGGTGCTTGCGGCGGATCAGCGCGCCGAAACCGATCGCCGAGCCGAACGCGACCAGCAGGACCGCGACGTCGAAGATCCACTTGTGCTCGCTCAGCGCGTATTCGCTGATGGTGCGGCGGACCGGGCTGATGTCGCTGGTGGCGGGGAGCACCTGCAGCAGCAGGATCAGCAGCGCTCCGCCGGCGACCGAGACCACGGCGGCCAGCAGGGCCAGCGGTGACCGGGCGGTGACCTGGGGCGTCGTCATGGTGGAAAGGTAACCACGCGATCCTGAAGGTTTTCTTAGGCCGACCTGTCGGAATCGACAGGAAAGTCCCATTCCGCGGCACGGTCGGTGGTGATCGTTCCGGCACGGTCGGTGAGATCGTTGGGCCGAAAGGGGTGTACGCGACTTGTGGCGGGTCCCCCGGACGGGGTCTCGGGTCTAGGGTCTCGCTACCGGTGACCTCACCCGGTCACCGGACTGTCCAAGGAGGTCAGTCTGTGGGGTATTCACCAAATCGGCGAAGAGCGGGATGGACGGCGGCGACACTGGTGCTCGCCGGCGCTTTCGTGGCACTTCCGTCGGCCACGACGGCGGGGGCCGCGGACAACGTGGTGCGGGCCGGCCAGGCCGTACCGCGGTCCTGTTTCGCCGCGTTGCAGAAGCCGGGTACGTCCGGCACCGATCGCCGCGAGTTCACGTCCACAGTGGACGGTCTGCTGCAGGCGCGGCTCGCGCCTCGTGGCGGCACCGAGGGCGACTGGGATCTCGCGGTCTTCGACCAGGCCACCGGTGCCGTGGTCGCCGCGTCCGCCGCGTTGCGCAGCCACGAGCTCGCCGAAGGCTTCGTGAAGAAGGACCAGAAGCTGGTCGTGCAGACCTGCCGGTACGACGGGCAGACGCGCGACGCGCTGCTGGGCGTCGATTTCCTCGCGCTCACGCCGCAGGGAACGCCGACCGGTGCCGCGCCCGCGCCGCAGCGCGCCGAACTGGTCCGCGTCGAGACCCCGGCGAAGAAGGACAAGGACAAGCTCCTCCGGCTCGGCCTGGACGTCACCGAGAAGGCCGACGCCACCGGTGTCGAGGTCGTCCTCGCCAACGACGCCGACCGCAAGACGCTGGCGGACAGTGGCTTCAAGTCGAAGGTGATCGACGCCGATCTCTCGGGGAGGTCGATCAACAACGCCAAGGCCGACCGCGAGTACGCCGCGAAGACGCCCGGCTCGACCCTGCCGTCCGGGCGTACCAGCTACCGGCACCTGTACGACTACCAGTTCGAGGTCAAGGAACTGGCCCGCAAGAACCCCAAGCTCGTCACGGCGTTCACCCTGCCGCAGCCGACCTGGGAAGGCCGTGACGTCGTCGGCCTCGAGATCGCGACCGACGTCAAGAACATCGCCGACGGCAAGCCCGTCAACTTCACCATGGGCGTGCACCACGCCCGGGAGTGGCCAGCCGGCGAGCACGCCATGGAATGGGCCCACGAACTGATCAAGGGCTACACCGGCGGCAACGCCGAAATCCGTGGCCTGGTCGGCCGGACCCGCAACATCGTCGTGCCGATCGTCAACGCCGACGGCTTCGAAATCTCCCGTGAAGCCGAGCCCAAGGGCGACTTCTCACGCTTCGACTACGAGATGAAGCGCAAGAACTGCAACGTCAACGACTCGCCCAAGGAGTTCGCGACCGGCGTCTGCAAGGCCAACCCCGGCGGCCGTGAACGCGGCACCGACCCGAACCGCAACTACGCGGGCTTCTGGGGCGGCGCCGGCGCGTCGACCCTGTGGCGCAGCGACACGTTCCGCGGCTCCGGCCCGTTCTCCGAGCCCGAGACGCAGAACATCCGCTCGATCGTGTCCAACCGCCAGGTGACCAACCTGATCACGCTGCACACCTTCTCCAACCTGGTGCTGCGTGTCCCGGGTGTCGCCGCCGTCCGCCCGCCGCTCGACGAACCGGCGTACAAGGCACTCGGCGACAAGATGGCCTCGCGTAACGGATACACCAGCCAGCCGTCGTGGGCGCTCTACGACACGACCGGTTCGACCGAGGACTGGTCGTACTGGGCCACCGGTGGCTGGGGCTTCACGTTCGAGGTCGGCCCCAACGAGTTCCACCCGCCGTTCTCCGACGGTGTCGTCGCCGAGTACACCGGCGTCGCCCCCGCGGCGGGTGCGGGCAAGGGCGGTAACCGGCAGGCCTTCGTCGACATGCTGGCCAACACCGCGGACCCGGCGGCGCACTCGACGCTGATCGGCACCGCACCGAAGGGCTACCAGCTGAAGCTGCACAAGACCTTCCAGACGCCGACCTCGCCGGTGGTGCAGCCGGACGGCTCGACGAAGCCGCCGATCTACGTGACCGACACCCTGAACTCGTCGCTGGCCTCGACCGGCGGCCGGTTCGCGTGGTCGGTCAACCCGTCGACCCGGCCCTACGTCGCGGGCCGTTATGGCCGCGAGCCGCAGGGACCGGCGCAGCCCGCGATCCAGGCGGTCAACCCGGCCGGGGTCCCGGCGATCAACCAGAACTACCCGACCGACCCGACGTCGGAGAGCTTCACCTTCCACGTCGACGGGCTGCCGAAGGTGGACAACGGGAAGTTCAGCGTCGACGTCAAGTGGGCCAGCCAGGACACCGACTGGGATCTGTACGTCTTCGACGCCGCGGGCAACATGGTGTCGTCGTCGGCGAACGGTTCGACCACGGAAGAGCACGCGATCCTGTACGACCCGCCCGCCGGGGACTACCGGGCCGTGCTGGTGAACTACGCGCAGGCGAGCCCGTCCACTGTGGACGATTGGACCGGCGGCGTGTCGTTCCAGTCGCCGATCCCGCCGACCTACGGCCCCAAGGAGGCGTACCAGCTGACCTGTACGTCGCCGAAGGGCAAGCTCGTCGGGCTGGCGGACGTCTACATCGACCGCGGCCAGACGGTCGACGTCGGTGAGGTCTGCACCCGCTCCGCGCGCGCCTCGAAGGAGCGCTCGGTCCGGTAAGTCCCAGCGCGTGAAGGCCCCCTTCCCCTTGGGTTCTAGTGGTGGTTGCAACACCTGACTTTGTTCGGG
>NZ_ASJB01000098.1 GCF_000478275.1 Amycolatopsis orientalis DSM 40040 = KCTC 9412
CCCCGGTTCTCCCGATCTGGGCCTTTTCCTATATCTACACCCCATGCATTTAGTCCTCTCGATGCGGACCAAGCCCCGCCGGCCCTCGCATTTAGTCCTCTACATGCGTGGCCAGGGCAGGCGATAGCAAAGGTCCCTTGCTCTCCCGGCGCGGCTCCATGGGTCAACCGCGCAGCCGGCCGACCGTGCGCCGCCGGACCGGCGACGAGAAGACCAGCGAAGTAGTCGTCTCCCCATAGCGTTGCATCCGCTCTACGAGCTCCTCCAGTTCCGCCGTGTTTCGGCACGCGACCCGCACCAGCCAACACTCGTCACCCGTGACGTGATCGGCGTCGAGCACCTGAGGTAGCGCGAGGATGGTTTCCCGGAAGCGCGGGGTATCGAGGCTCCGCACCTTTGCCCGGACTATCGCCTCAATGGGCAACCCGAGCTTCGTCAGATCCACACTGGCCGAGTACCCGGTGATGATCCCCTTCTCCTCGAGCCGCCTCACCCGCTCGGTGACCGCGGGGGCCGACAGCGACACCCGCCGACCGAGTTCGGAGAAGCTCAGCCGTCCGTCGGACTGGAGAAGTTCGAGCAGCTGCCAATCAAGATCGTCGAGGTTCACGGAACTCCAGGTCGATCGTCGTGTCCGCCAGGAATCTCCAGGCTAACCGGCGGCGATGCCTGGGTTCGCCACTGTCTTTGACGATCGGCGGGCAGCACGATTGAGGCATGACGACCGAACCCCGCGTACTGACGTTCCCGGCCCTCGACAGCGCGACCGCGGCCGCGCTGCTTCGTGCGGAGCTCGCCCTGGACGTGGACCCCGACGACCTTGTCCGCGATCTCTCCGCTGGTGCCCAGCACGGCTACGTGATCGTCGAGACGCGGGCCCCCGAAGCTTTCTCTTCCGCTCGCATCCCCGGTGCGATCAATCTCCCGTACCGGGACATGACCCCGGAGTCCGTCAGCCGGCTCGATCGAGACCTTGTCTACGTCTGCTACTGCGAGAGCATCAACTGCAACGCCGCGACCAAGGGAGCACTCAAGCTCGCGGAACTCGGTTTCAAGGTCAAGCGCCTGTCCGGCGGGATCACCGCCTGGGAAGCAGCCGGCTATCCCGTCGACCGGGACGCACCCGCCCTCTCCCTCGCTTCCGCGTCCGCCCCCCGCTGCGCCTGCTGACCGGGAGAGCAGGGGACCTTTGCTATCGCCACCTCCGAGCCGATAGCAAAGGTCCCTTGCTCGCCGCGGTCGTAGGCTGGGGTGGTGACCGCTCCCAAGTTGCTCGTCATCCAGCCAGACGAATCAGATCCGATCGGCCCCTTCGGTGATTGGCTCACCGAAGGGGGAGCTGAGCTAGACATCAGACTGTTGCCCGGCCAGGACCTTCCCGTCGCTCTTGACGAGTACGCGGGCGTCGTATGCCTGGGCGGAGGGATGGGCGCGAATGATGACGCCACCCACCCCTGGCTGGCGGACGTTCGGAAGCTGCTTTCGAAGGCTGTCGGTGCGCGCATCCCGACACTCGCGATCTGTCTTGGCAGCCAGCTCCTCGCGGCGGCTTTGGGGGGCGCGGTGGCTGAAGGCGATCAGGGACCAGAAGTGGGACCAGGACTTGTGTCCAAGAAGGACGCCGCCTGGACCGATCCGCTCTTCGCGGACCTCCCGCTCATGCAGGATGTCCTTCAGTTCCACAACGACGCGATCACCCGGCTCCCCGCAGGTGCGGAACTTCTCGCTTCGTCGCCGCGGTATCCGAACCAGGCCTTCCGTTTCGACCGTTGTGCCTATGGTGTCCAGTTTCACATCGAGACGACGCCCGAGATCGTCCTCGACTGGGCACGGCAGTCTCCGGAAATGGCGGAACTCACCCGGCCGGACGCACTGACCCCGGAGAACCTGGCCAAGGTGCATGCCGATATCACCGAAACCTGGCGACCGTTCGCGCACCGCTTCGTCCGACTGGTGTCAGGTGACCTCGCTCCGGCTGCGGAACGTCAACGGACGTTACCGATGGCTTAACGGCGTATGTCTCAAATGGGTATGGGTTATTAACGCTGCGGTCTTGCCGTCAGGTACCTTGCGCGAAGGGAGTATCGAAGGGTTCGGAGGTCGGGGTGGAGCCCTCAGTGTTGGTCGTGCTCGTCGTCGTCACGGCCCTAATTTTCGATTTCACGAACGGGTTCCACGACACGGCCAACTCGATGGCGACGTCGATCGCCACCGGGGCGCTTCGCCCCAAGGTGGCGGTGACGATCTCCGCGGTCTTGAACCTGGTCGGAGCCTTCTTGTCGGTCGAGGTGGCCAAGACGATCTCGAATGGACTGGTCGATGACACCAAGATCGGACCGGCGATCGTGTTCGGTGGCTTGGTCGGGGCGATCGTGTGGAACCTGGTCACCTGGTTCGTCGGCTTGCCGTCCAGCTCCTCCCACGCGTTGTTCGGCGGGCTGATCGGTGCGACATGGGTCTCGGCCGGAACCGACTCGGTCCATTTCGGAAAGATCGTCGAGAAGGTCCTCGTCCCCGCGGCGCTGTCGCCAGTCCTGGCGGGGCTTGTCGCGATGATCGTGACGTACTTCGTCTATCGGATGTTCGTCCGTCGCGGCCGCACTGCGGGCTTCCGTGTAGGCCAGATCATCTCGGCTTCGCTCGTCTCGCTCGCCCATGGCACGAACGACGCCCAGAAGACCATGGGCGTCATCACGCTGACGATGATCACCGCCGGGAGCCTTCCCGCCGGCGCTGGACCGCCCCTTTGGGTGATCGTCAGCGCGGCGTTCGCGTTGGCACTCGGTACATATCTGGGTGGCTGGCGAATCACCTACACACTGGGCAAGGGCCTGACGGACATCGACGGCCCACAGGGCTTCGCCGCGCAGACGAGTTCGGCGGCGGTCATCCTCGCGTCGACGAACTTCGGTTTTCCACTTTCGACGACTCATGTCTGCTCGGGCGGCATCGTCGGATCAGGCGTGGGCAGGCACGAGTCACCGGTCCGTTGGCGCACCGCCGGCCGCATGGTGATCGCCTGGCTGTTCACGCTCCCGGCGGCGGCCATCGTCGGAGCTGCAGCCGGTCTCGTGACTTCCACCGGCACCGTGGGCACCATCGCCGTCGGTGTCGCGGGCTTGGCGGTCGGCATCGGGATCTACCTGCTTTCGCGGCGTAGCCCCGTCAACGCGGGCAGCTTCACCAGCCCCGCGCCGACCGTTCCCGAGCCGGAGGTCGGCAGGATCGCGGCTTAAGAGAGCAAGGGACCTTTGGTATCGCCCCTTCCCGGCGACACCAAAGGTCCCTTGCTCTCTTGCGCGTCCATCTGGTGCCGGGCCGCAGGACGACTACGGTGGAAGCCGATGGTTGAGCGCGCCAGGCCGACCGCTTCCGTGGCGAGATACGGCTTCACCGATCCCCGAGCCGACGGGCAGCTGCGTGCTGCCGGTTGGTGGACCGAATCCGGCCCGGACGGCGTTGCCGCCGACGTGTTGTCAGCACTCTCACGTGCGGCGGACCCCGATCTCGCCTTGAGCGGTCTCGACCGGATCAGGGAGGCCGACCCGGCCGCCTGGACTGAGCTCGACCAGGCGCTTCGCGTGAATCGCACCTTCCGCGGCCGGATGCTCGGCGTCTTGGGCACATCGAGTGCGCTCGCGGATTTCCTGGCCGCGAACACCGACTGCTGGAAGACGCTCCAGGGCGACAAGAGCACTGAGCCGGAACGGTATGTGAGCCGGCTCCTGGGCCATCTGCGGTCGGAAGGTGAGTTGCTCACCGGGCTCGATGCAGAGCAGGCTCTCCGCGTTGGATACCGCGAACTTCTCCTCGGGATCGCGGCCGCCGACCTCGGTCATCTCGTCGAACCCGGTCTCTACCAGCCACCCTATGCCGAGATCGGAGCTCAGCTCACCACTCTGGCCGAGGCCGCGCTCACAGTGGGGCTTCTGGTCGCGGAGTCAGAAGTCGGTGCCGGTGTCGAAGGCCGGCTGGCCGTGATCGCGATGGGCAAATGCGGCGGTCGAGAGCTGAACTACGTGAGTGACGTGGACGTCATCTTTGTCGGAGATGGCGACCTCACCATCTCGACGCGGCTGGCCAGCACGATGATGCGCGTGGTCGGGAAGGCCTGCTTCGAGGTCGATGCGGCCCTGCGTCCGGAGGGCAAGGCGGGCGCCTTGGTCCGCACCCTCGACGGACACGCGGCTTACTACCAGAAATGGGCCAAGACCTGGGAGTTCCAGGCCTTGCTCAAAGCACGGCCGGTCGCGGGTGATGCCGAACTCGGCCGTCAGTACGCGGAGATGGTCGCGCCGAAGGTGTGGACCGCCGCCGATCGGGAGAATTTCGTCCCCGAGGTGCAGAAGATGCGGCGCCGCGTCGAAGGCCACGTGCCGTCCGCACACGCCGAGCGGGAACTGAAGCTGGGCCGCGGCGGCCTTCGTGACGTCGAGTTCGCCGTGCAGTTGCTGCAACTCGTCCATGGTCGGATCGACGCCGAACTACGTTCTCCGTCCACGATGGACGCACTCGCCGCCCTCGGCGAAGGCGGGTACGTCGGCCGCACGGATGCCGCGGAGCTTGGGTCGTCGTACGAATTCCTCCGGACCATCGAGCATCGGCTTCAGCTCCGCCGACTGCGGCGTACGCACCTGTTCCCTGCCGCTTCGGACGCCAGCGAGCTGCGAACCATCGCGAGGGCGAGTGGAGTGCGGCCCGCCCGGGGCCGCAGCGAAGGTGATGTCTTGCTCGCCGAGTTCCGTCGGCACCTGCAAAGCATCCGCCGTCTTCACGAGAAGCTCTTCTACCGGCCGCTGCTGCAATCCGTCGCGAACGTGCCGACCGAAGCTCTGCGGCTGACGACGAAACAAGCGGAAAGCCGCCTCGCGGCGCTCGGTTATGCCGCCCCGGACGGAGCGCTGCAGCACATCAAGGCGCTGACCGCGGGAATGTCCCGGCGGGCGGCCATCCAGCAGGCTCTGCTGCCGGTCTTGCTGGACCTTCTCGCCGACACTCCGGACCCTGATCGGGGGCTCCTGTCCTACCGCAAGGTTTCGGAGGCGCTTGAAGAAACGCCCTGGTATCTCAGGGTTCTTCGGGACGAAGGCGCCGTCGTCGAACGGCTCGCCTTCTTGCTGGGCACGTCGCGACTGGTCCCGGACCTGCTGGTGAGAGCGCCGGAGGTTCTGCAGCTGCTCGGCGACCCCGCTCGGTTGGCTGGTCGTACTCCGGCGGAAGTGGCCACTTCGCTACGGGCAACGGTCCGGCGGCAGCCGGGCCTGAACGCCGCGGTCGCCGCTGCGAGATCCCTGCGTCGGCACGAGATGCTGAGGATCGCATCGGCCGATTTGCTGGGGTTGCTCGAGGTTCCGTCGGTCTGCGAGGCGTTGTCGAGCGTGTGGGCCGCCGTGCTGCAGGGCGCGTTGGCCGCCGCTTACCGCCAGCGTCAGGCCGAGCTCGGCCGGACGCCCGCGAAAATCGCCGTCATCGGTATGGGCCGCCTCGGCGGGGCCGAACTCGGCTATGGGTCCGATGCGGACGTCCTGTTCGTGTGCGAGCCCTCCGAGGGGGTGTCCGACTCTGAAGCAGCGAAGTTCGCTTCGTCGGTCGCCGAGACGGTTCGCAAGATTCTCGGTGCGCCCAGCCCAGACCCAGCTCTGGTCGTCGACGCCGATCTCCGTCCGGAGGGACGGAGCGGTCCGCTGGTCCGGACTCTGGAGTCCTACCGCAGCTATTACGGGCGTTGGGCGGAGGTCTGGGAATCGCAGGCGCTGCTTCGGGCCCGGTTCATCGCCGGGGATGACGAGCTCGGTGCTCGGTTCATCGAGATGATCGACCCCATTCGATACCCCGAGGCGGGCCTTGACGCGGTCCGAGTGCGGGAGATCAGGCGGATCAAGGCGCGGGTGGAGACGGAGCGGATGCCCAAGGGGGCGGATCCGACCCGGCACACGAAGCTCGGCCGCGGCGGCCTTGCGGATGTGGAGTGGACTGTGCAGCTCATGCAACTGCGGCACGCGCACGAAGTGGCAGGGCTTCGAACCACATCGACGATCGAAGCGCTGAAGGCAGCGGTGGAGGCGGGGCTGGCAGAGCCCGCCGAAATCGAATCCCTGACCGAGGCGTGGCTGCTGGCGACACGTGTCCGGAACGCCGGGATGCTGGTCAGGGGTAAGGCCGTCGACGAGATCCCCAGCTCCGGTCGTGATCTGGCCGCGGTCGCCCGGGTGCTCGGCTACTCGGCCGACGACGATCCCGGCGAGTTCCTCGATGCGTACCGGCGGACGACGCGACGTGCCCACGCGGTCGTTGAGACCCTCTTCTACCAAGACCGACCGCTCTGACCTGCGGGAAGTGAGCAAGGGACCTTTGCTATCGCTTGTTCTGCGCCGGAGGGGCGACAGCAAAGGTCCCTTGCTCACACTCGGCGTCGCGGATGAGCAGCGGCGCTTACAGTGAACCGGTGACTGTGCGCGAGCCTTTTCGCACCCGGATCAAGGTGCGTCACTATGAGTTGGACACCCTGGGGCATCTGAACCACGCCGTCTATCACTCGTACGGCGAGGTCTCCAGACTCGAGCTGTTGGAGCTTGCCGGCGGCCTCAACGCGGGCATGCGAGACGCGAATCTCGCCTTCGTGCTGCTCGAGTCCCACATCGTGTTCCGGCGTGAGCTTCGGGCCGGTGATGTCGTCGACGTGACCTGCGATGCCAAGTTCGGCACCGGCAAGACCTTCCACATGGACTCGAACATCTACAAGGTCGACGGCACCCTCTCCGCGGAGATCACCTGCACTCTGGGGCTGATGGATCTCGAGCGACGCAAGCTCGTGGACGACCCGCGTGGCCGCATCGAGCGCGCCGGCGTCGACCTGAAAGTTCTGTCCACTTCGGAGTAACCCGACCTGCCGGACACAAAAACGCCGGTGGTGAGGGCGCTTCCGCACCTCACCACCGGCGTGCTCTTGGTGTTGCTACCGCACGATCACACGTCGTAGTACAGCGAGAACTCGTACGGGTGCGGGCGCAGCCGCAGCGGGTCGATCTCGTTCTCACGCTTGTAGGAGATCCACGTGTCGATCACGTCGGGGGTGAAGACACCACCCTCGAGCAGGTAGTCGTGGTCCGCCTCCAGCGTGTCGAGCACCGTGCCGAGGTCACCCGGAACGAGCTTGACGTTCTGGGCCTCCTCCGGCGGGAGCTCGTAGAGGTCCTTGTCGATGGGCTCCGGCGGCTCGATCTTGTTCTTGATGCCGTCGAGACCGGCCATCATCATGGCCGAGAACGCCAGGTACGGGTTGCCGGACGAGTCCGGGCACCGGAACTCGGCGCGTTTGGCCTTCGGGTTGTTGCCCGTGATGGGGATACGGACACAGGCCGACCGGTTCCGCTGCGAGTACACCAGGCTGACCGGGGCCTCGAAGCCCGGCACGAGCCGGTGATACGAGTTGACGGTCGGGTTGGTGAAGGCCAGCAGGCTCGGCGCGTGCTTGAGCAGACCGCCGATGTAGTGGCGGGCGGTGTCGGACAGGCCCGCGTAACCGGACTCGTCGTGGAACAGCGGCGTGCCGTCCTTCCAGAGCGACTGGTGGCAGTGCATGCCCGAGCCGTTGTCACCGGCCAGCGGCTTCGGCATGAAGGTCGCGGTCTTGCCGGCGGCGAACACGGTGTTCTTCACGATGTACTTGAACAGCTGCAGGTCGTCCGCAGCGTGCAGCAGCGTGTTGAACTTGTAGTTGATCTCGGTCTGGCCGGCGGTGCCCACCTCGTGGTGCGCGCGCTCGATCTCGAAACCGGAGCCCTGCAGGTTGCGGACGATCTCGTCGCGCAGGTCAGCGAAGTGGTCGACCGGCGGGACGGGGAAGTAGCCACCCTTGAACTTCGTCTTGTAACCCTGGTTGCCGCCCGGCACGTCGGCGCCGGTGTTCCACCAGCCCTCGACGGAGTCGATCTCGTGGAACGACGCGTGCTCGGCGGAGTCGAACCGGATCGAGTCGAAGATGTAGAACTCGGCCTCGGGGCCGAAGAACACGTTGTCCGCGACGCCGTACTCGGAGATGTACTGCTCGGCCTTACGCGCGATGTTGCGCGGGTCGCGGCTGTACGCCTCACGGGTGAACGGGTCATGCACGAAGAAGTTCAGCGAAAGCGTCTTCGCCTTGCGGAACGGGTCGATGCGCGCCGTCTCGGGGTCCGGGAGGAGCAGCATGTCCGATTCGTGGATCGACTGGAAACCACGCACCGAGGAGCCGTCGAAGGCGAGGCCTTCTTCGTAGGCTTCTTCGTTGAACGCCTTCGCCGGAACGGTGAAGTGCTGCATAACGCCGGGCAGGTCGCAGAACCTGACGTCGACGACCTCTACGTTCTCGTCGGCGATAAGGCGCTGAATGTCGTCTGGAGTAGTGGGCACCCTCGGTGACTCCTTCTCGTTCGTTGCCGGCGGCAGTACTCTCTTCGGCTCACGCTAAGAGCGCGGTGTTGCCCGACCGTCACCCGTATGTTTCGCCGGTGTTAACGGGTCGGCGATATCGGGTAGCCGACCAGGGCGAATGTGGCCCACGCCACCGGCATACCCTGGATGGGTGGCGAGATGGACCGGAGAATGGCTGCCCGGAGCCGGGGACGGAACGACGGCCGGTGGAGAGGGTACGCAGCGGTGGCGCGGTGAGCGACTCGGCTTACCCCAATCGGGTGTCGGATCGGTGGCGGGCGGCGGGCCTCGTCTCCTTGGCCTTCTCGTCGACCTGGTCCTCGCCTCATTGGTCACCACGCTGTTCGTGACGCCCAGCCTCCAGGATCCGGCCGTCATGCAGACGTTCAACCTCTGGTCGGTGGGCGTCTGGGCCGCCATCACGATCATTCCCGTGACCTTTTTCGGCTTCACCCCCGGTATGGCGGCCGTCGGAATCCGCGTCGCCAGGCTCGACGGCGCGCAGATGGTCGGAGTGTGGCGCGCCGTCGTGCGGGCGGCGCTGACTTTCGTGATCCTTCCGGCCGCGATCCGCAACATCGACGGCCGGAGCTGGCTCGACCGGTTGACCGGAACAGTCGTCATCCGCATGCGGTGACCTCCAGCGGGGGAGCAAGGGACCTTTGCTCTCGCTCTCCCTCCGGGGCGCGGTTGCTCAGGCCGCCGGTGCCGCGGGAGTACCACCCTGCTTCGGAGGCGGTCGTTGCCGAGCGCGACGGTGAGCTGCTCGCAACTCTTGGATCACGACCAACGGTTCGTCGCGGAGTTGTGTCGGGTGGATCCGCACGACGATTACACCGTCGGGGACCAACGCGGGTGTCTCGGGCCTCTTGTCCGGTTCGAGGGCGACTTCGGCGTGGCGGATTTGCAGGGCGACGCACGCCTTCGGCCACCAGACCTCGGCGACACCTATGACCTGTCCGTCGAGAGATCGAAGCTCGGCATTGCGCTCTGGCCTGGGCAAGCCGCTGCGCTCGAGCACTGTCTCCAGCCACTGCTCCACGGCGGAGTCGACGCCGTCCTGGAGGGCACCCACGACGAGACGGGGCAGGGCCGAGCCGATCGTGCTCGCCTGTGCCAGCTCATCCCGAAGTTCCTCCGGGGTGCAGAGTCCGCGATGGACAGCATCGTGGATCATCGCCCGCACGGACGCTAGTTCGTCCATCCGGCGGGCCGCGTCGATGAGGGCCCGGGCGAGTGGCGCTACCGGCAGTCCGTCGATCTCAACCGGCTCCGGCAGGTGGATGGTTCGCTCGACCACGGTCGCTCCCCAGGTGGCAACCTTGCTGCGGTGGGGGATCAACGTGTGAGCCCGGCTTTCCGGAGGAAGCCTCCGCACTCCGTACAGCCGGGCCGCCTGGACGCCGGTGAGCATCGCGTCCGGGCCCGCGTGAGTCAGCGCGACCTTCAGAAGCTGCCGTCTGGTCGGCGTGGCGTCGGTCAGGAGGATGACTCCGGGAATCGGACGTCGCCATGGGCCGTCTTCACGGCAACGGCGAGAGATCCAAGAGTGGGAGTGCCCTAGGGCGACAAGCGCCGCCCGGGCGGCCACGCCGTCCGGGAACATCGCTGCCAGCGCCTTCTCCCGGGCGCTCGAGGTTCCGTCCACACAGTGATCATGCGACCACCCACCGACAGTTTTCGCCCGGAAACGATCAGGGGTCCTTTACTACCGCCCGCGGTAGTAAAGGACCCCTGATTCTCGCTCTGGTCAGCGGCGGCGGATGGTGCGCTGAACGTTGCGCATCTTGGCGCCGGCAGGCATCGGGCCCTTGGGCATCGCGGCGCCACGGCTGCCGAGGGCGGCCAGCTTCGCTTCCAGCGCGTCGACCTGGGCCGGCTTGAGGTTGCGCGGGAGCTTCATGAGGTAGCCCTGCAGCTTCTTCAGCGGCACCTGCTGCTCTTCGTTGCCGATGATGACGTTGTAGATCGGGGTCTCACCGATCAGGCGGGCGACGCGCTTCTTCTCCTGGGCGAGGAGGGACTTCACCCGGTGCGGCGCGCCTTCGGCGACGAGCACGACACCCGGGCCACCGAGCACCCTGTGCACGGCGTCGAGCTGGGTCGTGGCCGCCACGGTCGGCGTCACCTTCCAGCGGCCTCGCATATTTTCGAGTGCCCAGGCCGCGGCGCCCGGCTGTCCGTCGGCCTTCGAGTACACGGTCTTCTGGACCCGCCTGCCGAAGATGATCACGGCGGCGAGCGCGCCGAGCAGGATGCCCAGCGGCAGCAAGACCCAGTGGACGTCGAAGATGAACCCGATGCCGAATACGACGCCGGTGATGACCAGGAGCGATCCGGCCATCCAGGGGATGAGCGCCTTGTCTTCCTTGCGCTGCATCTTGAAGGCCTCGAAGATCTGCCCGCGGCGAGCCTTGCTCGCGGCGCGCTTCTCCTTCTTGGCCAGCTTCGCTGCTTCCTTGTCCTGCTTTCCCGCCATGTGACCAGGATACGGCCGCGTGCCCTGCGCCGATCCCGTCGGGCCCTCTGCGAGGATCGGGGACGTGGTTAGCGCATCGTCCCCGAAGAGTCGTCCAGGCCTGCTCGATGGGCTCGATCCCGAGCAACGTGCCGCCGCCTGCGCCCCGAGGGGGCCGGTCTGTGTCCTTGCGGGAGCGGGGACCGGCAAGACGCGGACGATCACGCACCGCATCGCCCACCTGGTCCGATCTGGGCACGTCGCCGCTGGTCAGGTCCTCGCCGTCACCTTCACGACCCGTGCCGCGGGCGAGATGCGCGCGCGGCTCCGGGGCTTGGGCGTCGACGCTGCCCAGGCGCTCACTTTCCACGCCGCCGCTCGTCGCCAGCTTCGGTACTTCTGGCCGCAGGTCGTCGGGGACCGGCCTTGGGAGCTGCTCGAGAACAAGTTCCGTTACATCAGCCAGGCCGCCAACAAGGCCGGCCTCGGCACCGAGACGGAACTCCTGCGCGACCTCGCCAGTGAGATCGAGTGGAGCAAGGCCTCTTTGGTATCGCCGGACGACTATCCCGCCGTCGCCGCGCGTACGCAGCGGGACACCCCCGCGCCCGCGTCGCAGGTCGCCGAGGTCTACCGGAATTACGAGAAGGTCAAGAACGCCGCGCAGGTCCTCGATTTCGACGACCTCCTCCTGCACACCACCGCGGTTCTCGAGGAGCACACGGTGGTGGCCCAGGAGTTCCGCGAGCGCTACCGCTGCTTCGTCGTCGACGAGTACCAGGACGTCACCCCGCTGCAACAACGACTGCTCGACGCGTGGCTCGGCGGCCGCGACGACTTGACCGTGGTCGGCGACGCCAACCAGACGATCTATTCGTTCGGCGGCGCCTCCCCCCGGCCGCTGCTGGAATTCACGCGGAGGTTCCCCGAGGCAACGGTCGTGAGGCTCGAGCGGGACTACCGCTCGACCCCGGAAGTCGTGGCTCTCGCCAACCAGGTGATCGGTGCCGCGCGCGGCCGACCCGCCGGGTCGAGGCTGAAGCTCGTCGGCCAGCGTCCGTCGGGGCCCGCCCCGCGTTTCGCCGAGTATGACGACGAGACAGCGGAGGCCGCAGCCGTCGCGCGCAGGATCCGTGACCTGCTCGACAGCGGGGTGGCGGCCAGCGAGATCGCGGTGCTCTACCGCGTCAACGCCCAGTCGGAGGCCTACGAGCAGGCGCTGGCGGAGTTGGGCATTCCGTACCTGGTCCGCGGCGGCGAGCGGTTCTTCGCCCGGACCGAGGTCCGGCAGGCGATGTCCGCGCTGCGGATGGCGTCGACCGACGCGGACACCGGCGAGTTGGTGACCAGGGTCCGCTCTGTGCTCGCGAAGGTGGGACTCACCGATCAGCCCCCGGCCGGCGGTGCGGCGAAAGAGCGGTGGGACGCGCTGCTGTCGATCGTCGAGTTGGCCGAGGAGCTTGCGTCCACCATCGACGACGCGGATCTGCCCAGGTTCGTGGCGGAGCTCGAACAGCGGGCGAGCGCGCAGCACCCGCCGACGGTGGAGGGCATCACCTTGGCCTCGCTCCACGCGGCGAAGGGCCTCGAATGGGATGCCGTGTTCCTCGTGGGGCTCGCCGAGGGGACCATGCCGATCCTTCACGCGGACGGTGACGACGCGGCCATCGAGGAAGAGCGCCGTCTGTTCTATGTCGGCGTCACTCGTGCACGAGAGCACCTCTCGCTTTCGTGGGCGTTGGCCAGGACGTCGGGAAATCGCCGCAATCGACGACGCAGCCGGTTCCTCTACGGCCTGATCCCCGAAGACCACCCGGCGGCGAGGGTCGCCCGTTCTCAGCAGCCGAAGCAGTCCGGCAACAAGGCGCGGTGCCGGGTATGCGGCGGACCGCTGCTGGAGACGCTGGACATCAAGCTGGGACGCTGCTCCCGTTGCCCGTCCGATGTGGATGAGCAGCTGCTCGAGAAGCTGAAGTCCTGGCGAGGTGAACGTTCCCGCGAGCTCAAGGTGCCGGCCTTCGTCGTCTTCACGGACGCGACACTGGTCGCCATCGCCGAGCAGCGGCCGACCGATGACACAGCGTTGTGCGCCATCTCCGGGATCGGCGCGACGAAGCTTGAACGCTTCGGGGCGGAAGTTCTCGACGTCGTGAGGGCCTCGGTGGAGTCTTGACCGCGTCCTGGGCTTGATCCACGCGGCGAACCCGCTGCTCAGAGCCGATCTTCGTAGCTTCGACGGTTTTTCTGGAAAATAAGTTGCCCCGGTGTGGTCGAGGGCAATAACCTGCAGGTACCGGGCGGCAAGCGCCCGGACTGGGGAAGAACTTCTACAACACAGCGTAGACCGCAGGGCGGCTCGCGCGCGACAGAGAAAGGTGGTGCCGGTGAAATGAGGATCAACATGATGGTCACGAAACCGGGCACCCGTCTGTCCTGCGTCGCGGAAGTTCCGCAGGCTCAGCGTCAGGGCGCCTTCATGCCCGTGACCATCCTCGCCGCCCGCGGCACTCAGCGTCTCAACCGGCGCTGGGTCACCGCTGACGAAACCTTCACGCACGCCGCCGTCTTCGGTGGCGCGTACGTGAACGGTGGCGTCGATCTGCCGACCATCAAGCAGTTCCGTGTTCCGTTGTCCATACGGGAGCGAAGTTCCTGACCTAGTCAGGACTAGAGGCTCACGAAGGCCGCGGAACCGGTAACCGGATCCGCGGCCTTCGTGTTTTTTGCTGCACAAACAAGTTGGCTGCACAACCTAATTGGGGTTCAGAGTTGTCCAGTTCCACCGTCAGTACGAAATCCGTCACGGGACAAAGGAGTGCACTCATGTCATCGGCCATAGCTTTCGCGCCGGGGGAGGCCCTGCCCTTCGCCGACGCGGGCGTCGTCGACCTGCTCGACGCCATCGACTCGCCCGAGTCGACGCTTCCCTGCCGTTCCGGCGACGCGGACCTGTGGTTCGCCGAGTCGCCGGCAGAACTCGAGCGCGCGAAGGCGTTCTGCGCGGACTGCCCGGTCCGTTCGGCCTGCCTCGCGGGCGCCCTGTCGCGGCGTGAGCCGTGGGGTGTCTGGGGTGGCGAAATCTTCGAGCGTGGCGTTGTCGTCGCGCGGAAGCGGCCCCGTGGCCGCCCCCGCAAGAACCCGGTCGTCGAGCCCGCCGCCGAGGTTCGTCCCGCGGCGCGCAAGGTCGAGCGGAGCGCAGCGGCATGACCGTCGAACCCATCACCACCAGGGATTACGAGGCGCGGACGGGTAACCGGACTCTCGCGCTGACCAAGTTGAACGAAATCAAGGTCGAGGAGACCAGCGAAATGTTGCTTTATGAAGAACTGTCCAGAGCCCGAATACGAGACCTGGAAGAGGGAGTCCGCGCACAGCGGGCTCGAAGCGGCGCACGCGCCGCGCGCAGGTGGACCCGAGTAGCTCGATGGGCCAGCCGGCGAGCGGAGCGCCTTCAGGCCTGACCGACCCACGGGGGAGCGGGGGACCTTTGCTATCGCCGCGCGATAGCAAAGGTCCCCCGCTCCCCCTTTGGGGCGTGGTGCCGCCCGGGGTGGTGTTCACTGGGGGAATGGCCGTACACACGCACGACGACATCGACTGGGCGGACCGGCTTCGATCGCTTCGCATGGCCGAAGCGCTCGATGCCGAACCGATGCGAGCGGCGGCCCGGCGGCTGCTGGAAGGTATGCCGGACGGGCCGACCATTCTCGACGTCGGCTGTGGCGCGGGCGGGATGAGCGTGCACTTCGCCGAGGAGCTCGCCTCCGGCGGCGCCAGGATCCTGCTGGTCGACGCGACCGAGCACCTGCTCGCCGAGGCCCACCGTGCCGTCAGCGCGGCGGCGGGGGACAAGGCCATCGTCGAGACGATCCACGCCGACGTCGCCGACGACGGCTTGCCCAAGAAACTTCCACCCGCCGATCTGGTCTGGGCTTCCCGCGTGGTCCACCACCTGCCCGACCAGCAGGCGGCGATCAACACCTTTGCCCGGCTTGCCCGGCCCGGCGGGCTGGTCGCCATTTCCGAAGGCGGTCTGGACTTCAACTGTCTTCCCTGGGATCTCGGCGTCGGCAGGCCAGGGCTTGAGGAGCGGCTGCTCGCCGCGCGAGGTGAATGGTTCGCCGAGATGCGTGCGGGCATTCCCGGCTCGGTCGCCATGCCCTACGGCTGGAACATCGCGCTGCAGCGGGCAGGCCTCGACGGCGTCGATTCCTTCGGGGTGCTCATCCACCACCCGGCACCTGGGCCGGAACTGCTGCGCGAGTTCGTCGTCGAGCGGGTGACCTGGCTGGCCGAGGTCGCGGGCGACCGGCTGAGCGGCGACGATCACAAGACCGCGGCCGCCTTGGTGAATCCGGCGAGCCCCGCCTTCCTCGGTGCGCGCCAGGATTTGTTCCTGCAGGGAGCGAAAACGGTCCATTGTGGACGGCGGCCGTGAACGACCGGGTCGGCTGCTCGTTGTGCGGCCGGATACGTGGCGTCGACGAGGACGCCACGCAGACACTCGCCTGGGTCTCCACCCGGGAGAAGAACATAGTGCGGTGGCTGTGCCCCGCCTGCGCCCGCCGCCACACGCGCGACATCGAGGGAAAGCTGCCGGACGAGTATTGGTGAGTCCTCAGGCGGCGTCGTCGATCTGGCCGATCGTGCGCACCTTCGGCCGGGGCGTCCGCGCGGCCTCGCCGTACGCCCTGACGAGTTCCTCCGCCACTTCCATCGGAACCTTCCTCAGCTGGTCGATGGTGCAGCGGACCAGCACCGTCCCGGTCGCGGTCAGCGCCAGCGGATGAAAGTTCGACGTCCCCGCTTTCGGCGCACGGAACTGCCACGCCAGGCCGATGTCGTCCCACCATGCGTCGGCGGCACCGATGGGCCGTCCACGCCGGTCGCAGATCGTCATGTTCCACGACGGCATCGGTAGCGGGCAGCCGTCGAGGACCTTCGTCGCCAGCCCATGCGCGTAGGTCTCTTCGGGATCGACGCGACGTAGAGCCGTTCGGACGGCGGCTGAGCCTCGCCGGTTACCGGCTTCGAGCTCCGCGCTGAGTTCGTCGAGCGTGCACAGGCCCCAGTACAGAGGGAGCGACACCAGCTCGGCGATCCGCGCCGGATCGAGCTCCAGCCGGGCCAGATCGAGGACCGCCCTGGCAGGCGGGGCGAACGGGACGCCGTCGATCAAGGTCGGCGGCGGCATCCGCGTGGTTCTTCGGGGGAGCATGCCGGGTTCCGCCGGCATGCGCCGATAGTCCGGGACGAGCAGATGGACCTCCCGCGTCGCCGGGCAGTCGACGCCCAGGGCGCGAAGCGCGTCGGCGCCCGTCACCACCACGTCCGGTCCGAACCGCGCGACGGCGGCCTGTAACAGTTGATGCCGGGTGGGCGCGGAGTCGCGCAACAGGATCACACCCGGCATCAGCCTTCGCCAGGGACCACCGGGGCCGCAGAGCTTCGAGGCGTAACGCGCTGTCACGCCTGCTTTGCGCAGCTCGCGGCTGGTGATGATCCCGGACTCGCAGGAATTACTGAGCGCTATGAGTCGAGCGCTTCGTGTAGTGGCCATATAGAGAGGATGACCGTTGGGCCGTCCGGGTGGAACCGCTTCCGGGAAGTTGTGGACAACTCCCCGCCGCGACCCCGATTTTGGCTCAGTCCCAACGTTCCCTGTGGATAACTTCTCAGGCGGCGAAGCCCGGCTGCCACCGTTCGACGATCGCGCGGGCGGGGATTTCCGCATCGAGCTGGCAGAGGATGCCGGTCGATCCGGCCGTCACCCGGTGGATCATCAGGTACTCGGGTGGCAGGTTGAGCGAACGGCCGATCCGGAAGTCCCGGCCGCGGGTGTCGCCGACCCGGCCCGCCTGTCGCTGCATCCAGCGGCGCGTGAAATGGAACGTCTCGCCCGCCAGCGGCTCGGTGAACGGCGCCAGGTAGGCGAGCACGTCGTCGGCCAGCAGATCCGCGTCGGCCCGGATGAAGCCGGACTCCCTGAGCAGCCGCATCAGCTTCGAGGACTCGCCGTCGAGCGCCAGCCTGGTCATCTCGCCCAGATGCTGCGGGATGCCCTCGGGCAGCCGGGACACCCCACCGAAGTCGATCACGCAGAGCCTGCCGTCGGAGGTCAGCATGAAGTTGCCGGGATGCGGGTCCGAGTGCAGGAGCCGGGCCCGTTCGGGCGACGAGTAGTGGAACTCGGTGAGCAGGCGGCCGGCGCGATCCCGGGCCTCCTTGTCCCCGCCGGCGATGATCTTCGAAAGAGGGGTACCGGTGACCCACTCCGTGACGACGACCTTCGGCGCGCTGGCCACCACGCGGGGGATCAGGAAGCCGGGAACACCTTCGAACGCCTTCACAAAAGCACGCTGGTTCTGGGCTTCCGCTTGGTAGTCCAGCTCTTCGTACATCCGCTCGGCGAGTTCGGCCAGGAGCGGTTTCACCTCGGTCCCCGGCACGAAGGCCTGGAAAAGCCTGCTGAAACGCTGGAGCTGGCGAAGGTCGCTCCGCAGCGCGTCGTCGGCCCCGGGGTACTGGACCTTGACGGCGACTTCGCGACCGTCGTGCCACGTCGCGCGGTGGACTTGGCCGATGCTCGCGGCCGCGGCCGGTTCGTCGTCGAACGCGGCGAACCGCTGCTGCCAGGTGCGTCCCAGCTGTTCGGCGAGGACCCGGTGGGTCTGCCGGGTCGGCATGGGCGGTGCCGCGGCCTGGAGCTTGGTCAGGGCCTCGCGATAGGGCTTCGCCATCTCGTCGGGCACGGCCGCCTCGAAGACGCTGAGCGCTTGGCCGAACTTCATGGCACCGCCCTTGAGCGTGCCGAGGACTTCGAAGAGCTGTTCCGCGGCTTTGGCGGACAAGGTCGCGCTGACTTCTTCGGCGCTCTGGCCGGTCAGCCGTCGCCCCCAGCCGCCGACCGCCCGTCCTGCCATGCCGAGGGGGATACTGGCCAGCTTCGCCGTGCGCGCGGCCCCTTTGCTGGGGATGGCGGTTTCACGGTCCTCGGCGCTGCGGGAGTCGGTCACCTTCGCGATTCTGCCTTGATTCACTCCGCGCGCGCAGCCTGTCGAGTGCGTGTGTGTGGGCTACGTCGCTCGCGGTATCACCGGGCGCCGCATCCGCAGGCGGTGTGCGGCGGCCAGTCGCGATGGCGGATCGCACCGTCGAAGAAGTCGATCTCGAGGGTGGCGTTCCAGGCGGGCGGAGCTTTGTCGTTGGGTGAGAGGAGCCGGAGCGCCTGGGCGGAGGCCAGCGCGGCGCAGGCCTGTACGGCGCCGAGGTCCGGCCGCTGAACGCGTCCCGCGAGCTGGCTCGCCACCCTGGGCCAGGACCCGTCGAGAGCAGAACGGTGCAGGTCGGCGCAGCGCAGGCAGCTGCTGCGACCGGGCACCACCAGCGGCCCGACGATGCCGACCCCGTCCCGGACGCGCACCGGCAGGTGGCTGATGCCGTCCCGGACGAGCTCGTCGACCAGCTCGGGCGCAGGCACCACGGCGTCGGTGAGCAGCGCGAGTTCCGGCCGGCGGTCCGCGTAGAGCCGGGTCGTCGACGTGTCCGTCCCGGTGCGGTGCACCACCTGCGCGATCGCTTCCCTGCGCGGCATGCCGATCTCGGCCTCCGTGTAGCCCGAACCCAGGTCCCGTTCGAGCACCGTTCCCGACGCCCGGATGTCGATATGCCCGATCCCGGCGTTGGCCAGCAGGACGGCGATGGCCACGGCCAGCCTTCCGTCGCCGTGAATGGCCACCGCGGCGCGCTTGCGGCGCGTCGTCATGGCCGCCTGATGGTGACGGGTGCGGAGCGACCACAGTCCCGTCTCCGGCCTGGGCCTCGGATTCCGCGGGGGTTCTCCCGCGTCGGTCAGGAGCCCACGGGCCGTCAGGTCCGTCATCAGGTCCCGCAGCTGTTCGTCGTGTTCGCTCTGCGCGAGCACGATGTCATCGGCGGCCCGTTTTCCGTCGAGTCCGCGGAGCGCTTCGGCCACCTCGGTGGCGACTCCGGCGATCACCACGGCGTGCGCGGGGTCGAGGCCGATCTGGATGTCGCCGTTCCCGCGTTCCAGCACATCGAGGCCGGGAAGCAGGGCCGGGAAGGCGGGAATGACGATCGACCGGAGGTCTGGTTCGCGAAGGTTCATGATCGCAGGATCGCACCGGTCCGCTAACCATCCACTAAGAAAACCCCGAGTTATCCACAAGTGGGTGTCGTTGTGGACAACTCGGGGCTGTGACCTTTCGGCTCTCGGAGTTGTCGGTGACTGGCCTTACCGTGGTCGAGTGGTCGAAGCACGGATGCCCTCATTGAGGAGCCGGGACAAGACGATTCCCCCGTCGGACACTCCCGAACACAAGGTCGAGGTACGGCGTAGCCAGCGCCGTCACCGGACCGTCACCGCGTACTGGGACGAGGACACCCTCGTCGTGCTGATCCCGGCCCGGATGACCCGGGCCGAGGAGAAGCACTGGGTAGCCGAGATGCAGCGCAAGCTGCTTCGCACGGGCCCGCGGCGGGCCGCCCCGCCGAAGGCCTCGGACGAGGCGTTGCTGGCGCGCTGCGCCGTGCTCTCGGCGAAGTATCTGGACGGAAAGGCGATACCGGCGAGCGTTCGCTGGGTACCGCCGATGCGAACGAGGTGGGCGTCCTGCACGCCGGTCGACGCGACGATCAGGGTGAGTGATCGGCTGCGCCGGGTACCGGCCTGGGTGCTGGACTACGTCCTCGTGCACGAACTCGCGCATTTGAAGGAACCAGGGCACAACGCGGCGTTCTGGGAGCTCGTTCGCCGTTATCCCAAGACCGAACGCGCCATCGGCTACCTGGAGGGCCTGTCCTCCGCCGCCGGATGGGGCATTGCGGCGGAGGACTGACGTGCCTCAGTTCTTGTCTTCGTCGCTCTTGTCGTCGAGCTTGTCCTTCTCGCGCTGGGTGCGTTCGATCTCGGCGATCGGGTCGATGCCTTCGAGGGTCGACTCGCCGTCGCCGAGACGTTCGGCGAAGTCGAGCGGCTCGTCGAGGTCCTCGGCGGTCGGCATCAGGTCGGGGTGCGACCAGAGGCCGTCCCGCTTCTCGATGCCGTGCTGGTCACCGACCAGCTTCCACAGTGCGGAAGCCGCCCGCATGCGCCTCGGCCGGAGCTCGAGGCCGACCAAGGTGGCGAAGGTCTGTTCCGCCGGACCACCCGTGGCCCGGCGGCGGCGCAGCGTCTCCCGGAGCGCGTCCGCGCCCGGGAGGCGATCGCCGATGGCCTCGGCGACCACGACATCGACCCAGCCTTCGACCAGGGCGAGCAGGGTTTCGAGCCGGTTCAGCGCCGCCTTCTGTTCGGGCGAGGTCTGCGGCTCGAGCAGGCCGGAGGACATGGCCTCTTCGATGCTGGCCGGGTTCGACGGGTCGATCTGGCCCGCGAGCTGCTCCAGCGCCGAGGTGTCGACGGAGATGCCGCTGGCGAACTCTTCGACGGTGGCGAGGAGGCGCTGCCGCAGCCAGGGAACGTGGGCGAACAGCCGCTGGTGGGCGGCCTCGCGCGCGGCGATGAAGACCAGCACCTCGCTGGTCGGCAGTTCCAGGCCCTCCGTGAACTTCTCGATGTTCGCCGGCAGGAGCGCGGAGGTGGCCGCGGGGCCTAGCGGAAGACCGACCTCGGTGGAGGTGAGCACTTCGGAAGCCAACTGAGCGAGGGCGTTGCCGAGCTGGGAGCCGAAGGCCATCCCGCCCATCTGCCCCATCATCGACAGGAGCGGGCCGGCTGCCTGTTTGGCCTCCTCGGGCAGGGCCTGGACCCAGGCACCCGAGACCTGCTGGGCGACGGGGTCGCAGAGGCGTTGCCAGGTGGGCAGGGTCTTCTCGACCCAGGTACGCGCGGACCACGCGACGGTCGTCGAGGCGCCAGCGGGCAGGATCGTCGCGGCGTCGAGCCAGAGCTCGGCCAGATGGGCGGCGTCACGCACAGCCGTGCTGGAGTCGCCGCCGCTGGACGACGAAAAGCCGAGCTGGACGTCGCCGCTGCCACTGCTGCTGAGGTTCTGCAGCGCGATCTGTTTCGCCAGGTCGTAGTTGACCGGCCCGGTCGAGCTGCCGGCCTGGCTGAGCATCTGGCCCAGCTGGCTGAGCATCTGACCGAGCTGATTGAAGGCCTCGGCGCCGGAGGGCTGGCCGCCGGAGTCCGACGGCTCGTTCTCGCCTCGTTTGTCGGGATCGGGCGGTCCGAAGCCGAACGGGGGTTTGCTCATGGCACCACCGTACGCGGGTCCTGGGATCCGGAGCTCGTCAACTGGAGTGATGAGCGTGGCCTTCACCGAGAAGCGAACACAGTCACCGTACGCTGTCACGCGTGACAGAGCCCTCGGAGGAGACCACAGCAGCGCGGAGCCGTGCGGGCTCCGCGAGTGACCAGGACCGCTCCGAACGGCGGTTGACCCGGCGGGGCTGGACGATGGTGGTCAGCGGCGCGTTGTTCGTGGTCTTCGCGCTGGTCGGGTTCTTCATCCCGGTGCCGTACGTGGCGATCAGCCCCGGCCCGACCTACGACACACTCGGCAAGGACGTCGCCGGGCAGTCGGTGATCCAGGTCAACGGGCACGAGGTCTTCCAGACCTCGGGGGAGCTCCGCATGACGACGGTCTCCCTGCGCGACGGCGGCATCACGCTGTTCAATGCGCTCGGGCTGTGGGCGAGCGGCCGGTACGCGCTGGCCCCGCGCGAGGAGTATTTCAAGCCGGGTGAGACCAACGAGCAGGTCCGCCAGGAGAACATCCAGCAGCTCCAGGACTCGCAGACCGCTGCCCAGGTCGCCGCGCTGCGGCGCAAGTTCCCGGTGAAGGTGCTCGCGAAGACGATCGTCTCCGGCAGCCCGGCGGACAAGGTGCTCGCCCCGGGCGACCGGCTGATGGTGGTCAACGGGCAGACGGTCAAAGAGGCGACCGATGTGCGGGCCGCGCTGAACGGCACCAAGCCGGGGCAGACCGTGCAGATCACCTTCAAGTCCGACGGCCAGGCCGAGCGCACCGTGCCGCTCACGCTCGCGCAGCGGCCCGACGGCCCGGAGGGCTTCATGGGCCTGACCGCGGTGGACCGCGCGGATGTCCCGTTCGACGTGAAGATCTCGCTGCAGGATGTCGGCGGCCCGTCGGCAGGCTTGATGTTCGCGCTCGCGATCGTCGACAAGATGGAGCCCGGCGACCTCGCCGGTGGCAGGCACATCGCCGGGACGGGCGAGATCTCGGAGAAGGGCGTCGTCGGCGCGATCGGCGGCATCTCGTTCAAGGTCGTCGGCGCCCGCGAGGCCGGTGCCACCGACTTCCTGGTGCCCGCGCACAACTGCGCCGAGGCGAAGACCGCCGCGCCCGATGGCCTCAACCTGATCAAGGTGTCCACTCTGGACGAGGCGATCGCGCAGCTCGAGAACCTCAAGGCGGGACGGCCCACCGCCTCCTGCTGACCGCCGGGGGAGCAAGGGACCTTTGCCATCGCCCCGCGGGTTCGGAAGAGAGCAAGGGACCTTTGCTATCGCCCGGCTTGCGTCCTGTCCGGCGATAGCAAAGGTCCCTTGCTCTCTTTTCGCAGGTCAGGGGAGCAAGGTCGCCTTCAGGGCTTCGAGCAGGTTAGGGGCCAGCTCCGGGTTCTCGATGATCTCGTCGACAGGGACATCACCGGGCTCTTCGGCCTGCCCAGCGCCGCGAAGCCGCATGACGCACGCTCCGGTGCCGTCCCGCAGCACCGCGGCCACAAGCCGGGCTTCGGTGCGGCGCGGGTGATCGGCGGCAGCTTGGCGCAGACGTTCGGCATCGGTCTCGGGCACGACCGGAAGCTCGGCCTCGGCGTCCGGCGGCAGCACGATGATCTCCTGTGCGAGCGCGCATCCCAGCACCAGATCCGGCCACGCGATCTGCGCCAGCGCCTCACCGAGATCGCCGTCCGGCAGCGCTTCCTGGGCGACGGGCGTCAGCGGGGCCGACGGGTCGAGTTGCCCGGCCAGCTCGGGCTGCTCGTCCAGCAGCGCCGCGGTCGGGACCAGCGCGAACAACTGCGGCGGCTGATCCCATCCTCCTGAGGCGACGAACTCCTCGACTTCGCGGGCCAGGCCGGCCACGCCCTGCTGCTCACTCGGTGCCATTCGCTTATCGTTCCAGGCGGTCAGGACAGCGGCCGTCCGAGTCCGGTTTGGGCGGGTTCCGGGAACTTCTGACGGCATCCGTAGAGTTAGAGCATCAGGGGCCGCACGCGGTACGCGCGCCCCCGCGAAAAGTTCACCAAACCAGGAGCGTGTGCAGTGGCCACTCGGCCCCCCGTGAGCCTGCCGAAGCTGTCCCGGCGTAGCCGGATCCTGCTCATCATCGCCGCCGTGGTCATCCTGGCGCTGCTGCTGGGCGCGAGACTGCTCGACACCTACGTCGACTGGCTGTGGTTCGGCGAGGTCGGTGCCCGGACGGTGTTCAGCACGGTGTTGATCACCCGAGTCGTACTGTTCTTCGCAGTCGGGCTCCTGGTGGGTGGTGCGCTCGCGATCAGCCTGATGATCGCGTACCGGACCCGGCCGGTCTTCGTGCCGATCTCCGGCAACGACGACCCGCTCGCGCGCTACCGGTCCGCGATCGTCGGCCGGATCCGCCTGTTCGGTATCGGCATCCCTGTGCTCACCGGGCTCATCGCCGGTGCGTCGGCGCAGAGCGACTGGCAGGTCGTGCAGCTGTTCCTCAACGGCACCTCGTTCGGCCAGACCGATCCCGAGTTCGGTAACGACGTCGGCTTCTACGCCTTCGACCTGCCGTTCTACAACTGGCTCCTGGGCTGGCTGTTCATTGCCGTCGTCATCGCGTTCTTCGGCGCGCTGATCTCCCACTACGTCTTCGGTGGCATCCGGCTCGCGGGCAAGGGCGGTCAGCTCGCCGGTCCGACCCGCGCCCAGCTCGCCATCACCATCGGCATCTTCGTGCTGCTGAAGGCGGTCGAGTACTTCTTCGACCGCTACAACCTGCTGCTCTCCGATCGGGGAGCGCCGCTGTTCGTCGGTGCGACCTACACAGACCTGAACGCGGTCCTGCCCGCGAAGCTGATCCTCCTGTGCATCTCGGTGATCTGTGCCGTCGCGTTCTTCGCCGGCGCGTTCCTGCGCAACCTGCAGCTGCCCGCGATCGCGCTGGTGCTGCTGATCCTGTCGAACGTGCTCGTCGGCGTCGCGTGGCCCGCGGTGCTCGACCAGTTCTCGGTGCGTCCCAACGCGAACGAGAAGGAATCCGCGTCGATCCAGCGCAACATGGACGCGACACGTCAGGCGTTCGGCCTCACCAACGTCGAGTACAAGGACTACACCGGCAAGTCCGAGGCGACCTCCGCGGAGATCAAGCAGGACAAGGGGACCGTGCCCAATATCCGGCTCCTCGACCCGAACATCCTCAGCGACACCTTCACTCAGCGCGTCGGCCGTGAGAACTTCTACGGCTTCCCGTCCAAGCTGGACATCGACCGCTACACCCTCAACGGTGTCACGCAGGACTACATCGTCGCGGCCAAGGAGATCAAGACCGAAGGCCTCACCGGCAACCAGACCAACTGGATCAACAAGCACCTCGTTTACACGCACGGCAACGGATTCGTCGCCGCGCCCGCCAACACGATCGACCGCGCGCTGAAGGACACCAACTCCGACGGCGGGTACCCGATCGCCACCACCAGCGACACGCAGAACCCCGCCGGTGCGGGCGCGACCGACGCGAGCAAGCCGGGCATCAAGGTGGACGAGCCTCGTATCTACTACGGCGAGCTCGCGACCGACGCCGCGTACGCGATCGTCGGCGGCAAGGCCGGGCAGGCGCCCGGTGAGTACGACACGGCCGTCGACCGCGCGTACATCTACAAGGGCTCCGGCGGTGTGCCGATCGACAACTGGTTCAACCGGCTCGTCTTCGCCGCCGAATACGGCGAGCGGAACATCCTGTTCTCCGACGCCATCGGCGACGGATCCAAGATCATGTACAACCGCGAGCCGCGGGAACGCGTCGCCAAGGCGGCCCCGTGGCTGACCCTCGACGGTGACCCGTACCCCGCGGTGGTCAACGGGAAGATCATCTGGATCGTCGACGGCTACACGACGATGAACAACTTCCCGTACGCCCAGCAGACCCAGCTCGGCCAGGCCACCAACGACTCGCTCAGCGGCACCACCCGCCAGGCGAACGCCTCGATCAACTACATCCGCAACTCGGTCAAGGCCACCGTCGACGCGTTCGATGGCACCGTGACCCTGTACGGGGTCGATGACAACGAGCCGGTCCTGAACGCCTGGAAGAAGGTCTTCCCGGACCTGGTCAAGCCGAGCAGCGAGATCTCGCCGGACCTGCGGTCGCACTTCCGCTACCCCGAAGACCTCTTCAAGGTGCAGCGGGAACTCCTGTCGAAGTACCACGTGAACAACCCGGCGGAGTTCTACGCACAGCAGGCCTTCTGGAGCGTCCCGCAGGATCCGACGCAGGAAGGCGGCGTGAACGCGTCCGCCTCGGGTATCGCCAACCAGCCCGGCTACTACGTCCTGGCCACCGCGCCGGGCGACAGCAAGTCGCGGTTCCAGCTCACCAGTTCGCTGACCGGTCTCCAGCGGCAGTACCTGGCGGCGTGGATGTCGGTGTCCTCGGATCCCGAAGACTACGGGCGAATGCGGGTCTTGAGGCTGCCCACAGGGGCGAGTGGCGCGACCCAGGTCGACGGTCCCGTCCAGGTCCAGAACAGATTCCAGAGTGACCCCCGGGTCGCGCAGGACCGGACACTCTTCAACAACCCGAACGTCACGGTCACCTACGGAAACCTGATCACATTGCCCGTCGCTAACGGCTTCCTCTACGTGGAACCGGTCTACATCCGGCAACGGAACCAGCTGAGCTATCCGCAGCTGGCGCGGGTCCTGGTCTCCTACGGCACGAAGATCGGCTTCGCGCCGACGCTCAACGAAGCCCTCGACCAGGTCTTCGGCCCGGGCACGGGATCCGGGGTCACACCGCCGCAGAGCGGTGGCACCCCCGGACCCACGACGCCCGCGCCGCCCGGGACCCCGCCGCAGCAGCCGCCCGCCAGCGGCAACCCGGCGCTCGAGAAGGCCGCGGGCGAGATGCACGACGCCTGGGCCAAGTACAAGGCGGCCCAGCAGGCGGGCAACTACGCGGATCAGGGCGCGGCACTCGCCGCACTCGACGCCGCGTACCGGGCATACGAGGCCGCCAAGACCAGCACACCCCCGCCCAGCTCGCCGCCCGCCGGCAAGCCTGGAGGGTGACGTCGCTTACCAAAAGGGCACCTGCTTTGCGCCTGCTCGAAACGCAGGCGTAAGGTAGGTGTCACGACGCGGGGTGGAGCAGCTCGGTAGCTCGCTGGGCTCATAACCCAGAGGTCGCAGGTTCAA
>NZ_ASJB01000099.1 GCF_000478275.1 Amycolatopsis orientalis DSM 40040 = KCTC 9412
GCCGGCGAGCACGAGCCGGTCGGCTCCGGCGGCCGCGGCCCAGCGGGCCACCTGAGCGCCGAGCGCGCCCGTGCCGCCGGTGATCAGGACGGTGCCCCGAGGCTGCCACGACCGATCGGTTCCCGTGGTCGCGGCGGCTCTGACCAGCCTGCGGGCGAACACGCCCGACGGCCGGATCGCGAGCTGGTCCTCCGTGCCGCCCAGGACGGCCAGTGTGTGCCGCAGCGTCTGTTCGTCGTCTTCGGCGGGCAGATCGAGCAGCCCGCCCCAGCGGTCGGGGTGTTCCAGCGCGGCCACCCGGCCGAGGCCCCAGAGCTGAGCTTCTTCCGGCCGGGCAACCCGGTCGGCCCGTTCGACGGACACCGCCTGCCGGGTCGCCGCCCAGAGCGGCGCTTCGAGCCCGGCGTCCCCGAGTGCCTGCAGGAGCACCAAAGTGCCCGCACCGTCCACTCTGGACAGTACGCCGGTGAACCCGGCCAGATCCGCGAGGCGGGCGGCCAGCTCCGCGCGGTCCGGGGTGCCGGTGAGGACCAGCACCTCGGCGCGGTCGCCGAAGGCCGCCAGCAGCCGCGTGTCCTGGTGCGACTCGGGCAACACCACGAGCCAGCGGCCGTCGGGATCGGCGGTGCCCGTGGAAGTCAGCGGCCGCCAGTCGATCTCGTAGGCCCAGGAGTCCGCCTCGGCTTCCTGCCGCCGACGGTGCCGCCACGCCGCCAGTGCGGGCAGTGCGGCGCGCAGTGGCTGGTCGGCGTCGACGGAGAACGTGGTGGCGATCGATTCGACGTCGTCCCGTTCGACGGCTGCCCAGAACTCCGCGTCGATCGGGTCGGCACCGGCGCCGGTTTCGACGGCGTCGGCCGGATCGAACCAGTACCGCTCGTGCTGGAAGGCGTAGGTGGGCAGCTCGACGCGGTTCCCGGTGACCAGCGCGGTCCAGTCCACCTCGGTGCCCCGGGTGTGGAGCGCGCCCAGCGCGGTGATCGCGGTGCGGACCTCGGGGCGGTCGGCCCGCAGGATCGGCGCGAACAGGGCGTCCGACTCCGGCAGGCAGCCTTGCGCCAGCCCGCTCAGCACTCCATCGGGGCCCAGTTCGAGGAAGGAGGTCACGCCTTGTGCGGCAAGGGTTTCCACGCCGTCGGCGAACCGCACTGCTTGGCGAACGTGATCGAGCCAGTACTGCGGCGACGTCAGGTCTGCGGCGAGACCACCGGACACCGTGGACACCACCGGGATCCGCGGCGCGGCAAAGGTGATGCCGTCGAGAACCTGCGCGAACTCCGTGAGCATCGGCTCCATCAACGGCGAATGGAACGCATGACTCACCTCAAGACGCTTCGTCTTACGGCCCTTGGCCGCGAACTCCTCCGCAATCCGGGTAACCACCGACTCCGCGCCCGAAATCACCACCGAATTCGGGCCATTCACCGCCGCGATCCCGAATTCAGGCGTGGGCACGAATTCGTCTTCGGTCGCCTCGATCGCGACCATCACCCCACCGGCCGGCAACGCCTGCATCAAACGACCACGAGCGGACACCAACCTGCCCGCGTCCTCCAACGAGAACACCCCGGCAACATGCGCAGCCGCGATCTCACCGATCGAATGCCCCAACAGGAAGTCCGGCCGAACGCCCCACGACTCGACAAGCCGATACAACGCAACCTCAAGAGCGAACAACGCAGGCTGCGCGAACTCCGTCCGACCAAGATCACCCAACGGCGGCAAAAACTCACACGCCGCATCAAACGCCTCAGCAAAAACAGGGAACTCCGCATACAACTCAGCACCCATACCAACCCGCTGAGAACCCTGACCAGCGAACAAAAACGCCGAACGGCCACGGGAAACCGCCCCGGTGACCACGGAAGACGTCGAAGTTCCCGCTGCCAGCGCCGTCAACCCGGCCGCCAGGTCGTCCCCGAGGACCACGGCGCGATGCTCCAGCGCCGTTCGGGTGGTCACCAGCGAGAAGGCCACGTCGACAGGGTCCACCCCACTGTCCACAACGGACAGGAGCCGGTCGGCCTGTGCCCGCAGGGCGGCCGGGGTCTTGCCGGACAGCACGAAAGGCACCACCGACGGCGCGGTGGGCTCGACCCGCACGGCGTCGTCCGCCGGGGCCTGTTCCAGTACCGCGTGCGCGTTGGTGCCGCTGAAGCCGAAGGACGAGACCCCCGCCCGTCGCGGGCGCCCGGTTTCCGGCCAGGGCGTGGCCTCCGTGAGCAGCTCCACCGCACCGGCCGTCCAGTCCACCCGGGACGAAGGCGTGTCCACGTGCAGCGACTTGGGCAGCACACCGTGCCGCATCGCCATGACCATCTTGATCACGCCCGCCACCCCGGCGGCGGCCTGCGTGTGACCGATGTTGGACTTCACCGCGCCCAGCCACAACGGCCGCTCACGATCCTGCCCATACGTCGCCAGCAGCGCTTGCGCCTCAATCGGGTCACCCAGCGAGGTCCCCGTGCCGTGCGCCTCCACAACGTCCACTTCGGACGCGGTGAGCGCGGCGTTGGCCAGCGCCGCCCGGATCACCCGGCGCTGCGAAGGTCCGTTCGGCGCGGTCAGTCCGTTGGAAGCACCGTCCTGGTTCACCGCCGATCCCCGCACCACAGCCAGGACCTGGTGTCCCGCGCGCCGGGCGTCCGACAGCCGCTCCACCAGCAGCACACCGGCGCCCTCGCCCCAGCCGGTGCCGTCGGCGGAGTCGGCGAAGGGCTTGCACCGGCCGTCCACCGCGAGGCCACGCTGACGGCTGAAGTCCAGGAACGCCGCCGGAGTGGACATGATGGTGACTCCGGCGGCCAGCGCCAGGTCGCACTCGCCGTTGCGCAGCGCCTGCACCGCGAGGTGCAGCGCCACCAGCGACGACGAGCAGGCCGTGTCGACGGTGACCGCCGGACCTTCCAGCCCGAAGGTGTAGGCCACCCGGCCGGACAGCACCGCGGCCGCGTTCCCGGTGCCGAGGAAACCTTCCAGCTCGTCCGGGCCGTTCTCGAGCAACGAGACGTAGTCCTGGTTGTTGGTACCGGCGAACACACCGGTCCGGGTGCCCTTCACCGCGGGCAGAGCGATGCCCGCTCGTTCGAAGGCCTCCCACGAGGTCTCCAGCAGCAGCCGCTGCTGCGGGTCCATCGCCAGCGCCTCACGCGGGGAAATGCCGAACAGTCCGGGGTCGAACTGCCCGGCGTCGTGGACGAACGCGCCTTCGCGGGCGTAACTGGTGCCCGCGTGGTCCGGATCCGGGTGGTACAGCTCGGCCAGCTTCCAGCCGCGGTCGGCAGGGAAACCGCCGACCGCGTCGGTCCCGTCGGCGAGCAGCCGCCAGAGGTCTTCCGGCGAAGCGACCCCGCCGGGGTACCGGCAGGCCATGCCCACGATGGCGATCGGCTCACGCGCGGCGTCCAGCAGGCGCTGGTTCTGTTCGCGCAGCCTGCCGGTCTCCTTGAGCGACGCCCTCAGCGCATCGACGACTTTTTCGGAAGGCGTACCCATCATCATCCCCATCTGGCCGTGTCAATCAGGAATTGCCGTCGAGCGCGATCTTCACCAGGTTGTCGAGATCCATCGTGTCGAGGAGATCTCCGTCCCCGGACTGGTCCGGGGAATCCGGGGCAGCCAGTCCGGCCAGCCGCAGCAGCGTGCCGGTGAGCCCGGCCTCCCGCAGCGCGGCGGGCGAGATCAGCGCCAGCGCGCGGCGAAGCTGACCGTCCTCATCGGACTCGCCGGACTCGTCACCGTCCCCGGCTATCTCCGCGGCCAGATGCGCGACGAGCGCGTCCGGGCTCGGGTGGTCGAACACGACGCTGGCGGGCAACGGGACCCCGGCCGCCGAAGCGAGCCGATCCCGCAGCTCCACCGCGGTGACCGAGTCCAGCCCGAGGTCGCGGAACGGGCGAGCGGGACCGATGTCGCCGCCGCCCGGCAGCTGGAGCACCGCGGCGGTCTCGGCGCAGACCAGGTCGAGCAGGGTGCGCCGGAGTTCGGCCGGGCTCATCCCGGCCAGCTCGTCCCGCCGCCCCGGTTCCGCGGCCGCGGCCGGTCCGGTGGCGGCCTCCGGCAGCGTGTCGAACAGCCGGGCGGGCCGGGCGGAGGTGAACACGGGCAGGAATCGAGCCCAGTCCACGTCGGCGATGGTCACCGCGACGTCGCCGGCGCCGACCGCCCCGGCCAGCGCGAGAAGCGCCCGCTCGGGCGCCAGCCCCGCCAGTCCGAGCCGCCGCAGCTGTTCGCCGCCCTCGCCGTCGGCCATGCCGCCTTCGGCCCACGGACCCCAGGCGACCGCCGTCCCCGGCAGCCCGTCGGCGCGGCGCTGCTCGATCAACGCGTCGAGCGCGGCATTGGCGGCCGAGTAGCCGCTTTGCCCGGCGCTGCCCCAGACCCCGGCGATGGAGGAGAACACGACGAACGCGTCGATCTCCCGGTCGCGGGTGAGTTCGTGCAGGTGGACCGCACCGGAGACCTTGCCGTCGAGCACTTCGGCGAACTCGGCCGCCGAGGTCTCGTCCAGCGGAGCCGAACGGGACACCCCGGCCGCGTGCACCACCGAGACCGGCCCGGCGGGCAGGCTTTCGAGCAGGGCGGCGACGGCGTCTCGGTCCGCGACGTCGCAGGCGGCGACCGTGACCTCGGCACCGAGTCCGCGCAGTTCCGCGGCGAGGTCCCCGGCACCGGGTGCCTCGACGCCCCGCCTGCTGGTCAGCACCAGATGGCCGGCGCCGTTGCGCGCCGCCCAGCGAGCCACCCGCGCGCCCAGCGCGCCGGTACCGCCGGTGACCAGCACCGTGCCCGACGGCCGCCAAGCCCCGGCTCCCGCCGGTTTCGCGGACCGGACGAGCCGCCGGGCGAACGTCCCGGTGGACCGCACGGCCACCTGATCCTCGTCCCCGGCGAGCACGTTCAGTACCCGCTCGGCGGCACGGTCGTCACAGTCGGCGGGCAGGTCGACGAGGCCGCCCCATCGGTCGGGGAATTCGAGCCCGGCGACGCGGCCGAGGCCCCATGCCTGTGCCTGCCCGGGGTCGGTGAGCCGGTCACCGCCACCGGTGGCGACCGCTCCCTGGGTGAGCAGCCACAGCGGCGCGTCGATCCCGGCCGTGCCGAGCGCCTGGATCAGGGCGAGGGCGTCCGTCGCCGAGCTTGGGCCCGCGGGCAGCAAGGCGGCGACGCCGGTGTACCCGTTCTCCCGGTGGCCGGGGTCCGACGGCAGCGGAAGGGTCCGGATCTCGGCGCCGAGTGCCCGGCTCAGCACCTCGGCGGCCGGATGGCCCTCGGCGGGTACCAGCAGCAACCAGGGACCGGCGACACCGCCGGTCCGCCGTTCGGGAAGCCGTTGCCAGTCCACGCGATACCGCAGTCCGTCCACAACGGACTCATCGCGCTGCTGCCGTCGCCACGCCGCCATCGCCGGGAGCACCGCGCTGAGCGGCTGGTCGACGTCGAGGGCGAGATCCTCCGCCAGGGAACCGAGGTCTTGGCGGTCGACCGCCGCCCAGAACCGGCTGTCCACTTCGGACGACTGTTCCACCGGGGTGGTGGCCGGGGCGTCGAGCCAGTACCGCTGCCGCTGGAAGGCGTAGGTCGGCAAGTCGACCCGGTTGGCCGGGCCGAAGTACGCGGCCCAGTCGACCTTCCCGCCGCTCGCCCACACCTTTCCCAGCGCACCGAGCGCCGCACGCGCTTCGTCACGCTCTCCGCGCAGCACCGAGGCGAAGGCGGCCTCAATCCCCTGCTCCGGCAGGCACTCACGGGCCATCGCGGACAACACACCGTCCGGCCCGAGTTCGAGCCACGTGGTCACCCCGGCACCGGTGAGGAAACCGACCCCGTCGGCGAACCGGACGGCCTGGCGGACATGCGCGGTCCAGTACGCGGGCTCGGAAAGTCCCGTGGCGATCTCGCCGGTCACGTTCGAGACGATCGGGATCCGCGGCTCGGCGAAGGTCAGGCCGCCGAGGACCTCGGCGAACTCCGCGAGCATCGGCTCCATCAGCGTCGAGTGGAACGCGTGGCTGACGGCCAGCCGCTTGGTCCGGCGGCCCTGTTCGGTGAAGCGGTCCGCCACCGAGAGCACCGCGGCTTCGGCGCCGGCGATCACCACCGACCGCGGCCCGTTGACCGCGGCGACGTCCACCGTGTCCGGTACGGCTTTCAGCTGCACCAGTACTTCGTCCTCGGTTGCCTCGACCGCCATCATCGCGCCGCCGGAGGGCAGTGCCTGCATGAGCGATCCGCGAGCCGCCACGAGAGCGGCGGCGTCCGCGAGCGAGAACACGCCTGCGACGTGCGCGGCGGCGATCTCGCCGATGGAGTGCCCCAGCAGGAAGTCCGGGCGGACGCCCCAGGATTCGACCAGCCGGAACAACGCGACTTCGAGCGCGAACAGCGCGGCCTGGGTGAAGCGGGTCTGGTCGAGCAGCTCCGGTTCGTCTTCGAGCACCGACCGGAGTGACCGGCCGAGCTTCGGATCGAGTTCCGCGCAGACGGCGTCGAAGGCTTCGGTGAACACCGGGAACTCGCGGTACAGCCCCATGCCCATTCCCTGGCGCTGGGCGCCCTGGCCGGTGAAGAGGAAGGCCACCTTGCCGGTGTTCGCGATACCTTCCACCACGCCCGCGGGTGCCTCCCCCGCCGCCACCGCGCCGAGTCCGGCGCCCGCGCTCGCGAGGTCCTCGACGAGTACCACCGCGCGGTGTTCGTGAGCGGCGCGGGAAGCGGCGAGCGACCAGCCGAGGTCGACCGGGTTCGGGGCCGTGCCGGTGAGGACACGGTCTCGGAGCCTGCTCGCCTGTGTCCGCAGCGCGGGCGCCGACTTGGCGGAGAGCACCCACGGCACCAGCGGCCGGGCGGGCGTCACCGCGGCGGGCGGTGCTTCCGGTGCCTCTTCGAGGACGGTGTGCGCGTTGGTCCCGCTGATCCCGAACGAGGAGACCGCCGCCCGGCGCGGGGTCCCGTTCCGGTGCCACGGCTGGGCTTCGGTGAGCAGTTCCACCGCGCCGGACGACCAGTCCACATGCGGTGACGCCTGGTCCACGTGCAAGGTCTTCGGCAGTACACCGTGCCGCATCGCCATGACCATCTTGATGATGCCCGCGACACCCGCCGCGGCCTGCGTGTGCCCGAGGTTCGACTTGACCGAACCCAGCCACAGCGGCCGCTCGCGGTCCTGCCCGTAGGTCGCCAGCAACGCCTGTGCCTCGATCGGGTCGCCCAGCGAGGTCCCCGTGCCGTGTGCCTCCACAACGTCCACATCGGACGGTTCGAGGCCGGCCCCGGCCAGCGCCGCCTTGATCACCCGCTGCTGCGAGGGACCGTTGGGCGCGGTCAGTCCGTTGGACGCGCCGTCGGAGTTGACCGCGCTGCCCCGCACGATCGCGAGTACGGGATGTCCGTGCCGCCTGGCGTCGGAGAGCCGCTCGACGACCAGCATGCCTGCGCCTTCGCCCCAGCTCGTGCCGTCGGCGTCGGCCGAGAACGGCTTGCAGCGTCCGTTCTCGGCCAGCCCGCGTTGGCGGCTGAAGTCGATGAAGGCGGCGGGGGTGGCCATCACGGTCACGCCACCGGCCAGTGCCAGGTCGCATTCGCCCGTGCGGAGCGACTGCATGGCCAGGTGCAAGGCCACCAGCGAGGACGAGCAGGCGGTGTCCACGGTGACGGCGGGCCCTTCCAGCCCGAGGGTGTAGGCGATGCGACCGGACACGATGGACGCCGCGTTGCCGGTCAGCGCGTGTGCCTCGGTCTCCGCCGGGGCGTTCCGCAGGACACTGGCGTAGTCCTGGCCCATCGTCCCGGCGAAGACGCCGGTGGCGGTGCCGCGCAGACCGGTGGCGTCCAGCCCGGCGCGTTCGAAGGCCTCCCACGCGGTCTCCAGCAGCAACCGCTGCTGGGGATCCATCGCGAGCGCCTCGCGGGGCGAGATGCCGAAGAAGCCAGGGTCGAACTCCGTGGCGTCGTGCAGGAACCCGCCCTCGACGGTGTAGGTGGTGCCCTCGTGGGCGGGGTCCGGGTGGTACAGCGCCTTGGCGTCCCAGCCGCGGTCGGCCGGGAACTCCGAAATCGCGTCGCGGCCCTGGAGCAGCAGCTCCCAGAACTCCTCCGGAGAGTTCGCCCCGCCGGGGAAGCGGCAGGCCATGCCGACGATGACGATCGGGTCGTCCGTGACCGCCTTCCGCCGCACCGGTGCGGCGTCGGGGGCGGGTTCGGCGCCGAGCAGTTCGGTGCGCAGATAGGTCCCGAGCGCCGCCGGGCTGGGGTAGTCGAAGATCAGCGTGGCAGGTAGTTTCGCGCCGATCGCGGAAGCCAGCCGGTTGCGCAGTTCGACCGAGGTCAGCGAATCGAAACCGAGGTCCTTGAACGCCTGCAGCGGTTCGATACGGTCCGCCGAGGCGTAGCCGAGCACGATCGCCGCGTTGGCCCGCACCAGGTCGGTGAGCTGTTTGTCCTGCTCCGCCTGGGACAGCCCGGAAAGCTCGCGCGCCAGGGAACCGCCTTCGCCCACCTTGCCGGAGGCCGCGCGCCGCGCGGACGGCCGGGCGAGTCCCCGAAGCAGTGCCGGTACGGCCGTGTCCCGCAGGGAGGCCGGGTCGAGCGGTGCGGGGACCAGCAGCGACGCGGCCCGCGCACGGGCGGCGTCGAACAGGGCCAGCCCCTGGTCCGGACGTATCGCGGCGCTCCCGGAGCGGGCGGTGCGGGCGCGGTCGGTGGCGCCGAGGGTCGCCCCCATGCCGCCGTCTTCCTGGTCCCACAAACCCCACGCCAGCGAAAGTCCGGGCAAACCCTCGGCGCGGCGGTGAGCCGCCAGAGCGTCCAAGAAGACATTCGCCGCCGAGTAGTTCGCTTGTCCGGCGTTGCCGAAGACTCCTGAGGCCGAGGAGAACACCACGAATTCGGCGAGATCGTGGGTTTTCGTCAACTCGTGCAGGTTCCACGCGGCATCCGCCTTCGGACGCAGCACTCCGGCGACACGGTCAGGAGTCAGTGACTCCACCACGCCGTCGTCCAGCACCCCGGCGGTATGCACGACCGCCGTCAGGTCCACAGTGGACAGAATGTCGGCCAGCGCGTCCCGATCAGCCACATCACACGCGGCCACCGACACCTCAGCGCCCAACCCGGTCAGCTCAGCGACCAACGCGTCCGCACCGGGAGCCGCCGCACCACGACGGCTGACCAGCAACAACTTCCGCGCACCCTGACCGACCAGATGCCTCGCCACCAACGCACCCAGATTCCCGGTGCCACCGGTGATCAGCACCGTCCTCATGGGATCAAGCGGTTGCGGCACGCTGAGCACGACCTTGCCCACATGCTTCGCCTGCGACATGAACCGGAACGCCTCCGGCGCCTGCCGTACATCCCACACCCGGGACGGCAACGGCGAGAGCACACCGGCCTCGAACAAGGCCACCAACTCGGCCAGCATCTCACCGATCCGCGCCGGACCGGCCTCGATCAGATCGAACGCCCGATAGGCGACACCAGGAAACTCGACCGCGACCTGCTCCGGCTCACGAACGTCGGTCTTGCCCATCTCCACGAACCAGCCACCACGCGGCAACAACCGCAGCGACGCATCAACGAACTCACCCGCCAACGCATCGAGCACCACATCCACACCACGCCCCTCGGACGCGGCAAGGAACTTCGCCTCAAAACCCGTATCCCGCGAGGATGCCAGATGATCGTCAGCCACACCGAGCGCACGAACAGCGTCCCACTTGGCCGCACTCGCCGTCGCGAAAACTTCCAGCCCCCAGTGCCGGGCCAGCTGCACCGCGGCCATGCCCACCCCGCCCGCGGCGGCGTGGATCAACGCCGCCTCGCCCGACCTGACGTCGGCCAGATCGCGCAAAGCGTAGAACGCCGTGAGAAAGACCAGTGGCACCGAGGCGGCGTCCACAAAGGACCATCCGGCCGGGATCCTGGCCAGCATCCGGGAGTCGGCCACCGCCTCCGGACCGAAGGACGCCGAGATCAGGCCGAGCACGCGATCGCCCGGAGCCAGCCCGGTGACCTTCGCACCGACCTCCAGCACCACCCCGGCGCCTTCCATGCCCATCAGCCCGGCGTCGCCGGGATACATGCCCAGCGCGTTCAGCACGTCACGGAAGTTCACCCCCGCGGCCCGCATGGCGACGCGGACGTCCAGCTCTCCCAACGGTTCCCGCGCGGCGGGCCAAGGCAGCAGGCTGAGGTTCCCGAGCGTGCCCTTGCCGACGCTGTCGAGCCGCCAAGGCCCGTCCGCGGGCACCGCCAGCTCGGCGGTCCGGGAAACGCGGGCGAGTCGGGGCACGAAAAGCTCGCCGCCCCGTACCGCGATCTCCGGCTCGCCGGTGAGGGACAGTGCCAGTCCGAGGGACCTCGGGTCGTCGTCGACGTCCACCACGAGCACGCGGCCGGGGTGCTCGGACTGAACACTGCGCAGCAGGCCGTGGACCGCGGCTGCGGCGAGGTCGCGGACGTCCTCGCCCGCGCTCGTCGCGACCGCTCCTCGCGTGCGGACCACCAGCAGCGAGTCCTCGAAAGCCTTGTCTCGCAACCACTCTTGGACGAGGGCGAGGGTTGACGAAGTCAGGTCACCCGCGGCCGCGCCGACAGCGGCACAGTCGACGACCACGATCGCGGGTACTTCGCCGGTCAACTCCGAGAGTTCCGCGAGCACGGTCACCTCGGTGTCCACGACGGGTCCGGCCGGGAGCGCGACCCAGTCGACCGTCCACAGGGTGTCCGCCGGGATCGCCGAGTCCCGTACCGAATCCGCGGTCACCGCACGCAGGGCCAGCGAACCGACCTCGGCGACCGGTGCCCCTTCGACGTCGGCGACCAGCACCGACACCGCGTCCGGCCCGGCCGGGCTGAGCTTCACCCGCACGGTCGTGGCCGCAGTGGCGTACAGCGCCACGTCGCTCCATACGAACGGCAGGAAACCGGCGCCCCCGTCGGAGACGAATCCGCCGAACCCGATTCCGTGCAACGCGGCGTCGAGCAGCGCGGGGTGCAGACCACACCTGGCCGCCTCGGAGTGCTCTTCCGACGGCAATTCGACCTCGGTGTAGACGTCGTCGCCGAGAGTCCACACGGCACGCAGGCCTCGGAAGGCCGGGCCGTAGCGGAAGCCCTCGCCGAAGCTTTCGTAGAAATCACCGAGTTCCACCGGTACCGCGCCGGGCGGCGGCCAGGCGGTCAGCGCGCCCGGCTGCGCGGCCGGCGGCTCGGCGACCAGCGTGCCGACGGCGTGCTGAGTCCACTCCTCCCCGTCGGAGTCGCGACGCGAGAAGATCGCGATCTCCCGGCCCGCCGCTTCGTCGGCCGGGCGCAGGACCACCTGGAGCCGTACCCCGCCGGTCTCCGGCAGGACGAGCGGCGCGGACAGCGTGAGCTCGGCGAGCCGGTCGTATCCGGTCCGTTTCCCGGCCTGCAGGGCCAGTTCGACGAACGCGGTCCCCGGCAGGAGCACCCGGTCGTTGACCACGTGGTCGGCCAGCCAGCCGTGGGTGGCCAGCGCGAGGCGGCCGGTGAGGACCAGTTCGCCGTCCGCGACCTCCACTTCCGCGCCGAGCAGCGGGTGGTCGGCGCTGCCGAGCCCGGCGGCCGTGAGGTCGCCGTTCCCGCCCATCCCCTTCGGCCAGAAGTGTTCGTGCTGGAAGGCGTAGGTGGGCAGCTCGACCCGGTTGCCGGTGAGCAGGGCGGTCCAGTCCACCGCGATCCCGCGGGTGTGCAGCTCGCTCACCGTGCTCAGCGCCGAACGCACCTCGGGCCGGTCCGCGCGCAGCACCGGCGCGAACAGGCTTTCCGCGTCGGGAAGGGCCCGCTGGGCGAGCCCGCTCAGCACCCCGTCGGGGCCCAGTTCGACGAAGGTGGTCACGCCCTGCGTGGCCAGTTCCCCCACCCCGTCGGCGAACCGCACCGCGGCGCGGACGTGTTCGAGCCAGTATCCGGGTGAAGCGAGTCCGGTGGCCACGGTCCCCGACACGGTGGACACCAGCGGAATCGCCGGTTCGTGGTAGGTCAGGGTGTCGAGTACTTCGGCGAACCCGGCGAGCATGGGCTCCATCAACGGCGAATGGAACGCGTGGCTGACCGCGAGCCGCTTCGTCTTGCGGCCCTTGGCCGCGAACTCCGCCGCGATCCGGCTCACCACGTCCTCGGCGCCCGAGAGGACCACCGAATCGGGACCGTTCACCGCGGCGACCCCGAATTCGCCGTCCGGTTCGAACTCGTCCTCGGTCGCCTCCACCGCCACCATCGCCCCGCCGGCGGGCAGCGCCTGCATCAGCCGTCCGCGGGCGGTGATCAGTTTGCCCGCGTCGGCCAGGGAGAACACGCCGGCCACATGGGCCGCCGCGACCTCGCCGATCGAATGCCCCAGCAGGAAGTCGGCCCGGATCCCCCAGGACTCGGCCAGCCGGTAGAGGGCGACCTCGATCGCGAAAAGGGCGGGCTGGGAGAACTCCGTCCGGTTCAGCGCTTCGGCGTCACCGGCCACGACCTCACGCAACCCCGAAGGCAGGTGGGCGCAGGCGGCGTCGTACGCCTCGGCGAACACCGGGAACTCCGCGTACAGCTCCCGTCCCATGGCCACGCGCTGGGAGCCCTGACCGCTGAACAGGAACGCGAGCTTGCCCCGCACGGGCGTCCCGGTCACGACGGTGGCCGAGGATTCGCCGTCGGCCAGCGCGGTCAGCGACCGCAGCAGTTCGTCCTTGTCCTCGCCGAGCACGACCGCGCGGTGCTCCAGCGCGGCCCGGGTGGTCGCCAGCGAGAACGCCACATCGGCCGAGTCCGCCGAAGAGTCCACAAAGGAGTGCAGTCGCGCCGCCTGAGCCCGCAACGCCGCACCGTTCTTCGCCGAGAGCACCATAGGCAGTACCGACGGCGCGGCGGACGGGCGGACCGGAGCCCCGGCGGGCGCCTGCTCGATGATGGTGTGCGCGTTGGTCCCGCTGATGCCGAACGAAGAGACCCCCGCTCGTCGCGGACGTCCGGCCGACGGCCAGGGCCTGGCCTCGGTGAGCAGTTCCACCGCGCCGGCCGACCAGTCCACCTGCGACGACGGCGAGTCCACGTGCAACGACTTCGGCAGTACACCGTGCCGCATCGCCAGCACCATCTTGATCACGCCCGCGACCCCGGCCGCGGCCTGGGTGTGTCCCAGGTTCGACTTCACCGACCCCAGCCACAACGGTTCGTCCCGGTCCTGGCCGTAGGTCGCCAGCAGCGCCTGTGCCTCGATCGGGTCGCCCAGCGCGGTTCCCGTGCCGTGCGCCTCGACAGCGTCCACATCGGACGGTGAAAGACCGGCGCTCGCCAGCGCCGCCCGGATGACCCGCTGCTGCGAAGGACCGTTCGGCGCCGTCAAGCCGTTCGACGCGCCATCGGAGTTCACCGCGCTGCCGCGCACCACCGCCAGGACGGGGTGGCCGAGCCGCCGGGCGTCCGACAACCGTTCCACCAGCAGCACTCCGGCGCCCTCGCCCCAGCCCGTGCCGTCCGCGCCCTCGGCGAAGGGCTTGCACCGGCCGTCGGCGGCGAGACCGCGCTGGCGGCTGAATTCGACGAACGTCGCCGGGGTGGCCATCACCGTGACACCCCCGGCCAGCGCGAGATCGCATTCGCCCTGCCGGAGGGACTGGGTCGCCAGGTGCAACGCGACCAGCGAGGAGGAGCAAGCGGTGTCGACGGTGACCGCGGGGCCTTCCAGCCCCAGGACGTAGGCGATCCGGCCCGAGACCACCGCGCCCGCCGTACCGGTGAGGACGTGCATCTCCGTTTCCGCGGGCGCGTTCTTCAGCACGTTCGCGTAGTCGGAGCCGCCCGCGCCCGCGAACACCCCGGTGGCGGAGCCGCGCAAGGACAGCGGATCGATACCCGCCCTTTCCAGCGCCTCCCACGAGGTTTCCAGCAAGAGCCGCTGCTGCGGGTCCATCGCGAGCGCTTCACGCGGGGAAATCCCGAAGAACGCGGGGTCGAAGTCGGCGGCGCCGGTCACGAAGCCGCCGTCGACGGTGTACATCGTCCCGGCCTTGTCCGGGTCTGCGTCGTAGAGCCGGTCGATGTCCCAGCCGCGGTCGGACGGCATGGGGCCGATCGCGTCGGTGCCGTCCTCGAGCAGCCGCCACAGCCCGTCCGGGCCGTCGATGCCGCCCGGCAGGCGGCAGGCCATGCCGACGATGGCGATCGGTTCGTCGGTCACCCCGGTGGTGGCGCGGGCCGGGGTGGCGGTGCCCGCGGCGCCGCCACGCAGCTCCTCGCCGAGGAACCGGCCGAGCACGATCGGCGCCGGATAGTCGAAGACCAGGGTCGCCGGGAGCTTCAGCCCGGTGGCGGCGCTGAGCCGGTTGCGCAGTTCGATCGCGGTCAGCGAGTCGAAGCCGAGTTCCTTGAAGGCGCGGCCGGGGTCGACGCTGTCGGCCGAACGGTGGGCGAGCACCACCGCGGCCTCGGCGCGGACCAGGTCGACCAGCGCCTGTTCACGGTCCACTTCGGACAGTCCGGCCAGCCGCCTGGCGAGTTCACCGCCTTGTGCGGTCGTCGCGGCCGAAGCGGTTCGCCGGAAACCGGCGGACACCAGGCCGCGCAGCAACACCGGGAGCGTGCCCGCGCGGGCCTCGGCACGGAGTTCGGCCGGATCGAGGGGTGCGGGCACGAGCGTCGCGTGGGGACCGCCGCGGCCGACGTCGAACAACGCGAGCCCCTGCTCGCTCGACAAAGCCGTGCTGCCACCGCGTTCCAGCCGGGCGCGGTCGGTTTCCCCGAGTCCCGCGGTCATCCCGCTGGCTTCCGCCCACAGCCCCCACGCCAGTGCGGCCGCGGGCAGGCCGTCGGCGCGGCGCTGCTCGGCCAGCGCGTCGAGACAGGCGTTGGCCGCCGCGTAGACGCCCTGCCCCGGGCTGCCGAAAACCCCGGCACCGGAGGAGAAGAGCACGAACTCGGCGAGGTCGAGGTGCCGGGTCAGCCGGTCGAGCACGAGGGCCGCGTCCGCCTTGGGCCGCAGTACTCCGGCGAGCCGGTCGTCGTCGAGCGTCGGGATTGTCCCGTCGTCGAGCACCCCCGCCGCGTGGACCACGGCGGTGAGCGGGTGCCCGGCCGGGATCTCCGCCAGCAATGCACCCAGCTGGTCGGCGTCCGCGACGTCGCACGCCGCGATCCGGACTTGCGCGCCGAGTCCGGTCAGCTCGGCCTCCAGCGCGGGGGCGCGGCCGGTCCGGCTGGCCAGCACGAGATGCCGCACGCCGTGCTCGGTGACCAGGTGCCGGGCGACCAGCCCGCCGAGGGTGCCGGTGCCACCGGTGATCAGGACGGTGCCCTGCTCGTCGAGCGGGCGCGGCACGGTGAGCACCACCTTGCCGATGTGCTTGGCCTGGGAAACGAACCGGAACGCCTCCGCGCCCCGGCGGACGTCCCAGGTTCGGATCGGGAGGAAGTCGAGCGCGCCCTCGTCGAACAGGGCCAGCACTTCGCCGAGCATCTCGCCGATCCGCCGCGGACCGGCGTCGCCGAGGTCGAATGCCTGGTAGCGCACGCCTTCGTGGGCGGCGGCGACCGCGTCAGGTTCGCGGATGTCGGTCTTGCCCATCTCCAGGAACCGGCCACCGCGCGGCTGCAGGCGCAGCGACGCGTCGACGAACTCGTTGGCGAGCGCGTTCAGCACGACGTCCACCCCGCGGCCGCCGGTGGTCGCGAGGAACTTGTCCGCGAACTCGAGGTCCCTGGAGGAGGCGAGATGGTCGTCGTCTAGGCCGAGCTCCCGCAGAACCGGTTGCTTGGCGGCGCTCGCGGTGCCGAAGACCTCGATGCCCCAGTGCCGCGCCAGCTGGACGGCGGCCATGCCGACGCCGCCCGCCGCCGCGTGCACCAGCAGCGACTCCCCCGCGCGCAGGCCGGCGAGGTCCCGCAGCGCGTAGAAGGCGGTGAGGAACACGACCGGGACCGAAGCCGCTTCGGTGAAGCTCCAGTGCTCCGGCATACGCACGACCGTGCGGGCGTCGGTGACCGCGAGCGGACCGAAACCGCCGGGCAGCAACCCGAGCACCCGGTCGCCGACCGCGAGCCCGGTGACCTCCGAGCCGAGTTCGGTGATCACCCCGGCACCTTCGACGCCGATGAGCCCGGCGTCACCGGGGTACATGCCGAGCGCGTTGAGCACGTCACGGAAGTTCAGGCCGGCCGCGCGGACCGAGACCCGGACCTCGCCCGGCGCCAGTGGCGCGGCGGCCTCGGGGCACGGCAGCAGCGCGAGTTCGGCCAGGGTGGTCTTCCGGCGGCTCTCCAGCCGCCACGGACCCGGCGGCGGCGCGGCCACCGGCTCGGTCCTGACCAGCCTCGCACCGAACAACTTCCCTTCGCGGACCGCCACCTCGGGTTCGCCGGAGGACAACGCGGCCACGACGGACGCGTGGCCGTCGTCCGTGTCGATCTGCACGACCCGGCCCGGGTTCTCTTCGCGGACCGACCGCAGCAGTCCCCAGACGGCCGCGGCGGCGGGCTCCGGCGCGGAGTCCTCGCCGGTGGTCACCGCGTTACGGGTCAGCAGGACGAACCGGGTGTCCGCCAATGCCTCCTCGGCGAGCCAGTCCTGGACCAGCCGCAGCACCCGGCCGACCTGCCCGGCGAGGTCCGCCGTCGTCGCGGTGAACGGAACCACCGCGTGGCCGGGCGGCTCGTCCCGCGTCGCCAGTTCCGCGAAACCGGTGAAGTCGTCGCCGAACACGGCGAGGGACGGCTGCGCGTCCCCGGCGGGAACCGGCTGCCAGTCCAGCCGGAACAGACTGTCGCGATGGGTGTCGGCCGGGGTGTCCGCGGCGAGCGGGCGCAGGGTGAGCGAGCCGATCTCGGCGACCGGTTCACCGGCTCCGTCCGCGACCAGCACGGCCACGGCGTCGGCCCCGGCCGGGCTCAGCCGGACCCGCAGCGAAGTGGCGGCCACCGCGTGGACCACGACATCGGTCCAGGCGAAGGGGAGTTTGCCCGCGGTGCCACCGGGGATCAGGTCCCCGAACGCGAGCGCGTGCAGCGCGGCGTCCAGCAAGGCCGGATGGACCGCGAACCGGTCCGCGTCCGCCTTGGCTTCGGACGGCAGTTCGACCTCGGCGAACACGTCGTCGCCGAGCCGCCAGACGGCCCGCAGCCCCTGGAACGGGGGTTCGTAGGCGAATCCCTGGTGCGCGGCGTCCGCGTAGAAGTCGCCGAGCTCGACCGGTTCGGCGTCCGCCGGCGGCCAGGTGGCGAGGGCGTCCGAAGACCGCCGGGGGCCAGAGCTGAGGAAGCCCGCCGCGTGGCGGGTCCATGCGGCGTCCGGATCGTCCTCGGGCTGGGAGTACAGGCCGAGTTCACGGCGTCCGCGCTCGTCCCGGCCGCCGATCGACACCTGCAGCCGGATGCCGCCGGTTTCCGGCAGGTAGAGCGGTGCCTCGATGATCAGCTCGTCGACCTGGTCGCAGCCCGCGCGATCGCCCGCCTGGACGGCGAGTTCCACGAACGCGGTGCCGGGCACCAGAATCCGCCCGTGCACCGCGTGCCCGGCGAGCCACGGGTGGGTGGCGAGGGACAGGCGTCCGGTGAGGACGGTCTCCTCACCGGCGGCGAGTTCGATCACGGCACCGAGCAGCGGGTGCTCGGTGGCGGCGAGCCCGAGCCCGGTCGCGGCGGATCGCCCGGTGGCGGGCGGGGCGTCGAACCAGTACCGGTCACGTTGGAAGGCATAGGTGGGCAGCCCGATCCGGCGCCCGCTGACCAGCGCGGTCCAGTTCACCGGGACGCCGCGGGTGTGCAGGGTGGCCAGCGCCCCGGCCGCGCTGCGGACCTCGGGCCGGTCGGCCCGCAGGAACGGCACGAGAAGGGCTTCGGTCTCCGGAAGGCAGCCCTGGGCCATCGCCGTCAGGACACCGTCGGGTCCGAGTTCGACGAACCGGGTCACGCCCTGAGTGGCAAGGGTTTCCACGCCGTCGGCGAAACGCACTGCCTGGCGCACGTGATCGAGCCAGTACTGCGGCGACGCCAAGTCCGCGGTGAGCCCACCGGACACAGTGGACACCACCGGGATCTGCGGTGCGACAAAGGTGATCCCGTCGAGAACCTGGGCGAACTCGGCGAGCATCGGCTCCATCAACGGCGAATGGAACGCATGACTCACCTCAAGACGCTTCGTCTTACGACCCTTAGCCGCGAACTCTTCCGCGATCCGGACGACAACCGTCTCGACACCCGAAATCACCACCGAATTCGGGCCATTCAACGCCGCGATCCCGAACTCGGCCGTGGGCGTGAACTCGTCCTCGGTCGCCTCGATCGCAACCATCACGCCACCGGCGGGCAACGCCTGCATCAAACGACCACGAGCCGACACCAGCTTGCCCGCGTCCTCCAGCGAGAACACACCAGCGACATGCGCAGCCGCGATCTCACCGATCGAGTGGCCCAGCAGGAAGTCCGGCCGCACACCCCACGACTCAACAAGTCGATAAAGCGCGACTTCCAACGCGAACAGTGCCGGTTGCGCGAACTCCGTACGCCCGAGATCCCCTAGCGGCGGCAGAAACTCGCACGCCGCATCAAAAGCCTCAGCGAAAACAGGGAACTCCGCATACAACTCAGCACCCATACCAAGCCGCTGAGAACCCTGACCAGCGAACAAAAACGCGGTCTTACCGCGCGTCGCGACACCGGTCACCACGTCCGGTGACATAGTTCCGTCGGCCAGAGCCGTCAGCGCGGCGAGGAGGTCGTCGCCGTTCTCGCCCAGTACGACCGCTCGGTGTTCCAGCGACGACCGGGTGGTCGCCAGCGAGTACGCCACGTCAGCGATGTCCGCCGACGAGCCCACGGCCTGCTTCAGCACTGCGGCCTGGCCTCGCAGCGCCTCCGGCGTCTTGGCCGAAAGCACCCACGGAACCACCGCCGGGACGTTCGGCGGAAGCTCCGCGGGTTCGTCCGACGGCGCCTGTTCGAGCACGACGTGGGCATTGGTCCCGCTCATGCCGAACGACGAGACACCGGCGCGGCGGGGCTGCCCGGTCTCCGGCCAGGGCCGGGCTTCGGTCAGCACCGAGACCGCGCCCGCCGTCCAGTCCACTTGGGACGTCGGCGCGTCGACATGCAGTGTCTTCGGCAGCACACTGTGCCGCATGGCCATGATCATCTTGATCACGCCCGCGGCCCCGGCGGCGGCCTGCGTGTGCCCGATGTTGGACTTCACCGAGCCCAGCCACAGCGGTGTCGCCCGATCCTGCCCGTACGCCGCGATCAGCGCCTGCGCCTCGATCGGGTCCCCGAGCGAAGTGCCGGTGCCGTGTGCCTCGACGGCGTCCACATCGGACGGTTTGAGACCGGCGCTGTCGAGCGCGGCGCGGATGACCCGCTGCTGGGAAGGCCCGTTGGGAGCGGTGAGCCCGCTGCTGGCGCCGTCGGAGTTGACCGCGGTGCCGCGGACCAGGGCGAGCACGGTGTGCCCGTTGCGCCTGGCGTCGGAGAGCCGTTCCACCAGGAACATGCCGACGCCTTCACTCATGCTGGTGCCGTCGGCGCCTTCACCGAAGGCCTTGCAGCGCGCGTCGGCTGCGAGCCCGCGCTGACGGCTGAAGTCCTGGAACGTGGCCGGGCTCGGCATGACGGTGACCCCGCCCGCCAGCGCCAGATCACATTCGCCCGCCCGCAGCGCACGGACCGCCAGGTGCAGGGTGACCAGCGACGAGGAGCACGCGGTGTCCACGGTCAGGGTGGGGCCTTCGAGGCCGAGGGTGTAGGCGATCCGGCCGGAAGCCATGCTGCCGACGTTGCCGTTGCCGACGTAACCCTCGAGGTCGGCCGGAAGCTCGGCGCCGGCGAACCGGCTCAGGTAGTCGAAGTAGGCGACGCCGGAGAACACCCCGGTCCGGCTGCCGCGCAGCGACGCGGGCACGATCCCGGCGTTTTCGAGCACTTCCCAGGAAACCTCGAGCAGCAGCCGCTGCTGGGGGTCCATCGCGAGCGCCTCACGCGGCGAGATACCGAAGAAGCCGGCATCGAAATCGGCGACGTCGGGCAAGAACCCGCCTTCGCGGACGTAACTGGCGCCCGGCCGGTCGGGGTCCGGGTCGTAGAGCGCCTCGAGATCCCAGCCGCGATCGGCGGGGAACGGGCCGATCGCGTCGCCACCGGCGCGGACCAGCTCCCAGAGGTCCTCGGCGGAGCGCACCTCGCCGGGGAACCGGCAGCCGATGCCCACGATCGCGATCGGTTCGCTCTCGGCCGCCTCTGCCGACTGCAGCCGCTGGCGCGTTTGCGCCAGGTCCGCGGTCACGCGTTTGAGGTAGTCCCGAAGCTTCTGCTCATTGCTCACTCAACGCCACCTCTTCACGACGAACTCCCCACGCGCGCGGCCCGCGCGAAAACCTCGCGGCCTGACCGCGTCCGCGGGAATCCGCGAAACAAAGAATTGCCCGTACACGCACGTTTCCCCAGAATTCCCGCTGAGAATATTTGCGCCGAAGAAGGACCGACAACCCCTAACCGCCCCTAGGTCAACGTCTGGAGCAGGCGAAACGCGGGCACACCGAAGCGGGGCCCACCACACCGGAAAGGCATGGCAGGTCCCGCCTCGGGCTGGTCGTGAGGGACTCCTTGAGGGACTCAGGGCCCCTCAAGGAGTCCCTCACGGCCAGCTCAAACCATCGCCACCAGGCTCAGTGACACCACCAGTCACAGCGGTAGCGCGTGAAGGCCCCCATCCCTCGGCTCAGCCGAGGAAACTCGACCTTCACACCTTCCGAAGTACATGATGGCCCCCTTCCTTGCGCCAGGCGCAAGGAAGGGGGCCATCATGTACTTCACCGCGAGCAAAGCCGCAGGCCCCGCCTCGGGCTGGTCGTGAGTGGTAAGTGTCGTTAGAACGACACTTACCACTCACGACGTCAACAGGGACAGACCCGGTAATACACGGTGTAGGTCGCCGGTTGCTCGGGCGCCTTGATGATGCGGCTGGCCCCGGCGCCGTCGCCCCACTTGTCGAACACCAGCTCGTACGGCGGGATCTCGATCTTGCCCGCGGCGCTGACCGAGAGCGCGGTGCCGACGATGACCTTCACCGTCGAGTCCGTCACCACGCCGTAGTTGCCGACGGTGACCCCGATACCCGGCGGATCGGATTTGAACGTGACGTCCACGGTCTGCGGCTGCAGCTCGATGGTCTTGGTGCTGACATTGCCGTCGGAGTCGGTGGCGCTGAGCGTCAGCTCGAGGTGCGACGGGTAGGGGTGGTCGGGCGCGGCGAACTCACCCGACGCCGTGCCCGGGAACGTCTCGATGTCGTGACTGTGGCAGTGGCCGTCCCCGGCGCAGTGCCGCATGGTCAGCTTCCAGTCCAGCGCGGAGGCGGGCAACGCACCGTCCTGGGCGTCGGAAGCCCCACCGGAGAAGGAGATCCGCTGGCCGACCTGCCAGGTGAGCGTGGGAGCGGGCGTGGTGATCACCGGGACCGGCTCGGGCGGCGGGGCGTTGTCCACCACCACGTCGACCTTGGCCGTCGAACTCTTGCCGCCGGGGTCGGTGACCTTCAGCGCCGGGCGCACGAACTGCTTCTTCAGGTACACCCAGCTCGTCACCGGCCCCCTCGCGTCGTCGAACTGCCCGTCGCCGTCCAGGTCCCATTCGTACCGGAGGCGCGCGCCTTCGGGGTCGGTGGAGCCGCGGCCGTCGAACCGCACGAACAGCGGGGACCGCCCGGCGGTCGGCTTGGCCTTGATCACGGCCTTCGGCGCGACGTTCGGGTCGTTGTCGTAGGTGATCCGGCGCAGCTCGCCGGTGTCGACCGAGACGTAGTACAGGCCGCCGCCGGGTCCGAACGTCAGCTGCACCGGCACCCCGAGACCGCTGGCGAAGGTGGTCACCTTGGCCGGGTCCGGCGCGCCCTGCGCGTCCTTGCCCATCACCCAGATGCAGCCGCGGGTGCTGTCGCTGAAGAACAGCGAGTTCCGGTAGGGCTCCGGCAGGGTCTGGCCGTCGGCGAAAGCGAACCCCGACAACGAGGCACCACTGGTGTTGGGGCAGGTGTCGTCCGGCGAAACCTTGGCACCACCGGCGTACTGCAGAACCGGCTTGTGATCGCCGCCCTCCGCGTAGAGGGACTCGCACAGCTTCAGCCCGGCGGCCTTCCACCCGGGATGCGGGTCCTTGCCCTCGAAGCAGGGCCAGCCCATGTTGGGGGCCTTCGCCGGGTCCGGGGTGAACCGGTTGATCTCGTCCGCCAGGGTCTCGCCGACGTCGCCGAGCCAGACCTCACCGGTCTGCGGGCGCAGGGTGAACCGGAACGGGTTGCGCATGCCGTAGGCCACGATCCGGCGCGCGTTCTCGTCGGTGCTCGACGCGTACGGGTTGCCGGGCACGCCCTGGCCGGTCAGCGGGTCGACACGGATCACGGTGCCGTTGAGCACCATCGGCTCGCCCCCGGGGCGGCGCGGTGACTGCGAGCGCAGCGAACCGCCACGGGCGTCCGGGATGGTCAGATTGGTGCCCGCGCCGCCCGGCGGGTCGGCACAGGGGTTCTTCTGCTGGCCGTAGTCGACGAAGTTGAAGCTGGCGCCTTCACCGGCGCTGGCGTAAAGCAGGCCGTCGGGACCGAAGGCGAGCGTGTCCGCGGTGTGGCTGGGGTACTGCTGGCACCAGCCGCTGACGAGCGTCTCCGGCGCGCCGGCGATCCCGTCGGCGCCCATGGTCAGCTTGACGATGCGGTTGGTGACGACACAGCCGTCCTCGGTGTACCCCGGCGGCGACGGACACTTGTCGTTCCACTTCGGCGCGGTCTCCCCCGGCGGCGCGTCGTAGGTGTAGAGCGCGTAGACGTAGGGCTGTTGCGGGAACTTCGGGTGCACGGCCAGCCCGATCAGGCCGCGGTCCCAGCCGTCGAACACCTCGGTCCGCAGATCGGCGAAGACCTTGCCGGTGGTGGCGTCGACGGAGTCCCGGACCCGGATGATCCCCGATTTCTCCGCGATGAAGGTCTTGCCGTCGGGCGCGAACGCCACCGCGGTCGGCTCGGTGAGCCCCGAAACCACGGTCTGCTGGGCGAAACCCGGCGGCAGGGCGCTCGTGGGTTCGTGCCGGGCCTCGGCCGGGCGCAGTACCGATTCGTCCGGCTGGCGTGCCGGGACCGGCGGCGCCGCCTGGGCGGCCTGGCCGCCGACGCCGGAGACCAGCGTGGTCCCGAGCAGCGCCGCGACCAGCAGCGCCGAGGGCCGTAACCGCCGTCGTGTCATCTTTCGCATCACATTCAGCCTCGATCTGTTCGGTTGCCGAACTCCGGCAGTGATCGGGTCTCTCGACCGATCACGCCTTCAGTTCGTTGTCGATGAAGTCGAAGATCTCGTCGTCGGAGGCGGCGTCGATCTTCTCGGTGAGTCCGCCGTCCGCCGTCGTGCCACCGCCGTACCGGGCGGCCAGCGCGGTGAGCCGCTCGACCAGCTGGGCGCGCGACCGCTCGTCCAGCGTGAGCGCGGCCAGCTCCGCGTCCAGGCTGTCGAGCCTGCCCAGCAGCGGCGGAGTGTCCACAGTAGACGGACTGGTGGCCGCCAAATTCTCCGCGAGCAGACCGGCCACCGCTTCCGGCGCCGGGTAGTCGAAGATCAACGTGGCCGGCAGCCGCTGCCCGACCGCCGCGTTGAGCCGGTTGCGCAGCTCGATCCCGGTGAGTGAGTCGAAGCCCATCTCCAGGAAGCCCCGCTGCGGATCCACCGCGGCCGCGCTCTGATGCCCGAGCACGGTGGCCGCGTGCCCGCACACCAGGTCCAGCAACAGCGCGGCCCGGCCGTCGTGGTCCAGCCCGGCCAGTCTGCCGAGCAACGCGGCCTGTTCGCGGTCGTCCCCGCTCGCGGTGGCGGCGGTACCCGCCGCGCCGCGACGGGCCGGCGCCTGCACCAGTCCGCTCAGCAACGGCGGCAGCGTGCCCGCCTTGGCCTGGGCCCGCAACACCGCGGTGTCCATCGGGGACGGCATCAGCACCGGCGAGTTGTGCCGCAGCGCTTCGTCGAACAGCGCCAACCCGTCCTCGTCGGAGATCGCGAGGCCGCCTTCCCTGGCGATGCGGCTCAGATCCGCCGCGCCCAGCGTGCCGGTGAGGTTGCTGGTGCTCGCCCACAGTCCCCAGTCCAGCGAGATCGCGGGGAGCCCGGCTGCCCGGCGCTGCTCGGCGAGTGCGTCCAGCACCGAGTTCGCGGCCGCGTAGTTCGCCTGTCCGGGGCTGCCGTAGACACCGGCGCCGGAGGAGAAGAGCACGAACGCGCCGAGGTCGAGATCCTTCGTGAGCTCGTGCAGGTGGATCGCGGCGTAAGCCTTGGGGCGCAAGGTCTTGTCCACCCGTTGCGGGGTGAACGAGCCGAACACGCCGTCGTCCAGTACCGCGGCGGTGTGCACCACCGCGGTCAGCGGCCGGTCGGCCGGGATCGTTCCCAGCAGGGCTCGGATCTCCTCCCGTTCGGACACGTCGCATGCGGCGACCGTCGCTTCGGCGCCGAGTTCGGCGAGGTCCGCGACCAGTGCGTCGGCGCCTTCGGCGTCTGGACCTTGCCTGCTGACGAGCAGCAAGTGGCGGACGCCGTGCCGGGAAACGAGATGCCGGGCGAGGAGACGGCCGAGGGTGCCGGTACCGCCGGTGATCAGTACCGTGCCGTCCGCGTCGAGCGTCACCGGTTCCCCGGTGGGCTGCCCGGCCCGGGCCAGCCGCGGGACGAGCACCTGTCCCGCGCGCACGGCGAACTCCGGTTCCCCGGTGGCCAGAGCGCCGGGCAGCGCCCGCAGGGAGGCCGGGTCGTCGTCGACGTGCGCCAGTACCAGCCTGCCTGGGTTCTCCGCGGTCGCGGACCGGATCAGACCGGTGATCGCGGACTGTGCCGTCGCGTCGCGGACCACCAGCACCAGTTTCGCGTCGGCGAACCGCTCGTCGGCCAGCCAGTCCTGCGCCAACCCGAGCACCCGGCCGGTCGCCGCCCCGATCGCGGTGGTCAGCTCGTCCTCGGTGGCCGGAGGGCAGGTGGCGAGGACGACCGGCGGGATTTCGGCGAGTTCCTTCGCGAGCACCGGAAGATCCGCGTACTCGACCGGTTCGAGTCCGGCGGCACCGAGGCCGAGGTGGTCCCCGCCCACCAGTACCGGCCGCTCGCCGGTCCGTGGTTCCACCGGCAGGGGCGTCCAGTCCAGCCGGTAGAGCGCGTCCCGGCCGGCGGACCTGGCCGCGGCGAGTTGTTCCGCCGAAACGGGGCGCGCCACCAGCGAAGCGATCGACGCCACCGGAGCCCCGGCGAGGTCGGCCACGTCGACGGCCACGGCGTCGGGACCGGCGGGCGCGACCCGGACGCGCAGTGCGGCGGCGCCGGTGGCGTGCAGGGTGACGCCGGTCCACAGCAGCGGGAGGCGGGTCTCCCCGTCCTCGTCGAAGCCGCCGAGTTCGGTGGCCTGCATCGCCGCGTCCAGCAGGGCGGGATGCAGGCCGTACCGGTCCGCGGTGAACCGGTGTGCCTCGGGCAGGGCGACCTCGGCGAACACCTCGTCGCCCCGGCGCCAAGCGGCCCGCAGGCCCTGGAACGCCGGTCCGTACTCGTAACCCTGGTCGGCCAGCCCGGCGTAGAACCCGGCGACGTCGACCGCTTCCGCGCCCGGCGGAGGCCAGGCCGTCAGGTCCTCGGTGGCCGCCGGTGCGGCCGGGCTGAGCACCCCGGCTGCGTTCCGGGTCCACTCGCCGTCGTCGAGCCTGGAGTAGAACTCGATGCCGCGGCGACCGCCCTCGCCCGGCTCGGCCACGACCAGCTGCAGTTGCACGCCGCCGCTGCGAGGCAGGACCAGCGGGGTCTCCATGGCCAGTTCTTCGAGGTGGCCGCAGCCGATCTGGTCACCGGCATGGATGGCCAGTTCGAGATATGCGGTGCCAGGGAACAGGATCGTGCCTGCGACGGCGTGCTCTGCCAGCCAGGGGTGGCTGTGCACGGACACCCGGCCGGTGAAGAGGAGCCCCTCACCGTCCGCGAGTTCGACCGCCGCACCGAGCAGCGGATGGTCGGTGGCGCCGAGTCCGGCGGACACGACGTTTCCGTTGCTGTTAACGCCATCCGGCCAGTAACGCTCGTGCTGGAACGGATAAGTGGGCAGGTCTTCAGGAACGGTCCCGGCCTTGCCGAGCAAGCCCCGCCAGTCGACATCCGCGCCCTGACAGAACGCCTCCCCCGCCGAAAGCAGGAACCGCTCCAGGCCGCCCTCGTCGCGACGCAGCGTGCCCACCACCGGAACATCGACGGTGTCCTCGATCGCCATCGTCAACACCGGATGAGCGCTGACCTCCACGAACATCTGCTGCCCCTCGGCAGCCAGCATCTCCACCGCGTCCGCGAACCGCACCGTCTGGCGCAGATTCCGATACCAGTAACCACCCGTCAACTCCGTGGTGTCCAGCCACCGGGAGTCCACAGTGGAATAGAAAGGAACCTCACCCGTCCGCGGGGACACCGGCGCCAGCAGCTCAGCCAGCTGCGTCTCGATCCGCTCGACGTGAGCGGAATGGGACGCGTAATCCACCGCCACCAACCGGGCCCGCACACCGTCGGCCTCATAGCGGGCCTTCGCCGCGGCCAACGCCTCGGGGTCGCCGGAGAGCACCACGGCGTTAGGGCCGTTCACCGCGGCGATCGACACACCCTCGCCAACCTCGGTCACCGGCGCGGCCACCGACAACATCCCGCCCAGACCAGCCAGCTCCGCGGCGATGGCCTGACTCCGCAACGCCACCACCCGAGCCCCATCCTCCAGGCTCAAGCCACCAGCCACCACCGCAGCCGCGATCTCACCCTGAGAATGCCCCACCACCGCCGACGGAACCACACCGAGCGAACGCCACACCTCAGCCAGCGACACCATCACCGACCACAACACCGGCTGAACAACATCAACCCGACTCAGCGCGGCCTCGTCGCCCAGCACATCCAACAGAGACCAGTCCACAAAGGACCGCAAAGAACTGTCGCATTCCTCCATGCGCGCCGCGAAAACCGGGCTCTCCTTCAACAGCGCCGACGCCATACCCAGCCACTGCGAACCCTGACCAGGGAACACGAACACCACACGCTCGACACCCGAACCAGAACCCCGCACCACACCAGCAGGCTGCTCACCCGCGGCCAACGCGGCAGCCAAACCAGCCTGATCCTCACCGACGAGCACCGCACGATGCCCGAACACCGAACGACCCGCGAGCCCGGCGGCGACGTCGGCCGGATTGCGGTCGAGGCCGTATTCGGCCACCCGGGCGGCCAGCGCGGTGAGTGCTTCCGGGGTCTTGCCCGTCATGACCCACGGCAGCACGGGCGGGGCCGCGGAAACCTCGGCTTCGACGGGTGGTGCTTCTTCCAGGATGACGTGGGCGTTGGTCCCGCTGATCCCGAACGCGGACACGCCCGCCCGTCGCGGCCTGCCGGTTTCGGGCCACTCGACGGAGTCCGTCGCCAGCCGCACCTCGCCGGAAGACCAGTCCACATGCGGAGAAGGCTCGGTCACGTGCAGCGTCGCCGGGATCAGTCCGTGTTGCATGGCCATGACCATCTTCATCACGCCCGCGACCCCCGCGGCCGCCTGCGTGTGTCCCAGGTTCGACTTCACCGAACCGAGCCACAGTGGCCGGTCGCGTTCTTGGCCGTACGTCGCCAACAACGCCTGCGCCTCGATCGGATCACCCAACGTCGTACCCGTACCGTGCGCCTCCACAGCGTCCACATCAGACGGTGAGAGCCCCGCGTTGGCCAGCGCCGCACGAATCACCCGCTGCTGCGAAGGACCATTCGGCGCCGTCAAACCATTCGACGCACCATCCTGATTCACCGCAGAACCACGCACCACCGCCAGAACCCGATGACCATTACGCCGAGCGTCCGACAGACGCTCCAACACCACAACACCAACACCCTCAGCAGACCCAAAACCATCAGCATCCGCCGAAAACGCCTTACACCGACCATCCACCGCCAACCCACGCTGACGTGAAAACTCCACAAACATATCCGGCGACGCCATCACCACCACACCACCAGCCAACGCCAAACCACACTCACCCCGACGCAACGACTGCAACGCCAAATGCAACGCCACCAACGACGAAGAACACGCCGTATCAATCGTCACCGCCGGACCCTCCAACCCCAACGCATACGCCACCCGACCCGACGCCACACTCGCGGTGTTGCCGACTCCGACGTAAACGCTGTCAGGCGCCTGGTTCAGCTGATCGGCATAGTCCTGATAGGACATTCCGAAGAAGACTCCCGACGCACTGCCCGCGAGGGACAGGGGGTCGATGCCCGCTCGTTCGAAGGCCTCCCACGAGGTCTCCAGCAACAACCGCTGCTGCGGATCCATCGCCAACGCCTCACGCGGCGAAATACCGAAGAACCCCGGATCGAACTCGCCCGCCCGGTGCAGGAAGCCGCCTCGGCGGGTGTAGGTCTTGCCCTCGGCCGCCGGGTCCGGGTCGTAGAGCGCCTCGACGTCCCAGCCGCGGTCGGCCGGGAAGTCCGTGATGCCTTCGCCGCCGGTGGCGAGCATTCGCCACAGGTCTTCCGGGGTCTCCACGTCGCCCGGGTAACGGCAGCTCATCGCCACGATGGCCACCGGTTCGTCCGTGGCGGCCACGGGGACGGCCGTGACCGGGGCGGCACTTTCCGCCTCGCCGAGCACCTCCTTGCGCAAATGCGCGACCAGCGCCGCCGGTGACGGGAAGTCGAAGATCAGCGTGGCGGGCAGCCGGAGTCCGGTGATCACGTTCAGCCGGTTCCGCAGCTCGACCGCGGTCACCGAGTCGAAGCCCAGTTCACGGAAGGCCTTCTTGGCCTCGATACGTTCGGCGTCGGCATGTCCGAGCACGGTGGCGATCTGCTCGCGGACGAGCCGCATCAGCTCGCGGTCCTGGTCGGCGGCCGGCTGGTTCGCCAGCCGTGCGCCGAGTTCGGAGGCCGACGCGGGGGCCGCGTTCTTCGCCGTGCCCGCGCCGACCATGTCCCCGCCCGCACCGGAGGCGAGCATCCGCCGCACGTCGTCCACCCCGTGCAGGAACGGCCGCGCCCGCGACGAGGTGAAGGCGAGGAAGAACCGTTCCCAGTCGATGTCCGCGACGGTCAGGAAGGTTTCGTCGTGGTCGAGTGCCTGCTGGAGGATGGCCAGCGACAGCTCGGGGCTGACATCCTTGAGCCCGTGCCGCCGGGACAGTTCCCCGCCGTCGCCCTCGGCCATACCGCCGCCTGCCCACGGTCCCCAGGCGACGGCGGTCGCGGTGCGGCCATGCGCCCGGCGTTGCTGCGCGAAGGCGTCCAGAAAGGCGTTGCCGGGCGCGTAATTGCCCTGACCCGGCCCGCCGGTGGTGCCGGCGAACGACGAGAACAGTACGAACGCGGAGAGGTCGCGGTCCTTGGTCAGCTCGTGGAGGTTGCGGGTGCCGCCGACCTTGACCTGGGTGACCCGGTCGATCTGCGCGGTGGTGAGCGAGTCGATCAGGCTGTCGTCGAGCACCGCCGCCACATGGAACACCGCACTGACCGGGTGTTCGGTGAGTACCTCGGCGAGCGAAGCACGATCGGCGACGTCGCAGGCCACGATCGTCACCCGGCACCCCAGCTCCGCCAGCTCGTCGCGGAGCTCCGCGGCACCGGGGGCGTCGGGGCCGCGGCGGCTGGTGACGAGCACATGTTCGGCTCCGTTGCGCGCGAGCCAGCGGACGACGTGCGCCCCCAGCGCGCCCGTTCCCCCGGTCACCAGGACGGTGCCCTCCGGTCGCCAGGTCCGGACCGGTACGTCCCCGGCCGGGGTGCGCAGCAGACGGCGGACGAGGACGCCGGTGGCACGGACGGCGAGCTGGTCCTCCTCCGCGGCGTTGCCGAGCGCACTCGCGAGTCCGGCGAGGGCGCCGTCCGTCACGTCGGCGGGCAGGTCCACGAGTCCGCCCCAGCGTTCGGGGTGTTCCAGGCCGACGACCCGGCCGAACCCCCACACCTGGGCCTGCGCCGGATTCCGCGGCGCCTCGGCCGGGGTCACGGACACCGCGCCGTCACTGGCGCACCACAGCAGCGCCCGCACGCCGGCGTCACCGAGCGCTTGGACCAGCGCGACGGTGAGCGCCAGCCCGAGCGGTGCCGCACGGTGGACGCTGTGCCCGTTTTCGTCGAACGTGAGCAGGGAAAGGACACCTGCGGGCTCGACCCCGTCTTCGAGCGCCGTCCGGAGTTTCCCGGCGAGCATCGCACGGTCGGTGTCCTGCTCGTCGAGTTCGAGGTGCCGCACCGCCGCACCGGCCCGGGTGATCGCGTCGAGTGAGCCGCGGACCCACGGGTGCCCGCTGTCCGCGATCGAAGAGAGCACGACCCACGTGCCGTCGAGTTTCGGGACGCCGGGCGGATCGAGCGGCTGCCAGGAAACGCCGTACCGCTTGCTGTCCTTTTCGGCCTGCTCCTGGTGCCCGCGGTACCAGGACGTGAGGGTGGGAAGTACGGCTTGCAACGCGGCTTGCTGGTCTTCGGACGTACCGAGGGTCCTCGCGAGACCGGCGAGATCCTCCTGGCCGACCGCGTCCCAGAAGCGAGCATCCACAGTGGACTCGGCCGCGACCGCGAGATCCGGCTGGGCATCGGTGAGCCAGAAGCGCTCGTGCTGGAAAGGATACGTGGGCAGGTCCTCGGGAACGGTCCCGGCCTTGCCGAGCAAGCCCCGCCAGTCGACGTCCGCGCCGCGGCAGAACGCCTCGCCCGCCGAGAGCAGGAACCGCGCCAGACCGCCCTCGTCACGGCGTAGTGTGCCGACCACGGGGACGTCGACGGTGTCCTCGATCGCCATCGTCAACACCGGATGAGCGCTGACCTCGACGAACATCTGCTGCCCCTCGGCAGCCAGCGTCTCCACCGCGTCCGCGAACCGCACCGTCTGGCGCAGATTCCGATACCAGTAGCCACCCGTCAGTTCCGCGGTGTCCAGCCATCGAGAGTCCACAGTGGAATAGAACGGAACCTCACCCGTCTGCGGGGATACCGGTGCGAGCAACTCCGCAAGTTGCGTCTCGATCCGCTCGACGTGAGCGGAGTGGGACGCGTAATCCACTGCCACCAACCGAGCCCGGACACCCTCGGCCTCATAGCGGGCCTTCGCCTTCGCGAGTGCGTCGGGGTCACCGGAGAGCACTACGGCGTTCGGGCCGTTCACCGCGGCGATCGACACGCCCTCGCCAACCTCGGTTACCGGCGCGGCCACCGACAGCATCCCGCCCAGACCAGCCAGCTCCGCGGCGATGGCCTGACTCCGCAAAGCCACCACCCGAGCCCCATCCTCCAGGCTCAACCCGCCAGCCACCACCGCAGCCGCGATCTCACCCTGAGAATGCCCCACCACCGCCGACGGAACCACACCGAGCGAACGCCACACCTCAGCCAGCGACACCATCACCGACCACAACACCGGCTGAACAACATCAACCCGACTCAGCGCGACCTCGTCGACCAACACGTCAAACAACGACCAGTCCACAAAGGACCGCAAAGCCTCCGCGCATTCCGCCATCCGCGCCGCGAAAACCGGACTCTCATCCAACAGAGCCGACGCCATACCCAGCCACTGCGAACCCTGACCAGGGAACACAAAGACCACACGCTCGACACCGGAACCAGAACCCCGCACCACACCAGCAGGCAATCCGCCGGACGCCAATGCAGCCGCCAAGTCGGCCTGATCCTCACCCACCAGCACCGCTCGATGCTCGAACACCGAACGACCAGCGAGCCCCGCCGCCACACCCGCGGCGTCACCGGCATACCCGGCGAGCCGACCGGCGAACGCTTCCACCGCCTCCGGCGTTTTACCCGAGATCACCCATGGCCGCACGGAAACCGGCACGGTGGGCGCGGGAACGGTCTCCGGCGCCTGCTCGAGAATGACGTGGGCGTTGGTCCCACTGATCCCGAACGCGGACACTCCCGCCCGCCGCGGCCTGCCGGTGTCCGGCCAGTCCCTTGCCTCGGTCAGCAGCTCGACCGCGCCGGAGTCCCAGTCGATCCGCTCGTTCGGCTCGGTGACGTGCAAGGTCTTCGGCAGCACGCCGTGTCGCATGGCGAGCACCATCTTCATCACCCCGGCGACACCGGCCGTGGCCTGTGTATGCCCCAGGTTCGACTTCACCGAACCCAACCACAACGGCCTGTCCCGATCCTGCCCATACGTCGCCTGCAACGCCTGCGCCTCGATCGGATCACCCAACGTCGTACCCGTACCATGCGCCTCCACCGCATCCACATCAGACGCCGAAAGACCCGCATCCGCCAACGCCGCACGAATCACCCGCTGCTGCGAAGGACCATTCGGCGCCGTCAACCCATTCGACGCACCATCCTGATTCACCGCAGAACCACGCACCACCGCCAAAACCCGGTGACCATTACGCCGAGCATCCGACAAACGCTCCAACACCACCACACCAACACCCTCAGCAGACCCAAAACCATCAGCATCCGCCGAAAACGCCTTACACCGACCATCCACCGCCAACCCACGCTGACGAGAAAACTCCACAAACATATCCGGCGACGCCATCACCACCACACCACCAGCCAACGCCAAACCACACTCACCCCGACGCAACGACTGCAACGCCAAATGCAACGCCACCAACGACGACGAACACGCCGTATCAATCGTCACCGCCGGACCCTCCAACCCCAACGCATACGCCACCCGACCCGACGCCACACTCAGCGACGTGCCGTTGCCCGTATACGCCTCGACCTCTTCGGGGATGCGGTTCAGCCGGGAGGCGTAGTCCTGATAGGACATACCGACGAAGACACCGGAAGCACTGCCCGCCAGGGACAGGGGGTCGATCCCGGCTCGTTCGAACGCCTCCCACGAGGTCTCCAGCAACAACCGCTGCTGCGGATCCATCGCCAACGCCTCACGCGGCGAAATCCCGAAAAAGCCCGGATCGAACTCGGCCGCGTCGTAGAGGAACCCGCCACGGCTGGTGTAGCTGGTACCGGTCCGGTCCCGGTCCGGCGAGTACAGCCCGGCCAGGTCCCACCCGCGGTCCTGGGGGAAGTCGCCGATCCCCTCGCCGCCGGCGGCGAGCATGTCCCAGAACTGTTCCGGCGTGCTGACGCCACCGGGGAACCGGCAGCTCATCGAGACGATGGCGATCGGCTCGTCCGCCGTCACCGCGGTCGTCGCCGCGGCCGGGGTCTCGGACTCGCCGAGCAGCAACCGGCGAATGTGGGTGGCCAGGCTCAGCGGCGACGGGAAGTCGAAGACCAGGGTCGCTGGCAGCCGCAGTCCGGTCGCGGAGTTCAGGCGGTTCCGCAGCTCCACCGCGCTCACCGAGTCGAAACCCAGTTCACGGAAGGCCTTCCGGTCGCCCACCGCGTCCGTACCGCTGTGCCCGAGCACCGCCGACGCCTGCGCCCGGACCAGCTCCAGCAGCATCCGGTCACGGTCCGCGGGCGGCAGCCCGGCCAGCTTGCCCACCAGTGAGCCGTCGGCCGAGGCGGCGACCGCGGCCACGCGCCGAGGTCCGCGCACGAGGCCCCGCAGCAGGGCGGGAAGCGTGTCCGGCTGGGCGCGCAGAGTCGCGCGATCGAGCGACATGGGCAGCAGGACGGGGTTTTCCCCGCCGACGGCCACGTCGAACAACGCGAGCCCCTGCGCCGGGGTCAGCGGCGCCTGTCCTTCCGCGGTCAGCCGTCGAAGATCTACTTCGGACAGTCGTGCCGTCATCCCGACGCCACCGCCCCAGACACCCCAGGCCAGCGACACCGCGGGCGAGCCCCCGGCGACGCGGGCCTGCGCGAGCGCGTCGAGGAAGGAGTTCGCGGCGGCGTAAGCGGCCACCCCGGCGCCACCGAAAGTCCCGGCCACGGAAGAAAAGAGCACGAACGCCGCCAGCCCGGTGTCGGCGGTCAGCTCATGCAGGTTGCGCGCACCGTCCACTTTGGGCCGGAGCACCGCGGACAGGCGGTCCGGGGTGAGGTCCTCGACGAGGCCGTCGTCGAGCACGGCCGCGGTGTGCACCACCGCCGTCAAGTCCGCGATACCGTCGAGCAGCGCGGCCGCCGCCTCCCGGTCGGCGACGTCGCAAGCGGTGACGGTGACCTCCGCGCCGGCGGCCACCAGTTCGGCCCGCAGCTCCTCGGCGCCCGGCGTCCCGGTCCCGCGGCGGCTCGTCAGCACGAGCTTCCGGATCCCGTGCGCGGTCACCAGATGCCGGGCGAGCAGCGCGCCCAGCCCGGCGGTGCCGCCGACGACGAGCACCGTCCCGCCGTCGTCGAGCCGTCGCGCGGCCGGCACGGGCACCCTGATCAGCTTGGGCAGCAGCACCGTTCCCCGCCGGATGGCGGCCTCGGGCTCCCCGGACGCGATCACCACGGGCAGCTTGGCGGCGGAGTCCGGTTCACCGTCGAGGTCGACCAGTACGAACCTGCCGGGGTGTTCCACCTCCGCCGAGCGGACCAGACCCCAGACGGCGGCCTGCGCGGGGTTCGTGCCGTCGGTCGCGCCCCGGGTGACCACCACCAGCTTCGCCGCACCCCGGCTCTCGTCCGCCAGCCACCGCTGTACGGAGGCAAGCGCGGCGGCGGCGGTTTCGTGCACCTGCGCCGAATCGTCGGACAGATCGGCGATCTCGTGTTCCGGGGTCTCCCCGGTAGTGAGCGGCCTGGTTGTCCAGTCGAGCCGGAACAACGAATCCGGCGGCAGATGACCTTCGCGCTCCAGTGCCACCGGCCGGGTCACCAGCGAGTCCACCGAGACGACCGGGGCGCCGGTGCCGTCCGTGACCTCGACCCGCACCGACTCCGCGCCGGCCCGGGTGATCCTGGCACGCACGTTCGTCGCGCCCACGGCGTGCAGCGTGACCCCGGACCAGGCGAACGGCAGCCGGGCCGGGCCGGTGACCGGCCAGGCCAGTTCGGTCGCCTGAAGCACCGCGTCCAGCAGCACCGGATGCAGCCCGAACCCGGCAGAGTCCTCCGCTTCGGGCAGCACGGCTTCGGCGAAGACCTCGTCCCCGGCGAGCCAAGCACCCCGCAGTCCTTGGAAAGCCGGACCGTAGACGCAGTCCTGGGCGGCGAACCGGTCGTACAGACCGTCGAGCGGAAGCTGCTCCGCGCCGGACGGCGGCCAGGCGAACCGCTGCCCTTCGCCGTTCGAAGCCTGTCCCAGCACGCCGGCGGCATGCCGCGTCCAAGGCGTGTCCAGCAGTTCTCCCCCGGCGGGCCGGGCGTGCACCACCAGTGTCCGGCGGCCGTCGCCATCGGGGCTTCCCACGGTCAGCTGGAGTTCCACCGCGTCCCGCTCCGGCACGATCAACGGCGCCTCGAGGGTGAGTTCCTCCAGTACTTCCGCGCCGAGACGGCTGCCCGCGTGCAGCGCGAGTTCCACGAACGCGGTGCTCGGCACCAGGATTTTCCCGGCCACGGCGTGGTCGGCCAGCCAGGGCAGGGCGGCGACCGAAAGGCTCGCGGTGAACAGCTGCGCGTCGTCGCCCGCCACCCCGACCAGCGCGCCGAGCATGGGGTGCCCGGCCGGGCCCAGGCCGTACGCGGCGAGGTCCGCGGGCCCGCTTTCCCCGGCGTCGAGCCAGAACCGCTCGCGTTGGAAGGCGTAGGTCGGCAACGGTGACGGGGTCGCTCCGGCGAAGTAGCCGCTCCAGTCCACCGTGACGCCGCGGACATGGGCTTCGGCGAGCGAGGCCAGCACGCGATCCTGCCCGCCGTCGTCGCGGCGGAGTGTGCCGAGCGCGGCCGCGTCGGCACCGGCGGCCTCGATCGTTTCGCCGATCGCGGCGGTGAGCACCGGATGCGCGCTGATCTCGATGAACGCGCCATGCCCCGCGTCCAGCACCGCGCGCACGGACTCGGCGAACCGCACGGTCTGGCGCAGATTCCGGTACCAGTAGCCGCCGTCGACGACGGGGGATTCCAGCCAGGACTGGTCCACAGTGGAATAGAACGGGATACGCGGGGTGCGCGGGTCGATCGGGGCGAGCACGTCGAGCAGATGCGTCTCGAGTTCGGTCACGTGCGCGGAATGCGAGGCGTAGTCCACCGGCACCAGCCGGGCGCGGATACCGTCCGCCGTGCAGGCTGCCTGCAGCTCCTCCAGTGTCTCGGGGTCACCGGAGACCACCGTGGCGCTCGGCCCGTTGACGGCGGCCACCGACAACCGGTCACCCCAGCCGACGAGGCGACGCTCGACGTCGGCCACCGGCGCGGCCAGGGACAGCATGCCGCCACGACCGGCGAGGCTCGCCGCGATCGCCTTGCTGCGCAGGGCCACCACCCACGCGGCGTCGTCGAGGCTCAGGGCCCCCGCGACACAGGCGGCGGCGATCTCGCCCTGTGAATGGCCGATCACCGCGGCCGGTTCCACCCCGGCGGACCGCCACAGTTCGGCCAGGGACACCATGACCGCCCACAGCACCGGCTGCACCACGTCGACCCGCGTCCAGAACGGGTCCTGCGCGTCCGCGCCCAGCGCGTCGAGCAGCGACCAGTCGACGAACTGCTCCAGCGCGGCCGCGCACTCACGCAGCCGCTTGGCGAACACCGGCGAGCTTTCCAGCAGGTCCACCGCCATGCCCGCCCACTGGGAGCCCTGGCCGGGGAAGACGAACACGACCTTGTCGGCGTTCTCCGCCACGGTCGCGCGCACGGTGCCCGCGGGCACCGAACCCTCGGCCAGGCCGGACACCCCGGCGAGCAGCTCGTCGAGCACCGAGCCGGTCACCACCGCGCGGTGTTCGAACGCCGTCCTGGTGGTGGCCAGCGCGGTACCGATCTCGGCCACGCCAGGCGATTCGAGTTCCGCCACGAAGTCCTTGAGCCTGGCGGCCTGTGCGAGGAGCCCGGCTTCCGACCGCGCCGACAGCACCCAGGGCACCCGGTGATGAGTGTCCTTTTCGGACTCGGACTCGGGCATCGGCTCGGGCTCGGGCAGTTCGAGAATGGTGTGCGCGTTGGTCCCGCTCATCCCGAACGAGGACACCGCCGCCCGGCGCGGGCGGTCCAGTTCCGGCCACGGTGTGGTCTCGGTGACCAGCCGCACGGCGCCCGCGGCCCAGTTCACGAACGGGGTCGGCTCGTCGACGTGCAGGGTCGGCGGCACGACGCCGCGGCTCATCGCCTGCACCATCTTGATCACCCCGGCGATACCGGCGGCGGCCTGGGTGTGCCCGATATTCGACTTGACCGAGCCGAGCAGGAGCGGGCGGTCGCCCGGCCGGTCCTGGCCGTAGGTGGCGAGCAGGGCCTGCGCCTCGATCGGGTCGCCCAGTTTCGTCCCGGTTCCGTGTGCCTCCACGACGTCCACCTCGGCGGGCTCGAGCCCGGCCGACGCCAGCGCCTCGCGGATGACCCGCTGCTGGGAGGGTCCGTTCGGCGCGGTGAGGCCGTTGCTCGCGCCGTCGGAGTTCACCGCGGAGCCGCGGACGAGCGCCAGCACGCGGTGTCCGTTGCGCTTCGCGTCGGACAGCCGCTCGACCAGCACCAGACCGGCGCCCTCGCCCCAGCCGGTCCCGTCGGCGGCGGCCGCGAACGGCTTGCAGCGGCCGTCGGCGGCCAAACCCTGCTGGCGGCTGAAGGCGACGAACGAAGCCGGGCCGGACATGACCGCGACCCCGCCGGCGAGCGCCAGATCGCATTCGCCGCGGCGCAGTGCGGCCACGGCGAGGTGCAGAGCGACCAGCGACGACGAACACGCGGTGTCCACGGTGATCGCCGGACCCTCGAAGCCGTACGTGTAGGCGATCCGGCCCGAGACCACGCTCGCCGCGGTCCCGGTGACGAGGTAGCCCTCGAGCCCGTCCTGCGCCTGGGCCGTACGCGGGCCGTATTCGTGGTTCTCGGCGCCGACGAAGACGCCGGTCCGGCTCCCGCGCAGCGAATCCGGGGTGAGCCCGGCCTGTTCGAAGGTCTCCCATGACGTTTCCAGCAGCAGGCGCTGCTGCGGGTCCATGGCCAGCGCCTCACGCGGGCTGATGCCGAAGAACGCCGGATCGAACCGATCGGCGTGAGCGAGGAACCCGCCCCGGCGAGTGGTGCTCACGGCACGGTTACCGTCGTCCTGGCCGAACAGGGCCGCGAGGTCCCAGCCGCGGTCCTCGGGGAATCCGGCGGTGCTGTCCGCACCTTCGGCGATCAACTCCCAGAACCGGTCCGGGGTCTCGGCGCCGCCGGGGAAACGGCACCCCATCGCGACGATGGCGATCGGTTCGCCGTCGTCGTGGACCGTCCGCGCGCTGTCCGCTCCCGGCGTGGCGCGGCCCAGCAGTTCACCCTCGAGGAAATCGACCAGCGCCGACACCGTCGGCTGGTCGAAGGCCATCGTCACCGGGAGGTCGAGCCCGGTCGCCTCGACCAGCCCGCGGTGCAGGGCCACCGCGGCGAGGGAGTCGAAGCCGAGGTCCGGCAGGACCGTTCGCGGGCCGACCGTCTCCGGCCGGACATGCGCCAGCACGTCCGCGACCTGGTCGCGGACCAGCCGGAGCAGCGTCCGGGCGCGCTCCGCGGCGGACGCGGCCGTCAAGCGGTCGCGCAACGCGGCCGTCCGGACGGAGTTCTCAGTGACATCATCCGCACTGGCCATGGCCAACGACTCCCCATCTCAACCTGTTGTCCGAGCGAACCGGCACCGCGCCGCGGTCAGCCCCGCCGGTGCCGCAGCACCGTGGCCTGGTTCACCTGTTCCACGATGAAGTTCTTCTTGGTGACCGCGAGCCGGAACCACATCCGGTCCAGCCCCACCACACACAGCCTGCGCACGCCGAGCCCGGCCAGCGCGACGGCCGTCGACCGCCACTCCAGCGGGCGCAGGAAGCCGCTGAGCACCAGTTCCCGTACCGCACGGCCGGTCCGCAGGACCGAACCGTCCACATCGGACACCACGGGCACGGCCGGGTCGGCGAACACGGTGCCGCGCAGCACCTCCGCCTCGATCCGGTCGCGAAGCGGCCCGAACGCACTGCAGTGCGCGGCCGGGCGCATGGCGTACAACGAGTACCCACCGGCCCGGCCGACCCCGGCGGTGAACTCCTCCAGATGCTTCTCCGCCATGGTGATCAGGTAGTGGCCGTCGTCCACGTGCCCGGACAGGTCGTACCAGACCCCGCGATCGGACAGATCCGCCAGTAGCTCGTCCATCCGTTCGGCGGCCACCCTGGTCACCACCTGGGTGACGAGATCCTGGTGCGCGGTGCGGAAGTAGTCGAGTTCGCATTCCCCCACCCCGGCGGCGATCCGGACGGCGTCGGCGAACGGCAGGCATTCCGCGTACGCCGCGGCGATCAGCTCGCCGAAGCTCATGCCGACGCAGAAGCCGGGCTCGCCCAGGTTCTCTTTCGCCCAGTCCGCCAGGGAAAGCGCGTTCACCAGAGTGGCGGCGCGAGCCGCGGGGGACGCGTAGTCGTCGGAGTCGCGCAGCGTGCGGATGACCGAGTAGCCGAGTACCTCGTCGGCGACCGCGAGCCGCTCGCGCGCGAACGGGCTGAGCACGAGGAACTTGCCGATCTCGGCCAGCTTGAACCCGTCCAGGCCGGGAAAGAAGTACGCTGTTTCCGCCGCGGTCATTCCCCGGCCCCGGTGGCGAGTTCGGTGAGCTGGCCGCGGTCCGGTTTTCCGTTGCGGTTCAACGGGAATCGCTCGATCACGCGGATCCGGTTCGGCCGTTCGGACTCCGCCAGCACGTCGTCGACCAGCGGGCGCCAGTGCGCGGGTTCCCGCAGTTGTTCGTCCTCGACGAAGAGCGTCAGGCGCGCGCCCCGCTGCTCGTCCGGCAGGGCGATCAGCTTCGCCGAGCAGCCCGCGGCGCTCAACTTGCGCTCGATGATCTCCGGATACAGCGTGAAGCCGTTGCGGTGCACGGCGAACTTGCGGCCGAGGACGAAGACGTTGCCGTCCGGGTCCAGGTAACCGAAGTCGCCACTGCGGTAGGTCTCCTGGTCGACAGGGGCGACAGTGCCGTCTTCGGCGAGGTAGCCGGTCAGGATGTCCGGGGTGTGGATGATCAGCTCGCCGACCTCGCCGGCGGCCACCGGCCGGTCCTCGTCGTCCACCGCTTCCACCGTCAGTCCCGGCATCGCGCGTCCGCAGCCGACAGCGTTCTCCGAGGTGGCGAAGGCGACGTTACCCGCTTCCGTGCTGCCGTAACTGTCCAGCAGCGGCAGTCCGAACTCCTCGACGTAGGCGTCCACCAGCGGCCCGTCCAGTGGCGCGGCACCACTGCAGAACATCCGCACCGTGCGCAGCTGGTCTTTGACCTGCGGGCGTTTGCGGAGGATGTTGAGCATGCTCCGGTAGGTGGCCGGGGTGGCGTCGACGACGGTGGCTCCGCACTGCCCCGCCATGAGCATCGCCCGGTCCGGGCGGCGGTAGGGCGCGATCACCAGCGAGCACCGGGCCAGCCACGCGATGCCCACCATGGAAAGGCCGTACTGGTGCGAGAACGGCAGCAGCGGCAGCAGGACGTCCTGTTCGGTGTGGCCCACCTGGTCGGCGTTGCGCCGCAGGTTACGCAGGAATCGCCCACCGTTCTTGACGATGCCCTTGGGTTCGCCGGTGGAGCCCGATGACCACATCAGCAGGCTGTCAGGCAGCTCGCACCAGTCCTCAAAGGACACTCGGGGATACGCGGGGGCGAAGCCCGGCGCGTCGATCATCAGCTCGTAGATGAACGACGTGTCGTCGACGTCGGCCAGCGGCGCGTCGTCGTCGGCGATGATCAGTTTCACGCTGGCGCGCCGCGCGATCCGGCGCGTCTCCTCCGGGCGTTCCTGCTGGTCCACCAGCACGATCGAGGCGCCGACGTGCATCAGGGCGAACAGTGTGCTCACGTACCCGGCGGAGTTGCCTGCCTTGAGCATGACGCGGACGCCGGGCCCAGCACCCCGCTGCCGCAGCGCCTCGGCGACGCCGACCACTTCGCGTTCGAGTTCGGAAAAAGTACGCACCGAGTCCGGGGCGAAAATTCTCGCAGTCATGGTATTCCTCCACACCGGGACGGAAATCGCCGGAACTACCCGGCATCATGGGCGAACCAACGCAAGTACCGCCGAAGCGAGCCTAAAACCGTTGTTCGGGAAGGGATACCCCTATCGCCCCCTTCACCCCGCACCCCGCCCCAACCCCTGTCCCGCGACCGGGACCGGCCGGTTCAGGCGATATGGCGCATGCGCTCCCAGAGCCGCGGCCAGCTGTCCAGCGGTCTGTCGCAGATCCACAGCGGAATGTCCAGCGCCAGGTTCTTCAGTCCGTTGTAAGCGTTCCCGGTGGTGCCCGCCGGTCGCACCGAGCCGAAGTACTTCCCCAGTTCGCCGGGATCGGACCCGGCGAACAACACCGACGTCGTGTTCTCCGGCGGTACACCGAAGTACGCGTAGCCACGGTGCGCGCTGTAGACGGCGAGCTCCGGCGCGAACTTGTACAGGGCACCGGCCTGGGCGTAGTCCGCGGTGAGCACGACCGTGCCGGGCGGCATCGTCCGCCGCGTCCGCTCGACGGCGCCCGCGAATTCCGGCCATCCCACGGTCTGCGCCGATTCGGCGGGCCCCTGAGGGGAACTCGCCAAGGAGGCGACCGGATAGATCGGGAGCATCAACGCGGCGGCCAGCGCGGCCGAAACCGGCAGCACCGGCCAGGCCACCCACGGCACCCACCGGGTACGCGGTGACGGTCCGAGCCCGGCGGCGCCCGCGGCCAGCAACAACGGGAAGACCCCGGCCAGGTAGTCGGCGCGGCCGTTGATCGCGATGAACACCACCAGCAGGGCGACGACGGTGAAGCCGAGGAACCGCCATTGCCGCAGCCGATCCGACCACAACAGCCGTCCCGCGCCGAACAGGAGCAGCAACGCGGGCAGCCCGGCCAGCGAAAGCAGCGTCGGCAGGTAGCCGACCCGGCCGCCGGTGGCTTCGGCGCTCTGCGCGATCGCTTCGCTCATCTCGATCTGCGGCCAGCCGTTCGCCGCCTGCCAAAGCACGGTCGGCAGCGCGCAGACGCCCGCGATCGCGGCACCCGCCCAGAGCATCGGACGGCGCAGCAGTTCCCGCGGTCCGGCGAGCGCGACCGCCGCCACCGCGAACACCAGGAAGAACACGATCAGGTACTTGGCCTGCAACGCCACCCCGGCGGCGATCCCGAGCAGGAGCAGCAGCCGATCGTCCCTGGTGCGCACCCAGCGCACCAGCAACAGGGTGGCCAGCGCCCAGAAGAACATGTCCACCGAGTTGGTCGCCAGCCAGTGCCCGGCCAGCAGCGTGATCGGCGCCGCGCCGTAGGCCGCCGCGGCGATCACCTGCGCCCGTCGCGCGCCGCCGAACTCGCGCGCGATCATCGCGGTGACGAACACGCCCAGCACCGCCAGCAGGATCGCCGGCAACCGCAGCACGACCAGCGAACCGCCCGAGATCTGGTCGAGGGCCCAGGCGAGGAGCGGCACCAGCGGCGGCTGGTCGACGTAACCCCAGTCCGGATGCGCGCCCGCGGCGAGGAAGTAAAGTTCGTCCCGGTGGTAGCCGTAGGAGCCGCTGGTGACCAACAGCGCCAGTCCCACGACGGCGACCACGATCGCGACCGGTGCCCGGGCGAACACCGGTCGGCGATCCGCGTCGACATCCTGGACCTCGTCCGCCGTCGAGATCGCCGAAACGCTCTGCTCCACTGAGATCCCCCACCGCGCTGGCCCCGGGGTTCCCGGGCGACTTCGCCCGACCGTACTGTCGGGCGCGCTCCTTCCTCTACCGCGGGAAAGTGTTCTGGGGCCGCGTAGGGGATGGCTAGGGGTTCGTCCCGGCACGGCGGGGAAGACTTCCGTGGAACGATTGCGGTCACTGGTTGTTCCCGTTTCGCGGAGAGGACTTTCCATGGTGACCGCCACCCAGAGCCGCGTCGGTGATTTCCGGCTGGGCACGACCCTGCTCGCCGCCAAGGCGCTGGTCCGGCTCAGCGGGGTGCTCGGCGATCCGTTCGCGGATCTGTTGCGCGGCCAAGAGAATCCATACCCGGTGCATCAGCGGGTCCGGGAGCTCGGGCCGCTGCACCGCAGCAAACTCGGGCCGTGGCTCACCGCCAGCCATCCGCTGATCGACTCGATCCTCCGCGACAAACGCTTCGGAATCCGTACCACCGATGGAAAACTGATGAACGGTGGACTCAAGGACGCGCCGAAGCTGGATGTGTCCTTCCTGGAGCTGGACCCGCCGGACCACGGCAGACTGCGCCGCCTGGTCGCGCCCTCGTTCGGCCCGCGCACGATCGAGCGGTTCCGGCCCGCCGTCGAACGCGCCTGCGAGGAGCTGCTCGACGAGCTGGAGCGCGAGGAGACCTTCGACCTGATGTCCGGGTTCGCCACCCGGCTGCCGCTGGTCGTGATCGGCCAGTTGCTCGGCATCGGCGAAGAACGCTGGACGGACTTCCTGCGCCATGGCGCGGTGATCGGCGCGACGCTCGACGGCGTCAGCTCGGTGAAGTTCGCCAAGCAGCTGCGTATTTCCATCCAGGAACTCACGGTCCTTTTCGGCGAGCTGATCGACCAGCGGCGGGCCGAGCCCCGCGACGATCTGACCACCAGTCTCGTTCAGGCGAGGGCCGAGGAGAAGCTGACCGCCGAGGAACTGGTCAACATCTTCGGCCTGCTGGCCATCGCGGGTTCCGAGACCACGGCGAACCTGATCGGCAACGGCACGCTCGCGCTGCTGCGGCACCCCGACCAGTGGGACCAACTGCGCGAAAACCCGGACCTGGCGGCGAAAGCCGTCGAAGAGACACTGCGCTACGAGTCGCCGGTGCAGCAGTCACAACGGTTGCCGCACGAGGACGTCGAGCTGAACGGCAAGGTCATTCCCGCGGACACCCAGGTGGTGCTGCTGATCGGCGCGGCGAATCGCGATCCCGAGGTCTACACCGAACCGGACCGATTCGACCTCAACCGCACGGACGGCCCGGACCACCTGTCCTTCTCCAGCGGCATCCACTACTGCATCGGCGCGCCGCTGGCCCGGCTGGAGGGAGAGGTGGCGTTCCAGGCCCTCGCCGCCCGGATGCCGAAGCTGAAGCTGGCGGGTGAGCCGAAAGTACGCCGGTCGTTGGTGATCCGCGGCCTGCGGACCCTGCCGCTGAGCGGGTCGTGAGGCGTCACGCAGGGTGAGAGGGTTCGAGTGTGGAGGATTTGGGACGTTCAACGTCCCAAATCCTCCACGCTCGCGGGTGCGCCGGGTTCCGATACCGACTTTGCCGGGACCCTGACCTCGATGGTGGGCAAGGTGTGAAGGACTCCTTCACACCCCCTGGCGCACCACCTTGAACAGCTCCGGACCGCGGCGCTCGAACCGTAGGTACGCCTGACGACCGCACTGCCACCACATCAGCACACCCACACCCACCCCGACAGGCACGGCCAGCCAGCTGAGCACGGCGCTGTCCTCGGCCAGGCCCAGGATCAGCAACGCGGTCGACGGTCCGATCGCGGTGAGCAGCAGCGGGACGAGGCTCAGCTGGAGGTAGTGCGGGTTGGTGCCCGAGGTGAACGGGTTGCTGTCGGAGTTCTGCGGCACCGGGTACGCGGCGATCACCGAGAGCAGCACCACCGAGCCCGCGCAGCCACCGATGCCCGCGGGCAGGAGCGCGAGCACCCACGGCCAAGCCCAGTCCAGTCCACTGAAGACGGTGAAGCCCACGGTGAGCGCGATACAGAACGGCGCCACCACGAGCGCCCACGCCAGCTGACGGCCACGGACGTCGGCCCGCGCGGAATCGGGCGCCACCAGGGTGTGCCACATACCGCCACCGTCGAGCCCGTAGAGGTTCGAAGTCTCCGCGCAGGCGAGGCCCAGTACGAACAGTCCGGCGAACGGCAGCAACAGCTCGGCGCCGCTCAACGCCGGCACCACCGCGCCCGGGAGCGCGGCCAGCGAGGTGACCAGCACCGCCCGGCGACGCGCGTCGCGGCCCCAGGTGAGCAGTTCCTTCTGGACGACGCCGCCCAGCGGGGTCGCCGGCAGGACCCGGACCAGCAGCCCGTCGGATCCGGCCCGGCGGCTGCGGCCGGTCGCGGCCCTGGCCGTGATCCGGCGCTCGATCAGCGGCGCCCACGCGAGCAGAAGCAGCGCGATCAGCACCGCGAGTCCGAGCAACGCGCCGAGCGCGATCGGCCAGTCGGCCCGTGCCGCCGCCTCGACCGCCGCCATCCCCCAGCCCGACGGCAGCAGGTGCAGCAGCGTGGAGAACCCCGGCGCGTTCCCGCGCACGATCTCCGGGCCGAGTGACTGGATCGGGTACCGCAACAGGAAGCCGCACACGCAGAGTGCCGCGACCAGCAGCAGCGCCAGATCCCGCCCCCGGCGTGATCGCAGCGCGGCACCGAGGGCGGCGAGGACCACCCGGGAGGCGAGGACGAAGAACGCCGTCTGCAGCAGCAGTGCCGGAATGGCGACCAGCGTCGCGGCGGCCCCGAGACCGGCGCCGAACACCACCAGCGCGACCCCCGCGAGGAGGGTGACCAGCGCTCCGCCGCCGACGAAGGCGACCCCGAGCAGTCCGGTCGCCAGCTGCCGGGAGGTCATCGGGAACAGCACGAAATGCTCCGGGCGCAGGGTCTCGTCCCCGCCGCCGGAAAGCAGCGGCACGATGATCCAGCCGACGAACCAGGCCAGGAACGCCAGGCCGAGCAGGTCCGCGGTGATCTCGTCGGTGTCGAGGCCGACCGCCGCCAGCCCGATGGTGAGCGCGGCGCCGAGCAGGCCGAGCAGCAGTTTGGCGATGCTGGTGATCGCCTGCTCCGGCCGGAAGGAATGCGCCAGTACCCGCAGGCGCATCCGGATCAGGACGACAGCCACGCGAGCCCCTCCGCCCCTTCGGTGTGCCCGCCGACCAGCGCGACGAACGCCTGCTCGAGACCCTGTTCGCCGCCCCGTACCTCGTCCACCGGCCCGGCCGCGACCACCTTGCCGTCCGACATCACGCCGACGTGGTCGCACATCAGCTCCACCAGCGCCATCACGTGACTGGACAGCACCACCGCGCCGCCCGCGGCGACGAACCGGTTGAGGATGACCCGGATGGTGGCCGCCGACACCGGGTCCACCGCCTCGAACGGCTCGTCGAGCACCAGCAGCTTCGGGGCGTGCAGCAACGCGTTGGCCAGGCCGATCTTCTTCCGCATACCCGCGGAGTAGTCCACGATCAGCGTCCGCTCCGCCTCGGCCAGCCCCATCACCTGCAGCAGCTCGGCGGCCCGCGAGTTGGCGGTCTCCCGGTCAAGGCCACGCAGGAGACCGCTGTAGACCAGCAGCTCACGGCCGGTGAGCCGCTCGGGCACGGACAGGCCGTCCGGCAGCACCCCGATCAGCGCCTTGGCCTTGGCGGGCTCACGCCACACGTCCACGCCGAAGATCCGCACCGAGCCGGCGTCCGGTCGCAACAGGCCCACGGCCATGGACAGGGTGGTGGTCTTCCCGGCGCCGTTCGGCCCGACCAGGCCGAAGAACGAGCCGCGGCGGACGGTGAGCTCGGCCGAGTCGACCGCGACCTTGTCACCGAACACTTTCCGCAGCCCGGAGATCTCCAGCGGGGCCGAGGCGTCATCGGTCGTCACGGGGGCCGTTGTCGCTTCTCGCACCGCTCGATTGGAGCACAGCCCGCCGCCGCACACCCTCGTCAATCGGTACCAGGCTCGTCAGTCGCCTCCTCCCTTTTGATGAGGCGGATATCCCTCTCTACGCCGATCGTCAGGAGATGCGGAGATCAATAGCATCGGTGCAATCAGATCATTATGTCCGTTTTTCCGGCTGCGGCGGAGGGTGCAGATGACCGCGCGAATGGCTCGGAAGTGCTCGTTACTGCTGGTCACGTTGCTTGTCCTGGCAACCGGTTGCAAAGAGACCGACCAGGCCCAGGCCACGACCGGCAAGGCGAAGGCGTGCGTGCAGGCGCTCAACCTGGCCGCCATGGTGCCGGACTACAAGAACCGCGAGCGGGACGCCGACGAGCTCCAGAGCCGGGCGGACCGGCTGCGCGATCTGGCCGGGAAGGTCTCCGACAAGGAGGTCGGCGGGGCCGTCGGCGGACTGGCCGACCAGTACGCCAAGTCCCAGAGGAACAAGCGCGAGACGGTCGAGACGTTCGCCAACTGGGTCCGTGACACCGTCCGCAACATCGACAAGCTCAAACAGGTGTGCATCTCATGAACACCGGTGGCGCGACTGGCTCAGGCACCCGCCTGATACACGTGGACGCGCTCCGCGGGTTCGCCCTGCTGGGCATTCTCGCCGTGAACATGGCCTTGTTCTCCTCCGGTTTCGCCTTCACCGGAATCGCGGACCCGACATTCGATTCCTGGCTGGACGACGCGGTCGAGTGGACAATCTTCTTTTTGTTCACGATGAAGTTCTATCTGCTTTTCTCCTTCCTTTTCGGATACAGCTTCACGCTGCAGATGGATTCGGCCGAACGTAGGGGTAGCCCCTTCAAGCCCGCCTTCCTCAGGCGGCTCGCGGCCCTGTTCGTCCTCGGCATCGCGCACGCCGTGCTGCTGTTCCCCGGTGACATATTGGCGACATACGCCGTTCTCGGTCTGATTTTGCTCGCTGTCCGTAACATCCGCCCACGGACAGCGATGGCGATCGCGGGTCTGCTGACCGTCGCCACCACGGTCGCGATGGTGCTGGTCGGCCTATCCGGGGCGATCGCCACGGACCCGGCGTCGGCGCTCATCGAGGGCGCCCGATCCACCGAAGCACTGCGCGGGAGCGCCGGCCAGGTGCTGTCCGAACACCTCAAGACACTGCCGTGGAGCCTCGGCACACTCGCCGTGCAGGGCCCGCTCGCCCTCGCGTCGTTCCTGATCGGATTGGCGCTGGGCAAGCACCGGGCGCTGGCGGACCCCGGCGCGCACGGGCAGGTACTGCGGTTGCTGCAGTGGGTCGGCCTGCCGATCGGACTCTCCGGAGCACTGATCTTCGCCAGCTTCGGCGGTACCCACGACACGCTGGCCACCGCGGTCGGTTATGCCACCGCACCCCTTCTGACCGCTGCTTATGTGGCCACGGCCCTGCGGGTCTTTCAGTCGCCGCGCCTCCGGATACCCACCGGTTTCCTGGCCGCGGGCGGCCGGATGGCCCTGACGAACTACCTCACCCAGTCGCTCGTCTGCGCCCTGATCTTCACCGGCCTCGGCGCCGGACTGATCGGCAAGCTGCGGCCGGGCACCGTACTGCTGCTGACCCTCGGGGTGTTCGTGGCCCAGCTGGTGGTGAGCAGGCTGTGGCTGCGGCTGTTCCGTTACGGCCCGGTCGAATGGCTGCTACGCGCGGTCACCTATGGCTCCTGGTCCCCGGCGTCCGCCGGGGCGCGGACCCCGAAGGTGGCCGCCTGATCTCACCCTGAGGAGGTAAAAGCCTCGTTAATCCTTGGCTGCGGCGTGAGCCGCGGGCCAGTTGGCCACTAACCAACCGACTAGAGTCGGGACGAGTGGCGGTACCAGCATGCCCGCATCCGGAAAGAACGACCCCACTCAACCCCTATTCGCATAGGACCCCCTACTCGCCCTTCCCCATAAACGCCGTTCCCGCAGCTCCATTCAGGTGAACTCACCTGAAGAAGCAGCGCTCCGCTCACCGCTACCCTGCGATCGGTCCCGGTGGGAACTGTCACCGTTACACCCGATCAGGTGGTACGGTAACTTCACTCACACGTGGATTCTGGGGAATTGGCGCTGAGTCAATGGAACGGTGATGTCACAAAAGCCCTATGGGGGGTTAACTATGTCCATCGCAGAAAGAGATGTCTTTTCTGACCAGCTGAACAAAGTGTTCGAAAACGGCGGCCGGGGTCGAGCCTGTCTCGTCTCCGGTGGCGTGGCCAGCGGTAAGACCGAGCTGCTGGAACGGCTCAACGATCAGGCGATCAAATCCGGCGCGCTGGTCCTCAGCGCGACGGCCTCGACGGTGGAGCAGACGCTTCGAATGGGTGTCGTCGGACAGCTGTTCCGCAACTCGGCAGTGCCCGAGGCCGTCGCGGCGAAAGCGGAGTACCTGCTTTCCGCCGGCATGCCCACCAGCAGGCAGCCCGACCAGGACCCGCCGGCCTTCGATCAGACGACCCTGTTGCTCGCGCAGGAGATCTGCGCGCTCGTGCTCGAAATGGCCAAAGAACGGCCAGTAGTGATCACCGTGGACGACGCGCACTTCGCGGACCAGTCGTCCACCGACACCCTGCTTCATCTCCAGCGGCGGATCCGGTCCGCCAGGGTCCTGATGGTCCTCGCGGAACGAACCGGCGAGGGCTCGGCACGGCTCCGGACCGAGGTCATGCGCCAGCCGCATTCGCGGCATGTCCGGCTCCAGTCTCTGTCCGCCACCGGCGTCGGCGAACTGCTGGCCGAACGGCTCGACGGCGTTCCCGCAGAATCCTTCGTCACCGCCTGCGCGGAACTGACCGGCGGCAATCCGATGCTGGTGTGCGCACTGGCGGAGGACTGGCTGGCCGCCACCGCGACGGCCGGAGAGGCCCAGACCGCACCGCCGGTCCCGGTCACCGGCGAGAACTACCGGCAGGCGGTGCTGTCCTACTGTCACCGCGCCGATCCCGACGCCGCTCGCGTGCTGCGGGCGGTGGCCGTACTCGACGAACTCGCGACGACCGCCAACGTGGCCAAGGTGACGGACATGTACCCGTCCCACGTCGCCGACCTCCTCTCCCTTGTGGACGGCGGCGGGCTGACCGTGGACGGCCGGTTCCGTGACCCGGCGGCCAGGAACGCGGTGCTGGCCGACCTCGATCGCCAGGAGCACACGGCCCTGTACCTGCGCACGGCCAAGCTGCTGCACGACGAGGGGGCCGAGGCGGGCGAGGTCGCGGCCTACATCGCCGCTTCGGGAGAGTCCGGCGAGACGTGGGCCACCACCTTCCTGCGGGACACCGCGGAACAGGCGGTCGCCCAGGCGAATCTCCCCGCCGCCGTGTCCTATCTGGACCTGGCGCGGCGCACCTGTGCCGACGAGCGGCAACGTGCGGAGCTGACCGTACGGCTGGCGGGCGTGCAGTGGCTGGTGGATCCGGCCGCGGCCGGTCAGCACCTCAGCCGGCTCACGGCCGACCTTCGGCACGGACTGCTGGCACGGGAGCACGCGCCGCCGTTGGCCCGCTGGCTGGCCTGGCACGGTTTCGCCGACGAAGCCAAAGAAGTACTGGCCGGTCTCCGGGAGACGATCGCCGACGCCGGCCCCGCACTGGCCGCCGACTACCGGATGACCGTGCAGTGGCTGCGGTTCTTCCATCCGCGGCTGGTGGAGGACACCGTCGACCCGACCTTCGCGGATCGGGGCGAGACCGCCGGCAGCACCCTGTTCACCGTGCTGAAGAACGGCACGACCTCGGACAGCGTGCACGACGCGGAGCAGGTGCTGCAGGGCTGGCGGATGAGCGACATGCCCATCGAGTGCGCGTTGTCGGCGCTGCAGACGCTGTTGTACGCGCAGTGCCCCAACCGTGCCACGGAGTGGTGCAAGGAGTTGCTCGCCGAGGCGGAGAACCGCAACGCGACCACCTGGCGGGCGATCCTCACCGATCTGCGCGCGGCGATCGCGCTCCAGCTGGGCAACCCGTCCGAAGCGCGTGCCCACGCCCTCAAGGCACTGGAGATCATGCCGCCGCAGGGCTGGGGGGTGGCGATCGGCTCGCCGCGAGCGCATCTGGTGCTGGCCAACACCATGATGGGCAAATTCGACGAAGCGGCCGAGCAGCTCACGCATATGATGCCGCGCACGACACACCAGACCCGGTTCTGGCTGCAGTACCTGCAGGCTCGCGGGCACTACCACCTGGCGACCGACCGGCTGCACGCCGCGCTGGACGACTTCCAGATGGCAGGCGACCGGGCAGGGCGATGGGGTCTGGACTTCCCCGCGCTCACCCAGTGGCGCAGCGACGCGGCCAGGGTGTACGTCCGCCTCGGCCGCGGCGATGTGGCTCAGCGTCTCGTCACCGAGGAGCTGGAGCTGCCCGGCAGCCGGGGGCCGCGGATCAGGGCGGTCGCGCTGCGGGTGCTGGCCTCCACCGACAACCTCCGCAAGCGGGTCCCGCTGCTGCAGGAGGCCGTGGACCTGCTGCAGCACTGTGGTGACCCCTACGAACTGGCCTACACCCTCGCCGATCTCAGCCAGGCCGGTCAGGTGCTTGGCGAGACGAACCGGGCCAGGATGTTCGCCAGGCGGGCGATCCAGCTCTCGAAGGTCGCGCACGCCAACGTGCTCCACAGCAGGCTGATCGTGCACAGCAAACCGCTGCCGGGCTCGGCCGAGGTCGCGGACGAGTTCAACCCGCTGGAGCCGCTGAGCACGGCGGAACGGCGGGTGGCGGTGCTGGCCGCGCTCGGCCACAGCAACCAGGAGATCAGCCGGAAGCTGTGCGTCACCGTGAGCACGGTCGAGCAGCATCTGACCAAGACGTACCGCAAGCTCAAGGTCAGCCGCCGCACCGACCTGCCCACCGAGCTGGCGGGTATCGCCTGACGGCTCTTCTCACCACAAAGCAGGCAGCCCCGCACTTTGCCGTAGTGCGGGGCTGCCTTCTTGTGGGGGCGGGATCGTCAGGGCTTCGGCACCAGCCGGATGCTCAGGACGGTGTTCCGCTCCACCGCCTCGCGGCTGTAGACGAGCGGGACGTATTTTCCGGTGCGCCATTTCTCGGTCATCGCTTCGTAGCCCGGCGAATTCGGGTCACCGGATTGCCCGGGCGCGTTGATCATCTGCGCGGCGTCCCAGTTCCCCACGTCGAGCACCATCCGGAACGAGGGTCCGGCCAGGCCCTGGTAATCGACCGGGCTGTAGACCGACGAGTTCACCGTATGCCACGACCCGCCGATCGGCACCGGCCCCGCGTTCCACCGGGCGGCCGTCGCCTGGTCGACCTTGGGTGCCAGCGGATGCGCGAAGGTCACCTGGTGCAGCCCGCCCCATCGCCACTGGGCCGGATCCGCGCCGCCGCGCCGCTTGGCGTCCGCCAGCGCGGTACCGAGGGTCCTCAGCAGCAGCTGGTCCCTGGCGGCGGCGCCACCGGCACCGAAGTACCGGTCCGGGTTCTCCATGGCGTCCATCAATACCGCCTGGTCCGGCAGGAAGATCGCGCCTGCCACCGCCGGAGGCAGCACCGAGAACAGGAAGTTCGGCCCGAGGTGCCACATGAACCACACCTCGAACAGCAACGCGGGTGCGCTCCCCGCGTCCAGCACCCCGTTCCAGCTCTTCAGCAACGACAACGCTTCGGCCACCGCAGGATCGGTACTGCTCAACGGCTGCAGCAGCGTGACGAGCCGCCGCGCCTGGAGGGAGAGCTGGTCGTTCTGGAGCGTCGCGGAGTCGGACGGCGTGCTTCGCGGCTTCGACCCGAGCACCTCGTTGATCCGTTGGTACCGCGCGGGATTGCTCCATTCGTAGCCCACGCCCGGCGTCGTCCCGTTGTACTCGTTGGCGGTGACGACGAGCCCGTTCGCGGGATTGTGGACGCGTGGCAGTTCCGAGGCGGGTATGAAGCCGTTCCAGTCGTATCGCCCGTCCCCCGGCACCGGGAGGAGTCCGTCGTACCCGGTCCGCCGCGGCGCGAGTCCGCCGACGGCCATGCCGATCTCCCCGGACGTGTTCGCGTACACGTGGTTGAGCCCGGGTGCGCCCCAGCTGTCCACCGACTGCTTGAACTCGCCGAAGTTCTTGGCGCGCAGGTGCTTCAGGCTGCCGTAATAGGGTGACATGCCCGGCTCCAGCCAGGCGGCACGCACGGCGTAGGCACGGTTTCCGGCGGTGTCCGTCTTGATCACCGGACCGTGCCGGGTGAACTGGAGCACGACCTCCTTGGTACCCCCGTCACGCAACGGAATCCGTTCGGTGACAGTGGTGAACTTCTCCCAGCCGCCGCCATGGCGGTAGCGGCTCGGATCGGCGGGATCGAGTTCGTAGACGTAGAGATCTTCCTGGTCCATCGCCGAGATCGTCAGGCTGAACCCGGAGACCTCGTTGTGCCCCAGCGAGATCCCGGGCGCGAAGGGTTCACCGGCGCCGATCACGTCGAGCCCTGGCGCGTTCAGGTGTGACACGTAGCGGGTCGCGGGCGCCGGCAAGGCGCGGTGCGGGTCCGAAGCCAGCAGCGGTCGTCCGGTGCTGCTCCGGTTCGTGCCGACCACCCAGGCGTTGCTGCCCTCCGGTGCCTCGACGAGCGGGTCGGCCACGTTCGCACCAGCGCTGAAGTCCAGGCCGCCGGTAGCGAGGGTGAACACCCGCGTCACGTCGTCGGGCAGCGCGCACGGGTCGAGCCCGGCCGGAACCGCCGGGCTGTGCGCGGGTTCGAGCCGAACCCGGTACCGGTCGGCCTCGATCCCGCCGGCACAGGCGATCTTCGCGCGCGCCACCTCGCTCTTGAGGTTCTGGCTGAGCCCGTGCGCGCGGATCCGCACCACGTCCTCGGCGCTCCAGCGAGCCGGGGCGTATCCCAGTTTCCGGAACTCCTCGGGCAGCGCGGCGGGATTGGCGGCCAGGAAGTCCACATAGGCGTTGACGCCGTCGGCGAACCGCGTCGCGGCGAGCTTGCCCTCCGGACCGTATGCGGCCCACTCCTGCGTCATGTCCTTGCGGTAGAGGAACAGCCGGGCGGCCCTGTCCTGTTCCGCGAACGAATCACCGAGCACTTCGGAGAGCAGGCCCAAACCCTTGCGCCGCCACAGGTCCATCTGGAAGATTCGATCGCGGGCCGCACCGAAACCCTGCGCCAGGAACACATCCGGGGTGTTCCGCGCGTAGATGTGCGGCACGCCCCACTTGTCGACCAGCAGATCCACCGGTTCGGTCACGCCGCGCACCTGCTGTGTGAGCGACGGCCAACGGGTCGTCGCGTCGGCCGTGACGGGAGGCATCCCCGCCACGCCGACAAGGAAGACCGTCCCAAGAAGACACAGCCGCCAACGCATCGCACTCTCCCCCTGGTTCACCCCGTCCCGGGCACGGATGGTCCCGGCCGGGACGGTATCGCCCCTCGTCACCACCATCCGCCGTCCGGTCCGGCACACTGGGTGATTCGAGCCGTCGCACCGCGGGATCGCCGAACGTGTCACGGAAAACACACGAACATCCGAGCCTTCTTCGCCCACGGCGGCACGATGATTATTTGTCGTCCGCACGCTACTGATGGCCTCGGCGGGAAAGCAGCCCCTAGCCGCCACCAACTGACCCCTATTCGTCGCGAAACACTCGATTCGCCGCTGACAACCAGTGTTCCCGCTGGTACCCGGCCGCGGTACTGGGTGCCTTAGGGGCACCGCTAGGGGTTGACGGTCCCCTCGCGCGACGGACATCCTGGGAAACCCGGACGCACCGACGCGGGAACCTTCTTTCCGGCACCATGCCCGCGACTTTCCGAGAGTCATTTCTCCGCGAAACCCCACTGCCGGACGAACACGGAGGCTCAGCACCATGGCTGGATTCCTGCTCGACGGCGGCATGTTCGGCACCCACCCGGCCGACCCGATCACGCGCGGAATACCGGGATACGGCGCGAAGCGATCAACACGGCGAATGGTTGACCTTGGGGGCTACTTGCACAAAGGCCACTGATCGAGTGTATTGCCGTTGAATTCTCTCTTCACGATCGCAGGAAAGTGCCTCAATGGGAAAAAATCTCTACGATATCGGGGAACTCCCTCCCGTGGGTTATGTCCCGGATCAGATGCATGCACAGGTAATCCGCCAAAACCGCTACGGCCAGCCGGACCAGGCGTTCCAGCACGAGGTATTGCCGACTCCGCGGCCCGGATACGGTCAGGTTCTCGTCTACGTGATGGCCGCGGGGATCAACTACAACAACGTGTGGGCCGCACTCGGCAAGCCGCTGGACGTCATCGCGATGCGGCAGCGGCACGGTGCGCCGGAAGACTTCCACATCGGCGGCTCGGACGCGGCCGGTATCGTGTGGGCGGTCGGCGACGGTGTCCGCCAGGTCAAGGTCGGCGACGAGGTCGTCCTGTCCGGCTGCCAATGGGACGAGCGTGCGGCGGACATCCGGATGGGTGTCGACCCGATCACCTCGGTGACCCAGAAGGCCTGGGGCTACGAATCGAACTATGGTTCGTTCGCGCAATTCACCCTGGTCGACGAATACCAGTGCCATCCGAAGCCTGTTCAGCTTTCGTGGGCGGAGGCGGCGTGCTTCATGGTCTCCGGGGCGACGGCGTACCGGCAGCTCTGCGGCTGGCAGCCGCATACGGTCCAGCCGGGCGACGTGGTCCTCATCTGGGGTGGCGCGGGCGGACTCGGTTCGATGGCCATTCAGATCGTCCGCCTTTTCGGGGGTATACCGGTCGCGGTGGTATCCACGGAATCCAGGGCGGATTACTGCAAGGCACTCGGCGCCGCCGGCGTGATCAATCGCAATGATTTCACTCACTGGGGCCCGATCCCGGACGCGGCGGACACCGCCGCGACGAAAGCATGGATGAGTGAGGTCAAAAGGTTCCGTTCCACCCTGTGGAGCATCGTCGGCGAGGGCCGTAACCCGCGTATCGTCTTCGAACATTCGGGTAAGGACACGCTGCCCACTTCGGTCTACGTCGGCGACAACGGCGGCATGATCGTGATCTGCGGCGCCACCACCGGGTACCACGCGGACATCGACCTGCGGTTCCTGTGGATGCGCCAGAAGCGGCTGCAGGGATCGCATTTCGCCAACGCCAAACAGTGCCGCGCGGTGACCGAACTGGTGGGGGCGAACCGCCTGGACCCGTGTCTGTCGACGACGGTGGGATTCCACGAGCTGGGGCAGGTGCATCAGCGGATGCACTCCAACGAGCTGCCTCCCGGCAACGCGGCCGCCCTCATCAACGCGACCGAGTAACACTCGCAGGATTGCACTAGGAGGAGCCCGGCCCATGTCTTTGACCACCTCGCACCAACTTGACGAGATCTCCATCGACGGTCGCGAACTGACGATCGACGAGCTCGTACTCGCCGCACGATCTCCTGGTACGCAGGTGTTCGCGCTTTCCGCGGATTCGCGGCGGCGCATCGAAGCATCCAACGCCCTCAAGCACGAGCTCGTCACGTCCGGACTGCCGATCTACGGCGTGACCGCCGGATTCGGCGACAGCAACACCCGCCAGGTCTCGAAGCACAAGACCGCCCAGCTGCAGGACAATCTGATCCGCTTCCTGTCCACCGGCGTGGGTCCGTACGCCACCCCGGAAGTCGCCAGGGCGACCATGGTCGTCCGGGCCAACTGTCTCGCCCGGGGAGCGTCCGGGGTGCGCCCGGAACTCATCCAGACCATTGTGGACTGCCTCAACGCGGAGATCCTGCCGCGTATTCCCGAGCGTGGCTCGGTGGGCGCCAGCGGCGACCTGGTCCCGCTGAGCTATCTGGCCGCCATGATCACCGGACAGGGCACCGTGTCCCATCGAGGTGTCCTCAAGCAAGCGGCGGACGCGCTGCGGGAGTGCGGGATCCAGCCGCTCACCCTGGAGGCCAAGGAAGGTCTCGCGCTGGTGAACGGAACGTCCTTCTCTTCGGCGTACGCCGCTCTCGCCATGCACGACGCCGAGCGAGTCGCCGAGGTCGCGGAGTGCTGCACCGCGATGGCGAGTCAGGTACTCGCCGGGAATCCCGGCCACTTCGCGGAGTTCCTGTTTCTGCAGAAGCCGCATGACGGGATGCTGACCAGCGCACGCGCCATCCGGCGATTGCTCTCCTCCGTGACGCCGATCGACGAACCCACGATCCATCCCGATGTGAACTTCCGCGAACTCGAACAACCGATCCAGGACCGGTATTCGATCCGCTGCGCCCCGCATGTCATCGGGGTGGCGCGGGACACGATCGGCTGGGTACGCAAGTGGCTCACCGTCGAGGTCAACTCGTCCAACGACAATCCCCTGTTCGACACGGCTTCCGGCACCGTCCACAATGGCGGGAACTTCTACGGTGGCCATGTCAGCCAGGCGATGGACTCGGTGAAGACGGCCGTGGCCAGCGTCGGCGACCTCCTGGACCGCCAGCTCGAGCTGATCGTCGACGAGAAGTTCAACAACGGGCTGACCCCGAACCTGATCCCGCGGCTCGCCCACGACAATTTCGAAGCCGGCCTTTTCCACGGGTTCAAGGGAATGCAGATCACCGCGTCCGCGCTGGCGGCGGAGGCTCTCAAGTGGACGATGCCGGCGACGTCGTTCTCCCGGTCGACCGAAGCGCACAACCAGGACAAGGTCAGCATGAGCACCATCGCGGCCCGTGACGCGCGATCCGTCGTCGAACTCGTGCAGCAGATCGCCGCGATCCAGCTGATCGCGCTGTGCCAGGCCGCCGACCTCCGCGGGCTCGACTACCTCAGCGGCCCGACGCTCGCCGTCTACCACCAGATTCGCGCGGTGTCCCCGTTTCTCGACCGTGACCGCGCACTCGACGAGGACATCGAGCGGGTCACCGCCCTCATCAAATCCGGCGAACTGATCATCGACCCCATGCCATGAAAGAAGTCTTCGCAGAGCCGGTGATCACGTGCGAAGACCGAGCGGACGGCGTACGAATCCTTCGTTCCACCGAGCCGCTCGGAGCCTACCCGCGCTCGCTCGCCGATCCGCTCCGCAGTTGGGCACGCAAGACGCCTCACCAAGTCCTGGCGGCCGAACGTACTCCGTCCGGTGACTGGTTTCCCGTCACATATGGTGAGGCGAGAACCCGGGTCGACGCGCTGGCCCAGGCGTTGCTCGATCGTGGTCTCGGACGGGCGAGCCCCTTGCTCGTCCTGTCCGGGAACACGATCGACCATCTTCTGCTCACCTTGGCGTGCTACACCATCGGAGCACCGATCGTTCCGGTGAGCGTGGCGTACTCGGTGCGATCGGACACCCACCTTCGCCTGCGGGCGATCACCGAACTCGTGCGGCCCGGCATGGTGTTCGCCGACGATGGTGAGCTGTTCGGCCCCGCGCTCGACGCCGTGACCGCCGTCCGCGGCCCGGCCTGTCGCGAACTGGTGGCCCGCAACGCGCGAGGGCCACGCCACGAGTCACTCGACGACCTGCTGCGGACGACCGTGACCACCGATGTCGATCAGGCGTTCCAGTCGGTGACCGGTGACGACGTCGCCAAGATCCTTTTCACCTCGGGGTCCACCGATGTCCCCAAGGGCGTGCTCAACACGCACGCCATGCTGGCCGCCAACCAGCAGATGCTCCGGCAGATCTGGCCCTTCGTGACAAGGACCCCACCGGTGCTGACCGATTGGTTGCCGTGGAGCCACACATTCGGCGGTAACCACAACCTGCATCTCGCGCTGCGCAACGGCGGAAGTCTCTACATCGACAACGGAAAGCCGACGCCGGATCTGTTCGACCGCACTCTTGAAGCGCTGCGATCCGCGCCTCCCACCGTTTGTGTCAACGTCCCGGCCGGTTACGCCATGCTCGTCGATCGGCTCGAGCAGGACCACGAACTCGCGTCTCAGGTTTTCAGTGCGGCCGAGCTGATCCTCTATGCCGGAGCCGCGCTCGACAGCGGCCTCCGAAACCGGCTTCACCGGCTCGCGAAAAAGGCGACCGGACGCGATATCCCGGTTGTCTCGTCATGGGGAGCGACCGAAACGGGACCGGCCGCGACTTCGACCTACGGCTCGGTCCGCGACGGCATCGGTGTGCCGCTGCCCGGGGTCTCGGTCAAGCTCGTGCCCCACGGTGCCCGTCAGGAAATCAGAGTGCTCAGCCCTTCGGTGACCGCGGGCTATGTAGGCATGAAGAACGACAGCATGTTCGACGACGAGGGCTACTATCGCAGCGGTGACGCAGTCCGGTTCGTCGTCGACGACGACCCTCGCCAGGGCTTGATGTTCGACGGCCGTATCGCCGAGGATTTCAAGCTGTCCAGCGGAACGTGGGTCGCGCCCGGACGTCTCAGGGAGACCTTGCTCGCCACGACCGAAATCCTGGCCGACGCGGTGGTGGTGGGAGCGGACCGATCGTCCGTCTCGGCGTTGTGCTGGCTTCGACCCGGCCGCCACAAGGAAGATCCGGACGTGCGGCTGCACCTGGCGCGCAAGCTGGCCGAGCTGAATCGGGGCGCCGGTTCGGCGTCCCGGATCGAACGTCTGTTGCTGGTCACCGAACCGCCCAGTCTCGATCACGGTGAAATCACCGACAAGGGCTACATCAACCAGCGCGCCGTCGTCACCCGGAGAGCGGCTCTGATCGCTTCGCTGTACCAGGAGCCACTTGATCCCTCCGTCGTCCGCCCGGCCTCCGAACTGCCGGCTTCGACCTGACTAGCGTCTGCGGGTAGTAGGGGCCCGGTACGGAGTCGTCGGGCGCTTCGCGGTCGTCGTGGACCGATGAGTCGTCGTGGTCCGCGTCGTCCCCGGCGTCGCCTGGGTCGTGGTGGTCACCGGGGTTCCCGGCGGCGACGTCGTCGTCTTCACGGGGCCTGTCGGCACCGTCTTCGGGGCCTTCGTGGTCGTCGCGGGGACCACCTGGCCCACGCCCGGCCCGCCCCCGGCGCACGCGCCGAGCAGCACGCTCGCGCTCATGATCAGGCCACACCACCACACCCGCATGGCCCGGACCCTAACAGCCGCCGCCGCCCCGTCCGGCCACTTCGGTGTGATCTCTCCGGCCCTTGGGGCTCGATGACGAACCGGTCGGCACTGGAGGACATCGCTGTCGAGCTACCGCCCTGACACGGCTACCATCGTGCTGCCGCGACCTTGTGACGAGAGGAGATCCGTGGACTCCCTTCCGGCGACACTCGGCGTCGTGGCCATCGTGGTGCTCGTCGTCCTCGTCCTGGCCGCACTTTTCCTCGTGATCAAGCTGGTCCGGAAACACCGTCAGGTCCATCGACCGGACACGCCGGTGCCCACCAAGATCGCCTATTGGCTTTCTCTGGTCTATACGGTTTTTCCGTTCGATCTCTTGCCGGACCCGATCTACTTCGACGATATCGTGGTCCTGACCGGCGGATTGATCTATGTCGGCAAATCGCTCAACAAGAAGACACGCGACGACCGCCGCTTGGACTGAGGACCGCGAACCGAATCGGGTGCGATCGCCGGGTGTACTGCTCTGTTCGAGTGGTTGTGTTTTTCCGTTACGGCGCCCGGTGATCACCGGAGGCTAGCGTCGGCTGGGGAAATCCGGAATCCGAGGGGAGATCCACCTCATCATGTACCGAAGATTTTCACGTCCTTTGAAGAAGATCCAGCTCGTGGCCGCGCTCACCGTGGCCGGTCTGATCGCCACCACGGGCACCGCGCTCGCCGACACCAGCGCCGACCGAGACGTCGTGCAGGAGGCGCTGGACCAGCTGACCGCGAGCGGCGCCGCCCTCGGCGTGCAGGCCAGGGTGACCGACGGTCGTCAGCGGTTCACCGCGCGCTCCGGCAAGGCGGAACTGGGTTCGAACCGCCCGGTGCCGGAGAACGGCCGGTTCCGCATCGGCAGCATCACCAAGACCTTCGTGTCGACGGTGCTGCTGCAACTCTCGGGCGAAGGCAAGGTCGCCCTGGACGCGCCGGTCGTCCGCTATCTGCCCGGCCTGATCGACGGCCGCATCACCGTGCGGCAGATCCTGCAGCACACCAGCGGCCTCTACAACTACACCGACGCGCTGCCGCTCAGCCCGGACGAGTTCGAGCCGATCCGCTACAAGCACTGGACGCCCGAGGAGTTGCTCAAGGTCTCCACCGACAAGCCGCTCGACTTCGACCCCGGCACCCGGTGGAACTACTCCAACACCAACTACGTGGTCGCGGGTCTGCTGGTGGAGAAGCTGACCGGCCGGCCGTACGAAAAGGCCGTCGAGCAGCGGATCCTGAAGCCGCTGCGCCTCGGTGACACCGAACTTCCCGGCGACGACGTCGACATCAGGGGGCCACACGCCCACGGCTACGTGACCGTGGCGGGCAAGCCGAACGACATCACCCGCATCAACCCGTCGGTCGCGTGGGCCGCGGGCGAGATGATCTCCACGACCCGTGACCTGGACACGTTCGGCGTCGCGCTGGCGAGCGGCAGGCTGCTCAAGCCCGCGCAACAGCAGGAGATCACCAGGACCACCGCGGTCAGCCCCGAGTACGGCCTTGGCCTGCAGGTGCAGACCCTGCCGTGCGGGAGCAAGGTCTGGGGCCACGGCGGGGGCATCCCCGGCTACTCCTCGCAGCTGCTGACCACGCCCGACACCACCAAGCGGCTGGAGCTCTCGGTCACCAGCGCGCCGACGGGCGGCGACGCCAACGACGCGTTCCGCAAGTTACTCACCGAAGTCTTCTGCTGACGAGAGGTGCCCGTGCTCTCCCCGGGCGAAAGCACGGGCACCTCTCCCGGCTACGAAGCCGCCAAGGCGGCCCGGACGGGTTCCTTGGCCTGCGTGGCGAAGTGGGCGGTGACGATCGCGCCCGACATGGCCAGGAGCAGGCCCACGACGGTGAAGGCGCCGAAGCCGTCGCGAACCCTGTCGTCGAGGAAGACCAGGCCGATGACCGAGGACAACGCCGTGTTCGTGGTGAACATGATCGCGTTGACCGCCGTCGCGCCGCCCTTCTGCAGGGCCAGGGCGAACGCGACCGCCGCGGCCAGGCCGTTGAGGATCATCGCCCACACGGCCGGTTCCACCAGTAACCCCCAGCCCGACGACGAGACGTCCAGAGTGCGCGCCGAAATACCGACCACACTGAAGCCGACGCCTGTCGCGAAGCCGAGCACCTGCGCGGCCCACGGTCGGTCGAACCGCCTGACGTACCACGCGATCGCCCCGACGACCAGCGCCATCGCGGGCAGGACCCAGCGCCAGGCCGACGGGAGCACCTTGGCCGGCCCTGGCTGCGCCGACAGGCCCAGCAAGATCAGCCCGATCGCCCCGACTCCCAGCGCGACCCAGCCCGGCGCCGCCAGGCGCGTGCCCATGAACGCCGAGATCATGGCGGTCACGCCGACGCTGAACGCCAGCACCGACTGGACCAGGAACAGCGGCAGCCGATGCAACGCGGCCGCCGCCGCGGTGAAGCCGATCAGGTCGACGCCGATGCCCAGGAAGTAGATCCACTGGCGCCGCAGGTGCACCAGGTCCAGCGCGCTGCCGCCATAGGCGCCCGCGCGACGGACACCGATCGACTCCAGCACCGAGCCGGCACCCGAGGCCAGCGCCGCCAGCAGCGCGAGGACGTATCCGACGATCATCCCCGCAGTCTGTCAGCCGTGGTCAGCCCCACTCCCCCGCAGGTCCGCTCGCCGCGCGACAGATGGCCCCGGGGCGCCTCGTCCCGCGTCTGAAGACAAGTGTCCGACTTGGGTCGTTTGTGTGGTTTCGCGAGGTGGTCGTGAGTGGCAAAGAGCGTTAGAACGCTCTTTGCCACTCACGACCCCGTTCAGGAACGTGCATCTCGCGAGGGAGCCTCACGTAGGTCGCCAAGTAGTGAAGGCCTCCTTCGCTACCTTGAGGGTAGGCAAGGGGACCTTCACGGCATCGAGTCGATCACGCCACGTTTGCCTTACCTCTCAGTATCTTCCGGCCCTGTCTGCCGGAAGACCTCAGTAACGTGCCGCTTTGACGTGCCACGCGAGGTGTTCTTCGGCTTCACTCGAACGATCATCGGGAGATGGTTCGTCCAGCGGACTGCTCCCCGGTGCCGGGGTCGGTCCCGAGCGTCCTCATGCGATCGCCGACGTGAGGGCGAATCGCGGCGCGAACGCGGACATCCGGTCGCGTTGCCGATCGGGTTCGGTGGCGGTGGCGCTCAGCCCCATCGGGTGTACTCCAGCGCGTCCGCGCTCCGGCCGGCGTCGGTCGCGGTCGGGCGGGCTAGTTCGATCTGGAGGCGGCGTTCGTCCGGGGTGAGCGCACCCCCGGGGAAGTAGCCGTCGCCGCGTTGCCCGGAACGGCGGGCGACGGCCCGGCTCGAACCGCCGATGTGGACCGGCAGATGTGTCGCGCCATGGGGTTTCTTGTCGGGGTCGACGCCGAAGTAGGGCGTGCTGTAGCTGATCGCGAACCTCATCGTGCTCAGGGGTGTGATCAGGGCTGGGTGCCTCGGCCGGGATGTTGCGGCCGGCTCCGGCGCCGCTGCCGTGCCTTGTCGAGTTCGACCAGGCCATAGGTGAGTGCGGCCAGCGCGGGAATCGGAATCCAGGTGTGCCATGGCATCGGCGCGGTATGGAACAGAGTGTTCATGAACGGCACGTAGGTCAGTACGAGCTGCAACCCGGCGGTCAGCGCGATACCTGCGGGGAGCCAGCGGTTGCGCAGAAATCCGACACGCGGCCGGAGATTTTCCAGCGACCGGCAGTTGATCAGGTAGGCGATCTCGCCGCCGACGAACACGTTCATCGCGACCGTTCTCGCCAGGTCCAGCGACGCACCGGCGGCGACCTGCCACTGGAACGCGCCGAACGAACACGCGAGCAGGATCGCCGAGACGAACACCGTGCGACCGGCCAGAGCGCTGGTCAGCAGCGGCAGCGAAGGCGGCAGAGGCGGGCGCCTCATCACCCCCGGCTCACGCGGCTCGAATGCCAGGGTGAGGCCCAGCGCGACCGCGGTGGTCATGTTGATCCACAGGATCTGCACCGGCAGGATCGGCAGCGCGGTGCCGAGCAGGATCGCGGTGAGGATCACCAGCCCTTCGGCCATGTTCGTGGGCAACGTCCAGATGATGAACTTGCGCAGGTTGTCGAAGACGGCCCTGCCTTCCTCCACCGCGGCCCGGATGGAGGCGAAGTTGTCATCGGCGAGCACCATGTCGGCCGCTTGCTTCGCGACCTCGGTGCCGCCGCGTCCCATGGCCACACCTATGTCCGCGCGGCGGAGCGCCGGAGCGTCGTTCACGCCGTCGCCGGTCATGGCCACGACCTCGCCGCGCTGCTGGATCTCCTTGACCAGACGGAGTTTCTCCTCTGGCGACACCCTCGCGTGGACCGAAGCGATGCCGAACTCCCCCGCGATCGCCTGTGCGGTCGCCGGATGGTCACCGGTGATCATGGTGACCTCGATGCCCGCCTCCTGGCAGGCACGAACCGCTTCGATCGCCTCCGGACGAGGCGGATCGCGCATACCGACCAGGCCGAGTACGACGACGTTGCCACGCAAGCCCTCTTCGGACAGTTCGACATCGACCGCGCGCCCGATCGCCAGTACCCGGAGCCCTTCGGCCGCCATGGCTTCGGCCTCGGCACAGTGACCGGCACCGGCCAACCCGAGCAATCGCTCGACGGCCCCCTTCACATAGACGACCCCGTTGGCATGCTTCGTCGCCATGAACCGGCGTTCGGAGCTGAAGGGCAGGACTTCGACGCGTTCCGGCACGTCTCCCGCGTCCAGTCCGGCCTTGCGGGCAGCGACCACCAATGCCGCCTCGGTCGGATCCCCGATCGGCCGCCATCGACCGTCCTCTTCCGCGATCCGGGCGTCGTTGCACGCCAAAGCGGCGAGCAGGCATTCTCGCGCCGCCGCATCCGGCGCGGGCACGACCGCGCCATCCGGCGCGTAGCCGATGCCGGAGACCGCGTATCCGCGCCCCTCCACCACAAGCTCGCGGACGGTCATCGCGTTGGCGGTCAGCGTCCCGGTTTTGTCGGTGCAGATCACCGTCGTGCTGCCCAGGGTTTCCACGGCGGGGAGCCGCCGGATGATCGCGTGCCTGCGCGCCATCCGCGCCACCCCGATCGCGAGCGTCACGGTGACCGCGGCCGGAAGACCCTCGGGAATGGCCCCGACCGCGAGGGCCACGGCGGCGGTCACCATCTGCGCGGGCGGCTGGCCGCGCAGCAACCCGACCGCGATGCCGAACAGCGCGAGACCGAGGATCACGATCGTCAGCAAGCGGCTGAACCTGGCGAGCTTGCGGGTCAACGGCGTCTGGACCGAAACCGTCGTCCCGACCAGGCGATGCACCTGGCCGATCTCGGTGCCCGCACCGGTCGCGACCACGACCCCGCGCCCTGTCCCCGAGGTCACCAAGGTGCCCGAGTACGCCATGTTGGTGCGATCGGCCAGCGCGGTATCCGGTGGCAACACGAGCGAATTCTTCGCCGACGGTACGGACTCGCCGGTCAGTACCGACTCGTCGATCCGCAGTTCGCCGGTGGCCACCAGACGGAGATCCGCACCGACCTGATCGCCCGGCTCGATCAGGACGACGTCGCCCGGTACCAGCTCCATCGAGGGCACCCGTTCGGTGACACCGTCCCGGACTACGGTGGTCTCGGTCCGCACCATCGCCACCAGCGCGTCCAGCGCCCGTTCCGCGCGCGCTTCCTGGAGGAACCCGATGATCGCGTTTACCATGACCACACCGAAAACCACGGTGGCGTCGACGGCTTCGCCGAGTACCGCGGTGACGGATGCCGCCGCGAGGAGAACGTAGATCAGCGGATGGTGCAGCTGTCCGAGCAGTCGCACCGCCCAGTTCCGGCCCCGTCGGTGTGGCAGTTCGTTGAGTCCGACGTCCGCCTGCCGCTGTCGCCATACCTCACGCGAAAGCCCGGCAACGGCGTCGGTTTCGGCCAACAGCAGCACTTCGGGAACGGGAAGCCCGTAGTGCGCGACATTCTCACGATCGACAGTGGTCAACTCCATCACCCGGCTCGTCCGGTCTCACGCACCGATTCACCGGGAGAGGGCAGTGCGTCTTCGCCCGTGAACAGACCGGCGATGTCCCTCATGCCCGCTGAACGGGCTGCCGTCCACACAGACGACGACTTGGCGGCCGGCTCGGTGAACAACCTGGTGATCTCACCGGTCGGCGGAACCGCGACCAGCAGCCGTGCCCGCGCCGCGGCCGCGGTCATCGCGGCGATCAGAGGGCTCCCGGATGTGGCCATGAATTCGCTCCTCCAGTTCCCCAGGCATTCGGAAATCGCCCCTGCCGACGATATGCGGCGGCCGAAACCGAGGCTGCGGCCGGAGGTCACGGTGCGACGGGGCCTTCGGCACTGGAGCGACGGACCGGACAGCGAAACGATCGAACGGCCGGGAGGCGACCAGTTCCCCGACGCAGGTATCCGCTGGACCACGGCAGGGGCCCGCGTCGTTTCACCGGATCTGGCCACCTGCGCCGCCTGCCTGGAGGAACTGTTCGACCCGGCCGACCGGCGCTACCGGTATCCCTTCGTCATCTGCTCCGGACGCGGCCCGCGGGCGACAATCGTCGACGAGCTTCCGTATGACGCCGAACCCATCGCCTGTCCGGCCCGCGGACCGGAGCTGTCCTGCGCGGCCATCACCGGGACGGCGGCGGTCGAGACGATCGGCAACGGCGGCGCCGTGACGATCAAGGGAATCGGCGGGTATCAGCTGGTGTGCGACGCCGGAGACGACCAGGCGGCCGGCCGGTTGCGAACGGCGAAACACCGGCCGGGGAAGCCGTTCGCGATAGGTGTCCGCCGCCGTGACACCGCACCTGCCCGAGATCAGTACCCGGTTCAGCGCTCCGGCCACCACCACGGTCACCTCACCCGCCCGCCGCGGCCAGGGACTTCCGCCTCGTCCGCGAGGTCGCAAGGTCCCTACCTCCGCGGAGTACCCGCGCGGAGAGTCGGCCGGGACGACAGCCGACTTCACAAGGAGTCCCTCATGACCGTCTCCGACATCGCGGTCGTCGTTGCGGCCGTGGCTGCCATCGCCTCGCTGGGCTGGTTCTTCTTCGGACCGCGGCGGGCGCGGACCGCGCGCCTGGCAGGCGGAGTGCAGCGGGTCCGGATCACCGTGCGCGGTGGCTACCGCCCGGACGTGATCCAAGTCCGCCAGGGTGTGCCGGTGGAGCTGGTGTTCGACCGGCGGGAAAGCGGCGACTGCACCTCGCGGATCGTGTTCCCCGACCTCCACATCGGCGCGGCGCTGCCCGCGTTCCAGAGCACGACCGTCCGCCTCACCCCGGCACGGTCCGGCTCATTCGGCTTCGCCTGCGGTATGAACATGATCCACGGCACGCTCATCGTCGAACCGGGCACCGAGCCCGCTCAGCCGGACGGGGATCTCCAGGAATCACCCGCACGGACGGCAGCAGCAGCAGGCGCACCGTCAGCCGTCGACGCCGAGGCCGCCCAAGCCGAGGAACGGCGCGCCGAGGTCACCGGCTTGACCCGCCGGGTCCTTGTCGGTGCGGTGCTCACCCTGCCGGTGTTGTTCGCGGTGATGGCCCAGTCGCTGTTCGGCGCGGACCGGGTGCCTGCCGTGCTCCTGGACCACTGGGTCCAGCTCGCGTTGATCACGCCGGTGATGTTCTATACCGGGTGGCCGATCCACCGCACCGGATGGCTGACCCTGGTCCACCGCGGCGCGGACATGAACAGCCTCATCACTCTCGGCACCGTCGCGGCCTACGGGTACAGCCTGCTGGTCACGCTCGCCCCCGGCCTGCTGCCCAGCGACCTGCGCGAGGTGTATTTCGAAGCCGTCGGCGTGATCCTCACCCTGATCATGCTCGGCCGGCTGTTCGAAGCACGCGCCAAAGCAGGCACCGGCGAAGCCATCCGCGCCCTGCTCGGCCTGCAAGCCCGCACCGCCCGCGTCCTGCGCGACGGGACCGAAGCCGAAATCCCGATCGACGAGGTCGAAGTCGGCGATGAACTCCTGATCCGTCCGGGAGAGAAGATCCCGGTCGACTCATCTGTCCTGTCAGGACAGTCCGCTGTGGACGAGTCGATGGTGACCGGGGAGCCCATGCCGGTCACCAAACGCGCCGGCGACACGGTCATCGGCGCCACGCTCAACACCACCGGTTCCCTGCGCGTGCGCGCGGCCAAAGTCGGCTCCGACACCATGCTGGCCCGGATCATCGAGATGGTGCAGCAGGCACAGGCGTCCAAAGCGCCGATCCAGCGCCTGGCCGACGCGACCTCCGCCTACTTCGTCCCGACCGTGATCGCGATCGCCATCGCCGCCTTCGCCGTCTGGTTCGTCATCGGCCCACCGCCCGCGCTGACGCTCGCCCTGGTGTCCGCGGTCGCCGTGCTGATCATCGCCTGTCCGTGCGCGCTCGGCTTGGCGACCCCGCTGTCGATCATGGTCGGAACCGGGAAGGGTGCCCGCGCGGGCATCCTGATCCGGTCCGCCGAGGCGCTCGAGACCGCACACAAGCTCGACACGATCGTGCTGGACAAGACTGGCACCATCACCGCCGGCAAGCCCGCCCTCACCGATGTCGAGGTCACCGGCACGCTGTCCGGATCCGCATTGCTCGCGTCGGTGGCCGCCACCGAAGCCGACAGCGAACACCCGCTGGCCACGGCCATCGTCGCCGGAGCCCGCGACCGCGGTCTCACCGTGCCGTCAGCCACCGGGTTCGACTCGGTCACCGGCAAAGGCGTGCGAGCCGTCGTTGCCGGGCACGACGTGCTCGTCGGCACCGCGCGCCTGCTGACCGACGCCGGGATCGACACCAGCCGGCTCGATCCGATCAGCGTGCGGCTGGCCGCTGAGGGCAAGACCCCGATCCTGGCCGCGGTCGATGGCCGGTCCGCCGGGGTGCTGGCGGTGGCCGACACCGTCAAGGACGACTCCGCCGCCGCGATCACCGCACTGCACCGGCTCGGCGTCGAGGTCGTCATGATCACCGGGGACAACGCCCGTACAGCCGCCGCGATCGCCAGCCAGGTCGGCATCACCCGCGTGCTCGCCGAAGTCCTGCCCGAGCACAAGGCCGACGAAATCCGCCGCCTGCAAGCGGAAGGGCGCCGGGTAGGCATGGTCGGCGACGGCATCAACGACGCCCCGGCACTGGCCAAGGCAGACGTCGGACTGGCCATCGGCACCGGAACCGACATCGCCATCGAAGCCGCCGACATCACCCTCATCTCCGGGTCACTCGCCGGAGTGGTCACCGCGATCCGCCTGTCCCGCGCCACCATGCGCAACATCCGGCAGAACCTGTTCTTCGCACTGGTCTACAACGCCATCGGTGTGCCCGTCGCGGCGGGAGTGCTCTACCCGCTGCTCGGGTTGCGGCTGTCGCCGATGATCGCCGCCGCGGCGATGGCCCTGTCCTCCCTGTCGGTCGTCGGCAACGCCAACCGGCTGCGCCGACATCACGCGGTACCGCCGCCCGAGGCGGTGCCTACCTCACGATGAGCACCATCGACCGCCGCACCTTCGTCCGTGCCGGGCTGGCGCTGGCCGGAACCGGGCTGCTCACCGCGTGCACGCCTGGGGAAATCAGAGCGCCCTTGATCCTGCCCACCAGCCCCCGGATCGGAGAGGTGGAAGCGCGGCGCCGGACCACCGGCCGGACCCACGATTTCCGGTTCACCGCTCAGGCGGCCCAGGTCGACCTCGGCGGTCCGCAGGTGACCACCTGGACCTACGACGGTTCCGTGCCCGGCAAGGAGATCCGCGTCCGCGCCGGCGACGTCATCCAGGCCGAGCTGGCCAACCGGCTGCCCGCCGACACCACCATCCATTGGCATGGCCTGGCGCTGCGCAACGACATGGACGGCGCACCTCCACTCACCCAGGACCCCGTCGCACCCGGTGACTCGTTCTCCTACCGGTTCATCGCCGACACCCCCGGTACCCACTGGTTGCATCCCCATTCCGGCACCCAGCTCGACCGCGGCCTCTACGCACCCGTCATCGTCGAAGACCCAGCCGACCCCGGCGGCTACGACCACGACTGGACCGTCGTTCTCGACGACTGGATCGACGGCACCGGCACCACTCCCGACGAGGTCCTCACCCGGCTGCGCCAAGGCGCGGGCGGCATGGGATCGAGGCACGGAATGGGTGGCGGCACAACACTGGGCGGCGACGTCCGCTACCCGTACTACTTGATCAACGGCCGAGTCCCGGCCGCCCCGGTCACGTTCACCGCGCGGCCCCGGCAGCGCGCACGTATCCGATTCATCAACGCGGCCTCCGACACGGCCTTTCGTATCGCCCTCGGCTCGCACCGCATGCGGGTCACCCACACCGACGGCTTCGCGGTCCGGCCCGTCGACACCGACACCCTGGTCATCGGCATGGGCGAACGCTACGACGTCACCGTCACCCTCGGCGACGGGATCTTCCCGCTCATCGCGCTCGCCGAGGGCAAGGGCGCCACCGCACTGGCCCTGGTGCGCACCGCCGTCGGAACTCCGCCACCGGCCTCGATCCTCCCGGCGGAACTGGATGGCGAGCTCCTTCCCTACGACAGGCTCACGCCGGTCGAACACGTGCGGCTGCCCGCCAAGGCACCCGACGTGGAACACCGGCTCGACCTGACCGGCGGCATGATGAGCTACGACTGGGGAATCAACGGCCTGCCGTTCGACCACGCACAGCGCCTGCTGATCCGCGAGGACCAACGCGTCCGGCTCACCATTCGCAATCGGACGATGATGTGGCACCCCCTGCACATCCACGGCCACACCTTCCAACTGGGCGACACCGGCCCCCGCAAGGACACCGTCATCGTGCTCCCCGGCCGAATCGCCACCTGCGATCTCGCCGCGGACAACCCCGGCCAATGGATGATCCACTGCCACAACACCTACCACCACGAAACCGGTATGGCGACCATCCTCGGCTACGAGGCTTGACCTCGCCTTCAGAGTCGTTGGTCTGGTGAAAAGAGTGCCTTCCGCCCTTCCTTCTCCCCCCGCGGCTGAGAGAACATCGTTCTGTCAAGGAGGCTCAACTGCCGACAGGGGCGAGCAATGACCACCAACCCGACCTATGTATCGCGATACGACCAGCGAGTGAAGCTCGTGGAGAATGTGCTGAAAGAAAATTCCGCTTTGTCGGCCGAAGACTGTCACGTACTCGCCATTCGGCTGCTGCGCGCCCTCGAGGAGATTCCCGAGAAAGTTCGTTGACCCAACCACAATCGTTTTGAGAACTCCATGAAAACAACTCTTCCGGAAGGTCGACCATGCTGATCCTGGTCATCGTTCTCCTGGTCCTCTGGCTGATCGTCGCCGTCATCGGATTCGCCTTTGAAGGTCTCTTCTGGCTGGCGATCGTCGGCATCGTGCTCTTCGTCGGCACCGCTGTCATCGGATTCGTGCGCCGCAAGGCCCTCCATCGCTGAACCGTCCGGCCGCTGCGGCGACCAGGTGCCCGGTGGTCCACAAGCCCCTCGGTTGCCGACCGTCGGAAGTCGGCCGAGGCGGCAAACGACCTTCGTCCTGGGGCCGTAGGTCACTACCACCCCGTGGCCGCGATGCGACACGGTGCAGGTATGACCGAACTATGGCGTGACGACTCGGAAGACGGCCGCACCGTCGAGGTCCGTATCTATCAGGACGGCAGACTGCTGCGACGCGAACTCTGCGAGTCCGATGAAGAGGCGACGGCCGTGGCGGAGCGGTGGTGCGAGCTGGACGGCGTGACCTGTGAGGTCGACGACCTGGCCGCCCGGCACCGCGCCGGCGACATTCTCGAGCCCGAGCCGACCGATCTGCTCGACGAGGATTCCGCACGGGGCCCCATCAGGTGAGCAAGCCTCACCTGGTCCGGGGCCCTGCCGCCATTCGCGAAACGAAGGGACGACGGAGGCGCACTGGTATGCCGCCGCACATTCGGGCGAGCACGTCACGAGTCGAGCGCCAGTATCGTTCGACCGGCACGAACACCTCGAGCTGATCGAGGTTCCGATTCGGAAGGATCGATCCCGGGACGACGGGGCGTAGGCAGGGAAATGCTTCGATGCCGGGACAACGCTCCCACGGCCGGATCAGCAACGCCTGTACAGCGAACGATGAACGGCACGCCGCCCTTTGGCACGCCGCCCTTTGGCGCGCCGACCGGCACCAGGGCCACCCCGATGCCGTGAGATGCCCGGCGTGGGCTTTCGTCCGACTTGGGCCTGAGGTCTTGAGTGACGATTCGGGTCATCGAGGGCAGGACGAACATGACGTGCCGAAGAGATCCAACGCGTCACTGTCCACAAGAGACACTTTCCGGATGACGGCAGCCTGTTTCGTACAGCGCTTTCGCGAGCGCGTCGGAATCGCCGATCACGGCCTCGGCCAGCAGGACTCACATCGCATTCCTCATGGCCTTCCTCGCTTCCGTCGCCTTCCGGCGTGTTGCGCTGAAGGGGCACACGGGAGTGGCCGTGGCCCCGGTGACCAGGACCCTTCGGCGCCGCTATCGGGACGCCTGCTCGCTCACCACGCGGAAGACCGGGATGCCGGCCGCGACGTCGGCGAAGTCCTCGATCGGCGCATGGCGGTCGACCGGAATGTGGGGCCGGGCACCCGGAGCACAGGCGAGATAACGGCGCAGCACCGGTGCGCGCAGTTCCGGTGACACCTCCTCGAGGTGAACGTGTTCGGAGCGCCCGTGTCGCAGTACGACATGACCGTCTGCCGCGTGAACGTTGCGAACCCACTGGGTGCCCGGCCCGAGCATCGCCACGAGGTAGCGCTCGCCTTCGTGGTCGGCCACCACCAAGGGCACCGAGACGAGTCGGCCCGAATGACGTCCGGGGACCTGCAGCGTCACCGCCCGGCGGGGCAGCACGCCGGCCGCGTAGGCGAGGGCCGCACCGTGGTTCAGCGCGCGGGCCACGCGATGAGGCCGGCCGCCGCGGTAGAGCCACCGTTCCCATCGCCGTATCGGGCTCGCCATCGTCGTCTCGACCGTATGACCGTCGCACAGGGATTCGGCGTCCTGGCGGATCACGCCCAGCGTCGCCCGCATGACAATGCGCACGAAAGGCCGGACGAGCCACCAGTAGCGCGCGAACCGGCGCGCGGAAGCGAGGTCGTCGGTGGCGGTGCGCGCCTCGTAGGAGACCAGGGTGCGGGCATTGCCGTAGGGACGCAGCGAGAACCCGGCCGCGATCCGTCCCCAGCCCGGTTCGGCGAATACGGCGAACTCGTCGGGACTCATCCCGGTCACGTCGTACCACTGAATGTCGGGTCGCCAGAACCGGCCGATCGCGCCGAGCACGATCTCCTGCCCGTCGGTCCTCCCGAGCGACAGCCATCCCGGCAATCCAGGGCTGTCCAGCTTCAGTTCGGTGAGCGGCTCCGCGGGCTTGGCCCTTCCGAGCCACCGGGCCAGGCCGGCCGGAATTCCCCGGGCGGACATGGCCACGTCCATCAATGGCGTGTGGACCCGCGTCAGGTCCAGATCCCGGACCGCCTGCCAGGTCTCCGCGACGGCGGCGTCGACGACGACATGTTCGATCAGCGTCACGTCGAACCGGGGCAGGAAACGGTCGATCAGCAGGCCCCCGTCTTCACGCTCGGACACGCGGTCGGGGGAGATCGTCTCGGAGTCTGTCATGACTCACCTTTCTCTGCGAGGAACGGAAATTCAGCAGCCATGACCGGTTTTCCCAGTCGCGGGAACGGATTCCCGCACGCACGACGGTCACCGGCTGGGCCAGTGCTCCGATAACCGATCCGGGGACACCGATGACCAGCAGAACACGCCCCGTCAGCGGTCAGACGCAGGAAGCTCCCGTGAAGTCGAACGGGCGGCGCGACGGGCCCCGGCCGCAGGACGACGGGTTCTTTCCTCGACTGTCACCACGGTTCCTCCACTGCCTCCGATGCTCCGGCTGTGATCACGCCGGAGTCAGAGGCTTAGGTCCGCTCGGCCGGGGACCTAAGCCGTGTCCTGTCAGTCTGTCCGATGGGCTTCGTGATCCAGGTGGTCCCTGGCGGTGCGGAGCGGCGAGCCCTCGGGAGGCGATCGTGTGGCCCGAAGGTCCCGGCCCGGGCTGACTTCCGGCTGTAGGCGAGGCGATGTCCGAGGACTTGGCTGGGGTCATGCTCTACCGTCGAACGGAGAATCGTCATGGGTAGCTGGACCATTGCCGCCATCGCCGCCGCTGTGCTGCTGGTGGCGGGTTTGTCGATCAGAATCGTGAAGCAGTACGAGAAGGGTGTTTTGTTCCGGCTGGGCCGGGTCGTCGGGGTGCGGGAACCGGGTCTGCGGCTGATCATCCCGGTGATCGACGTGCTGCGAAGGGTGTCGCTGCGCATCGTCACGATGCCGATCCAGTCGCAGGGCATCATCACCCGGGACAACGTCAGTGTCGACGTGTCCGCGGTCGCCTACTTCCGTGTCGTGGATGCGGTGAAGTCGGTCGTCGCGATCGAGAACGTCTACGCGGCGATCGATCAGATCGCCCAGACGACCCTGCGGAAGGTGGTCGGACAGCACACGCTGGACGAGACCCTGTCCGAAACCGACGCCATCAACCGGGACATCCGCCAGATCCTGGACGTGACCACGCTCGACTGGGGTGTGGAAGTGACCCTGGTCGAGCTGAAGGACATCCAGCTCCCGGAATCGATGAAGCGGGCGATGGCGAAGCAGGCCGAGGCCGAGCGGGAGAAGCGAGCCAAGATCATCAACGCCGAGGGTGAGGCACAGGCCGCCGCGGCGCTGGGCGCGGCGTCGGACACGATGATGGAGCACCCGCTGGCGCTCCAGCTGCGCAATCTGCAGAGCCTGGTCGAGATCGGGGTGGACAAGAACACCACCGTCGTGTTCCCCGCACCGTTGATGAGCACCATCGGCGAACTGGGCTCGTTCCTGTCCCGCGAAGCGGCGGCGGCGAACGCTTCGGTCCCGTCACCGGTGGAGCCGGTCATCACGGTTCCGGCGCAGGAAGCACCGGCCAACGGTGGACCGGTCCCGGCGTCCGCCTGACCGTCCGGTCCGGGTGCCGGAGACCTCATCTTTCGCCGGCACCCACCTGACCTGATCCGACCGCTCCCCCCAGGACCAAACCCCGGCCGGTGCCGTGGCAGCAGGCAGTCCGTCTTACCGGCGCCTTCGACACCAATGCGGTTCACGTCCGCGCTCCGTCCGCTCACCTCAGGGCGTGGTCAGGGTTTCGAGCGCCGCACGGATGCGTTTGCCCGCCTCGTCGGCGACGGGGCGGAGTTCCTCGCGTTCGGGCACGTCGATCATCACCCGCGGATCGAGCGCCTGGACCAGCGTGCGCTCGGCACCGACGGCGCGGACGACGACATTGCAGGGCAACAGCAGACCGATCATGCGATCCACCTCCAACGCGCGGTGGGCCAGCGCCGGATTGCACGCGCCGAGGATCACGTAAGGCTCCATGTCGGCGTCGAGCTTCTCGCGCATGGTCGCCTTGACATCGATCTCGGTCAGCACCCCGAAGCCCTGCTTCTTCAGCGCCGCGCGCACGTCGGCGATGGCCTTCTCGTACGGCAGTTCCAGGGTGACACTCAGGTCGTACCTCATGGTGAGCATTCCTTTCTTTCCCGGTGACAGCCGGTATCTCATCCGCCGTGCAGTGCGGCGGGTGCGAATACCGCCGCGGTCGCGACTCCGGCCGCGACCGTCAGAACCAGAGAGGCGAACGCGCGCCGGACGATCCGCTCCGGCAGCCGGCTTCCGAACCGACCGGCCACCAGCGAAGCCAGGAGGGCCGCTCCGGCGAAGGACAGCGCGACGGCGAGGTCCGGCACCGTGGTCGCGTGTGCGGCCAGCCCGCCCAGCGAGGTGAGCACGATGACCACCAGCGAGGTCGCGACCGCTTCCGGCGCGGTGAGTCCCAGCAGCATGGTCAGCGCGGGCACGATGACGAATCCGCCGCCGACACCGAACAGACCGGTCAGCACGCCCACGACGGCACCGGCGCACAGCGCCTTGGGCAGGCACCTGCGCCAGTTCACCTCGCCCTCGCCGACGCGGCAGGCACCTTCCGGCTCGCTGGTGGCCGTGAGCATCCGTACCGCCACCACCGCCATCAGGACGGCGAACGCGACCAGCACCCATCTGTCCGGCAGCAGCTTTCCGAGTGCGGTACCGGCGAACGCGGCCGGCACACTCGCCGCGGCGAAGACGAGCGCGACGGGCCAGCGAATCACCCTCGCCCGCCATCTGGCCACCAGACCACCGGCCGCTGACACCGCCACGACCAGCAGCGACGTCGGGATCGCCGCACTGAGCGGCAACCCGACCCCATAGACCAGCGCCGGGATCGCCAAAATGGAGCCGCCCGCACCGAGCATGCCCAGTGCGGCGCCGATGACGAGGCCGAACGCCACGGCCGGCAGCATCGTCATGGCGCCGGCCTCAGCCGACGGCCATGGGCAGTCCGGCCCGCGCCGCCCGATCGAACTCGTCGTCCACCGCGACGACCCGGCGCCCGGCCGCCGCGAGCACCGAAGCCGCGATCGAGGCACGGTAGCCCGCCTGACAATGCACCCAGACTTCACCGGCAGGCACCTCGCCCACGCGGCCCAGCAGCTCGTGCAGGGGGACGTGCAGGGCGCCGTCGATGTGGCTGCGGGCCCATTCCAGATCGCGCCGGACGTCGAGAACGGTCACCGGCCGGTGGTGGCGGACCAAGGCCAGCTCTTCGAAGCGCGCCCGGGGAAACGTGCCCAGTGACGCACCGCCCGACCATTCCGCGGGAGTGCCCGTCGCCGCGGTTTCGACGCGGTCGACGCCGATCCGGAGCAGTTCACGCTGCGCTTCGGCGACCTGTTCGGGGGTCTCTCCGAGCAGGGACAGCGGGGTGCCCCACGGGATGAGCCAGCCCAGGTAGGTGGCGAAACTGCCGTCTATGCCGAAGTTGAGGCTCCCGACCAGATGACCCGCCGCGAACGCGGTCCGTGAACGCAGGTCCACCACCCACTCCCCCGCTTCGATGCGCGAACGCAGCTCGCCGGGTTCGGCCTTCGCGGGCGCGGTGAGGTCTGGGGCGTCAGGGCCCGCGCTGTTCGCCGGGCCCATGTGCGCATAGTAGGCCGGATAGGCGTCCAGACCGGCGAGCAGTTCGTCGACGTAGGCCTGTTCGTCCTGGCTCAGCACCGGGTTGACCCGCTTCTCCCGGCCGATCGTCGACCGGTCGGCCGCCGACTGGGTGGCGGAGCAGAAGCTGCCGAATCCGTGCGTGGGGTAGATCTCGGCGTCGTCCGGCAGTACCTCGGCCAGCCGATGCGCCGACGCGTACTGGCGCTTCACCAGCTCGCCGGTGTGGTCGGGGCCGAGCAGGTCGGGACGGCCGGTCGAGCCGTACAGCAGGGAACCGCCCGTGAACACGGCCGGGACCCGATCCGGTGCTTCCAGGACATAGGACAGATGCGTGAACGTATGCCCTGGTGTCGCGAGTGCGCGCACGCGCAGGGAGGGCCCGACCTCGACCACGTCACCGTCCCCGACAGGCGCGCGTTCGAAGGAAACCGGATCGGCGGCGTTCACGTGATAAGCCGCACCCGTGGCGCGAGCCAGCGCGAGTCCACCGGTCACGTAGTCGTTGTGGATATGGGTTTCGAATACGTCCGTGATCCGCAGCCCGCGCGCTCGGGCCAGGTCCAGGACGCGATCGATATCGCGCTGCGGGTCGACCACGAACGCCACCTCGCCATCACCGACAAGGTAACTGCGGTCGCCCAAGGTCGGCGTGTCGATGGCGATGATCTCGATCATGATCCTCCTTTCATACCCCCAGGGGTATTAGAATCCAGGATACCGCAACCGGACCGGCGATCTCTTGATACCCCGGGGGGCATAGTGGAAAACCGGCACTTCCTTGGCCTGAACCAGCATCTCAGCGCCAGAACGCGAATATCCAGTGCTCTTGGTCCCTTGTACGCGTGACCACCGGGACGCCTGGCTCGACTGGTACCCCTGGGGGTATACTGAACACAAGAAGTGGCCTTGACCCTGGTGAGGAACCCAGATGTGCCAGAAGATCGTCTGTCCGAAGTGCGGGAAGCCGACCTACCGCGGCTGCGGCGACCACGTCGAGCAGGTACTGGGCGACGTACCCGCCGCCCAGCGCTGCTCCTGTTCCGCCGAACGGCCCGAGCGGAAGTCCCGGCGCCTGTTCGGCCGCCGCTGAGTACGGAAAGGGCAGGCGGAACTTCCCTCCGTCCTGCCGCCTGGAGCGTCAGGCCAGGGTGAGGAACAGCTTCTCGAGCTGTTCACGATCCGCGGCGCCCTGCTCGGAGTCATCGGACAGGCACTGTTCCAGCCCGCTGGCGATCAGCCGGAACCCGGCCCGGTCGAGTGCCCGCGACACGGCGGCGAGCTGAATGATGACGTCCCGGCAGTCCCGGCCGTCATCGATCATCTGGATCAGGCCACCGACCTGGCCCTGCGCCCGCCGCAGCCGCTTGCGCACATCCGCGACCACGTCTTCGTTCAGCTCCACACCGACCTCCTCTGGTACCCCCCAGGGTACCGGGCCAGAAGCTCCGGCTCGCACCTGTCATCACTTCAGGCCGCTCCGCACCGTGCTAGGCGAACAGAGATCGCCTCATCCGCAGAACGGCCACACCGAGGAACAGAGAGGCGAACGCGACGAGAATCGCCAAGGGCCCCAGGATGCCGGACAGGCCACTACCCCGGGAAAGGATCGCCGTCCAGGCGTCGACGGCCCAGGCGTGCGGGGTGGCGTGTCCCATGATCCTGACCGCGGGTGGCACGATCTCCAGCGGCCAGGTACAGCCACCGAGCATGCCTGCCCCGATCCCGACCGCGGGCCCGATGGCCGACGCCTGCTCGGGGGTCCGGAAGACGGTCCCGCTCAACATCCCCGCCCCGGCACCGACCAGCGCCCAAGTGATCGTCAGTGCCGCGGCCGCGAACGGATCGCCCCAGCTCACGCCGAAGAGCAGGGAACCGACGCCGATGATCAGTGCCGACTGGAGCAGGGCCAGCACGAGATAGCAGAGCGTTTCGCCGAGTACGACATCGCGTGAACGGATCGGTCCGGCCATCATCCGTGCGTGGACGCCCAGATCCCGGGTCTGGATCAAGGCCGCGCCCAGGGCCATCGCGTTGATGAAGACGAAGAACACCAGCATCGTCGGCGCGCTGTAGCTGAACCCTGGCGGCAGGACCTCACCCGCACTGCCGACCACTTCCGAGCGGACCAGCACCTGGGGTGTCGTGGTGTCGAGCGACCGGGCCATCGGGAGCAGGGCTTCGAAGGACTGTCCGGTCTGCCGTGCGGCGAATCCGGCGGCCTGCGCGACCGACGCGTGGTCGGCGATCACCGATGCCACAGCGGACCACGCAACCTGGCCGGATCCGGCCGAACTGGTGACCAGTAACGGGAACTCGACCGATCCACCGCCTGTCAAGATGCCGTCCAGGTTGGCGGGAACGAGCAGGACGGCGTCGATCTCGTTACGGCGCAGGGCATCCGTTGCCTCGGCCTGGCCACCGAACCGGCTGATCACCAGCGCGTCGGCCCGGTCGAGACTCTGCGTCAGTTCGCCGGCCAGCCGCCCTTCCCCGGCCACCAGCCCGATCCTGAACCCGGACTGGCCTTGCATGACCGTCCCGATCACCAAGATCACGACCACCGGCAGTAGCACCATGAAGAACAGCGCGATCCGGTCTCCCACCATTCGCCGTAGCGACACCGCCGCGATCGTCAGGATGTTCATCGCGATTTCCTCCGGTACAACACCACGGTCGCGACCGAGACGACTCCACAGAACGCGAGGATCGCCATCACCGGCAGGACGACGCTGGTCCAGTCGGCGCCGCCGGCGAGATCGGTGAAGGCACGTAACGCCCAGCCGTTCGGGGTGAGGAGTGCCAAGCGACGCATGAACTCCGGTGCGCCGCCGATCAGGACGAAGTTCCCGCCGAGCAGCACCAGCCCGAAGATGATGATCGAGGCGATACCGTCGGCTTGGCGGTCGCTTCCCGCGATGGCGATGACGAAGGCCGTCAGGCAGACCAGCGTCAGTGCCAGCGCCGCGATGACCGCGGCGACGGCGAGTGGCGGACCCCAATCCACGCCGAAGAACAGACTGGTCACGACCGCGACCGACGACAGGCTCGCGGCACCGTAGACGAACGTCGCCAGCGCTTTGCCGACCAGGACCGAACGAGGCCGGACCGGCGCGACGCCGATCCTGTCGAGAGTCCCGTTCCTGCGTTCCTCGAAGTAACCCTTGGCGCCGAACCCGATCGCGAAGAACATGAAGAAGATCCCCATCGCCGGCCCGTAATAACCCACACCGGTGAGCTTCTCGGTGCCGGCGGCCTTGGGGACGACCCGCTCCGGCAGACGCAGCCCGGCCGCGACCTCCGGCAGGCCTTCCGGCGGTGCTCCGGCGGCGAGAGCCACCGCGACCGAAAGGCGGTCGGCGTTCAGCTGCGCCACGAACGATCCGGCGACCGACCTCGCGACCGAACCGGCCAGTGGCGAGTCCACACTGGACAGTACGGTGATCGGGCCGACCTCGCCGCCGGTGGCGGCAGCCGAGAAACCGCTCGGCAGGACGAAGGCCGCCCCGAGATCACCCTCGTCGAGAAGTGCCCGTGCCTCGGCCGTTCCCTTCACCTCGACGATACTCAGTACCGATTCCAGTTCAGGGCCGGCCAGGTGAGCGGTGAACGCCGCCGCCAGCGCACCACCGTCTTCGTTGATGACGGCGACATCGGTGTGAAAGGTCTCCGCACCGCGGAACGCGAAACTGACCAGCATGGCGACCGCCACAGGCGCCAGGAACCCGAGTATCCACGCGGACCGGTCACGCAACCGCTGCCGCAAGTCCTTTCCGGCCACGATGAATGCCACGTTCATCACCGGCTCCTCAATCCCGCAGTGCGGTGCCGGTGAGGTGCAGGAACACCGCTTCGAGGTCCGGCTCGGTCACTTCGACCGAGCGCACACTCGCTCCGGCCCGCTCGACCGTGTCCAGGACGCCTGGCAGCAGATGCCTGCCGTCACGGACGATCAACTGCAGTTCGTCCCCGGTGACGCCGGCCCGTTCGACTCCAGGCATATCGCGGCAGAGCTTCGCGAGCGAGGTCAGATCACCGTCCGCGGCCAGGTTGATCCGGTCGTGCTCGCCGAGCCGGTCGATCAGTTCCCTGCGGGTACCTTCGGCGATCAGACGTCCGTGGTCGACGATGCCGACCCGGTCGCACAGCCGCTCCGCCTCCTCCATGTAGTGCGTGGTGTAGAGCACGGCCATGCCCGAGGCGCCGAGCGATCGGACGTTCTCCATGATCGCGTGCCTGCTCTGCGGGTCGACGCCGACCGTCGGCTCGTCGAGCACCAGCAGCATCGGCCGGTGCATCAGGCCGGCACCGATGTTGAGCCTGCGGCGCATCCCGCCGGAGTACGCTTCGACCTTCTCCTTCGCCCGCTCGGACAGCCCGATCAGTTCGAGTACTTCATCCACCCGCCGTTCCAGCGCCTTTCCGCGCAGCCGGTACAGCTTCCCGAAGAAGCGGAGGTTCTCTCGCGCACTGAGATCCGGGTACAGAGCGACGTCCTGCGGGACATAGCCGACCTGTGCCCTGGCGTCGATCATCGCGCCGCCACCGGGCAGACCCGCGATGGCGATACTTCCCGCGTCCGGCCGGAGCAGACCGCACACCAACCGGATCGTCGTCGTCTTCCCGGCCCCATTCGGTCCGAGTAACCCGTACGTTTCCCCAGGCGCTATCGCGAAACTGACGTCGTCGACGGCGATCCGGTCGCCGAAACGCTTGGTCAGCCCCGAGACCGCCAGAACCTCGGCGAGTACGGGCGGCGGCTCGGTCAGCGATCTGCCGCTCATCTAGACCGCCGGGGTGATGAGGCCGTAGTGGCCGTCGTAGCGGTGATAGAGCACGCTCCCCCGGCCGCGTTCGGCGTCGAGGAAGAAGAGGAACGGCAAACCGAGCAAGCCGAGGCGATCCACCGCTTCGGTCGTGGACAAGAGCGGCGCGGGCTGCCCGCTGATGGTCAGCGCGAGCTTGAACGGAGCGAGCTGATGTGGCCCCGGCGGTGTCGGCTGCGCGAGCCGGTGCATGGTCGGTCCCGCGTGGTAGAGCACGCTGTCCTGCCCCGTCCCGGATTCGGTGAACAGATGGAATTCGTAGTCCAGAAGATGCATCTCGACGGACGCTTCGTCCACAGTGGAGGAAGCCAGCGAATAGGACTTGTGCCGGATGATCTCCCGCTCGGCCACGGGCCGGGGGTACCACGCATCCGGCCGGGACGGCACCGAATCGTGCCGCCATTCACCGGGCTCCGCGCTCGGGCGCCTTCCGCGCCGGGCCTCCCAGTGCAGTGCGCTCCGCTCCAGTTGACGACGCAGTTTCGCGTCCAGCAGATCGATCGCCTCTTCGGCGGTCGGCGCGGCCACCTGCGCGCGAACCGGTCTTCCGTTCACATCGAGGGTCGCTTGCGCGATCACCGGGCGGTCCATCGCGGGATTTCCGTGCCTGCTCAATCGCACCGACGCGGCGAGCACCGGCCGGTGGGCGGCCCCGAAGAGACGCGTCACCTTCTTTCCGGCACGATCGGCGAGCGCCGGCGGGATGTCTCCGCGAACCGTCACTCGCACTTCCGGCTTCACCGTGCTCCCGGTCGTCCGCATTCGTTCAGCCCTTCCCAAGATTTCCACCTCTTCATCGGACACCGATGACGCCTGCCTCACCAAGGGACCAAGGACGTCGATGGGAGAGACCTTGTGGCCTGGCAGGTCGCCTCCGGCGAAAGGGGCCCGGTGCGTCACGCATCGAGCCGGTCCACCGGCCTCGCCAAGGAATTGTGCCCGGGACGAACGGTCCGCCAGGCTTGGAAGAACGGTGACGAAGTGTCCATCGTCAGCCTCCGGTCGTGTTCGTGTGTCCATCAGCATTCCCCGGCCGCTCCTGGACGACGAGGGACGTCGGTCCCGGCTTGCCAGGACCTCCAGCCCACAAGGAAAACGCCCTTCCCGCGTGGAACCCGGGGGAGGGCGTTTTCATCACCAGCCGCTCAGACCTTGCCGACCTGGATCTTCACCTGCTTGTCCCGCGGCTTGTCCTTGTGCGGAACACAGACTTCAAGGATCCCGTCGGCGTACTTCGCGGTGATCTTCGAGGTTTCCGCGCCCGCCGGCAGTGAGACGGTGCGGCTGAACTGGCCGTAGTAGAACTCGCTCCGGCCGTCCTCGACGGCTTTCGCCTCTCGTTCGGCGTGGATGGTGAGCACACCGTTGTGCGCGGTGACGGAGATGTTCTTTTCCGGATCGAACCCGGGGAGCTCGGCTCGCACGACGTACTTGTCTTCCTCCGCGGATTCCTCGATGCGCATCGGATTATGCTCCGTGAACGGCCAGGGATTCTCCAGCCACGCGGCGATGCTCGGTAGTGCCAGGCGGGGACTGGGCACGAGTGAGGTCATCATCTTCCCTTCGTCGCGGTGAAAACTCACCAGTTCAGGAAACGCTCCCCCGCACGGCGCCGAAGCGGACGTAGGGCCTGAGAGGACGGGACCAAAGACTCGGACGCCGCGGAGCACGGCGTGGTGAGTGTCCCGTTCTCTCCGGCCCTTCCGGACACACCGACAGCAAGGTGCGGACGAACCTGTCACCGGCCGGGTGGTGCCACTCCCGGATGACGACGTCATTCCCTTCAGGCCGCGGTCCGGTTTTCGGACACTCGCCGCCATTCCCGCTCCCACGCGGCACCCCGCAGACGACCCAGTATCGGACGACCCGCGAGAAAGAAGCCCGTAAGCAGCATCACGCACACGATCCAGAAGGCGGCGCCGGCGCCGGCACCCAGGCCGGCCACGTCCGCGGTCGTCACGGGCGCGCCGACCGCGTTCCCTTTGCCGTCGAGCCAGATCGGTATTTCGTCGCCGGTGCCCGACCCGGGGTCCACGGTGACGACGTCCTCGCGGACGGGCCCGCCGGGCGCGGTCCAGCGAGCGCGCACCTTCACCGTCTCTTCGACGGGCACTCCGTCGAACCGGACCTGTGCGGGCGGGGCGTCGGCCACCAGCACCGCCGTCGCCTCATGACGATCCGCGGTCTCCTCGCCCGCTCGCCGCAATCCGGCGTCGTAAGCCTCGGACCCCATCGCCACCGCGAACGGAATGGCCAGCAAGGCGACCAAGACGACACCGATCACCAGTGCCGCCTCCAGCCGGTCCGACAGACGGGCGAGCGGGTTCCGGCCGACGTGAAGCCGTCGCCGAACCGCCGTGAAGATACCCGGCTGTGCTCGCATGATGTTCTCCTCGATCAGGGGTCGTACCGAGACACAGATGTCGACGGCCTGTCTTCGGAGCTTCTCTCCCTCAAGGAGCACACGGGAGTGGCTGCGGACCCCGGCGGACGGGGACCTTCGGCACGCTGCCGCCCGATCCGGCCCTTCGGCCCATCGACCACGGACCTAAGCCCCATGGCACCGCCGCGCCGTACGTAGATCCTTTGCCGAAGGGAACGCACCTGTGTCGCCCCTCCTCTCCACCTTGCCCCGGCGAGTGAGCCCTACGAGCGGAAGATCGGAAAGACTGATGGCGGAGCAGGAACAACCAGGACATCCGGACGGAGCCGCGCCAGGCGCCGCGGGCTCGACGAGCGGCAAGGAGTTCTCGAACCGGTTCGGTCTGCCGACGGCGACGGCGCTGGTGGTCGGTTCGATCATCGGAACGGGGGTGTTCGCCCTTCCCTCGTCCTTGGCCCCGTACGGCCTTTCGAGTCTCCTGGCCTTCGGCTTGGTCACCATCGGCGCCTTGGCTCTGGGGCTGGTGTTCGGCTGGCTCAACAAACGCGTGCCGGGCTCGGGCGGGCCGTACTTGTACGCACGGGACGCCTTCGGTGACTTCGGCGGCTTCGTCACCGCCTGGGCCTACTGGCTGACCGCCTGGGTGGGCAACGCCGGTATCGCGGTCGCCTGGGTCGGCTACGTGGAAGTGTTCGTCAACAAGGAGCACAACCCGTGGTGGTCGGTCGCCATCGCGTTGGTCGGCCTGTGGCTGCCCGCCGCGATCAACATCTCCGGCGTCCGGAACCTCGCGTGGTTCCAGATCGTCACCACGGTCCTCAAGTTCGTGCCGCTGGTGTTCATGGCGACCATCGGGTTGTTCTTCATCAAGGCCGACAATCTCGGTTCGTTCAACCCGAGTGGGTTGTCCTGGGTGGGCGCCATCTCCGCGGCGGCCGCGATCGCGCTGTTCAGCTACCTGGGACTGGAGACGGCCTCGGTCGCCGCCGGACGGGTCCGCGACCCGAGCCGGAACGTGTCCAGGGCGACCGTGCTCGGCACGCTGGTCTGCGCCGTCGTCTACGTACTGGGGACCGTCACGGTGTTCGGCACCGTGGGGCAGGGGGCGCTGGTCGACTCGACGGCGCCGTTCTCCGCTTCGGCCACCGCCATCTTCGGGGCGAGCTGGGCCGGGCAGGCCATGGCCGTGGTGGCGATCGTCTCCGGGCTCGGCTGCCTGAACGGCTGGACGTTGATCTGCGCCGAGATGCCGATGGCCGCCGCCCGTGACCGGCTGTTCCCGACCCAGTTCGCCAAGCTGAGCAAGAAGGAGATCCCGGTCTTCGGCATCGTGGCCGCCACCGTGCTGGCATCGGTGCTCACCGCTTTCGGTTACTGGAACTTCCAATCCGTGTTCACCAACGTGGTGCTGCTGGGTGTCTTCACCGCGGTGATCCCTTACCTGTACTCCGCCGCGGCGCATCTCTACTGGCTCATCGTCCAGGGCCGCGCGCTGAACTGGCCGCATCTGATCCGCGATCTGGTCGTGACCGCCTTCGCGCTGCTCTTCAGCTTCTGGGCGCTGGCGGGCAGCGGATACCAGGCGGTGTACTACGGCGTGTTCGCGTTCTTCCTCGGCATCCCCGTCTATGTCTGGATGAAATCCCAGCGCAAGGAATACGGCGAGACGCCCGTCTCCCCCATCCGCTATCCCGCGGACAGTCCCTATTTCCTCTCTCCCGACGGGAAGAACGGCGCGAGCGCCGAGAACGCTACCCCGGCGCCGTTCGAACCGCGGGAGCAGTCATGACTTTCGCCGTTCATTCGGAGGTCGGCCGGTTGCGGCAGGCCATCGTGCACCGTCCCGGCCTCGAGCTGACCAGGTTGACCCCGCGCAACATCGGCGAACTGCTCTTCGACGACGTTCTCTGGGCCAAGCAGGCGAAGCAGGAGCACGACGCGTTCGCCGAAGCCTTGCGGGACAAGGGCGTCCGCGTGCACTACTACGGTCGGTTGCTGGCGGAAACGCTCGCGCTGCCCGAAGGCCGGAAGTTCGTGCTGGACCGGGTGTGCACTCCCGAAATCCTCGGGCCGGCGCTGGTCGCGCCGCTGCGAGCCTTGTTCGACGACCTCGACGGGGAGAACCTGGCCGAGTACCTGGTGGGCGGCGTCCTCAAGGCCGACCTCCGGCCGCTACGGGCGCGGAGTCTCCGGTGGGACACCCTCGCCGCCGACGACTTCGTCCTGCCGCCGTTGCCCAATCATCTGTTCCAGCGTGACGATTCCTGCTGGGTGTACGGCGGTGTCTCGATCAACCCGATGGCGAAGCCCGCCCGGCGACGCGAATCCCTGCACACCCGGGCCATCTATCGCCACCATCCGATGTTCGCCGGAGCCGGGTTCCACACCTACTACGGTGACGACGACGTCGATCACCAGCCGGCCACGATCGAAGGCGGTGACGTGCACGTCCTCGGCGAGGGCGCCGTCCTCATCGGAATGGGAGAGCGCACCACCCCGATGGCCGTGGAGATCCTCGCCAAGGCGTTGTTCTCGACCGGACAAGCGCACACCGTCGTCGCCGTCGAGCTTCCGCACTCCCACGCCACGATGCATCTCGACACGGTGATGAGCATGGTCGACCGTGCCACCTTCGTCGTCTACCCCTACTTCGACCACGACGCGCGCAGCTGGACCATCACCGCGGGAGATGAGCCCGCCACCCTGAACGTGCACGCCGACGAGAACCTCTGGCACACCCTCGCCGAAGTCCTGGAAGTCCCCGAGATCACGCTTCTCAGCACCGACGAAGACATCCGGGCCGCCGAGCGGGAGCAATGGGACGACGGTACGAACTACCTTGCCGTCGCCCCCGGGGTCGTCCTCGGCTACGAACGCAACGTCGCCACCAACACCATGCTGCGCAAGCACGGCATCGAAGTCGTCACCATCGCCGGAAGCGAACTGGGACGCGGCCGTGGCGGCCCGCGCTGCATGACCTGCCCGATCGACCGCGACCCGAGCTGAACGGAGCCGAAATGGCCTTCAACCTGCGCAACCGCAGCTACCTCACCGAACTCGACTTCACCAAGGAAGAACTCCTCTTCCTGCTCGATCTCGCCGCCCAGCTCAAGTCCGCGGCCTACGCCGGGATCGCGCAGAACCGGTTGGTGGGCAAACATCTGGCGCTCATCTTCGAGAAGGCCTCCACCCGTACCCGATGCGCGTTCGAGGTCGCCGCCGCCGAGGAAGGAGCGACCACGACCTACCTCGGCCCGCAGGACGCCCACCTCGGGCACAAGGAATCCGCCCGTGACACCGCTCGCGTGCTCGGCCGCATGTACGACGGGATCGAATACCGCGGCCATGAGCAGGCCACCGTCGAAGAGCTGGCCCGGCACTCCGGCGTGCCCGTCTACAATGGACTCACCGCGACGAGTCACCCCACGCAATCACTGTGCGACGTGTTCACCATGCGCGAGCACAGCACGAAGCCCTTGCCGGAGATAGCTTTCTGCTACCTCGGCGACACCCGCAACAACGTCGCCCGATCCCTGCTCGCGATGGGCGCCAAACTCGGCATGGACGTCCGGCTGGCCGGGCCCCGCGCGCTCTGGCCGGACGAGGAGTACCTGACGGCCTGTCTGGCCGAAGGTGTCACCAGCGGTGCCCGCGTCACCGTCACCGACGACGTCGAGGAGGCCGTGACGGGCGCGGACTTCGTCTACACCGATGTCTGGGTATCCATGGGCGAACCCGCCGGCACCTGGCACGAGCGGGTCGCGCTGCTGGCGCCGTACCAGGTCACGGCGAAGACGCTCAGCGCCACCGGCAACCCCGATGTCCGGTTTCTGCACTGCCTGCCCGCCCTGCACGACCGCGACACCGAGGTCGGCGCCGAAGCGTTCGAGGAATTCGGGCTGGACGGCGTCGAGGTCACCGACGACGTCTTCGAATCCCCGGCGTCGCTGGTGTTCGAGCAGGCGGAGAACCGGATGCACACCATCAAGGCGATCCTGGTCGCCACCCTGGGGAGCTGACCGTGCGGATTCTCGTCGCCCTGGGCGGCAACGCCCTGCTGCGCCGCGGTGAACGGCCGGACGCCGACCTCCAGCAGGTCAACGTGCTCGCCGCCGCCGAGGCCATCGCGGATCTCGCCACCGAGCACGAAGTCGTGCTGACCCACGGAAACGGCCCCCAGGTCGGCATGCTGGCCCTGGAAAGCGCGGCGGACCCCGCCCTGACGCGGCCGTACCCACTCGACGTCCTCGGTGCGCAGACCCAGGGCATGATCGGCTACCTGCTCGGTCAGGCGCTGCGGAACGTCGTGCCCGGCAAGCAGGTCGCCACGCTCATGACGCAGACGCTCGTCTCCGTCGCCGATCCCGCGTTCGCCGATCCCACCAAGTTCGTCGGCCCGGTCTACACCGCGGAGCGGTCCGCCGCGCTGGCCGCCGAACGTGGCTGGACCGTCCGCCGGGACGGCTCGTCCTGGCGCAGGGTCGTGCCATCGCCCCGGCCACAGCGCGTGGTGGAGACTCCGGTGATCCGCGCGCTCGTCGAGGCGGGAACGATCGTGGTCTGTGCCGGCGGGGGCGGTGTCCCCGTGGTCCGGGACGAACACACCGGACGGCTGCGCGGGGTCGAAGCCGTCGTCGACAAGGACCAGACCGCCGCCCTGCTCGCCGAAGCCCTGGACGCCGACGCGCTGCTGCTGCTCACCGACGTGCCCGCCGTGATCGACGACTACGGCACCGCGCACGCCACTCCGATCCACCACACCACACCGGCACAGCTGCGGTCCCGCGATTTCCCGGCCGGTTCGATGGGCCCGAAGGTCGACGCCGCCTGCCGCTTCGTCGAACTCACCGGCAACACCGCCGCCATCGGCGCCCTCGACTCACCCGCCGCGATGTTGCGGGGCACAGAAGGCACCGTCATCACACCCGCCGGAAAGACGTGCGACGGCAGTTCGTCGCCGAGGGCGTGAAGCCGGTGGGTGTCGTGACGCGCCGGGATCCGCGCAGCGGGACCTTCGGCCCGCGATCGAAGGGATCCAGGCGGACCGAAGGGCCGCTCCGCCCCGGGGCGTCCGCCTCTCCTGTCCCTCCCGCGAACCGCGCACGATGGGAGTACAGGCAGCAACCCGCGGATCGGAAGCGAGGACCCTCCCATGTCGGCCACGAACAACCAGCAGGAACAGCCTCTCCTCGCTCGCTACGCGGATCTGAAAGATCACCGGCTCGCGATCACCTTGTCACGGGAAGACCTCGAAGAAGAGCAAGACCGCGATCCTCTGGAGCGGATCACCTGCCGGACCCATCGCCGCTGGCTGCACCAATGCGTGTCGTCGCCGCTCCACATCATCATCGTGACCGGCCACCGCTGGTGCCGCTCCTGCTCTCTCGCACTCTCCGTCGCGGTCGACGAACTTGCCGGAGACGTCACCTTCTCCTGTCCAGGCTGTGGGCGCGCTGCGCCGACCCGGGCGACCCGGCAGCTGATTCGCGCATGCCGCGCGAGCCTCGCCGCGGCGCATGACGATGGCTTCGTGTACCCGGGCCTTTCGGCGCCAGAGCCACGTGCCGTGTCGAATTGAGGGGTAGGGGCAAATGTGTCTCCAATGCCGCATTGGGGACACCGGCTCCGAAACACGGGCCCGGATCCCGTTCTGAAGGGAACCTTCGAGACGCTCCACGTCCGAAAGGGGGCTTCAGGACACCCCAGGCCACGAAAAGGCCACCAGGCCCAGGGCGCACCACCCAGCCATGTGTGCCTTACCTCTCGATAACACACAGCCTCGCAGCTTCCTGATTCATGCCGCCTGACCGTGCGCGAGCACGACCCCAGACGAATCGAGAAGTCCTGACATGTCACGAAGATCCCGATCCATGGCGGCCGTATCGGCGTCGATCACGCTCTGCCTCGCCGCGTCGGCGGGGCCGGCATTCGCGAGTGAAACGGCTCCGGCCACGCCGGTGACCGCCCGGAGTACAGAGGCCGCGGCCCCCGCACCGGCCTCCCCTGCGAAGACCTCCCCGACGGCCCCCGTGAAGATCACGCCGACGTCGTCGCGACCCGCGCCGGTTCCGTCGAAGACCACGTCGACCACGTCCCGGCCGACCACGGCGAAACCGACGATCCCCACATCGTCGAGCACCCGGTCCAGCGCCCCGACGACGACGGCCCCGCGGCCCGCCGTGCCTGACCTTCCGGACCTGCGATTGACGGTGTGGTTCGACGAACCCTCGTACCTCTCCACTGAGCTGATCACGGTGCACGCCAGGGTCACCAACAGTGGGAAGGCGTCCGCGAGCCGGGTGATCGTGAGTTCCACCGGCAATCTGTCCACCACCTGGTGGACGCCGCTCACCCCGCCCGGTGTGCCGATCGAACCGGGGCAGACCGTGGTCGGGACCGCGGACGGGTACGTGACCACCACATCCGGCCCGGTGACCCTCACGGTCACAGCCGCTCTGCCCGGCGACGAACAGGACGCCGACCCGGCGGACAACACGGTCACCGCTTCCGTCCCGGTCACGCACCTCAGTGGCAGCTACCGCGGAACGGTCTACGGCGACCGCGACGGAAACGGGACGATGGATCCCGGTGAGGCGCTGGCCGGGGTCAAGGTGTACACCTCTGGTGGCACACCGAACGTCGGCCGGACCACGACCACCGACGCCCGGGGACGTTTCGTCTTCCAGGATCTGCCGGCGGGCCGCTACTGGACATCGCTCGAGAGCGCCGAGTGGTATCTGGTGGGGCCGAACGTCGAAGTGGACGGTGTCGACGACCCCGACGTGGTGGTCCGCGGCACGGCTTCGGCCGCCAAATGGCTTTCCGTGTCGATGACGTTCACCCGGGAGACATACCGAAAGAACGACGTCGCGCGCCTGACCGTGACACTGGCCAACAAGGGCACGGCGGTGATCAAGAACGTGACCGCCGGTTGCCGGCTCTCCGGTCCGGGCGAGCTCGCGACCGGGGATCTGGCTCCCGGCGGGCCGGGTGTGACCGTCCCGGCCAAAGCCAAGCGGGTGCACGTCATGACGGTCCGGATCACGGACGAGGCCGCCGCCGTAGGCCACCTGCGCGTCACGTGTGCCTTCGGTGCGCCGCCGTTCCTCAACGGAGGACCGTCCATCGGTGCGACGGCGAGGATCCCCGGCGGCATGGCCCCGCGGGTGGACGGCTACCTGGGGCGTTTCCTGTGGAAACCGCAGCTCGGCCTCCCCTACAGCGATCCGCTCCCCGGGGTGAAGGTCTACCTGCGGAACCAGGTCACCGGAGCGGTCGTGGCTCGATCGGTGACCAACGGCGACGGCGGCTTCACATTCCGGAATGTACCGGCTGATCTGTACGACTTCGGGATCGTGGGAGCGTGGACGATGGTGTACTCCGACCCTGAGTTCGTCGTCCGCGACGGGGAAAACGGGCCCGGCGACAATCCCTATCGCCATCTCTACTTCGTTGTTCCCGGCCCCTACCAGCCCGATCCGGATCCTGTGCCGCCGCCCACGAGCCGGCAGGTGCTCGTACCTGGCGCGGTGGTTCCTGCGGCGCCCCGGCCCTCCGCTTCGCACACGCCCGGTTTAGCCACGACAGGGGTCGAGGTCGCCTGGCTCGCGCTGGGTGGCACGGTCACGATGATGGTGGGCGCGACGCTCGTGCTCGGCGTGCACCGCCGGCGATTCCGGTAAGGGCCCACGGCGGCGCCCGATCCCGCGGGAACGGGCGCCGTCAGCTCACCCGCAGCACGGCCGCGCCGTTGACCCGGTCCGCCGCCAGATCCGTGAGCGCCCGATCGGCGCGGTCCAGCGGATACCGCACCGTGCTCACCTCGAGGTGGTGCTCGCCCGCGAAGGCCAGGAACTCCCGCGCCTCGGCGCGGGTGTTCGCCGTGACACTGCGCACCTGGCGCTCCTGGAAAAGATGCCGCTGATAGTCCAGGGACGGGATGTCGGAGAGATGGATCCCGGCGATGGCCAAGGTCCCGCCCCGCTCGAGGGCTTCGAGAGCGGGCGGGACCAAGTCCCCGGCAGGCGCGAACAGGATCGCCGAGTCCAGTGGCTCCGGCGGCGCTTCGGCCGCCGCCACGGCCGAGGCAGCTCCGAGTTCCAGAGCCAGCTTCCTGGCTTCCTCGCTACGGGTCATCACATGCACGGTGGCGCCACGCGCGATCGCCACCTGAGCGGTCAGATGCGCGCTTCCACCGAACCCGTAGATCCCCAGGCGGCCGCCTTCCGGTACCTCCGCCCGTTTCAGCGCGTGGTAGCCGATCAAACCGGCGCACAGCAACGGTGCGAGCTCGTCGTCGGTGTACCCCTCCGGCAGCGGCAGGGCGTAAGCGGCCGGTACGACCGCGAACTCGGCGTACCCCCCGTCCTCGTCCCAGCCGGTGTACCGCGACGCCGGGCACAGATTCTCCCGGCCACGAAGGCAGTACCGGCACCGGCCACAGGTCTCCCGTAACCACGCGATCCCCACCCGGTCACCCACGGCCAAGCCCGAAACGCCCGCCCCGACGGCGGCCACCTCGCCCACGACCTCGTGCCCCGGCGTCACCCCGGCCCGATGCACCGGCAGGTCTCCCTCGGTGACATGCAGATCGGTCCGGCACACCCCGCACACCAGCACTTCGACCAGCACCTCACCGGCGGCCGGTCGCGGGACCGGCACCTCCGCCCAGTCGAGCGGGTTCGAGGCCACCGGCCCCGGCCGGACGACCCGCCACGCACGCATCTTCACGAACGGCCTCCTCGGTCGGAAAGTCCTCCGTTCAGGATCATCCGCCTTTCGGCCCGCGGGAAGGACCGAAGGTCACTGCCGCCCGGCGAGCCGAAGCTTCACCGTGGAAGCGGAAGGGAGAGGAAACCATGACTGTGCAGAACGAAGATCGGCAAGCGACCGAATCCGCCGCGCCGAAGGAGCCACGTGAAGTGTTCACCGAGAAAGTGCAACAGCTCGTCCACGAGGGCAACGTCCGGCGGATCGTCGTCAAGGACACCCAGGCCCGCGTAGTGCTCGATGTCCCCTTGAGCGCCGGCATCGTCGCCGCGGTCCTCGCACCGGTCGTGACCGCGGCCGGGGCGATCACCGCGCTCGCGGGCCCCTGGTCCATCACGGTCGAACGCCGGGGCGACGACGCGCCGGAGGAGAAGCCGTCGTGAAACCCGTTCGATTCTGGGTCGGGCTGGTCCTGGTGGTCTTGGGCGTGTCGGGAATCCTCGACGCGACCGGTGTCCTCGAAACCGGCGGCCTGCTCAGCGCGTGGTGGCCTGTCTCCCTGGTCGGCCTCGGCATCGTCGCCATGCTGTCCCAGCGACGGATGTCGGTCGGACCGGCCGCCGTGACGGTGATCGGGCTCATCCTGCTCGCGGGCACCCTTGAGCTGGCTGAAGGCGGCCTGTGGTGGCCGACCCTGCTGGCGGTGGCGGGATTCGCCGTGCTCGCCGGCCTGAGCCGGGAGCACAGCACCAGGACACCGCTCGTGATGTTCGGCGGAGCGACCACCAGGGAACAGTCCCGCCACCTGCGGCACACCGACGTCTCGGCGATCTTCGGTGGCTCGACGCTCGATCTTCGTCAAGCGCGGATCGACGAGGGCGCGACGGTGGACGCCTTTGCCTTGTTCGGCGGCGTCAAAGTGCTGGTACCGCGGGGCTGGCGGGTCTCGCTCGGCGGTCTGCCGTTCATGGGCGGCCTGGAGGACAAGACCGACGGCACCGGTGATCTCCCGGCGGACGCTCCTGTGCTCGCCGTGAACGCGACCGCGATCTTCGGCGGCGTCGAGGTCACGAACACACCGGAGAAATGACGAAATAGCCGCGCGGTACCGTCGTGACCCGGATGGCACGCCGGTACCGCACCAGCCGTGGCGCGCGCCGGCGCGCGCTAAGTCCACAAAGGACGAAGAGCACGGCGGAGATCGCGCCAGGCCCTCGGCAGCCCGGCCACACACCGATCGGCGTTGGCCGTCTCCCGTGTCCGTACCGCCGTCAAGGTACCGTCCGCGACCTCCAAGGAACTCAAGAGCCCACGGGCGACAACAGCGTCTTGGAATTCTCCGAGAAGGTTCTGGAAAGCACGCAGTGCGGGCTTGGCCTCGACCGGCAGCGCCCCGGCGCCGGCCTCCAGCGCGTACCGCAGCCGCTTGGCCGCTTTCCGCACGTCGTGTACAGCGCGGTCACGTTCCGGGCCGGGTGGTAGCGCGGCGACCGCGGACACGCGAGCGTCGACCTTCCCGGCCACCGCACGAGCCAGGCGAGGAAGTACTTCCTTGGCGGGTCGCCGCGCCGCCGCGGGCCAGAGCCGCCGGGGCTTCTCACTCAGCACCACCTCGAGAACGTCCAGGGCGGTGAGCAACTGGAGATACCGACGGCCGTCGAGCGCGCACCGAACCCGCTCGCGCGCCTGCTCCGAGAGGACGGCGAAGGAGGCGTTCGTCCGCTCTCCGGCCCAGGGCCGTGAACGTGCCCACTGGACCTCGATATCCCGCGCCGGGCCGAGTTCCCCGCCGAGCCAGCGCAATTCGGCACCCATCGCCTTGAGAAGTCTCCGTCCGCCCAGCACCCGGGCGTAGGCGGAGAAAACGCCACGCAGCCGCCGGGTCGCCACCCGCATCCGATGTACCGCGTCCGGCTTGTCCTGCCGGACCGCCAGATCCGCCGCGGCGAGGGCCGCGATCTGCGCACGCACATAGCGGAGGACCACTCCTCGTGCGGAGTCGTCGGGAGGTCGAGGCGAGCGCGCGATCCGGTGATCGAGCGCCTTGTGAAGCCCCGCCCTCCCGCCGTCACCGACGCGCGCGACGGCCACCAGGTCGTCATCACGGGTATACGCCCGAAGCAGCCGGTAAAGGGTCGGTGGGACGGCCAAGTCCGAACCGGCGAAGCGGATCGCGCCGTCGGGTGTTTCGAGGCACCAAGATCCATTGTCGGCACTCAGTGTCAGATCATTTCTGAGCAGGCGCAGAGAAGCCGTGTCGAAGTACACGGCACCGGGCGCGGTCGCGATGGGCGCACTCATGGACTCGTCTCCTTCAAGGTCGCCGCGTGGTCCGGGACATAGGTCTGCAACAGCCGATCGGGGCGGCAGTAGCCGCTCGATTCCGGACGCGAAGGGAGTGAAACCGCCTCATGGACGACGTCGTGATAAGGCACGCTCGAAAGAAGATGCGCGATCATGTTGAGCCGTCCGCGCCGCTTTTCCTCGCTTTCGACCACATACCAAGGAGAATCGGCGGTGTCGGTATGTACGAACATGTCGTCTTTCGCCCGCGAGTAGTCCTCCCATTGCGTCACCGACCGCAGGTCCATCTCGGAGAGTTTCCAGCGGCGCATCGGATCGTCGATCCGGCTTCGGAACCGGCGCTCCTGTTCGTCCCGGCTGACCGAGAACCAGTACTTGCGCAGGAGGATGCCGTCGTCGACCAGCAACCGCTCGAAAATGGGGCACTGCTGAAGGAAGCGCCTGTGTTCTTCGGGAGTGCAGAACCCCATCACCCGCTCGACCCCGGCACGGTTGTACCAGCTGCGGTCGAACAGCACGATCTCACCGGCCGCGGGCAGGTACTCGATGTAGCGCTGGAAGTACCACTGCGTCCGTTCACGATCGGTAGGCCTCGGCAGAGCCGCGATCCGCACGACGCGCGGGTTCAGGTGTTCGGTGACCCGCTTGATCGTACTGCCCTTCCCCGCCGCGTCCCTGCCCTCGAACACCACCACCAGCCGGGCGCCCTCGTGTCGCACCCACTCCTGAAGCTTGACCAGCTCGGCCTGCAACCGCAGCAGTTCCCGTTCGTACACCACACGCGGGATCCGCGCCTTGCCCTTGCCTGCCATGGCCTCAACGGTACGAATCAAGGCGACATCCGGATTCGGCCGTACGTCGACGAGGAAGAGGTCTTTGGTCATCCGCGACCAGAGTCATCCGACCCTGTCTTGACACTCCACTATGGACTGTAGCCGTCCGCGTCTCGGCGCCCGCGCGCGCGGAAGGGTCGAAGGGCCCTCGGCTCCGTCACGCCCAGCGGGTCGTTCGCCCCTGTGCTCGCGCTCCGGAGACGGCGACCATGGGAACAGTCCGATCCGAGAGGGAGAGCGATGGACCACGACCCGCCCGACACGTACACGGTGAAGGCTGCTGTCGCATTGGCCGTACGCGCCCCTTCGGTGCACAACAGCCAACCTTGGGACTGGCGGTTCAGCGGCCGCACGATCGAACTGCGCGCGGACACGAACCGGAGGCTGTGGCAGGCCGACCCCGAGGGCCGCGATCTGCTCATCAGCTGCGGATGCGTGCTCCATCACTTCACGGTCGCGGCCGCGGCACTCGGTTGGGCCACCCATATCGACCGGCTACCCGAGCCCGACGTGCTGGCCCGGATCGACCTGGTTCCGCATGAGCCACGTGAAGAGGACATCGCGCTGGCCACGGCGATATCTCGACGCCGGTCGGATCGCCGTCGGTATGCCACCCGGCCGTTGGCGGCCTGGGAGCAGAACCGCCTCGTAAGAAGCGCGACAGATCACGACGCGATGTTGCGCTTCGTGACCGACGCTCCACGGCGTTCGGCACTGACGGCCGCCGCGGTGGAGGCGCAAGGCCTGCACCGGGCCGACCCGGGGTACGGAATCGAACTCGCGTCCTGGAGCGGGCGGCGGTACGCCGCGGACGGCGTACCCGCACGAAACGCGGTCCTGGCCACTGCGGCACCGCTGGTACGGGACTTCTCCGACGCCCTGCTCACCGACACCGAGGCCCAGGACGGCGCCGCACTGACCGTACTGGCGACCGTGGAGGACACTTCGCTCGACAGGCTACGAGCGGGCGAAGCCGCCAGCGCCGTAGTTCTGACCGCGACCCGGCTGAACCTCGCCTCCTGCCTGGTCACGGAGCCGCTGGAGCTGCCAAGCACCCGTGGGCTGATCCGCGACTGCGTCGTCGCGGAGGGAGCCGAGCCTCAGCTCGTCGTGCGAATCGGCCACCTGCCCGAGGGCACTCCCCCGCTCCCCGCCACCCCTCGACGCCCGATCGCGGAAGTACTGCGGCCTCTGGGCCATTACGGGATCGGCCTGCCGATTCCGGTGCAGCAGCGCGAAAGCCGATACCCGGCCGGCGGCGCCGGCCGCACCGTCAACCCTGGGAGCACATCGTGAACGTCGACGAACTGCTGAAGAAGGCCAAGAACGGTCTCGAAACGAAGATGGTCTACGGCGAGCCGCACCATGTCGACGGCGTCACGGTGATCGTGGCCGCCACTGTCGGCACCGGCGGCGCCGGCGCCGACAGCCGGGACGAAAGCGGCCACTCGGGCGAGGGTGGCGGGTTCGGCCTGTCGGCCAAGCCGGTGGGCGCGTACGTCATCAAAGACGGCAAGCTGCGCTGGGAACCCGCCATCGACGTGAACCGGCTCTTGACCACGTTCGGCATGATCGCGGTGGCGGCACTGTTCGCGGCCACGCGTTTCGCGAAGCTCAAGCGGGACACCGAGCCGGAGATTTCTTGACAGCAGTGTCGGTGGCGGCGAGCACGCGACACCGGCGTGCAGGCGAGCGTCGTTGGTCACGACGCCGAGGACACTGCCGACGAGAGAGTTCTGACCAGGCGGTGTTGAAGAAGACCGCCTGCGCGACGATCCCGAGACCGACCGCGATCGTGTCTTGTACGGTGCACTGGATGAGTTCTACGTCTGGACGTGCTGACTGGCCACCCGAAGGACCACCGGCGCCGACCGCGTTCGTGGAAGGACACACCGGCGTCGACCACAGCCGGCTCGTGATCGAGGCGCGGGGAACAGAACCGTCCCCGTACCTCCCACCGGCAGGCTCCGGCTGGGCGGCCACACTCCCTGACCTGATCATCCTCCAACCGGCCAGCGAATGGACAACCGCGGCCGCTGTGCGACTCGAGGCATGGCCCCGAGAACCAGCCCGCGGCGGGCCACCGCACAGCGACACCTCGACCGTCGAAACAACCTTCGACCACCACGAAATCGGCGCCAGAGGATTCTCCGCCCCCAGCACCGAAACAGACCTCCTCCGCCTGAGCAGCCCCGGGACCTACCAGGTCCGCGTGTACCGCTGGGGCGGCGACCAGGTTGACGCGATCTTCTACGCCAACCCCCACGACACGATCCACCGCACGGAGAACTTCCTCCTGCAACTCTGGCCCTCCACTGCGGACCGCGGTCCCCTCGAACCCGCCGCCGGGACAGCCGCCATCCCGCACGATGACGCTCACGCGGCGATACGACGCTGGGCACGAGGCTTATGAGTGACGTTCGCGAGCGACAACGCGACGATTACGAGTCATCGTGTTCGGGGCTTCCAGACGTCCGGCTCGACATCGCTCAGCTCCGCCACGAACACCAGCGGCGTTCAGGATCTCTGGCCGCCGCCATGCGGCACGTACCCGCGACGGACTGGACAGCCGTTCGCGAAGGCGCAGCGCGCATCTTCTCGACTCGAACTCAGTAGCCGCCGTCCTGTGCCGCCGAGGGACTGTCTCAGTAACAGCGTGCTCGGCCCGGAATCGGCCACGCCGGCATCCCGTGCGAGCCAGCCGACGATGCGGCCGAGTGAGCGTGGTGATAATCCGCCCACTCGACCGCTGCTGCGTCAGTCCTCGACGGCGTCGATCCCGAGGGGCTCCGGCAACGCACCGAACACGATCGCGGCGAGCCCTCGGACCCCTCGGCCGAACCGGGCGATCCAGTTGACGGCGGTGTAGATCACCGCGTCCTCGTCGATGGCGAGGAAGAACCTGCTGTTGTCGTACTCCCCCAGAGGAAACCATGCCTTTCCCATCGTTCTCCCCCAGTCGAGGAACAGATCCTCCTCACCGGCACATAGCCTGGGATCCAGCTCGAACTGAAAGCACCAGGAATCGATCCCGTTCGGACGTTTCTCGAACGAGAGCCCGCCGAACCGGGACAGGAAGTCCTCCGCCGCTGGGAACATCTCGAGCCCGCGCGGCTCGAAGATGCTCCGCCACCCCGAGGTGTCCACGCGGCGTTCCGGGCTCCATCCGACTCGCAGAAGCTCGTCCTGCAGCCCAGTCGGCCAGTCGTTCACGGATTTCTCCAATCGTACGTGCGGAACCGGACGCCGTAATGGGCCACAACAGCCTTGCAAATGTCAGACGGATCCATTCCCCACAGGTACTTCTCGTTGCCCAGAGACCTGCCCATGATCGCAGCAGCCTCCGCACCACGTCCCTCCCTCCCCTGTCCCTCCAGCTTCGCATCCGAGGTGCACGCGATGAGGCCGCACCTGCCGTATCCGTCGCCTCTCTTCTCGACCTCGTCCAGGACTCCCGCGGCAGGCTGAGGGTTGGTGCCCGCCGCCGCGCAGACGCCTGGGCCACCATTCGGCCGGAGCATCGGAGAGCAGAGCGTCCGCTGCCATCGGTGGAACCCCGGCCTTCTCGCGCGCATCGACGCCTCCAGATGGCGACAGCACGGACGACAGACCGTCCTTGACGGGACGAGAGTGAGCCCTGGTGGCAGATATCTCTCACATTCGGTGACCGAATCACGCGACGGGAATCCAGCTGCCGTGCAACCCCAGTGGGACGCGTGCGGGCAGATGGACCCTGGCGAGGGGTTCGCCCGCGAAGTCTTGAGCGGCCAGTATCACCAGGTCCGCCGCACCCCGATCGGGGTTGTGGACGTAAACCAGGTTGTAGCCGTCATCTTCCGCGTCTGCCCCGTCCGCCGGGACGAACACTGTCTCGCCCGCGCTCGCGTCACGGCCGAACTCGTGGGTTTCGGTGGTACCGGTCAGGAGGTCGTGTTTGAGGAGAGCGCTGCTGAAGCCTTCGTCAGGACGGTCCGGTTCAGTGGTGCTCGGTGTGGCGTAGAGCTCGGCCGCCGCCGAGTAGCCGAAGCGGTAGGACTTGCCGCTGAAACGGCCGTTCAGACGAGGGAAGTCCTGCGGGCGTTCGTGTAGCAGCGTTCGCGCGACCCGGTCGAGCGCGAGGTCGGCGGTCCAGCGTTCCAGCACGGGCTTGGAGGCGCCGACGTCGGCGAAGTCCACCGGCCGGGGATGCACGACCACGTCCACCACCACCTTTCCGTTGTCCTCGAAGGCGTTCAGGGTGTGGCCGACCATGACGGGCTCGGTCTCGAACCAGCGCACCGTCCCGCCCGCTCTCGGCAGCAGACCCAGCCGTGACGGCAGGTCCCCGTCCCAGCGGAACGGCACCCCGGTCGTCAGGCGCTCGGGCGCGAAGACCATCGGGGACTCGTAGAGCACCACGTAATGCTCGGTGAGCGCGAAGTCGTGCATGTACGGCAGGGTGGGCGCTTTGATGTCGGTGACGCTCCGGTTGTGCCCGTCGGGACCGATCACGATGTGCTGCACGAAATCCGCGCCGTAACGGAAGGCCAGCGAGTGCAGTTCGCCGGTCGCGTGGTCGTACTTGCTGTGCGCGTTGGCCGAGAAACCCTGTGCCGTGGCACCGAGGGAGGCGGGTCCGACGGTGTCGAGTTCGTCGGTCAGCTCGTACGGGGCCAGACCTCCCTCGATGAGCGCGTAGAGGCGGCCACCGTGGTCCGCGACCTGGACGTTCGGCGCGAAGTCCAGGCGCTCGTCGGCGACCTGTCCGCGGCGGGGTTCGCCGAGCCGGTCGGACACGGAAGCCGACCGGACCCAGCGGTTGCGGTACCACTCGGCGCGACCGTCCCGCAGACGCACGCCGTGGACCATGCCTTCCCCGAGGGTCCAAATGTGCGCCGCCGCGTCTTCCAGACCAAGCGGGTTCGGGCCGATGCGCAGGTAACGGCCATTGAGGTCGTCCGGGATTTTCCCGGTGATGGGCAGGTCGAAGGCAGTGATCTCCTCGGCGACCGGGGCGAAGTTGCCGAGGACGTAGCGGTTGGGGTTCATCGTCGTTCCCTTTGTGCGAGGCCGGCTCGTTCCGGTTTCACGACCATACAGGCGTCTTGTACATTTGTATAAGACGCTTGTATAAGACGCTTGTCACAGTACCCGCTAGGATCGGCGCATGGGACAACGAGAGGACCTCCTCGACGGAGCCAAGCGCTGCCTGGTCGAACGCGGCTACGCGCACACCACCGCGCGCGACATCACCGCCGCCTCAGGTGCGAACCTCGGCTCCATCGGGTACCACTTCGGCTCCAAAGAGGCCCTCATGAACGAGGCCATGATCGAACTCTCGACCGAGGCGGTCGAGCGGCTCCGTGAACCGGCCGGAACGTCGCTGACCGCCACCTGGACAGGCCTCATCGACTCCTTCACCGAGCAGCGCGACCTGTGGACCGCCGTCCTCGAAAGCGCGACCCAGGCCATCCGGGTCCCGGACATCCGCGAACGGCTCGCGGATGCCCAGGACGAAGCCCGGAAGGTCTTCGGCGAACGCCTGTCCCGCACGGACGCCGACGCGGCCGGCGCAGTCCAGTTCGCCCTCATCGCCGGCGTGATGATGCAGCACCTCGTCGCCCCCGAGCGGGCTCCCAGCGCCGAAACGGTCATTCGCGGACTGAAGGCCCTCGCCGGTGACCCCACCTCGCCGGAATGACCCGTTCCCACGCCGAGTGCCGATCCGGTTTGGACCATCGCTCGTGTCCAGCCGTGATCGCTACGTCGTTGTCCCGGTGGTCACCCACGTACATCGTCTCGCCTGGCCCGTCGGGGCACCATCTCTGCGACGCGGGCGAAGAACTTCGGATGAAGGCTTGGCGACACCCCACTCGCCCCAGGTCGCGACCTGGTCCACCGGCAGGTGCGGCGCACGCAATAGCTTGGCCGCGCTGCGAGTCCTTCGGCCATGGCGAAGCCACGCCGACAGCGGTTGCGCGCCGGTCGGGTCGGGTGTGCACGGAAATCGACGAGTAATTTGCCAGCTGCCACAACGTGTCGGCCTTTGACTCAAGCCGGTCGAGAAGCCAGTGAAGATGATCGGCAAGTTCGCCACCCAGCGGCAAGTCCGACGACAGCAGCCACAGCGACACCCGACGGATGACTCCAGAACGACGCCCTACTTGATCCCCGACCTCGAATGCATGGGGTGGCTTCAGACCAAGTAGTCCAGTTACGAACGAAGCGCTTCCACCATGATCATCTGAGAGCTGAAACGTCGCACCTGTCCGCACCGGCGCATCATCACGCAGCAGACGCCGCACCGCGAGGCATATACCCGCGGGCCAAGCACGCTGTCCTCGGCATGAGCGGACGTTCGATGTCGTAGCCCATAATCCGACCGTGAGTTATTTTGAGAGGTAAGGCAAACGTAGCGGGCCCTGTGGGCTGGCTCCGTGTTGCGAAAGCCACTTTCGCAACGTTGAAGGTTGCGAAAGTGGCTTTCGCAACACCCCGTTGAGGACTGGGGGCTGGAGGTCCGTGAAGGCCTCCTTCCCTGCCTTGAAAGTCGGGCCCCGGCAAAGTCGCATAACCGCTGGCGGCGCCGCCGCTAGAGCGGACAAGGCGAACGTGTCGGGGTTGTGGGCGGTCTGTTCGCCGGGGTGACGGGCAGGGTGAAGGCGTAACTCGCGTGCTCGGACACGTGACTCGCGTGCTCAGAGGCGTAACTCGCGTGCCTGGATCAGGCACTCGGTGTCGCGGCTTCAAGCACGCGAGTTCCGGCGTCAAGCACGTGAGTTCCGGCCCTGAGCACGCGAGTGTGGTGCCACGCTCACCCGGACACGCCACGTTTGGCTTACCCCTCTATAAATAGGGCACATGTTTATCGGCGAAGGGTTCGGGTCGTCATGGACTCCTTGACGCCCGCCTGCGGCTTCCACATGACCGCGAGCTTCAGCATCTGTTCGTCGCCCACCCGATCCTCAAGAAGGTAAAGTCCGGCGATCGCATCCGGGCCAAGGCGCTATTCTTCGAGATCGAAACCGGCCGTCGGCGCCGGCCCCAAGGACAACGAGGACAAGCTCTCCGAGCAGCGACCGTCCGCTGTGGACAGTAGGGATCACCCGGCCGGCCTCCTGAGTGGACAGTGTTGGTCGGCGCGGCGGACGCCGGGGTGCGTGGACAAGGCCACCTTGACCGCCTTTCCGGTCGCGCCCGAGATCGACCTCGGCAACGAGGTCTGACTCAGCCCGTCTTAACCCGATCACAGCGGTGAGACGTGGATCGGAACCGACTTATCGCGTTGCCCGTGAGCACTCCAGTCGTCACTCCGCTGGTGGACATCCCACGCCACGCCGCGGAACACCGACTGTGCGCCGCGGCGATCAGGTCTGGCACTGGGAAGTCGCAGCGTTGGTCCAGTTGCTCCAGGCGCCTCCCGAGGGCTTGACGTGGACGCGGATCTCGACCCTGTGGGGAGCACAGATACGGGTTTGACTGCCGATTTCGACGGGGCCAATGGTTTTACGGGCGGGAACCTGCTTGCGCCCGTTGCCGATCTTCTTCCAGTCACCGGAACCGTCGTTGAGAAATGCTTCATATTCGACCTGGACAGCGTGAGGGCTGGTGTTCCTCAGCACAACATGGGCGATGATATCGCGGAGAGGGGCTGGTTTTACCTCTTTCCTTTCGGCGCTGATGCAGCCGTTGGCGCCGATGGGTCCGCTGGAGACGGAGCCACCGCAGGCAACGGCGGTGGCGTTGGCATTGGTGACGGAAAGCAGCATGGCTGCCGCGGTGGCTGCGAGTGCGGCCGTGATGCGAGTCAGTCGCATGAAAGAAGTCCTGTCGTTGAATGAGCTCGTTCGAAGATAAGCAAGAACGCGATGTGACATCTTTTGTTCATCTGTCACACGAGCTTGGCAGGTGATCACCGACTCGTCAAGAGGCCGAGTACTCGAAGACCTGATCGACTGAGCCGCCACAACGGCGGTCTGGCTGGGGCGAACCTCTTTGCACTGGACGCAGTGACCAGATTCTTCGCCGATCGCGTCTTCGGACAGGACCGCCGCACGATCCTGTCCGAAGACCTCTCAAAGGTGGATGACCGCGCCACGCAAGATCGCCTGCGAGAACGGGAAAGACTCCAGCGACAACTCGACGACATCGCTCAGCGTCAAAAGTCCCTTCTGACGCAAGCCCAACAAGGTGTGCTGGAAGACCACTTCACCAAGGCTCTCCGCGGAAGCTACAGAACCGGAAGGAGGCAAGACCGAGGCGTTGGCGTCGATCGCGGAACTCGCCGAAGCCGACAAAGCCGAGCAACGTCCACTCCGCGAAACAGACCTCGATCTGCTGGACGCCCTGCCCCATCCGGGATGCCCGCCGACCAGCTGCCTGAAGTCGCCACCTCAGCGGAAAGGATCACCGAAGCCATGAATCCACAAGACCTTCCGGCGCAGCGCGCCGGATCGGCTTGTGATGTTCCTGTTGGTGCCCCCGGCGCGGTTCCAACAGGTACCTCACGAACCAAAATGCCCCGTGAGCTGCGGATCTCCGCGACGACCGTGATCCAGCGGCACCGCCGCAAGGCCCGGTGACCGCCATGATTAACCCGGACGGCGCAACTGCCTCCTGGCTTCGACGTGACCCGGCCCTAGCGGTCCAGTGTGGCTGCACCGCCCTCGTCGCCCTCGGTGCCGCCTACGCCTCCTACCGCCACGGACGAGACTTCGCTCTCCACTTCGGCGCCGACCACACCACCGCCGCCATCTGGCCCCTCATCGTCGACGGCCTCCTCATGATCGCCACCGTCGAACTCTGGAAACCTGCCGACACTGACCGAACAAGAGGCCGCTGGACCGCGTGGCTCGCCTTCGTCTTCGGCATCTCCCTGTCGCTCTGCGCCAACATCGGCTCTACCCCCGACCTCAGCATCCTCGGAATCACCGTCGCCGCCTGCCCTCCACTGGCCCTCCTCCTCGCCGTCGAACTACTCAACCGAGCACTCAAACGACACCGGACCGCAGCCACCGAGCACCTGACCGAACCAGCGATACCTTGCTCCGCCGACGCCGACGGCCCAGTCCAGAAGTACTCCACAACCAGCCCGACTCCCGCCAGCGAGATGACCGCAGAAGAACGTATGTGGGCGCACTACCTAGGCGAGCAAGAACAAGGACGCACACCGACCGGCGCCGACCTCGACCGGGTCGCAGGCACCCACAACTACGGCCGCCGCATCCTGAGAAAATGGCGCAACGAAGGACTTTTCCAGAACACTCACACCTCCCAGCCCTCCGAAGGAAAACGCCAGATCTCCTCGAACTCCGCGTGACGGCCGTATGGCGCAGGGTCGAAAAGAACCGAGGACCGCTCAGCGGGCAGATCACCACTTCGACGAGCTGCGGATTCCCTCGGATTACAAGTCCCCTCCGCCGCCGTGTCAGCCACTGCCGGGAAGTGTCGAATTTTGACCATCTGTGCAGGTCAACACGGGTCTGGCGTCCCATCGGAGTGTCAGGCCGTATCGGGCCGTGTCGAGCTCTACTTCGGCAACGGAGCCCAATCGGAGACGGCATGCGGGCAGGAGACCATACGGCTGACACCAGTCCACTTTGACAAAAGACAGACGAGGGTCGGGCGGAAATCCCACCTCAGGGCTCACCTGCGGTGTGCCGGCTGCGGCGGTCGAACCGGTGACACGTCCACCGAAAGGGGGGCCTGGGCTGGGTCGTGAACTCCCCGATGGCGTCGCGCAACGGCGCGGCATCTCCCACAGGCGCAGGACGCCGTGGTGGCGAAGCCGACCTCGACACGGCCGGTCCAGCCGGTGAGCGGGACAGGGCCTTGCTCGCCCGGGTCCGTGCTATACCGACGTCCAGGCAGTCCTGTGCGATGTTCACCGCGTCCTGGTCCAGCACAACCCGGCGCAGGTAAAGCAAGTGTGCGCCCGCGGCAGTGGCGGCGTCAACGACCTGGTCAGCGGTCAATGCCCTCGGGTCGAGTTCGACGAGGATGTTGGCGTCGACTCGGACCTGGAGCACTTGCAGGCCCTGCTCACGCGCGGACTGGCTGATCTGCTCTGCCTGCTCGGCTAGGGAATCGGTGGCGACGGCGCGCACTGCGGCAAGCACAACGGAGAAGCCCGTGATCTTCATGAGGCGGATCCGAGCAGGCGGCACCGACAGAAACCCGTCCTGCTGGCTCTCTGCGCCTCAGATTCACCTGATCGAGGCGACCTGCCTGAATCCGGGCGGTGCGCGTGTTCTTTCTTGTACTCCCAAGCGCTGGCCCGTCCCGAATCAGGGAGTCACTCGTCGCCGTCGTCCCAGTCCAGAGAGTTGGGGTAAAGCCCAGGTCGCCGACGGGATCTCAGCTGGCTCATGCAAGGCCAGCCTGATGCAGCTTGATCAGGACCGCGGCAACACCGCCCAGGGCCGTGCCGGTGCCGAGCACGGTGCGGAGGACCTGGAGCGCATCCTTGCGCCGGTCCCGGTCTGACTGGAACAGCGCGACACCGGCCGAGGTCACGGCTGTGGCGATAACGAACACAACCCACACGATCAATAAGATCAACATTTTCTGGTCCTCACACGCTTCGTGCCTCGCAGGCACGTGCGCCTGCGCCGTCCACGATGCGGCGCAGATCTGCCGTCTGTCATCTCACCTCCTTTTACGGATAGACTGCGCCGTAGAGCCATTGTCGATAGTTAAGCTACTCTCGGGCGCAGTCAATAGGTATCTGTCTACACGTCAAAAATTTTCTGGATGACCATGGAAACACCGGCATCGCCCAGTAGCACCCCCGGCCGACCTGCCAAGGCCAGGATCGACAGACGAATCGCGCGCCTGCAAGAGCTGCTCGACTCACGGGTGGCCGAAACCGCCCAGAACGCGCGCCGGCGAGTCTGGCAACCGTCCCCGAGAACCGAGGCGGTGTCGCAGATTGCCGTCAGGTCCCGGCTGTTGCGGGTCACCGAGGATCACCCAGGCATGACCCGGATTCAGCGTGTCAGCGCCTCCAAGAGCGCCGCACTGCAAGTGCTTCTGCTCGCACTGTTCGAGCAGCAGGTGCGCTCACCGCAAACCAAAGACTCCCGCACCCGTCTCCCCATCAGCTATAACGACAACCCGCTCTTATCGACCTGGGTGGAGTTCACGGCCTTGCCGACCGTCGACTCGACGAAGAGGCGCACCCACCCCCGCACCGCGAAGGCCAATCGGGAGAGGCAGATCAAGCGCGCGCTCGATCGCCTCGCCGACTGCGGCCGGGTAGAAATCGAGCCTGAACGTGTTCACGGCCGCTACGAGCGATTCGCGCTGCTCGACGAGGGCACGAACAACGCCCCAGGGAACGGCACCACCTACTACGCGCGGCCGAAGCCCGGCAGAGGAAAGACCAGGCGGCTGGTCGTCACCATCCCGGTCGAATTCTTCCTCAACGGCTGGTTAGACGCGTTGTCGGACAACGAGATCATCACCTACCTCACGCTGCGCCTGATGGCGCAGGCGTTCCCGGACCGACATGCGGAAGGCGGCGTGTTCCTTGCCCAGGCAGCCCGGCAGGACACATTCAACCTTGATCGCGGTTTCGAGGCCCACCGGATGCTCTCTCGGTATGGCTTGATCGACACCATCCGAGACCGGCGACGTAACGCCGACGGCACCATGGACAACTTCGAGGAGATCGGCGCCGGCCAAATCCACCGATTCAAGCTGGATGACAGCACGCTGACCCAACCTGCGATCCCTCGTGTGATCACCTCGCTCACCCGGTTCGCGCAGGGTCTCGACTCCGATTTTGCACTGCTTAGCGACGCCATCGACCGCAGGACCACACCGAAGACCGCCAGCTAGCCAGACAACCCTCCAGAGAAGCGATTATGAAATGGGCGCTCTCGAGGCGGTCGTCCTCCCGCGTGTGCACGGCCGCCCCAGTTCCCGGTGAACGCAAGTCCACCTCTGCTCATCCTTCTGCCCTGGCTACTTCGTGGCGCGGCCTATGTCAGACTTCGCCTGAGGGCAGGTTCATCTCTGTAGGCACAACGTCAAGCGGTTGAGTCACGTGCAGCTCGACCACCGTCACATCGCGTCCGGGGCGACGCCAGGACAACTGGTCGAGCAACATCCGAATCGAATGTGTAGGCCAGAGAATGATCGTCGTCGCCGACGGGAGAAGCTCAGCGACGTCGGCAGCGATAAAAGTGCTGACCAGACACTCAGCAGGACTGAGATCCGGGAAGCCGCAGCGCATGTCCCACATGGCTTCGTCGTAGTCGAACACCACGCTCGCTGGTCGTTCCAGTCCCTTGCTGGACAGCGGGCTGAGCGATGCGCCGGTCGCCGGTCCACACAGATGAGCCGTGAAGCGGTGCGAGGTCAGAGGGTAGCTGCGCGCATCGTCGGCCGCAACCGGGCGTAGGCGTGCCCCGTCAGACGGCCAGCGCACGCAGCTTCGGCACTGGAATGCGCTTGCCGTAGGCGATGACGGTGCACTGCCCGTTTTCGCGGAGCCAGGTCAGCAGCGCCGATCCGCCGGGCACGCTTCCCTCGACGAGATCCGGCTCGCCGGGTGGCGGCAACGGGCCCACGACCTTGATGGACAGGCCGAGGATCTCGGTCCAGAAGTAGTCGTCCAGCGGCGGTCCCGCCGGGTCGAGCATCAGTGCCGACGCGGCGGCTGCCTTGCCCTGCGCGACGGCGGTGGACCAGAACGGCGTGCGCGAGCCACGGCCGGCGCGGAGGCACGTGACATCCCCGGCGGCGAACACGCCCGGCACCGCGGTGGCGCAGGCCGGGTCGATCCCGACGCCGAGGGAATCAGCCAGTCCGGTCCCCGCCAGCCAGTCCGTGTTCGGCACCTCGCCACAGCAGGTGACAACCAGGTCGGCGGTGAGGACGGTGCCGTCGGCCAGCCGTACGCCGTCGACCGGATCGCCGGCCAACGTCGCCGGTCCTGGAGTGACGACGACGCGGACGCCGTGTTCTTCGGCCCGCGTGGTGATCGCCTCGGACACGAACGGGCCGAGGATGCGGCGCAACGGCGGGTCGACGTCGACCACGGTGACCGGGATGCCCCGGGCCACACAGGCGCTGACGATCTCCATGCCGAGGAAACCGGCGCCGACGACCACAGCGGAACGGGCGGCGTCGAGCCGCGTGCGCAGCCGGCGTGCGTCGTCCAGGGTCCGCAGCACCGTTTCGCCGCGTTGCCCGGGAGCGGCGATCCGCCGGGCGCGAGCGCCGGTGGTGATGATGAGCGCGTCGTAGCCGATCTCTTGGCCGTTCGCGGTAGCCACCACCCGCCGGTCGACGTCGGCGGTCACCGCGGGCGAGCGGACGAGGTCGATGTCGAACCCGTCGAGCCGGTAGCCGAGCGTGCTGTCGGAACTGTCGTCCTTGAGCACGGCCTTGGAGAGCGGAGGCCGGGCGTAGGCGCCGCGGTCTTCTGCGCCGATCAAGGTGATCGGACCCGTGTGGCCCAGTTCTCGGAGCTCCCTCGCCGCGGTGATGCCGGCGATGGACTCGCCGGCGACGACGATCGAGCACGGTGGTGTCACGAGAGCTCTCGCAACGCGGCGACCGGGCATGAGGTGACAGCCGCCCGCGCGGCGGCGAGCTGCTCCGGCGGGATGTCAGTGCCTTCGAAGTGGTGGACGAGTTCGGCGTCGTCGTCGAGTTCGAAGATCGCGGGGGCCTGTTCGGTGCAAAGGCCATGTCCTTCGCAGCGGTCGTAGTCGGCGGAGATCTTCACCGGGTGTCCCCTTTCAGGCCGGGATGAGTTCGAGCGGAAGCCGCCCGAGGCGGTGGATGATGTTGTTGCGCGCCCACTCAGGCGGCCCGGCCGGCTCGATCCGGTCGACGCGGGCGATGAGGGCGCGAAGCATCGCCTGGGTTTCCAGGCGGGCGAGGCCTTGCCCGGCGCAGCCGTGCGTGCCGTGGCCGAAGCCGAGCTGGCGGGCGGCGTCCCGGCGGATGTCGAAGGTGTCGGGGTCGTCCCACTCCAGTGCGTCACGGTTGGCGGAGGCGTAGAGGACGAGGACACGGGAACCCGCGGACAGCGCGGTGCCCGCCACCTCGGCGTCGCGCGCGACCTTGCGGCTGAAGGCGCGCAACGGGGATTCGTAGCGGACGATCTCGTTGACCGCGTTGGGGATGAGGCCCGGATCGTCCTTGAGGAGCTGCCACTGGCCGGGGTGGGTGGCGAACAGGTGCAGGGCGCTCGCGATCGCGCTGAGGGTGGTGTCCAGGGACGGCGCCAGGTAGTCGATCATCAGCGCCGGGCACTCGGCGTGGGCGAGTTCGCCCGCGTCGGCCGCGCGCAGCAGGTCGTCACCCATGCTGCCCGGCAGGACCTTCCGCTGCTTCGCGACGGTGTGCGCGAACCGCGCCATTCCCAGACTGTCCGGTACCGCCCGCACCGCCTGGCCGTTCAAGGGACCCAGGATGTCGAAGGTGGCCGCGCCCCACCGCAGCAGGTTCTCCCGCCCCTCCACCGGCCACCCGACGAGATCTGGGACCACCGCGGCGGGCAGTGCGGCCGCGACCTCGACGCCGTCGACGGTGCGCCGGGCGAGTGCGGCGTCGACGATCTCGGCCGCCTGGCGGTCCACCACGTCCCTCATGGCGCGCAGGGCCCGGGGGGTGAGCCGGTGGGCGACCAGGGCCCGGCGGCGGGCGTGGTCTTCGCCGTCGCTGTTGAGGGTCGTGCCCCGGGAGAGCCGGTTGGCGATGGGGTTCAGGGCCACGCCGTCGCCGGAGACGAAGGTCTTGTCGTCCAGCAGCACGGCCTTGCATTCGGCGTAGCGGGGCAGCGCGTAGGCCCTGTGCCGGGGCAGCCACACCACCGGCCCGAGTTCACGCAGCTTCGCGTAGTGCGGGTACGGGTCCAGGATCGCCTGCGGCGAATAGATGTCCGGCCGGTACACCGGCACTTCGTTGCGTCGGGGCATCGTTGCTCCTTGTCAGGGGGCGGTGAACCGCGGCAGGGACCGGGAGAGGCGGTTACCGGCGCTCAGCACCGTGCCGTCCGGGCGGACGACGGCCGCGCCGGTACGCAGCCAGCGGTGCAGCCGTCCGGACCGCCGGGTGGTGACGAGGACCGCGCCGGACTTCCGGATGGCGGCTCGCTCGGTCTCCGACGGCGTGATCGTGGTGACGACGGCGAAGCGGCCGCCGGCCACGTCGTCGAAGCGGGTTCCGTCGTCGAGAAGGGCGTTGGGGCACAGCCGTCCCGCCAGGGACCGCCGGAAGCGAGGCCGCGTGACCAAGTCCGAGCGGTGCAGTGCGGGTGTCGCGCTGTCGAGGACGCGGCCGTTCAGGCGCGGCGCGACCACCCGGCGAATGAGGACGCCGAACCGGCCGCCTTCGGTCATGGCCTTGCCGATCAGCACGGCTCGCTGGATCATGGCGCGGGCGTGCGGCTTGCGTTCGGCCTCGTAGGTGTCGAGCGTGCTCTGGGGCAGGGTCCCGTCGAGGACGCCGGCGAGTTTCCAGGCCAAATTGACGGCATCGCGCAGCCCTGCGCCCATGCCCTGGCCGATGAACGGCGGGGTGAGGTGGGCGGCGTCACCGAGCAGGAACACTCTGCGGTCGCGCCACCGGTCCGCGACCCGCGCGCGGAAGGTGTACTCGGCGACGCGGACGATCTCCAGGTCGCCGGCCGGGATGTCCCCGGTCCACGGCGCGACCAGCGGGTGCAGCCGGTCGAGGTGGCCGAAGTCATCGGCGGTCTCCCCCGGCAGCAGCCGGAATTCCCAGCGGTAGCGGGTTTTCCCGATGCGCATGTAGGTCGCGGCGCGGCGCGGGTCGCAGACCTGGTGCACCCCTTCCCAGGCGCCGAGGTCGGCGGGGGTGGCGATGTCGGCCACGAGCCAGCGCTGGTCGAACTTCAGGTCGGTCATCGTCGCGCCGATCGCCGTCCGGGTGAGGCTGTTGGCGCCGTCGCAGCCGAGGACGTAGTCCGCGTGGATCGTTTCCCGCGCACCGGTGCCGCGGTCGGTCACCGCGACCCGCGCGCCGGCCTCGTCCTGTGAGATGCCGGTGACCTCGGTACCGCCGCGCAGGGTGACCGCGCCGATCGTCTCCAAGTGGGTGCGGAGCAGGTACTCCAGATCGGGTTGGTCGAACATGTTCGCCTCCGGGTAACCGTGGCGACCGGCGCCCGGGGAACGGCGGAACTCGGCCAGCACCCGCAGGTCCGGGTCGAGCAGCCGCAGCCCGTGGCAGGGCCGGGAGATGGCGGCGAACTCCCCGGCCAGCCCAAGCCGCCCGAGAATGCGGAGGACCTCGTCGTCCAGGTGCACCGCGCGAGGCTGCGCGTAGACCGAGTCCCACCGCTCGATCACCAGGCACTCGACGCCGTACCGGCCGAGTAGGGCCGCGGTGGTCAATCCGGTCGGGCCTGCCCCGAGGATGACGACGGGCACCTTCACGGCGACACTCCGAGGGCGACGAGGTAGCCGGCGACGAGCGCCGCGCTGACCAGCGCCGGTACCAGGTCGCGGCTTCGGTCGTGGTTGCGCACGTGGGTGACGAGGGCGCCCGCGAGCAGGAGAAGCAGGCCGACGGCGGCCAAGATGCCGAGCACCGGCACGGCCAAGCCGAACAGGAGTCCGGCGGCGCCGGCGATCTCCAGCGCACCGATGCCGCGGTAGGCGCCGACGGAGAACCCGGCATGCGCGGCGCGTTCCCGCATGGGCGCGAGCGCGAACACCTTGGCCGCACCGAAAAGGAAGAAGACGGCCGCCCCGAGGACGGACAGTACGATCAGGACGGTCATGATTTTCCTTGGCAGGTCAAGCGGGTGGAAACGGTGTAGCGGGCGAGAGTCGCCGCCACCTTTGACTCGTCCACTTCGGACGGAAGGGTGACGGTGGCGACCACGGTTCCGTCCTCGATCACCGCGTCGACGGTCGCCCCGTCGAACGCCACCAGCGCCTCGGTGATCGCGCGGCGATTGGCGTCGGCACGCAGCGCGAGCTTGTAGGGCTTGCCGACATCGGTCACCGGCAGCGCGTCGAGCACTGTGACCTCCTTCGGTGCGGCGGCCCGCTCGGGCACGCGGCCGGCGGCCCACGCCCGCAGTTCGTCCTCGGTGACGGTGGCACCGGGAACGAGGGTCACGTACGCGACGGGGACCTCTCCGGAATGCTCGTCCGGACGACCGACCGCGCCGGCCGCGGTCACGTCCGGGTGGCTCAGGAGGGCGTCCTCGATCATCGCCGGGTCGATGTTGTGGCCGCCGCGGATGATGAGGTCTTTGACCCGGCCGGCCAGCCGCACGAATCCGTCGGCGTCCAGCCGGGCCAGGTCACCGGTGTCCAGCCAGCCGTCACGGAGTTTGCCGAGGCCGTCCAGGACGTACGCGTTTCCGGCACGTCCTACGACATAGCCGGGGAACACGGTGGGACCGCCGATGGCCAGCACCCCGGTCTCGCCGCCGGGCAGCTCCTCCCCCGTTTCCGGGTGGACGACCTTCATTCGCTGGTACGGCATGCGTTGGCCGACACTGCCGGGACGCGGTGCGTCGGGAAAGCTGCGTGCGCTGGCGCAGGTGGCTTCGGTGAGCCCGTAGCCCTCGACCAGGGTGACGCCGGTGTGTGTCTGGAAGCCCGCCCGCACCGCCGCGGGCAGCGGCGAAGCGCCGACCATGGCGAATCGCAGGCTGGCGATGTCGGCGTCCACCGGGCACTGCGCGAGCACCGCGTACACGGTCGGCACCGCGCTCATCGCGGCGATCCGGTGGTGCTCGACGATCTTCCAGAACTGCCCGTACAACGCCGGTTCGCGGTAGCCGAGCGGGCCGGCCCACACCGCGTGCTGGCCCTTGAACAGCGGCGCGAGCAGCGTGACCACCAGCGCGTTGACGTGGAACAGCGGCAGCGCCGCGAAGACGGCCGAGCCGGGGTCGAGCAGCGAGTTGGCCGCGATCATCCACGCGTCGGTGACCTCGTTGGCGTGCGTGTGCGCGGCGAGCTTCGGCGCCCCGGTAGTGCCTCCCGTGTGGAACAACGCGGCCAGGTCCGACGCCACCGGGGGTTCACCGTCGAAGTCGGTGGCGTCGTGGCCAGCCGCGAGGTCGGCGAGGTAGCCGACACGCACCCCTTTGATGGCGGGCAGTGCGGCCGGTTCGCCGGCCGCGCCGGTCGGGCGCAGCACGAGGACGACGTCCAGCTCGGCGGCCAGGGTCCGAGCGGTGTCCCAGATTTCCGGGGCGAGTTCCGGCCCGGCGGTGATCAGCACGCGCGCGCCGGACCGGCGGAGCAGTTCGCCGAGGTGGTCGCGGGACAGGCCGCCGTTCAGCGGGGCCGCGATCCCGGCGAGCTGCGCGGCGAGGGTCGCCGGGATCAGGTCGGCGCAGTTGGGGGCCATCAGGGCCACGGCGTCGCCGCGCCGGATTCCCAGCTCCCACAACAGGTTCGCGTAGCGGTGGACGTCGGCGAGCAGCTCGGCGAAGGTGCGCCGGACCGGTTCTCGCCACCGCGCCGCCTCGGGCAACACGGTGGTCGCCGGGTGATCCGGCCACCACCCGGCGGCGCGGGAGAGCAGGGCGTAGGTCGACTCCGGCAAGCCTCGTTCGGCGAGCGGGACGGCCTCGATCGCGGCCAGATCGGCGGGCTCCGCGTAGCGGGGCCACAGGGAAGCGCCGGTCATCGCTGGCACCTCACGACCGTGCGCTGGGTGCCCAGGTCGAGGGCGCCGTCGTCGGTTGCGATCGACGCCTCGACGACGTCGCCGTCAGCCAGATACTTCGAGTTCTTCGCCTGGCCCTTGAAGAACAGCTTCCATTTCAGTGCCGGCGGCAGCAGCGCGGCGAGCTTCTCGACAGCCTTCGGCGGTGCGGACAACGCGGTGCCGGCGGGAGTCCCGGTGAGCACCAGATCGCCGGGATCCAGCCGCTGGAACCGGGCCAAGGCATGCAGGGCCTCGAGCGGGCGGTGGATCATGTCGGCGCCGACGACCGCGTTCTGGCGCACCGTGCCGTTGACCGACAGCCGCAGCCGCAGGTCGGCGAACCGCCCGAACTCACCGGCGTCCAAGAGCACGAGGGCGGGCCCGACCGGGGTGAACGTCGGGTAGGACTTGGCTTCGTAGAACTGGGTTTGCGGCAGCTGGATGTCGCGGGCGGACACGTCGTCGGTCACCACCAGACCCGCGACGCAGTCCTGCGGAGCGGTGATCTCGCTGCCGACAGGGATCTCCCGGCCGATGACCAGCCCGATCTCCACCTCGTAGTCGAGCAGCCGCACGTGCGCCGGTTTGACGACGTCGTCGAACGGACCGCTGATCGAGCCGGACGCCTTGCGGAAGAACGTCAGGGGCACCGTTTTCGGGTCCATCCCGGCGTCCGTGACGTGCGAGGTGAAGTTGGTCATCTGGGCGACCACACGGCAGGGCGCGGTGACCGGGGAGACCAGGTCGAGCGAGGAGACCGGCACGGTGTCCTCGGAGCCGGCCGCGGCCGTGACCGCCGCGCGGTCACCGAGCAGTTCGGCGGTGGTCTCCGCCGCCGTGTCGATCTTCGCCGCGCCGGACGGGGTGTCGAGGTACCAGGCGTCGGCGGTTCGCAGGACGGTCAGACTCATGAGCGGGCCACTTTCAGCAGGCCCAGGAAGCGCTGGGCGTCGAATTCGTTGTCTTCACGCAGCGCGGCGAACACCGCACGCAGCTCGCGCAGGGATCCCTTGCCCGGCTTGACACCGAGGAAGTCGGCGGTCGCCGGCGGCCCCCACTGGGCCAGGCCGGAGGCGGTCATCGGCGCCCAGCCGGGCTCGAGGGTGTTGTCGAACAGGTCACCGTCGCTGAAGTGCTCGACCAGGAACCCGTCCGGGTCACGCCAGTAGTCGAACAGCTGGCTGCCCTCGATGTGCCGGCCGATGCCCCACGAATGGTGGTAGCCCTGCGCGCGCAGGTACTCGCCGCCGGCGGCCAGCGCGTCGAGGTCGGCGACCTGGTAAGCGGAGTGCACGTAGCGGTCGGCGGGGCCGAGCACCATGGCCAGCGTGTGGTGATCGACCGGAGTGGCACCCCGGTCGCACCGGATGAAGCTCATGACCGGTCCGCGCTCGCGCTGCCCGGGGTAGTACAGGAAGTCGCTGACGATCATGCCGAGGTGTTCCACGTACCAGTCCAGCGCCTCGCGGTAGCGGGTCGTCTGCAGCACCACGTGTCCGAGCCGCTGCGCCAGCGCCGGGGCCCGGGGCGGGCGTTGCGTGGCGTTGACCCGCCGGACCTCGTGGCCGAAGTTGAGCAGCTGCGGGTCCTGCGGCGGCAGCGCTGGCAGTTCGTCCGTGTCCGAAACGACCCGGACCCGCAGGCCGCTCGGATCGGGCAGGTCCACGACGACGCCGCCGAGCGTCTCCGGCAGCCTGTTCGCCTGCCGCCCGGTGGCTTCGGCCAGCCGCAGGACGTCGCCCGGGGCTGCGGCCAGGAACGCCGGACCCAGGAACTTCGACCGCGCCCCCTTGCGGATGATCACGCACGGCGCGCCGGCATCGGTGCCTCGCAGGTGCAGCTCGCGGCCGGTGCTGAGCACGGTGGTGAACCCGAAGGCCCGGGCGAACATCTCCGCCCGCTTCAGATCCGGCTTTTCGAACTCCAGCCAGGCCAGGTCGTGCACCTTGATCACCGGGTTGGCCGCCCGGCCGGGGTGCTCACCCGCGAGCGCACCGTGCTCGCTGTGCAGTCCGCTGTGCGGATCTCCCACGGCTGCTCCCTCCGTCCACGTTGATGACGATATCGTCAGTTACGAGCACATCCTCAGTCAAGAGTTTCTGACGATTTCCTCATCAGTGACGCGATAGGCTAGGATGCGGCGACGACCAGAGAAGACGGGAGTACGGATGCCGGAGCGCGCTCCGAGCCGGCTGGAACGGCGCAAGGCTCACACCCGCGCAGCCCTGGTCCGGGCGGCCCAGGCCCTCATCGCCGAAGGGAAGACCGCGGCGCCGATCCTGGAGATCACCCAGGCCGCGGACGTCGGGATGGGGTCGTTCTACAACCACTTCGAGACGAAAGAGCAGCTCTTCCAGGCCGCGGTCGAGGACGCCCTCGACACGCACGGCGCCCTGCTGGACGAGCTGACCGCCGGCCTGGACGACCCGGCGCAGGTCTTCGCGCAGAGTTTCCGGCTGACCGGGCGCCTGCACCGGCGGCATCCCGAACTCAGCAAGGTGCTCCTGCACCACGGTCTCGAGCTCGCCACCTCGAAGAGCGGGCTCGCTCCCCGCGCCCACCGCGACATCGAGGCCGCCGTGCGAGCCGGCCGCTTCACCGTCCAGGACACCGAACTCGCCATGGTCACGGTCGCCGGGACCGCGCTCGGCCTCGGCCACCTGCTGCACCGGCAGCCCGAGCGCGACGACGCCGCCACGACCGACCAGGTGGCCGAGGACCTGCTGCGCATGCTCGGCCTCACCGCGGCCGAGGCCCACGAGGTCTGCAGCCGGCCACTACCCGACCTCGACACCACCGCGACCGGTCCGGACACCGCCGCCTGAACACAACGGGCCCACTCTCCACCCTGAACCAGCCGGCCGAGCACCTGTCCGCGAGTTCCCGTCAGCGGGCGTCCAGCTGGCGTAGGCCGCCGATGATCAGCTCCAGACCGAAGGCGAACTCGTCTTCCAGCGGCACCGGCAAGGAGTCCACGACCGCGAGGGTGGCCGGGAACTCCGCCGGCGACACGTGGCGGAAATGTGCCGACGCCCGCTCCGGCTCGGCGTCGTCGCCCGATCCGGCGAGCTGGATCGCGAAGCCGAGGACGTAGCGCGCAAGGGTCGCGTAGGCGCGCGCCGCGAGGCTCGGCGGGAGGCCACCGGCGAGCAGGACGGCCAGGCAGCGTTCCCGCAGCACCATCGCGTTCGGCCCGGTCGGCGTCTGCTCCATCAGCAGGGGTGCGATCTTCCGGTGCCGGCCCAGCGTGTCGAACATCGACTGGGCGATCGCCCGGCAGGCCTGGTCCCAGCTCAGCTCCGCCAGCACCCGGGGGTCGAGGTCCGCCTCGCCGAATACGCGATCGATCACGTGGGTGATCAAGGCCGCCCGGTTGCCGAAGTGGCGGTACAGCGTGGCCGTACCCGATTCGAGCCGTTGCGCGAGAGTGCGCATCGACAGAGCTTCAGCGCCTTCCTCGTCGACGAGCTGTAAGGCCGTGGCGAGGATCCGGTCCAGCGGGACGGCGGGTCGACCCCGTGATCGTCGTGTGGACGCGGTGGCTTCGGCAGGCAGTGACGAACTCGGCACACCCAGAAGTATGGCCTCACGTTGACACCCACCGCAATAATGGCAACACTGTTGCCATTATGAAGAGCACCCACACCCAGTCAGTTTCGGTCGACGGCCTGCACGTTCACTACGAACGCGCAGGCCACGGGCCCGCGGTGGTACTTCTGCACGGCAGCGGGTCGTCGTTGGAGGGCTTCGAGCGGGTCGCGGCGCTGTTGTCGCCGTCCCATGACGTGATCCGCCCGGATCTGCCCGGCTTCGGTCGGACGGGGCCGCGGCCCGATCGCGACTACCGCGTCCGGACCTACGCGGACACGATCGCCCGTTTCATGACCGCGCTAGGCCTGCCGCACTTCGCGGTGGCCGGGAACTCGCTCGGCGGCAACATCGCGTGGAACCTCGCCCTGGACGCCCCCGAGCGGGTGGACGCGCTGGTACTGATCAACGCCACGGGCTACCCGGAGAAGACCCTGCCCGCCGGGTTGCGGCTGGCCCGGAATCCCCTGCTTCGCCCACTGCTGCGGCGTTGGCTGCCGCGCAGCGCGACGGAACGCGGGCTGCGGGAAGCCGTCGGCGCGAACAAGGCGATCGTGGACGACGCCATGGTCGACCGGGTGCACGCGCTGACGAGCCGCCCGGGGAATCGGTCGGCGTTCGTCGACTTCGCCAACACCGACCAGCCCGACCGCAGCGCCGAAACCCCCAAGATCTCGGTGCCGACGCTGGTCCTGCGTAGCGCCGGCGTCGACGGCCAGCACTTCGCCCGCGACATCCCGGGCGCCGTCGAGCGGGTCCACACCGACGGTGGCCACCTGCTTCCGGAAGAGGCCCCGGCCTGGGTGGCCGCGGCGATCAAGGAGTTCCTGTGATGAAGTACTTCGTCGCCTCGGACGAGGACCACCGGCTCGACGCGGCCGCACGACGGACTCTGCGCGGCAGCTTCGTCGACCTGACCGACGGGGTGACGCACTACGAGCTGACCGGTCCCGACGACGGGGAACTCGTCGTCCTCGTCGGCGGCCTCACGATCCCGCTGTCCTATTGGGACGGTCTCGCGGCCCGCTTGCACACCCGCGGCCTGCGCACTCTCGCCTACAGCGCCTACGGCCGCGGCTACTCCGATCGCATCCGGGGCCGCTACGACGAAGCGTTGTTCGTCCGGCAGCTCGACGAGCTGACCTCGGCCGTGGACCCCACGCCGCCGCGGCACGTCGTCGGCACCTCGATGGGTGCTCTGATCGCGATGGCCTACGCGACCCTGCACCCCGAATCGGTCACCACGCTCACCATCGTGGGCCCGGCCGGGCTGGGCGAACGTCCCCGCGCACAACGGTTGCTGCGCAACGATTTCCTCGCCGGATTCGTCGCCCGCCGCTTCGGCCGCAAGCTCCTGGAAGGCCACCTCGGGCACAACGTCCGCGACCCCGGGCTCTCCGCCCGGCTGGTCGCCATGGTGCGGGACGCCTACCGGTACGAAGGCTCCCTCTACGCGTTCTTCCAGACCCTGCAACGCTTTCCGCTCTACGAACGGCAGGACCTGTTCCGCAGCACGGGCGATCTGGGCCTTCCGATCCTGCTGGTGTGGGGCGACGACGACCAGGTCACCCCGGTCACCCACCTCGACACCGTCCACGACCTGTTGCGCCCCCGGCAGACCCACGTCATCACCGAATGCGGCCACATGGCCCCCTACGAACGACCGGACGACGTCGGCGACCTGCTCGCGTCGTTCGCCGTTCCCCACCCGGATCGGCTCGAACCATGAACGAAACTCTCGACGTCCTGATCGCCGGTGCCGGCCCGGCCGGCACCACCCTGGCCATCGACCTGGCCCGCCGTGGCCTCGCGGCCCGGATCATCGACAAGGCCCCGCACTCCTTCGAAGGCTCCCGCGCCAAAGGGCTCCAGCCGCGCACCCTGGAAGTCTTCGACGACCTCGGGGCGCTCGACGACGTCCTCGCCGGCAGCAGCGACTACCCGAGGCTGGGCATCCACCTGGGCCCCCTCGCCGTTCCGTGGCGAATGTTCCGCAACCGCGAACGCAGCGCCGACGTCCCGTACCCGAACACCCGGCTGATGCCCCAGTACCGCACCGACGCCGTGCTGCACGACCGGCTCGAACAGCTGGGCGGCAAGGTCGAATACGGCCGGGAGCTCCTCGAGTTCGCCCAGGACGCCACGTCGGTCACCGCCACGGTGACCGGCGACAGCGGCACCGAACGGATCACCGCCCGCTACCTCGTGGGCGCGGACGGGGGTTCGAGCGCCGTCCGCAAGCACCTCGGCGTGGGCTTCCTCGGCGAGACCCGCGAGGGAGATCGGATGCTCATCGTCGACGCCGTCACCACCGGCTTGTCCCGTGACCGCTGGCACGTCTGGCCGGGCGTGCAGGGCCGGTTCGCCGGCGCGTGCCCGCTGCCGCACACCGATCTGTTCCAGTGGATGATCCGCCTGTCTCCGGACGAGGAGCCGCCCGAGGGCGAGGAGGCGATCACCCGGCGGATCCGGGCCCACACGCGGAACCGGGCCATCGCCGTGCGCGACATCCGGTGGCGGTCGGTGTTCCGGCCCAACATCCGCCTGGCCGAGGCCTACCGCCGTGGGCGGGTCTTCCTCGCCGGCGACGCCGCCCACGTGCACACGCCGGCCGGCGCGCAGGGACTCAACACCGGCATCCAGGACGCCTACAACCTCGGCTGGAAACTCGGCCAGGTCCTCGCCGGAGCCAGCCCGCGACTGCTCGACAGCTACGAAGCCGAACGCCTGCCGATCGCCGCGGGTGTGCTCGGCCTGTCCACGAAGAAGTACGAAGGCATCGCCAAGCTCGACCCGGCAAGCCTGCGCCGCGGCAAGGACGAACAGCAGCTGTCGCTGACCTACCATGGCGGTCCGCTCGCCCCGGCCGGAGGCGACCGCACGACGACGCTGCAGGCCGGCGACCGCGCACCGGACGCCGACCTGCCCGGTTCACGGCTGTTCGACACCTACCGGGGACCGCACTTCACCCTGGTCGCGTACGGTCCCAAGGCCGCGGCGGCGAGCGACGAGCTCGACTGGCCTGCCGCGGGAGCGCCGCTCCGACGTATCACGGCCGACGACCGGCCCGGATTCCGCAGCGGTTACGGAGTCGAGGGCGACACGCTGCTGCTCGTCCGGCCCGACGGCTACCTCGGGCACATCGCGACCCACGACTTCCTCGAGTCGACCCGCGCCGCCGTCAGCACCATGACCCCGGAGGTGGCCGAATGAGCCGCACCCTCCTGCGCGGCGCGCGGGTGATCACCATGGTGCCGCACCGGCCCGACGCCGAGCACGCCGACATCCTCATCGACGGCGACAGCATCGCCGGCATCGGCGAAGGTCTCGACGCAACCGGCGCGGAGATCGTCGACGTCACCGGCCGGGTCATCATGCCCGGTCTGGTCAACGCCCATCTCCACACCTGGCAGACCGCGCTCCGGGGCGTGGGCACCGACTGGACCCTGGCGGACTACCTCGGCCGCATGCACGGCGCCGTGGCCCGGCATTACCGCCCCGAGGACATGCGTGTCGGCACGCTCGCCGGCGCGCTGAGCCAGCTCGACCGTGGCACCACGACCGTGGGCGATTGGTGCCACAACACGCCCACCCCGGACCACACAGACGCCGCGATCGACGGCCTCGCGGCATCCGGGATCCGCGGGGTTTTCCTGCACGGCACCCCGTACTCCGCGGCCGACGCCGGCCACCCGGTCGACGAGATCGACCGGCTGCTCGACGGCCCGATCGCGGCTCACCCGCTGCTCACCCTCGGCATGGCCGTCCGCGGACCACAACTGTCCACTCCGGACGCCGCGGTCGCCGACTTCCGCGCCGCCGCCGAACGCGGGCTGGTGGTGTCGATGCACCAGAGCGGTGGCGAGCCAGGGCCGGGCTGGGACGCGGTCCGGGACGCCGGGCTGCTGAGCACCACCACCAACGTCGTGCATGGTGCCGGACTCACCGACGACTGGTTCAAGACACTCGTCGACTCGGGCGCAAGCTTCACCAGCACCCCCGAAAACGAACTCGGCCAAGGCCACTGTTTCCCCATCACCGGCCACGTGCTCCGGCTCGGCGCCGCGCCATCACTGGGCACCGACACGGACGCCGTGACACCCGCCGACGTACTCTCCGCCGCCCGGATCGCCTTGGCGCACCAGCGGGGCCACGACCACGACCACCACCGGCGGTCCACCGGCTCCTTCTCTCTCACCGCGACGATCACCGCCAAGCAGGCACTGGCCTGGGCCACCGTCGAAGGCGCCCGCGCCCTCGGCCTCGCCGACCGCGTCGGCCGGCTCGACGCCGGTATGCAGGCCGACCTCATCGTCATCGACGCCCCGGCACCGAACCCGGTCGCCACCGCGCTGCACGCGACCGCCGGCGACATCGAAGCCGTCATGATCGCCGGGCGCTGGCGCAAACGCGACCACACCCTCCTCGACATCGACCTCGACACCGTGCGAACCCAGCTCCACGAATCCGCCGGCCACCTCCTCCCCCACGTCACGGGCTGATGGGCAGGCGGGCCGAACTCGCGAGCCGGACACGGACCGACCTGCTGGCCGCGGCGAAGCGGTTGTTCGGCGAACGCGGCTACCTCGACACCAAGATCACCGACATCGCCGCCGCGGCCGGCCGCGCCGTCGGCTCCTTCTACACCCACTTCGACGACAAGGAGCAGCTCCTGGCCGTGCTGCGCAGCGAACTCACCGAGACAGCGGCCCCCGGTCCCGCGGGCGACGACCCGATCCGCGCGCACGTCACGGCCTGCTGGACGGCACTGCGCACCCATCGCCCCACCGCCATCGGCCTGCTGCAGCAGGCGACCGCCGCCGCCCCGGCCTCCGGACGGTTGTGGGCCGAGCTGACCACCTGGACAGCCCCACTGCGCAAGCACCTGGAGGACCGGCGTGGCCGCGGTGAGCCGCTCCCCGGCGACCCCGAACTGTTGGCGGCGGCCGTGGGCGTCATGCTCGCCGGCCTCAACCACGCCCTGCCCGCCGACGACCTCGGTGACAGCCGCGTTGCCGACACCGTCACGAATCTCGTCCTCCACGGCCTGACCGCCCCTGAACAGTGAGTTGCTGCCGTGCGTCTGCGTCAACTCGAGTACTTCGTCGCCATCTGCGACGCCGGTTCGTTCAGCGGGGCGGCGCACGAACTGCTCGTCGCCCAGCCATCTCTGTCCCAGCAGATCCAAGCGCTCGAAAAGGAACTGGGCGCCGCACTGCTCGAACGCGGCCGCCAGGGCAGCGCCCTCACCGCGGCTGGACGGGTCTTCCTGCCCCGGGCTCGCGCGGCGCTCGCGGCGGTCGAGTCGGGCCGCCGGTCGGTGATGGACCTCGTGCACGGTCTTGTCGGCGAGCTGCACGTCGTGACCATCCGGTCGGTGGCGTCCGGGGTGCTGCCGCCGGCCATGGTGCGCTGGCACGACCGGTACCCCACCACCGTGTTGCGGCTGCACGACCACTCCCACCGCCGTGACCTCGAAGCCGCGATGCGCTCCGGCCACGGCGACCTGGCCATCGGCCCGCGGCCCCGGGACTGGGACTGGGGCGGCGACATCGTGACCCTCGGCTTCGAAAGCCTGGTCCTGGCCGGGCCAGGACCGTTCGGCCCGGAGCCCGCCTCGGCCGCCGAGCTCGCCGAGGCCAAGTGGGTCCACTTCGAACCGGAACAAGGGATGTCGGAGGTCTTGGACTGGGCGGCTCGCTCACTCGGCTTCACGCCAAGGGTCGTCGCGTGCGTGGGCCAGGTCGCCGCGGCCCTGCGGCTCGCCGTCGAGGGTGTCGGCCTGACGATCGTCCCCGCGAACGCCGTCCCGTACGGCTGGAGCCACCACGTCCGTTCCCCGGCCCCGCCGCTCTACCGCGAGCTGACCGCCTACGGTCGCGGCCCGATGACGCAGCTCGCCCGGCGGTTCGCCGACCTCCTGAGCGCGGTGGAGCTGCCGCTGGTCACCAGCGGAGAGCTGCCTTCGGACGCCCTCGTCTGCTGACCGGCGTCAGTGCGGGTCCGTGGCCCGGTGGGCCGCCAGTGGATCGAGGCCGAAGTCGCCGTCCGGATCACGCCACACCGAATGCGCGTGGTTGGCGTGCCGCTGCGTGTTGTCGTACTCGACGAGCAACCGCGGTCCGGTGAGCCGGTAGTAATGCGGTTCGCCCGGGGCGAGGCTCCCGGCCCAGGCCAGGTGCACGAGGTCGAGGTTGCGGTCGTCGAGGTAGTGGCGGCGGTGGGCGTCGGCGACCGGCTGCGGCGAGCGGTCGGTGTACGTCGCGAGCAGGTCGCGCAACAGCCGCCGCTGCTCGGCCGTCATGTCCTGCCCGGCGACACCCTGCGGCCGCGGCCCGAGGGCGAGCCACGCGTGGTCGGCTTCGGTGTAGCCGGAACCGGTCTCCGCGGTTTCGTCGATCCGATCGACGAGCGCGGCCAGGCGCGGCGTGGGCAGCGGGCCACGGAACAGCTGCTGCATGTGGATCATCCGGTCGCCCGGCCGGACCCGGGCCCGGTTGCCCGAGACGATGTCCGAGACCGCGCGCGGATGAAGGAGAGCCAGGGCCCGTTCGGGCGCGGGAAGCGACCGCATCAGCGTCCGGGCGAGATCTTCGGTCCCGCCGAGCGGCCGCAACATCCCGCCGAGGGCCGGCGAGCAGGCGGGGTCGGCGCCGAGGAACGACGGTGTCACCGCGGCGATCCGCCCGGCCCGCACCAGCAGGTTCACCGACAGGTGATGCCCGCCGACGCGCCAGCCCCAGGTGTCGTCTCCGGGGCGCCCGAACACGCGGACCCAGTACAGGCCCGGATCCCGGCCGCGCTCGCGCCCCCAGTCGACCTGCCACCCTTCGAGTTCGTCGAGGACGTTCTCCAGGCCCATCACGGTGCAGGCGGTGACGTATGCCGGCCGGGTCAGTCCGGTGGCCAGCAGCTGCATGACCAGGCTCTGCTGCCGGGGCGGCAGCTCACGCACCGCGACTCCGCCGTGGTCGGTGGGCGTGTAGAACCACCGGACCCGTTCGGCTTCGACGGCGGGATCGCCGACGGGAAGCTGTTGAGCGCGGGCACGTACGTCCGGTGGCAGCGCATCGAGGAGTTCGGCGGCGACCCGCGTCATGTGCTCGACGGTCGAGTGCTCGTCCATGCTCAGACCGGCTCGTCCGCGATGTCGAGCATGACCTTGATCGCGTCGCCTCTCCGCTCGGCGTAGGTGTCGAACGCTTCGGCCACCTCCTCGAGCGGGAAGTGGTGCGTGACCAGGGCTTCGGTGTCGAGCCGCCCTTGGCCGGCCAAGGCGATGGCGCGGGCGAGGGAACCGGCTCCTTCGCCGCGGACGGTGTGCAGCGTGAGGCCGTTCATGACGGCCCGGTTGAGGTCGGCGGTCACGGGCCGGTCGAAGAAGCCCACCAGGACGATTTTGCCGCCGCGTTTGACGAGCCCCAGCGCGTCGTCGACGGCGGCAGGTGCCCCGGAGCACTCCAGGACGACGTCGACGCCCTGCCCGCCGGTGCTGTCCCGGACCTGCCCGACGGCGGTACCGTCCCGGACGTTCAGGACCGGATCGGCGCCGTAAACCCGCCCCAGCTCCAACCGCGACTCGCGGGTGCCGAGCAGCGCGATCAGGTCCGCGCCGAGCGCCTTCGCCACTTGAACGGCGAGCAGCCCGATCGGTCCTGGGCCGAGGATGGCGACCCGGGCGCCGACGAGCAGATCGCCCAGCACGTCGAAGGCGTGCATGACGGTGCCGACGGTGGTGAGCACGACGCCCGCGTCGAAGCTGATCCCGTCGGGGAGGCGGTGCGCTGTCGAGACGTGGTTGACGACGTAGTCGGCGAACCCGCCGTTGACGGTCATGCCCTGGGTCCGGTGGCCCTTGTCGTGACGGCCGCTGTTCAGGCACTCGGTGTAGGCCCCGGACAGGCAGTTGACGCACCGCATGCAACCCCGGTGGGCTTCGGTGACGACCCGGTCCCCGACGCGGAACTCGTCCACAGTGGACCCGACCGCGACGACGCGGCCGGCGTATTCGTGACCGGGGACGAACGTGCCGGCCGGCGGGCCGCCGTCGGGGAAGAAGGCACGGCTGCGGATCTTGAGATCGGTGCCGCACAGTGAAGCGCGGTGCACCCGCACCAGCACGTCTTCCGGCCCCGGCTCCGGCACCGGCAGCTCCGCCACGCGCATCCGTCCTGGCTCGGCGAGCACGGCCGCCCGCATCACGTCCGGGATCGCGGCCATCAGCTGTTCCTCCTTCGTCGGGGTCCGCCCCAGCTTCGGGTGATCGGGCGCGGGTGTCCAAGACCAAAGCCCGTCGCCGCGGATAGCCGTTCCCTATGGCCATAGGGAACGGCTATGCGAGGGCCGTGGTTTTGGTCTTTGCGCGCCCGGCGCCGGAACCGGTTCGGTGGACCGGGAACCGGAAGGAGCGCAATGGATCTCGGGATCACAGATCGGGTCGCACTGGTGCACGGCGCCGGCGGGGGGCTCGGCGGGGCGGCTGCCCGGCGGCTCGCCGCCGAGGGCGCGGTCGTCGCCGTGGCCGATGTCCGCGCCGACGCGGCGGAACGCACCGCGGAGGCGATCCGGGACGGAGGTGGCCGCGCGCTGTCCCTCGCGTGGGACCTCGGCGACCTGTCGGTGATCGACGCGAACGTCACGCGGGTCGAAGCCGAGCTCGGCCCGGTGGACATCCTGGTCAACAACACCGGCGGTCCGCCGCCGGCCGCTGTGCTCGGCACCCCGTCGACCGTCTGGGCCGATCATTTCCGGTCCATGGTGCTCTCGGTGGTCGCGATCGCCGACCGGGTGGTCCCGCACATGCGCGAGCGCGGCTGGGGCCGGGTCGTGACGAGCGCCAGTTCCGGTGTCGTGGTCCCCATCCCGAACCTCGGCCTGTCCAACTCGCTGCGGTCCGCGCTGCTCGGGTGGTCGAAGACCCTGGCCCGCGAAGTGGGCCGCGCCGGCGTCACCGCCAACGTCGTCGTCCCCGGCCGGATCGGCACCGGCCGCGTCCGCGCCCTCGACGAAAGCCGGGCCGAACGCGAAGGGCGATCGGCGGACCAGGTCGCCGAGGAGAGCATTGCCTCGATCCCGGTCGGCCGCTACGGGGACCCCGCCGAGTTCGCCGCGGTCGTGGCATTCCTCGCCAGTGCCCCGGCCTCCTACGTCACCGGCTCGCTCGTGCGGGTCGACGGCGGCCTCATCCCCAGCATCTGAGCGCGAGGAGCGCCGCCATGAGCTTGATCGACCGGTCCACCAAGGGTGTGTACGCGATCGTGCCGACCCCGTTTCACCCCGATGGGCGGCTGGATCTCGACTCCCTCCGCCGCCTCGTCGACTTCTACGCCGCCGCCGGCGTCGATGGCCTGACCGTGCTGGGGCAGCTGGGTGAAGCGCCGAAGCTGACCCACGACGAAGCCATCGAGATCGTCCGCGTGGTCCTCGACCGGACCGAGCAGCCGGTCGTCGTCGGCGTGTCCGCACCCGGCTTCGGCTCGATGCGCACCCTCACCGACCAGGTCATGTCCCAGGGTGCGGCGGGCGTGATGATCGCGCCGCCGGCCGGCCTGCGGACCGACGACCAGATCGTCGGCTACTACACCCAAGCCGCCGCCGCGCTCGGTACCGGCGTGCCGATCGTCGTACAGGACTACCCGCTGACGTTCTCCGTCGTCATGTCCGTGCCGGTGCTGCGGCGGATCACGAACGAGGTGGCGTCGGTGGTGATGCTCAAGCACGAGGACTGGCCGGGCCTGGAGAAGGTCAGCGCACTGCGCACGGCAGAAGCGGACGGCGAGATGCCACGCCTCTCGATCCTCTGCGGCAACGGCGGCCTGTTCCTCGACTTCGAGCTGGACCGCGGAGCCGACGGCGCCATGACCGGTTACTGCTTCCCCGAACTGCTGGTCGACGTCGTCCGCCTGGCCGGCGAGGAACGGCACGACCTCTTCGACGCCCACCTTCCCCTGATCCGCTACGAGCAGCAGCCGGGTATCGGTCTCGCGGTCCGCAAGTACGTGCTGCACCGGCGCGGCTTGCTGGCCGCCGACGCCCAGCGCAAGCCGGGACGAGCCCTCACCAAGACCGAACGCGACGAGGTGGATCTGCTGCTCGAGCGGCTCGGCAGGCACGATCCGCGCGCCCGGATCTGAGGTTCGGCGGAACAGCTCCCGAGGCGCGGGAAGCCCAGCGGAGCTGTCCTCTCGGTCAGACGGTGGCGAGCGGGTGCGCGTGGCGAAGCCGGACGCTCTTGGCGGACAGGTAGCGGCGGCGATCGGTGATCAGGATCGACACGAGCGTGCCGACCACGAGCCACGCGGCGAGCTGGGCGACCCCGGTCGTGAGGCCGGTGCCGTCGGTGGCCGCGGCACGCAGTGCGAGGACGGCGCCGTGGGTCGGGAGGTAGTCCGCGAAGGCGTACAGCGGTCCGGGGAGCGTCGAGACGACGCCCGTCGCGCCCGCCAGGACCAGCACGGCCAGAGACGCTATCCGACCGGCGCGGCCGAAGATCGCGGTGGCGGCCTGGTTGAGCGCGACGAACGCCGAGGCGGCCAGCAGCGCGATCAGCAGGAAGCCGAGGGTGCCGGCGACGCCCAGTTTCAGGACGGGGACGGCGATCGCGGTGATGGCGAGCGCCGCCAGGGCCGCCGCGGTCGCCCCTGGGATGGCGGCTCGGAGGATGATCCGCCAGGTGGGTTCGCGCGCGGTCAGGACGCCGTCCGGCACGGCGCGGGTGACGATGTAGGTGGCCAGGGCCAGCGCCCAGAGCGCGAGCGCGGCGAACAGCGTGAGGGCCAACGTGCCGATCGGAGTGCCGTCGGTCGTGGCGATACTGGGATCCGCGGCGACGGTCTTGAGGTGCGCGCGTTCGGTGTCGGTGTAGGACGGCACCTGGTCACGGCCCTTGCCCAGCTGGGCGGCGAGTTGCCCGGCGCCGTCGTCGACCTTTTCGGCACCATTCTTCAGCTGTCCGGCTCCGGAGGCGAGCTTCTGCGCACCTGAGTTCGCCTGCCGGACGCCGCTGTCGAGTTGCCTCGCGCCACTGGCGGCGGAGGCGATGCCGTCGGCCAGCTGCCGGGACTTCGACGCGAGTTGAGCGTTGCCGTCGGCGACTTTGCGGGCCCCGGTGGCGAGGGCCTGAACGGAGTCGCGGGCCTTCACGGCGTTGGCGCGGACGGCCGCCTTGACACCGTCGATTTTCGCCGCGTCGGTCGTGAACCGGTTCGCGGCCTGCCGGAGCTCGCCGCAGAACGCCGGGGTGCCGGCGCACGCGTCGGCGAGCTGCCGGAACCGCGTCGCGGCGCTGCCCGCCGACGGGACGGCGTCGATCGCGGCGATGATCCGGTTGGCCAGCGGCACGACGACACCGGCGAGCTGTTCGTTGCCGTCCGCGACCTGATCGGCACCGTCGGCCAGCTGCCGGGTCAACGCGGGCAGCCGCGCGGTGTCCCGCTCGGCCTGGGTGAGGCCGGAGGCCAGCTTGCCGGAGCCGGCGGCGAGCTGCGCGGTCCCGTCCGCGAGCTGGTCGGCGCCGGTGCGCAGTTGCCCGGCGGCGGCGTCCAGCTGACGGGTTCCGTCGGCGAGCTGTGCCGCGCCGTCGGCGGCTTGGCCGACTTGCCGGTGGAGGGTGGTGAAGCCGATGTACACGTTGTCCAAATAGGTCTGCACGACCTGCTGGTTCAACGTCCGTTGCGTGGCCTGGGCGATGTGGTCCGCCAGGCCAGGATCGCCGACGCCGGCCGCGTCGGACGTCCGCACCAGCATCTCTGCCTGGCGGGCGTCGAGGGGCTTGGCGGTGGCAGCTGAGGTGGCGCGGGCGGAGAAGTCCTTTGGGATCGTCACCGTGGCCGCGTAGCTGCCGTCGGCCAAGCCGTCGGCGGCATCGTCGGCGTCGGTGAGCACCCAGTCGTAGGCCGAATCTTCGCTGTGGGTCAGGTATCCCGCGAGCTGCCGGCCGAGCGGGATGGTCTGGCCGTTGACCTGAACGGGTTCGTCATTGTTGACCACAGCGGCCTTCGCGGTGCCGTGGTTGGCCTCCGGTGTCCAGAACGCCCACGTGAGCAGGCCCATGATGATGAGCGGCACGGCGATGAGGCCGGTCCAGGTGCGCCAGGTCAGCGGCCCGGTGGCGAGGGCGCGAGCGGAATCGGCGAAGGGCTTGAGCATCAGGAGACCTCGGCGGGCTGGACGGCGGTGAGGGTGCGCAACTGGGCGGCGGCGGGCAGCAAATCCCGGATGCGCTCGGGGTCCTGGCAGGTCAGCACGAAGGTGGCGGCTTCACCGGCGTCGGTGAAGCGGTCGGCGAGCAGGGCGCGGACCCGGTCGCGGACGTCGGTGCGCAGTACGAGGTCGACGTCGTCGACGACGATCAGTCCGGCGTCATCGTGCAGGGCGCCGGAGATCTGCCGGGCGGCGTCGGCTGTGGTCCGGCACGGGACGACGGCGACGTCACGGCGCAGGGCGTGGGTGTGCTGGGGCAGGACGCGGCCGAGCACCTTGAGGTCGCCGGTGAACTTGGTGACGCGCCCGGCGAGCGTGTAGAGCAGGGCGGTCTTGCCGCAGGCGCCGGTGCCGTGCAGCACGAGGACTCCCCCTCGCGGCAGATGCAGGTCGAGGCCGGTGTAGACCGGGCGGCCCCGGTCGTCCTCCAGCCGCAGCGCGCGGGCGCTGATCGCCTCGGTGCTGCCTGGCGCGGGCCAGTCGGCCAGCCGCAGCTCGTGCACCAGCGCGTCGCCTTCGGCGTCGAACACCGGCAGCACCCGGTCGAGCTTCCGCGGCAGCCCCCAGGCGCGGCGGCCCAGCAGCGCCAGCACCGCGGGCACCAAGGTCATGCGCACGATGAAGGCGTCGACGAAGACACCGACGGCGAGGCTGAACGCGATCGGCTTGATGGTGGCACTGCCTTCGGGGACGAACGCGGCGAACACCGCGAACATGATCACCGCCGCCGCGACCACCACGCGTGAGGCCGAGATGAACCCGGATTCGATCGCGTGGTGTGGATCGCCGTTGTGGACGTAGTCCTCACGGATTCGCGAGACGAGGAAGACCTCGTAGTCCATCGCGAGTCCGAAGAGGACACCCATGAGGATGATCGGCAGAAAGCTGATCACGCTGCCGGTGTGCGTCACGTCGAGGGCGTCCGCGAGGTGCCCTTGGACGAACACGAAGGACGTCGCGCCGAAGGCCGCGGCGACCGAGAGCAGGTAGCCGGCGGTGGCCTTGATCGGCACCCAGATCGAGCGGAACACCATGGCCAGCAGGATCAGCGAGAGTCCGACGACGAGGATGCCGAACAGCAACAGGGCGCTGCCGAGCTGGGCGGAGACATCGATACCGACGGCGGTGATGCCGGTGACCGCGGTCTGCGTGCCGTAGGTGTCGAGGAAGTGCGGTTCCAGCCCGCGTAACCGGGCCACCAGGTCGTCGGTCTGCGCGGAGTCCGGCGCGGTCGTGGGGATGACCTGGATGATGCCGGTGTCGCCCTTGGGATTCGGGGTGGATAGAGGGACCGAGGCGACGCCGGGGACGTGCCGGATCTCGTCGGCGATCTTGTCGACCAGGCCGATCGGGTCGGTGCTGGTGATGATGTCGGCGGTGACGATCAACGGGCCGTTGTAGCCGGGGCCGAAGTGTTCGCTGACGACGTCGTAGGTGTCGCGGGCCGGGCTGCCATGCTCCTCGGTGCCGCTGTCCGGCAGCGCCAGCCGCAACGAACTCGCGGGAATCGCGCAGATCGCCAGCCCGGCGACCACGACCAGCACGGTGATCAGTGGCGCCTTCGTCGCGGTGCGCACCCACCAGCGCGCGATCCGCGGCTTGCGGCGGCGCCGCTTCGGTTTCGGTGTGCGCGGCCGCAATCGCTTGCCCGCGAAGGACATCAGCGCCGGCACCAGCGTGACGGCGATCGCGACCGCCAGGGCCACGGCGACCGCGGCGGCGATGCCCATGGTGGTCAGGAACGGGATGCCCGCCACCGCCAGCCCGAGCAGGGCGATGACGACGGTCAACCCGGCGAAGATGACCGCCGAGCCGGCGGTGGCGGTGGCCCGGGCGATCGACTCCTCGACGTCGAGGCCCTCGCCCAGCTGATCGCGGTGCCGGGACAGCAGGAACAAGGCGTAGTCGATACCGACCGCGAGCCCGATCATCACCGCCAGCATCGGCGCGGTCGATGAGATCGGCGTGACCAGTGTGGCGAGGTAGATGAGCCCGACAGCGACGCCGACCCCGAGGATCGCGGTGAGCAGCGGCATGATCGCGGCGATCAGGGACCGGAACATCAGCACCAGGACCAGCAGGGCGATGAGCAGGCCGATGCCCTCCGTCGGACTGAGCTTCGGGACCCGGTCGGAGAACGCGTCGCCGCCGGTGCGGACCTTCGCGCCGGTGGCGGTCCCGAGGTCGGCGGCGATCGCGGAGAGCTGCGTCTTCGTGGCCGGGTCGACCTGGGCGAGCTGCACCTTCAACGGCACGGCGATCAAAGCGGCCCGGTCGTCGTCGGACACCGCGCCGTCGACGTTCTCGTCGAACGGGTTCACGACGGTGGCGACCTGGTCGAGCTTCCCGATCCGCGTCACCGCCTGCGCCACCGCCGCGCGATTCGGCGGCGTGTCGGCTTTCGCGCCGTCGGGAACGACGAGGACCAGCTGAGCCGACGTGCCACTGACCTCGGGGAAGACCCGGCCCAGGTGATCCAGCGCGTCCTGCGACTCCGACCCGGGGATCGCGAAGGCATCGTCGGTGCCCTGACTGGCCAGCAGCGCGGCGCCGCCGGCCAGGGCGAGGACCACGACCCACAACGCGAGGACGAGCACGCGCGCCCGGGCGGCGGCCCGGCCGAGCCGATAGAGGAAGGACGACACGAGGACTCCTGACCACGTTGGATACGTCGTGTATCGTAATGCACGATGTATCCGATGCACAGTGCATCGCATCACTCCTCCGAGTGGACCGCGGAAAGTAGGGTGACCGCATGAAGACCAGCGGGGCGAGCCTCGGGAACACAAAGGGCATGACCCGCCGGCGCGCGGAAACGCGGCGGCGCGTCATCGAGGCGGCCTACGACGTCTTCACCGAGCTGGGAATCCGCGATGCGCCGGTCGAGCTGATCTGCGACCGCGCGGGATTCACCCGCGGCGCCTTCTACTCCAACTTCGCCAGCAAGGAGGAGTTATTCCTCGCGGTCTACGAGGTGCGGATGCAGGAACGCGCCGAACGGCTGCGCATGGCGGTCGACGAAGCCACCACAGCCGTCGATCCGGTGTCCGCGGACGCCGTCACGCGCGTACTGCAGAAGGCGGGCGCGCTGTTCATGGAGTCACTGACCGCGGACGAGACCTGGTACCTGCTCAACGCCGAATTCCGTGCGCAGGCCTTGCGCCAGCCTGAACTGCGCGCACCTACCGCGGCCGCCGAACGCCGGTTCCACGACGCTCTCGCCGGGATCCTGCTCGACCTGCTCGGCCGGCTGGGCCTGCGCCTGACCGTCGAACCCGAGAGCGCCGTCATCACCATCGTCCGGCTGTACGAGACCTTGCTCGAACGAGCGATCCTCGACGAACTGCCCGACCGGGCCGACAACCGCTACGTGACCCAGGTACTGCCCCGCCTGCTGACCGCCCTGGTCGCGCCGAGCGACGGCTGACTCTGCTTTCCCACCAACCCGGCGCAGTGAGGGTCAACGACCGTTCGCGCAGATCCGGTCGGCTGTGGCGCATTCGGTCGGCCGACAGCCGTGTGTGCTTTGCGCCAGCGGCGCTCGAGACGGCGGAGCAAGCGTCGCCCGACTTCAGGAGCGACGTGGCTATAAGTCTCGACGATGCGGTTGTCGAGCCGGTGCCCCTAGCCGTCGGGCTTGGGCGATCTCGGGGATACCGTCGGCGATCATCCACGTCTTGCGACTGTGCCGGAGTCCATGGAACGTCAGACCCGACCGGATCGGCTCGATCGACACAGCGGCGTCGGGACGGTGAGGTTCCGTCAACCGCGGGTCAGACCACCCCCGAACGGGTCGTTCATCGCAAGTCGACATTGCCGGTCTCCAGGGAAGTAGAGGCGGCTTCAGCTCGGCGTTTGGGCTTGGTTGCGTCGGTGACGGGCATGGAACATCCTTATCGCGGGGAGGTGCCATGGCAGTCGCCACACTTGGCGTGCTTACCGTCGTGTCTGCCGCCGCCGCGATCTGGTTCTTTTTCCGCGGACGCCGTGATCGTGGAATTCCCCCAGAGGCGGTGTACCAGTTGCTGCACGCTGTATCCGCGGTCCGAGAGCACTTTTCGGAAGAGGCTGCCGAACGACTCACTGAGCGGCTACGCGTCTTGCTGGACTGTGTCGCTGTCGGCATCGCTGACGCTGAGGGTGGCTTATTGAGTTGGACGGGCGCGGCCGACCATCATTACGTCGACCTTGTCGACCACATCAAGTCCGTCTTCAGTGACCGACGAACGGCCGTTGTCGCGCACGACGACCTTTCGAGCTCATCCTGCCGGTCGTGCGGAATGGGCGTCACGATGCTCGTCCCGCTGATCGTCGACGGCGAGCCCCAGGGGAGCCTGATCGTGGCCGCCAAGAGTCGCACTCCAGAGTTGGGCCTGATGGTCGACGTCGTGGCAGAGTTCGTCCGCGTCCAGCTCGACCTCGGCCGCCGCGACGAGTCCGCACACGCTCTCCAGATCGCCGAGATCAAAGCGCTCCGAGCGCAGATCTCCCCGCACTTCCTCTACAACGCCCTCAACGGGATCTCAGGGCTGATCCGGACGGACCCCGATACAGCCCAGGAGCTCATGCAGGATTTCGCCGACTTCGCCAGGTACTCCTTCCGCACATCCGGCATGTTCACCACGCTGGCCGAGGAGTTTCGGAACATCGATCGCTACCTGACGATCCACCAGGCCCTCTACGCCGGGCGGCTCGGCGTCCGGATGAAGATCGCACCCGAAGTGCTGAGTGTGGTGGTGCCCTTCCTCGTCCTGCAGCCCCTGGTGGAGAACGCCGTCAAGCACGGACTGGCCGGTAAACCGGGCGGTGGCACCGTCACCATCATTGCGAACGACTCGGGCGACGAAGCGGTGATCAGCGTGGACGACGACGGTCTCGGCATGGATCCCGAACGGCTCAGGTCTGTGAGCAGCCAGCACAAGACCGGCCAGCACATCGGCCTCGGCAACGTTAACGCCCGGATGCAGCAGACTTTCGGCAGCGGATACGCCCTGATGGTCGAAACCGCGGAGGGCGCAGGGACCAAGGTAACCCTGCGGCTGCCGAAGTTCATGCCAGGGGTACAGCGGAAGGTGAAGGAGTGAGAGTGGCCCCTGGGTTGAGAGTGCTGACAGTGGACGACATGCCCGCCGCGCTCGACCGGATCGCCCGGCTTCTTCGCGAGAGTCCGGAAGTCGCCGAGGTCAGCACCGCGGACGACCCTCTCACCGCGTTGAACATGATCCGGACCGCACGCTTCGACGCGGTCTTCATCGACATCTCGATGCCGGGTATGAACGGCATCGACATGGGCGGCCTCCTGGCGAAGCTGGCCGACCCACCCGCGATCGTGTTCGTGACCGCCTACGACGAACACGCCGCCGACGCCTACGACCTCGGGGCAGTCGACTATCTCCGCAAACCGGCCAGCCCCGACCGGGTCGCCGCCGCACTGCGGCGCGTGATGAGGACGCTGCCATCCACCGAACCGGCACGCTCACCCGTCCCGGACTCCTTGACCGCGATACCGGTGGAGACACGAGGCCGCACGAGATACATCAAGCGCCGCGAGATCGTCTTCGTCGAAGCCTGCCGGGATACCGTCAAGCTTCACACCTTCTCCGGGGTCCATCCGGCGCGGATGTCCATCTCTCAGCTGACCGAGGCGTGGGAGGACGCCGGCTTCGTACGCACCCACCGCAGCTTCCTCGCCGCCATCAGCGCGATCACCGAATTGCGCAGCGACCCCACCGGAAGCCTGGTGGCGCATACAGAGCTCGGTGATGTGCCGATCAGCAGGCGACATGCTCGAGCGGTACGTGAACGTCTGTTCCGAGCGGCGACCACGGAAGACCCCGAGTACTGATCTTCTGTCGGCCCCGTCAGAAACGACCCCGTGCAGCGACCGCTCGTCAGCCCGCTCGTACCGCTGGTCGACCGTTGGTTGTCGGCCCATGGTCGGGCGTCCACAAGCGATACCACCGGTACGAGCGACTGCCTAGCATGGCATTCCACCGTCAGGCAGCGAACCCACAGCAACGCAGGCTGCCGCGGCGCCGCGATTGGCCAACCTGGCGCCGGCGTCCCCAAACCAACGAGTACAGGTCGGCGTTTCAACTCGACGACCAAGCAGGACAGGAGCGTCAAGCATTTCTACAGCTGTGATTACTTTAGTGGCGGTCCTTTCCCTGTTCTGCCTGACCGCGCTCAGCCTCCATCTGGCCACTGGCCCCACGGACGGATACTTCAAGGTCAAGTTCGGCCCGTTCTTGTTCGAGTACGGTGCTTACCCGAGAAGGAGTGACGACGGGCCGCCTCCGAACGAGCAACCGCTCAAGGCAGCCGGAAAAAGACCGCCTGACGCGGCCGAATCTTCCGCACCATGACTTCGCCGTGGTTGTTGCCAACACCGGCCGGACCGAAACAACACCGGAAGAGCTGCCCTCTCTGACGGCGGCATCGCCCCGCCGAGGCCGCGGCCGCGGCGAATTTGGCCCAGTTCCAGCGCGACCCTGACATCGGCCGCGCGAGGCTCGGAGGCACTCGGACAGGAACAGCCGTGTGTTACATCGGCACCCAAGAGGTACTGGCCGCTCATCGGCATGAGCGGACGTCGGGACGGCTCGATCAGCGGCAGGGGCCGAAGTAATACCGACTAACGTCGATCACCGAATCGTTCGTGAACACCCGGCCACCTCCGGGGAGGCGAAACCTGCACATTTCCGTGTCAGAAACTCTAGTTGCGAGGCATCCACCCGGCCACCACCGGACCGACGAACATCATGGCACTGGCCATCTGCCGGGACATGAACGCGCTCTATGACTTCCTCACCCAGCGTATCGGCGCACTGCGCGGCGTGGTGCAGGTGGAAACCGCACCGGTAGCGCGCCGCGCCAAACGCGATGGACCCCTCCTCGCTCCACGCCAATGGTGGGCGCGGCGAGGCCGCGTTCCCGGATACGCCGGCACAGCACGACCACGAGCGGCACCTGAAGCAGCCACCACAGCGCCAGCGGCACAGAACCGTCGGCCACGTCGCTGCCCAGGACGACGCTCTGCCAGAGCCCGGTCAGGTACACCACCAGAGCGTCGTAGCGGTGGATCACTCGCCACACGCGCCTGCTGACACGGCGACGTAAGTAGCACGCGATCGCCGTCGTCACCGCGACACACAGCCGATCACGATTCCGTCCCGTGCTCGCCGGGCGATCGCCTCTCCATACGGCCAAAGCGCCATGGTCCGGTACAGGATCGCGCCGACGACCGGCAGGTAGACGACGTCCGGGCGGACGTTCACGGTGGCCAGCGAGGCGGGCACCAGTGCAACGGCCCGCCCGAGAGAGACCGCGGGTTCCACCACCGCGGCGAAGGGGAATCAGGGTGCTGACACACTGCCTCTCACCACCTCGCCGAGGGCTGAGCAGAAAATCTTGTGCCGCACGACAGAGAGCTCACCCCGCAGATTATTCTCCGGTTGACAACTCCTTCCCTTCCCATTGACACGACCACATCCAGTGGTCGATCCTTCACTCGGCTGGCATGCCAAGGGATGCCGAGTTACATGCTGCCGAGTCGGCGATAATTCCGCGGGCGGCTCTTCCATGGATGCGGCAGGCGCTTGGTCGGGGTACCGCGGCACAAACGGGCTTACTACCTCTGCAGGCCCAGCAACAACAACCGCGAGGTTCACCGACCACGAGAACGCTCTCTACCTTCGAGAAGACGCCCTGCTCGACGCCGTCGCCAGGTTCTTCGCCGACCGCGTGTTCGGTCCTGACCGTCGCGCGGTCCTCGAAGCCGACCTGGCCGGTGCCGATGATCACGCCACATCCGAACGAGAGGAAGAACGAGCCCGGATCCAGCGACAGCTCGCAGAGATCGCCAAGAAGCAAGCATCGATCCTGACGCAAGCACAGCAAGGGGACCCGGACGATTCCCTTACAGCCCGCTTTGCGGGGCAGCTACAACGAACTAGCCAAGGACGAGAAGCAACTCCCGGCGAAGATCACCGCTCTGGACGAGGCGGACTCGGCGACACCTCGAGGTATGACAGCCGATGAACTGCCACTGATCGACGCGCTTCCTTATCTCGCCGTCAACCTCGCAAAAGCGCCAGAACCGTATCTACGGGCGCTGTTCGAAGCCGTCCAGCTCGCCATCATGGTCCACGACGACGGCGAACATGCGACAATCACGATCAAGCTCCCGGCAGACCAGCTGCCGGAGATCACTCACGTAGCGGAAAGGATCACCGACGTGACGCCCTCCCACGAACTCCGGCGCGCGGACGCGCCTGAGCTTGTGGGGATGTTGTCTGTGCCCCCGGTGAGATTCGAACTCACACTGGACGGGTTTTGAATCCGACCACGAAGTAGCCCGTGACCTGCACGAACGTCGCACGTCGTCAGGATTTGGGGGTGAGGCGGGGGTGACGGACGCTTAGGACTCGTCTCACGCGCCCCCGGCTACGACCGGAGGCGTTGGGCTCCGAACAAGCTCAATGCCGGGTGCGAGGTCTCCACCGCCCCGGCTACCCGGACCTGGGACCCTGACGTTCGCGTAAGTGCGGACATGTCTAGGTTGATCGTCAGGCAGAAATGTGGTTAATGGTCTGCCTCCACTAGTTCTAGTTGGCCCGGCGGTGAGGTTCGGAAACATGCCGGACAGGGACCTTGTGCGACTTCGTGGGTGAGAGAGGGTCCAGCGACACCAAGAAGCGTCGATGTCAGGGTGCTTTACGGTCCCATCTGCGGCCCCTGAGTGGCGACAAAACTTACTTCATTTCGAGCCCATGCTCTTAAGAGCTCGCCTGCCATGCCGTCGATACCGACCGCATTTTGGGCATTGAAAGTGCCGAGCTGCCTGTCTTTTGCCAATTGCATGATGCGATTATCCAGCAGCAATGCGCGCAACCTATTCCGCTTAGGCCGACTTGGATCATCCTCAAATTCAGGATCAAGCAGCCTGACATCAATTGGAATCCGAAGTTCCAGCGGTGGCAACACGAGCAAGGCTGCGCCTACAAATTCATCATCGGCCAGCGGGCTGGTGTGCGAGTAATCTACTCCGTCGTCGACGAGAAACTGGTTCTCCTCAATATCTTTAACCGTCAGCCAGGGAGGCTCGGGAAGGCTATTTCCCCACATTCCAATGGTGCGCAGCATCGCCCTGCATCGCTTGCCATGATCACCGGAGGCTGTCAGGGCGCCATATGGAATCCAGTATGCTCCAGGCACTCTAGCCCAGCCGTAAAACTCGTTTTTGCTTGGGTGGAACATGGAACGATACCGATCAATCGCCCTATTGGACGAGTTTCGCACTTTGGTTATGTTGTCAATAGTTTCGCATCCTTCAAAAACCGACGCTGCCCGAAGAGCTGCGTTTTCGAATGCCTCGCGCTCTAAAGAATCCCAGTTAGCTTGAATAAAATTCAAGCGCCATTTTAGCCAGCGCGGCTCATTGGGACCTGGATTACTCAGCAAGATCCTCAACTCGATCGTTTCGTCGACTAGACCAAGGAGCATAAACCATGTTGATGTTCGAACCTCTGGGCTTGAGCTTTCAATTCTAGATTTAAACTCGGTTGTCAGCTGATCTTCGACAATTTCCCAAGATCGTTGCGAAGACATAAGGAGTAGGTAGTTAAGTGGACGTCGAGCGGTATGTCCTTCACGTGGCCCGCGCCTTTCGAAGGCGAGAGCGGCTACGCGAGCTGTGAGATCCCGAACTAACTGGGGTGCAGGCACATGGAAATCGAGACATCGACAGATAAACGCTAGAACGTTCGCACGACCCTCTACTGCGCGCTTTATCTTGTCAGTTAGTAGAATCTCTAGAATTCGATTGGCGCCATTGGCTCGGTTCTTGTTCTCAATTTGCACCGCCAGTTGAGCAACAACATCCCATTCGCCCTTTGATATACGCGGCAGCAGCTGACGTGCTAACCGCTCAGATGACTCCGACCTGCGAGATAATTCATATGCAGTGAAGTACTCCAGGAATGTTCTGTGCGTGAACTTGTAGAGCGATTCGCCATCTGCGGTAGTACCCGCGTCTGAGAAGACCCATGCCCGCCCTTTGCAGAATGAAATGAACTGTTGGGCCGCCTTCTTTGCTTGCGCCTCATGCTCGAATGCGGAATTAAGAAGAAACTGCGTAGTTTCCTTGACTAGATCGTGTTCGCGTACTCCCTCACTGGAATCATCTCTCGTGAATATCCACCAAGCTAAATGCTTTAGTGCGACATCCACGAGGTGTGCGACTTCGACATCTACATAGATTCTTCGGGAGCTATCCCACTTGTCAAAGAGCATCGTTGCACACTTCTCGTACAACTCTGGCCTATTTCGGGGTATATACTTTTCCCCCCGATACATGATGCACATCAGGGATAGCATTAAGGGGTTTCCCCGCAAGTCGGAGACAACCGAGCTTTCCTCCATAAAAGATCGAGCCAGGTCGGCGGGTGTGTGAACATCATCCGATGCGGCTCGTTCAAACCAATTGCTGACGTACTCTCTAACCTGGTCATCCGAAAATCGAGTGATTCGCATTACGTCGAAGGTCGAGTCATCGACTGGCGCTTCTTGGTATCCAACCTCTCTGGACGTGACAAGAACTCTTGCTAGCGGATACAGCGAGCAGAACATCTCAACTATATCCGTTACTTCTCGACGTCGAGAAGTATCAATCAACTCGTCAAGACCGTCGAAGATAACCTGAGCTTTGCCTGATAGAAGCAACATCTCTACGGCGCCAGGCGGCGGTTTGACTTGATAGAAGGAGTTCAGTCGCATCTCGATGAACTCTAGTATCGAAGGGTGATTTGGCTCCCCCACTGGGAAATCGCGCAGGATTATTAAGAATGGAACCAAGTCGTCATTAGATTGAGCTAGCCTGTGGGCGAGGACTGCGGCCGCTGTCGACTTGCCACCGCCAGGATCTCCCAGAATGACAGTTCTATCGATGCCTCTTTGTATGTTCGAGAGAGTTGAAGACCTTGCTTCTCCGTCATGGGAAAAGATCAAGCGGGCGTCAACGTATAGATCTTCGACTGGAAAGCGCCGCTTCCTCTCAAAGTCTGGCAGTACAATACTTCCGTGCTTTACGACTACCTGCTTCCGATATTTGCCAACAAACTTTTCGAATTCGACAGCTTTCTTTTCATCGCCACCGGCTAAAGCTTCACAGTGGCGCTCAATCGCGTTGAGCGTATTTCGAATTAGGGAATAGTTGGCGTTAGACTTGATTCTTTCAATGATATCTTTCTTGCCCTTTGAAACCACGCTCACAACTTCAGCGCATCGATCGTTGATGTACTGAAATAGGACCAAGGCGACTCGGTCAACCTCGCGCTGGCCTGGCAGGCTTATCCTCGCGCATAAATAGCTCCGAAAACTCGATTCAATCCTCTTTGCGTGATGATCCGGATCGCCAACCAGGCGCAAGGCCAGTAGTTCATGGATTAGAGACTTGACTTCAATTGAGTCAATAGCCCGCACAATGATTTCCGGGGCGATCGTCGTCGACAATGCGAGAGTTATATTGGTCACATCGACGGTAGCGACAATATCTTCGCTCGCAAGTCGAGAAGCCAGATCTGCGTCTTGACGGGCACTTTTGCCTTTTGTTTTGCTGGCAGCCCCCATGAGGCGAACGCTAAGGTCGCCTACAGCCCTTGTTATCAGACCGGCAATAACGCTCTCAAGCAATGGCACTGATATGACCCCTCCTAGTGCGAAAGTCGTGATTTTTCACCAGGACGACGCAGATGTCAACGCGGTGTCGAACACTTACCTCTGTAGTGCATCCCTGGCGAAGATCTCACCGAGTTTCAAGACTGCACTGCATGCAAATGCGATGCCTCTCAGGTGTAAATTAAGTGGTCTCACCTCGCGGGGCGACTCGACGACGCGATCACGCTGCACCAGCAGACTCTCACCGACTGCGAGCGGGTTCTGGGGCCTACACACCCCACGACGGAAACCGTTCGAAACAATCTTGCTGTCGCTCGAAGTAGCGAAGCTGGCTAGCTCTGGCGCCCACCTGTGCCGCCTGCCTCCGGAGGGCTGAACCGCGTGCTACTTGCACAGGGGTCCTGACCTGTGCATATGTCGAGTATGGAGTGCTGACCAACGCGGGTTTGGGAACACATTGGGAACTGACGGCACCTTGGCGTCAGCTGGAACGTGGCTTGAGCGCGTTCGAGAGGACCCATTGGCGGTGCCACGTGGCCCCCTCGCCGGGCGTACCGAGCGGGAAGGTGACCCATCCAACCCAGTGCCCGGTGACCGTGGCTGCCCATGTGCTCAGCGTCCCGGGCACGGTCTCGGTCAGATCGAGTCCGTCTGGAACCGACTCCCGCGGGGCGTCGATCGGGAAGACCAGGCGCAGGTCGACCCACACGGGCTTGGGCGGCTCGACCGCGTGCCCATACGGGACATTAGGAGACCTTGCCGAGTCGGACATGTGTTCGATTATGCATCCGTGACCCCTGTGCCGTCTCTCTACGGCGAGCTGGCAGGAGGTGGAGGCGCGCTCTACAGAGAGTGATCAATCCGAGCGCCAGGCAGACTCATGGGGGCACGTATACGAGGAGGCTCCTAGGAAACCCGGGAAAACAAACCCGCAAACCCGGAAACCCGGAAAACCTCCTTTGAGCTGCTTATATGCCTGCGGGTTTACATACGATCCAAAACTTCCAAACCCGCAAACCCGAAAATCTACCAATGTAGAATTAAGAGTGTTTGTGCAGCTCAGCGGCACATCTTGGCCGCTCTTGACGCTGCGAGCGTGGCGTCGAGTGGTGGACGATGGACACTCAAACGCGCCGTCCACCACCTGTCAGCCTACTCAGCCGACCACTACGAAAAGTCACCGTCGGAGTTAACGGGTCATCGCCTGCGGACCGTCGACTCACGCGAGCAGAAGGATACGATCGCACCATGCCTGAAGAGGAGTTGGCGCAGCGCGTGGCCCGTCTCGAACGCCAGGTGGCCGACCTGGCCGAACGCTCCGCCGACGCGGCGGCATCGCGCGTACTCGCGGCTGGCGCGGACCGGGACGTTGCCGAAGTGCGTGCGGAACTGCGCGCTCACACGGGAACACTCAACGCCCTGCGTGAGGACCAGAACGACCTCCGTGACGAGATGCGCCGCGGTTTCGCCACAGTGAACACCTCACTACAGCAGATCGTCACCCTCCTTGAGGCGGCCGGCCGGGAAAGTGGCAAGTAGTCCAAGCGCAAGGAGATGCAGTCACACGACCCCGGACCCACTCGGTCCGGGGGTGTTTCGCGTTCAGGATCGCAGGCGTAGGGCGTCCGACAGAATCCACTGCCGATGGGCGTGCCGCCGCCCGCCGCGCCATTCCCCCAGGTCAAAGGGTTCTAGACACTCTGACGTGGTCGATGTTGATGCTCACGGAGGGAGACGGCACTGATGCAGTACATCCCGGAGCCAGGGGGGCCGGTAGCGTCGTCGGGCATGGGATTGCCCGATGACGCACGGCGTCTCGCTGAACAACTCGTACAGCCACTGGGGCGCCGGTGGGTTCATGTTCAAGCCGTCGCTCGTCGTGCTTCTGTCGTGGCACCTGCGGTCAAAGAGTCGGACCAGGCCACGTTGGTCGCTGCCGCCTGGCTTCACGACATCGGCTACGCCCCTGCGATCGGTTACACGCAATTCCATCCGCTCGATGGTGCTCGCTACCTGAAGGCGCAAGGGTGGCCGGCTGAGGTGGTCAACCTTGTCGCGCATCATTCCGGCGCGCGGTTCGAAGCGGCGGAGCGTGGCATGGAGGAAGAGCTTGCCGAATTTCCGTTCGAAGACAGTGCGCTCCTCGATGCTCTCGTAACTGCAGACCTCACGACAGGTCCGGCTGGCGAGTCCCTAACTTATGATGAACGGATTGCCGAAATTCTGCGTCGGTATGCCCCGGAAGATCCAGTTCACCGCACCTGGATCAAAGCGGGCCCGGTACTCAAGAAGGCGATCGAACGTACCGAGTGCCGATTGGCTGATGCTCAACCGAGGTAGGGAGTCTTGCGCTCCCTGTCCAGTGCGTGCTCGATCCGAAGTCGCATGGATGGGTGAATATTTAAGTCATCCAAGGCGTTGGAGGATACCCAACGGACGTCCTTTGTTTCGGTGCCGTCCTCGCGGGGTTGTCCACCGGTCCATCGTCCTTCAAAGCAAAGCGAAAACTGCTGCCTCACCTCTCCGTCGTCATAAGCCATGACGTGTCGAGGGTCGGTGTAAGTTCCAACGAGTCGGACTATCTCGATTTCCAGCCCGGTTTCTTCTTGGACTTCTCGGACTGCCGTGTCGGTGATGCTCTCCCCGGCATCATGGCCGCCGCCGGGGAGAGCCCAGAGGTCGTTGTCCACTTTGTGGATCAGCAAGATCCTGCCTTGGTCGTCGAAGATTGCAACTGTGACCGAAGGGACTACGCTGTTCGCGGCCGGAGCCTTCGGGTCATTAAAGTAGTCAATTCGTGCCATTGTGACTCTTAGGCTCCTATTCGGGTTTGCCGATCAACCAAATCCGTTCAAATGAACGCATGTAGTGCTGCCAAATCGGACCGTTCTCTGTTTGCTTGTAGTGCATCACAGGACTCTGTCCGGCCAACGCTCCATGTGCGTGACCGTTCACGAGTAAGTTGTCATCAAATCTGTAAATCGAGTTGTACAGGATGGTTCCATGCGTGCGAATTTCAACACCTTCAACGTCCGAGAGGTCAGATAGGTATCGCCGCATTAGCTGAATGCGTCCTTCTAGTCCCCCGGGGGTTCCTTCGTCAATTGCGCGCTGGATGACTGCCGGTGACTTTTCGTCGCCGACAAGTAGTCGAAACCGTGCTCCTTGTGCTGCCTTACGTCGGACTAGGGGTATTAGGTTGTACTGCTCAACCAAAAAAGCGCCCGAGAATACAAGTACATCCATTTCGCGTTCGACGCCGTTTAGAAGTGATTCCCAAATCGCTCCAGTCATCGCCGAGCGAGATGCATACAGGTGAAACAGTTCGCTTTCTGTCTCCGCTGGCCGGGGGTCGCTCGCGAGTTCAGGCCAGATGTCTTCTTCGCGAACCCCAAGCAGCCTGACGAGCTGATGGCGGGTCCGCCTGTGTGGCCGACGTTCCTCGTCGCTGATCCAGCGTTCAACGGTCTTCTGGTGTGTATCCAGCTTGGTTGCCAGCGTCTCCGGCGTGAGGTTGGCGGCCAGCATTGCGGTCCTTAGTCGGTCGTTCGCCATGGCTGGTCACCTCTACCTGCTCGCGGGACGTTTGGGACGTTTTGACGGGACACTTCGTGCCAGGGACGTCTTGAAGTGACCTTGGAAACGTGGTTTTGGCGTCCCATTACCTGCGGTTTTCTTAGGTCAAGCCGGACGACACCAAGATCCGGATGAGCCAACGAGGAGCACCCGATGCCCCGGAAGTCCACTCCCCAGGTCATGTCCATGAAGTCTGGTGGCAGCATTGCCAAGAAGATCCTTCTCGGGCTTGTCGTACTCGCTGTAATCGTGATGGTCATCAAGTTCCCGCATGACTCGGCTGAGATCGTCGGCGATGCTCGCGACAACGGTGAAACCGTCGTTGACGGCCTAGTGGCCTTCTTTCGGGCGCTGGGCGAGAACTAGTGACGTTCAAGCTGCTCGATCCGCCGCTTCAGGTCCGCCAGTTCCTCGGCAAGCTGCTCGATGGTGATCGACTCCTGTCTCGCCGCTGGCGTGTTGCTGACGAAGACCCCGATCGTTGGCCGGGAGACCAGAAGCCCCTCGTCCTGCAGTAGTCGCAGGGCTCGCTGAATGGTGCCAACTGCGACCCCGTGTTTGGCGACAAGCTCGCGATGGGGCGGCAGCTTGTCATCCGGCTTCAAAGTTCCACGTCGAATCTCGTCGCGGATTTCATCCGCGATCGCTTCGAACGGTGCTCTTCCCGCACTGGTGCCCATGGCTTCGAGGATACCCCGATGAATCATCTTGCCCTAGTTCACTCGAACGGCCGATGGTCCATTGAACTAGGTTGAACTAGCTTGAGTTTAGTCAAAGACCGAGAGGAACTTTCCAATGAGGACTGCACGACCGACCCGCCGCCGGATCGAAGCGAACTTCGGCGACCTCGGGTCTGATGCACTGGCGGCGGCCGATGAGGTAGCCGCGGTAGCGGATTTGCTGGCGGACCCGGCTTACGAGGTGTTCGACCTGCCGGAATTCGACTTTGAGACGCGGACGCTGGCGGAGTTCGAGGCGACGATTGTCCCGGTGGTTGACCAGATGGCTTCGGTGGTTGAGCTGTCGTCTTGGCCGCTCGGTGGGGTGTCGGGTTCGGGTAAGTCGTCGGCCCACTTGCTCGCGCAGCTTCACGGCTTCGGCGAGGTGGCGTGATGGGCGCCCGCCTGTTCGTCCCGGCCGCGTTCGCCGACATGTTCGCGTCGATGCCGCCGAAGACGGCGCCGGCCGCGCGGTGCCGGGAGTGGCTGGAGGCCACGGTGACCGCGCTCCGTTCCGAGATTCCCGGCCCGCACGGTATGCAGGCCCTGCGGTTGATCCCGCTGCTGGTGACCGTCCGGAACACCTGTTTCTGAGCTGACTCTCCGCTCATTTTTCCTTCTATTTCCCGCTTTCTCGCATTGTTGTGGAGGTACCGCCATGCCTGGATACGCCACCCCGGCCGCCGCGATCGCCACCCGGTTCCGTGATCTGGCCGCTCTGCTGACCCGTAACGCCACGATCCTTGAGACGTCTGGACTGCCGGACGAGGTCGTGTCGCCGCGGTCGACGGTGTACCGGGACGTGGCCGTCAATCTGGCGTCGCTCGCCGCAGTTGAGGTGGAGCAGGCCGCGGGCAACCCGCTGGTGCTCCCGCTGCGCGCCGAGGATGCCGAGGCCCTGGTGACCCGTCGGTTCGAGCGGCTGGCCGACCAGTTGGCCACCAACGCCCGCGTCGTCACCAACGGCACGTCGGAGCCGGTGATGCGCCGCCGCGCCACCGTGTACCGGGACGTGGCCACGCAGCTCCGGATGCTGGCGCGGCACGAGGCTGACGAGGCCATGGCACGCCGGATGCGGGCCCGCCGCCAGGCGATGACGGCGATCAAGCTGGTGCCGAACCAGATCGCGCGGCAGGCCGCGACCCGCGCACCGCGGGTGCGAGCGGTGTTCGTCGAAGCGCTGGTGGACGCGATCGCGAAACGGCGCCGTCAGGGCTGGTCGGTGGCCCGACTCACCCTGTGGCTGCGCACCACGCTGCGGGATCCGCAGACCGACCAGGTGCACCCGTGTGCCCAGAAGTCGTTCGTGTCCTACGTGATCGCGCTGCTGGCCGGGGCCACGACGCCCGCGTCGGCCGGACGGGTGGTGGCGTGATGCGACTCCGTGTCCGCCGCGACGAACCGATCCGGACCGCGACTCGCGCCTACCGCGACGCTGACCGCCGGTCGGTGCGGATCATCAGGGACTACCTGCCCGCCGCCGGTAGCGGGTGCGACCGGATCGCGGCGCTGAACTGGCTGGCAGGCGAGGAGCACTACCTGGCGGAGCTGGTGCCGCTCGGCTCCCGCCTCACCGGCGACGACGCGGTCCAGGCCCGGATCCAGGACCATCTCTGGACCGCTGACCTGGCCGGGATGATCGCCACCGCCGAACATGCCGCCGGTCACCGTCTCGGCTACCGGTTCGGCGGGTACGGGCTGGAGGCCGACAACTGGACGGTCTCCCTGCTCGGCACCTACGCCACCACCGGAGCCCTGGCCGGCCGGGCCGCCGTCCTCGACGCGCTGGCCACACACCTCCGCCACCGCGGCTACAGCGACCGCGTCATCGGCACCGTCGCCGCGATCGCCGACGCCTACCGCCGCACCAGTCGCTGAACCCCGTTCCTGCCAGCTCCTTTCCCTCGAATCACCTCAGGAGGACATCGTGCGACCGGTTTTCGACAGCAGCCACCGGGCTGTCCGGGAAGGAATCTCCAAAACCAGGATGGAGCTGCATCAGGTGGTGATGGCGATGAACAGCATCGCGGACTCCTACGACGCCGGACTCCGTCCCGCCGACATCGCCAAGAGCCGCCAAGGCTTCCTCGGGTCACGAAACCCCAGTGCCCAGCCCGCGTTCGTGTCCTGGGTCTTGCGGCAAGCGGGCCGTATCTGACGCCGCTGTCCCCGGCCGGTGCTTGATCCGGCCCCGCACCACAGCAATCCGCACTGTCCACTATGGAAAGGAGTCAGGTCATGGCGAGGGTGAGGTACTGGGCCGCCGCGCTGGCGGGTCGGGTCGCGACCCGTCTGGATCGCCGCGCACCGGTGTTCTACGCCGCCGATGTGGTGTTGTTCGCCCACCGCGCCGGTGTGCCGTACGTGCTGCTGATCGAACGCGGGTGGAACCCGCACCAGGGCAAGGCCGCGTTCCCCGGCGGGCACGTCGATTCCGGGGAGACCGCGCTGGCGGCGGCGCGGCGGGAAGCGGTCGAGGAGACCGGGCTGGACCTCGATCGGGTGCCGCTGCGGCTGGTCGGTGTCTACGACACCCCGGGCCGTGATCCACGTGGCCGCTACGTCGGTGTCGCCTACGCCGCGGTACTGCCCACGATGCCCGCGCCGATCGCGGCCGACGACGCGGCCGCCGCGCACTGGGTCCCGCTGGCTCACGCGCTGGAGACAGCGAAGCGGGGCGGCTTCGCGTTCGACCACGCCGACATCCTCGCCGATGCCCTGGTCGTGACCGGCGTCGGCCGCTGATACCCGGAACACCCACCACCTCAACGAAAGGACACGTCGTGGGGAAACGAGTTCGCGCATCACAGGTGACCGTGCTGCTGGCGGCGATCACGGAGGAAGACCACGCCTTCGGCAAGGACTACATCGACAGCCCCGACGGTCTGGCCCGCGCGGCACGGGCGTCTTCCGTACTGACCCGGGCCCTGCACAACTCGACCACCGAGGAGCAGAACGAAGCCCTGCGCCGGTACCGGAAAGCGACCGGCACCGGCCGCTGAACGTCTGGCCACACCGCACATCTCGCCACCCGCATCCCATCAAAACTGACAGTAACCGCAACCTCACTAAAGAAGGTGGGACTGACAGTCCCAGTTACCTGCTGGTAGCGCCGCTACCTTGCCCGCAACGACTTCCGGTTCGCGGTTCATCCCGCCAAGAACGCGCCGCGATCCGGGGAGCACCACCACCAACCCACATCACAGGAGGACGTCATGGGTTTTCTCAAGAGCAGCGCGAAAACGCTGGACAAGACCGCCGATTTCCTGGCGAAGGACCGTAAGAAGAGGGTCGATCCGGGCACCGTGTCGCCGAAGGTGTGTTACGGCGGCTGTGGCAGCAAGGGGAAGAAGCTCTACGCCGGATACGGCCACTGCGGAGCTGGGATCTGCCGCCAGATCATCACCAGCCGCATCCTCAACGGCTAGACGGCTGCCCGTCAGCCTGGCGCACGTCTCGCAGCGCCCGCACGTAGAGGGCCCCGGTCCGGTGGTTCATCCCGCCAAGAACGCGCCACCGGGCCGGGCCTTCCCACCAACCCACGCCGCCCATGAGGCGGCCATCAACAGGAAGGGTTTCCCATGCTACCCACCATCGTTGAGACCACGGCCGAGGTGATGGCCGTCGACCTGCAGCAGGTCACCGCCAGCACCGGCGCCGAGCTGCTCTACGACGCCTCCGACCCCTGGGCCGTCACCCTGATCGTGCACACCGGCAGCCGCGGCCGGGTGCACTGGATGTTCGCCCGGTCCCTGCTCACCGACGCGGTGGTGGCCGGCGGCGCGTACGGCCGGGTCGGTGACGGCGACGTCGGGATCATGGTCCGCGGTTCGCACGTGCTGCTGGAACTCACCTCGCCGTCGGGGCGCGCGATCCTGCGCCTGCCGCGCGCCGACGTCGACCGGCTGCTGGACGAGGCCGAACAGCTCGTGCCCGAGGGCAGCGAAACCGTCGACTGGCGCCGGGAACTGGCGCTGCTGGCCGGTGAGGACGCGTGACCCGCACCATCGGCGACATGTCCGGCATCGTCGAACCGGGCGACACGATCAACATCGTCATGGTCGGCCCGGACGGGATGCCGACCGGCGTCAGCTACGCGGCGACGGTCGACAAGAACGGCCGCTACCGGGGTCAGCAGCACGTCACCGCCGGACGCGCGAAGGTCGCCACGATCAACCGCCCGCCCCGTCGTCGCTGACCACGCGTGGCCCTCACGCCACCGCAAGAACTCACTTGGTGTTGCGCCGCAACGGCTACGGCCACCACCACCTCCCGGCCGCCCTCGAACACCCCGGCCCGGACGGCGAACACCGCCCCATCCGCATACACGACTAGTACGCCGGTCACCGGCGGAAAGGACACCACCATGTCTTCGTTGTCCGAGATCATTGGCCACCTGGCGTCGATGTCCGACCGCGTCCCGGTCGGGCTGCTGGAGGCGGCCGCGCAAGCCGAGATGCCCGACAGCGCGCGGCAGGCGGACCAGGAACTCAACGCACTGGCCGGGGAAGTGCAGCAGGTGATGGGCGAGGTCGGCGGTTCCGCCGAGATCACCGGTCCGCTGATGGAGGCCAGCGCGAAGCTCGAACAAGCAGCCGAGGCGTACGGCGCGGTGAAAATGTGGCTGGGGGACGCCCGCGACGCCGCGTTCCGCGCCCAGCAGGCGATCGGGAACGCCGTCGCCTACCACACGCGATGAGCCGCGCCGACACCACGACCGACGCCGTTGTCGAGACCACTGTGGACGGTCTCGTGCTGGCGATCGACGCCGACTGTCCCGCCTGCGGTGGTCCGGAAAGGACGTTCACCGTGTCCACCGGCCTCTACGGCTGTACCCGCTGTGCTCACACCTCGTTCGAGCGTGACCACTGACCACTGCTCATCCACGACCGGCCGCGACGACGTCGCGGCCGGGAAAGGAGTGCTGAGCATGACCGAGCACGACCAGCGTCTGTTCTCCGACAGCATCGAGGGCTGGAGCCCTGACCCCGGCGACCCGACACGGTGGGCGAACACCGTCCGGATCGACACGGTCGCGGACTACCAGGCCCACTCCATCAGCGGGATCACCCCCGCCGACACCGTGTACGCCGACCACGGCGCGCACCGGTACCTGGTGGAGATCGACACCCACTACAAGCCCGACCGCCCCGGCCCGTACCCGGTGCGGCTGACCCGAGTGGACGCGCTCCGCCTCGCCGCCGCCGTCCTGGCCGCGGTGGACGACACGTTCAACGCCGCCACGGTCGGCGCGCTCCGCCCCGCCGAAGCCACCGAACTGCTCGCGTTCGTCGACGAGGTCGCCGACCGGCTGGCGGTGCTGCGCGAGCACGCCGAGGCCGACGGCGGCACCCGCCCGATGACCGACCCGACATCCGAGGAGTGCTGACCATGAACGGACCCGCCCACTATCGCGAAGCCGAACGTCTGCTGACTGTCGTGCAGAGCGATGACACCCGACGTCTCCACCCGACCGACGTCGCCAGGATCAACGGGCTCGCTCAGGCACACGCGACGCTGGCGCTGGCGGCCGCCACCGCATTGTCCGGCCGCATGGACGCGGCCACGGCGACGGCCTGGAGCACCGCGGCGGGGGTGAAGCGGTCATGACCCCGGGTGGCGCGCGACCGTCCACACCGGACGCGCTGGCACTGAACCCGACAGCCGCGTTGCTGCTGACGTTGCTGGAGCGGCGCGGCACGTGGGCGTTGTGCAAGGTGTTCGGCGCGTTCGCGCTGTTCCTCGCGCTGCATCTGGTGCGGATCCCGCTGGTGCTGCTGGTGCGGGTGCTGGCCGGGGTGATCGGCCGGGTCGACGGCTACACCACCCGCCAGATCACCACCCCGCCGCGCGGGCCGATCAACCATTACTACGACCCCGTCACCACGATGACGGGGAGCTGGGAGCAGGCGCATGTTCGGACGTGACCACAACCGTTTCTATACGTCCTATGTGGACGCGTGGCGGGCGGCGGCCGTCTCCGATGCCGCCTACGCGATCCGCCGCAACGTGATCGTCGCGGCGACGCTGGTGGCGCTGGATCTGCTGGTGTTGGACGGCAACTGGCTGACGTGGCCGGTCCGCGCCGTCCTGGTGTGGCTGGGCTGGAACAGCGCCGGGTGGTGGTCGTTCCGCCGCAAAATTCGCCAGGGCCGGATCTTCCCGCCGGAACAGCCCCGGGCACAGTTCGGCGGCCCGGACGAGGACAGGGGGTGGCGCCATGGCTGAACACGGTTCAGGCGAGCAGCGACAGCAGCAGTGCCGTACCCGGCAGGAGGCGGCGGTGGCCTGGGCGGCCACCCACGCCGGGGAGCTGGCCGGCGTGGGTGTCCCGCTGATCGGCGGGGCGGTGTGGTCGCCCTGGCTGTGCCTGCTCTCGGTCCCGGGGGCGGCGGCGTGGGTGGTCAGTGAGCTGCGGTTGCGGCGCACCACCCGCACCGCCCGCACCGCGATCACGAGCGCGAACCCGGGCGAACCGTCCACCATCCCGGCGGCTGAGCAGGCCGTCGGCACCGGCGAGCGGGCCGGGACCACCGAGCGGAAGGAGGCTCACCGGTGACCACGACGAATCTGGATCACGACGACAACGGAGACCGGGAGCACCGGGAGTTCTCGACGGGGCTCACGGCGCTGGAGAAGCACCTGGCCGACATCGCGGCCCGATCCGCCGTCACACCCCCGCCGACCCCGCCGGAACCGTCCACACCGGATGGACCGCAGGACAGCGGCCCCGCCACCCCCGCGGTGGCAGGGCCGTTTCGTCGGCGGCCGGGCTGGACCCGGCGCGTCCGGCGCCGTGTCGCCGAACACGACGAGGCGCACCGGCTGCTGAGACTGGAGGCCGATTCCGCGCCGTTCGAGGTCACCTCCGACAAGGTCCGCACCCGCCGCAAGGCGGTGAAGGAGGCCGCAGCGCTGGCGGAGCTGGACCGTGACCCTCAGGTGCTGGCCTACCGCGACGCCCGGATGCTGCGGCTGATCATCCAGATGGCGATGGTGTCGCTGGTGCTGGCGCTGGCGTGGTCGACCGCCGGGGTTCAGGACTTCGCCGCCGAAGGCGCCCCGGTGTGGTCCCCGCGGTGGGTGTTCGCGTGGCTGGCCGAACCGTTCTGCAGCCTGGCGCTGCTGATGGTCGTCGGGGCCCGCGCCTACCTCATCACGCGCGGCCACCGGCTGGAGGACCCGAGCCTGGACCGGGCGGAATGGGTGTTCCTCGGGCTCACGCTCGGCATGAACGCCTGGCCGCACCTGCCCGGCGTCACCGACGTTTTCACCATGTCCGGGCTGGTCCTGCACCTGCTCGGGCCGATCGTGGCCACCGCCGTGGTCCGGGCCCTGCCCCGGCTGGTCGCGGCGTTCCGGCAACTCGCCCTCGACCTCGTTCCCGACAGCCCGGCGGTGGCCCCGTCCGGACTTGAGGGGGGAGGGAGCCCGGACGAGGCCGCCGCCACGGACGCTACGCCCGCCGCGCCCAACACGGAGACGAAACCGGCGGAATCCGCGACCACGCGGCCGTCCCCGGCTCGCCGGACCACACCGGTGAAGCGGTCGGCGCGGGCGACGATCCCGGAGCCCAAGCGCCGGGGCATCACCGAACTGCGCGCCGAGTTCGAGGCCGCACTCCAGTCGCGGCCGGACGGGTTCGACCCGGCCAACGGCGCGTCGATCATGCGCACGCTCAAGTGCGCGAAGAAGTACGCCACCCAGCTCAAGTCCGAGTACCTCAACCGCCCGTCCGGCGGTGATGCCTGACCGCCCTCCCGCACAGTCACCGGGCAGGGCCGACCACACCTGTCCCGGTGCGGTCCGGCCCTGCCCTGGTGCTGCACGAGTCCGCACCGAAAGGGACCACACGCGATGAACCCCACCGACCACAACGACACCCCGGAGTTCACCACCGAGACCGCCGTCGAGACCGCGCGGGAGTCCGCCGCGACGGCGGCCGAACTGGCCACCGTGCACCCGCTGCGCGCCCGTTCCGACCAGCACGAGTCCGCCGACGCGACCGGCGGCGAGTCCGCTCCGCAGGTGGTCGAGGGCCGCATCATCACCGAGCACGAGTACCGGCTGCTGACCGACCAGAAAGCCCAGCGGGACTGGCGCTACGCCGAGTACCGCAAACAGGCCGCGTGGCTCGTCCGGACGACACGGACCGCCGTAACGCACGACCGCACGGTCTCCACGTTGAAGTTCGTCGGCCGCAACGCGCTGGTCTATCCGACGCTCGGGGCCGGCGTGGCGTTCAGGCGGTGGCGCGACACGCACGGCTCGAACCGCTACGAGCGGATGATGCGGGCGGCGGAACTGACCGGGGACCACGACAAACTCGCGGACTGGGAAGCCCGTGATGTGGCGGAGAAAGCGCGCCGTCACGACCGGGCGATGGACTGGGTGCGGTCCCCGTGGCAGCTGGCGAAGGCCGCGGGCGCGGTCACCGTGTGCGCGGCGGTGCTCCTGCTGGTGCTGGGGCTGATCCTGTGGGTCGGCGGCAAAGGCGAGTTCCTGGGCCCGATCACCGCCGTGATCGACGCGATCGCGTTCGCGGTCTGGTTCGTCATTACCTACGGGGCACTGCTGGTCACCGGCGTCACCGCCGGGGTGGTGACCTGGCTGTGGAACCTGGGACGCACGTCGCAGGCGATCCCCGACCTGTTCCGCCCGGCGTCGCAGCGCAACCTCGACGACGTGATGATCACCCCGTCGATCGTGGTCACCGCCCTGCGTGACCTGCGGATTTCCGAACTGCGCCGCAAGATCGAGGCGATGGAGGACGGCGGGGCGGCGATGCTGTCCCCGATCCGGCTGGCCGGCTGCGGCGTGGAGTTCGACATCCACCTGCCCTCCGGGGTGGACACCGAAGAGGTCAAGCGCAAGCGGCGGAAGCTCGCCGAGAACATGGGCCGCCACGAGCACGAGGTGTTCCTGACCACCCCGCCCGCGCCGCGCACGGTGCGGGTGTGGGCGGCCGACTCCGGGGAACTGGACAAGCCGATCGGGCCGTCTCCGCTGGTCACAGACCCGACCCAGACCGCCGACCTGTACACCGGACGCGCTCCGTGGGGCATGGACCTGCGCGGGGACGCGGTACTCATGGCGCTGCTGCAATGCCACCTGCTGATCACCGGCCTGTCCAAGCAGGGCAAGACCGCGTCCCTGCGGGCGCTGGCGTTGTGGCTGGCCTTGGACCCGTCGGTGCAGCTCTACATCGCCGACCTCAAGGGCATCGGCGACTGGCGGATGTTCAAACCGGTCGCCGAAAAGCTGATCGAAGGCCCCACCGACGCGCACTGCATCCAGGCCACCGAAATGCTGGAGTGGGGCGTGAAGGAGATGGAGCGTCGTCTGATGGCCTTCGACGGCGACAAATACCGCAACGGTGTGCCCCGTGAGCTGGCCAAACGCGGCGGACCGTTCGCGCCGATCGTGCTGCTGGTCGACGAGGCACAGCAGGCGTTCATGAATCCCGCCAAGGATGACCAGAACAACCCCTACGGCGGGCAGACCAGCAAATCCCGCTACTTCATGGCCGCCCGCAAGATCCACAACCAGGGACGCGCTGTGAACGTCGTGCTGTGGCAGGGAACCCAGGACCCCACCAACGACAACCTGCCCAAACTGGTCCGCGAAGGCGCGCACATCCGCGCCGCCCTGGCGCTGGGCACCGAGTCCCAATCCCGGATGGCCCTCGGGGACAAGGCCGTCGACGGCGGCGCCGCACCCCACGAACTGCGCTCTGGCCTGGACAAAGGCACGTTGGTGGTCTCCGGGGAAGGGGTTCCGCTGCCTCCGGGGCAGCCGTCGATGACCGTGCGCACTCACTTCATCGACGGCGACGACTCCGTCACCGTGATCGACCGCGCCGTCGCCATCCGGGGCGGCGCCACCGCCGGGAAACCGCAGGTCGAGGCCCCGCCGGAGCGGGATCTGCTCGACGACGTGGCCGACGTCCTGGCCGGTGAGGATGTCAAGGCCACCGACGTCGGCGCCCGTCTGCGGAAGCTCGCGCCCGGCCACGAGCCCTATGCCGGGATGACCGCAGAAAGGGTCAAGGAAGCCCTGGAAGCGGCAGGCGTACCGGTCCGACAAAAGCAAGGAACGCTCACTGTCCGTGCTCGTCATGTCGCGAACGCCCTGGCGGACCGGGCCGAAGAGGGGGAGTAGCACACACTCACCTGGACAGCGCGAAAAGCGGGGGTTTCCGGGTCGCCACGGGACGGATTCCCCCGCTCCCCTTCTTCCCCTTTTAGATCATCGCCGCTGATCAGGTCGGGGGAAGCGATTGGGGGAGGTAGGAGAAGCAAATCCTTCTCCTTGGCCGGGCTTCCCCCGCCGACTCCCCTCCGATTCCCTTCCCTGTTCCCCTCGGTCATGTCCCGCCGGACTGGCCAATCCGGTAACTAACAGTGATTTTCAAGGAGGTTTTGTCATGGGGTTGTTCAGTCCTGCCCGCGATCCGGAGGACCCGCGTCAGATCGCGACCGCTGTGCACGAACTCGGGCACGCGTGGGTGTGGAAAGACGCCGGGTTCACCATCACCGAGATCCGCTTCACCGGGGACGAAGGCTGGGTGAGCGTCAAGATCCGCGAGAAGGACTGGGACCACAAGTCCGCGCGGGACTACGCGATCGGCTGCTGGGGCGGGTTCGAGGCCGAGGACCGGTGGCTGCGTGAACACCGGATGGGCCGTGCGCACCGCGGCAACGCCGCACACGACATCAAGAACTTCAAGCACGTCACGCGCAAGCTCGAACCCGCGCTGTCGGAGGGAAAAGCGCGGTCGATCGCCCGTGACCGCGTCGCCCGCCGCTGGTCGCAGATCGTGCGCCAGGCCCCGGTCCTGGTCCGCGACAGCCGCATATCCCTCTGACCGGACTGTCCCCGATCCGCGCGGGTTCCGGCCCTACACCACCGACGTCCGCCGGACCGGCGGCTCGCGCACGACCCCCTGCCGGTCCGGCGGAACCCACCCACAGCAAGGGAGTGTCCCGATGTTCCTTCCCATGCCCGATCTGGCCGTCACCGACGCCTATGCCTGTCTCGGGGTCCGTCATCCCAGCGTGCTGGTCCACGCCGACGGCAGCGTGTTCGCGGTCGGGTTCACCCGGCCCCACGTCGCCCGCGACGCGATCGGCGCCGCCGCGCTCGACATCGGGGTGCCGCTGCCGACGCGGGACGACGCCGGGGTGTTCCGGCTGGCGTGGTTCGCCTACACCCACGCCCTGCGCCACGGCGACCCGATCATGCGGCGCGCCGCACCCGGTGAGGACGGGGCGTTCCCGGTGATGGTGTGGCGTGCGGTCGACATCGCCACCGCCCGCGCCGTGCAGGCCGCCGAGATCGCCGCGCTGTCCAGTGGGCTGGCGGTGGCGGCGTGATCGCCCGCACGATCGGCACGCTCGCAATCGCCGCCACGGTTGCCGCGACCCCGGCCGGATGTCAGCACCCGAGAACCCCGGCGGGCACGACGTCCCCGCCGGCCGCCGCCCGCGACGGCGGCACGGTCCGGATCGACCCGGGCGCCGTGCGCGCAACGCTGGCCGGGCTGAAGGTCGCCGTCGAGGACACCGGCAACGTCTACCGGCGGGCCGAGTGGCCGCACTGGGAGACCGTGTCCGGGGCGTGTGACGCCCGTGAGCACACGCTCAAGACCCAAGGCACCGCGGTCACCACCGGCCCCGGCTGCACGGTCACCGGCGGCCGGTGGGTCTCGCCGTATGACGGGATCACCGTCACCGACGCGAAATACCTCGACGTCGACCACGTCGTGCCGCTCGCCGAGGCCGCCCGGTCCGGCACCCGCGGCTGGTCCCGCACCGACCGCCAGCGCTACGCCAACGACCCGCGCGTGCTGATCGCGGTCACCGCGAAGTCGAACCGGTCCAAAGGGGACTCCGATCCCGCGAAATGGCTGCCCGGGCGGGACAAGTGCGGCTACCTGGCCCGCTGGGTCGAGACCAAACGCGCCTACCGGATGACCGTCGACCAGGCCGAGCACGACGCGATCGACTCCGGTCTCCGCCGCTGCTGACCAGAAGGAGAAACGACCATGCACGAGCTGTACGAAGAGGTCGCGTCGGCGGCCGGGGTGTATCAGCCGCTGCTGGTGCCGCCCGCCGGAACCAGCCGGGCCGACGCCGTCCGGCTCCTGGCCGCCGCCTGCACCACGCGGGTGACGGTCACCGCCGCCATCCACCAATCCGCCGACGGGGCACCGCGGTTCACGCTCATCCGGGATCCGAGCGTCACCGACGGCGCACCAGGCATCACCGACTACGCGCCGATCGCCGCGTCCCTCAAACACGACCACGGCTGGCGGGTCCTGGAAGCCGGTGATCCGAGCATGCCGGTCACGGTGATGCTCGGACTGCGCGAGGGCTACGGCAAGCACGCCGTGGTGCACGAGGCGGCGGAAGTCCTGGCCCTGCTCGGCTTCCACGGTGTCGGCGGCGTGTTCATGACCAGGGTCCACCTGATGTGCGCCCGGCACCTCGACGGCGACGTGGACGTCTATGACGAACCCGGCGTCCTGATCGTCGGCGCCGCGCCGATCCTGCCCGCCGTCACCAGTGTCGCCGCCCGGCTGGCACAGCACCGGTTCGTCGTCACCGACCGGGACCAGAACCGCACCTACGCCCTGCGCCGCCGCTGACCCGTCACCACCCGCACGAACCTTTCCGCGCCCTGGCCGCTCCCGGCCGGGGCGTTTCCGTCCCGCACCCCCAGAGGAGAGCACCATGTCCACAAGCGAGCTACCGCGGAGCCTCGACACCATCACGGGCGACGCCGTCCACTTCGGCGTGAAGGTCGCCGAGATCAACGAGGGTGACGCCGTCTGCGTCTTCACCCACGACCGGCGGCGCGCGCTGGCCGCCGCCGCCCGCCACGCCCGGCTCACCCGGGACGAGAAGGCCGTCGAACTCACCGCGTCGGAAGCGGCCTGGGTCCAGATCACCGGGCCCGGTAAAGAGTGGTGGGCGGAGCCCTGTGCGGCCGAGGCGGTGAACGCGATCCCGGTGACGGTCGTCGCGTGGGACTTCGCCTGGAGTCGCCCCCTGGCGGTGTAGCCGATGTCCATGGGCGGCGGCAAAGGCACCAGCACCCACGCGGCCACCGAGATCACCGAGTGGCTGCGCGACATCGAACACGCTGACCGCGACGCCGCCCGCCAGGCGGGCCGGGTGGTCGCGCGGGCGTGGAGTGATCGCGAGTTCTACGCCTCCGCCACCGCGCTGCCGATCGCGCGGTGCCTGCGCGCATCCCCGGAGATGACCGGGCCGCTGGACGCGGTGCTGGCCCGCCTGGCGCGGCGGTTCTCGGTGCACCTGCACGAGTGCGCCGCCTGGGATCCCAAACCCCACTGGCGAAAGGAGATCGTGGATGAATGACGCCCTGACGCGGGCGGCGCTGGCAATGGCTGGCAGGGGGATACCGGTCTTCCCGCTCTGGCCCGGCACGAAGATCGCCGCCTGGCACCGCCCGGACCGCTGCCCCGGCACCGGAGCCTGCGCCGACGGGCACGCGACACCGGAAGACCTCGCCACCCTCGACCCCGACCGCATCCGCTGGCGCTGGTCCGATCGCCCGTGGAACATCGGCGTGTTCCCGGGCCCCGCCGGCCGGATCGTCGTCGACTGCGACCAGCCCAAGACCGGCGACGGCCCCGACGGATGGGATCAGCTGCGGGCGCTCGCCGCCGACCGGGGCGGGCCGCTGCCGGACACCTGGACCGTCACCACCCCGTCCGGCGGCAGGCACCTGTGGTTCCGGGTGCCGCCCGGGTGCCGCCTGCGCGGCACGGTCAAGCACATCGCGTCCCATGTGGACACCCGATGCTGGGGCACCTACGCCCTCGCGCCCGGGTCGGTGTTCGAAGGCGGCGCCTACGAACTCTTCGACGACACCGACGAAGCCGAGTTCCCGGGCTGGCTGGTCCAGGCCAACGTCGAACACGCCACCACGGCCATCTCAGGGCGCGGTGAGAAGCCCGTGAAAGCGCCGGACGCCTACGTGGCGGCGGCGTTGCGGGCCGAGACCGACCGCGTCCGCAGGGAGCCGCTGGGGCAGCGGAACAAGACGTTGTCCACCGCCGCCTACGCCCTCGGGCAGCTGGTCGGCGCGCACGTGCTCGACGAACACCTCGCCCGCACCGAACTCCAGGCCGCGGTCGCCGCCTGGAACACCCCCGAATCGCGGGTGAAGGACCACGGCGTCATCGAGACCAGCCTGCGCGCCGGGAGCCACAACCCCCGGCGCATCAAGGGAAAGGAGGCCGCGTGACGAGCGCGACCCTGTACGCCACGATCGGCCCGGCCGGGGCCGGGAAAACCACCTGGCGCCGTCGGCACGCACCCACCGGGGCGGTGGTGGTGTCGCTGGACGAGAACCGCGCCGCGCTGTCGCCGTGCGGGTGTTCGGCGAACCAGGCCGTCAACGCCGTCGCCGTCGAGCGCGGTATCGCCACCACCCGGTCAGTGCTCGCGGCGGGCGGGACGGTCGTGTGGGACGTGACCAGCTACCTCCGCCGGTTCCGCGAACGACTGATCGGCCTGGCCAGCGAGTACCGCGCCCGCACGGTCGGGCTGGTGATCCTGCCACCACTGCCGACCGTGCTGGCACGGAACGCCCGCCGCGATAACACCCGCTGCCGGGTCTGCGGGTACGCCCGCCGCGTGCCCGAACAGACCGTGCGGGCCATGCACGACGCCATCACCGCCGCGCTCCCGCACCTGCACACCGAGGGCTGGCACGACCTGCGTTTCCTCGGCCAGTCAGCACCGTCACCGCTCCGCTGAGCGGACAACCACCGCGTCATCCACCGAGATCGAAGGGAACCGTCATGTCTGTGAACGACCGCTGGGACAACGAGATCCGGAACGCGATCGCCAGTCTGGAGCGCCACAAGGGGGACTGGGTTCCCCTGGTCGACCTGCGCCCGAAGCTCGACCGGCGCGGGACGAGCAGGGCCGCGCAGGACAAGCACTTCAAGCGCCTGTCCCAAGAACGCAAGATCCATCTCGTCCCGGAGAGCAACCGCAAGGCGTTGCGGGCCGCCGATCACGCCGCCGCCGTCCGGGTCGGTGGCGATGACAACCACGTCGTCTGCTGGGTCGGCCCACGCTGACCCGCCAGCCCTGAGCGTCCCGCCTGCATCTAGCACGCACCCAGTCCCGAGGGCCCGCGCAGTCATCGGCTGCGCGGGCCCGCTTCGCGCTGCCCGGAAAGCCCGCCCGCACAAGGAGTTCCGTCATGGCTGTCATCGTTCACCGCTGCACCTGCACGCACCTCGACAACGCCCACGCCGCCACCAAGCTCGACGACGACAATCGCCGCTGCCTCATGGCCGGATGTGGCTGCCGCGACGCCCAGCCTGGCGCCCCGGAGATCATTCCCACCTGGTCGACAGGCGCCAATCCGTTCGGTCCCGCGCTGCCGAACCCGGACATCGTCCCGCCCGGGAAGGAAGCTGGCTTCGGACGGGCGTGCGACTGCGACGACTGCCAGGCGCTCTACCGCGCCGAGACCGCCCCGGCGGGGGTGGCTTGATGACGTTCACGACGTATCACGAGTTCGCGGGGTTCGGCGGCGACACCACGGGCGTGCTCGCGGTGCCCGGCACGGAGGGTGTCCTGGCGGCGAACCACGACAAGATCGCGGTCGCCACCCATGGCCTGAACCACCCCGGCATGGACCACTACCGCGGGGACATCGCGAAGGCCGACATCGGCGGGTTCCCGCGCGTGGACTTCTTCTGGGCCTCACCCGCGTGTCCGCCGTGGACGGACGCGCGCGGGCAGAAGCGGGACTTCGACCAGAACCTGCAAGGAGTCCTGTTCGACCCCAAGACCGGCCCGAAGGCGCTCGACCCCTCGGTGGCGCGGGCACGCGCGCTGATGGAGGAGATCCCGCGCTACCTGCGCGCGATGAACCGGCGCGGCAAACCCGTGTTGGGCGGCGTGGTGGAGAACGTCGTGCAGGTGGTGAAGTGGTCGGAATTCAAGCGCTGGCGCCGCGAGATCGCGGCCGAGGGCTACCACACCTGGCTGATCGCGCTCAACGCCATGCACGTCACCGCCCCGGTCCACGGGAAGGTCGCGCAGTCGCGGAACCGGTTCTTCCTCGGCTACTGCCACAAGAGCCTCGGGCGGGTCCCGGACTGGGACAAGTGGCTGCGCCCCAAGGCGTATTGCAGCACCTGCGACGAGATCGTGGACGCGCTGCAGGTGTTCAAGAAGCCCGGGGACGTGATGGGCGTCTACGGCATCCGCAACGGCCAGTACGTCTACAAGTGTCCGCACCGCAAGTGTCGCAACCAGATCGTGGAACCCGAGGTGCTGGCCGCCTCGACCATCATCGACTGGTCCCTGGACCCCGGGCAGCGGATCGGGGAACGCGTCGATGAGCGCGGCCGGCCGGACCCGCTCACGCCGAAGACCATGGCGCGGATCGAGGCCGGGTTGGAACGGCACATGGGCGCGCTGCTGGCCCCGGCCGGGGGCACCTGGCGCCAGCACGCCACGTCGGTAGACGAGCCGCTGCCCACCCGGACCACGCGGGAGACCGACGGGCTGGTGTGCCCGCCGCTGCTCGTCTCCTGCGCGGCGCGGGCCGGGATCGGTACCGCGATCACCGTCGACCGGCCGATGCGGGCCCAAACCTGCCGCCGCGAAACCGCGGTCGTGGTGCCGCCGTTCATCTCCATCCAGCGCAACGGCGGCTCCGCCCGCACCGCTTACCCGGTCGACGGGCCGATCCCGACCGTGTCGGCCGGTGGCAACCACCACGGCTTGGTCGGGCCCCCGACCGACGGCCCGGAGCTGTCACTGCTGATGTCCTACTACGGCAACGGCGGCACCCACCGCACCGACCAGCCGATCGGAACGCTGACCACCAAGGACCGCTACGCCCTGCTCGGGGGCAACGGTCCGCCGGTCGACAAGTGCACCTTCCGGATGCTCGAACCGCACGAGATCGGCGCCGGGATGGGCTTCCCGCCCGGCTACAAGATGTCCAGCAAGGTCAAACGCGCACAGGTGCGGGGCTACGGCAACGCCGTCCCGCCCGCCATGGCCGAAGTCCTCGCCTCGGCGCTGATCGAGACCTTCTCCGGGGAACCCCTGGAACCCGCCGCGTGACCCGACGACGCACCACCCGCACGACCGAAGGAGGCCCCATGTCCACATCCGAACCCAGCAGCACGCCGTCCAGCGCGGGCACGCCGTTGTGGGTCATCGGGGACGACGGCCGCCCGGTCCTGCGAGTCGGTGAGGAGGACCCGGAGATGATCCGGGTCCTCACCCGGGCTCTCGACGGGCGGATCATCCCCGGCAGCTACGTGGCCGACGGCGCACCAGTCGTGCTGGAGGAGATCTCCGGTGCGGCCGGGCCCGTCGCCGCCGACGACGACGCCGCCCTGCCGATCACCGCCTCGACCCTCAAGCCGTCGCTGTTCGCCGCGCTGCTGGCCGAACACGCGACCGTGATGGGGGCGAAGAACGGGAAACCGGCGGAGGTCACCCCGGCCGGGCCCGTGCTGTCCGCAGTGCTCGCCCGCCGATCCTGGCCCGGCCTGCCGGTGCTCAACGGGATCATCTCCACACCGGTACTCCGCCCCGACGGGACGTTGCTGCAGCGGCCGGGATACGACCCGGATACCAAGTTCTACTTGGCCAGCAACAACCACCTCGCGCCGGTCCCGGACAAGCCGACCGCGGAGCAGGTGTCCGCCGCGCGGGAATTCCTCCTGGAGAAGTTCCTCGGCGACTTCCCGTGGCGGACGCCGGCCGACAAGGCCAACTACATGGCCTTGCTGGCCACCCCGCTGGTCCGGCCCTACACCCGGGCACTGTCCCCGTTCGGTCTGGTCGAGGCGTCCATGCCCGGGTCAGGGAAAACCATCCTCACCGGCTGCGTCGGGCTGCTGGTGGGGCAGACCGTGCAGAACTGGACCGAATCGGAGGACGAACTGCGCAAGACCATCACCAGCGTGCTGGCCGTACCGTCCGGGGTCATCGTGTTCGACAACGTCAAGGAGGGAACCGCGCTCGACTCCGCCACACTCGCCCGGTTGATGACCGAACGGTCGTGGTCGGACCGGAAACTGGGCACGAACACCGCCCCGACCTACACCAACGACCGGCTCTGGCTGGCCACCGGGAACAATCTCCGCACCGGCGGTGACATGGCCAGCCGGACGGTGTGGGTGCGGCTCGACCCGGACTGCCCGCGCCCGGAAGCGCGGAGCGGGTTCACCATCCCGAACCTCGATTCCTGGATCCTGGAACCGAAAAACCGGGCGATCGTGCTCCGCCACCTCCTGGTGCTCATCCTGGACTGGACCAACCACGGCGCACCCGAGGCGTCCGGCGCCATTCCGCAGATGCGGCAATTCACCGCGTGGGCCAAACACCTGGGCGGATTCCTCGAACACCACGGAATCGGCCACTTCCTCGCCAACGCCGAATCGGTGCGCGGGCTCGACGAGGACAACGCGGAATGGATGAACTTCCTGCACACCTGGCACGAACTGCACGGCGACCGGCACCTGTCCGCGCAGGAACTCCGCCAGTCCGGCGAGCCCACCGCAGGCACCGACCCCTGGGTCGGGACCTTCCCCACAGACCGTACGGGCAAGCCTCTCAGCACCAAATCCCTGGGCAAGAGGCTGACAGGTCACATCGACCGGTGGCACACCGACATCGTGCTACGCAGCGTCATCGACAAGGGGCGGAACTGCCGCGTCTACTGGACCGAACCGTTCGACCCCACCAAGAACGAGGACGTGTCCGAAAACCGCGACAAGTGATCCTGAACTGCCAAGACATGTCCGGACGTCCTACCGGGTTTCCGGGTTTGCGGGTTTGAAGCTCTCTCTCCCGTATGTAAACCCGCAGGCATATACGCAGGTCAAACACCACTTTCCGGGTTTCCGGGTTTGCGGGTTTGGTTTCGGCCCCCACGCCCTAGACCTCAGGAACTACCCGTGTCACCACGGGCCAGATCAGCTACACACCGTCACAACGAACCGGCTGCCGGGCTGCCACCGGCAGCCGGTTCGCTGTGCCCAATTGAAGGGGCTAACTCGATGTCTCGGACACGCAATTCGAAACGCGCTGAGTGGCTCACCATCGCCGAAGTGCTCGATGAGCTTGGCGGCGGTCTGGCCCGCTCCACTTTCAACGACTGGCGGGCGAAGAAAGTAGCGCCCCGCTGCATCAAGCTCCCCAACAACCAGATCCGCATTCGCCGTTCCGATTTCGAGAGCTGGCTTGAGAGCCGCACCGAGGAGGCCGCATGAGCGAAACCAGTTACGACGTCAAAATCTGGAATATCGAGACGCGGCGCGGAAAGACGAAGACCTCCTATCGCGTGGTGTGGTTCGTCGCCGGGCAGCGTTTCGACGAGAAGCTGGACACCTACGCGCACGCTGAAAGCGTCCGCTCGGACCTGGTGGCCGCCGCCCGGCGCGGGGAAGCGTTCCATTGCACACGAGGGCTGCCTGTGTCGATGCTGCGTAACGAGGCGGACATGCCGTTCTTCGCGTTCGCGTGCAAGTACGTCGATATGAAATGGCCACGTGCGGCGGCGAAGTCCCGTGCCGGTAATGCCGATGCGCTGGCGTCGGCATTACCGGCCATGCTCCGGACCACGCGCGGAAAGCCTGATGACAGGGTGCTTCGCCGCGCGCTCACCGGCTGGGCGTTCAACCTGAAGAGGCGAGATGACGCCAAGACTCCGGAGATTGAGAACGCGCTCAAGTGGGTGGCCGCGAACACATTGCCGACGTCCAGGCTGAGCGATCTCGCGAAGCTGCGCGAGGTCCTGGACCAGATTTCGCTGAAGCTCGACGGCAAGCAGGCCGCGGCCAAGACCGTTGGCCGGAAACGTGCGGTCATCCACAACATGCTGGAGTACGCGGATGAGCTGAAGCTGGTGACGGCGAACCGCCTGTCCGAGGTGAAATGGACAGCCCCGAAGACCGTGCGGGCGATCGACAAGCGCGTGGTCATCAATCCCAGTCAGGGGCGAAAGCTGCTGGCGGCAGTCGGGGCACAGAAGGTCGACACGGCACCGCGGCGTTCGTCCGGCCCGATGCTGAAGGCGTTCTTCGCGGTGATGTACTACGCGGCGCTCCGCCCGGAGGAAGCCGCGATGCTGTCCAAACAGGACCTCCAGTTGCCGGAACGCGGCTGGGGTGAACTGCTGCTGTCCGAGACGGCGCCGATCGCAGGCGCCGCGTGGACGGACTCCGGTGGCCGGCGTGACCGGCGGCAGCTCAAACAGCGCGCGAAAGGGGAGGTCCGCACCGTGCCATCTCCCCCGCCCCTCACCGCGATCCTCCATACGCACTTGGCGGAGCAGGGAGTAGCGGCGGACGGACGGCTGTTCCGGAACCTTGTCGGTGGTGATCTCGCTGAGTCGACGATCGCGAGGGTCTGGGACAACGCCCGACGGGCCGTGCTGACCGAGACCGAGTACACCTCACCGCTGGGCAGGAGGCCATACGACCTCCGACACGCCTGCGTGTCCACGTGGCTGGCTGGCGGTGTTCCGTCCACGCAGTGCGCTGAGTGGGCCGGACACTCGGTGGCGGTGCTGCACCAGATCTACGCCAAGGTGATCGACGGCCTGCAATCAGCCGCGCATCAACGGATCGAGCAAGCACTGGGCTGGACGGAGGGCATGGACGAGGACCAATGACGCCGCCCGATGCCGCGTGCCGCGAAATTTGGGGGCGTATTGGGGGTGACCACTCGTAGAACCCCGGTTTCAGCCGGACACAACCGGACAACACAGCACCGGGCCCTCACCTGGTTTTCCCTGGTGAGGGCCCGGTTTTCGCTGGTCGTCATGAGTGCCCCCGGTGAGATTCGAACTCACACTGGACGGGTTTTGAATCCGTTGCCTCTGCCAGTTGGGCTACGGGGGCGGTGCCCGGTGAACTTTACGGGATCCCGGACGCGCCCCGTTCGCCGGGCCCGGGAGTGTGACGACCGTCTGACGTGGTGAACGCCATCTCGCCGACTGGATCGTTCCCGGTAGGCTTCAGGTTCGCGGCCAGACCGCGAGCCGAACTGCCCGACGACCTTCAGGAGGACCCCGGTGACCGAGCAGGCTGCCGAGGCCAATGGTGCCGTCGCCGCACCCCAGCGGCGGGTGCTCGTGGCCGAAGACGAGGCCCTCATCCGTTTGGACCTCGTCGAGATGCTCCGCGAAGAGGGTTACGAGGTCGTCGGTGAGGCGGGGGATGGCGAACAGGCCATCAACCTGGCCACCGAACTGAAGCCTGACCTGGTGATCCTCGACGTCAAGATGCCCAAGCTCGACGGTATCGAGGCCGCATCCAAGATCACCGGCGACCGGATCGCGCCGGTCGTCATCCTCACCGCGTTCAGCCAGCGCGACCTCGTGGAGCGGGCCAGGGACGCCGGGACGATGGCGTACCTGGTCAAGCCCTTCGCGAAGCGCGACCTGGTGCCTGCCATCGAGCTGGCCGTGAGCCGGTTCGCCGAGCTCCAGGCGCTCGAGTCCGAGGTCGCGGGCCTGACCGACCGGCTGGAGACCCGCAAGGTCATCGACCGGGCCAAGGGGCTGCTGATGAGCCGCCAGGGACTCACCGAGCCGGACGCCTTCCGCTGGATACAGCGCACCGCGATGGACCGCCGGACGACGATGAAGGCGGTGGCCGAGGCCGTCGTCGAGAGCATCGGCGGCTGACGAAACCTCCGGAAAGGGCCACCTCCGTCGATGGAGGTGGCCCTTTTCGGCTTTACAGGCCGCTTGCCACCCGCATCACCCGATAGACGTCGGTGTTGTCGACCGTGCCGCCCAGGCGGGCGGAGCCGGGGCCTTCGGCGGTGACGGGGGTGTCGGCGCCGGTGTGGTCGTGGGTCGTCCAGTCCACACTGAACTCGAGCTTCGAGCCCGGTACGCCGAACGGGCCGTCCTGGTCGGGATCGGTGTCGGAGGCGTCGTAGTTCTCGATGCTCAATCCGCCGGTCTCGTGGTCGCCACCGATGATCACCAGCGTGTCGGGATGCGCCCGGACGAAGCGCATGACCTCGGCGATCGTGGCATCGAGCGCGCGGCCGGCGTCGATCACGCCGTGCGCGTTGTTCTCGTGCGACATCCCGTCGGTGCCCTCTTCCTCCAGGAACAGGAAGAAGCCGCGCGGATTCTGCGACAGCGTGTCCAGCGCCTTGCGCGCCATCTGCTGGAGCGGGACCCGCGGCGCGTACTTGCCGACGCCGTCCGGTCCGTAGTCGACCATGTCCTCGTTCGCGAACAGGCCGAGGATGCGGTTCGCCCGGGTGTTCCGCAGTTCGTCGCCGTCCCGCACGTAGGTGTAGCCCGTTCGCCGCGCGCGGTCGACCAGATCACCGTACGGGCTGCGGCTCTCCTCCCCCGGCTTGTCCGGCCAGAGACCGGGATTCCCCTTCGGGTACCACCAATCCTCGCCGCCGCCGAGCAGGACGTCCGGACGGCTGTTCTCGATGTACTGCTTCGCGATGTCGCTCTGCGAATCCCGGCTCGGCACGTGCGCCGCGAACGCCGCGGGCGAGGCGCCCGTCACCTGCGCGGTGGTGACCAGGCCGGTCGACTTACCCGCCCGCTTCGCCCGTTCGAGGATCGTTTCCACCGGGCGGCCGTGGACGTCCATCCCGACGGCGCCGTTGCGGGTCTTGTGCCCGGTCGCGAGGGCGGTGGCCGCCGCGGCCGAGTCGGTGACGATCTCGTCCGGGTCGGCCGAGGCCGTCCGCACGAGGCCGGTGACCGCGAGGCCGTCCATCGCCAGTTCGCCGCTTTTGCCCTTCAACGCGAGCCGGAGGAGGTCACGCTGGCCGAGGCCGAGGCCGTCGCCCTGGATGTAGATGATGTTGCGCGCCACCCGCGCCCCGGACTCCGCCGCCGTCGTCTGCGCGACGGCGGCCGAGCCACCGCACAGGACCACCAGAACCGTCGCCGCCGCCAGACCGCGTCCGCGCATGTCGCCTCCCATTAGTTAGGAACCTTTCCTAACAGAGAATCGAGGCGAAGACCAGAGGCCCGGCAGCGACGCGAACCGCGAGAACCGTCCAGGAGAGATACCCACGCACGGTGAGATCCAGACCACACGATCGGGTCGTGACGATCTTGGTGCGGCTGGGTCTATGGAGTGTGGAAGCAGAACGGGGCAGCCCGCGAACTTCCGCCACAGGCAACGGAATCCGAATCCCAGGAGATAACGATGACGAACACCGCCACCACCGCCAAGCCGAACTCGAACTCCAACTCCGCCTCCCCCGCCGAGAACAGCGCTCTCGTCACGACGCAGGGCGTGACCACGATCGCCGACACCGTCGTGCAGAAGGTCGCGGGCCTCGCGACCCGGGAGATCACCGGCGTCCACGCGCTCGGTGGCGGCGCCGCGCGGGCCTTCAACGCGCTGCGTGAGCGCATCCCGGGTGCCACCGCGTCCGCCGGGCAGGGCGTGTCCGTCGAGGTCGGCGAGCGCCAGGCCGCGGTCGACCTGCAGATCGTCGTCGAATACGGCGTCGCGATCGCGGATCTCGCCAAGTCGGTGCGCCGCAACGTGATCGGCGCGGTCGAGCAGATGACCGGACTCGAGGTCGTCGAGGTCAACATCAACGTCTCCGACGTGCACATCCCGGGTGACGACGACACCGACGAGAACACCGAGTCCGGCCGAGTCCAGTGACCACCGGCGCCGGTCCGCGCCCTACCGCAAGGAGAACGTTCATGAACGCCACCCATCTCGGCCTGCTGACCGGTCTCGTGCTCGGCGTGGCCGGCGCGTTCGGCGGCTTCGGCGCCTTCCTCGTCGTGCTCGTCCTGGCCGCCCTCGGCCTGCTGGTCGGCCGGTTCCTCGACGGCAAACTCGACCTTTCGGCCCTGGCGGGCCGCGACAGGGGCTGACCGCCATGACGACCATGACCGCCGCCGCGCCGGAAACGGAGGGGCGCGGCGGGCTGACCGTGGCCGGCGGTGCCGTCGAGCGGATCGCCGCGCAGGCGATCACCGAACTCGACGGCATCGGCGGCGCGGCCTCCCGGGTGCTCGGGATCGCGGTCGGCGGTGAAGACCTCGACCAGGGCGCCAAAGTGAGCGCGCGCGTCACCGGCACGACGGCCACTTTGGACGTCCGGCTCTCGGTGAAATACCCGCTTTCGGTGCGCGCCACCACCGAAACCGCGCGGGAGCATCTGATCCACCGCGTCGGCGAACTCTCGGGCCTGACCGTCACCCGGGTCGACATCACCGTCACGGCCCTGCATTCCGCGGAAACCGAAACGAGGAGGGTCCGATGAAACGGCGCCCCCGCCGCACTGTCCCGGCGGTGCTCGTCGCCCTCGTGGTGCTCGCCGGATGTGTCCTGGCCGCCGTCGTCGCGGTCCAGACGATCCTCGGGGAGAAACCGTGGGTCAGCTACGACGCCGTCGCGTCCGCGCTGCACGGTGCCCGATGGAGTGACACCGTCACCGCGCTCGCCGGCGGCGGTGTCGCCCTGATCGGCCTCCTCCTGCTCTTGAGCGCACTCGTCCCCGGGAAGCCGACCGTGCTGCCGCTCGACGGCGACCCGGACTCCGGCGCTTCCCGGCGCAGCTACCGGTCGACGCTGCGCACCGCCGCGTCCACTGTGGACGGCGTCTCCGGGGCGAAGCTGAAGGTCACCCGGCGCAGGATCGTCTCGGTGGTGACCACCGGCCGGACGAACACCGCGGGACTCGCCGACGCCGTCCGCGACGCCATCGAGCGCCGCCTCGCCCAGATCGGTCCCGCCACCGTCCCGGCCGTGCGGGTCCGGGTCAAGGCCACCAGGAGCGTGTCATGACCGACCTCAACCGTCCCGCCCGGCTGAACCGCACCCTGCTCGTGCTGACGGGGATCGTGCTGCTCGCCGGTGGTGTGTTCGCCGTCGGCACCCATTTCGGCAGGATCCCCCTGCTCGACCCCGGGACCGCGCTCGTGCCCGGCACCGCGATGCCGCCCGGCTGGGCCTGGTACGCCGTCGCCGGGGGCGCGGTGGTCGTCGGGCTGCTGACGCTGCGCTGGCTCATCGCGCAACCCGTCCGCAAACCCAAGTCCCGCACCTGGCGTTTCGAGCAGGAAACCGGGCAGACGGCGCTGTCCGCGAGCACCGCCGTCGAGCCGTTCACCGCCGAGGTCGCGACCTATCCCGGCGTCCACGCCGCGCACGCCACTTTGGGCGGCACCCAGGACGCGCCGGTACTGGCCGTGGTGCTGAGCGCCGAACAGGACGGCGATCTGGCCGCCATCCGCGAGCGTGTCACCCAGGAGGGGCTGCCCCGGCTGCGCCAGGCGCTGGACCTCGGCGAGCTTCCGACGACCATCGAGTTCCGCTTCTCCGCCAAGGCCGGTCCCCGGATCCACTAGGACCCGTCCGCGGCCCCCTCGGCACCGAACACCTCGCGAGAGGTGTTCGGTGAGGGGAGCTGGGTGCGATGAACGGTGATCAGGCCGAGCTGGAAGCGGAACTCGAGCGGTTGTGCAGCCGGGTCGCCGGTGCCGCGGAGGTCACGGTCGACCTGCGGGATCGTCCCGACCTGCGCCGGATCCGCTCCGTGGTCGCCTGCCGTCTCGGCTTCGGCAGGCGCGAGGAAGAACCGCTCGGTGCCGTGCTCCTGGTGATCGACGAGCTGGTGAGCAACGCCTACCGGCACACCGAAGGGCCGGGAGAACTGCGCGTCACCCGGCGCATCCCCGGCTTCATGGTCGAGGTCTTCGACGAGGATCCGGAACTCGAACCCCTCCGCACCGCACCTCCCAGAGCCCACTACGGGCTCCGCCTGGTCAGCCAGCTCTCCCTCGACTGGGGTTTCCGGAGCGAGCGGACCGGGAAGGTGATGTGGGCACTGGTTCCCGCTCAGCTGTACTACGAGCGCTGAACCGCCCACCCGATCAGAGGAGTACCCCATGTCAGCCGTGACCAGGGCAGCCGACACCGTGCTCGACCGGACTCTGCTCGGCTACAGCAGCCTCGGGCACCTCTTGCGACGGCGATGGTGGCCCGAGGACCCGGCGCCGGACGCGCTCGCGGGCAAGGTCGCCGTGGTGACCGGCGCGAAGGCCGGGCTGGGCAAGGCGACCGCCATCGGGCTGGCGAAACTGGGCGCGACCGTCCGGATCGCCGTCCGCGGCGACGGCGACGCCGCCCGCGCCGAGATCGAGCGTGCCGCGCCCGGCGCGCGGATCCTCGTCGACCACTGCGACGTCAGTCTGCTCTCGTCGGTGCGGGACTACGCGAAAGACCTCGACGGCGAGATCGACATCCTCGTGCACAACGCGGGCGTGATGCCCGCCGAACGGACGGAAACGGCCGAGGGCAACGAAGTCATGCTGGCCACGCACGTACTCGGCCCGCATCTGCTGACCGCGTCCTTGCGGCCGAAGTTCGCCGACGGCGCACGGGTGATCTGGGTCAGCTCCGGGGGCATGTACGGCCAGCCGCTGCGCACCGACGACCTCCAATACCGGCGGGGCGACTACAAACCGGCGGCCGGGTACGCGCGCACCAAACGTATGCAGGTGGTGCTCGCCGAACTCTGGGCCGACGAACTGGACGGCTCCGGGGTCGTCGTGCACAGCGCCCATCCGGGCTGGGCCGACACCCCCGGCGTCGCGACCTCGCTGCCGACCTTCCGGAAGCTGACCCGGCCGATCCTGCGAGACGCCGAGCAGGGGGCCGACACCTTCGTCTGGCTCGCGGCCGCCGAAGAACCGGGACGGTACAACGGGATGTTCTGGCACGACCGTGCCCCGCGCCCGACGCACTACCTCGGCAAGACCCGGGAAACCGCCGCGCAGCGCCGGGAACTGTGGCGGTCCTGCGGGCGGCTCACCGGTCTTTAGACCAGGGGGATCATCGCGACCGCCGGGGTGGACGGCGTCCGCGAACCTCCGGCGGGTTCGGCGGTGATCCCGACCCGGTCGATCGCTCCCGGCAGGTCCGCGAGGACCGGCCGGGTCCGATGTGGACCGTCCGAAACGAGCAGCCCGGCGGAATGCACGCCGCTCGCCCCGATGAGCCAGACCTGGTACGCCTTGCCGGGCGCCAGCGGCGGCAGATCACCCGCGAGGACGACGACCTTCTGCCTGCTCCGCGAAGTCACGACCGTGGTCGTACCGGGCGCGGCGTCCTTCACCGTCGACGCGTCGGGAGCGGTCAGCACCGAGTTCACCGAGGCGAGCTGCTGCTGGGCCGGATCGGACTCCGGCCCGTTGTTGGTGGTGACCAGGCCGAACACCAGCGCCCCGACGGCGGCCGCCGCGGCGCCCCACAGGGCGATCCGCACAGGCGGCTGCTTCGACGACCGGGCGCGCCGGACGGCCGCGACCAGCGGCGGCCATTGGCGAGTTCGGGCGACCTCGGTCAGCGTCGCTTCCCGCAGCCCCGGCGGCGGCGCGGCGGCGAGGGCCGCGCCCAGGCGCGCCGCGGTCTCCCGCAGTTCCCGGACCTCCTGTCCGCAAGCGGGACAACCGCGCAGGTGCCGCTTGAACGCCGCGGCTTCCTCCTCCGTGACGGCGTCCACGGCGTAAGCGCCGGTCAGCGTGTGCGGTTCGACCGTCATTGTCCCACCCCCAAACAGTCGCGAAGCCGGATCAGACCGTCGCGGATGCGGGTCTTCACCGTGCCGGGCGCGGTTTTGAGCACTTCCGCGACCTCCGGGTAGGTGTATCCGTTGTAATAAGCCAGCACGACCGATTCCCGTTGCAGATCGGTGAGCGCGGACAGGCACTGGCGCACCCGTTGCTGTTCCAGATTGCTGATCGTCGACTCGGCGACCTCGTCGAACGGGCGCCGGAAATCCAGTCTTCCCGCGCGGTCGTCGCGATCGAGCGCCGCCTGATGCGAGCGCACCCGGTCCACGGCCCGCCGGTGCGCGATGGTGAGCACCCAGGCCAGCGTGCTTCCCTTGCCCGGTTTGAACCGGGCCGCCGTCCGCCACACCTCCACCAGGACCTCCTGGGTCACTTCCTCGGCGAACGTGCCGTTGCGGACGACCCTGTTCACCACTCCCCAGACCGGCCCCGCCACGACGTCGTACAGGTCGGCGAACGCTTGTTCGTCACCGGCCGCGACCCGTTGCATCAGGCTCGTCTCGGCAGGCTCCGCTCCGGTGCCGCCGTTTTCGCGCAGACTCGTCCGCACACCCTCGACCATCAAGCCGCCTCCACCTCACCCGACGCCCGGCTACGCGGTGCCTGGACGTCTGGAAGGGATTCGGTGCCGGGGCGGCCGCGGACTGGTCGTCACCCGAGACCACCCGAACGGGCGGGGCCGGCCACCTACCGCATTCAAATGCGACGGGCCGGGGCGCGGGAATCCCGCTGCCCCGGCCCGGAAAGGCACCGCTACTTCTTGAAGGTGTCGCGAATCTTGTCCGCGGCCTCACCGACGGCGTCCTTCACGTTCTCGACCGCGCCCTTGAGACCGGCCTTCGCCTGGTCGGCCTGGCCCTCCGCACGCAGTTCGTCGTTGCCGGTGGCGTCGCCGGCGGCCTCCTTGGCCTTACCGCCGAACTCTTCGGCCTTGTTGCTGATCTTGTCGCCCAACGACATCGGGTCCTCCTCCGTCCGTGGCGCCCGGATCGTGCGCCGTACATGGGAAGGACAACCCTTGATCAAGAATCGTCACGCACACGGACGGGTGATCACTCTCACGCCGTCGGCCGCCGTCTTGTCCTAGAGCAGAGAGGCGACGGCGGCGGCGAACGCCTCCGGGGCCTCCTGAGGAACGTTGTGCCCGACACCCGGCAGGACACGGTGCTCGTACGCGCCCGTGAAGTACTCGCGGTCGCCCTCCGCACTGGGCCCGCCGACGCCGTCGTCCCCGCTTTCCAGCACGACCGTCGGAACCGTGATGACCGGTTCCTTCGCGATCAGGTCTTCGAGCGCCTGATACCGGGGATCCCCTTCCGCCAGACCGAATCGGTGGCGATAGGAGTGGATGACGACGTCGACGAAGTCCGGATTGTGCAGGCTGGGGGCGCTGGCCGTGAAGGCCGCGTCGGCGCCTGCCCAGGTCGGCGACCAGGTGCGCCACAGCAGGGCGCACAGCTCGTCGCGGTTCTCCGCGAGCCCGCGGCGGCCTCGCTCGGAATGAAAATAGAACTGATACCAGTAGGTGCGTTCCCACTCGGGCGGCGCCGGTTCCCCGGCATAGGCGAGATTTTGGACGTTGTAGCCGTCCACCGAGACCAGCCCGCGCACACGTTCCGGCCACAGCGCGGCCGCGATGCACGCCGCGCGACCACCCCAGTCGTATCCGGCGACGACGGCGTTTTCGAGCCCCAGCGCGTCCATGAAGTCGAGCAGGTCCCGCGCGAGTGCGGCCTGTTGCCCGGAGCGGGGCGTCGCGTCGTCGAGGAACCGGGTCCCACCGAACCCGCGGAGAAAGGGGACGTACACCGAGGCGCCGCCCGCCGCGAGGACCGGCGCGACCTCGTCGTAGGCCCGCACGTCGTAGGGGAACCCGTGAAGCAAGATCACCGGCGACGCGTGCGCGTCACCAGTGTGCTCGTACTCGATCTCCAGAATCGGTGTCGTCACACGCTTTGAGCCCATCCTCGGATCCTTTCACGAGGATCAGCCGGACCAGCCGCTCAGCCGGGACAGAAGTCGTTCCAGCACCTCGGGATCGGCGCCGACGGGCTCACCGGAGACCGGCTCGTCCACCAGCGTCCGGCGGTCGCCGCGGCGCGGCAGCCGCACCTGCCCGGCGGACAGGCCACCGGGCAGCGGCAGCTCGCACCAGGTGGTGACGCCGCCGGTCTCACTCGGCGCCACCCCGGTCCGCTCCCCCGGCGCCGGTGTCGGCGTGGGAAGACCGTCCAGTTCGTGGTCGACCTCGATGGCCAGGACGTCCGACCGCAGCCGCAGTCTCAGCGTGAAGAACGGCGGCTCCTTCGGATCGGCCGCGTCGACGAGCGCGCCCACCAATCGGGCCGCGGCGGTCTTCGCCTGATCGAGCAACGGCCGCAAGGACCAATCCGAGAGGATGAGACGGACGAAGAGCTCGGAGCACAACAGGGCGTTCGGTTGTGCCACCAGCCGGAGGTCGTCCATCTGCGAGGTGCGCGCGCTCAAACCTTGGCCTTCCTCGTCGACGTGCGAGCGTGCATCATGCCACTCCATCCGGTGACGGGCTCACACCGCCTCGGCGCCGGCTCCCGCAGCGGTTTTGGTCCAGTGCAGTTGCGCCGCTTTGGCTCTGTTCATCGGACCAAAGACCGCGCAGAGTGATCGGCGTGAGCATCGCCTTCCTGATCACCACGCTGGTCGTGGTCGCCACGCCCGGCACCGGCGTGGTCTACACCCTGTCTGCCGGACTGGCCCGCGGGAGACGCGCGAGCGTCCTCGCCGCGACAGCCTGCACGCTCGGCATCATCCCCCATATGGTCGCCGCGATCACCGGCCTCGCGGCCTTGCTGCACGCGAGCGCGGTGGCGTTCGAAATCATCAAATACCTCGGCGTGGCCTACCTTCTCTACATGGCGTGGGCGACGCTGAGGGACCGGGAGGCGATCGTCGTGGAGGGCGATCCCGAACCCAGGTCGGCGCTGCGGACGATCACCTCGGGCGTGCTGATCAACGTCCTGAATCCGAAGCTGACGCTGTTCTTCTTCGCGTTCCTGCCCCAGTTCGTCCCGGCGGGCGAGCCCGGTTCGGTGCCTCGGATGCTGCTGCTGAGCGGGGTGTTCATGCTGGCGACGTTCGTGGTGTTCAGCGTCTACGGCGTCCTCGCCGCCGGCGTGCGCCACCACGTCATCTCCCGGCCGCGCGTGCTCGCCTGGATGCGGCGGATCTTCGCCGGTTCCTTCGCCGCGCTCGGCGCCAAACTCGCGTTCACCACCCAGTAGACAGGTCCCGTATGCGACTCCAGCACGATCCCGCGGTCCGCGCCGAGCACCCCGGCCTGGCCGTCGGCACCCTCTCGGCCACCGGAATCACCCCCGCGATGCCGGTCGACCTCGAGAAGTTCCTCGCGCGGGCGACGCGACGGCTCGCGGACGGCCCGGAATCGGAGTTCCCCGAGATCCAGGCGTGGCGCCGGGCGTTCGCCAAGATGGGCCTGAAACCGACGCAGTATCGCTGTGCGTCGGAATCCCTGCTGCGCAGGTTGCGCAAGGAGGGCACCCTCCCCCGCATCCATCCGGTGATCGACCTCTGCAACGCGGTCTCGGTCGCGTACGCCATCCCGGTCGCGGTACTCGACATCGCGAAGATCAGTGGCTCGCTCGTGGTCCGCCACGCCCGGGGCGACGAGAAATACGTGACCTTCGCGGGCACCGTCGAGCATCCGAACCCGGGCGAGGTGATCTTCGCCGACGAGGACGGCCAAGCCCACGCGCGGCGCTGGACGAACCGGCAGAGCGGGCACTCCGCGGTCTCCGCCACGACGTCCGACATCCTGATCGTTTCGGAGGGACTGCACGCGACGGCGGCCGAGGACGTCCGGCTGCTGATCGAGGCCGTCGCGGACGAACTGACCGCGGCGGACGTCCAGGTCACGAGGCCTTGAGCGCCTTCTCCAGCCCGGCTCGCGTCATCTTCGACCGGCCCTTGATGTCCCGCTCCCGCGCCAGCTTCTCCAGATCCGCCTTCGACAGCGAGGAGAGGTCTTTCGCAGCCGGCGCCTTCTTGGCCGGAGCCTTCTTCGCCGGGGACTTCTTGGCCGTGCCCGCCTTGGCGCCGGAGCCGGAGCGCTTCTTGGCCTTCCCGCTCTCGACGCTCCTCGAAAGCGCCTCGAACAGGTCGACGACCTTGGTCGGCTCACCGGGCTCGGTCGCGGGTGTGATGGTCTCGCCCTTCTTCTTGGCCGCGATCAGCTTCCGTACGCGATCGGTGTAGGTGTCGTGGTACTCCTCGGGCCGCCAGTCGTCGCTCATCGCGTCGATGAGGTTGAGGGCCATGTCGAGCTCCTTGCCGCGCGCCTGCGCCTTGCCCGGCAGGTCCGTCAGCTGCTCGGCGGGATCGCGCAGGTCGGCGGCGAAATGGAGGGTGTTGAGCACCATGACGCCGTCCCCCGAGCGGACCAGGGCGAGGTACTCGCGGCCGCGCATGACGAACTTCGCGATCCCGGCCCGGCCCGACGAGCGCATCGCTTCGAGGAGCAACGCGTACGGCCGCTCGAATTCCGCTTTGGCGGGCGCGAGCCAGTACGTCTTGTCGAAGAACATCGGGTCGATGGCGTCCAGCTCGACGAAGCTCTCGATGTCGAGCGACTTCGAGCGGCCGGGGGCGATCTCGTCGAGTTCCTCGGGTTCGACGACCACGTACTCGCCGCTGTCGAGCTCGTAACCCTTGACGATGTCGTCGTAGTCGACTTCCTTGCCGGTGCGTTCGTTCACCCGCCGGTACCGGATGCGGTCCTCGGTCCCGCGCTGGAACTGGCGGAAGTGCACCGTGTGGTCCTCGACCGCGCTGTACAACCGGACCGGCACCGTCACCAGGCCGAGTGAAAGCGAACCGCTCCAGACCGGGCGCATGGGCGTACTCCTCTCCTCCCTCGCCCGGGTACCCGCGACGGCGGCCGATCACACCTGGTCAGAGGCTGAACGCGAGAGGACCTGTGACGGAAAAGGGCTCCCAGGGCGGTTGGCCACCCCCAGTAGAAAGGCCAACCGCCGCGGAGCCCCTGCATTCGATTCGGCACGCTGCCCCGTCGCGCCGAACCCGTCAGCTGATGTCTTCAGCTTTCCAAGGCCCTGCATCGGAATTACATCGGCTCTTCACCGGCGGACATCCGCGCAGCTCAGGGATCACCGGGAGTAGAATCAGGACCGGTTCCAAGGCAGGCACACGCCCGCCCGTTAGGCCGAATGCCGGATGGCGACCCCGCGCCGACCTGGCTGAGGCCGCCGCGGTGGGCTAGGGTGCCGGTCACCGGGCGAGCGGACTGGGAGGTAGTGCGTGAGCACGCTCACGGTCTCGGACGACATAGTGGCATATGACCGCCGGTCCGTTACCTGAATCGGCGGGATCGCCCTCCCTCGGCGGCGATCCGACGCATACCGGTCCTCCCGCTCAGCTCGGTTTCTCCGTCCTCGGCCCGCTCGAAGCCCAGGTCGACGGCGTCCCAGTCCGGCTCGGCGGACGTCGTGAACAACGTCTGCTCGCCTGCCTGCTGATCAACGCGGGAAGGCTCGTCCCGGCGTCGTACCTGATCGGCACGATGTGGCCGGACAATCCACCGAAGACCGCGGTCCGCCAGGTCAGCAACGCGATCGCGCGGCTGCGGCACGATCTCGGCGTGGCGCGGTCCGCGGTGGTCACCACCGGCTCCGCCTACCGCATCGTCATCAGCAGCGCTTCGCTCGACTCGGTCCGCTTCGAAGCGGGCTATCGCGAGGGCGCCGAACTCCTGGCCGCCGGGTTGATCTCCCAGGCGGCGGCCAAGCTCGCGGACGCGCTCGCGCTCTGGCGCGGCCCGGCCTTCGACGGTCTCGAAGGGGAAGCCATCGAGCAGACGGCGCGCCGGCTCGACGAAGAACGGCTCGCCGCGGGCGAACTCCTGATCGGCGCGAGGCTCCGGCTCGGCGAGACCGACGCGGCGGCCCGCCAGGCCTTCGACCTCGCCGCCTGGCATCCCACCCGCGAGACCCTGCAGCGCTTGACCATGCTGGCGCTCTACCGGGCGGGCCGCGGCGCGGACGCGCTCCGCGCCTTCGACCGGAGCAGGATCGCGCTGGCCGAGGAACTCGGCGTCGACCCGGGTACCGAACTGAGCACGCTCCACCAGCAGATCCTGCGCACCGACCCGGAGCTGATGGAGGACAGCGCCCTCGTCCGGTACGGCGTCGGCGGACTCCGCGCCGGGGCGGACACCGGCGGGCGTCGCGAGGACGCGGACGCGCAGAAGGCGCTCTTCCCCCGGCCCGCGCAGCTTCCCGCGGATCTCCCCGCGTTCGGCGGTCGCGCCGACGAGCTGCGGACGGTCCTCGAAATCGGCCGGGACGACTCGCTGACCGGGCCGAAGCTGATCGCGATCGACGGGATGCCCGGGGTCGGCAAGACCGCGCTGGCCGTCCACGCCGCGCACCGGCTCGCGCCGCTGTTCCCCGACGGGCAGCTCTTCGTGAACCTCGAAGGATTCTCGCCGGCGGGCGATCCGGTCGACCCGGCCGTGGCGCTCGAAGCGCTGCTCCGCTCACTCGGCATCCAGGGTTCGGACATCCCCGCCGGGACCGGTCAGCGCGCGGCCCTGTTCCGCAGTTGCCTGGCGGGCAAGCGCGTCCTCCTGGTGCTGGACAACGCCATCAGCGCGACACAGGTCAGCCCGCTGCTGCCCGGCGCGGCCAGCTGTTGCGTGCTGATCACCAGCCGGACCCGGCTCGCCGATCTCGACGGCGCCGAACTGCTCTCCCTGGAACCGTTCAGCCGCGCGGACGCGGTGGACCTGCTCGGCCGGATCGTCGGGCCGTCCCGGCTCAGGCGGGAATCGCCCGACGCGGTCGACCAGGTCGCGAGCCTGTGCGGCGATCTCCCGCTCGCGCTCGCCGTCACGGCGAGCAGGCTGCGGGCGAGGGCGTCCTGGACGCTCGACTTCGTCGCCAGGCAATTGCGCGACGAACGGAACAGGTTCAGCGAACTCACCGCCGGGGAACGCGACGTCGCGGGCGCGTTCCGGGTGTCCTATCTGAACCTGACCGAAACCGAACGTCGGGTCTTCCGACGTTTGAGCCATCATCCCGGCGCCGCGTTCGATCTCCATTCGACGGCGGCGTTGGCGGAAGTGGACCTCGGCGAGGCCCGCCGTCTGGCCGAGCGCCTGGTCGACGTGAATCTTTTGCGCCAACCGTCGATGGACCGGTACGAGATGCACGACCTTCTCCGCAGTTACGGCCGCGAACTGCTGCTCGCGGAGGAACCGGAACACCAGCGCGAAGCGATGATGCGACGGCTGTTCGACTACTACCGCTCCACCGTCGCCGCCGCGATGGAATTCATCGACCCGGATTCCGAAGAGGAATCGGGCGGCGGCCTCGAAGTGCCGAAGAGCGAGTTCACCCAGTCCTTCGTCGACTACGACCAGGCAGCGCACTGGATGGACGCCCAATGGCAGAACGTCCTGCCGGTGGCCGTGGCGATGAACAACCACCAGCACTATTCGGACCTCGTGCCCTTCTGCTCGTCGGTCTGGCGCTACTTCGACAACCGCGGCTATTACCGCCAGGCCAGAGAACTCGAGACCCTCGCCCTGTCCGCCGCCCGGGTCACGGGCAGCGTGGTCCTCGAGTACCAGGCTTTGCACATGTACGCGCTCACCCTGTGGCGGCTCAACGAATTCACCGAGGCGAACCGGCTGTTCAACGAGGTGTTCGAACTGGCGTCGACCACCGGCGACGTGCGGATGCAGTGCCGGGCCAGGGGCAATTCGGGTGTCACCCACTGGCTGAAGGGCGAGTCGGACGAGGCGATCGAACACCTCGGCTGGGTCCGCGAAACCGCCCATGCCCATGGCAGCGTGCTGATCGAAGCCCGTGCGAGGCACCGGATCGGCCTGATCCACACCGAGAACAGGCGCTATCCCGAGGCCGCCGCGGAACTCGACCAGGCACTGCGACTGGCTCACGAGAACGAATCACCCGATCTCGAGGCGGAATGCTTTCTGGCCCTCGGTATCAATTCGCGCGAACTCGGGGACGCCGCGCTCGCGGTCACCCAGTTCACCACCGCGATGGAAGTGCTCGACTCGACCGGGAATCGCAGCATGCTGACCATCGCCCACAAGGAGATGGCGGCCGCGTTCGATCTTCTCGGTGAGCGATCGAAAGCGGAACGTCATCGACGCTTCGCTTTGCGGCTGTACACGGATCTCGGCATTTCGGACTCCGCCGATGTACGCGAACTCAAACAGCGCCTGAGTGATCACTCGGCGTAATTTGTCGTACTGCTCCGGTACTCTGTTGGTGTCGGTAAATTCACTTGACCGGACCAACCGCTCACGGAGAGGATCGGCCACATGCACGACGATGAAGAAGACGAGTTCTTGCTGGAACTCGAAGCGGAGTACAAGGCGCAGAGCACTTGGGGCGGGTTCGAGCCGCCGCCACACGGCGGGCCTCCTTTCCGCTCGCGACACTGAATGACCGGGCGTATTCGTAACGTATTCACTTAACTGGGGACTGGGGCGCAAGACATTCGATGCTGGTAAGGGTTTCCACTTGCGGAACGCTCTATTGGTCCGACGGTGACGTGATCTGGGACGATCACCTCGGGCATCGCCAGCTCAAACTCGCCGAAGGAACCGAACGAGTACTGCGATGGTTCAGTTCCTGGCGAGAACCGGAATCGGTGCGTGACGCGGACGAAAATCCCGAGACGGGGGAAAGACTCGTCCGTATCGCGCGAGCGATGATCCGGTACGACGTGCTGGTGGTCAAAGGTTCTTCCCGTCAGCGTAGGGAAGAAGAGATCCTTCGGGATTGGGGGCCTTGGGGAACGTCCGCGCGGGCGTTCCACTTCGGCACCCGATCCTTGCGTGACACCGAGTTCACGACCAGCGAAACAACCGCGAAAACCTTGCTGGAGAAGGCGAAGGCCAGCCCTCCGCCTTCTCCGGTACGGCCGTCGGACGAGTCCGGCGCGATACCACTGCCCGAACCTTCACCGGAGCCACTGAACGCGATCGGGCTCGGCGAAGCGCTGAGCAAGCGCAGGAGCACACGCGAGTTCGGCGAAGATCCCGTACCGCTGCGCGATCTGAGCGCTCTCCTCACCGCAGGCCGGCCGACCAGACCGGAAACGCATGCCGACATCCCGGCCACCGGCAACGTCTTCAAGACGAGCCCGTCGGGCGGGGCGAGGCATCCGACCGAGGTGTACGTCTACGCGCGGAACGTCGAGGACCTGGATCGCGGGATCTACCACTATGACGGCTTCCGGCACGGGCTCATCCCCCTGGACGGCAAAATCGACGACGACGAACTCGTCGCGCTCTCCGGCGACCAGGAGTGGACCAGGAACGCCGGCGCGCTGCTGATCTACACCAGCGTGATCGAGCGGAACCAGTGGAAGTACCCGGTGAGCCGGACGTACCGGGTCCTGCTGATGGACGTCGGGCACCTCAGCCAGACCGTCTACCTGCTGGCGACCGCGCTCGGGTTGAACGTCACGTTCACCGCGGCGCTTCGCGACGAGCTGGTGGAGGATCTGCTCGGCTGTGACCCCGCGAGCGAACTGGTACTGGGGATGTCGGTGGTAGGCACTCGGACCTGAGTTATTGAGGGGTAAGGCAAAGTTGTCGTAACCAACACCCCAACTCCGCGTTCTCCCGAAGCCGCAGCTGCCGATCATGTCGGTGAAGACTCCGGGAGCCGGGCATGTCTCCAATGTGGCATTGGGGACGCTGAGTGCCCCCAATGCCACATTGGAGACATCAGACCGCGGCACGAACCGGCCGCCGAGTCGCCGAAATCTGTCCTTTGCGGACAGCCCCCGTCTCGCGAGGGAGTCCCGCGTAGGTCGCCGAGTAGTGAAGGTCTCCTTCGCTACTTTGAGGGTAGGCAAGGGGACCTTCACGGCATTGAGTCGATCACGCCACGTTTGCCTTACCTCTCAATAGAACGCCACTTATCACTCACAACCCACGCGAACCGCACATTCGGGATACGCCCTGCTTCATCGAGGAGTCCCTCACCAGCCGCCAGGTAGTGAAGGCCTCCTTCACTACCTTGAGGTAGGCAAGGGGCCCTTCACAGCAGCGAGCCACACCCCGGCGCGGACCTCGAAGTACATGATGGCCCCCTTCCTTGCGCCTGGCGCAAGGAAGGGGGCCATCATGTACTGGGCAAGGTGTGAAGGTCGAGTTTCCTCGGCTGAGCCGAGGGAAGGGGGCCTTCACGCGCCACCCGGTGGACTGGTTGTGCTGCCGAGTCGCCCGGATGCGCCCTCGCGACACAGGACTCAGCCGAGCAGTGCCCGCATCTCCGTGATCTCGGCCTGCTGACCGTCGATCACCTTCTGCGCCAAGGCTTTCACCTCCGCATTACTTCCCTGCTGCAGCACGGTCTTCGCCATCATGAGCGCACCCTCGTGATGTTTGACCATCATCTCCAGCCACTGCCGGTCGAAAGCGGCGTCCTTGGCCTGCCCGAGTTTCGCGAGGTCCTCTTCGGTCATCATGCCGGACATCGAGCCGTGCCCGGAGTGATCACCGGACGGCGCCACTCCCCAGCCCTTCAGCAGGCCGGTCAGCTGCTGGATCTCCGGATCCTGCGCCTTTTGGATCCGCGTGGCGAGATCGACGACCTTCGCGTCGCGCGTGCGCCCGTCGACGAGTTTCGCCATCGCGATCGCCTGTTCGTGGTGCGGGATCATCCCTTGCGCGAACGTGATGTCGGCCTGGTTGTGGTCACCCTGCCGCGGCGCGGGCGCGTTCATCGAGGACATGGCGTGCCCGCTGGAAGCGGTGTCGGAACTCGCGCATCCGGTGAGCACGCTGAAGGAGGCCAGGGCAGCGAGAGCCGCCCCGACCAGTTTCTTGCTGGTCATGGTTCTTCCTCAGGTCGGATTCAGGTTGGGCGGGACGTACCCGCCTGTCACACCCGAGACACGCAGAGAAAGGCCAACCGTTCCGGAACCGGTCTCCAGCGCGGAGGATCACGTCCCGTGGCCGAACCGCCCGCCTCCCACGACGGCCAGGTCGCCGCGGTCCGTCCATTTCGGACGAGCAGCCAGGTGACGATCAGGAGCACGGCCGCGGCGAGTACCGCGAGACACAGGTGCAGTCCACTGTGGTCACCGTCGTCGTGGTGCGCAGGAACGTCCTGGCAGCAGGGATCCGCCATCGCGACCGCGGCTGTCCCGTGCCCGGCGCCGTGGCCGGACTCGGCGGTGACGTGATGCATCCCGACCAGACCCAGTGCCACCACGCACAACAACAGCCACCGCAGGGCGGCCGGGTACGAGGACTGGGTCACGGCTCCACCGTAGCCGGATTCAGCGGGCCGCCGGACGGTGGGGTTTCGCCGCGGTGTGCAGCGCGGGGATGTCGCGATCGATGTGGTCGGCGTGGAACAACGCCTGCGCGAGCAGGCCGCGGACGTGGTCGTTGGCCGCGGAGTAGTAGACGAACGTTCCCTCGCGGCGCCCCTTGACCAGCCCGGCGAGCCGCAGTTTCGCGAGATGCTGACTGACCGCGGTCGGCGCCGCGCCCGCCAGGTCCGCGAGACAGGCGACCGAGGACTCGCCCTGCAGGAGCGCCCAGAGCACCTTGATCCGCGTCGGATCGGCGAGCAGCCGGAAGGTCTCCGCGGCCAGGTGGACCTGTTCCTCGGTGGGCATCTCGAAATCCGGGACCGACTCGTGCATACCCGCAGGGTACCGGTTACCCTTCTGCCTGCGTATCTGCATGACTGCGCAGGTAGCATGACAACGAATACGCAGGCAGCACGACAACGAGGTGAGCGATGACCGGACACGGGCATGGGCACGGCCATGGACACAGCCACGGCCACCAGCCGGCGAAAAGCCGCCTCCGCCATCTCCTGACCCCGCACAGTCATGACAGCGCCGACCGCGTCGACACCGCGCTGGAGACCAGCAAACGCGGCGTCCGCACGCTGATCTGGTCATTCGCCGCGCTGTTCGTCACCGCCGTCGCGCAGCTCGCGCTGGTGCTGGTCACCGGTTCGGTGGCGTTGCTCGGCGACACGATCCACAACTTCGCCGACGCGCTGACCGCCGTCCCGCTCGGGATCGCCTTCGTGCTCGGCCGTCGCGCCGCCACCCGCCGCTACACCTACGGACTCGGGCGCGCCGAAGACCTCGCCGGGGTGCTCGTCGTCCTGTTGATCGCGGCCTCGGCCTTCCTCGCCGGATACGAGTCGATCGAGCGGCTGCTGGACCCGCGGCCGGTCCGGCATCTGTGGGTGGTCGCGGCGGCGGGGGTCATCGGCTTCGCGGGGAACGAACTCGTGGCCAGGTACCGGATCACGGTCGGCCGGGAGATCGGGTCCGCCGCGCTGGTCGCCGACGGGCTGCACGCGCGGACGGACGGGTTCACGTCGCTCGCGGTGGTACTCGGGGCCGCCGGCGTCGCGTTCGGGTTCCCGCAGGCCGACCCGATCATCGGCCTCGCCATCACGGTCGCGATCCTGTTCGTCCTGCGCGACGCCGCCAAGGAGGTCTTCCGCCGCCTGATGGACGCGGTGGACCCGGCCGACGTCGATCGCGCCGAGCGCGCGGCCGCCGAAGTCCCTGGAGTACTCGGCACGCGGGATCTGCGGATGCGCTGGATCGGCCACAGCCAGCGCGCGGAGCTGGCGGTTTCGGTCGAGCCCGGACTGACCGTCACGGAGGCGCACCATCTGGCCCACGAAGTCGAACAGCGGCTGCGCCAGGTCCTGCCGCGGCTCGCGGAAGCGGTCGTGCACACGGAACCCGTGCACGCCCATGAGATCGTCAACGGGTGACGCTGTCCGACGACGACATCCGGGCGATCCGCGCCCGCGCTCAACTGCTCTCCGCCCCCGCCCCGGACGTACTCTCCGTGACCAGGGCGGTCGCCGCGATCCAGGCACAGTCGAGTCCCGCGGCGAGGCTCGCGGTCCGGGTCCGCGGCCGGGGCCTGACCCCGCAGGACGTCGACACCTCCCGTGAGGTGGCCCGCACCTGGCTGATGCGCAAGACGCTCCATCTGGTGCCGACAGCGGATCTCCGCTGGTTGAACCGGCTGTTCGGCCCACGTAACGCCCAGGCGGGCAAGGGACGGCGCAGACAACTCGACCTCACCGACGAACTCTGCGAACGCGCGCTGAAGCACCTCCAGGATCTCTTGCCCGGCAAGGCACTCACCCGGCAAGAGATCCTGAAAGGCTTGGCGGCCGCCGGGATCGTGCTCGACGCGACGTCACAGGCGCCGCCTCATCTGCTGGCGTACGCGGCCAATCGCGGTTTGCTCTGCCGAGGCCCGGACGACGGGGCGGAGCCGACGTACGTCCTCCTCGACGAGTGGACCACCGAGGGAAACGATCCGCCCGACCCTCACGCGGAACTGGCCCACCGCTATCTGACCGCGTATGGCATCGCGACGGCCGGAGACTTCGCTACCTGGTCCGGGCTCCCGCTCGGTCTCTGCCGCAAGGCCTTCGACGTACTGGATCTCGTGCCCGCCGGCGTCGGCTTCGCACTCCGGGAAACCGATCTCTCCGCTCCCCGCTGTCCCCCTCGCCTGCTCGGCGCTTTCGACCCGTACCTGCTGGGCTACACCGACCGCGATCTGCTTCTCGACCCGGCACACGCGAAACGCGTCAACTCCGGCGGCGGGATGATCGCGCCCACCGTACTGGTGGACGGCCGGATCGCCGGAACCTGGCGTGTCAAGCGAGCCGCGAAGCAAACGAAGGTCGTCGTCGAACCCTTCGCCGCGCTTTCGCGGTCCACTATCTCCGGGCTCGAGTCCGAAGTGGACGATTACGGCCGCTTCCTCGGGGAAGCGGCCGTCCTCGTCATTTGAGGGACCGGAAGAACTCTCGCACATCATTGACCAGGATCTCGGGCTCTTCCAGAGCCGCGAAGTGCCCGCCACGGTCGACGTCGGTCCACCGCACGATGGTGTGCGCGGCTTCCGAATACCGCCGGATCCCGACGTCGTGCGCGAAGATCAGCGCCGCCGTCGGCACGCCTGAGTTCTTCTCGACGGCTCCCCAGGTTTCCGCCTGCGCGTAGCCGACGTACGCGGACGAAGCCGCCGTGCCGGTGAGCCAGGTGAACATGACGTTGGTCAGCAACCGGTCACGGTCGATGATCTCTTCCGGCAGCGTCGGGCGCGGATGCGTCCACTCGCGGAACTTGTCCATGATCCAGGCCAGCTGAGCCACCGGCGAGTCCACGAGCCCGTAGCCGAGGGTCTGCGGCCGCGTCGACTGGATGGCGATGTATCCGGCCTCTTCCCGCATGAAGGCCGCGATCCGCCGGATGCGATCACGTTCGATGTCGGTCAGCGACGCGAGTTCCTCCTCGGGCAGCGACATCGGCGGCATCGGCGTCAGGCCGCCGTTGACGTGTACCCCGATCACCTTGTCCGGCTCGGCGCGGCCGACCTCCGGCGACACGGAAGCACCGAGGTCACCGCCCTGCACGCCGTAGCGTTCGTAACCGAGCCGGCGCATCAGCTCCGCCCAGGCACGGCCGATCCTCGGCATCGTCCAGCCGGAATCCGAGACGGGGCCCGAGAAACCGAACCCCGGCAGCGACGGGATCACCAGATGGAACGCGTCCCGGGGGTCGCCGCCGTGCGCCTTCGGGTCCGTGAGCGGGCCGATGACGTCGAGGAATTCCACCACCGAACCCGGCCAGCCGTGCGTGAGGATCAGCGGTGTCGCGTCGGCTTCGGGCGAGCGGACGTGCAGGAAGTGGATGCGCTGCCCGTCGATCTCCGTGGTGTACTGCGGAAAACCGTTGATCTCGCGTTCGGCGGCGCGCCAGTCGTAGCCGTCGCGCCAGTATTCGGCGAGTCCGCGCAGCCAGGCCACCGGCACCCCGGCGTCCCAGCCGTCGCCGGGGAGCGGGGCGGGCCAGCGCACGCTGTCGAGCTTCGCGTGCAGTTCGTCCAGCTGGTCCTGGGGGATGTCGAGGCGGAAGGGGCGGATCTCCGTGTTGTCCATGACGCTTACGCTACGAGCCATTGCGGACAGGTTCGGTCCTCGATCGGAAAAGTCCTCCGGATACGGGAAGATGCGCTGGTGACGGACAAGTACTTGGCCTACGGCAGGCTCATCCGCGGTGGGAAGATCCTGTTCCTCCGGCGACGGCCGGGCTCCTTCCTCGGCGGCCACTGGGAACTGCCGGGAGGGACCGTCGAGCCGGGCGAGCCGCCACCGGAAACCGCGGTCCGCGAGTTCGCCGAGGAGACCGGGCTGACCGTGCGGATCACCGGCGAACGCGGTGCCCACAGCTGGGACGACGTCGAGGGCAGGCCGATGCGGATCCACGCGAGGGTCTACGCGCTCGCCGAGGACGAGCCGGGCGAAGTCGTGCTCAATCCCGAAGAACACGACGCCTTCGCCTGGTACACCCCGGAAGAGGCCGCGGTACTCGACCTCGCCTCCCATTTCCGGCAGTCACTCGAGGACTGACCCGGCCTGGTCCGTTCGGCCCAGCGGACGACAGGGCCGATGAGCGCGCCTGCCAGCAGGAACAGCCCGCCCAGCACAACCCAGCCCAGCGCCCCGCCGACCAGGATCAGGCTGGTCAGCAGCACCGGGCCGAGCATCCGGGCGATGGCCGTCCCGGCCCCGAAAAGTCCTTGGTACTGGCCCTGCCTGCCCTCGGGCGCGAGACCGAAGCCGATCTCCCACGAGCCCGCCGCCTGGGCCATCTCCCCCACCACCTGCAACGCGGCCCCCGCGAGCAGGACCAGCGCCGCCGTCCATGCCGAACTGCTCATGGCGGAGAACGAGAAGACGAGACAGGAGACGAAAAGCAGCGCTCCGGCGTGCCGGGCGTAGCGGGAAGCGCTGCGCAGACCGGTCACCCCCCGTGCCACCCGGACCTGGAAGACCACGACACTGGCGGTGTTCAGCACCAGCATCGCCGAAACCAGCCAGCTCGGGGCAGCCGTGCGGGTCGAGATCCACAGCGGCAGGACGAGGCTGAACAGCGGCATGTACAGCAACATGATCATGTTGAGCAGGGCCAACAGCGCGTACGGACGATCGCGGAGCACGGCCACGGACGGCTCGCCGGTCCGCACGGGCGCCGGTGCCACCGAAGGCACCTCGCGGAGGATGAGGGCCGCCGCGACGAAACTGAGCGCGTCGATGACGAAGACGGTCAGGAATGCCTCCCGCGTACCGATGGCCAGCGCGATCCCGCCGAGGGCCGCGCCGGTCGCGATCCCCGCGTTGGACATCGCCTGCAGCCGGGCGCGGAACGTCGTGCGCCCGGCCGGGTCGACCAGCCCGGCGAGCAGCGCCTGCCGCGCCGCGCCGAGTCCGCATTGGAAGCAGGCGTAGACGCAGGCCGCGAGCACGAAGGCGACGGCCGAACCGACGAAGAGGAACGCGGTGACGGACGCCGCCGTCCCCAGGCCCAGCAGCACGGCGGTCCCCCTCGGCCCGCGCCGGTCGGCCAGATGCCCCAGCGCCACCCCGGCCACCGAGCCGATCGCCCAGCCCACGGTGAGCCCGAGGCCGACCTGCGCGGGCGACAACCCGACGATCAGCGTGAAGTACAGGGCTGAGCTGACGTAGTAGGCGCCGTCGCCGACGGAGCTGATCAGCTGGGCCAGTGCCAGTCGTTTCGTGGACTCCATGGTCTCAAGTTAGGCACCGCATTGGCCACATCCCAGCTCCATTACACGACACTTTGATTGGGCCAATGTAGGCTCGCGGCGTGCCGTTCCACATCAGCCTCGACGGTCACACCGACCTGGCGGCGCGGATCTACCGGCAGCTCCGCGACGGCATCCTCGACGGACGCCTGCGCGCCGGGGAACGCCTGCCGCCGACCAGGGAACTGGCCCGCGAACTCGACGTCTCACGCAACACCGTCGCGGTCGCGTACGAGCGGCTCACCGCGGAGGGTTTCCTCAGCGGGCACGTCGGGCGGGGGACGTTCGTCAGCGCCGATCCCGTGGCGCGGGCGGATCGTGCCGCCCCCGCGGGTGCCGGGGTCCGGCCCGTGGCGCGGTGGCGTTCGCTCCCGCCCCCGCTCGGCGCCGACCGGTCCGTGCCCGCCTTCGACTTCCGCGTCGGCGTCCCGGATCCGGCCCTGTTCCCGCTGCGGACCTGGCGACGGCTGGTGAGCCAAGCGCTGCGGCCCTCGTTGCCGCCGCGGTCGGGCTACGCCGATCCGGCCGGGCTCGAAACGCTGCGGGTGGCGATCGCCCGGCACATCGGCGCCGCGCGGTCGGTGCGGGCGAGCGGAGAGGACGTCCTGGTCACGCAAGGGGCGCAGCAGGCTCTCGACCTGATCGGCCGGGTCCTGATCGAGCCCGGTACACCCGTCGCCGTCGAAGACCCCGGCTATCCGCCCGCCGCGCGGCTGTTCGCCTCGCTCGGCGCCCGGGTCGTGAAGGTCCCCGTGGACGCCGAGGGACTCGACGTCACCGCGCTCCCCAAGGGCACCCGGCTGATCTACACGACACCGTCGCACCAGTTCCCGCTCGGCACGGCGATGTCCCTCGCCAGGAGGACGGCGTTGCTGGCGTGGGCCGAGCGGAACGACGCGGTGATCGTCGAGGACGATTACGACAGCGAGTACCGGTTCTCGGATCGCCCGCTCGAGCCGCTCCAAAGCCTGGACCACCACGGGCGGGTGCTCTACGTCGGCTCCTTCTCGAAGACCCTGCTTCCCTTGTTGCGTCTCGGTTTCCTGGTCGCCCCCGCCTCACTGCGCCCGGCCCTGCGGCAGGCGAAACAGCTGATGGACTGGCACGGTGACCTCGTCACCCAGTCGGCGATGGCGAGTTTCATCGACGAGGGCCTCCTGGCCCGCCACGTACGCAAGGCCACCCGGGAGTACGCGGTGCGGCGCGACCGGATCCTGGCCTTCGTTCGCGACGAGCTGCGGGACGTGCTGGAAATCGTTCCTTCCAGTGCCGGACTTCATCTGTGCGCGCCGGTCACTCCACACGCGACGGTCACTGTGGACGGTGTGATCGCGGCGGCGGCGCGCGCCGGGGTGGCCGTCGAAAGCCTTTCCACGTATGGGGGAACGCGAGGCGGGCTGGTGATCGGTTACGGGCTGGTCGGCCCCGATCGGCTCGACGAAGGGCTCGCCCGGCTCGGCGCGAGCGTCTCGGCCGCACAGGAGTCGTGAGAGGGAACTTCACGGCACTTTCCGGCTTGAACCTCCCTCTCACGACGTCCGAGCGCCGCGGGGCGTGGAGAAACTGTCGTACCCCGGTGGTCTCCTCTTCCCAGGCGACAGCGGGCCCGTCCGGGGCCCGCGCGCGGAAGCGAGGAGGAAGTCCCATGGCCGGAGAAACGGTGCTCACGGTGATCGGCAACCTGACGACCGATCCCGAGTTGAGGTTCACCCCGTCAGGTGCGGCGGTCGCGAACTTCACCGTCGCGTCGACACCGCGAGTGCTGGACCGCGCGAGCGGGGAATGGCGTGACGGCGACCCGCTGTTCCTGCGCTGCACGCTGTGGAAACAGGCCGCGGAGAACCTGACCGAATCACTCACCCGGGGCACCAGGGTGATCGTTCAGGGCAGGCTGAAGCAGCGATCGTTCGAAACCAAGGAAGGCGAGAAACGGACGGTGGTGGAACTCGACGTCGACGAGATCGGCCCCTCACTGCGCTATGCCACGGCGAAGGTGAACAAAGCGGGCCGAAGTTCGGGCGGCACGCCGTCGGACGGCGCGTGGGAGCGAACACCGGTGGCGGCCGGGAGCCCGGAACCGCCCTTCTGACCCCGGTGCCGGGGTTAAGGTGGCCGGATGAGTACCGAAACCCTGGAAAACGTCGAAGGCCGCGACATCGGCTCCGGGATCTCGATCATCCGCGAGCGGACCGACGTCGACGGTTCCGGACCGAGGCTGCACAAGCATCCGTACGGCGAAACGTTCGTCATCATCCACGGCCGGGCCAGGTTCACCATCGGAGCCGTCGAACGCGAAGGCTCGGCGGGCGACGTCCTGGTCGTGCCCGCGGACACCCCGCACAAGTTCGCCGTGATCGGACCGGAAGTCTACGAAGCCGTCCACATCCACGAAAGCGACCATTTCATCACCGAGTGGCTCGAATAAATTCTGTCGTACGCAAGAAAACCCTTTCCCGGGCTAGAATCCCACGACGTGCCGGCGGCGGGCGGGCACTCTAGGCGACGGGACCGGGGAACTGTGACCGACGTGGCGGACCGCAGCGGTGACCAAACCCGACAGGTGGACAGGTTCGACCAACGACGGGCGCAGCTGGCGAGATCCGCGCTGGTCACGTTGTCGGAACTGGGCTATGCCAGGACGAGTCTGCGGGAGATCGCGCAGAACTCCGAGTTCTCCCATGGGGTACTGCACTATTACTTCCGTGACAAGGTCGAGCTGATCACCTATTGCGTCAAGCAGTACAAGACCGAATGCGTCACCCGGTACGACCGGATAGCCGAAACCGCGAAAACGGCGGAAGAACTGAAGCTGGCCTTCGGTGCCGCGATGGCCACCACGTTGTGCGAAGACGCTCCGCTGCACCGGCTCTGGTACGACCTTCGTAATCAGAGCCTGTTCGAAAAGGTGTTCCGGGCCGACGTCCTCGCCATCGACGAGACACTCGAACGGATGATCTGGCGGATCGTCTCCCGGTACGCGGAACTGCTCGGCCGTCCGCTGGATCTCGCTCCGTCGACGGCGTACGCGCTTTTCGACGGCCTGTTCCAGCAAGGCCTGCTGAAACACCTCGCCGGCCGGGAAGACGCGGCGAGGTGCCTTCGGCATTCGGTCGAGCAGGTCCTGGAGCGGATCTTCACCACTTGATGGTCGGATACCAGATGACGCCGGTGCGGCCCAGCACCCGGAGATCCCAGTACAGCAACGTGAAGGTGCCGGCGACGAGCAGCGCGGCGCCGGTCACCACGGCGATCCTGGCCGGCTTCGCGAGCATCCACCGCTGCAGCCGTCCGCCCGTGCCATGCGTGAGCAAGAGGAACAACAACGCCATCACCAGGATGTTGCCGACAGACTGCAGGGCGAACGCGGCGGCGCCGTAGAAGACATTGTGGCTTTCGGCCGCACTGCGGAACATGATCCGGAACAGGGGGAACGGACGGCCGATGAGGAACCCGCCGATGAGCGCGCCCATCAGGACGAGCGGGGCGGGCGGGAAGCGGCGCGCGAGCCCGGCGATCGGATTGCGCACGATACCGACGGAAGCGAGGCCCAGCACGATGAACACGATCCCGATCACGCCGTAGACGATCATCGACTGGATGTTGCGCGGGGTGAGCCCGCCCGGTGAGGACACGGTCGAGAACTGGGGCATCCGCGTGCCGACGAGCGCGACGATGACGCCGTACACCACGGAAACGGTCAGCATGCCCGCCGCGATCCAGCCGAGCGGCTTCAGCGTGTTGACGAATTTCGGCCGTCCGGCGGTTTCGCCTCCGACGAGCGGGGCGACGGCGCCGAAGGCGGCGATGTTGCACGCGGTGAAGGTTCCGGCGAGTCCCGAAACGAACGCGAAGAACGTCCCGGCGAGTACACCGCCGATCGGGGTCTCCTTGGCGTTGTGCCCCAGGAGGGTGTTGGCCACGCTGTCGCCGATCACACTGTCCACAAAGGGCGCGGACCAGATCACCGTCAGTGCGAAACCGGCGAGGACGGACCAGAGGACCACCCGCCAGCGGTGCTCCGGATAGGGTCCGGAACCGAGGAAATTCGCTTGCGCGGTAACGGGAACGCGTTCGGTGACGGACATTCGGACCTCCAGCGGCAGATGACTTCCCCCGGGATCCGGGATCCCTCGTGCTCATCGTCGTTCCGCCACCGGGGGCGCGCCACCTCCAAAGTGCCGATCCTCGTTTGGTCCGACCGGCTCCGGGTAATCAAGATTCACCGGTCCGGCGGGTGCCACCGAGCGACTCGATCCGCTACGGCGGCCCCCGCGTGGCGTTAGGTCGTGTCGACCGTGGCGTGGAACGGATACTCGCCTTCGAGCCGCTGCAGTTGCGCCGTCAGCTCGCCGATGCGGACCTCGTACTCGCGGCGCAGCGATTCGCAGCGCATGATCATCGCGCTGTAGCACCGGAGATCGTCCTGTTCGAGCGAGCCGTCGCGGAACGCGGTCCAGAACACCAGCGCGGCCGAAATGAGCATCACGAAGGCGACGAGGACCGCCAGCAGGAAGGCGAGACTGTCGAGCCCGCTCAGCTCCCCTTCGGTGTAGACCCGGACGAACATCACCGCCGCGATCAGCCCCACCAGCGTCACCGCGGCCAGCATGCTCAGCTTCGAGCCGCGGGACAGCGTGCGCCAGGTGAGCCGTCGCCGGTCGTCCTTGTTCTCCCGCTGGTTGTGCCCGAGGTGATACAGCGCCGTCGCCGCGCCGCCGGTGGCCAGCACCGAGATCACGAAGCTGATCACCAGTTGCAGGCCGAGCGGATTCGTCCAGTCGACGTTGAACACCGAACTCGCCAGCCAGAGCATCACCGGGAAGTCGACGACCACCAGTCCGAAGAGGGTGAGCACCTTCGCCGACCGCGACACCCGGTAGTGCCGCAGGCTGCCGCGCAGTTCGTCGGTGTCGATCTGCTCGGTCAGCATCTCCGCGCGGTGCTTGGCCTCGTGCACGGTCATGAACTGTCCGCGGGGCCCGATCACCGGGGTGCGCAGGACACGGTCGGCGGCGAGCTTCAGCTCCGTGATCCGCGCGCCCAGCCTTCCCCGGGTCCCGGCGGCCGCCCGCTGGTAGTCGTCGTGGTACTCCTCCGCCGCCGCCCGTGGCAGGGGCAGACGGGGCGTGATCCGGTCCAAGCCGTCCATGACTGTGCCTCCCTCTTTTCTCAGTACGTGATGTCGACCCGGCGCATCTTCACGGCGGCACCCTCGTCGAAGACGCCGCCGGACATCGCCGTCATCCCTGGCGCGGTCCCCCCTCCACTCGCTTCGATCGGACCGTCCACCCCGGCCGCCCGCAGCGCGCCTGCCACCGCGTTCGCCCGCGCGGCGGACAGTTCGGCCCTGCCCTGTTCGGTCGAGCCCGGCGGATCCGCCGTGAACCCGCGGACGACGATCTTCGCCGCGGTCCGGCCCTCCCGTTCCGCGTCGATCCTCGACGCCAGCTCCGTCAGAACTCCTTGTGCCGCAGGGGAAAGAGCGGCGGAGTCCCCGGCGAAACCGAGCACGTCGTTGGACAACGTCGTCTTCGTCGTCCCGTCCGGTCCGCTGACCGAGATGATCCCGGGTACCGGGACCTCCGGGGTGGGGACGTTCCCGTTCGGCGGCCGGAGGTCGGGCCTCGCGTCGTCGATGAGACATTCGGCGGCGCCCGCCGCACGGCAGATCTCGCGCCAGTACGCGACAAGCCGTTCCCTGGTCGGCAAGGAGAGTGGCGCCTGAAGGCCCGCGGTGGCACCGATCCCGGTCATCACGAACCGGCGGCCGTCCAGTCGCGGCAGGAGACCGCGCGACTTCAGTTCGGCCGCCAGCGCGCCAGGTTCGAGCTGCCATCCGGTGCGCCGCAGGTCGAAACCGCCCGCGGTCGACAACCCGCTGCTGAGCACGACCAGCGTGCCGGGGCCGACGCCGCGGACGGCGTTGTCGATACCCGCCAGGAGGTCGAGGCCGGGCTTGGTGGCGGCCAGTCCGGCGACGGCCTCGGTGACCCGCCGGACGTTGCCCTCGATCAGGTTTTCGCGCTGCAACCCGTGCTCGACGGCGCCATTGGCCCGGCGAGGGGTCAGCGGCAACGTCCGCGCGCTGTCGCCGTCGGCCGTGGTCACGATGGCGAGGGCGCCCTTGCCGTTCTTCCCGTCCGTGGCGTCCCGGCTGTTCGCGGTCTCCGCGAGCAGGCTTTCGATCGCCGAGGGCAGCGACGGGCGAGGTTCGTTCGAGGTCGCCGAGGCGAGGATGACGATCCGATCGCCGTCGCCAGCGGCCGCTCCCGCCCGGTGTCCGCAGGCGCTGACCAGCGACGTCACCAGCGCGGCGAGGAGCAAAAAGATCGGTGGTGCGGCTTGCGAACGCTTCATGACGACCTCCCCGACTTTGAAGGCAAGCCCAGTGTGGCAGTTGCCGGTAACAAGCGTCAATTGCCAATCGATATAGGCAGTTGGCAGATACGAACTTGAGAGATACCCAGCCCATCCCCGAGTCACACTGGTTCGAATGAGTGAATGACCCGTGCAGGGAGTCGCGACCGGTCCACCAGGGCGCGGCGGTATGCTCCCCGCGCAGTAGCTACAAGGAGTAACGTGGCGGCAATAGCCACGGAACAGACCCAGCGCGATGGCAACTGCCGATGCGAACGGAGTAATCTATTCCGATGAGTGGTCCGGTGCCCGGCGTGGACGGCGTCCGCAGTGCTCTGGTGAGACTGCGCACGCGGACCGGATTGAGCGCCGAAAGGCTGCGCTCCACCGAAGTCGGGGTCCGGCCGATCCTGGATCTCCCGGTGGTCCGGCAGATCGTCAGCACCACGGACAAAGCGGCCCCCGAGGCCGCGCTGGAAGCGGTGCGGCGGATCGCCGGCCAGCTCCCGACCGAAGACCTCGTGATCGTCGACATGGCGCTCTCCCTCGGCCTGCTCGCGCAGCGGTTCCCCGACGAGCCCGAGATCGAGACCCTGTACGCGGCCGATGTCGGCGAACGCCGTGAGCGTCTCGTGGAGCTGTGGGAACCGATTCACCGGCTACTCGGCGTGAGCCTTCCGGAGCGGCATCTGACCGTACGGGCGCTCCGGTCCACTTTGGAAAGCTCCGCACTCGCCAAGCTGGCCGAACTCTGTGTCAGCAGTTCCGTTCTCGACGTCGCCCTCCCCGAACCCAGCACCACGACGGACCCGGCGACCCGCGCCGCGACCGTGAGCGTGATCGGCTCGGCCGTGGTCGACCACATCTACGTTGTCGACCACATCCCCTCCCCCGGATCGTCGACCCCGCTGATCTCCTACGAGACCCATCCCGGCGGGAAGGGCCTCAACCACGCGGTGGCGAACGCGCGTCTCGGCATGGACGTGCACATGGTCACCGCGGTCGGCGACGACCAGCCCGGGCAGATGTTGCTGGACTACATGGCTTCCGAGGGGCTCCGGCTGAACCTGGTCAAGGTGGTGCCGAACGCCAAGACACCGGTGGTCGGGGTGTTCATGACCCGCAACGGCGGTGCGGTCCTGCTGCCGTGGATGAACGAAGGCGAGATCCGGCTCGACCCGGCCGACTTCCACACCCATTCCCTGCGCAGCGTGCTCGAATCGTCCGACGCCGTCGTGATCACCTTCGAGCAGCCCATGGTGGCCACCCGTGAGGTGCTGCGCGTGGTGAGCACGCTGGAGAAGAAGCCGCTGGTCGTGGTCCGGCCCTCGCCACCGATCGCAAGTCCTCAGTTCCTGTACGAGCACTTCGCCGACATCGACTACCTCGTCGGTACGCAGTGGGAGCTCCGGGAACTGCTGTCGGGTGCGACCGACGAGATCACCATGGAAGCACTGGCGTCGAGCCTTCTCCTGCTCGGCGTGCACGGCGTCTGCATCACCGAGGAGTTCGGCTGCATGGTGCGGTCCGAGCACACACGGGTGGACATCGCCCGCTTCCCGACCGCCTTGCGGGACACCCCGGGCGCGCGCGAAGCGTTCAGCGCCGCCCTGATCCACCGTCTCCTGTTGAAGGACAGGAAGATCGACCGGTCCGACCTCGAATGGGCGACCGCCGCGATGACCGCAGCGCAATCCTTCGGCGGCGTCGCCGACTCCATGCCGGTCGCCCAGCAGGTCGACCGCGTTCTCAAGGTCACCCCGGAGCAAGACCATGACTGAACAGCTTTTCGTCGAACATTCGCTTCGCCGGATCGAGGGTGCCTTCCGTGTCCGCGTCCTCGACGACGCGCTGGCCACCGGCAACCCCCCGGTGGCCGCGATCTACGGCGAGCCGGTGAACGACTGCCTGGTGCGGATCCATTCGCGCTGCGTCTACTCCGAGATCCTCGGCTCGGTCGACTGCGACTGCCACGACCAGGTGCAGCAGGCGAAAGCGATGATCACCGCCGAAGGCTCCGGCGTGATCGTCTACCTCGACCAGGAGGGCCGCGGCTCCGGACTGCTCGCCAAGGCACGCGGGTACGAATACAGCCAGCTGCACCAGGCGGACACTTTCACCAGCTACCGCGCGCTGCACCTCCCCGACGACTCCCGCGACTACGCCGCCGCCGCCGATCTGCTGGAAAGCCTGGGCCTGAGCAGGGTCAAGCTGCTGACCAACAACCCCGAAAAGGTGAACGCGCTGGAGTCCCGTGGGATCATCGTCAAACGCGAGCCGTCGATCGTGCCGGTGAGTGACGCGGCTCGCGAATACCTGGAGGCCAAACGCGAGCACGGCCACCTGATCCCGAGCCTGACCGACAGCTGAGCACCGGATCCGCGGAGGACGATGGACTTCGACGAGGTCGCGGACGAGCTCTACGCCGGTGATCCGGCGGAGTTCGTCGCGGTGCGCAACCAGCGGGCGAAAGAGGCCAAGGCGGCGGGTGACGCCGCCTTGGCCGAACGTATCCGCGCGCTCCGGAAACCCACGCTCGCGGCCACGATCCTCAACCGCCGGGCCGGTTCCCCCGAACTGGAGGAACTGGCCAGGCTGGGCGAAGACCTGCGGAAGGCGCATTCGGCGCTGGCCGGTGCGGACCTGCGCAAGCTCACCCGGCGACGACAGGAACTGGTGAACCAGGTCCTGCAGGCCGAACGCTCCATGAGCGAGCCGGTCGCCCGAGAGGTCGAGGCGACCCTCGAAGCCATCGTGGCCGATCCCGAGGTGGCGGCGCTGGCCTTGGCCGGACGCCTGAGCACCGGCGCGGACAGCGCGGGCGACCAGTGGCTGACGAGCGGATTCATTCCGCGCCCGAAGCGGGAACCCGCCCCGGAACGGGAGAAACCCGCCACCGTGTCGCATTTGGACGATCGGCGGAAGGCGAAGCGGGAAGCCGCCGACGCCGCCGCGTCGAAGGCCGAGCAGGAGCGGATCGCGAAGGCCCGCGAGGAAGCCGAGCGCGAGCACAAGCGGGTGGCGGAGTTCAACCGGCTCCGGCGTGAGGCCGCCGATCTCGCGAAAGCCTGCAAGCAGGCCGAAATCGATCTCGCCCGTGCCGAACGCCGCGCCGAGAAGAGCACGGAGAAGGCGAACGAACTCCGGCGGCGGCTCGCCGACGCCGAACTCGAGGAAGAGGCGGCGAACGGTGAGACCACCGCCGCCCAAGCCACCCTGGACGATCTGCGTTCCGAAGCGAAGCGGATCGACGAGGCCCTCGAAGAGTTCTAGGACGCGACCGGTTCACGGACCCGCGCGGCGGTCATCCGCCGGCCGTACGGTGTCTTCCCGCCCGGCTTGTACACCGACAGCACGGTCATGGTCAGGTACATCGTCGTGGACACGATGATCGGGTAGAACCCGTCCGGGCGTCGCCCGGCCTCGACGAACACTCCGTCCACAGTGGACACGGTGAGCGCGGCCAGCTCCCGGAGACCCGGCAACAGCGAGAACAGGGTCAGCCCCGTCGCGATCAGCGTCAGCACCAGTTTGATCGCGACCCAGTGGTACCGGATCAGCCCCCATTTCGTGCCGACGCTGAGCACGATCCCGCTGACCAGGGCGACCAGGCTCACCGGCAGCAGCAGGGAACCGCCGATCTGGTCCATCATCAGGATGGCCGCGTGCTGGCGCCGGGGGTCGTCGGTGAACACTGAGGTGAAGGTCAGTACCGCGTTCACCAGCGTGATCCCGAGCCAGCCGAGGGACGAGACGACGTGCACGACGAGGACGGGCTTCCGCCACCGCGGGGTGAGCGTCTTCGGCCGTCGCCGCACTGCGGGAGTACTCATGCGACCAGTGTTTCCGCGCGCCGAGCCCCCGTCGTCCGTCGTGGAGCGGCACCTGCCCTACGTAGCGCGGAGTACGAGTCCCCGGACGAACGCGGCCTGCCCGGCGTGCTGGAGATCGTCGGAAAGCACGCTGACCAGGCGTACCCCGAGGGTGACGGGCGGATCCCACGCGTCGTCGACGATACGGTCGAGAGCGGCTTCGTCCAGACCCGCGATCCAGGCCGTCGTCGCCTCGTGCACCGCGTCGTAGTACCCCGTCAGCAGGTCGGCGGAGTCGACACGCACCGCTTCGACGTCCTCCGGCCGGTGCCCGTACCCGATGTCGGCCGCCGGGAACGGCAGCTCGAACCGGTCCAGCCAGCCTCCCGAGGTCCAGATCTGCTCGGTACCCATGAGGTCGGCGACGTGATCGTCCTGGACCCTGGTCAGATGCCAGACCAGCCAGGCGATCGTGTTCGCACCAGGCCCCGGGCTCTCGGTCAGCTGCTCGGCGCTCAACTCCTTGACGGCCTCGTGCACGACCTCCTGGACACGGCCGAACCCGTCGGCCAGCACCTCGGCGAGTTTCATCGCTTCCCCTTCCGGCGTTTCCCGGTGCGGACTACCCGCACGCCGTCCACCGGAAACGATGCCACCACAAGGTGACCAAGACCTGGCAACCTTGACTTATATAAGTTCGGGCCGTGATAGTTGCCGGATGCACGCGTTCGACGTCCTCGGGGATCCGGTGCGCCGCCGGATCCTGGAACTGCTGGTGGACGGGGAACAGAGTTCCGGCGACGTGACCGCGGTGGTCCGCGCCGAGTTCGGGATCTCGCAGCCCGCCGTCTCGCAGCATCTGCGTGTCCTGCGCGAGAACGGTTTCACCACCGTCCGGGCCGAAGGCGCGCGCCGGCTGTACTCGGTGGATCCCGGCCCGCTCAAGGAGATCGACGGCTGGCTCGACCAGTACCGCCGGTTCTGGACGGGGCCGCTCGACGCGCTCGCCACCGAGATCGCGCGCGGCCGCCGCGATGTCGCCGGAAAACGTGTCGGACCCCGCCCCTAGAATCCTCCGGGTGGCAGCCCCCGACATCGGTACCTCGGAAGCCCTCGAAACGCTGAACCGCGTCTTCGGCTACGACAGCTTCCGCGGTGACCAGCAGGCCATCGTCGAACACGTCATCGCAGGTGGTGACGCGCTCGTCCTCATGCCCACCGGCGGCGGGAAATCGCTGTGCTACCAGATCCCGGCGCTGGTCCGGCCGGGTGTCGGGGTGGTGATCTCGCCGCTGATCGCGTTGATGCAGGACCAGGTCGACGCGCTGCGCAACCTCGGCGTGCGCGCGGGTTTCCTCAACTCGACGCAGGACTACACCGAGCGCAACCGGGTCGAAGCCGCGTTCCTCTCCGGTGATCTCGATCTGCTGTACCTGGCGCCGGAACGGCTGTCGGTCGAATCGACGGTACGGCTGCTCGACCGCGGCAAGATCTCGCTGTTCGCGATCGACGAGGCGCACTGCGTCTCCCAGTGGGGGCACGACTTCCGGCCCGACTACCTGATGCTGTCCGCGGTGCACGAACGCTGGCCGGACGTGCCGAGGATCGCGCTCACCGCCACCGCCACGAAGACGACGCACGCCGAGATCGCGTCCCGGCTCAACCTCGAGGACGCGCGGCACTTCGTCGCGAGCTTCGACCGGCCGAACATCCAGTACCGGATCGTCGGCAAGAACTCACCGCAGCGCCAGTTGCTGGAACTGCTGCGCACCGAGCACAAGGGTGACGCGGGGATCGTCTACTGCCTGTCGCGGAACTCGGTGGAGAAGACCGCGGACTTCCTGGTGGAGAACGGGATTCCGGCGGTGCCCTATCACGCGGGGCTGGACGCGCGGACGAGGGCGAAGCACCAGTCGCGGTTCCTGCGCGAGGACGGACTGATCGTCGTCGCGACGATCGCGTTCGGTATGGGCATCGACAAGCCGGACGTGCGGTTCGTCGCGCATCTGGACCTGCCGAAGTCCGTCGAGGGCTACTACCAGGAGACAGGGCGCGCGGGCCGGGACGGGCTGCCGTCGACGGCGTGGCTGGCGTACGGCCTCCAGGACGTCGTGCAGCAGCGCAAGATGATCGACATGTCGGAGGGCTCCGAGGCGCACAAGCGGCAGCAGAGTGCCCACCTCAACGCGATGCTCGCGCTGTGTGAGACGGTCGAATGCCGTCGGGTGCAGGTGCTGACCTACTTCGGGCAGCGCAGTGAGCCGTGCGGGAACTGCGATACCTGCCTCGCGCCGCCGGAGACCTGGGACGGCACGATCCCGGCGCAGAAACTCCTCTCCACCATCGTCCGGCTGCAGAACGAGCGGCGGCAGAAGTTCGGCGCGGGGCAGATCATCGACATCCTGCTCGGCAAGTCGACACCGAAGGTGACCCAGCACCGCCACGATTCGCTGAAGGTCTTCGGGATCGGCACGGAGCTGAAGGAGCAGGAGTGGCGGGCCGTCGTCCGGCAGCTGCTGGCGCAGGGGCTCGCCGCGGTCGAGGGTGACTACGGCTCGCTCGTGCTCACGGAGGGCAGCGCCGAGGTCCTGAACGGCCAGCGGAAGGTCCAGCTGCGGCGTGAGCCGGAGCGGGCGGCCAAGGCGGCGGCCCGGTCCAGCGCGAAGAAGGCGGCGGCCGCCGACATGCCGGCCGAGGCGGCGCCGGTGTTCGAGCTGCTGCGTTCGTGGCGAGCCGCGGCGGCGAAGGAGCAGGGGGTGCCCGCGTACGTGATCTTCCACGACGCGACCCTGCGCCAGATCGCCACCAAACGGCCCGCCACGCTGCAGGAGCTGGGTACGGTCAGCGGCGTCGGTGAGAACAAGCTCGCGAAGTACGGCGAGCAGATCCTCGAGACGCTTTCAGCTCAGAGCTAGCTCAGAAGCCGGTTCAGAGCGGCTCAGTGCTCGTAGGGGCGACGGGGCGGCCGTCCGGTCATCCCGTCGACTTTGCGCACCGCGCCGTCGATCTGGCTGTGGTACTTGCCCTTCGTCTTGTGGTCGACGAAGGTCGCGGCCTTGTTCACGACCTTGGAAACCTTCTCAGGGTTCTTCCGCACGTAGGCGCGCACGGCCCCGGCGGTGCCGGCCAGGGCGGTCAACTTCCGCAGTAGAGGCACTGTGGTCCCTTTCCTCGGGGTCGTCTGGTGTCCTGCTCAACGACCGGTAGTGGTCATCGGGTTCCCCGTAGCGCGCCAAATCACTCATTTCGGGTGGCGACACCGGTCAGGCCCCCGGAAAACGGGGCGCGCCAGGGGGCCGGTGGCACTAAGTTCGGGCCCATGCGGGATCTTTCGCTGCTGCCCAAGGCGCATCTGCACGTCCATCTCGAAAGCACCATCCGGCCGGACACGCTCCGTGACCTCGGCGAGGCCAACGGCGTCGCCGTCCCGGCCGAACAACCCGTTTTCGACGGATTCCGCGCGTTCGGTGACTACAACGGACTGCTCCGCTCCTGTCTGCGGCGGCCGGAGGACTTCGAACGGGTGGCGCGCGAGTTCTGCGAGGACCAGGTCGCGGACGGCGTCCGCTACGCCGAGGTCACCTTCACGGCGGCGGCACACGGCGAACGGCTCGGCGAGCCGGACATGCCGCTCGCGTCCGTCCTCAAAGGACTCTCGACGGGCGCGGCCGAATACGGGCTCGTCACCCGGGTGATCCTGGACCACTCGCGCCGCCGACCGGTCGACCGCGCCCGGCTCACCCTCGACCTCGCGCGCCGGTACGCGCCGGACGGGGTGATCGCCATCGGACTGGCGGGCGAGGAGAAGTACCCGCTCGCACCTTTCGCGGAGATCTGCGACGAGGCCGACGAGGCCGGGCTGCACCTGATCCACCACGCCGGGGAGGACGCGGGCCCGGACAGCATCCGCGAAGCGCTCGACCTCGGGCACAGCGAACGGATCGGCCACGGCATCCGGATCCTGGAGGACGTCGCGCTGGTCGCCGAGGTGCGGGAACGCGGTATCGCGCTGGAGGTCTGCCCGTCGTCGAACGTGACGCTCGGGCTCGTGCCGTCGTTCGAGGAGCACCCGCTCCCCCGGCTGGTCGACGCCGGGCTCGTGGTCACCCTCAGCACCGACGTCCCGTCGGTCACCGGGACCACGCTGACCGACGAGTTCCTGCGCACCCGGGAGGCGTTCGCCTACGACGATCTCGCGCTCGCCGGCCTCGCGAGGGCGTCCGTCGACGCGTCCTTCGCGCCCCCGGACCTCAAGCGTTCGATCCACGCCGGCATCGACGCCTGGCTCACCTGACGCATTTCGTCCTCTGCTTGCGGTAGTTGCACACGCAAGGACCGCAAGCAGAGGACGAAACGCAAGGGATCAGCCGGTCGGGAAGTCGTCCGGCGTGCGGATGCGGTCCCGCACCCAGACACCGGCGGGCTTCAGCATCGACGTGCCGGTGAACGAACTCCCGGCACAGGTCCCGCTCTTGAACACCGCGCCGGAGCGGAAGTCGTCGGAGAAGTTCCAGTTGGTCCAGCCGATCTTCTTGGCGGCCAGCAGATCGAGGTACTTCTGCGAGTAGGTGAAGTCGTTCCCGCCGTCACCCGTGTAGGTCTGGGTGCCGAATTCCGTGATGAACACCGGGATCCGGTCGGCGGTCCGCGCCAGCGCGTCGTAGTGCTCGTCCTGGTGCGACGCCGCGTAGAAGTGGAAGGTGTACATGATGTTGGTGGCGTTGACCGGGTTGTTCAGGATGTCGGTCTCGTCGCGCCCGTCGGAGATGCCGAACGTCGACCAGCCATGGGTACCGAGGAAGACGACGCTGTCGGGGTCCTGCGCGCGGATCACCGGGATGATCTGCTCGGCGTAGCTCTTCACCCGTGCCCACGTGACGTTGTTCGGCTCGTTGGCGACGTCGTAGATGATGTTGACCTTGTCCTTGTGCCGCTGGGCGATCTCGGTGAAGAACGTCTTGGCGAGACTCAGGTTCGCGTTGGGGTCGCCCGGGTCGAGCTGATGCCAGTCGACGAGGACGTACATCCCGCGTTTCGTGGCCTCTTCGATGTAGTTGTGCATCATGTCGGTGTACTTGCGCGGATCGCTCTCGTAGCCGCCTTCCTGGATGTACATGGCGACCCGCAGGATGTCGGCCTTCCAGTCGGTGGCCAGCGCGTCCAGCGAAGCGGTCTTGACGCATTGGCTGTACCACTGGATCCCGTGCGTGCTCATCCCGCGCAGCTGGATGGGCTTGCCGTACTGATTGCACAGTTTGACGCCGCAGACGTGGAGCTTTCCGTTGATCTCCACCGGGGTCCCGGCGATCGGGCCGCCACCGCCGCCGTCGACGGACAGGGAGTCGGCGTTGGGCCCGCCGTTCACCGTGACGGCGGTGGTGCGGATCTTGTTGGTGCCCGCGGCGAGGTTCACCGTCGCGGCGACGGTGCGCCAGGTCGTCCACGCGCCGGTGCCCGCGAACGCGAGGTCGTCGACAGCCAGTGTTCCGTTGACGGTGACGTCGAGCGGGCGGTTGGCCGTGGTTCCGTTCGCGTAGCGGAAGGTCAGCGTGTGCTGTCCCGCCTGCGCGGCGGTGACGGTGTATTCGACGTAGCTGCCGGTGACGTTGTCGTAGTTGACGAAACCGCTGCCGGTGAATCCCGCGTGGTTCGCTTCGACCACACCTTGCGAGATCAGCGCGTTCTCGGCTTCGTACTGGACGGGAGCCGCGGGAGCGGACTGGGCGGAGAGCGGGAGCGAGGCGGCCGCGAGGACCGTGACCAGCGCCGCGCGCCATCTTGGGCGTACCACTTTGTGCCTCCTTCAGATGCTGCGATGCATTCCGTGGAGCCGGGCGCGGCGAGCCCTCGTTAAGAAACCTTCCTAACGCGGACTAGTGTCACCATCCGGCCGAACCGCTGTCAACCGGGTGAACGGCGTGAACTGGGCGCTTCGGGCGTCGAGCCCCGCGTTTCGTCCTCTGGATGCGGTAGTTGCGCGTGCAACTACCGCATCCAGAGGACGAAACGCAGAGCGGACGGCGGGCTTCACAACTTCTCCACAAGCGTCACGTACCGTGGAACCGGTGACCGCTTCGTCCCCTTCGACCCTGGACCTCGTGGGCCAGTGGCAACCGCCGCCCCGGAAACGTGGTCCTCGTGGCTGCGTGATGCTCACGCTGCTGGTGGTGGGCGCCTTGATGGCCGGAGTCGTGTGGGTGGCGGTCAGCCTCGGCGACCGCGAGCCGGTGCCGGTCAAACCGGAGTTCGTCGTCCCCGCGCTTCAGCCCGCCCCGCGTTCCGCGATCCCCGGTGACGCCGGACCGCTGCCCGCGGAGGCCACGAAGGACGCCTGGATCGCGAAGGTGTCGGAGAACACGGATATCCCTTCACGCACGCTTCGGGCGTACGTGAACGCGGCCGAGAAGACCGCGAAGGCCACTCCGCGTTGCGAGATCACCTGGGCGACCATCGCCGGGATCGGCCGGACCGAATCCCAGCACGCCCGGCACGACGGTTCCCGCGCCGGCGAGGACGGCGTCGTGACGCCGCCGATCATCGGCATCCCGCTCGATGGCTCCCCCGGGGTGCTCGCGGTGGTCGACACCGACAAGGGTGCCCTCGACGGCGACCCGAAATGGGATCGCGCGGTCGGGCCGATGCAGTTCCTGCCCGCCACCTGGAAGCGGTACGGCGTCCGCGCGAACGGTGACGGCGCCGCGCCGGATCCGCAGAACATCGACGACGCCGCGCTGACGACAGCGCGGTACATGTGCGCGCGGGGCGGCGACCTCGGCAAGCCCGCCGGCTGGTGGAGCGCGGTGCTGACCTACAACAACTCCACCCAGTACGGGCAGGAAGTGTTCAGCAACGCCGACGCCTACGGGAAAGCCGCACTCAAGCCCTGAAGTCTCGTGAGTGGTGATGACGGTTCTAACCGTCATCACCACTCACGAGACCAACCTGGTCACCAGCCGGGTCAGCTGGTGCACGTTCCGGCATTCGTGCATTTCGACGACCTCCGCGTAGGCGTGCGCCTCGGAGTCCCCGGTGGACCACAGCGCGGTCCGCTCGGGATTGAGCCAGTACGTATGCCTCGCCGCGGCGGCGATTCCGCGCACGGCGTCGAGGTTCGGGTCTCCGCCGTTGGTCCTGGCGTCGCCGAGGATGAGCATGGATGTCCTGGGGCCCACGGCGTCCGCGTAGCGCTCGGCGAATTCCCCCAGCGCGTGCCCGTAATCGCTGTGCCCGTCCCACCTGGTCAGCTCGGCGTCAGCGAGGATGCGCGCGCCCAGATCCTCCGGATCCGCGGCGCCGGTGTCGACGAGGTGGGTGATCTCGTCGCACGCGTCGATGAACGCGAACACCCGCACCTTGCTGAACTGATCGCGCAGTGCCTGGACGAGCAGCATGGTGAAGTTGGCGAAGCCGGCCACCGAACCCGACATGTCGCACAGCAGCACGATTTCCGGCCTTCCCGGCCGGTGCCGCCGGTACGACGGCCGCATCGGGACGCCGCCGGTGGACAGCGAACGCCGCAGCGTCCGGCGAAGGTCGATCTGCCCGCGCGCGTGACGGCGGCGCCGGGCGGCCAGCCGGGTGGCGAGCTTGCGCGACAAGGGCTGCACGACGCGGCGGAGTTCGGCGAGCTGCGCGCGGCTGGCGAGCAGGAAGTCGACGCGGTCGGCGGAGGGCGGGACGGCGTGCCGCGAAACCCTTTCCCGGCCACGGACTTCCGCGACCCGGCGGCGGGCCTCGGTCCGGACGAGGCCGCGGAACCCTTCGACCCGGCGGCGGACGTCGTCCCGGTCCAATCTGTCGGTGAAGTCGTCCGAAGTTCCCGCGCGGATCGCTTCGAGCACCCGGACGACGAGCGTCTGCGGCTGAAGCCGTTCCAGCGTCTGGTGTGCAGACCAGCCGCCGGTCCCCGCCGTGCCGCTGCCGTACTCCCCCAGCATGTCGACGGCGAGCCCGGCCAATTGAGTCAGTTCGGTCTGGTCGTTGTCGGCCAGCGCGGTGGCGAGGCGATCGCGCAACGAGGCCAGGTCGTCGACAGGGTCCTGCGACGGCGCGCCGACGCCGAGCGGGAAGTAGAGGTCGAACGTCGCGTCGAACACCGCGCGCTGACCGCCGCGCCGGACCAGTGCCGCCGCGAGCCCCTCCCGCATCTGCTCGCGTGAGGCGAGGCCCAGCACTTCGAGTGCCGCGGCGGCGTCGACCGTCTCACTGGGACCCGCCGGGATCCCGTGTTCCCGCAACGCTTCCACGAATTCGACGAGCCTGCCCGGCACGCCGCTCACGAGTCGAGGACCTTGCCGAGTTCCAGCCGCGCGTCCGCCTTCACGACGTCGTCCTGATGTTTGAGGATGACGCCGAGGCTCGCGCGGACGACGTCCTCGCCGAGGGTGTCGGCGCCGAGGGCGAGCAGCGTCCTGGCCCAGTCGATGGTCTCCGCGACCGACGGCGCCTTCCGCAGTTCCATCGCCCGCAGCGCGGTGATCACCTTGATCACCGACGCCGCGAGCGCGTCGTCGACGCCGGGCACCTTGAGCCGCACGATGCGCTGCTCCAGTGCCGCGTCGGGGAAATCGATGTGCAGGAACAGGCAGCGCCGCCGCAGCGCCTCGGAAAGCTCCCGCGTCGCGTTCGAGGTCAGCACCACGAACGGTTTGCGCCCGGCGGTGATCGTGCCGAGTTCCGGGACGGTGATCTGGAAGTCGCCGAGGACCTCCAGCAGCAGGCCCTCGATCTCGACGTCGGCCTTGTCGGTCTCGTCGATGAGCAGGACCGTCGGCTCGTCGCCCTTGATGGCCGTCAGCAGCGGCCGGGCCAGCAGGAACTCCTCACCGAAGATGTCGTTGCGGGCTTCGTCCCATGTCTCGTCCTTGCCCGCGGTGATCCGGAGAAGCTGCTTCGCGTGGTTCCACTCGTACAGCGCGCGGGACTCGTCGACGCCTTCGTAGCACTGCAGCCGCACGAGCCGGGAGCCGCTGGCCTGCGCGACCGCCTTCGCCAGCTCGGTCTTGCCGACCCCCGCGGGGCCCTCGATCAGCAACGGCTTGCCGAGGGCGTCCGCGAGGAACACCGTGGTGGCGACGGCCGCCGAAGCCAGGTACCCGGTGTCGGCGAGCTTCGCCGTGACGTCTTCGACGGAAGTGAAGTACCCGGTCCCAGCCACGCGGCCTCCCAGCTCGATCGCCTACCCGGCCGACTCTACGTCGCGGATCCGCTTGGGCAGCAGGAAACCGACCGCGAAGGTGAGCATCACCATCACCGCGACCACCCAGAACGTTCGCTGGGCGGCGGCCGTGGGATCGGCGGTCCCGGCGTCGAAGAACACCGTGCCCAGCAGCGCGAGCCCCAGCGCGCCGCCGACCTGCTGGAGCGAGGTCAGCGCGCCGGACGCCGATCCGGCCTCGGCAGGTTCCACCCCGGACAGGGCGATCTCGAAGTACGGACCCATGATCAGCCCCGAGCCGATCCCGACCACCAGCAACGCGGGCGCGATCTGCCACGGGCCGGTCTCCGGGCCGAGGAGCAGCAGCAACGCGACCACCCCGGCGGTCATGATCAGCGCGCCGGTGTGCAGCACCTTGCGCCCGTGCTTGCGCACCGCCTGCACCAGGCCCATCCCGACGATCATCCCCAGCGACATCGGCACCCCGGTCAGCCCGGCCTTGAGCGGCGAGAAACCGAGCCCGAGCTGCAGGTACAGCGTGAAGACCAGACCGAAACCGGAGAACGCCGCGAAGTAGATCGTCCCGGTCGCCATCCCGGCGAGGAAGCTGCGCTTGCGGAACAGGCTCGGTTCGACCAGCGGGGCACCGCCGCGGCGGCTCTTGCGCTTCTCGAACCAGGCGAAGACCGCGAAGACCGCGACCGAGGCGGCCATCATCGCGAACGTCCACAGCGGCCAGCCGTATTCACGGCCCTGCACCAGCGGGAAGACGATCAGCAGCGCTCCGGTCGTGGCGAGCAGCGCACCGGGGATGTCGAGGGTGAGCGAACCGCCGGTCCGGGACGCGGGCAGGAACTTCAGCGCGGCCAGCACGGCCAGCGCGCCGATCGGGAGGTTGATCAGGAAGATCATCCGCCAGCCGGTGCCGAAGAGGTCGGCGTCGACCAGCCAGCCGGCGAGGATCGGGCCGCCGATCGCGGCCAGCCCCATGACCGGGCCGAACATGCCGAACGCGGACTGCAGTTCCTTGCCGGTGAACATCTCCTTCATCATGCCGAGGCCCTGCGGGACCATCGCGGCGCCGAAGAGGCCTTGCACCACCCGCGCGGTGATGATCATTTCGGGGCTCACGGCGATCGCGCAGAACAGCGAACCGACGACGAAGCCGATCGCGCCGATCAGGAACATGCGCTTGCGGCCGAAGATGTCGCCGAGCCGTCCGCCGGTGAGCAGACCGGACACCATCGCGAGGGTGTAGGCCACGCCGAGCCACTGGATCATCGCCGTCCCGCCGCCGAGCGAGGCGCGCATGACCGGCCCGGCGATGCTCGTGACCGTCATGTCGAGCAGCTCCATGATCGAACCGGTCAGGATCACGAACAGGGCGGGCCAGCGCCAGCGGTACGGCGTCTCCGCGAGGGTGTTTTCCGAGGTCACGACGCTCGGGGTGTCCACTGTCATCGTCATGGGACCAACGCTAAAGTCGATTCCGGCCACTTTCTGACCGGAATCGGAGCGAATCTGGATTCATGGCGAACACGAGTGCGCGGATGCTGCGGTTGCTGTCCCTGCTGCAGACACACCGCTTCTGGTCGGGAACGGAACTGAGCGACAAACTCGAGGTGAGCGAGCGGACGCTGAGACGCGACGTCGAACGGCTCCGCGAGCTGGGCTATCCGGTCAACGCGAGCCGCGGCGTCGCGGGCGGCTACCAGCTGCGGTCGGGCACGGTCATGCCGCCGCTGCTGCTGGACGACGAGGAGGCCGTGGCGATCGCGGTCGGCCTGCGGACGGCGGCGAGCGGCTCGGTCGAGGGTATCGAGGAGACTTCGGTCCGGGCGCTGACGAAGGTCGTCCAGGTGATGCCGCCACGGCTGCGCAGACGCGTCGACGCGCTCCAGGCGTACACGACGCCGGCTGCCGTCACGGGGCCGCGGGTCAACGCGGCCAGCCTGACGGTGATCGCGCAGGCCTGCCGGGACGACGAGCGGCTGAAGTTCGACTACGCGGCACGCGGTGGTGAGGAGTCCGCGCGGCTGGTCGAACCGCACCGGCTCGTCTCGCTCGGCCGCCGGTGGTACCTGGTGGCGTGGGACCTCGACCGGGTCGACTGGCGCACCTTCCGCGTCGACAGGCTCACCGATCCGCGCACCACCGGCGCCCGCTACCGGCCGAGGGAGATCCCGGGCGGGGACGCGGTCAAGTTCGTCGAGGCCCAGATCAAGGCCAGGCCGACCACGCATACCCTGGTCGTCCGGGTCGACGCGCCGAAAGCGCGGGTCGAGGCGGCGGTGCGGTATCTCGGCGGCGCGCTCGAAGCGATCGACGAGCGGAGCTGCCGTCTGACGATGAACGTCGACACCTTCGACTGGCCCGTGCTGATCCTGGCCGCCATCGGCGCGCCCTTCGAGGTCGAGCGGCCGTCGGCCTTCAAGGATCACCTCGGCTCTGTCGCCGCGCTCTTCGCGCAGGCGTCCGGACAGCTAGCATCGGGCGCGTGAGCACCTATGTCGCGGCCGAGGGCCGATACGAGAGCATCCCCTACCGCCGCACCGGGCGCAGTGGCCTGAAGCTGCCCGCGATCTCGCTGGGCCTGTGGCACAACTTCGGGCACGACAAACCGCTGGGCACGCAACGGGCCATCGCGCGGCGGGCGTTCGATCTGGGCATCACCCATTTCGACCTCGCCAACAACTACGGCCCGCCCTACGGCTCGGCCGAGGAGAACTTCGGCAGGCTGCTGGCGTCGGATTTCAAGCCGTACCGCGACGAACTCGTCGTTTCGACCAAGGCGGGCTACGACATGTGGCCCGGCCCGTACGGCGAATGGGGCTCACGCAAGTACCTCCTGTCCTCTTTGGACCAATCGCTCGCGCGGATGGGCCTGGACTACGTCGACATCTTCTACTCACACCGGTTCGACCCGGAGACGCCGCTCGAAGAGACCGTCGGCGCGCTGGACACCGCCGTCCGTTCGGGGCGTGCGCTGTACGTCGGCATCTCGTCGTACTCGTCGGAGAAGACCGCCGAAGCCGCGCGGCTCCTGCGGGAACTGGGTACGCCGCTGTTGATCCACCAGCCGTCGTACTCGATGTTCAACCGGTGGCTCGAAGGCGACAAGCTGCTCGACACCCTCGAAGCCGAGGGTGCGGGTTGCATCGCGTTCTCGCCCCTGGCACAAGGCATGCTGACCAGCCGTTATCTCGACGGGATCCCGGAGGATTCCCGTGCCGCGCAAGGCAAATCGCTGAACCCGGACACGATCACCGAGAGCACCCTCGGCAAGATCCGGGCATTGAACGAGATCGCCGGGCGGCGCGGCCAGACGCTGGCGCAGCTCGCGCTCGCGTGGGGCCTGCGTGACCCGCGGATGACGTCGGTACTGATCGGTGCGAGCAGTGTCGCGCAACTGGAGGACAACGTCGGCGCCTTGAAGAACCTGCATTTCACCAACGAAGAACTGGCCGAGATCGACCGCTACGCCACCGAGGCCGACATCAACCTGTGGAAGCGGTCCACGGACGCGTGATCGGCTCGCTGCTGTGAAGGTCACCTTGATGGCAGGCCCTGAAGGGGGTCGTGAGTGATAAAGAGCGTTATTGAGGGGTAGGGGCAAATGTGTCCCCAATGTGGCACTGGAGACGTTCAAGGTCTCCAATGCCACATTGGGGACACCGGCTCCGAAACACGGGCCCGGATCCCGTTCTGAAGGGAACCTTCGAGACGTTCCACGTCCGAAAGGGGGCCTTCAGGACACCCCAGGCCACGAAAACCCCACCAGGCCCAGGGCGCACCACCCAGCCATGTTCGCCTTACCTCTCAAATAGAACGCTACTTATCACTCACGACCACATCCCGAAGCCACGCAAACGGCTTAAGTTGGACACCTGTATCCGAAAAGGTGTCTCTTGTGGACACCTGGAGTCGCGGCCGGCTTCCGTCAGCCAGTCCGGACCCGCGCCGGGGTACGCCATATTTGTCAGACCACCCGAAATCGCGTTGCCCCACCCGGCCGTAGCGCCGAGACTGCGGACATGACGTTCGAAGAGCTGCTCGCCGAAGGGGAGGCCGTCCCGGTCGAAGGCTGGGACTTCTCCTGGTTCGAAGGCCGGGCCACGGAGGAACGGCCGCCGTGGGGTTACTCGCGGCTGCTCGGCGAGCGGATGGCGACCGCGGAAGCCGGTCTCGACCTGCAGACCGGCGGCGGCGAGGTGCTCGCGGGCATCCCGAAGCCGCCGCCGGTCCTCGCCGCGACCGAAGGCTGGCCGCCGAACGTCGAGGTCGCCCGGAAGACCCTCGCGCCCCTCGGCGGTGAGGTGGTCGAGGCGGCCTACGACGCGCCGCTGCCGTTTCCCGACGAATCCTTCGACGTGGTGAGCAGCCGTCATCCGATCGAGAATCCGTGGCGAGAGATCGCGCGTGTCCTGAGGCCGGGCGGAATCTTTCTCTCGCAACAGATCGGCGCCGGGACCGTCCGGGAACTGAAGGAGTTCTTCCTCGGCCCGCAGGACTACGGCGGCTGGACTCCCGAGGTGCTGCGGGACGAGGCGGAAGCCGTCGGGCTGCGGGTCGAACGGCTGGAACCGGCGAAACTGCGGATGGAGTTCTTCGACCTTGCCGCGGTCGTGCATTTCCTGCGAAAGGTGATCTGGATCGTCCCCGGGTTCACTGTGGACGGTCATCGCGACGAACTCGCGGAACTCCACCGGATCATCGAGACCGACGGGAAGTTCGTCGCGCACTCGCGGCGGGTGCTGGTGGAAGCCACCAAAGCCTCGTGAGTGGTAATGACGGTTAGAACCGTCATTACCACTCACGAGTCCAGGCGCTCCAGCTGCTCCGCCGTCAGCTTGATCTCCGCGGCGGCGAAGTTCTCCTCCAGGTGCGCGATCTTCGTCGTACCCGGGATCGGCAGGATCACCGGCGACCGCGCGAGCAGCCACGCGAGCCCGACCTGCGCCGTGGTCACGCCGAGTTCCTTCGCGACGGAGGCGATCCCGGCGGTGGCCTCCGACGCGGCGCCGAGCACGGGACGCCAAGGCAGGAAAGCGATCCCCGCCGCCTCGCACGCGTCCACCACCGCCTCGTACGAGCGGTCGAAGAGGCTGTAGCGGTTCTGGACACTCGCGATGTCCACGATCTCGCGGGCCCGCGCGAGTTCGTCCACGGTGACTTCGGACAGCCCGATCCGGCCGATCTTGCCCTCGTCACGCAGGTCCCGCAGCGCGCCGAGCTGATCGGCCAGCGGAGTCTCCGGATCGACGCGGTGCAGCTGCAGCAGTTCGATCCGCTCCACCCGCAGCCGCCGCAGCCCCTCGTCGACCTGCACCCGCAGCGATTCCGGCCGTGCGTCGTACTTCCAGTCGTCCCCGGTCCGCACGACGCCGACCTTGGTGGTGACCACCAGGTCGTCCGGATACGGATGGAGTGCTTCGGCGAGCAGTTCCTCGTTGGCGCCACCGCCGTACAGGTGCGCGGTGTCGATCAGCGTGATGCCCAGTTCGACGGCACGCCGTGCGAGGGCGATCGAGGCCTCTCGTCCGGGACCGGGTTCGGTCGGCAAACGCATGGCGCCGAAGCCGAGACGGTGCACGGTCAGATCTCCGCCGATCGCGAATTCGTTCATGGAGGAAACCTAGCGCAGCGGATCCCGCGGCGAAGGCAGATGCGAGGTGTCGGGGAACATGTGGAGCGCGCGCAGGGCGGCGCCGAGTTCGGCGATGTCGGCCGGATCGGTCAGCGAACGGCCGAGTTCCTCGGTGATCCGCTTCAGGCGGTGCCGGATCGTGTTGGGGTGACAGAACATCCGCTCCGACGTCAGTTTCGTGGAGCCCTGGCATTCGAACCACGCCCGCAACGTCAGCAGCAGCACGTTGCGGTCGTCGCCGGGCAGGTCGAGGATCGGCCGCAGCACGTGGTGCGCGAGCTGCACCGACGCCTCCGGCGCGCTGGCGACCAGACCGGCGAGCGGGGATTCGTTGAACTGCACCATTCCCGTCGTCCCCTGCAGCATGCTGGAGAGCGCGACCCGCGCCAGGTGCAGCGCGCGGGAGGTGTTCCCGAGGCCGGTGAACACCGGGCTGACCCCGATGCGGCCGCTCGAATTGTCCCGCAGCAGCTCGATGATCACCTGTGAAGCCGACGGATCCCGCATCGACACGACACCGACCTGCAGGTCCGGGGTGAGCCGCCAGGCGGACGCGTGATGCCGGTCGCGGAGCCGGTTTTCGATCTGTGGCAAAGGTTCGTGACCGACACGCGGGGTTTCCGCGGCGACCACCACGTACGTCCCGTCGAGCGCGAGTTCGAGCACCCGCGCGATGTCCCACAACGTCCCCTCGGTGGCGGCGCCACCGGCGAACAGCGCTTCGACCAACGCGGACCGTCTGCTTTGGTGCGCCAGCATGACTTCGGCGGTGGTGTCGCGATAGCTCGTCGTCAGCGCCTCGGCGTAGTCGTCGATCAGCGCCCAGATCGCCGCCGTCGCGGCGACGAGCCCGCGAAGGTCCTGATGCTCTTCCGAAGCGGTCAGTTCGACGAACCGGTTCCACACCTCGGTGAGCCCGATCCGGTACGCGCGCAACAGTTCCGGGAGTGGAGCGCCCTGCAGGGCCCGCGCCCGTCCGGTCGCCCGCGCCTGCGCGAGGTCTGGCTCCTCCGTACCGCGCAGGGTCCGCATGACGTACTCGAGGTTGTCCCGCACCGACTTCCGCAGTTCGGCGAGCGAGACGAACTGCGCGTCGCGGTACACCGGCATCTCGGCACGGATCTGCTCGACAGTGCTGTCGATGAGCCCGGGAAGCTGCTTCTCGACCTCGACGGCCAGTTCGGCGACGACGGCGGGCGAGCCTTCGCGGAGCACAGTTCGATAGTGCATGGACGTCCTCCGGGGCAGGGACTCCTCGTCGAGTCCCTGGGGACGTCATCTAACACGACTTCCCCGAACGTGGCCCGTCGAAGCCGAAAGGCTCCGCCGGTGCGGCGAAAACGCGAGTTTTTCACCGCACCGGCGGGGTTTCACATCTTCGCGGCCGCGCTCTTGATGGCCTCGCGGATCCGGAAATAGGTACCGCACCGGCAGACGTTCTGGATCGCGTCGATCTCGGCGTCCGTCGGGTTCTTCGTCTTCTTCAGCAAGGCCACCGCGGCCATGATCTGCCCGGGCTGGCAGTAGCCGCACTGCGCGACGTCCTGTTCCAGCCAGGCCTCCTGCACCGGGTGCAGATCCTCACCGTCGGCGAGACCTTCGATCGTGGTGACCTCCTTGCCGGAACAGTCGGACACCGGCGTCACGCACGGGTTGAACGCCTCGCCGTCGAGGTGACTGGTGCAGGCCTTGCAGACGTTGATCCCGCAGCCGTATTTCGGGCCGCGGACGCCGAGCTTGTCCCGCAGCGCCCACAGCATGGGCAGATCCGCGGGCGCGTCGACGGTGACGGTCTTCCCGTTCACCGTGAAGGTGTAGTTGGGCATCGGAACTCCTTGGCGGGGAAGGAAAGTCAGCGGGGGAACGGCTCGAAGTCGACGGGGAAGTTGATCGGGAAACTACGCGGCTTGATGCCGGTTGCCCGCGCGTATGCGTTTGCGATCGCGCCGACCGGCGCCGGTACACCGAGTTCGCCGGCCCCACCGATCTCGCCCGTCTCCGGCATCACGAACACCTTGACGTCCATCGGCGAGTTCTTCTGACGCGCGTAATGGAACTGCGAGTAGCTGCCCTCCAGCGGCAGGCCCTTGTCGATGTGCAGCCCGGCGGTCAGCGTCGTGGAGATGCCGTCGGTCAGACCGCCGAGCATCTGCGCCTCGATCCCGCGCGGGTTGATCGGCTTGCCGACGTCCACCGCGATGGTCGCCTTGGTGACGCGCGGTTTCTTCGGGTCGCGGGCGTCCATTTCGACGAGGCAGGCCGTGTAGGACTTGTACTCGCCGTGCACGGCGACGCCCTGCGCGAAACCCCTGGGCATCTTCTTGCCCCATTCGCCGAGTTCGGCGACCTTGTCCAGCACGGCGCGCTGCCGCTCGTTCTTGATGAACTCGCGCCGGAACGCCACCGGATCCTTCCCGAGCTTCGCGGCGATCTCGTCGACCATGATCTCTTCCGCCCCGCGCGTGCTCGACGAGTACACCGATCGCCAGGCGCCGGTGTGGAAATCCACCGGGACCTCGTTGAGCAGCTGCGTGGTGACACCGAAGTTGTACGGCGACTTCACGGTCAGGAGGAACACCGTCTGCGCGAAGCTCAGGTTGCCGCCGACCGGCAGCTCCGCGGCGAAGGCGGTGAGGACCTCGCCGAGCCCGTGGCCCCAGTCGGTCTCCACGCTGGCGACCCGGTGCTCGAAGCTGAGGACCTGGCCGAGCGCGAAGGTGGCGCGGATCTTGTGGTGGCTCGCGGCGCGGGCGCGGCCGTGGCGCATGTCGTCGATCCGGCTCCACATCAGCCGCACCGGCCGCTTCATCGCCTTCGAGATACGCGCGGCCTCGATCGCGCCGTCGGAGAAGAGCCTGCGCCCGAACGAACCGCCCGCCTGCTGGACGTGCACGGTGACCTTGTTCTCCGGCAGGCCGAGTTCCCGCGCGATGTTCTGCTTCGCGAGGATCGGCACCTTCATCCCGGACCAGATGGTCGCGCTGTCCTCCCGGACGTCGGCGACTGCGGAGTTGGTCTCCAGCGGCGCGTGGCTGGCGAAGGCGAAGTCGAATTCGCCGTCGACGTACTGGGTCAGCAGCGGCGGTACGGCGAACGGCAGCGCCGCGGCCCGCAGCTTCTTCTTGATCGTCGCGTTGTTCTCGCCGTCGACGGTGCCGGCGTTCCAGGTGACGTCGAGCGCGTTCTTGCCGTCGAGCGCCTGGCCGAAGGTCTCCGCCATCACCGCGACCCCGGTCTGGATCACGGCGATGTCGATGATGCCGGGCATCGCGCGCACGGCGGCCTCGTTGTTGACCTTCCCGACCGTGCCGTTGATCGTCGGCGGACGGCGGACCATCACCGGTTTCGCACCGGGGATGTCCAGGTCGAGGGTGTACTTGAGCTGCCCGGTGACCATCGCGCGGGCGTCCTTGCGCGACTGCGGCGTGCCGACCAGCTTGTGCTCGGACTCCGCCTTCGGGGTCACCGTGAGCTTGCCCAGATCGGCGCGGGCGGCGGGCTTGGACAGCGCGCCGTAGCTCATCCGCCGTCCGTCCGGCGCGAGCACCGCACCATCCCTTGTGGACAGACGTTCGGCGTTGACGCCCCATTCGCGCGCGGCCGTCGCGACCAGGCGGGTACGAGCGGCGGCGGCCGCGGTCCGCACCGGCGTGTAGAGCGAGCGCATCGTGTTGGAGCCGCCGGTCAGCTGGTTGAACAGCAGTTCGGCGCGGGCGTCGGAGAGCACGACGTCGACGCGGTCGAGCGGCAGGTCCAGCTCCTCGGCGACCAGCATCGCGTTCGCCGTCGTGATGCCCTGGCCGACCTCGGTCCGCGGAAGTTCCAGCCGTACGCGGCCGTCTTCGCGGACTTCGAGCACGAGCAGGTTGGCGGTGGGGGCGTTCGAGAGGATCAGGACGTCACCGAGGTCGAGGATCTCGGCCGGACCGGGCAGGGTCGGGATGACGGCTTCGGCTTCTTCGGGAGCGAAGCCGTCGATACCGAGCTTCGTCGCGATCGTGAGGGTGGGCGCGGCGACGAGGAAGCTCAGGAACCGGCGACGGCCGAGGCCGCCGGAATCCGGAGCCTCGCCTTGGGTTCCAGTGGTGGGACTGGCCATCGGGAAGATCCCTTCGAGAGCGCGCGGAGAAGGCGGGGACCCTCGCGCGGCCTGGGGTTGGATGGCGACACGCTAGGCAGCGGCATTCGGCCTAGTCAACGCGGAGTAGTCGTGTCGGCTCATCTGTGTGACGAGGTGACAGCGAAAGGCCTCATTTGTGTGCCGCGCCACACTCCAGAGGACGAAACGCGTTCTAGATGGAGTCGCGCTCCCGGCCGGCTTCGAGCAGGTCTTCACGGGCGCGGGCGATCCGCGAGCGCACGGTGCCGACCGGGCAGCCGCAGATCTCGGCGGCCTCGGCGTACGAAAGCCCCAGCACCTGGGTGAGGACGAGGACCTCGCGGCGTTCCGGATCGAGCCCGTCGAGCAGCATCCGCAGCTCCACCAGGTCTTCGAACCCCGCGACACCCTCCGCCTGACGGGCACCGCGGCGTTCGGCGGTGGCTTCCCAGTCGACGTCGGCGAGTTTCGGGCGCGCCGAAGCCGCCCGGATGCGGTCGACGACCACGCGCCGGGCGATGGACAACAGCCAGGTCCGCGACGACGACCGGCCGGCGAACCGGCGCAGGCTGCCGAACGCGCGCAGGTACGTCTCCTGGGTGAGATCGTCGGCGGCGCCGACGTCGGCGAGGTGCGCGACGAAGCGCCAGACGTCGGCCTGGGTGGCCCGCACCCAGTCCTCGAGCGCCCGCCGGTCACCGCGGGCGGCGGCGAGAGCGAGCGCGGTCACCCGCTCGTCGTCGTGGTTGCGCGGCCCGGCCATACGAGAAACGTAGCAGCGCCCCGGGAACCGGGGCAGGCCCGCGCCCGACAAGTGAGACGTGAAGTGCGAGACCTGCCGCGAGGCCCTGTCGGCCCGGCTCGACGGCGAAACCGAACCCGCCCCGCCCGAGGCGGTCGACCGGCATGTGACCGGCTGCACCGCCTGCCGTTCCTGGCTCGCCCGTGCCGAACGGCTGCACCGGACGATCCTCCTGCGCCCCGCGCCGCCGGTCCCGGACCTCACCGCCGTCATCCTGGAACGCACCCCGGCCCCGCCCCGCGACGGCTGGCCTGCCCGGATCGCGCTCGCCATGGTCGCGATCGCCCAGCTCGGCCTCGCCTTCGCCCAGCTGCTGGGCGTCGAGGACCACGCCGCGGGCCACGGCGCGGAATCCCTGGTCGGGCACCTTTCGCACGAGAGCAGCGCGTGGAATCTCGCGGTCGGCGTCGGACTCGGCTGGGCGGCCGTGCGCACGAAGGCGGCGGCGGGACAGCTCCCGGCGCTGACCGGGTTCGTCGCGCTGCTCCTGGCGTTGTCCGCGGGCGACCTCGTCGCGGGACAGGTCACCGCCGGGCGGGTGCTCACCCACGGCCTGGTCGTGGCGGGCCTGGTCCTGCTGTTCGTGGTCAACCGCCAGCACCGCCTGCGCAACCGCCCCAGCCCGGCGACGACGGCCGACACCGCGGACTTCACCGGCACGGAAACGGACCACGAAACCGGCGAAACCCCCCAACGCCCCCGCCAGCACAGGGGATTCCGGCGACCGGCGAGCCGCCACGCCGCCTGATCCACAGCGGAACCACTTGGTCTAGACCACTCCCGGTCACTGGGAGCTTCCGTCCGGACACCGGGTGAATCACCGGGTTTTCGCGCGCGGCGTGCGCGATTCGCGGCGCGGACACGTTTATCGTCACCGGGAACCACCGAATGTAAACCTTCTTGCCCATTTCGGGCCGGACCCGGATAACTTTGGTGGGAACACCTTGGTTCGACAGGAGGCGAAGCTCGTGGTTGGCGCAAAAAGTCCGCCCGTCGGCACCCCCGCCGGGATGCGGAAGATCAATCAGCGCGCCGTGCTGGACCTCCTGCGCCGCAGCGGCCCCGCCACCCGGCCGCAGGTCGCCAAGGACACCGGTCTTTCGAAACCCACGGTGAGCCAAGCGTTACTGGCCCTCGAAGCGGCCGGTCTCGCCAGGGCGACCGGGCACACCTCGACCGGGACCGGCCGGTCCGCCGTCCTCTACGAAGCGGATCCCACGGCCGGTTACGTCCTCGGTGTCGACATCGGACGCGAGCACCTCCGCGTCGCCGTTTCGGACCTCGGCCACACCGTCGTCGCCCGCCGTGACGAGCGGAACACCTCGCGTTCGGGCACCGCGCTCGTCAGCGCCGTGGGCGCGCTCGCCGCGGCGACGGTCCGCGAAGCGGGGCTGAGCCAGGCGGACATCGTCGTGCGCGTCCTCGGCTCGCCCGGGGTCGCCGACCCGGCCAAACGCTGCTTCCGGCACGCGCCGAACCTGCCCGGCTGGGGCAAGGCGGGCCTGCTCGACGAACTCGAAGCCGTCCTCGGCCCGGACCTCATGGTGGAGAACGACGCGAACCTCACCGCCGTCGGCGAATGGGAACGCGGTGCCGCGCGCGGCGCGTCCGTGTTCGGCTGCATCACCATCGGCACCGGTGTCGGCATGGGCGTGATGGTCAACGGCGAGGTCTTCCGCGGCGCGACGGGCGCGGCGGGCGAAATCGGCTACCTCCCGTACGGCCAGTCGCACGCGGGAAGCGACGGCGAGGACGCTCCCCCGGTCCGCGGCCATCTCGAAGAGGCGACGGCGGCGCAGTCCGTGGTCCGCGGCGCCCGCGAACTCGGCCTGGGCACGGCGAAATCGGCCCGCGAAGTGTTCCGCCTCGCCCGCGACGGCGACGAACTCGCCCTGCGCGCGGTCGAAGCCGAAGCGGACAGGCTGGCCTACACCGTGGCGTCGGTGGCCGCGGTGATCGACCCCGAACTGATCGTGCTCGGCGGCGGTATCGGCACCGCGGCCGATCTGCTGCTCGACCCGATCGACCGCGCGCTGCGCTCGTTCACCCCGCTCGTCCCCTCCGTCGTCCAGGGCGAACTGGGCGACGACGGGGTGCTGACCGGCGCGATCAGCGTCGGGCTGCGCGCCGCCGAGGGCTTGGTCTTCGAACGGAAGGTCGGCGCGGCCTAGCGGTCAGGCCGCCGCCACGCCCTGCCGCCGGCACTGATCCGCCACGGCGTCAGCCTCAGCACGGTGATGTCCGGATCCAGTGGATCTTCGCCGCCCATGATCCTCGGGTCGAAACCCAGCGGCTCCGGTGTTTCCTCGGCCAACCGCCACAGATGCCGCCGCGTTTCCTCGTCGTCGGCGTAACCGGCACCGCATTCGGCGACGGCGACCTCGTGCGCCGGGTCCCAGTACGAACACGAGGCGAACGGCGTCCGCGCGAGATGCGCCTTCTTCAGCGGCGTCGGCCGGGTGAACAGGTGCCCGACGAGGTCGCCGTCCCGCTGTTCCCAGATCGGGTGCACCACCCTCGACCTCGGCCGCCCTCGCCGGTCGACCGTCGCGAGCGTGCACCAGACGACGCGATGCGCGACGCGGACGAACTCCGCCATCAGCTCCACCGGCGGCGTGCTAGATTCCACAACCATGGTTGTGGATCCTACGCCGTCGAGTCTCGACCTGTCACTGGTCTCGCTGTTCGCCGGCTGGGCGATGAGCGGGGAGATCCAGCGGCGCCTGACCGCCGACGGACTCGGCGGGACCCGGTTCAACGACGGTGTCGTGTTCCAGCATGTGCTCGCGGGACCGCTCTCGATCTCCGCACTGGCCGAACGGATGGGCGTGACCCAGCAGGCGGCGTCGAAGGCGGTCGCCGATCTGGAAGGCCGGGGACTGCTGCGGCGCGAGCCGGACCCCGCCGACGCGCGGACCCGGCTGCTGCACCTGACCGAAACGGCCGAACGGGCCGTCAAGGCGGCACGAAAGCACCGAACGGCGCTGGAAAAGGAACTCATCACGGAATTCGGCGCGGAACGCGTCGCGGACGCGAAAGCGTTGCTGGCCGGGATCATCGGCCGCTATGGCGACACGGAGGCGATCCGCGGCCGCCGGATCCGCCCGCCGGTATGACGCGTCACCTCCGGCCGCTTCGAGAACGCGGTCAGGGCGCGATGATCAGGCAGGTGCTCGACGCGGTCGCGAGCACCTTGCCGTCCGCGTCGCGGATGTCCCCCTCGGCGAACGCCACGCGCGAACCGGCCTTGACCACCCAGCCGTGGGCGCGGATCTCCCCCACCGAGCCGGAAATGGCCCGCAGGAAGTTCACCTTCAGCTCGACAGAGGTGTAGCCGACCCCGGCGGGCAGGGTCGAATGCACCGCGCACGCCACCGCCGAGTCCAGCAGGGTCGCCGCGACGCCGCCATGCACCGTGCCGATGGGGTTGTAGAGCGACTCGTCCGGCGTCGCGGCGAGTACGACGTCGCCGTCGGCCACGCTGACCCAGCGCATCCCGAAATGCGCCGAGATCGGCGGCGGCGGGATCCGCCCTTCCGCGATCCCGGTCAGGTACTCCCGGCCGGACAGCTCCCGGCCGAGCCGGGCGGTGGGCAGCGGATCCTGCCAGGTCACGGTCTTCTGCCGGGTCTGGCCGGTGACATCGACGGTCATGCTGCCTCCTAAGACGATCGTCCTAGAGTTGTCCAGGACGATCGTCCTAGTCAAGGGCTATGCTCGGGGACGTGTCCGATGCCACCACACGCGAGCGCATGATCTCGACGGCGATGCGGCTCTTCCGTCGCGAGGGCTACCAGGCGACCTCGTGGCGGCGGCTGGTGGAGGAGGCCGGGACGCCATGGGGCTCGGCGTACCACCATTTCCCCGGCGGCAAGGAACAGCTCGCGGTCGCCGCGATCGAACTCGGCACCGCCGTCGTGGCGAAGACGGTCAGGCGCGCTTTCGAGCGCAACGAGACCGTCGAGGACGCGGTGAGCTGGTGGTATCGCAAGGCTGGCGAGGCACTGGCCGCCGACGACTACCGCGGCGGCTGCCCGCTCGCCACGATCACCCTGGAGATGGCGCACGCCTCCCCCGCGATCACCAAGGCGTGCCAGGACGCCTTCGCCACCTGGCACGCGCTGCTGGTGGAACTGCTTGGCGGCCACGGCGTCGAGGACACCGAAGACGTCGCCATCGCCATCATGACCAACCTCGAAGGCGCCTTGCTGGTCAGCCGGGTCCGCCGATCGCCCGATCCGCTCGACCGCGCCGCGCGGCACGTCGCACTCGTGGCCCGCGCGGCCTAACATCGGCGGGTGAGCATCGAGCCGGACCGGGTGGACGCCGCCGTCGCCGGGATGGGTGACCGCGACGCGATCACCGAATGGGCGCAACGGTTCTCGCTCGTCGCGGATCCGTCGCGGCTCGCGCTGCTCGTCTCGATCCACTACGCCCGCGAGATCAGCGTCACCGATCTCGCCGCGGCCACGGGGATGACCGACACCGCGGTCTCCCAGGCGTTGCGGCTCCTGCGCGCGCACAGCCTGGTGACGGCGCGGCGCGAAGGCCGGATCGTCCGCTACAGCCTGGCCGACACGACCGTCCACGAACTGATCCACCTGGTGCGGCCGCATCCCGAAAGCCGAGCGGGCACCGGCGAGCGCGGGTAGCGTGCGGAGACATGATCGGTCTGCCCGACACCATCACGGCCTGTCTCTTCGACCTCGACGGCGTGCTGACCGGAACCGCCGCCCAGCACCGCGAAGCGTGGAAACGCACGTTCGACGAGTTCCTGCGCGCCCGCGACGGTGACGCGTTCTCTCCGTTCACCGACGCCGATTACGCGGCCTACGTCGACGGAAGGCCGAGGGCCGACGGCGTCCGCACCTTCCTCACCTCGCGCGGGATCGAGCTCCCCGAGGGCGGTCCGGACGACGACATCGACGCCGCCACCGTCAACGGCATCGGGAACCGCAAGAACCAGCTGGTCTTGAAGATCATCGACGAAGAAGGCGTCACGCCGTACCCGGGATCCGTGCGCTATCTGGAGGCGGCGAAGGCGGCGGGCCTGCGCATCGGCGTGGTCACCTCGTCCGCGAACGGCGCGAAAGTGCTCGACGCCGCCGACCTGACCAGGTTCGTCGAAGCGCGGATCGACGGGATCGTGATCACCGAAAAGGGCCTGCGCGGCAAGCCCGCCCCCGATTCGTTCCTCGCCGGTGCCGAGGCCTTCGGCGTTCCCCCGGAACACGCGGCCGTGTTCGAGGACGCGCTCGCGGGTGTGCAGGCCGGGAAGGAAGGCAGTTTCGGTTACGTGGTCGGGGTGAACCGCGCGCATCAGGCGGGCGAACTGCTCGAGCACGGTGCCGATGTCGTGGTGGACGACCTCGCCGAACTGCTGGAGGACAAGTGACCGATCCGCTTTTCCGCGGCTACGAGGTCGCGCCATGGGAGCTGCGCTGGCGCGGGATGGACGTCGATGCCCTGCAGCGGACGGAATCGGCGTTCGCGGTGTCCAACGGGCACATCGGCCTGCGCGGCACCCTGGAGGAGGCCGAACCCCGCGGCCTGCCGGGCACCTATCTGAACGGCTTCTACGAACAGCACGACCTTCCTTACGCGGAAACCGGTTACGGCTACCCGGAAGAAGGCCAGACCGTCGTCAACGTGACCGACGGCAAGATCATCCGGCTGCTGGTCGAGGACGAACCACTCGACATGCGCTACGGCCAGGCGACCGACCACGACCGCGTCCTCGACTTCCGCAAGGGCACGCTCGCCCGCGACACCGTGTGGTCCTCGCCGACCGGGCGCCGGGTGCGGGTGAAGACCGAACGCCTGGTCTCCTTCACCCAGCGCGCCGTCGCCGCGATCCGGTACGAGGTCGAACCGCTCGACGACGAACTTCAGCTGGTGGTGCAGTCGGATCTGCTGGCCAACGAGCCGATCGAATCCGACACCCGCGATCCCCGCGTCGCGGCGGCACTGGAGTCCCCACTGGTCGCGGAGTTCCAGCACGCCGAGGGCTATCACGCGGTACTCGTGCACCAGACCCGCCGGTCCGGGCTGCGGATGGCGGCGGCGATGGACCACAAGATCGACGTCACCGACGGTGTCCGCACGCACATCGAGGCCGAAGAGGACCTGGCGCGGCTCACCATCGCCGTCGACGTGCCGAAGGGCGGACGGCTGCGGATCACCAAGTACCTCGCCTACGGCTGGTCCGCGCAGCGTTCGCTGCCCGCCGTGCGCGCACAGGTCGAGGCCGCGCTCGCCGGCGCGCGGCAGACCGGCTGGAAAGGACTGCTCGCCGAGCAGAAGGAGTTCCTCGACGACTTCTGGGAGACCTCGGACATCGAGATCGAGGGCGACCCGGAACTGCAGCAGGCGGTGCGGTTCGCGCTCTTCCATCTGCTGCAGGCCGGTGCCCGCGGCGAGACGAGGGCCTTGGCGGGCAAGGGATTGACCGGCCCCGGTTACGACGGGCACGCGTTCTGGGACACCGAGACCTTCGTGCTGCCCGTGCTCACCTACAGCATCCCGGACGCCGCCCGCGACGCCCTGCGCTGGCGTCACTCCACTTTGGACAAAGCGAGGGAAAGGGCGGCACAGCTGGGATTACGCGGCGCGGCGTTCCCCTGGCGGTCCATCAACGGCGCGGAATGTTCGGCGTACTGGCCGGCGGGCACGGCGGCGTTCCACGTCAGCGCGGACATCTCCGACGCCGTCGTGCGCTACCTCAACGCCACCGGCGACGACGAGTTCATGCGGACCTGCGGCGCGGAACTGCTCCTCGAAACAGCCCGGATGTGGTTGTCGCTGGGGCATTTCGACCGGCGGGGCCGGTTCCGGATCGACGGTGTCACCGGACCGGACGAGTACTCCGCGGTGGCGGACAACAACGTCTACACGAACCTCATGGCACGACGGAACCTGTTCTACGCCGCCGAAATCTGCGGACAGCACGCGGACGTGGCCGAAGCCTTCGACGTCGGCGCGGACGAGGTCGCGTCGTGGCGCAAGGCGGCCGAGTCGATGCTGATCCCCTACGACGAAGAACTCGGCGTCCATCCGCAGTCCGAAGGATTCCTGGAGCACGCCGACTGGGATTTCGAGGCCACCAAGCAGGATTTCTACCCGCTGCTGCTGAACTTCCCGTACTTCGACCTGTACCGCAAGCAGGTGGTCAAGCAGGCGGACCTGGTGCTGGCGCTGCATCTGTGCGGGGATTCCTTCACTCCGGAGGAGAAGGCGCGCGATTTCGCCTACTACGAGGCACGGACGGTACGCGATTCCTCGCTTTCGGCGGGAACGCAGGCCGTGATGGCGGCCGAAGTCGGGCATCTGGAACTGGCCTACGACTACCTCGCCGAAGCGGCTCTCACCGACCTGCACGACGTGCACAACAACGTCCGCAACGGCTTGCACCTGGCTTCGCTGGCGGGTGCCTGGCAGGGCACCGTCGCCGGGTTCGGCGGGCTGCGCGACCACGGCGGGCGGCTGACCTTCGCACCGCGGCTACCGCCGCAGCTCCGGCGGATCGCGTTCCGGCTGACCTTCCGGGGCACCCGGTTCCAGGTCGAGATCGGCCACGAGAGCGCGACGTATCACGTGATCACCGGGGATCCGCTGGAACTGGCGCACCACGGCGAGACGTTCACGGTCACGACCGAGCCGGTGCGGCTGCCGATCCCCGCCATCGATCCGGGTCCGGCGCCGGTGCAGCCCGCAGGCCGCGCTCCGGCGCGACGGCAGCCGAAGGACGGGTGACGCGGGTCGGCCCGACCGTGTTATGAACGGGACTTTCATTACAAATTTTGTAATGAAAGTCCCGTTCATAACACGTCGGGGCGCTCAGTCCGGCGGTTCGACCGGCACCTCACCGCTGCCGGGGACCCCGTCGATGTCGTCGGTCCCGTGGGGCCCGATGTCACGGTTGGGCGCGCTCGGCACGTCGGTCTTCGGCTGGGTCTTGCGAAGGTCGTCGAGGTCTTCTTCGTCTTGCCCGAAGTTCTTCTTGCTTTCCCTCATGTGTCCGGGGTACCCCCTCGCGCCCGGATACGCCAGTTTTCAGGCGGCTTTCGCCGGTTTACCGTCGAGACCGACCAGGCCGTCGAGCATGTTCAGCAGCAGGCCGTCCCTGGTCGACCAGGGGCAGATGGCGACCTGGCCACCGGCAAGGGTCAACAGCGCCTCGGCGACGATCGCGCCTGCCAGTGCCTGGTGGGAGCGCTGCCGCGAGATGCCCGGCAGTTCGGCGCGGCGTTTCGCGGGCAGCTTCGCGAGCCGCGGGATCCACGCGCGGAGGTCGTCGAGGTGCAGTTCGCGAGAGCGGGACGGCCGGTCGCCGGCGAGCCGCGCGAGTTGCCGCAGCACCTTGGAGCAGCCGACGGCGCGGTGATCCCGGATCTCCGGCAGCACGTCCTGCATCGCGTCGCGGACCTCGTCGAGGACGTGTTCCCGCATGGCCCGCACGACCTTGGGCGACGGACATTCGGTGGACATCCAGTCGCGCGTCAGCGATCGGGCACCGAGTGGCAGCGAATGCGCGAACCCGGCCTCTTCCGCCTTGCCCGCGGCGAGTTCGACGGTCCCGCCGCCGATGTCGAGTACCAGCAATCCGCCGGCGGAAGCGCCGTACCACCGGCGCGCGCCGACGTAGGCCAGTTCCGCCTCGCGGCGCCCGGTGAGGAACTGCAGTTTGACGCCGGTGGCCTTGGCGACGTCACCGACGACCTGCTTCACGTTGGCCGCGTCGCGGATCGAGGATGTCGCAAGCGGGTACACGTTCTCGACGCCGTGCTTGGCCGCCGTCGTCACCCCGGCCTCGACGGCGGACGCGACGGCGTCGATACCCCGCCGGGTCAGCTTCCCGTCGTCGTCCAGTTCCCTGTCGAGCCGCAGCCGCGTTTGGTGGCTCAGCACCGGCTCGAGCGGCGTTCCGCCCCTGGCGAGCACCACCAGCCGCGCACTGAACGACCCGACGTCCAGGACGGCGGCCGTCGGTTCCCCGATCTTTCCGCGCACGCGAGGACACCTCACCTTCGTCGCGAACGTATTCCCCCGAGCTTTCGGTTTCACTCCTGATAATGGCCGATTTTCCGGCCGTTCAGGCGCGCTTTACGTTCTCTTCCCACCGCGAGGCCACTTTTTGACCTCGCCGGGGGCGCGTCGACGCAGGTAGACACTACCGCATCGATCCAGGTGAGAGGTTCGACTCCCTCAGTGCGTCGGAAAACTTCGAACGAACTAGCCGACGAGTTCGCGCAACTTCGACACCTGGGCGACCCGGGCTTCGCGGCCGGGGAGCAGCGGATTGACCACCAGCGTGGTCGCGCCCGCCTCCCGGAAGGCGGCCAGCCGCTCCTTGACGTAGCCCTCGGGGCCGACCAGCGAGATCGCCCTGATCAGCTCCTTCGGCACCGCCGCGGCGGCCTCGTCCTTCTTGCCGTCCAGGTACAGGTCCTGGATGAGCTTGGCTTCGGCCTCGTAGCCGTAGCGCTGCGCGAGGCTGTTGTAGAAGTTCTTGCCGCGCGCGCCCATCCCGCCGATGTAGAGCGCCAGCATGCCGCGCAGGTGGTCAAGCAGCCCGTCGACGTCGTCGCCGATCGCCAGCGCGGTCCCGACGAAGGTGTCCAGCTCCCCCAGCGACGGGTCGCGCTTCGCCTTGCCCTCGGCCAGCGACGCGCCCCAGACCTCGGCGGCCTTCTCGGGATGGAAGAAGATCGGCTCCCAGCCCTCGGCGAGTTCGGCGGTGAGCGCGACGTTCTTCGGGCCGATCGAGGCGAGCAGGATCGGGATCCGCTCGCGCACCGGGTGATTGATCAGCTTCAGCGGCTTGCCGAGGCCCGTGCCCTGCTCGGGCGGCAACGGGATCGTGTAGTGGGTGCCCGAATGCACGACCTTCTCCCGCCGCCACACCTGACGGCAGATGTCGATGATCTCGCGGGTGCGGCCGAGGGGCGCGTCGTACTTCACGCCGTGGAAACCCTCGATGACCTGCGGTCCCGACGCGCCGATACCGAGGGTGAACCGGCCGTCGGAGACGAAGTCGAGCCCGGCGGCGGTCATCGCGGTCAGCGTCGGCGTGCGCGTGTAGATCTGGAAGATGCCGGAGGCGATCTGGACCCGCTCGGTCTTCGCGGCGACGTAGCCGAGCTGGCTGACCGCGTCGAACGAGTAGGCCTCGGGGACGAAGACGATGTCCAGTCCGGCCTTCTCCAGCTCGACGATGTCCGCCACGCTCTCGGCGAAGCCACCCGCGTAGTTGATCGCGGTCCCGATCCTCATCCGAACTCCTCACAAACTACTGAGCGGTCGCTTACTCCATCGCTTGACGCAGTCTCGCGGGATCCCGCTCGCGACGCTAACGACTTGTGAACCTAAACACACCGGCGCGCCCGCGGCCGGACGACCACCGGACGCCGCCCGGCGGGACGGCGGCGGTCACCAACGCCGAATGGGGATTCACGGAAAATCCCAATATCGGAATTCCCGCGGAGGAAATTCACCTACAGCAGAACTACGCCGATCGGCCTAGTTACAAGAATGACAAGCACTTCACTCGATCGCGTGATACTCATGGCGCTCGGGCGGTATCGATAGAGTCGCGGACGCACAAGTGCTAGCTTTCCTCGAATTCAAAACCCGATCGGGTGATCATTTCGCCCCTTTTCCGGCGCCCCGCGAGATCACCGAATCGGGCCGACGCGTGAATGCGCCGCCGCCACCCCCGGCCGCCCGCTCACGCCCCTGAACAGGAAGTAAGAGCAGTGGATTTCGAAGCACTCGCCGCCGAGTTGCGGAACCTTCGAGAGAACGTCACGGGGGTGTCCGACACGGTGATAGCCGCGGTGGACGGGATCCCCATCATCGCGGACGCGGCGGCGGACATCGACCCCGCGAAGATCTCCGCGCTCGCCGCCGCCAATCTGGGGATCGCCCGCCAGGCGGCCGAGATCACCGGCAAAGGCACGCTCAACCAGACGGTGGTGTTCAGCAGTGAGGGCTACATGGCCGTGTACGCCATCGGCCGCATGTCCTTGATGGTCATCATGGGAGACAAGAATTTGAACGTCGGGCGCCTTCTCTTCGAATGCCGTCCCGTCATCGAGCGGATCAGCTCGATCTTGAACGCCTGAACCGGTCGTTTCGCCCGATCTACACCCGAACCGAAGAAGTGGAGTTTTCATGAACATCGAAAACGCTTTGAAAGAATCCATGTCGATCGCCGGGGCCCTCGGTGTCGCGCTGGTCGACTACGAGAGCGGGATGTCGCTCGGTACCAGCGGCGGCGGAGACTGGCTCAATCTGGAGGTCGCGGCGGCGGGCAACACCGACGTCATCAGATCGAAGCTCCGGGTCATGTCCGCCCTCGCGCTCAACGACAGCATCGAAGACATCCTCATCACGCTGCACCGCCAATATCATCTGATCCGCCTGCTGGGATCCGTGAACAGCAGGAGCTCGCTGTTCCTCTACCTGGTGCTGGACCGGGAGCAGGCGAACCTCGCGCTGGCCCGGCACTACCTCAAGCGCATCGAATCCGATCTGCAGGTCTAGGCCGTGTCCTGCAAGTCTTGTTCGCGGTCTTCGCGCCCAGGCGGCCCCTGACGGCACGGGCGGATGCGGCCGAGTACGACCCGGTACGAGGCCGATCCGCCCGCACCGCCAGGAACCACCTGGATCACGAAGCCCATCGAACAAACTGACCGGACACCGCCTGGTCGTCCGGTGAGTCCGCTCGATGGATCCTCGTGTCGCAGAAGACGTCACATCGTGGCAGAGAGGAGCCGTCGATGACCCCAGGCGGGTCCAGCGGCGAGGCGCTCGTCGTCGGCTCGGCGTTCCTGACCGACCTCGGATCCCTCTTCCCGGTACGGCTCAAGCTCGTCGGCGAGGAGCTGGAGTTCGTGTTCGTGCTGCCGGACGACCGGACCGGCGGCCGGGCCTCTCGGTCGGAGACGACCGATCACCCGTTCATCGAGCTGAAGGAGCGGATCCGGCTGCGGTTCGGCGCCGGGACGGTCGGTCCTGTGCCGCGCTTCTTCGTCGACGCGGGCGGCCGCTGGGCGCGGCTTCGGGTCGAACTCGCCGGAACCGCGGTCCGGGCCGTGATCGTCATGCCGGAGGAAGTGACGGCGGAGTCGCTGAACGCGCCGTTTCTCGGGCGATGGCAGGAGCATATTCCCAGCACGGTGAAGCTGGCCGTCGACGAGATCGCCCGGATGCTCTCGCGGTGCCGCCATCGGGCCGGCGGGACCGAACCGCTGATAGACCTGGAGCTGGGCTACCTACCCGATCCCGGATACCAGGCAAGATTCGCCCGGGCCCACGAACCGGTGCGGGCCTTCGTCGCGCCGATCCGGCCGGTGCTCAGGATGCGCTGGATCTCGATGACCTCGGCGCAACGCAGAGTCTTCCTCGACGAGCTGACGAACGTCGGCACCATCGGCAGATGGCCCCGCCGCAGACTGACCACCCGGATCATGGGTCTCGAGGTGGAACTGCCGCACTGGGCCGCCCCGAAGGTTCGTGCCGTCCCGGGACCTCAAGCCCGAGGCTGACGGTGTGGCGAGCGAAGATCGCCACACCGTCAGCGCCACGCCCTTGGGAAGAAGCCCGCGATGCGGGCGAAATCACCGTTTGTCCGCCTCGCTCTCCGTGCGGGCCGACCATCTCCGGTGTGCCGAGGAATTCCTCTCTCCGTCGACGCTGTCCGGAGCCTTCGCCACTCCCGGTCGCACCGCCCTGTCCGTCGCTTCGTTCCCCTCGATGACCGCGATCGAGGGCCGTCCACTGTCACCGGCCTGACGAACGACCAAGACGCGTGCGAAGTGATTCGCGATCAACCGGAACGCGGAATCGCCCGAGTCCCCAGAGCCGCACGGACAGGGTATTCGACAGTTCTGGCAATACCGGACACAAGCGGCTCCATAACCTTCCGGGTTATCGAGAACAGAAGTGTCCGTGAGGTTTTCTTTTCCGGACACAACTGGATCGCGATTTCCGCATGCGGCCGGAGAACACATGCCGACACTGCTCCAGAGCGGCGATAAACAGCGTCCCACCACCGCTGAGCACTGCGTTCAGTACGGGCGACCACTCTCGTCACGCGGTGGACATAAATGGGATCTCCTCGTCGCGACACGGATCCGACTAGGTTGAAGTGGATCACCGCAAGAAAACGCACGTCCAAATGGATGAAATTGATTCCGGTCGCGATATTCACATGGTTAGTCTGCGTTCCTCCCGAAGGAACGACCGAGGACCACCCACCATGAGATCACCGTCAACGAGCAAGTTCATGCCCACTTTCCGTACCCCCGCCATGCCGAGCGGGCCGCTGGACCGACGGGCGGCCCCTGTACCGGCTGGACGAGAGCGGCCGACCGGCGACTGGACGGGCCTGATGAAGTCAGCTTTTCGGCACCAGGGTTGTATCTACGGCAGCGACGCGGAGTTCCTCGCCATGGCCGTGCAGTTCGCCGAAGAGGGGCTCCTGCGGGGAGAGCAGGTGCTGGTCGCCACGACCGCCCGCAACCTCGAACTGCTCCATGACGCGCTGGGCGCCGACGCCGACAGGATCGAATACGCCGAGACCGCGCCCTTCCGGCGACGGCCGTCACAATGGGCTGAAACGCTCCGCGGCTGGGCACGCCGTCGCCCGGGCGGATCCGAGGGCCGGGGACGGGCCATCGTCGAGCCGGTCTGGGCGGGCCGATCCCGACGGGAAGTGGCCGCCTGGCAGCGGATGGAGGCACGACTCACCGTGACGCTGGCCGGCACGGGAATCTGGATGATCTGCCCCTACGACACCCGGGTCGTCGAAGCGGGCATAGTCGAGGATGCCCGCCGGATCCATCACGAATGCGTGGTAGGGCGCGTAGCCGAGCCATCCGCGCGGTTCATGGCGCCGGAGGATCTCACCGGAGCCCAGGGAGCACCGCCGTCACCGGACCGGCCCACTGACATGTTCCGGTTCGAAGGCGACTTGGTCGCCGTGCGGCGCTACGTGCTGGAAAGAGCCACCCCGATACTGCTCGCCGAGGACGCCGTGGCGATGTTCGACGTCGCCGTCGGCTCGGTGCTCGCCAACCTGCTCAACCACGGGGCCGACCGAGCGGTCGTGTGGGTACGGCCGGTGGACGGCCGGGTGGTGTGCACGATGCACTGTGACCGGCCGCTCGGCATCCCGCGGCCCGCCGGCTCCGGGTCCCGGAGCCCGAATCGACTGGACAACAGCCTGCGGATGGCCGAACAGATCTGCGAATGGCTCAACGTCAGCTCGGACGTCTCCGGCTGCACCATCGAACTGGCCATGCCGGGACTGCGTTCGGAGAACACCGGCCGTACCGGGAGCGAGGGCTTGAACTTTTCGAGTCTGAGCCACTGATGTCCGGTTCGGTGGACAGTTCTGTCCGGTTTCCCCGGCCCGGGAGGACAGTCCGTTCACGCGGCCGTCGAGGCACCCGGGTGACGACAGCTGCGGCTCATCCGCCCCGGGGGGAACACTGATCGGCGTGGAGACGCGAACACGACGTGCCGTGCGGATCAAAGGGATCGTTCAAGGGGTCGGATTCCGGCCCTTCGTCTACGGTCTCGCCACGCGACTCGGCCTGGCCGGTCACGTCGGCAACGACGTCGAAGGCGTGTTCGTCGAGGTGGAGGGGCCGGTCGCGGATGTAGAGGCATTCCTGGTCGCCGTGCGCCGTGAAGCGCCTCCGCTCGCCGAGGTCGAGCGAGTGATCACGGCCGAGACGGAGCCGAACGGCATCCCCGGATTCAGCATCGTGCCCAGCGATCCCCGCGGTGGCAAGCGGACGCTCGTCTCCGCGGACAGCGCCGTCTGCGGAGACTGCCTCCGTGAGCTGGGCGATCCGGCGGACCGCCGTTTCGGCTATCCCTTCATCAACTGCACCAACTGCGGCCCGCGTTTCACGATCGTGCGAGACGTGCCCTACGACCGGTCCCTGACCACGATGGCGGGTTTTCCCCTGTGCGTGGCGTGCGCCGCGGAGTACCACGACCCGGCGGACCGGCGCTTCCACGCCCAGCCGACCTGTTGCCCGGACTGTGGCCCGCGAATGCGGCTGCTGGACACGACCGGGCGCGAGTTGTCCGGAGACCCGATCGCCGAGACGGCCGCGCTGCTGCGAGAGGGCCGGGTGCCGGCGATCAAAGGGATCGGCGGCTATCACCTTGCCGTCCTCGCATCGGATGAGCAGGCGGCGGCCGTCCTGCGGCGACGCAAACATCGCGAGGACAAGCCTTTCGCCGTGATGGTCTCCGATGTGGACGCTGCTGCCGAGCTGTGCGAACTGGACGCCACAGGACGTGAAGCGCTGCTGAGCAGACGTCGCCCGATCGTGCTGCTCCCCCGGCTCACGGACGCGCCGGTCGCGGCGGCGGTCGCCCCGGGAGCCCGGCAGCTCGGTCTGATGCTGCCCTATACCCCGTTGCACCATCTGCTGCTCGCGGCGGTCGCCGCGCCGATCGTGCTCACCAGCGGCAACGTCTCGGACGAACCGATCGCCTACACCGACACCGACGCTTTCGAACGACTCGGCGGGATCGCCGACGCGTTCCTGACCCATGACCGGCCGATCCATATCCGCACCGACGATTCGGTGGTGCGGCCATGGCGGGGGCGTGAATCGGTGCTGCGCCGGTCCCGCGGGTTCGTCCCGGAACCCGTGACGTTGCCCTGGACCGCGCCGCGTCCCCTGCTCGCCTGTGGCGCGGAACTGAAGAACACATTCTGCCTCGCCAAAGACCGGCACGCCTTCATCTCCCACCATATCGGCGACCTGGAGAACTTCGAGACACTGCGGTCGTTCACCGACGGGATAGTCCACTTCGGACGATTGTTCGGCGTCGAGCCGGCTCTGGTCGCGCACGACCTGCACCCGGAATACCTGTCCACCAAGCACGCGTCGGAGCTGGCGGGGCGGGCAGGCGTCGAACTGGTCGGGGTACAGCATCACCACGCGCACATCGCGTCTTGCCTCGCCGACAACGGCGAAGCGGGGCCGGTTCTCGGCGTCGCCTTCGACGGCACCGGGTTCGGAGAGGACGGGACCATCTGGGGTGGGGAGTTCCTGCTAGCGGACCTGACGACGTACGAGCGGGTCGGCCATCTGGCACCGCTCCCCATGCCCGGAGGCGCGGCCGCGATCAGGCAGCCATGGCGGATGGCCGCCGCGTATCTCGACAAGGCTTTCGACGGTTCTCCGCCGGAAGAACTCCTCGTCTTGAGCCGTAACGCGTCCACGTGGGCCACCGTGGCCCAGCTCGCCAGACGCGGGGTGGCCTCACCACTCACTTCCAGCGCGGGGAGGCTGTTCGACGCGGTATCGGCCATGCTCGTTCCGCGCGACGCCATCCACTACGAAGGACAGGCCGCGATCGAGCTGGAACGACTGGCGGATCCCGCCGAACGAGGCGCCTACCCGGTGACCGTGTCCGGTACCGGACCGTTGGTGGTCGCCGGGACGGACCTGGTGCGCGCGGTCGCCGAGGAGGTGGTCAGGGGCGTCGCCCCGCCGGTCGTCGCCGCGCGGTTCCACAACGGGTTGGCCAGGGTGATCACGCGCTGCTGCGTCTCGCTGCGCGAAGCGACAGGGGTGGGCACGGTGGCCGTCTCCGGCGGCGTCTTCCAGAACCTGCTGCTTCTCGACCGGACGGTGGACCTGTTGCACCAGAACGGTTTCCGTGTACTCACCCACGCGGGCGTGCCGGCGAACGACGGCGGCATCAGCCTCGGCCAGGCAGCTGTCGCCGCCGCCAGGGATCGCGCGGGAGTCACATCCTCCTGATCGTCAGGTACCGCCGGATGTCCGGCAGGAAGAGCACCAGGAGGATCAGGCCCGCGACGCCCGCCACCGCCAGTATCGCCACGAAGATGTAGCCGAGCACAGTCATGTCCGCCGCCCTTTCTTTGCCTCCAGGCAGTCCGGTGAGCGTTCTCATGTCCCTCCCGCGATCATTCGGCTACCTCTCGGTACCGGGTGCCGCGTTCTCCAGCAGTGCGGCCACCGTGGCGTTCCAGGTGGGCAGCGCGTGCCGCGATTTGTAGCGCTGCAGCGCGGAAAGTGTCTCCCTGTCGACACACACCCAGGCGCTGCCGGGAAAATGCAGGTCGACGGTCTCCCGCCACACCTTCACCGGCAGTCCGTAGGACGCCTCCTTGCTCCATGGCACCTGCCGCACCGACAGCCGGCCGTCTTGGGTACTGAAGATGGTGCCACTGAACAACAACAGCAGGGGGATCACGCCGTCGGTGACCGAGGTGAAGTACTTGGTCGACGCGATCTCCAGGTCGTAGGTGACCGGCACCGGCAGATCGATGGTCGTGTTCCCGGTGAATCCCGGCACCATGGCGGACACCGTGATGAACTGCATCGGCTTGACGGTGTCCGCCCACCGGCCGGTGTCGCCGAACAGGTCGTGCAGCTGCTCGGCCTCCTCCGCCGAATAGCGCCGCCGGTGCGGTTCGATCCGGATCTGGCAGCGCAGTGCGATCGCTTCCACCCGCTCGCCGCCGGTCTCGGTGATCCGCAGCCGCAGGGTCAAGCTCGGCACGACGCCGTAGCGCTCAGGCTCGGCGCCGACACAGTCGAAGTCCAGCTCAGTCACGTCTCACTCCTGTTCGCCGAACGGCCGGGTCGCGGACCGGACATCGGCGAAGAACTCCTCGATGTGGTCGCGTGCCTCCTGGCCTCCGTCGAATCCCTTCCAATACCTCCGCACCGTGCCGACCAGCCGATAGCAGACGTCGATCGGGACGAGGTACGCCTCGACCCGATCGTCCGTGGTGTGGATCAGGATGGCCTCGACCTCGGGTTCGGCCGCGGCCAGCAAGGGATGGGTCACCGCCAGATCGGCAAGGGCGTCCAGGTTCAGCAGGCATTCGGTGGCACCCGCCGGACTGGGGTAGAACGCCGCCGTGCCCCCGCCACCACGCAACAGGAAGGCCGCTCCCACCGGGATGCCGAGGCCGTCCCACTCGGCTTTGACCAGCGGGTGCTCGTCGTCGCGCAGATAGCGGTCCGGCACCGCCCGGTACCTGCCACCGCCCGCCTCCGGACTGGTGAACAGCAGGAAACAAGCACGGCAGGTGCACAGTATCGAGCGATGCTCGGTGTCGACGACGTGGCCGTGCCAATGCCCGGTCGGCTTGACGCACAACTCGCACTTCTCCTCGGCCGGATGCGACGACGGCCGTGGAGGCGCCGGTGCGGGTTCGGCGGGGCCGACGAAGCGCCGCAGACCGGCTCGTCGGATCACGACGGCACCGCCTTCGGCACCTCGGGCGAGGCGCTCCAGCCATGTCCCGCGCCACCAGCGGACGGCTCGGGAGCATGCCAGCCGTCGGGCGGTCCCATACCGACCTGGAACACCGGGAGGGTCTCCGGCTCCCGGGCACTGACACCGTCGACCTCGACTCCGGCGATCTCGGGTGCGGCCCGCTCGATCGCGCCTTCGATGGTCATCTTGACCGTCATGGCCGAAGACGGGCACCCCTCACAGTTGCCTTCGAGACGCAGCCGGGCGATCCCGTCGCCGTCGACTCCGAGGTATTCGACCCCGCCCGCGTGTGAACCGAGATACGGCCGGACCTGGTCCAGCGCCTGCTGGATCCTGGTGTCGACGTCGACCGGATGCAGGTCGTGCAAGAGCAGCAGGCTGCCGACCAGGTCGTCGTCGGCCAACCGGAGCAGGACGGCCCGATCGTGCTCGGCCAGCAGGACGGCGACTCGCTCGAGTCCTTCGCCGTACATGCCGACCACCAGCCGGATCAGCTCCTCCGTGACCTGTTTGCCGCGGCCGTCCGGCAGCTCGCGAAGCAGGTTTTCCATCCGCTCGCCGATCATGTCGGCCGTCCTCGACATCCGGGCCATCACTCCTGGTACTCGGCGTTGAACGCGTGGGGCGTGTGGTACTTCGTGATCTCCTTGCCCGCTCCCACCGACATGTGAACCCCACACGGCAGACACGGATCGAAGCTGCGCACCGCGCGCATGATGTCGATACCCTTGAAGTTCTCCGGCGGGTTCTCCTCGAAGATCGGGGTGTTCTGCACAGCGTCCTCGTACGGGCCAGGGGTGCCGTAGGTATCACGCACGCTTCCGTTCCACGGTGTCGGCGGATACGGGTGATAGTTGGCGATCTTGCCGCCCTTGATGACCATGTGGTGCGAGAGCGCGCCGCGCACGGCTTCGGTGAACCCGCAGCTGGCGGCCTCATCGGGGACGGTGAACTTCTCCCAGGTACTGGTGTTCCCGCCCCGGATCTCCGCCAGCGCCTTCTCCGCGAAATGCAGGGCCATGCCCGCGGCGTAGGCCTGGAAATAGCTTCGCGCGCGGTTGCGCTCCAGCGCGTTGCTCCATTGTGGAATCTTCCATTCGAAGCTCACCGCGGGCTTGAGCGCCGTCCGCGGCAGGTCGATCCGCACGCTGTGCCCGGTCGACTTGACGTAGTCGGTGTCGACCAGTCCGGCGAGGGCGGTCACCCACAGTCTCGCGAGCGGTCCGCCGCCGGTGTCCAGCGCCAGGTGATCGGTGCCGTCGAACCACCGCGGCGACATGGTCCACGAATACTTGTCGTCGAAGTCGCGCTTGGCCGGCCGCGGAATGGTGTGCTGGTTCCACGGATGGCGCCGGTCGACCGGATTGCCGAGCGGATCGCGCCGCACGAACATCTCCCGGTCCTCCCAGTCCTCGTAGAACGAGTGACCGAGCAGGATACGGATGCCGAGGTTGATGTCGACCAGACTGGTGGTGACGAGCTTGCCGTCCACCACGACGCCCGGCGTGACGAACATCTTACGGCCCCAGTGCTCCATGTTCTCGTAGGTGAAGTCGCAGTGGGCGGGATCGTTGAGGCTGCCCCAGCAACCGAGGAGGACGCGCCGCCTGCCGACCTGTTCGTAGCCGGGCAAGGCCTCGTAGAAGAAGTCGAACAGGTCGTCGTGCATCGGCACGACCTTCTTCATGAACTCGACATAGCGCATCAAGCGGGTCAGGTAGTCGGTGAACAGCTGCACCGTCGCCACCGTGCCGACCCCGCCGGGGTACAACGTGGACGGGTGAACATGCCGCCCCTCCATCAGGCAGAACATCTCCCTGGTGTACCGGGAGACATGCAATGCCTCCCGGTAGAACTCGCCCTGCAGAGGATTCAGCGATCGCATGATGTCACCGATGGTGCGCATCCCGTGCTCCGCGGCGTGCGGGGATTCGGTGCGGTTGGCCAGTTCCAGTACCCCGGGGTTGGTCTCGGCGACCATCCGCTCGCAGTAGTCCACGCCGACCAGGTTCTCCTGGAAGATGTTGTGGTCGAACATGTACTCGGCGGCCTCGCCGAGGTTGATGATCCATTCGGCGAGATGCGGCGGGCGCACGCCGTAGGCCATGTTCTGGGTGTAGACCGAGCAGGTGGCGTGGTTGTCGCCGCATATCCCGCAGATCCTGCTGGTGATGAAGTGCGCGTCGCGCGGATCCTTGCCCTTCATGAAGATGCTGTAACCCCGGAAGATCGACGAAGTGCTGTGACACTCGACGACCTCCTTCTTGGCGAAGTCGATCTTCGTGTAGATGCCGAGGCTGCCGACGATCCGGGTGATCGGATCCCACGCCATCTCCACCAAGCCGGGGTTCCGCGTGTCTGTCATCGATGGATCCTCGCTCCGTTCACCAGTTGGATTTGTAGCCGGTCGTCAAGGAATTGCCCTTGTGCCGCCATTTCGGCTCTTCGTCGGCCGTCCTCATCGTGAAGCCGCGTAGCGCGCGGATGACCGTCCCGTAGGCGGTGGTCGCCGCGGCGGACACCTTCGACCCGGGCGGTTCGTCCATGAAGGGCATGAACTTGTCCGGGAAACCCGGCATGGTGCAGGCGATGCAGATGCCACCGACATTCGGACAGCCACCGACGCCGTTGATCCAGCCACGTTTGGGGACGTTGCACTTGACCACGGGCCCCCAGCAGCCGAGCTTCACAAGGCACTTCGACGAGCCGTACTCGGTGGCGAATTCCCCCTGCTCGTAGTAACCCGCCCTGTCACAGCCTTCGTGCACGGTGGCGCCGAAGAGCCACTGGGGGCGCAATGCCTCGTCGAGCGGGATCATCGGAGCCTGCCCGGCCGCCTGGAACAGCAGGTAGAGGATGGTCTCCGAGAGGTTGTCCGGATGAGTCGGGCAACCGGGAACGCACACGATCGGGATCCCCGCCTTGGACCGCCATTCCCACCCGAGGTAGTCCGGCACGCCCATCGCGCCGGTGGGGTTGCCCGCCATCGCGTGAATACCGCCGTAGGTGGCGCAGGTACCCACGGCGAGGACCACCAATGCCTTGGGGGCGAGGCGGTCCAGCCATTCGCTCGTGGTCATCGGCTGGCCGGTCGCCGGGTCGTTGCCGAACCCGCACCAGTAGCCCTCGGTCTTGATCGCTTCGTTCGGGATGGATCCCTCGACGACCAGCACGAAGGGATCGAGTTCACCGCGGTCGGCTTTGTGCCACCACTCGATGAACGTGTCGGCGCCCGTTTCCGGACCGCATTCGAAATCGATCAGCGGCCAGTGCACCTCGACCTTCGGCAGACCGGGTAACGCGCCGAGGACGATGTCCTCGACACTCGGTTGGGTCGCGGCCGTCAACGCGACGGAGTCGCCGTCACAACCGAGACCGCCGTTCATCCACAGGATATGCACGACCAGCTCGTCTGCCGACTCCGGTTTCGAGGCTTCCACTGCCCTATCGGCCGTGGCCATCGATGACTACCTCCTAGAGAGCGGTTCGAACCGCAATCGAAATGAACGAGCACACGGCGGGATCGGTGAAAGATCGACCTGTCTGCTCGCGAAACGGTGAAGAAGACGACCTTCGAAAGATCGGCGCTTCCGGTTTCCGGCCAGCATCACGGTAGACCTCGTCCGTGTGCGGCGGCAAGGACACCCGGCACCTGGACGGGATACATAATCATGTACTCCGGTTGCCCGCTCCACCTTGGGGCGCGTAGATGTACACCTGTACGCTGGTCGGACTCGGCAGACGGGCGGGGTTCACGTGGGAGTTTCGGATTTCTCAGAACTGAAGACGCCCATTGAGCTACTTCCTGTCGTCGTCCTTTCCAAGATCTTTCCGGCCCGCCCGTCGTCGATTCCGGACATCCGTGAATTTGTCCGGCATTCCCTGGCGGAGTCGCCACTCACCGACGAAGACAACCGCGAGGTGAGCCAGACTGTCTTCCGGGCACTGCTCGACGCGGCCGGCCCGACCGGGACGATCCAGATCTCGTTCCGGATCTTCCCGGAACACGTCGAGGTCGACGTCCTGCATTCGCATTCCGGGCAACCGGGCGAGCCCACTCTCGCGCAGGTGGCCGAACTGGAGGCCACGATGCCGCCACCGCAGGCCCAGTCGGCGCATCCCGGGCAGGCGGCGACCTTTTCCGAGTGGATGGCCGACGTGCTGCGACGGGAAGGACTCACGCAGGAGGCGGCGGCCAGGCAGCTCGGCGTTTCGGTGAAGACCGTCGGGCGATGGGTGGGTGGCGAGACCGAGCCGAGGATGCGTGACCTGCGCCGCCTGCAAGAACGTTTCGGCCAGCCACCACTGACCTGATCCGGCGATCGAAAGAACCCCATCCGGGGACTCCTGTCACCGAAATGCACGATTGACGGGTCAGCGAAGCCGGCGAACACTGATGCCTCGTTCCTGCCGGACAAAGGTGTCCGAAGCAATTCGATGACGCAAGGACCCCGCGCACGAACGTCGGCCCGCGCGGGATTATCCGAGTGCGAAGTTTGTAGCGCGTCTTCAACGACACGATGACCGGGCGCTCGGCGCCATCGAGGACGACAGGGGCACACAGCTGCCCGGAAAGAATGGATCTTCGGCGCGAAGCACACTTTGATCAACGGTGAATTCCACACCACGCATGCCCGACTGTCTGTCCTAAACCCCATAAGGAATCCGATCGTGACAGAATTGTCGCGTTCCGGCGATGCCAATGTTCTCGACGCATTGGTCGATCGTCGTATCCGACCCTTGCATGACCTTGCCGAACACGCCGGCGACATCGCCCGCGCCTGCCACAGCATGGCGACCCGGTTCCGGCGAGGGGGAAAACTCCTGGTATTCGGCAACGGTGGCCCGAGTACTGATGCCCAGCATGTCGCGGTCGAGTTCGTACACCCGGTCATAGTCGGGAAACGGGCCCTACCCGCCCTTTCCCTGACGTCGGACGTCGCCACACTCACCGGGATCGCCAACCGGGAAGGGCTGGCCGAGGCCTTCGCCCACCAGATCCGTTTCCTGTCCGAACCGCGAGACATCGCGCTCGGCCTGTCCACCGACGGCGACTGCGTCAACGTGCTGCGCGGACTCGAAAAGGCGCGCGACCTCGGCATGCTGACCGTCGCGCTGACCGGTGGCCACGGTGGCGCCATCGCCGCCCGCGGCGCCGCCGACCATGTGCTGATCGCCGCGTCGGCGGATCCCAGGGTGGTCAAAGAGGTACACGTGACGATGTACCACATTCTCTGGGAGCTGGTTCACGTCTTCTTCGAACATCCTGGGGCGCTGGAGAGGGACACGACTGCATGAAGATTCCTGAATGTCGTGACGACGTCTGCCTGACCTGCTCCGACTCCGCGGTCTCCGTCGCCGTTCTCCGCCTGCTGGACGATCGGTTCGCCATCGTGCGCACGGCATCCGGCGGCGAAGACCGAGTGAGCGTCGCGCTGGTCACCGCTCAGGTCGGCGACACCATCCTGGTGCACGCCGGCGAAGCCATCGCGGTCGTGGGGGCGGGCGGCAGATGAACGGGACCGACGACACCTACTCGCCGCCCGCCGAGGATGTCCGCTCGCTCTATCCGTTCCTCTACCGGGATCCATCCGACGTCGACTCCGTACTGGAACAGGCCCGTCAGTCCATAGTGGACAAGGCACGGCTGATCATCGAACTGCGGGAGTCCGTATTCGCCCGGAACGGGGGACGGATGCTGGAATGCGCCGAAGCGATGGCGCGCCGCTTCACCGACGGCGGACGGCTGCTGGCGTTCGGCAACGGTGGCAGCTCGACCGACGCGCAGGACCTGGCCAGTCTCTTCCTCAGTCCGGCGGACGGACCCGGCGGCGCCTCGCCTGCCCTGCCCGCCTTCGGCCTGACCAACGATATCGCGGTGATCACCGCGCTGAGCAACGACATCGGCTTCGATGTGGTGTTCGCCCGGCAGATCGCCGCCTTCGCGAAGTCGTGCGACATCGCGGTCGGCCTGTCCACCAGCGGTAACTCCGCCAACCTGCTACAGGGCTTCGACGAAGCAGGCAAACGAGGCCTGCTCACGGTCGGGATCACCGGCTACGACGGCGGCAAGATGGCCGAGCTGGACAGCATCGACTACCTGTTCGTGGTCCCGTCTCCGTCGGTGCACCGCGTCCAAGAAGCGCAGACCACGCTCTACCACGCGTTGTGGGAACTGGTCGTCGACAACCTCGCGAAGCGGGTGAGACCGTGACGAACGCTCTGCACCGGGCCAAGGCCGTTGCCGACGCCGTGCTCTACGAAGGCTATCTGCTGTACCCGTATCGGGCGTCTGCCGCGAAGAACAAGGCGCGCTGGCAATGGGGTGTGCTGGTCCCGGCGGCCTACGCGGCCGCGGGGACCGGCGAGCATCACTGGTCGCAAGCGGAACTGATCGCCGAGCCACCGGACGATGGAGTTCTCCAGGTGCGGCTCCGGTTTCTTCAGGTGCAGAAACGCGTGGTCGAGGTGGCCGGTGCGGCGGTTCCGGCGCTGACCGTCGACGGCACCGAATACCTCACCTGGGAGGAGTCCGTCGAGCGCGAGATCGCGGCCACCATTCCCTTCTCCGCCCTGGGTAAGGGAACCAGCGTCCCATTCCACGTCGATGGTGGCGAGGACGTCGAGCCGATCATCGGCGCCGACGCGCGGCTGGTACGCCGTCGTGCCGGCCTGCACGGTGAACTGCTGCTCCGCGGTGACGCGTTGCCGGGGCCGTTCGGCGGCGTGAAACTGCGGGTACGGGTATGCAACAAGTCCCTGTGGGATGAGCCGGGAGCGACCCGGGAGCAGGCGCTGGCCCATTCGATGATCGCCACGCACACGCTGCTCTCCGTCCCGGGTGGCGCTTTCCTCTCGCTGATCGACCCGCCGCGATGGGCTTCGGTGGTCGCCGAGGAGTGCGTCAACGAACGCACCTGGCCGGTCCTGGTCGGAGCACCCGGCCGGTGCGACACCGTTCTGTGTTCTCCGATCATCCTCTACGACCACCCGGAAATCGCCGAGGAGAGCCAAGGCCCGCTGTACGACGGCCTGGAGATCGACGAGATCCTGACCCTGCGCACGATGACACTGACCGATGAGGAGAAGCGTCAGGCACGCGCCACCGACACCCGGGCGGCGGAACTCATCGACCGGGTCGAGAACATGCCCCCGGAACTGCTGGAGCGACTGCACGGCACGATCCGCTACCTGCGCGCCGCCACCGGTGAGGCGGAGGAACCGAGTGACGTCACCGCGCGGCCGGAAGCGCCGTGGTGGGATCCGGAAGCGGACGCGTCGCTGTCGCCGGAAACCGACACCGTGAACGTCGGCGGCGTCGCGATCGGCAAAGGCAGCCGGGTACGCCTGCGGCCTGCCAAGCGGGCCGACGCGCACGACATGTTCCTGGCCGGGCGGGCAGCGGTCGTGCAGGCGGTGTTGCTCGACGTCGACGGCGTATGGCATGTCGCGGTCACCCTCGAAGACGACCTCGGCTCGGAGTTCTACGCCCAGCATGGCCGGTACCGCTATTTCGGCACCGACGAGATCGAGCCGATGACCGTGGACGAGTCGTGACTCCCCGGGTGCTGATCGCCGGCATCGGCAACATATTCCTCGGCGACGACGGTTTCGGTGTCGAGGTTGCCCGTCGGTTGTCCGCAGAGGTCTTCCCCGGCCGGGTCCGGGTGGCCGACTACGGCATTCGCGGGATGCATCTGGCCTATGACCTGGTCTCCGGGGAGTACGACCTGACAGTGATGGTGGATGCCACCCAACGGGGCGACGCTCCCGGCACGGTCTACGTCGTCGAACTGGATCCGCCGGACGGGCCGCCCCGGCCGACGGCCGAAGCGCTCGACGCGCATGGGATGCAGCCCGACGTCGTGCTGAACCTGGTCGCTCTGCTCGGCGGGAACCCAGGCCGGGTGCTCCTCGTCGGCTGCGAGCCGGCGGTGCTCGACCATCGCATGGAACTCAGCCCTCCGGTGGTGGCGGCGGTGGACACGGCCGTGGGCGCGGTCGCCGACATCATCGGCGCATGCCAGTCACCTGACCAGACCGTCACGATCGGAAGGAATCGGGTGCCGGTATGTGCCTTGGTATCCCCGGCGAGGTGATCGAGCTCCTCACCGACCGCCCTGATCTGGCGAAGGTCGATGTGGGCGGGGTCAAACGGGCCATCAACATCGCTCTGGTCGCCGAGGAGGGGATCGGGCCGGGCGACTGGGTGCTGATCCATGTCGGCTTCGCCCTGTCCAAGATCGACGAAGCGGAAGCGAAAGCGGCGATGGACTTCCTCGAGAGCATCGGAAAAGCCTATGACGACGAGATCGCGGCCCTGCGCGATTCGCGGATCATCTAGGCCGTGTCCTGCAAGTCGTGTTCGCGGTCTCCGCGCCCAGGTGATCCCTGACGGCACGGGCGGACGCGGCCGAGTACGACCCGGTACGAGGCCGATCCGCTCGCACCGTCAGGAACCACCTGGATCACGAAGCCCATCGAACAGACTTACAGGACACGGCCTAGGAGCTGAAAGCATGCGTTTCGTCGACGAGTTCCGCGACGCCGAGAAGGCCAAGGTTCTCTCCGCGAAGATCGCCGGCCTGTGCGAGCCCGGCCGCGAGTACAAGTTCATGGAGGTCTGCGGCGGTCATACGCACACGATTTACAAGCACGGCCTCGAGGATTACCTCCCGGAGGCCATCACCCTGGTGCACGGCCCTGGCTGCCCGGTCTGTGTCATCCCGATGGGCCGGATCGACGACGCGATCCACATCGCCCGGCGTCCGGAGGTGCTCATGACTTCGTTCGGCGACATGATGCGGGTGCCCGGCAGCGGCGGGAACTTCTTCGACTCCAACGCCGAAGACACCGACATCCGGATGGTCTACTCGCCGCTGGACTCGCTCAAGATCGCCAGGCAGAACCCGGACCGGCAGGTCGTGTTCATGGCGATCGGCTTCGAGACGACCACACCGTCCACCGCGATGACGATCCTGCGAGCGGCCGAAGAGGGCATCGAGAACTTCTCGGTCTTCTGCAACCACATCACCATCATCCCCGCCATCAAGGCCATCCTCGACTCCCCGGACCTGCGTCTCGACGGCTTCATCGGGCCGGGGCACGTTTCGACGGTGATCGGCTGTCGCCCGTACGAATTCATCGCGGGAGGTTACGGGAAGCCCCTTGTGGTGGCCGGATTCGAGCCGCTCGACATCCTGCGGTCGATCCACATGCTGATGGTGCAGCTGAAGGAGGACCGCTCGGAAGTGGAGAACCAGTACTCGCGTGTCGTGCCGTGGGAGGGCAACCTCAAGGCGTTGCGGGTGATCGGCGAGACCATGGAGCTGCGCCCGTACTTCGAATGGCGCGGGCTCGGCTTCATTTCTCACTCGGCACTGCGATTGCGCGAGCAGTACGCGTCCTTCGACGCCGAGGTGAAGTACGACGTGCCGGGTGTCCGGGTCGCGGATCCGAAGGCGTGCCAATGCGGCGAGGTACTGAAGGGTGTGCTGAAACCATGGGAATGCAAGGTCTTCGGTACCGCGTGCACTCCGGAGACCCCGATCGGCACCTGCATGGTGTCACCGGAAGGCGCTTGCGCGGCCTACCACAACTTCGGCCGGTTCACCCGGACGAGGGTGCGAGAGGCGAGCATCGCCACCGTGGGTGAGCTCACCGCCTCGGCCCGCCGGACCACCGCCGAAGGCACCCTCCGATGAGCGCCGGACCCGGCACACCGTCCGGCCGTGAGCGCGCGGTGCTCGACCGGATCGACAAGGCTCGTAGGCGACGGGCCAAGGTACGCGAGGAACGGATCACCCTGGCGCATGGATCCGGAGGCAAGGCCACCCAGACCCTGATCGAGGCCGTATTCCTCGACGCGTTTCGCAATCCGCTGTTGGAGCCACTCGAAGACGCGGCGGAACCGACGATCAACGGTTCCCGCCTGGCGCTGACCACCGACTCGTTCGTGGTGTCACCGCTGTTCTTCCCGGGTGGTGACATCGGCGACCTCGCCGTCAACGGAACGGTCAACGATCTCGCCGTGTCCGGCGCCGAACCGCTGTATCTGACCGCGGGGTTCATCCTGGAGGAGGGCTTCCCGGTCGCCGCTCTGAGCAGGATCGTGGCTTCGATGAGGTCCGCCGCCGAAGCCGCCGGAGTGTCCATCGTGACCGGTGATACCAAGGTGGTACAGCGCGGGAAGGCCGACGGCTGCTACATCAACACGGCCGGGATCGGCGTCATCCACCACCCGCACCGACTCGGCCTCGCGACGGTCGAGCCCGGCGACGTCGTCATGGTGTCCGGCCCGATCGGTGAGCACGGCGTCACCGTGATGCTCGCCCGTGGCGAGCTCGACATCGAGGCGGACCTCGAATCGGACACCGCGCCGGTACACGAGCTGGTCGCCGGGTTGCTGGCGGAAACCCCAGGCGTACGGGCGATGCGTGACGCGACCCGCGGTGGTGTCGCGACCGTGCTCAACGAGATGGCCAGGGCCGCGGACGTCGCCGTGGTGATCGACGAGGACCGGATCCCGGTGGGCGATCAGGTGCGCGGGGCGTCGGAACTGCTCGGCATCGATCCGCTGTACGTGGCCTGCGAGGGCCGGATCGTGGTGGTCGTCGACGGTGCGCAAGCCGACACCGCGCTGGCCGCGATGCGCGCGCACCCGCTGGGCGCACAGGCGGCGATCATCGGCCGGATCAAGGCCGATCCGCCGGGACTGGTGCTGTTGAACACCGCGTTCGGCGGAACCCGGATCTGCGACCTGCTGGTCGGGGATCCACTGCCGCGAATCTGCTGAACGCCGAAGGAACGGGCATGCACGAACTGTCCCTCACCCAGGCGGCGGTCGAGACGATCATCGAACGGATGGGCACCACCCCGATCCGCCGCGTGACGCTGGAGATCGGTGTCCTGTCCGGAGTGGTGGTGGACTCGGTGCGGTTCTGCTTCGAGGTGATCGTGGCAGGCACTCCCCTGCGGGACGCTGTCCTGGACGTGGTCGAGCCACCGGGCCGGGCTCGCTGCCGCGACTGCGATCTGGAGTTCGTCGTCGAGGATCCGAGGATCTTGCTCTGTCCGGGCTGCGGCACCGCCGACGTGCGTGTGCTCTCCGGCCGGGAACTGCGGATCAGATCAGTGGAGGTTAAGGACGAATGTGCGCGACCTGTGGATGCTCGGACGAGGCCGGAGTCCGGGTGATCGATCCGGAGTCCCACGGGCACGGTCATGGACACGATGACGGCCACCATCACCTGCCCCCGGAGCCCACCCGGACCGTGCTGCTGGAGCGGGACCTCCTCGCCGCCAACGACCTGCTGGCCGAGGGCAACCGCGGCTGGCTGGCCGAGCGGCGCATCCACGCCGTCAACCTGATGAGCTCACCCGGGTCGGGCAAGACCACGCTGCTCGAACGGACCATCCGCGACCAGGGCGGCCGGTTCCCGATGTCCGTGGTCGAAGGCGATCAGGAAACCGTGTTCGACGCCCACCGGATCAAGGCGACCGGATGCCGGGTGATCCAGGTCAACACGGGCGCCGGCTGTCATCTCGACGCGGACATGCTGGCCAAGGCGCTGCGCGCGCTCGATCCGCCGGTCCGGTCCACGGTGTTCATCGAGAACGTCGGCAACCTGGTCTGCCCGGCACTCTTCGACCTCGGGGAAGGTACTCGCGCGGTGATCATGTCGGTCACCGAGGGCGCGGACAAACCGCTGAAGTACCCGCACATGTTCCGCACGGCGGATGTGGTGCTGCTCAACAAGATCGATCTGTTGCCCTACGTGGACTTCGACATCGACGCGTTTCTCGCCGCGCTGACGCAGGTGAATCCGCGGTCCCGGGTGCTGAAGATGTCGGCGACCGCCGGCGAGGGCCTGGAAGCGTGGTATGGCTGGCTTCGTGAGCATGCGGGGTCCTGACCGCCGGAGCCGGCGCGGTGGCACCTCCCGGGCCTCGATGGGCCTGGGAGGTGCCTGTCGCCGATGAAGATCGGCCCTACCGGTTCACCCACGCCTTCACGACGTTGTCCAGGACGCGCAGCGGCAAGATCCCGTTGCCGAGCACGACCTCGTGGAAGCCCTTGATGTCGAACCGGTCGCCGAGCGCGGCCTCGGCCTCCGCGCGGATCCGTTCGATCTCCAGGCGCCCCACCATGTACGACAGCGCCTGCCCGGGAACGGCGGCGTAGCGGTCGATCTCGGCCTCGATCTCGACCCGGGCCATCGGCGTGTTCTCGGCCAGGAAGTCGACGGCCCGCTGACGGCTCCAGCCGAGCGCGTGCATCCCGGTGTCGACGACCAGGCGCCCGGCACGCATCGAATCCTGGGTGAGCATGCCGAACCTGGTCAGATCGCTGGAGTACAGGCCCATCTCGTCGGCGAGGCGCTCCGAATAGAGCCCCCAGCCTTCGACGTAGGCGTTGACGTCGGCGTGCCCGCGCAGCATCGGCAGGCCCTTGAGCTTGTGCGCGATGCAGATCTGGAAATGGTGCCCCGGAACGGCTTCGTGGAAGGCGATCGCCTCACTCGTGTGCTTGGGGCGCTGCTCGGCCTCGTGGGTGTTCGCGTAGTAGGTGCCTGGCCGCGAGCCGTCGAGCGCCGCCTCGATGTAGTACGCCAGCGTTCCGCCCGGCGCCTCCGCGGGCGGGACCGGCTCGACCTGGCAGCGCTCCTCGGGGATGGTCGAGAACCATTGGGGGGCGACGACTTCGGCGCGGGCGATGGCGGCACGGGCGGCTTCGAGCAGTTCGTCGCCGTCGCGCCAGCGCAGCGCCGGATCGGTGCGGAGCCGCTCGAAGATCTCCTCGAGATCCTTGGTACCGAAGATCTTCTCGCCCAGTTCGCGGTACTGGTCGGCCAGTTTCGCGATCATGTCGAGCCCGGTGTCGTGCAGCTCCTGCGCGGTGCGCTCGGTGGAGGTGTGCGCGCGGATCAGCGCGGCGTACTTCTCCTGCCCGCCGGGAAGCGCGCACAATCCCGGCTCTTCCGCGGTCTTCGCCACGGGACGCAGCTCGGTGGCGAGGAAGTCGCGGTACCGGGTGTAGGCGGGGCGGACCACCTCGGCCAGCAAGCGGTCCCGTTCGGTTTCGTAGCCCTCCACGGAGACGGACGCGGTGAGCGCCAGCGGATCACCCGCCTCGTCACCGAGATACCGCTCCACGTAGGCGATCCCGCTTTCGACGAGGAAGTCGGGCGGGACCAGTCCGTCGGCCGCCGCCGCGCGCTGGCGCGCGATCAGGGCGTCCAGGTAGGACCCGAGTCCCTCCAGTCGCTTCAGATAGCCCCGGACCCGCTCCTCGTCGTTCAGCGTCAGCACCGCGAGTTCGTTGAGCATGAACAACGCGGGCGAGGCCAGCCCGTCGCTGACCGAGAACTCGGCGGCGCGGGCGTCGACCACGTCGATCATCGCCTTCGCCTGCTGGATCACGACCTCGCGGGTGACCAGCTCGGCTTCGGAAAGCCCGTCCAGGTCAAGGGCTTCGGCCCGCTCGGCGATGTCGGCCGCCGACGCGCGCTGCGCGGCCGCGGCCGCCGCGCTCGGATCGGGCAGGACGCCGTGGTCGCAGGGGAGGCCGAGCAGGGACCGCCACAGCGGGAACTCTTCGAACTTGAGCTCCATCAGCTCTTCGGCGAGACCGTTGGGCGTGTCCCCGTGGCCGGCGACCCAGTCGCGGACCACGCCGTCCAGCACCGAAAGCGGCAGCGATCCCCCGCCGAGCACGACGTCGTGGAAGGCCTTGATGTCGAACCGGCTGCCCAGCGTGAGCTCGGCCTCTTCGCGGATGCGCTGGATCTCCAGCCGCCCCACCATGTACGACAGCGCCTGGCCGGGGAAGGCGATGTACCGGTCCACTTCGGACTCGATCTCGACCTGCGCCATCGGCGTGTTCTCGGTGAGGAAGTCGATGGCCTGGCGGCGGCTCCAGCCCAGCGCGTGCAACCCGGTGTCGACCACGAGCCGACCGGCGCGCATCGAATCCATGGTCAGCATGCCGAGCTTCGCGACGTCGTCGGAGTACAGCCCCATCTCGTCGGCCAGGCGCTCGGTGTAGAGGCCCCAGCCCTCGGCGTAGGCGGTGAAGTCGCCGATCCGGCGCAGCAACGGGAGTTCGGTCAGTCCCTGCGCGAGGCTCAGCTGGAAGTGGTGGCCGGGAATGGCCTCGTGGAACGCCGTCGCCTCGGCCGCGTGCCGGAAGCGCTCCTCCGCCTTGTGGGTGTTGGCGAAGTAGATCCCCGGCCGGGAGCCGTCGACCGCGGGCCACATGTAGTACGCGGCGGGCGCGCCGGGCGCGGATTCGGCCGGGACCGGTTCGACCGTCCACGGCTGCGGCGGGATCCGGCCGAACCACTTCGGTGCCTCGGCTTCGGCCCTGGTGATGGCCGCGCGGGCGGAGTCGAGCAGCTCGTCGGCGCTGGACCAGCGCAATGCCGGGTCGGTGCGGAGCCTGCTGAAGATCTCGGCGAGGTCGGTGGTGCCGAAGACGCGGGAGCCGTACTCGCGGTACTCGGTGGCGAGGTTCGCGATCACGTCGAGCCCGGTCTGGTGCAGCTCACGCGGGGTGCGGACGGTGGTGGTGTGCATTTCGGCGAGCAGGGAGTAGATGCGCTCGCCGTCGGGCAGCCAGCAGACGCCGGGCTTGTCCTCGGGGCGGCCGTGCGGCGCGATCTCGGTGGCGAGCACCTCGCGGTATTCGGCGATCGCGGGCCGGACGACGTCGCGCAGCAGCTCGGCGCGGCGGGTCTCGAAGTCGTCGTCGGGGGCGGGCTGGCGCAGCAGCGGATCGGCCGACGGCTCGGCGAGGTGACGGTCGAGGTACGCGACGGTCGCGTCGACGAGGTAGGCGACCGGCACCAGCCCGCGGGCCACGCCGTCGCGATGACGCTGCGCGGCCTGCCGCAGGTACTCCGGGATCGCGGCGATCCGGCCGAGATGCGCCTCCGCCTGCGCGCCGGTGCCGACCGACATCATCGGCAGCACGGTGAGCACCTCGGCGGCGGGTGAGACGAACAGGTCACTGACGGTGAACTCGACGAACCGCGAATCCAGCAGCGCGATCCTCGCCCGCGCCATCGCGATCAGGACGTCCCGGGTGGTCTTCTCCTCCGCGCTCAGGCCGTCGGCACCGAGGGCCTCGGCCCGCTCGGCGAGATCGGCCAGCTTCGCGCGGAAGGCGTCTCCCGCCGCTTCGCTCAGGTCGGTGAGCCCTGTCGATTCCGGGCGGAAGCCCTGCAAAGCGGGCATGACCGGCTCGGCGTCGAAGAGGGCTTCGACGAACTCGTCGGCGAGGGCGGAGACTTCGCTCATGTTTCTTCCCCAGGGGTCGATGGAGGCGGTATCCCCGACCCTAATGGAGAGCACGTCCTACCGAAGCCGGGTTTCGCGGCACACGGACGGCCTTCGCACGGCGCCGGAGGCGAGGCGGTAGCGTTCCCGGACGTGGCCGTGACCGATCCCGTGGATACCCGCCTGCTCGCCGCCCTCGCGGAGATGGGCAAGGCGGCCGTGCACGAACTGGCGGCCAAGGTCGGCATGGACCCGCGCGAGGTCGCCTACCGCCTGGTCGCGCTCTCCGGCAGCGGGTTGCCGCTGCTCGTGGGCGTGGAAAGCGACCCGAACGGGCTCCGCGCCGCCATCGCCGGCTCGCCGCCATCGTGGGCACAGCAGCCACCGCAGCCACAGCAGGCACCGCCGCAACAGCAGCAGCGTCCGCCCGGTCCGCCGCCTCAGGGGTCCGGGCCGCACAACGTGCAGGGCACGCCATCCGGCCCGTACAACGTGCAAGGCACGCCTTCCGGACCGTACAACGTCCAGGGCACGCCGTCGGGGGCGTACAACGTGCACGGCACGCCGTCGGGCCGCTACCCGGGCCCGCCGTCGGCGCCGGTGCGCCAGCCGATGGCCCCGCCTCAGCAGCCACACCAGCCCCAGCAGCGTCCGCCCGCCCCGCCGCAACAGCAGTTCGCACCCCCGATGGCGCCCGCCGACCCGGTGATGAGCACCTGGGGCGTCCCGCAGACGTCGTCGTGGGCCCGCGGAGACGACCAGCAGGCCATGCCGCAGCAGGTCCCGGAGGGGAAGAAGGGCCGGACCGGCGACGTCATGGAGACCCAGGGCCTGGAGGGCGAGCAACTCGCCGTCCAGCTGCTCGAGGTCCAGGATCCGGCGGACTACCTGTTCAGCGCGGCGGGCTACTCGCTGGAGGCCGGTGAACGGTCGGTCGTGGTGCACACCGAGATCACCAACCGCGGGAACACCCCGTTCGTCTCGCTGCCGGACAACTACCTCGAACTGCTCACCGCGGACGGCAAGCCGATCGCGAAGGCGCCGGTCTCCCTGACCTCGCGTCCGCCGCACAAGATCGGCGTCCGGCCGGGCGAGACCCTCGGCGGCCACACCGTCTACGTGCTGCCGGACGCCACCCGCGTGGTCGCCGTGCGCTGGTCACCCCGGCCGGAACCGGACGAGCGCACCCTCACCTGGTCCATCGACGACTAGCGCGGTTAGCGGGCTAAACGCGAGTCGGGCTAGTTCTCGTCCTGGAGGATGCGCAGCGCGTTGGCGAGGTCGTCCGGGTACTCCGACTCGAACGAGACCCAGCGCCCGTCGGACGGGTGAGCGAAGCCGAGCGTCTTGGCGTGCAGCCACTGCCGGGACAGCCCGAGCTTGCGCGCCAGCACCGGGTCGGCGCCGTAGGTCAGGTCACCGACGCATGGATGCTTGAGCGCCGAGAAGTGCACGCGGATCTGGTGCGTGCGGCCGGTCTCCAGCTTGATCTCGGCCAGCGAAGCGGCACGGAAGGCCTCGACGACCTCGTAGTGCGTGACGCTGGGCCGCCCGCCCTGGACGACGGCGAACTTGTAGTCGTGCCGGGGGTGCCTGTCGATCGGGGCGTCGATGGTGCCGCGCGTCGGATCCGGGTGGCCCTGGACGATGGCGTGGTAGCCCTTGTCGACGGTGCGTTCCTTGAACGCCCGCTTCAGCACGGTGTACGCGTGCTCGCTCTTGGCCACGACCATCACGCCGGTGGTGCCGGCGTCCAGCCGGTGCACGACGCCCTGGCGTTCGGCCGCGCCGGAGGTCGCGATCCGCAGCCCGGCCGCGGCGAGCCCACCGACCACGGTCGGCCCGTTCCAGCCGGGGCTCGGGTGCACCGCGACCCCGACCGGTTTCGAGATCACCACGATGTCGTCGTCGTCGTGCAGGATCTTCATCCCGTCGACGGGTTCCGCGACGACCTCGATCGGCGACGCCGGATCGGGCAGCGTCACTTCGAGGAGCCCGCCCGCGGCGAGCCGGTCCGACTTCCCGGCCGGCCTGCCGTCGAGCAGGATCTCGCCCGATTCGGCCAGTTCCGCCACGACCGTGCGGGAAAGTCCCAGCAGTTTCGCCAGCCCCGCGTCGACGCGCATTCCGTCGAGCCCGTCGGGGACGGGCAGCATACGCGCGCTCATTCGGTGGCTGCCTTCTTCTTGTCCTTTGTGGATGTTCCGTCATAGTCCTTGCCCAGCAGGGAAAGGATGACGATGAGTACGCCGCCGACGCAGATCGCGGAGTCGGCGACGTTGAAGATCGCCCAGCCCTGCCCGTTCGGCGCGAACGCGGAGATCATGTCGACGACGTGACCCTGCAGCGGACCCGGCGCGCGGAAGATCCGGTCGGTCAGGTTGCCGAGCGCGCCCGCCAGCACCAGGCCGAGGCCGATCGCCCAGCCGGTCGAGCGCAGCCGCCGCGACAGCCAGATGATGGCGACCACGACCGCGGCCGCGACCAGCGCGAGCACCCAGGTCAGCCCGGTCGCCATCGAGAAGGCGGCACCGGGGTTGCGCACCAGCTGGAAGTACACGAGCCCGCCGAGGAACTCGACCGGCTGCTTGCCCTCCAGCGTGGACACGGCGATCTGCTTGGTGAGGAGATCGATCCCCCACAGCACGGCGGCGACGACGAACACCACGGCGACGCGCTTCTTGGGCAACGGCGGCGATGGTGGCGCGGTCTCGGGCTCTGTACTCACTCCCCCATTGTCCACGGAGCGTGCTCAGTCCCCCTCGGCGGCCGCCTTCGGCCTGCTCAGCAGCGCCGCGAACGCCCCGGCGAGCACGACCAGTGACGACAACAGGAGCGCGAGCCGTCCTTGGGCGAGCACGACCGCGCAGAGCACGAACGCCGCGGCCACGACCAGCACCGGCACGCTGCGGTCCAGCCAGGCGAGCAGGAGGAGACCCACCGTCAGCAGGACCGCGCTCCGCACGTCGCCGTCCATGTCGAACTCCCAGTAGCCGACCAGGTCCGCCAGCAGGATGCCGACCAGTCCGCCGACGGCGATCGCGAGCACCTTCCACCACGGCAGGCCGTTCCCCGCGCGCCGCGCCCTCAGCGCGTAGAAGAGCACAGTGCCGAGGTAGGTCGCGAGCACCGCGAACAGCCAGCCGTCGTTCCTGCCCAGTCCGGACACCGACGCGTCCAACGCGATCGCGTTTTCGCGGCTCATTTCCACGCCGTACAGGTGCTGCGTCAGGAACTGCTGCCCTCCCGTGGCGGGCGCATAGGCGAACCATCCCCCCGACCACGGCGGGCCGAACGACAGCGCCACCACGATCAGCTGGGCGAATCCCAGCAATGCCAGCGGAAACCAGTAACGCGGTCGCTCGTTCCCCATGCGGGGTGAGGGTAGTGGGTCAGGCGCAGAACGGGGGAAGCTCCCGGGGATCGTTCTCCGGCACCCAGCGGCCTTCCGGCTTCTCGTACTGCCAGCGGGCGCCGCGGGCGACGATCTGGCGCAGTGCCAGCACGAGCCGGTCCACGTGCTCGGCGGTGCTGCCGAGGCCGAGGCTGACCCGGACGGCCTGCTGACCGGCCGAACCGGCGGCGGAGATCAGCCGCTTGGTCGCGACGTGCGCGCAGAACGCGCCGTCCCGCACCCCGATGCCGTACTCCGCGGAGAGGACGGCGGCGAGCCAGCCCGGCTCGAAGCCGTCGATGACGAAGCTCAGCGTGCCGACCCGGTCGACCGGCGCGTCGAACAACCGCAACTCGGCGAACCCGGGGACACCGGCGAGACCGCGCCGCAGCCGCGCCAGCAGTTCGTCTTCGTGGGCCTCGATCGCATCCCAGTGCCCGGCCAGCGTTTCACAGGCGACACCGAGGGCGTAGACGCCGACGGTGTTGGGGGAACCGGCTTCGTGCCGCTCGGCGCCGGCGTTCCAGACGACGCCGAAGTCTTCGGAGTCGCGGGTGACGAGCTTCGTCGCGCCACCACCGGCGAGGTACGGCTGGGCGGCGCGCAGCCAGTCGGCGCGGCCGATCAGCGCACCGGCACCGAAAGGCGCGTAGAGCTTGTGACCCGAGAGCGCGATGTAGTCGACGTCCAGCTTGCGCACGGAGATCTCGCGGTGCGGGGCGAGCTGGGCGGCGTCGAGGGCGATGCGGGCGCCGTGCCGTCGCGCGACGGCGGCGATCTCCTTGACCGGCAACAGTTCCCCGGTCACGTTGGACGCGCCGGTGATGACGACCAGCCGCGGGCCCTGCGGGCAGTCCGCGAGCGCTTCGTCCACAGCGGACACCGCGGCGAGGCGGGTACGCGGCGTACGGAGCCGCCGGACGTTCGGACCTTTCCACGGCAGCAGCGCGGCGTGGTGCTCGGTGTCGAACACGACGACCGACGTGTGCTTCGGCAGGCTGCGCGCGAGGAGGTTGAAGGAATCGGTGGTGTTCCGGGTGAACACGACGGTGTCGGTCGACCGCGCGTCGACGAAGTTCCGCAGGATTCCGCGCGTGCGCTCGTAAAGCCTGGTGGAGACCTGCGAGGCGAATCCGGCGCCCCGGTGCACGCTGGCGTACCAGGGCAGGAACTCGTCGACGGCGTCGCGCACCTTGTCCAGACAGGGAGCGCTCGCCGCGTGGTCGAGGTTGGCGTACCCGATGTCGCCGCCGGTGACGAGCGGGACCCGCAGATCGGTGCACGCCACCGTCGGGATTTCTTGTGTCGCAACGATTTCCGCGACAGCAGCGGTGTCGGCGGTCGTACGATCGAGAGCGAGGGTCATCGTCATCCTCCGGGCCAGGGGACCCGACGAGGATCCCGCGCTTGCCCGTCGCACCACGCGACGAGCCAGGTCCTCACCCGGGGCACCCCACCGCGGAAGGAGGGTTGCCGGTCAGCTAGCCGGGGCTTGACGCTGACACTCGTGACCTAGTGACGAAGTTAGCGGATGCCCGGGCGATCAAGCCACCCCTTGTCCGCATGTTGAGACGCCGCTCACGTACTCCGCAAGCGAGAAGAACCCCGCATTTAGTCCTCTGGATGCGGACATCAGACGCCGGAGGCGGAGGCGGAGTCAGGCGCGGAAGCGGCCGGGTAGGGGGATGACGGAGCGGGAGGAGATCTCGGTCGCGGTCCCCGAGTACTGATCGGTGCCCGCGGTGAACTGCCAACCCCCGAAGGTCTTGCCGTCGACCGCCTCGCCGTACGCCTCGGCGACCTTCGTCGAGACCTCGTCGTAGGACATCCCGTTCCAGTCGCCCGCCCCGACGCCGAAGTCGCGCGAGTCGCCGCCCTGCGCGGCGGCCGCGGGCAGGGTCCACAGGGTGAAGTGCACATGGGCGCCGGTGCTGCTGCCGCCACAGGGCAGCGCGTTGCCGGTCCGGCCGAGGGTGTCACCCGGGACGACCTGCTGGCCGTCGGTGACCGAAATGCCCTCCAGGTGGTAGTACCCGGTCCGCCAGCCGCCGTCGTGGTCGATGGTCACCCAGTCGCCGCCGTCGCAGTGCTGGATCCGGACCGTGCCGGCCAGCGGGGCGCGGACGGTCTTGTCCGCCGGGCTGAAGTCGATGGCGTTCTTCACCCCGGAGTTCCCGTTGTCCGAGTGGATCCCCGCCGAGTAGACCGACTGGCCGGTGTCGAACGGCAAGCCGAACGCCGGAAGCGCGCCCGCGGCCGCCGCGGGCGCCGACAGAACCACTCCGACGAGAACGGCACTGACCCCCAGGCCAGTGAACCGCGCCAGCAGCTTCGTCACCCTATGTACTCCTTAACCCGTGACACTCACCCATTCGATGGAGTCAATTGCCGGGAAAGTAATGCAAAAGGAGCACAAAGGGGAAGAATTTTCTGAGATCAATCGACGAACAGCTGGTGCGGGTCCGTGACCTACTGGCCGGATTCGCCCTTCCACCTGGCGAGGCGGCCGGCGCGATCGACGGCGCGGAGACGTCGTTCGGCCGCGTCACGCACTTCGGAGGTGGTCACGACGAGTAACTGGTCCCGTTCCTGGAGCCGGGTGTTCTTGTTCGGCGTGAACCCGGTGCCGTCGCGGACGAGCAGGCTGATCGTCGCCCCCACCGGGAGCCGCAGTTCGGCCAGGTAGACGCCGTGCATCTTGGATCCGGCGTTGATGCGGACCTGCAGCAGCTCCGCGCCCATCTCGTCGAGTGGCGCGGAGTCGACGTCGATCTCGTGGGCTTCGGCGTGCTGGGCCAGCCCGAGCACCCTGGCCAGCGGGGTCAAGGTGGCCCCCTGGAGCAGGGTCAGCACGATGACCAGCACGAACACCGCGTCGACCAGTTCCTGCGCGCCGGGCACCCCGGACGACAGCGGGATCAGCGCGAGCACGATCGGCACCGCCCCGCGCAAACCGGCCCAGGACAGGAACACCTGTTCTCGCCAGGGGATCTTGAACGGCAGCGCGGACAGCACCACCGACAGTGGGCGGGCGAGCAGCAGCACCACCGCGCCCGCCACCAGTCCCTGGACCAGGCTCTCGAAGATCCTGCCCGGCGAGGCGAACAGGCCGAGCAGCACGAACAGCCCGATCTGAGCGAGCCAGCCGAGCCCTTCGGCGAAGGACAGCGTGTCCGAGCGGTGCGGCAGCTTCGAGTTCCCCAGCACCAGGGCCGCGACGTAGGTGGCGAGCAGGCCCGACGCGTGGGCGAGCTGCCCGCTCGAGTACGCGACGACACAGACCGCGACCGTGGCCAGCGGATACAGGCCGGTGGCCGGGAGCGCGGCCCGCCGCAGCGCCTGCGCGCCGCCCCAGCCGAAGGCCAGTCCGATCACCAGACCGGCGGCGAGTTCGTAGACCACCAGCAGCGGCAGCGACCAGTCCACGGTCGCGCCCTCGGCCAGGACGACGACGGCGATGTAGGCCGGGGCGTCGTTGATCCCCGACTCGATCTCCAGCGCGCCGACGAGCCGTTTCCCGATCCCCGCCGATCTCAGGACCGAGAAGACCGCGGCGGCGTCGGTCGACGCGAGTACCGCGCCCCACAGCAACGCCATCCGCCAGTCGAGGCCAAGCAGCCAGTGCAGCGCGGCGCCGGTGACCGCGATGCTCACGGCGACGGCCACAGTGGACAGTGCGATTCCGATGCCCAGCGAGGGTTTGACGGCCGTCCAGCGGGTGGTGAGGCCACCTTCGGACAGGATCATCACCAGCGCGGCGAGGCCGAGCGACTGGGTCAGCTCGGGATTGTCGTACTGGATGCCGAACCCGGCTTCGCCGAGCAGCACCCCCATCCCCAGATAGAGCAGCAGCGAGGGAAGGCCGACCCGGATCGACACCCGGACCGCGATCACGGCGACGAGCAGGACGGCACCGCCGGTACCCAGGATGAGCGGGAGCTGTTCCATGTCCCCTCCCGTCCGGCCGCCGTGAGGGCTTCAGAATAGTGAGGCGGTGGCCATCACTCCTTCGTGTACCGCTCGACGACGGGTCGAGGGGGCTGTGTTACAGACCGTCCATTAGGGACTCCGCAGGGCCACCAGATCTACGCCCAGTTCGGCGAACGGCTTCTCCGCGGCGGGCAGGACCTTCACCGCGCGGTTGCCCTCACGGGACAACCAGCCCGCGCTCACCCCGTGAGACAGTAACGCCGCCGGAACCCGCCCCGCCAGATGTTCACGCCGCACCGTCCAATCCAGACAGTCGCGCAACAGCGGACGCCTGCCCTCGGCGACCTCCACCCCGAGCGCGCCGAGTACCTCACGCCCCTTGCCGGTCAGCGTCAGGCCGTCGGCCTCGCCGATCAGGCCGGTGGCGAGCATCCCGTCCCGCACCGCGACCCCGACCTTCCCGGCGAGATGGTCGTAGCAGGTCCGGGCGAATTCGAGCCGCCGTGCCCGGACCGACGAGCGCAACCCCTTCACCGGCCGGTGCCCGGCGTGCTGCGCCAGATGCTCGATCAGCTCGGCCACCCGCGGATCGGCGATCCGGACGTAGCTGTGCCGCCCCTGTTTGACCCGCGCGACGAACCCGGCCTCGGCCAGCTTCGTCACGTGCTCGCTGGCCGTCGACGCGGCCACTTCGGCCGTACGCGCCAGCTCCGTCACCGTCCAGGCACGCCCGTCGAGCAGCGCGAGGCACATCGACGCGCGGCTCGGATCGGCGAGCACGGCCGCGACCTCGGCCAGGGCGATCGTTTCCATGCACCAACCGTAGAAGACCGACGGTTCGGTGCCGACCGAACCGTCAGCCCGCCAGGAACTTCGCCGCCAGCTGCACGGCGGGCTTGGAGTCGTTGGAACCTTCCAGCATGATCGCGAAAGCGACGTCGCCGCGGTAGCCGACGAACCAGCCGTTGGCGTCGGCGCCGGAGCCGAACTGTGCCGTCCCGGTCTTGCCGAACACGGCGCCGCTGCCCTTCAACGCCTTCGCGGTCCCGGTCGTGCAGACCTCGCGCATCATCGACCGGATCTGGTTCAGCACCCCGGCGGACGGGGCCTGGTAGCCGGTGTTGACCTTGGTCTCCAGCCCCTGCCACAGCTTCGGCACGACCGGTTTACCCGCGGCGACGGTGGCGGCCATGAGCGCCGCGCCCAGCGGGCTGACCTGGACCTTTCCCTGCCCGATCCCGGCCTCGACCTGTTCGTCGCCGCTGCTCGACGGCTCCACCTTCCCCGTCTCGGTGGCCAGTCCCGGGATCTCGAAGTCGGCGTTGAGACCGAACTGGCTCGCCGCCTTCGCTAGGCCGTCCGCGGGCAGCTGCCCGGCGAGCCGCCCGAAGGTCGTGTTGCACGACGCGGCGAACGCCGTCTTCAGCGAGACGGTCCCCAGGTCGAACCCGTTCTCGTTCTTGAGCGTGCGGGTCCCGATCTGCTCACTGCCGGGGCAGGCCACCGGTGTGTCGGCGGAAACCCCGCTCTGCTGCAATGCCGCGGTCGCCGTGGCGATCTTGAAGGCCGATCCCGGTGAGTACAGCCCGCTGAGGGCCTTCGGCTGGTTCCCGGCCGCGCTGTTCTGCGCCACCGCGAGGAGGTCGCCCGAGGTCTTCATCGCGACGATGATCGCCGGCCCCTGGAAGCCGTCGACGGCCTTCTGCGCGGCGCTCTGGCTGGCCACGCTCAAGGTCGACACCAGCGCTTCACCGGACTCCTTGGCCTGCCCGAACAGGGTCTCGACCGGCTTGCCGGAGGCGTCGACGCGCGACACCGTGACGGTGGCCGGGGTCCCGGTGCCGCCGTTCTGCTCGGCCGCGACCTTGGACAGCGCCCCCTGCAGGATCGGCGCGACACCCGCCGCGTCACCGCCGACGAGGGCCTTGCCGTCCCGGTCGGCCACCACCGGCTTGGCCGATACGGGCGCGGCGGACAGCCGCTGCCCGGCTTCGAGCTTCGGGTGGATCACCGACATCGCCCAGCGGACCACCCATTTCCCGGCGTTGCGGACCAGCTCCAGCTTGCCTTCGTACTTCCAGACACTGTTGCCCGCGAGGGTCCACGAAGCGTTGAAGGTGGCCGAAGTCGTGGTCGCGTCCCCCGGCGTCGTCGGGACCTCACCGAGGACCGTCTTGACCGACGTCGGGCTGAGTGCGCCCCGCGCCGCGGACAGGGCTGCCGTACCCGCCGCCGGATCGTCGACCGGAGCGCCGGTCAGGTCACCGGTGTCGAACTGCCGGAGGAACCTGGTGGCGACCTGTGCCGGGCTCTCTTGCGCGGTCTCGGCGGATCCCCCGGGGCCACCCGTGGCGGCGGGCGCCGGATCCTCCTTGACCAGCAGCACCACGGCGGCCACCACGATGGCGACGACCGCCAGTGCGGCGCCGATCAGGATCCCTCGTTTTCGGGCAGGACTCATGGACTCGCTCTCCCCCAGTGCGGCGCGCCCCTCGCGCGCCTCGGGCCAGCCTGCCGATTTCCCCCGGGCAAGGCTTCCCCCGGTCGGGAAAGCGACGTTTCCGAATCCGTTTCGTAACCTGCGTGAGCAGCACCTGTCCTGAATGCCATGAAAGGTCCTTTCCTTGCGAAATTTGCAAGGAAAGGACCTTTCATGGCGCGTGTGTGGCTACGCCTTGGCGACCGCCACGGTCACCTTGGTGCCCTCGCCGACCGTCCCGGCCGAGCCGTCGGCGACGTCGGCGTAGGTCACCGAAGTCGCCAGGGTCTCCGAAGCGATGAACTCCTCGTGCGTGGTCGCGGCCGCGACCACGTCCTCCGGCGCGTCGACGGTGAGCGAGATCCGGTCGGCGACGTCGAGACCGGCGTCCCGGCGAGCCTGCTGGACGACCCGGACCAGGTCACGGGCCAGGCCCTCGGCCGCCAGCTCGTCGGTGACCTCGGTGTCGATCAGCACCAGCCCCGCCCCGCCGGGCAGTTCCGCCGCCGCGCCGCCACCCTTGGCGACCAGGCGCCGCTCGTACTCGCCCTCGACGAGTTCGATCCCGGCGGCCACGACGGCACCGCTTTCGGTCGTCGTCCACTCGCCCGCCTTGACGGCCTTGATCACCGTCTGGACGTCCTTGCCCAGCCGCGGGCCGGCGGCGCGGGCGTTGACCGCGACCTCGAAGCCACCGTGCGCGGCGACGTCCGTGGTCAGTTCGACGGATTTGACGTTGACCTCGTCGCGCAGGATGTCGGTGAACTCGCGCAGAGAGTCGGCCTCATCGGCGGCGACGACCAGCTTGGCCAGCGGCAGCCGGACCCGCAGCTTGTTCGACTTCCGCAGCGAAAGCGCCGAAGACGCCACCTGCCGCACCCGGTCCATCGCCGTCACCAGCGCCGCGTCGGCGGGCAGGTCGAGCGAGTTCGGCCAGTCGGTCAGGTGGACCGAACGGCCGCCGGTCAGGCCGCGCCAGACGACCTCGGAGGTGAGCGGCAGCAGCGGCGCGACCACCCGCGACGTCACTTCCAGCACGGTGTGAAGGGTGTCGATCGCGTCCTGCTCGCCGGCCCAGAACCGGTCGCGCGAACGGCGCACGTACCAGTTCGTGAGCACCTCGAGGAAGTCACGGACGGTCGAGCAGGCACCGGCGACGTCGTAGGTGTCGAGCGCGTACTCGACGTCCGTCACCAGTTCGTGGGTCTTCGCCAGCACGTAGCGGTCGAGCACGTGCTTCGAATCCGTGCGCCACTTGCCTTCCACTCCCTCGGCGTTCGCGTAGAGCGCGAGGAAGTAGTACGAGTTCCACAGCGGGAGCACGGCCTGGCGGACGGCGTCGCGGATGCCCCGGTCGGTGACGATCAGGTTGCCGCCACGCAGGATCGGGCTCGCCATGAGGTACCAGCGCATCGCGTCCGAGCCGTCGCGGTCGAACACCTCGTTGACGTCCGGGTAGTTCCGCAGCGACTTGGACATCTTCTGGCCGTCCGAGCCGAGCACGATGCCGTGCGAGATGCAGGTGCGGAAGGCCGGCCTGTCGAACAGCGCGGTCGCCAGCACGTGCAGCAGGTAGAACCAGCCGCGGGTCTGCCCGATGTACTCGACGATGAAGTCGCCCGGGTAGTGGTGCTCGAACCACTCGGTGTTCTCGAACGGGTAGTGCACCTGCGCGTAGGGCATCGAGCCCGAGTCGAACCAGACGTCGAGCACGTCCTCGATCCGGCGCATGGTGGACTTCCCGGTCGGGTCGTCCGGGTTCGGCCGGGTCAGCTCGTCGATGTAGGGCCGGTGCAGGTTCTCCAGCCGCACGCCGAAATCGCGCTCCAGCTCGTCGAGCGAGCCGTAGACGTCCGTGCGCGGGTACGCCGGGTCGTCGGACTGCCAAACGGGGATCGGCGTGCCGAAGTAGCGGTTGCGCGAGACCGACCAGTCGCGGGCGTTCTCCAGCCACTTGCCGAACTGGCCGTCCTTGACGTTCTCCGGGTACCAGGTGATCTGCTGGTTCAGCTCGACCATCCGGTCCTTGAACTCGGTCACCGCGACGAACCACGACGAGACGGCGCGGTAGATCAGCGGGTTCCGGCAGCGCCAGCAGTGCGGGTACGGGTGCTCGTAGGTCTCGTGGCGCAGCAGCACCGCGCCCTGACGGCCCGCGGAACCGGTGCCGTTCTTGAGATCCTTGATGATGTTCGGGTTCGCGTCGAACACCTGCTGGCCCGCGTAATCCCCGACGGTGGCGTCGAACTTGCCTTGAGCGTCGACCGGCGTGACCGGGACGATGCCCGCCGCGTCGGTGACGACCTTGTCCTCTTCACCGTAGGCGGGCGCGATGTGGACGATGCCCGTGCCGTCCTCGGTGGTGACGTAGTCCGCGGGCAGCACGCGGTGCGCGTTCTCGTGTCCGGTGAAGTACGGGAACGGTGGCGCGTAACGGGTTCCGAGCAGTTCGGTACCGGTGTAGTGCCCGACGACGGTGGGCTCCTCGCCGAGTTCGCGGGCATACGCGGCGACGCGGGCCTCGGCGAGCAGGAACCGCTTGCCCTCCTGGGCCTCGGACTCCACGACGACGTACCGCACGTCGGGGTGCACCGCCGTCGCGAGGTTGGACGGCAGCGTCCACGGCGTCGTGGTCCAGATCAGCAGATAGGTGCCGTCGAGTTCGTTGTCGTTACCCTCCAGACGGAAACCGACCGTGACGGCCGGGTCCTGGCGGCTCGCGTAGACGTCGTCGTCCATGCGCAGCTCGTGGTTGGACAGCGGTGTCTCGTCACGCCAGCAGTAAGGCAGGACGCGGTAGCCCTCGTAGACGAGGCCCTTGTCCCACAGCTGCTTGAACGCCCAGATCACCGACTCCATGTAGGTGACGTCGAGCGTCTTGTAGTCGTTGTCGAAGTCCACCCAGCGGGCCTGGCGGGTGACGTAGTCCTGCCATTCGCCGGTGTAGCGCAGCACGGACTCGCGGCACGCGTCGTTGAAGACGTCGATGCCCATGGCGTCGATTTCGGACTTCTCGGTGATCCCGAGCTGGCGCATCGCCTCGAGTTCTGCGGGCAGACCGTGGGTGTCCCAGCCGAAGCGGCGCTCGACGCGCTTGCCCTTCATGGTCTGGTACCGCGGCACCAGGTCCTTCACGTACCCGGTGAGGAGGTGACCGTAGTGCGGAAGACCGTTGGCGAACGGCGGGCCGTCGTAGAAGACGTACTCGTTCGAGCCGTTGGTCCCGGCCTCGCGGGCGTCGATGCTGGCCTGGAACGTCCGATCGGATTCCCAGTACGCGAGGACGCGCTTTTCCGACTCGGGGAACGAAGGCTGGGACGGGACGCCGTTCTCGCCGTCCATCTGTGCCTTGGGATACATCTTCGGTGCTCCTCGCGGTTCGTCGCTCTCGTACGGGCTTTCACCCACACGGGGACGAGACGGCCGTTTCCGGCGCGTTCCGCGGTACCACCCCGCTTGCCCGGCCGGTGATGTTCCGGCTGGGCCGCTCATTCGACGGCTGTGACGGGCCGTACCCGTCCGGTTCTACTGAGGGCGCGGGCCCTGTTCTTCCGGAGGCTCCCCGGTGATGGCCGGATCGGTGCCAGTTGGTTCAAGGGTAGCGCGCGAGGGCAACCGGGTTGTCCGGGGTCCGGCCTGGCGGTGGTTCACCGGCCGTCCGCTTCGGGAACGAGCTGCACCAGACCGACCCACGCGGCCTCGCCGTCCGTGTGGACGGCCCGCACCCGGAAACGTCCTCTTTCGATCGGGACCTCGGCCTGTTCCGGTTTCCCGCCGGCGGGAAACTCGACGCCCAGTTCCGCGCCCGCTGTCACCGAGTCCATGAGGACCGCAGGGCCGTCGGTCTCCCAAAGGCCGCAGTCCTCCCACGGCGTCGCGGAATCGGCGAGGACCCTTTCGGCCTCGGCGAGCAGGTCGGCCTCGGAGTCGGCGGCGAGCCAGCGAAGGAACGTGCGGTGGCGCGGGAGGTAGCAGGTGGTGGCGGGTTCGTCGCCGAGGACGAGGCCTGTCGTCTCGCCGACGGGGAGTGCGCCCGCGAGCGCGTTCACCGCGCAGGCACGGTCGTAGTCGTCTTCGTCTTCCCCTTCTTCCGCACTCCCCTTCCAGTCGGCCAAGGCCGAGACGGGCACGATGATGAGCGGGCCGCCGAGGGATTCGACCCAGGCTTGAGTCTGCGTGATGGTCACGGCGGCAGTGTGCCGTGAGGGACCGACAGTTCGGCGATACTGCCGGGATGGGGCGAGACGAGTGGGTGACCGAGCAGTCGCGGAATTTCACGGCACTCCAAGGCAGGCGAGTCGATATGTGGACCGGTGTGGAGATGGCGTTGCGGGAGGATGTGGCCGGAAGCGGCCCGCAATTCGCTGACTCCGATGTTTCTTGCCTTCAGCTTTATCGGCTTCACGCTTGGCTGGACGGTGGCGGTCTCTGACCGAGTTGCCCGTCGGTCCGGTCGACCAGTGATCGTCCTTCAGCACGACGACATCCTGTCCGAAGTGCACTTCCGGATCGGAGCGCAGCCACTCGCCTTGGTCGCGGGGGAACTGGAGGAGACCGCCGCGGGCGGGCTGATCTACCGACGGTTCGACGAATCGGTCCTCGCCTTCACCGATCCTGAGCGGATTCCGTGGCGCGCGGACGTGTAGGGCGTTATACACAATCGGCCTAGGTCCTGAGGTGCATGGTGTTGCGTCTCGGTTGTCCGGTGGGGTCGAGATAAGCGGGTGGGGTGAACTCCGGTAGGCCGTCTTGGGCGATTTGGACTTTCCATTCGCTGCGGTGGATGAGCCGGTGGTGTTTGGTGCAGAGCAGGACGAGGTGCGGTGCAGCGCGGCACCGGCATGTCACAGCCCGGGAAGGCGCAGCCGCCGTCGCGGAGGGTCAACGCATACTTCTGAGCCAGGGACACCGTCCGTTTGGATCGGCCGATGTCCAAGGGTTCGCCTGCGGTGCCGAGGACACCGGGCCGGACCCGGGCATCACACGCGAGGATGCGGGCATCGGTCGCGCTGATCGGCCCGACCAGATCCAAGTGTGCCTCACCAAGA